>NZ_KV575266.1:0-234710 GCF_001682515.1 Acinetobacter gyllenbergii | reverse complement strand
AGAATCTAACCACTTTAGCCAAACCCTTGTTTCTCAACAAGTTTTTATCTGCATCACCGCCGATGGATGTGCATTCTACAGCATTTAACTTCCAACACAACCCCCTTTTTCAAATTTATTTAAATTATTAAATCAAGCGACTATTTTTTGCACAAATAAGGCTGAAAATGTGCGATTTGGTCGATTATTTGCTCAGTTTTATTTTTTTCTTGCCAGTGTAACGGCCTGCAATCGATATATTCACAGTATCCAGTCCCCTCATAGTTTTCATTTCCCCATAAGAGTTGATAGTGAAAGCTGCCCACATAGCCTGCAGCCAAACCAAATTTATAATCACCTCGGCTTTGTGCTGTCAGATGAAATACAACTGCATCATTTTCTGAATATTGCCATGTAAATTCTCGTGGTAAATACATGTCACGCCCATTCGGTGTTTGCACCTTTGGATAGACACGGCTGACATCAAAAATGACTTGATGATCATAAAGTACCGAATGTTGTTCATTCGATTGTATTTCAATGCGAGAAAAAACAATGTTATTCCATTGATTCCTAAGTTCAGACAAGATGATCTGAAAGTCTGAATTGACCTGAATAATTTGATAGGTAAAAAAGTGAAAGGCAATAAAAGGTAAATAGATGGCTCGGGCATGTTTTAAAATTCCCTGCGCCTCAATTTGATAGTGTTGTTTTTTATAGGTGATTTCCCCTTCACATTGGCAACGTACATACCAGTAATCCCCTACCCCCCATTGCAAAGCTGAATGGTTTTCAATGTCCGTGCCAATATTGACTTTGAGCTGGCAACTGAGCTCCTCATCATCACGCTTAAAATAATAATTTGGGAAATCAACCTGAATATGATCAACATCTAGAAATTGATAACGATCTTGCTCTAATTGACACTGCTCTTTTGCGCTATAACTTTTGAGATGTCCGACAGTCGATAAACTACTGGCAACTAAAACCGTCGCGGTATCGATTGCAGTCGTGGTAATCGCACTGGCGTTATAACAAATGGGGATGCGAGGTTGGCCGATTAGGCTAATGAAATTTAAATAATGAAAGGGTTCAGGTAAATTGGGCAAGATCAAAGCCTGATAGACGATCTTAAATAAGCCTTTAGGTGGGTGGAACGTTAAAGCATCTGACTTATTAAGGTTCAGCTGCTTTAATTGATTGTTATTCATCAATATTGGCATACTGAACCTCCGTATTTTAACTTGTTATTTTGGCATCATTTTTTTTGGCAAATAGTGTCGTTACAAATCCTGAAAGGACGTAGATGATACAGACAATCAGTATCCCTACAGGAATGTTGTACGTGATTGCAGCAAAAATCAAGACCACAGGTAACATCACGACGAAAGGTACACGCTTACGGTCCATTTGTTTAAATGAATAGTATTTGATGTTGGAAATCATCAGTAAACCCACAGCAACCATAACCACTGAGTTAATCACTTGAATAACAATATCATTTAAATCAAAGATGAATGGATAATCACGGCCGACCCAAACCAATGAAATCACCGTCACTGCTGCAAGAGGACTAGCAATACCAATGAAGTAACGTTTATCTACAACACCAATCTGTACATTAAAACGTGCTAAACGGAAAGCTGCACAAGCCGTATAGATAAAGCAACAAGCCAAACCAATACGCCCAAGATCATGTAAACTCCAGCTATACATCAAGATCGCTGGGGCAACACCAAACGCCAACAAGTCAGAAAGCGAATCGTATTGCTCACCAAATGCACTTTGTGCACCAATGGCACGTGCCACACGACCATCTAATCCGTCAAGTAATGCAGCCAAGAAAATGGCATAGATCGCTTGATTAAAGTTTCCATTCATACTGGCAATAATAGAATAAAAACCAGAAAGCAGTGCGGCTGTTGTAATTAAATTCGGCCATAAATAAATACCACGGCGTTTCACTTTTTGTCCTTCGTGCGTATGCTCTTCTTCTTCTACTTCAAAAGTGATTCCATCAAAAGAATGATCTTCTTTATTCAAATTAGAATCAGGTTTAAGAGAATTTGTCATTATTTTCAATTCCTCGAGAATATTTGGACATTGATGGGTTATTCACCCACCAACCAACGCACAGCAGCATGTCCACCATTTTCACTCATGCGCAAATGTGGAAACAACCATTGTAATGCTTGATCCGCATCTTCTGAGAACTTCCAAGGTGGGTTAATTACCAATAAACCACAACCATTTAATCCAACTGGTGTGTCATCTGGCCATACACAAATTTCACAAATGAGCTGACGGCGAATCCCCGTTTTCATCATTTTCTTTTCAAAACGCTCAATCATGGCGCGATCTTTGATTGGATACCACACAGCAAATACACCGGTTGGCCATTTTTTATGTGCGGCTTGGAGTATTTCAACCAATTGCGGGAAATCTTTACGCTCAATTTCGTAAGGAGGGTCAATCATGACCAATCCACGCTTTTCTTTAGGCGGAATGACACCCATCAAGCCTTCATAGAAATCACGCTCATGCAAACCCGCACGTTTATCGCGAATATTAAAATACAATTGCTGAAATACATCACGCTGCATTTCAAATATAGTCGCTTTATCAATATCACGCATGCCTTCAAGTGCAAACCAAGGTGAACCTGGATAAGCACCTTTACCCGAACCTGCACGCATATCTTCAACAATTTTAAGATATTGTTTTACACCTTCAGGCGCATTACGTTTAATCGAATCGTCAAGCTTGACCAAACGATGGATACCCGTTAAGAATTCACCTGATTTTTGTGCTTCCGACGTAGATAAATCATATTTACCTGCACCACCATGGGTATCGATATATCGATAAGGTTTATCTTTAGCATTTAAACGAGCGAGCAGTTGAAGCAAAAGTACATGCTTCATAACATCGGCAAAGTTACCCGCATGGAAATGGTGACGGTAATTCATGTTGACAATTTATTCCTCAATTCAGCAGGTAGTTTAACATGAAAATAGGGGCCGATGACATTTCACCTTGCGAGCTCTAGCTCTCATTGCGACTGTAGACATTTTTTAGCTGATACAAGGCATGGTTTACGAAATTTAGTATCCTAAATGAGAAAAACATAACGCTGTAGCAGCAAAAAATGTCACAGTCCTTGAGCTTCGCCTTGCGCTGCAACCAAAGCAATGCTTTGCTTTTGCTCAGGGTTATAGCTAAAACTACCCTAAACTTCGTTATGAAACTTGACAAGGGAATCGCCATTGCCTACGTTCCATGCCTCGTTTATGTCGTTTTAGCTTATAACGCAAAGCATGGTTGAAACGTCAGCAGCCCCTAAATTATTCTTTAGCGTTGATGTGATCGTCTAAAATTGTCCTGTAATCAACCCAATGTCACTGGAGTGCCATGCAAGCAACCTCTCTCCCCCAAGCTTTTAATCTTCAATCTTGGAATTTGGACCAAGTGCTGAATGATTTAAATGAATTTGGTTTTGCCTTGATTGATCAAGTGTATTCAGATGAATATGTACAAGCACTTGCACATGAATGTAGTGCTCATCTTGCAGAATTCAGAGCAGCTGGGATACAAAATGGTGTGGTCAGCCATATCCGTAGTGATCATATTTTATGGATTGATGGACAACTGCCGATTGCACAACAACATATACAAACGCTAGAGCATTTATCGCAAGCATTGAATCAGGCCTTCTATTTAGGTATTAAAGAAGTTGAGGCTCATTTTGCCTGCTATAACGCAGGCGAATTTTATGCGTTGCATCGAGATAATCCGCAGCAGAAAAACGACCGAATGATTTCAACCGTGTTTTATTTGCATGAAAATTGGCAAGAGAATTGGGGTGGGCAATTACGCTTACAAGATAAAAAGGATCAATGGCATATCATCCAACCGCAACCGAATCGTCTGGCGATTTTTCAAAGTGACGTTTTGCACGAAGTCCTGCTTTCCAAACAACAGCGTTTATCGATCACCGCATGGCTACGCAGTGGCGGTTCTATTTGGAATCAGCGCTAAGACTTTAAATTACTAAAAACACCCTTATATACCACGCATAACTGACGATTTTGGATCCATAATGTCGAATGAAACTCAACAAGTGATTGCTCGAATTGGTGAAACAGACCAACTCTATTTAGACAGCAATACTCCCGAACTTGCTCTAGAGCGTGCTGACCTACGTTTGCAATTAGTGGTACTGAGTCATATTCGTCAGGAACAATTGCATTTCTTGCAAGAAGCAATCGTACTGCTTGAACAAGCTCGTGTTGAATATGATGAAATGCCATTAAGCTTGTATTTGAATTTGTCTTTATGTTTAGCCAAAGCCTATATGATTTACTTTGAGCTCACTAAAGAGCAGCGTTTTGCTTTAATTACACAGCAAATTCTTAAACCTTTGGCATATACAGAACACTTAGATATTTATTTCTTCTTGGCTTACGCTTCAGCTGCTAAGCAAGAACTCGCACTCACACGGCATTGGCTAACGAAATACGTATCTTGCTTGGATCATGATTTAGAGTTATTACAACTCCACCCTGCATTTAATGCCATACGCCAACAAGATTGGTTTAAAACCTTGATTCAAAAAAAAGCTCACTAATGTGAGCTTTTTTTTGATCGGACTAATGAATTATCTGGTGCTATCGACATGCAGTTGTTGATTCAACTCATCAATCACGATCGCCCACTCATCATCTTTATCCCAGTGACTTTTGAGAAAATCACGCTGTCCTGCACTCCAGAACTCAGCTTCATGTAACTTTTGATCAGCGGGTAGTTGATGAGTTTTCACAAAATTTTCGATTGCTGCCTCATCAGCCCCAAGCCCAAGTTGTTCGAATAAAAGCTCAAGTGTCGGTTGCTGTTCAAACATTGTTATTCTCCAAGTGATGTCCTTTATCAAAATAATCTAACAGTAAATCGCCTTAGGATGCAGCGATAGGTCTATCTTTTCTTGTTGTTTTTTGTTCTTAAGCGACATAAAAAAAGCACTCTCAAAGAGAGTGCTTTCAATTTATCCAGAAGATAAATTATTTAACCATGTCAGCAATTGCTGCACGTTCTTCTTCAAGCTCATTCAACGTGAAGTTGATGCGCTCACGGCTGAACTCGTCAATTTCTAAGCCTTGAACGATTTTGTATTCACCGTTTTCAGTGGTTACAGGGAAACCGAACATTACGCCTTCTGGAATACCATAAGAACCGTCAGATGGAATACCCATTGTTACCCATTTGCCATTTGTGCCCAATGCCCAATCACGCATATGGTCGATTGCAGCGTTTGCAGCTGAAGCAGCTGAAGACAAACCACGCGCTTCGATGATCGCAGCACCACGTTTACCAACAGTTGGAAGGAACACATCTTTGTTCCATGCCGCATCGTTGATTTTGTCTTTTAAGCTTACGCCATTTGCAGTTGCAAAACGGTAGTCAGCATACATTGTTGGAGAGTGGTTACCCCAAACAGTCATGTCTTCGATGTCAGAAACTGCAACACCTGCTTTTTGAGCAAGTTGAGTTAATGCACGGTTGTGGTCAAGACGTAACATTGCGGTAAAGTTTTTCGCTGGAAGATCTGGAGCAGATTTCATTGCGATGTATGCATTGGTGTTTGCTGGGTTACCAACAACCAATACTTTAACGTCACGGCTCGCAACTTCGTTGAGCGCTTGGCCTTGACCGATAAAGATTTCGCCATTCACTTTCAACAAGTCAGCACGTTCCATACCAGGACCACGTGGGCGAGAACCAACTAATAACGCATAGTCAGCATCTTTAAATGCAACTTTAGGATCATCAGTCCCGATCATGCCTGCCAATAATGGGAAAGCACAGTCATCAAGTTCCATCATCACGCCTTTAAGCGCTTGTTGAGCTTTCTCAAAAGGAACTTCAAGCAATTGTAAAATTACTGGTTGATCTTTACCTAACATTTCTCCGCTTGCGATACGGAATAATAAGCTATAACCAATTTGACCAGCAGCGCCTGTAACGGCAACACGAACGGGTTGCTTCATGTGATATTCTCCAATGAGATGCGTTTGCACGATTGAACGCTATTATTATTCAATCGAATTATCATAAACGGCAAAGATTGTACTCTAAAGCGAATACAGATGCATGTAAAAGAGAATGAATTTCAACGAAAGTCTAATAGAAAATACAAATCAAACTAGGTAAATACCTAGTAACTGCCTTTAATTGTAAATTCACTTGGGCAGCCCGTCACAATATGGCTTGCACACTGTTTGTATTGACCATTTTTCTGATAGCAGACCCGTATTTCAGTCAAGACCGAATCAAATCTCGATGACTGGCAAGTAAAGCGAATACCATTCGGCGGTAACGATGGATTGAGCTTGGTAAATTGCTGTCTCAAGCTTTCTTTTTGTACTTCTATCGTATTCGGGCTAGTCAAATCTGCGGGGATTTTTAAACGCTCTGCAAAGTTAATAATGGTTCTAAAATATTGACTGGCATTCATTGGCATACATCCACCCACATCCTGCCATAACTGCACACGTGCATTTTCATCAGGCATGACGCGCGCCACCACCTTGGCTTGTAAAGGTGAGAGTTTGGCAGACGTTTTGGTTGAGCAATCACGATTGGGCGGTACTTCAGGCAATAAACTTGCAATGGTCAGTGAATAGCCTTCTAGACATTTGCGTTGCTTTTGTCTTGACGAATCAAAAGAGCACGCGGCGGGTGTCATCTGCACATGCATCACATAGCCCGTAACATCTGAATTACTCGCAGCATGTAATGGCATAGCAAAAGACAAGACCAAATAACAAGCCAATGCCTGCAAAGATCTCATCAACTGCCCTGTGAGTAATTCGATTGGTTTCATCAAATGCAAAAACTTCATTATTTCACTTAAACATCTTGCTGTGTCTTAAGGCCCACTGCGTACAGGAATCGTGCTCATTCGTTTTTCTAACGATTGTGACCCCTGCCCTAACACCACGCCATAATGCGTGGCGTTGGTCATGACATGTTTAACATAGTCACGTGTTTCCAATAATGGAATGGTTTCAGTGTACTGATCTGCCGCCATATTCTGAGCATCCGGCTGCCAACGGCGCGCACGATTTGGGCCCGCGTTATAGCCTGCTGTTGCCAATACGGCATTACCGCTCAATTGACTTTGAATCATTGAAAGATAATAGGTCCCATAACGAATGTTGGTATTCATCTCACTCAGTGCCGCAGGATTATACGTTTCACCCATTTGTCTTGCGATCAGTTTGGCTGTGTTTGGCATAATCTGCATTAACCCCCCTGCCCCAACATGAGAACGTGCAGAGGTTACAAAGCGACTTTCTTGGCGCATTAAACCATAGGCCCACGCAGGATCAATACCAGCATTGTAACTATGACTGGTGACATTACTACGATGCGGCGTGGCATAGCGATAGGTATCGTTGTGGCGAGACGTGGTTCGATCCGCCGCATAAATCGCACGATCATACCAACCCATATCATGCGCACGTTTCGCTGCTGCTAAAAGCAGACCATCGTCGTGTTGTAAATAGGCCTGACGAACTGCCCAGTTCCATTCACGGTTAGTATAGTTGGCAGGCGCATTGACATCTCTGAGTGCAAAAGCACGTCTAAAATGAATATTTTGATTCAGACGCTGAATATCTTGGGTGCTTGGCTGCTCATTATAAGGCTGATGGTTATAACGTTCGCCTAGACGATCTTTTGCCAACAAATTATGGTAGTCATCCCCAGCTTGTGCCAATTTGCGATAGATCTGCTGCGCCGCTTGTTTAGAACCACCATCTGAACGCTGTTCCGATGCGCGTGCCAACCAATACTGCCAACGGTCTTCTTGCTTTTGCGTCACTGACATGGCATCAATCGCACGAATCAGACTTTCCCAAGCCCCGAAACGAATCGCCTGACGCGCATAAATTTCAGCTTCTTCTGGACTTAATGGATAACCATAACTTTGATCATAGGCATTTAATACTTCACGATTAAAGCCATTCTTCATCACGGTGGTGCCACCGACATAGCCAATGGTGCGATACAAATATTGTTGTACGGGTTGCGGAACATCCTGAGCAGCACGCTGTACATTGCCCAAGGCATTGGTTAAGTCACTATCTGCCACACGTCCCAAGGCAAAAATCAAATAGGCATAATCGGCATCATTGGCTTTCGGCGCACTCCACAGATAACCCAATGGATTGGCTTGAATTTGATTGAACTGTGCTAAAGAAAGATTCAAGCCTATGGTTTGAGCGGTTGCAATCGCTGGCCCAGACTGGCCTGCACGCAGCTGTCCCCATAAACGTTGTTGACGATCTTGGGCCGTCATCAGTGGACTAGACAACATCAGACGACCTAAACCATTACATGATTCAGGTTGGGAATTGGTAGCGAGCCAAATGTCTTTATATTCTGCAAAAACCAGACTATCCCCTGTTTTTGCACGAACTTGCGCAACTGCACAACTTTCTTCTTGATCTGGATTGGTCACATAACTCAGTACAGGCTTGGCATCGGCAAAGCTTCCGAGTTTGACTTTTTCTTCCACATAATCAGCAGAGAGTTTTTCTGCCATTGCCGATTGCGGATAACGTTGCGCAAAGCTGATAATCGAAGCAGCGGGCTGAAAGCCTAAATTGGTATTGAGCTTCCAATATTCGGGATAATAACCCAAAGCATCATTTTGCATGTCAGATTGGTACTGATCGAGCAAAGCAGAATTGCCCGCATTGGCAGCACGCAAAGCATCATTAAATTGTTCATCTAAAGCATAGACAGACGAGCAGGCAATCATTCCTCCCATTGCAATAAAACAACGGAAGCTCTTCTTGTTATTCAATTTACGAGTTAAGGTTGTTCTAAAATTATGCTGCTTTTTCATCTTCATCAATATCTATGCTCAATTTTGCCCAGCCATTATAGTGTAATAAGTCTCGCCTTCCACTATTGTTGTGTTATGTAAATTACTGATTCATATTCATTAAAATTCACGCAATTTTATTCACAAACTGTCCATTTTTGTCAGTTTTTTATTCTCTGCGTTCGATCTAAAATACTGCTATAATCCGCCGTTTATTTAAATCCACCTTGTTTAGGAGCCTGCATGACGGTTCAAACATTCACTCCCAGTGCTGTAAAAGCTGCTTCAGAAAACACTGTTACCCAGCCAATGCACACCACTGATGTTTCGATCAAGAAATTGTTTATTGAAACTCAAGGGTGTCAGATGAATGAGTATGACAGTCATCGTATGGCAGATTTGTTAGGTGATTCACATGGCTATGTGCTCACTGACAATCCAAATGAAGCAGACATTCTGCTCATGAATACCTGCTCGATTCGTGAAAAAGCGCAAGAGAAAGTATTCAGTGGTTTAGGTCGCTGGCGCAAACTGAAAGAACAAAACCCAGATCTCATCATTGGTGTGGGTGGTTGTGTTGCATCGCAAGAAGGTGACAACATTCAAAAACGTGCGCCTTATGTGGATATGATCTTTGGCCCACAAACGCTGCACCGTTTGCCGCAAATGCTAGATCAGCATCACGCTCAAATTGAAAAACCAAAGAAAGAAAAAATCAAATTGGTTGATATTTCTTTCCCAGATATTGAAAAGTTCGACTTTTTACCAGAACCACGTGTGGAAGGCTTCAAGGCATTTGTTTCCATCATGGAAGGTTGCTCGAAGTATTGTTCATTCTGTGTGGTCCCTTATACCCGTGGCGAAGAAGTGTCTCGTCCGTTGGATGATGTGTTGGCAGAAATCGCTGGCTTGGCTGAAAAAGGCGTACGTGAGATCAGCTTACTCGGTCAAAACGTCAATGGTTATCGCGGTGAAACCTTTGAAGGTGAAATTTGTACTTTCCCAGAATTATTGCGCTTAGTGGCAGAAATTCCAGGGATTGGTCGTCTACGCTATACCACTTCTCACCCGCTTGAATTCTCTGAAGATTTAATTCAATGCTACCGTGATTTACCGCAAATGGTTTCGCATTTACATCTACCCGTACAAAGTGGTTCAAACGATGTATTGCAAGCGATGAAACGTAACCATACGATTGATGTCTACATCGATAAAATTGCCAAATTACGTAAAGTCCGTCCAGATATGCATTTATCCAGCGACTTCATTATTGGTTTCCCTGGTGAAACCGATGCGCATTTTGCTGAAACACTGCAATTCATTAAAGATTTGGATTTCGATCATTCTTACAGTTTTGTTTACTCAAAACGTCCAGGTACGCCTGCTTCTGATTTACCAGACAGTACCCCTGAGCAAGTGAAAAAAGATCGCTTGGCTCAAGTACAAGAAGTGATTAAACGTTCGAGTATTGATAAAACGGATGCCATGCTCGGTAAAATTGAGCGTGTGTTGATTGAGAAAGTTTCTGATAAAGATCCAAATGTTTTGATCGGTACAGCAGACAATACACGTTTAGTGACATTTATCGGTGATGCCGCGTGGATTGGACGTTTCGCAGAGATTGAGATCACTGAAATTAAAACTTTGAATTTAGTTTACGGAGAACTCTTGAATCTTGAACCTGACGTGGCGTAATGTAAGGGTATTCCTACAGAGCAACAAAAAGGGTTTATCTTGACTGCAGCGATTCGACGTACAGTAACGTTCCCTGAAATTCAATTGGAACGTTTGAAAAGCATGCTCGGTGCGTATAACGGGCATTTAAAACAAATCGAACAACGTTTAGATGTCAAAATTACTCACCGTGGCGATGCCTTTTATCTCGATGGTGATATAGAAGCGGTCGAAAGAGCCGAAGCACTATTGCAACGGCTCTATCAAGAATCAGAAATTTCCTCACAAATTAGTGCCGATGTGATTCATTTGATGATCCAAGGTTCACAGACGGACCGTGAACTGATGGATGATTCAGATCAAGAACATACAGGCCTCGACAGTGTTTGGTTACAGACCCGCAAAGGGCGAATTAACCCACGTGGCGCCAATCAAAAACGCTATGTGCAACGTATTTTACAAAGTGATATTTCCTTCGGTATTGGCCCAGCAGGGACAGGTAAAACCTATCTGGCGGTTGCTGCCGCGGTTGATATGCTGGAACGTAATGAAATTCAGCGAATCTTGCTGGTTCGCCCAGCAGTTGAAGCCGGTGAAAAGCTCGGTTTCTTACCCGGCGACCTCACCCAAAAAATCGATCCCTACTTACGCCCACTTTACGATGCCCTGTATGAAATGCTGGGCTTTGAAAAAGTAGCTAAACTGATTGAACGCCAAGTGATTGAGGTCGCTCCGCTGGCCTACATGCGTGGACGTACCCTGAATCACTCATTCGTCATTTTAGATGAAGCACAAAACACCACACCTGAACAGATGAAGATGTTCCTGACCCGTTTAGGTTTTGGTTCACGTGCCGTGATTACGGGTGACGTCACACAAGTTGACTTACCACGTGGACAACAATCAGGTTTAGCACAAGCATTACGTGTACTTGAAAATGTCCATGAGATTCATATCACCCGTTTCCATTCACGTGATGTGGTTCGACATCAATTGGTACAAAAAATTGTTGAAGCTTACGAAGGTTGGGACAGTGAACAGCAACGCCTGTCTGCTGAAGCCCGTGCCGAACGCAAAGCCAAACAAGAAGCACTGATCGCAGAAAATGATTCTGCGGCAGATGCGCAACACATTTAGAAAAATCCCCCTCACTCCCTCTAAGATGCTTTAGTCGCATCTTAGGGGGACGATTTTAAGGATCTACTTTGAAAATCAATTTAAGTCTTCAACAAGACTTTCAAGCTGCGGAATTACCACTCAAACGTGGTCAAATCAAAAAAAATATCGAAACTGCACTGCGTCATGTCGGTTTTGATGTCAATTGTGAAATTGGAATTGCCTGTGTTGATCTAGCTGAAAGCCATGAACTCAATCTACAATACCGTGAAAAAGACAAACCGACCAATGTGCTGTCTTTTCCAAGTGATATTCCTGAGGAAATGCTCAGCTTACTCGATGCAGAACCTCTAGGTGACTTGGTCATTTGTATTCCTGTGGTTTTACAAGAAGCTGCAGAACAGCAAAAGACGCCAAGCGATCATTTCACCCATTTACTGGTTCATGGCGTTCTACATCTGCTTGGTTTCGATCATGAAACCAGTGAAACTGAAGCCGAAAAAATGGAAGCTTTAGAAATTGCGATTCTAAAAAAATTGGGAATCGCCAATCCTTACCAAGCCGATGAAAGCTAATCCAAGGTCCTATGTATATCGTTATTTTTAAAGCCACCATCAAACAACTTGATGCAACTTACTCAGAAATGGCACAAGAGCTGAGACATAAAGCCTTGAGCCAATTTAACTGCATCAAGTTTGAAGCGTGTAGTGAAAATGGTTTTGAAATAGCACTGTCTTACTGGAATAGTCTTGAAGATATCAAGCAATGGCAACGCGATGCAGAACATCTGGTTGCTCAGCGTTTGGGTAAAGAAAAATGGTATCAGGATTTTAGTGTCGAAATCTGCACAGTTGAACGTGCTTATTCGAGTCAAAATGGCTTGTGAATAAGCGCGAACTTATCCACATGTTGAATAAAAAAACGGCTGCATTCAGCCGTTTTTTTATTTATCAAATTTT
The DNA here is from genome assembly GCF_001682515.1 of Acinetobacter gyllenbergii. Classification (NCBI taxonomy): domain Bacteria; kingdom Pseudomonadati; phylum Pseudomonadota; class Gammaproteobacteria; order Moraxellales; family Moraxellaceae; genus Acinetobacter; species Acinetobacter gyllenbergii. The sequence goes on along the minus strand of NZ_KV575266.1, from coordinate 222,092 downwards.
AGAACTGATAACGTAGCGTCAAAGTGACATTGCGAGGTGATCCATAAACCATACTGTTATTCCCGATGCCTGAATAATATTTTTTATCAAATACATTATTCAAATTAATCTGTGCTTTGATATTTGAGTCGATATCATAGCCCACCATTAAGTTTGCTAAAGCATACGCATCTTGATTAATTCGTTGGCTACCTTCTCCAGTATAAAATTTACTCTTATAGTTTAGCCCACCACCAACACTCCATTGATCCCAGGTATATTTGGTAAAGAGGTTGGCGCTGGTTCTTGAAGACATGGTTTGAACTTCATTCCCTTTTGCATCTTTGGCATTGAAATGTGCAACACCAAAACTTAAGTTCCAGTTGTCTCGAATTTCACCGTCTAATTCAAACTCAACCCCTTTGCTTTCAACGCTATCTACACTACGGTAGGCTTTTTCATTCGATGAGCTACCATTGGGATTAGGTACAAAAACACCATCAATCTCTTCTGGGACATTATCCTGTAAGGTTTTAAATACCGACAAAGCCGCATTCAATTTGCCGTCTAAAAACTCACCTTTTAAGCCAGTTTCATAGCTTTTACCTTCTCTTGGATCAAGATATTGGCGATTTGCATCTCGTTTATCTTCTGGCTTAAAGATACTGGTATAACTGGCATACCAAGAGTATTGATCCAGAAAATCAAAAACTAAGCCTGCATAGGGTGTAACTTCATTATTAAATTCCCGATTACCTTCACCATTGTCACTTTCATACTTCCAGTTTGATAAACGTACCCCTGTAATTAACTTCAATGGCTCTAATAAGCTGAACTTGCCGGCAAGATAAGCGCCTGTTTGTGTGGTCTTATTTGGGGGTTGATACAAGTTATTATTCTGAATTGCACCGATTAATGGAATATTGGGATGATCAAAATCGAGCACAGCACCTGAAGCAATTGGAGGCGTTCCTGAGTACCATTTATCTTTCTTGCTTTGGTTATACATAAAGCCTGCAACAACTTCCTGCTTTAAACCACCCAACATAAAAGGTGCTGAGAGATAGGTATCAATATTATTTTCTTTGGTCTGGGTGGCATCAGACCAAGTCATGAAAGAGCCGAGTGTATTGGTTGCTTTATCTAACTTCCCCCATGAATAGAGTAAAGCCGTGTCTTGTTTTACTTCTCGATAAGCATAGTTCACATTCAAATTGATATCGTTAAATAGATTCTGCTTCAATGTCGCAAACGCCGTGGTGGTATCGGTATTCCAGTAAGTCCAATCCGAACTCACCGATTTAGAACGATCGAAATGAGTTCGGGTACCATCGGTGTAAAATGCGGGCAATCCGCCCCAACGAACACCATTTCGCTCCAGATTCTGATAACCCGCACCGACTGAAAGGTACGTCTTATCCGTAATATCCGCATCCACAACCGCATAGACGACATTATTGGTTTTTTCGTAGCGATCCATATAAGAATCCGTATCCTCATGCTTCACCACGACACGACCACGGACACTGCCATCTGCATTTAATGGCGTTGAAATATCTGCTGAACTTGACCATGCATTCCATGAGCCCAAAGAAGTGCTGACATTCCCTGTCAACTCTTTCGCGTTGGCATGTTTTCGAATCATGTTAATTGCAATTGCAGGATTCCCAGCACCTGTCATCAAGCCATTTGCACCTTTCACCAGTTCAACTCGATCATACATGGTTAAATCAGGGTCATTGGCTTCCATCCCCACATTGCTTGGAACGCCATCAAACAGATAATAGTCGACGTCAAAACCACGCGCTGTTGGATATTGACGTTCATCCCACTGATTCACCGTCACGCCCGTGACGTTATTTAACATGTCCTGAAACGATGTAATATTGGCATCATCCAAATACTCACGGGTGAGAACTTTGACAGATTGTGGTGTTTCTCGAAGCGATAAATTGAGTTTAGTCGAAGTATTGGTACTTTTAGCGGTATAGCTTTTCTTTCCTTCCGTTGTAGCCAGAGCTCCTTCATCTGCTTTTACTGTAATCGTTGGCAATTTTGCATTTTCTTTAGCCTCATCTTCTGCAAATGCCAAGGTCGGTAATAAGATTGCAGCCATCGCCAAGACCAAAGGGCGGGCTTTAAACAGATTTAAAGTTGGAGGTTGATGCATGAAATATATCCTTATTGCAAGGGAGCGGTCTTGAAAACATGCATCTCATTCCCCCGATAAATTTTAAGAAGGATGCATTTGTTTTCAAAAGGAGAGTTAACCAAAAACATATTGCAAATGATAATTGTTTTTATTATCAATTCAAGTTTCAAGCAATAAATTTACTTAATTGTTTTTATTGGATTTAAAAAAATATTTAAGACAATTAAAAAGTAATCAAATGATTTTTATGAATATTTATTTTTTAGTTTATCCATCATTATTTTCCAATAAGAAGTGCCCCTTAATTAGTGCACTTCAAATTCGGCATCGATGGGATCAAAACGCCAAGTCCGAATGATACGTAACTCAGAGATTTCTTTTTTCATACTGACATCAAATGCGCCAAAAGGTGCACCACGGCGTACCGATGCTTTAGCTGCTTCATCCAAGATTGCATGACCAGAACTTTCAATTAAGCGGATTGCCCGAATTCCTCCTTCAGCATTCAAAATCACCATTAAACGCACTTCACCCGCCAAGCGTTGTTGTTTGGCTTGATCGGGATAATAGCGATTCCCGTATAACTCGACTTTTTGGCGAAATTTATCTAAGTAAGCAGCAGATGCGTCTTGTTTGGCCTGAATCCCATCAACCGTTTTAATCCGTTGTTTACGGCTAAAATTCTGTTGGCGTTGTAAATATTGCGCTTCTAAGCTCGCCACCATGGCAGCTTTGGCTTGAAACTGACTTTGTAAATCATCCAGCGTCTTTTTACGTTCGCTCTGCTCAGCTTGCTTTTGCCAGCTTAAAACCGTCATGAGCACTTTTTCTTCGAATTTTAATTCCCGTTTTTGCTGAATTTTTTCCAGACTTTCTAACTCTTTTTCACCAGTGGTCGCATCAGCTTGCATCGGTGCAGGCAGATCACTCGACATACGGTGTGCTTCGCGGAAGTCACCAGAACCTTTTTGATCCGCTTGCGCCAAAAAGTCTGCATCTTTCACTTTTTCTGCACTTGGACGAACAGTGACGGCAATTTCTTTGGTCGAGGTGTCAGAGGGTGATGGCATGGTAAATTGAATGGCCAGCACAGCCCCATGAAGCAGCATCGCCAAAGCGACTGCCCCAACAAAAATTGGATCTTGCCACCAATAAGGAGACAGTTCTGAACGCAAATTTATTTTATTCAACATGGCATTTAAGCGACAAAAAATGTCCCATCCCCAACGGTAGCACCGTATAAAAACCCAACCAATATTCAAATTTTTACAAAAATGTGATCCACTTATAGTTACAGTGTTTCCATACCATCATTTTATGAAAATGTAGCAATTAATTTTGCTACACTGCAAGTCAGAAATTTATTTTTATTTTTTAGTGAATACAAAGATTGTGGCATTGCTGTACTTATCAATTCACTTTCTGGAACAACTTTTATGCAAACGCTAATTTCATCCGTTGTTAAACGTCTACGTAAAGTTTACCAAAAAGCAGAAGAATTCATCGAAGAAGAAAGAGAATTTTCACTGTCACAAGTCTTTGTGAATGCCACCATGGAACGTTATGTCACCGAAAATGTGGGCATCATGCAAGACTTGCACGCCGACCTATATGATGGTTGGTTACGCTTATATACCACCCTTGATGTGAAAGGTCTGCATACCACCTTATCGGTTGATTTAAAGTTGATTCAAATGGAAATGAATCAAAATGTGCAACTGATGGTTTTTGAACAAATCAGCAATACCCAAGTGATTGAAGCCAAATTCAAAAATATCTTTCAAAAATGGGGCTTTTATGTGGCGATCTGGTATTACCAGAAATTCCGTGAAGAAGATCCGCTTGGCAAAATCTTAGAACATTTTGAAGTGGTCAAAGTCCAAGATGATTTACTTTATCTGGATTTAAATCGTTGGTTAGGTAAAAAAGCCAGCATTATCGAAACCTTGAGTAAAGTCCATGTCAATCGCGCACGTGTCCGCCCTGCCGAGCTGATTGTTTGGGGTAATGTCAATCTTGCCGCAATTTTATCGCCATCCAACGAAGATGACTTTGACGAAGACGATTTAAATGATACTGAAGTCACTCCGATTCAGCAAAAAGACAAAAAAGCATAAATCAGTTCAATTCAGGTGGCATATCATTGTAGATGAGATGCCACTGCACTACACATCTTCATGATTTATACGAAAAATTAACAAGCGCTTAGTAAAAAACCTGATCTTTTCTTCATAATCTACAGGCATAATATCTTTAAATCGTAATGATAAATGAGTAGTTCAATTCAGGATTGCTCAAAGGATATAGTGTTATGACAAAGAAATTATTGAACGTACTTGGTCTTACTTCAGCTGCCATTTTCAGTGCAAGCATCTCTAGTCATGCCTTGGCAATGGCGCCTTTCCAAGCCAGTTATCAATTTAGCTACAACAATAAAAACCTCGGTTCAGCAACACGCACACTATCTCAGCAAGGCAATAACTGGACCTATCAATTCAGTGCCAAAGCAGGTGGTATTGCTTCTGCATCTGAAACCAGTCAATTTAGTTTTGCTGACAACAAAATCAATTCACAGAAATTTAGTCGTAGCAGTAAAATCTTGATTCACAACAACACAATGAGTATTAACTTCAATCCAAACACTAAGGTTGTGAACACCAAAAAAGATGACACGGCTCGTTCATTTGCATGGCAAGCGGGTGCCTTGGATGAACTCAATGCTGAGTTGCAAATTCGTGAAGACTTAAAAAGTAATGCATTGAAAACCAAATATCTGATTGCCGATGCAAAAGCATTGGATGAACGTCGCTTTGTGAAACAAGGCACTGAAAATGTCAAAACTCCTTATGGAACATTCAGTGCCATTAAAGTGGTGATGCAGCATGATAAACCTGAACGCAATACCGTATTCTGGTTAGCACCAAAACTTGACTATTTACCCGTCAAAATGGCGCATAACGATGGAAAATCATCATATGGTCTGCTTTTAACAGGCTATTCAGGTAAAACAAACTAAGCATCTGGTCAATTTTGGCTTGCATTTTTTTTGATGCTTTTTAAAATATGCCTTTGCTTGAACAAGCATCCGTTTAGAGGATTCTCCCGTGTACGCTTTAGAACAGAAAATCTTAAATGAAGGTATCGTTCTATCTGATCAGGTTTTGAAAGTTGATGCTTTCTTAAACCACCAAATCGATCCTGTGTTAATGCAGCTGATTGGTAAAGAGTTTGCCGCTCGCTTTAAAGATGCAGGTATTACTAAAATTATTACCATCGAAGCTTCAGGTATTGCACCTGCAATCATGGCAGGTTTAGAACTTGGCGTTCCTGTTATTTTTGCGCGCAAATACCAGTCATTAACACTGAAAGACGACCTTTACCGTTCTAAAGTGTTCTCGTTTACCAAACAAACTGAAAGTACCATTGCGATTTCCAACAAGCACATTAGTTCAAGCGATAAAGCGCTGGTGATTGATGACTTCTTGGCCAATGGTCAAGCCGCGCTGGGCTTAATTGATTTGATTCATCAAGCCAAAGCTGAAGTGGTGGGTGTCGGTATCGTGATTGAAAAATCATTCCAGCCAGGCCGCGATGTATTGCTGGAAAAAGGCTACCGCGTTGAATCGCTAGCACGCGTTAAATCTTTAGAAGGCGGCAAAGTCACTTTTGTCACTGAATAAGATTCAGCACTCAGAAAAAAGCGGATGAAAACTCATCCGCTTTTTTATTTAACAACAATCCCAGTTGTATAGCACTTTGGAAAAGTCTCGTTTCTTTAGATCTTCTGGATGAATAAAGAAATTCCCCACACCCGAATCACCCCACATAATCTCGTTTTCCGCATCATCGGTATCGAGCTGAAACAGCAGCACATAATCTTGAACTTTTTCATTATATTGACGTGGATCAGTTTGGGTAAAATACGGATAGCCACCTAAACGATGTCCACTTGCGGAAGCCAATTCATCATAAGGCTCGATAAAATCATCTTCAAAATCACCACCGTCAAATTGATCTTCAAAATCATAAAGGTCTTCAACCCCTAAAATTTTCGGCGCAAAAGCGAAATCACCCAAACTGATCGGCTGAGTGCTTAAAGCAAACTCAATCGAGTATTGTCCGGTAAATGGCAAATAATCATCTTCGCCCAATTGAACCTCAGAAAAGTCCTGTTTTAATTGTGATGCATCCTCAAGCACTTGATCAAAGTACAACACTTTAAAACCTGATTGCTGCTGTTGGTCATCAAAGTTCATCCCATACAAATCATCGGCAGCGATATAGAACTGTAAAATCCCCTGATTAGGAAAGTCAGGTAAATTGGGGATTTCGGCAAAATTAAACTGTGCTAGCAAAGCCAATGGATTGCCATTCGAATCGACTGGATAAGTCACATCCAGTGGTAAGTAAGGTTGTCCCCCAATTTTACTTTGCCACAAAGTTAATTCATCGCTGGGGGTGAGTTGCATGGTAACTGTTGGCAGAATAGTCGCCGAGATTTTTTCTAGGTAGGGCTGCACACTGTTCGGCAAAGTTTCTGGTTTAAAATTCATTCTGTTGGTTATCCCTCTACTTATTTATAGAATGTAATATAAAACAAGTAAATAAATTCAGATAGCGGTTAAACATCCTTCTGCGACAATAACTGACGCTCAATTGCAGCATTATTTCTGATAAGATGAGCCCAGGCAAAATCTGCGGTAGGAATGACAATGCGTACATATTTAGACCTTTTACAACATATCCTTGACAATGGCGGCGACAAAGGTGACCGCACAGGCACAGGTACACGTTCAGTATTTGGTCATCAGATGCGTTTTGATCTTTCCAAAGGCTTTCCACTGCTCACCACCAAGAAAGTCCACTTCCGTTCGATTGTGATTGAGCTGCTTTGGTTCCTCAAAGGCGATACCAACGTTCAGTATCTCAAAGACAATAAAGTTTCCATTTGGGATGAATGGGCTACCGCAGAACAAACAGCACGTTTTGGTCGTCCAGAAGGTGAACTTGGCCCCGTCTATGGTCACCAATGGCGTAACTTTGGCGCAACCCAAAATGAAGATGGCAGCTATCAGCAAAATGGTTTTGATCAGATCAAATGGTTGATCAATGAAATCAAGACCAATCCAAACTCACGTCGTTTGATTGTGTCAGGCTGGAACCCAAATGAAGCCGGCAAAGTGGCATTACCACCTTGCCATACCCTGTTCCAATTTTTCGTACAAGACAACAAACTGTCCTGCCAACTGTATCAACGCAGTGCTGACGTATTTTTAGGTGTCCCGTTTAATATTGCCAGCTATGCCCTGCTGACTCATATGATTGCACAAGTCTGTGGTTTAGGTGTCGGTGACTTTGTCTGGACAGGTGGCGATACGCATCTCTATGCCAATCACTTTGAACAGGCACAGTTACAGCTTAGTCGTGAGCCACTAGCGTTGTGTCAATTAAAACTCAATCCTGAAATTACCGATATTTTCGATTTTAAATTTGAAGATATTGAAATTGTTGGGTATGAATCACACCCAGCAATCAAAGCACCTGTCGCAGTTTAAGTAGAGAGATATAAAAATGGCATGGCAAGGCACTGAAGTTGTCCACGTAGTCGCAATGGATAAAAATCACTGTATCGGCAAAGGTAATGCTTTACCGTGGCATATCTCGGCTGACCTAAAACACTTTAAAGCCATCACCCAAGGCGGTGTGGTGATTATGGGACGTAAAACCCTTGAATCGATGGGACGCACCCTGCCGAATCGTGTCAATTGGGTGATTACTCGTGATCCTGAATGGCAATTTGAAGGGGTTAAGATCGCGCATAGTATCGAAGATGCACTCAATGCCGCACTTACAGACGTGCAACATTCAGAAAAAGCCGCCTTATTTATTATTGGAGGTGGAGAGATCTTTACTCAGACACTGGCTATTGCCGACCGCCTCGAGTTAACTCATGTGGATCTGGATGTTCAGGGCGATGCACACTATCCAAAAATCAGTGAAGATTTTCGTAAAGTAAACGCAGAGCAACATACTGATGAAAAGTCTGGTATCGCTTTTGAGTTTGCCACCTATCAAAAATAAAAATGGATTGCATCGGCCATGCATAATATTGGATCACGAGAGTTTTTCATCGCTTTAGGCGTCGGGCTTTTACATAGCCTATTTACTTTATTCGTGGTTCTTTCAAGTGTCTGGCTCTGTCTAGCCTTATGGATTCAACAGCCACTCGGTTCATTCTTTAGCCGAGTCAGTATTATTCTGTGGAGCCTGTTCGCACTCAGCTTAATTGGCGTCTATGTCAGCGGTCATCTAGTGAGTCGCCGCACCGATATCATTATTTATTGTGTCGCCTTTGCGTGTGCCTTAGTCTGGTATTTTTCCTTAGAGGCAAGACAAGATCGGGATTGGAATCCTGAAGTTGCAGAACAACTGAGTTATGAAAAGAATGGGGATCTGGTCAAGCTGCATAATGTACGAAATTTTGACTGGCATGCCGATGGCAGTTATGACATTCATTGGGAAGATCGCAGCATTGATCTGAATAAAATTACGGGCATCAATGTCATTACCTCCTACTGGATGGGTCCACAAATTGCCCACACCTTAGTGAGTTTCGATTTTTCTGATCAAAAACCGTTGGTGTTCTCGATTGAAATCCGTAAGGAAAAAGGTGAAGACTTTTCTGCAATTGGTGGCTTTTTCCGTAAATACGAACTCAGTCTAGTGGCTTCCGATGAAAAGGATCTGATCTATACGCGCAGTAATGTTCGTCATGAACAAGTCTATTTATTCCCGATCAGAATGCCTGCAACTGAGCGCAAAGCCCTGTTTATTGAATATCTGCATAAAGCAGATGAACTCCGTGCAGAAGCCAAATGGTATAACACGCTGACCAGTAACTGTACCACACTGGTCTTTGATATGGTTCAGGCAATTAATCCGCAGCGCTTACCCAAAGATTACCGCCTATTGGCCTCAGGTTATTTACCGAACTATCTCTACGATCTAAAAGCCCTCAATCAAAATTACAGCATGAATGAATGGTATCGCTTGGCACACATCAATCCCCGTGCCGAACAATATGAACAACAGCCGAACCAAAGCAGTGAATATTTTTCGGATGTCATTCGTACAGGCCTTCCCAAGACTGAGTGATTTTTCCACTCATTTTATTAAAAACACCTGAACATTTACAAAAGGATACGCAATATCCTGCTCCACTCCATGTTGTTTTACTCTAATACCGAGCATAGAAACACAATGATTTGGACTTAAATTTTATGTTAAAACCTTTTTTAACAACATGTACTTTGGCAATCGCCGTAGCAATGACGGGTTGTTCAACCACAGAATCTCTCCAAACCTCACCCAATGCGTCTCAAAAAGAAAGCATCAACCTCTATGGCCGTAACTGGATTGCTACTCATATCAATGGTGTCGAGGTCAAAAGCAATGATCTTTCTAGCAAGCGCCCTGCAATTCAATTTGATGCCAAAGGCAAACGTTTCTTTGGTGCAGATGGTTGTAACCAAATTCAAGGTAGCTTTGAAAGCCAAGGTTCTATCTTACGCCTCGGCCCAATTGCTTCAACCATGATGGCGTGTATTGGACAAGATAACAGTGCGCTCTCACGTCAATATAGCAATGCATTGGCAAGCACAACCAACTATGAACTCAAAGGCCATGAGCTTAAATTCATGGATGCATCCGGCAAAGTACTGGTCAGCTTCGTTACCGTAATTCAGCCGCTTCCGTAATTTACAGATCACAAAAAAGTAAAAGCTCGTTGCGAACACGGGCTTTTACTTTTTGAGCACTTCGTTTACTTTAGTAACATTCTTAAAATTAAAAATTGGGGAGTCTTATGCAACAAGCACTATTTGGTGGTGGATGTTTTTGGTGTGTCGAAGCCGTGTTTCTACAACTCAAAGGTGTAGAGAAAGTGGTGAGTGGTTATGCAGGTGGCATTAGTCAAAACCCGACTTATGAACAGGTCTGCCAAGGCACGACTCAACATGCTGAAGTCGTTCTGATTGATTTTGATGAGCAGCAGATCAGCTATACGCAATTGTTAAATGTGTTTTTTACCACACATGATCCAACGACACTCAATCGTCAAGGCAATGATATCGGCACACAATATCGCTCGGTGGTGTATTACTTCAACGAAGAGCAAAAACAGCAGGCTGAACAGGTCATTCACGGTCTAGAAGATGAAGGACTGAATATCGTCACTGAGCTCAGCCCAGTACCGACGTTCTACCCTGCGGAAGAGTATCATCAGAACTTCTTTGCACGTAATCCATCACAAGGTTACTGTAACTTTAGCATTCCGCCTAAGCTATCCAAATTACGCGCCAAGTATCTTGATCTACTCAAAGATGCCTAAGCACAAAAAAAGCAACTCATTGAGTTGCTTTTTTATTGATATCACGTGTTGTCTTAGTTTTCACTGACGAACGCAATATCACTTAAACCTGCTTCACTGGCACGAGACATGACTTGTGCAACCGTATCATATTTTGATTCTTTATCTGCACGTAACTGCACAGTCGGTTTTGTCTCTGCTTGACCCGCTTCTTGGAAACGTTTCTCTAGCTCGTCTAAGCTAATGATCTGCGCATCCCAAGCCACCTCACCTTTATCATTAATACTAATGGTAATGGCTTTTGGTGGTGGATCGACAATTTCAGCAGTGGTCTTTGGTAAACTTAGTGGAATTGATGGGTTAGCAACCGTTGCTGTGACTAAAAAGATAATCATCAATACCAACATAATGTCGATCAGAGGAATGAGGTTCATCTCATTCATGCCACTGTCGTGGTCTTCACCCAATTGAAAGCCCATCTTAAGCTTGACCTCCAACTAAACTTTGTTGTGTGGTTTTAGTTTCAGTCTTTACCGTTGTTTCTTGCTGCAACATGGTATCGATTAACAAGCTATGTGCTTGATCTTGTAAATCATGCGCCAAGCCACGGTTAAAGCGTACACAGATGTTGTAGGCCATCACCGCAGGAATCGCAACTGCAAGACCCAGACCAGTCATAATCAAGGCTTCACCTACTGGTGTGGCAACCTGAGCTAAGCCAGCTTGACCACTCTTACCTACCGCAACCAAGGCATGGAAAATACCCCATACCGTACCAAATAAGCCCACGAACGGCGCAAGTGAAGCGATGGTTCCAAGAACTGATACGCCTTTTTCTGCTTGAGATTTCTCTGCAGAGATTTGGCGAAGCAATGCTTGTTCAGCCACAGCTTTACGTTGTTCAAATGACAAAGGCTGTAACTTCGCTTTGAGCGAAGCCAAAGCTTGTACCAGTTGCTTATAAGCCTGTTGTTTTAATTGGCGTGTTCCTAAAATGCGCAGAATGAAAATAGTCCACGTCGCAATCGACATTGCTAAAAGGATGAAATACAGTGTTTTACTTACTGCATCTGCATGTTGCCAATAAACTGAAAAGTTCATATACGAACTCCTGATTTAATCTGTCGCAAGGACTCAAATTTATTAAGGACTAAGATCAAACGGTTGCTCTGCTCGAATCGGGTAAGCAACACCATTTTCCATATACGGTTTAAATTTCGCACTTCTGACAGCACGTAAAACTTTTTCATCTAAATTCGGGACACCACTGCTACGTGTAATACGTGCATTGGTAATTTTACCTTTTTCATCCGCCTCAATCAGGACCATCACTGAACGTGTTTGGTTATCCAGATCTTTGGCTGTGACAGATAATTTTGGTGAACGACTCCACTGTACGCCTGAACCACCAATCGATACACGTTTTGGTGTTGGATCTGCAGCAGGTTGAGGTTTCACAACTTCCTGAACTGGTTGTGGTTTTTCAACCACTTTTTCAGTCACAGTGGTCACAACCTTGGTTTCCACCTTTGGCTCAATCTTTTGTTCAGTTTTTTGAAGTACAGGTTTTGGCGCCTCTTTGACCTGTTGAACCTTTTCAATCTTCTTCGGTGGCGGTAAAGGTTTTTCAACAACCTTCACTTCCTTCACTTCTTTTTTAGGTTCAGGTTTTGGCTTTTCTTTCGGTTTTGGTGGTTCAGGTTTTGGCGGTTCTTTAATTTTAACGAACTTCACCTTAAGCGGTTCTTTCTCGATTGGTCTTAACTCAATCGTTTTCATGTGGCTCACCGCCCACAGAACTCCTACATGTCCAATCACAACTGCAACTAAGGCAGCGATGATTTTCTTTTTCATCGGGTGTGGCGTGTTGAATGTAGCAGGAGATTGACTCATAAGAATCTAAGTACCTAATAGATGGTGACGCTTTCAAAAAAACGATTTCACTCATCGGATAGAACAATGAAAGTGCCGTAATAATAAATGAGAAGTGTTTTCATTTGCAACTGTTTTTTCTTGTATATTTGCTAGCCATTGAAAAATAGACATAAAAAAACATGCCTTGCGGCATGTTCTCTTTACATACTGTTACATGGCAATTGATTAGAAAACTACGGTCTTGTTGCCATCCACAATGATACGATCTTCCAAGTGCCATTTGACGGCACGCGCCAAGACATTACGTTCAACATCTTCACCCAACTCACGCAATTGCTCAACGTTATAATCGTGGCTAACACGCTCAACATCTTGCTCGATAATTGGACCTTGATCCAGATCAGCCGTCACATAATGTGCAGTCGCCCCAATCAACTTCACCCCTTTCTCATAAGCTTGCTTGTATGGGTTCGCACCAACGAAAGCAGGTAAGAATGAGTGGTGAATATTGATGATTTTCATTTCCCACTGAGCAACAAAGTCTTCACTGAGAATTTGCATATAACGTGCCAAGATTAACAAGTCATTGCCCTGCATCATCTCATTAATCTGCGCATAAGCTTCGACTTTATTGTCTTTATTCACAGGCACCACATGGAATGGGATACCAAAGTTTTCAACCGATTCACGTAAATCTGGATGGTTAGAAATGACTTGGGTAATTTCACATGGTAATGAACCACGCGCATGACGCCATAACAGCTCTAATAATGCATGATCAACTTTAGAAACCAGAATACCGACTTTTTTCAATTCACCGACGAAATTCAATTTCCATTGCATGTTGTAGCGTTCTGCAACATTGGCAGCAAAAGTCTGCATCAATGCTTCTTTACGCGATTGCAAATGATCAAGCTCAAACTCAACACGCATGAAATAACGCCCGCCTTGAGCTTCTGTTGCGTACTGATCAAGTGCGGTAATGTTTGCTCCCTGATGATACAAAAAGCTCGATACGGCTTGCACAATCCCCGGCTTGTCTTCACAAGTAATCAGTAATCGTGCTGTGTGGGCTGTAGTCGTGTTCATTTGGTTAATATCACTTATTCGAATCAAATTAAAATCAAGCCGAGCATTCTAACCCTTTTTTGCTATTGACTAAATAGCTGCTGACGATCTATTCATCATCATTTTTAAGATTGGATAAGCTGGCAAATAAATCTGATGGCCCTAGTGATTTCAGTAATTGCTCATAAGTTTGACGACTTTCACCCATTAAATACGGGCCTTCCAAGAACACCATTTGGCGTAAGGCCTGCCAAACCCACTTTTCTTCAAGGCGGTTATTATCGCTAATATGCCCCGACATATATAAAAAGTTGGTCCAGTTAGTCAGCACAATCCACAAGTTAATGATCAAAGCTTCAATTTCTGAATCCGTCATCTTCATCAGACCAGCATCCACAAAGGCACGATAAATTTTTTGCCCTTGCTGCATCACCTGCCCTGCAAAACGTGGATAGATTTTGCGGAAGTCTTCATTATTTTCAACCAGATGATAGACATCGCGGTGAATAAAACGATAAGCCCACAACTGATTACTCAGCACTTGGAAATAACTGATTTTATCGTTGGCATTCAATGGGCGATCCGTCGGCAAGGCCAACATTTCCAGGGTTTCTGCCTGATACTGTTGTGCCAGCTCCTTAATAATTTCCTGCTTATTACGGAAGTGATAATACAGATTGCCAGGGCTAATCCCCAACTCAGCCGCAATGTGATTGGTGGTGACCGAACGCTCTCCACGCTCATTAAACAACTGCAAACTGATTTGCAAAATTCTATCTTTTGTTTTGTTCGGTTTAGCGTGCGACATTGAGTTTAACCATCTATAACATTATCAATAGGTTATAAAACAAACCTATAAAGCGACTTGACACTTTAGAGTATTTACTCTAAAAATTAAAAAATAATAAGCTTTCTTTTGGTCTACTCCTATGAACAGTCAAACAAAAACAACCGCTATGACACCTCATGTTGATGTAAAACGGCTGCATGATTTGCTTGAACAGCAAAAAGCAGCTTACCAACGTCATCCTGTTCCAAGCGCCAAAGAACGTATTGAACGCTTAGCCCGTCTTAAAAGTATCTTGGTAAAATATCAAGATCAATTTGCTAACGCAATTAGTCAAGACTACGGCAATCGTGCCGTAATGGAAACCAAAATTGGCGAAGTTCTGACTTGTCTAGAGCATATTAAATACTATAGCAAGAACCTAACTGAATGGATGAAACCATCTAAACGCCATATCAGCATGTTACACCAACCAGCCAAAGGGTGGGTAGAATATCAGCCACTCGGTGTTATTGGGGTGATTGCACCGTGGAACTATCCTTTATTACTTTCTGTTGGCCCACTGATCTGTGCCTTGGCAGCGGGTAACCACGCTATGATCAAAATCTCAAGCGCATCGTCAAACTTTGGTTATGTGCTTGAAAATGCATTGGCTGAAGCCTTCCCTCAAGAATTGGTCGCTGTTGTAAACGGCGGTGGTGTTATTTCAGATGCATTCAGTCATCTGGCATTCGATAAGATGATTTTCACAGGTTCAACCTCAGTGGGTAAAACCGTGATGGCTGCTGCAGCAGAGAATCTTGTCCCTGTGATTTTAGAGCTTGGCGGAAAATCGCCTGCACTGGTTCATTCAGCCATGAACATCCGTGATGTGGCGCAGCGTATTGCCGTGGGTAAACTCTGGAATGCAGGTCAGACTTGTGTTGCACCTGACTATATGTTCTTGCCTAAAGGCAAAACAGCAGAGTTCACCAAGCACTATAATGACTTTGTAACCACCATGTATCCGACTTTGCGTGACAATAAAGACTACACTTCAATTGTGAATGACAAACAGTACAACCGCCTGCAAGGCTATTTGGAAGATGCTCGCGATCAAGGTGCGACAATTGTTGAACTAAATGCCAAAAATGAGTCTTTAACAGAAGTTCGTAAGATTGCACCAACCTTATTAACAGGTGTGACCACGGAGATGGAGATTATGCGGAATGAAATCTTCGGTCCGATTCTGCCTATTTTAGAATATGAACATATCGAAGATGCATTGCAATTCATTAATAGTCGCCCTCGCCCCTTAGCGTTCTATTACTTCGACATTGATAGTGCACGTGCGGATTATGTGGCTAGCCGCACTCACTCAGGGCACTTCGGGATCAACCAGACGCTGACTCATGTGGCACAGGATGACCTGCCATTTGGTGGTATTGGCGCATCAGGTATGGGCAAATATCACGGTAAAGAAGGTTTCTTTAGCTTCTCACATGAACGCTCAATGATGTCGAATCCTGTCAGCCCTAAACTTTACAGTTTAAAATTCATCCTTCCGCCGTATAATAAAGCCACGCATAAACTGCTTTTGAAAACACTATTTCGTTAAGCTGGTTAAGGCATGAGCTATCACACCAGTTCATGTCTTGTTTTTACCAAATTCGCTTGTCTTTTAATCGTATTTTTGGTATAAAACGCCCCTTGAATGATTTCATCCGTTTACTTGAATGGCTAGTTGCACGAAATTGTGCTGTATAAACTAGCAATGGAGTTCACCATGTCTAAGGTTTGCCAAGTTACCGGCAAGCGTCCTATCGTTGGTAACAACGTATCGCACGCAAACAACAAAACCAAACGCCGGTTCGAGCCGAACCTGCACCACCACCGTTTTTGGTTAGAAAGCGAAAAGCGTTTTGTACGTCTTCGTCTAACCACTAAAGGTATGCGTATTATTGATAAATTGGGTATCGAGAAAGTTGTTGCTGATCTCCGTGCTCAAGGTCAAAAGATCTAAGGAGTCTGAACAATGCGTGATAAGATTCGCCTCGTTTCTACAGCTGGTACTGGTTATTTCTATACCACTACTAAGAACAAACGTACTATGCCGGAAAAAATGGAAATCAAAAAATTTGATCCAAAAATCCGTCAACACGTAATTTTCAAAGAAGCTAAAATTAAATAATTTTAGTTCTTTAAGAAAAACGGCTTCATTTGAAGTCGTTTTTTTTGCCTAAAAAATAGAAACTACAATTTACATGATTTTTTTTGATAAATAAAAAAATTGTCATCAACAAATTCGATTTTAGTTGTTACACTTTATTTGTTGTTTTCTTGGCATGCTTTATGCTCATTTATTTCTACCTTAACCGCAACGATTAAGGAACTCAAATGCCACATGATGTTGATTTAATTATATTACTTGCTGTTGGTTTTGGTATGGCCCTTATTTTTGGCTATATCGCAGCTCGTTTACGCTTACCTCCTTTAATTGGCTATCTCGTTGCCGGCATTATTATTAGTCCAAATACGCCTGGTGTGGTCGGCGATATCCAACTGGCCAATCAGTTAGCCGAACTCGGGGTGATGTTCCTCATGTTTGGCGTGGGGATGCATTTTTCGCTTAAAGATTTACTGCAAGTACGCCGTATCGCCCTTCCTGGTGCAATTTTGCAAATTGCGGTCGCGACTTTACTCGGCATCGCCGTTTCCATGTTTTGGGGGTGGAGCTTCGGTGCAGCACTGATTTTTGGTTTAAGCTTATCTTGTGCCAGTACCGTGGTGCTCCTGAAAGCATTGGGTGATCGCGGCTTACTTGATTCCGTTAACGGAAAAATTGCCGTTGGCTGGCTTTTGGTTGAAGATCTGGTCATGGTCTTGGCCTTGGTACTGCTACCTGCAACAGCCGTGTTGCTCGGTGGTCAAGCATTACCAGGGACAGATACCTCACAAAGCATCTGGATCACCATTGGCATTACCCTGCTCAAAGTCACTGGTTTTATCGCCTTTATGCTGATTATTGGTAAACGCTTAGTACCAATGATCATGCAGTTCGTGGCACGTTTAGGGTCGCGTGAACTGTTCACCCTTACCGTTGTTGCCGCCGCAGTTTCAATTGCCTACGGTTCTTATGCCGTGTTTGGGGTATCAATGGCACTTGGTGCATTCTTCGCAGGGATGGTGGTCAAAGAGTCTGACTTTAGTCATCGTGCCGAAGAAGAAACCCTCCCCTTACGTGAAATCTTCTCGATTCTATTCTTTGTTTCGGTCGGCATGCTGTTTGACCCGAGCATTTTGGTTGAAGAACCATTACGTATTTTAGCCGTGGTTGCCATCATCATGGTCGGCAAAACACTTGCTGCAATGGCTTTGGTCCTATTCTTCCGTTATCCAATCAACACGGCCTTAACCGTCGGTGCCAGTTTGGCGCAAATCGGTGAGTTTTCCTTTATCTTGGCAACACTCGGCTTATCGTTAGGTTTATTGACGCCTGATGCACAAAACCTGATTCTTGCCGGTGCATTGTTTTCGATTACCCTCAACTCATTTGTGTTCTCTGCGATTGAGCCGGTACAACGCTGGATTCGTGAGCGCTCGCATTTGGCCCGTATGTTAGAACGTAGTGGTGACCCATTGGCCATGTTGCCAGATGAGGTTGATCAAGCTTACCTGCGTGATCAGGTGGTGATTATCGGTTATGGTGGCGTTGGTCGTCGTATCAGTGAAAATCTGATGCAACAAAATATTAAAGTGGTGATTGCTGAAGAAAATCGTGAAATCGTAGAAAAACTACGTGAACAAGGCATTGCAGCCGTCAGCGGTGAAGCGACTGAACCGAATGTGTTAATTCAAGCCCATATTCAACATGCCCGTTTACTGGTGATTTCACCAATGGATATTCTAGACATTCACCGTATTGTCGATATTTCCAAACAGCTTAATCCTGAAATTCAGGTCTTGATCTGTGCAGAAAGTAAAGAAGAAGCAGTGGTGATTCGTGAAGAAAATATTGGTGAAGTGTTCTACGCCAAAGAAGAAATGGCCAAAAATATGAGTCATCATATCCTCAGTCAAATCGAATTGGCGCATCAGTCTGAAGCCCATTAACTGGTTTGAAAGCACAAAAAAGCGTACTTGAAGTACGCTTTTTTGTTTTTGAGATCAGCTCAAATGTGTTGGCTGTTCATCTACCACTTCTGCTTGCCACTGATTCATCTGTTTTTCTAACAGACCAAACAAAGCCGCTTGAATCATGTGCTGTGCAACTGTTGGAGTCTGATCACCCAGAATTGCTTTTACTTCGTCACTAAACTGAATCTTGACCAAAGGTTCATGTTCTTCAGAACCCGCATTGCGCAAAGCCAGCTCACCACCTTCGAGTTGAACCAATTCAAGAACGGCTTCTTGATTACCAAATAATTCTTTTAACTGTTGCATTGACATAAATTTTCTCCATGCTTCAACATGGTGGCAAAGTATTTTGCGCTCACGTCTTATTTATATAAGTACTGTTGGCTTAAATTTCAAGTCATCTTCAAGATTTGACTTAGAACTCCACCATTTCATTACGAAAACCATCAATTAAATGACTTAACTCACGGTGCCATTCACGTAAGATTTTCGCATCAGGTAACCACGCTTGTGGGCTTTGTGTGACTTTAATAATCAGATTTGAAGAAGTTTCATTTTCAGGTTCTGGTGCTGTTGGCTCGGGTGCGTATTGACACATACGGTATGCACGTTTCAACTCTGCCACAAAACCGTCTTTTGCCAATTGCTGTAACACCAGCACTTCCGGTGAAACCTGCCCTTTATCTGCCATATGCTCTTCAATCGACTTAAAGGTGGGCTGCAAATCATTGAGACGGTAATAACGAACCAATTCCTGCAAGAAGGCTAAAATTGCGCCGTGTAAATGAAATACTGCTGCCTCACGGTAAGCCTGTGCCTGCTGAATATGTTCAGTTTGCTCAGCTTGTTGACATGCAAGACGAGCAAAATACAGTTTCTGATTGGTGCGATCAGCATGATAACGAGCAACACGAGACATAATATTTTCCTTCAAGATCCTTTCGCTTGGTTTGGGGTCTGTTGATATTTCACAGATGCGTGCGACAGAGGGCATTTTTTAGATGCTACAAGGCAGGTCTTATGTAATTTAGTTATTCTAAATAAATAAGACATAACGCAGTAGCAGCAAAAAATGTCCCTGTCCCGTAGGGTTATGGCTAAAACATCCATAAACTGCGTTATGAAACTTAACAAGGGAGTCGCCATTGTCTTCGTTTCATGCCTTGTTTATGTCATTTTAGCCGATAACGCAACGCATGGCTGAAATATCAATAGACCCTACTTAAGATTAAATGCTTTAATGATAAAATCAATATCTTTTGAGCCTGTCCATGCGCCATATTCAACAAGCCATACTGAGCTTAATATGCTGTATGGCCATTCCCATCGCTTATAGCTGTGAACCTGCTGGTTTAGACTGGGAAAAGCTCTATGCCGATTACGATCTCAATCGTGATCAAATGATCGATCAAAATGAATGGAAGCAACTGATTCATTTAAAAGACCAACCTGTTGCTTGGCAGAAACAGGTATTCGCAATTGACCCCAAACGAATGAAAATTTTTAAAGCACTCGATCAAGATCAGAATGGCTTAATCGACCAGCAAGAAATCAACAATATCTATGGCTATTTCATCAACCCTTGTCAGGGCTGGGGACAAACATGGGGTAAATAAGATTGAGATAAGTTACTCAATCTCCAGCTCAATCGAATAAAGTTTTCGCTTGGCCATGACTTGAAGCGGTGGATCAATCGGACGAATATTACGAATGACCCAAGCCAAATAGCCTTCATTCCAAGCCGATGCACAAGCGGCTTCCACTTCATCCACTCGCCAAGC
Organism: Acinetobacter gyllenbergii; assembly: GCF_001682515.1. NCBI lineage: Bacteria > Pseudomonadati > Pseudomonadota > Gammaproteobacteria > Moraxellales > Moraxellaceae > Acinetobacter > Acinetobacter gyllenbergii. The sequence continues at coordinate 201,966 of NZ_KV575266.1, read as the reverse complement.
ATGTACGGTTTCGATATCGACCAAGGCAACGGCCAATCCCAACTCTTCATCCCCATCATTCAAAAGAAAATTTTGATTCTCGACAATCACCACATCTTTCAGTGGCAAAGTTTCAGGTTGCCATGAGCGAATCTCAAGGGTTTTAAGCCCTTGTACAATCCGCTCAGCACTCGGAGCAACAATCGATAAAGCCGTATATTGCTTTAACATTGATAATTAAGCTTTGTCATCCGCAGCTTTGACACGAATACCTTGGCTCTTTACTTTCAAGGTATTTAAACCTTTGATCGCTTTAATCGCTTCACGTGGATTTGGCATTTCAACAAAACCGAAACCTTTCGATTTACCCGTTGCTTCGTCTTTGACCACGACACAAGACTCAACTTTTCCATATGCTTTGAATAAGTCGAGAATTTCTGCATCAGTCACATTACGGTCTAAATTACGAACTAAAATTTTCATGCTAAAGCCTAAAAGATGATTCACTGTTTATGCAATGAATCAAAAGAAATTGAATCTCGCTAGTTTAATCGAAATCAAGGCCAAAACCTAAATTGATTGCGCTAGTACGAGAACGATTGCTTTGTCCATAGGCACGTGGAATATCTCGATGAATCTGAACATCAACTAAATGTTGAGGTAAATCATTGAGGAAGTAGCTTTCTATTTTTCTTCCTAGCTCGTCATATTGATCCTGCGACCATAAATTTAAATTTTGTTTGGTCAAAATCAATTCATCTTCGGCACGGGTTAAGGCCACATAGAGTACACGGCGTTCTTCTTCGACATCATCAAAATCGCCTTGTGCGCGTGCATGAGGATATTGATTCGGAGAAACATGCGGGACATAACAGACTTTTTGTTCAGCCCCTTTGGCTGAATGGATCGTAATGAGCGTGACTAAATCTTGATCTGGGGTTTTATCAATTTCTGAAATGGAAATTGGATCCAATACATATTCTTCTAAGAACTCACCGAGAGAGTTGTGTTTGCGTGCCAATTGCTTAACCAGATCAAAGTCTTTGACACGGCGAGTCCAGTCTTTGGTTTTATAATTATTTTCCAGCTGTTCATTTAATGCATCTAGTGCCAGACCGATACAGGCTTCGACATGTTGCTGTAACACATCCAGTTGCATCAAAATCAAAATCGCTTGTTGTGGCACTTTGCCGTGTCGCTCTAGACGTTGGCAACGTGCTTCGATATCAGGAAGCTGAATCAACTCCTGTGCCAACTTACTGGCACCGACATCGCCTACACCATCCCAGAGTGTTAGGAAACGCATCCAGGCCAAGTCATCCTGCGGGTTAACACTGACCCGCAGCAGACTGAGTACGTCTTTGACATGTGCTGATTCTAAAAGCTTCACCCCACCAATAAAACGATAAGGGATATTGGCAGCGATGAGTGCACCTTCTAGATAACGCCCACTAAAGCCAGAACGCAGCAGTACCATGTGCTCTGCCCAAGCCGCACCCTGCCTATGACGACGATTCAAATCTTGAATAATCCAATTGGCCTCTTCAAACTCATTACTCAAGATATGCAATTGTGGCTTTAGACCTTTACCACGGTATGCTTGCAGATGCTTGTCATATTCAATTTGGCTCTGCGCTAGCAGCCAGTTGGATAAATCTAAAATACCTTGGGTCGAACGATAATTCATTTCCAAAGTCAGGACTTCAGCATCCGGTACGCGTTCTTTAAAGTGATGGATATTTTCGAAGTCAGCACCACGGAAGCCATAAATAGATTGTGCATCATCTCCCACACAAAACAATTTGACCTTGCCCACTAAAGGTTGCAGTAAAGCCCATTGCAGTGGATTGGTATCCTGCATCTCATCGACCAATAAGGCTGAGCAGAAACCCGTGACCCATCTCACCAACTCAGGTGAGTTTTGCAAATGCACTGCCACGATAGATAGGATGTCATCATAATCCAAAAAGCTCCGTTCTTGCTTACGTTGCTCATAGGCTTTCATCAACTCGGCAATCTGCGCCTTATACTCCAGCGCTTGCGGTAACTGTTCAACCAAAGCATCCGAGAGTTTGGTTTTGGTATTCCGCGCATAAGAATACAGATCACATAGCTCCGCAGCCTTTGGCAACACATTGCCCTTATCTTTACCACGCAATAGGCGGAACATCAGCAATTGATCATCTCGATCAATAATACTGAACTGGGTCAAACCAAAAGCGCGTGGGTTACGGCGCAAGAGATACATACAAAAGGTATGGAAAGTTGAAGCACGTAAACCTTTAGCCTGTATCCCCATATGCTGTTCCACCCGTGTGACGATTTCGCTTGCCGAACGTCGGGTAAAGGTCAAGATTTGAATCTGTTGTGCGGGTAAGCCCTGATCAATCAGATATGCTGCTCTGGCGACAATGGTTTTGGTTTTACCACAGCCCGCCCCTGCCAAGACCAGACAATTTTGTGCAGCCGTGGTGGCTGCCTGTTTTTGTTGTGGATTCAGTTCATCAATTAGCTTGGCAAGCGTCATACAGTCGGTCAATTAGAAATGAAGGACTATTTTAGCAGACTAAGGCTATCGAGATGTTTTCCGCTACAAAAACAAAAAGAGCATGTAAATACATGCTCTCGCTTTGGGATGTGTCGCTTAAACTGTAGTTGAACTATGCGGTAATTGTTTAATCGCCCCTGCAAAGGTCAAATAATTAATCCCTTGGAACAAAATATCAATCGCAAGGAACATCCCCAATACCCAGAAAGGTGAATCAGGCGAAGATAAAATCAAAATCCCAGTTAATAGGGTTAAGATGCCTGAGAACAGTACCCAGCCCCAACCTGAAATCGGTCTGAGAATAAAGGCATTCACGCTACGGATAATTCCCGCAATAATTAAGGCAATCGCCAAGAAACTGGTGAGTACCACGGCAGTAATCACGGGGGTGGTAAAAGCAAAATAACCGGCTGCCAGATATAACACCCCAAACAAGGCCCATAACCAGCGCGTGCCCCCTTTAAATACCATAAATGCAGCGACAAAATGCAAAATACCACCCAACATCATCAGCACACCAAATAATAAGACCGCCGATAATGTCGCAAAGGGTAAGGCTGCTAAAAGAACTAAACCAAAAACGACCAATAATATGCCTAAGAGCAGATACCATTTACGATCAGCATGCAGCTGATTGCGAATTAGATCGTTACCCACTGTTTTCATCATTATTTACTCTTTTATCATCAATGTTATATCCCTATATTGATCGTGTTTTTCACTGAGTTCTGTATAAGGCATGTTGAGAATTAATGACGGAATGTCAGAAAACGGAGCCTTTCTCTGATTTTTTTAAGTTGTATCCCTCTTTTCAAAGATATGGAGAAGTTGAAACTTATCCACAATTTATTTGATCCAGCCGATTTCTTGTGCAGTTAGTACGCTAATTACCGTTTGTTCTAAATCATTTGGCATTTTACTTTTGTGCTCGGACAACGGAATCCGTCCCCCCATAATTTCAGCTTTTACCTGTGGATAGAATGGTTGTTTATCCGCCTGCGCATAACCTATCGGGAAAAGAGGTTCACCATTGGCAAGACTATATTTATCGGCCGCACCAAAGCCATGCAATAACTCATGTGCCAACACCACATTATTTTGCTGTGCTTGTTTAACCGAAGCAAATAGATTGACCGATCCAATTCGCCCACGTTCCAGTGCTGTCGAGTGCTTGAGTTCCCGATTCAGTTTCGGGTCATAATAATTCAGATATAAGGTGAGACTGGGTGAACCATCAATAGATTGGTGCTGTTTCCATGCATAGAATCGGAACTTTAAACTCCATAGAATATTATTCAAAATATTCGCTTGCTCAGCCATTTTCGGTGGCGTTTGTTGTAACTCACGTCCTATCTGGATCATGAAATAACTAGGCTGTCCTCGATATTGCTGGCTGTTTTTTTCTAAATATTGCTTGACCTCGGTAAAGTTATCTTGCTGCAAACCCTGAATATACTGTTGTGTACTGGCAAGACCATCGGCATTAATCGGATGCAACAGTACATGAATCGGCTGATTCCAATCCTGATTTTGATCACGATAAGCATTGACTGCAACAACCAATAACACCAGCAGCAAACAGGCAACTCGAATATTTTTCCACATGAATTTCACCCCAATTCAAAATCATTGTTATTTTTCTTTATTCAATAAAAATGCCAGCAATCGCCAGCATTTTCTTTCATCTTAAAAAGTTAGCCTTCTACCCATTTTCCATCTTGGAACACCAAACTCCACTTGGTCTGCTTACCTTCAGCGGTCTCAGAACCTACATATTGCGCTTGATTCTTACGGCTGAATTTCACGACCGTTGGATTACCTTCAGGATCGACATCTGGCGCTGCTAACAAGAACTGGTATTTTGGATCAAGCTGCTCGGCAACACTGCGTAATTCAGCCACTTTCGGTGCACGCGTTTCACGGATTTTCGGGAATTTGCTGGCAGCCAAGAAGAGACCTGCTGCACCATCACGTAACACAAAGAAATCATCATGTTTGGCTGAACGTAAGTGTTCCATTTTGATTGGATCAACACGCGGTGGTGCGGGTTGGCCACTCTTCAATACTTTACGGGTATTGTCACAGCTTGAACAAGCGAAGTACGGACCAAAACGACCTGTTTTCAACTGCATTTCGCCATCACATTTATCACATGGAATGGTCGGACCATCATAGCCCTTGATCTTGAATTCGCCTTCTTCAACTTCGTAGCCATCACAATCTGGGTTATTACCACAGACATGCAATTTACGGCCACCGTCAACCACATAACTGTCCATTGCGGTACCGCATTTAGGACAACGATGTTTCGACATCAAATCAGCAGTTTCAGCACCATCATCATCCGACAAAGCGGCTAAAGACTCGACTGGGGTTAAGTTCAGTGTGCCTTTACAACGTTCTTTCGGCGGCAAGTTATAACCCGAACACCCCAAGAAAACACCCGTGGTTCCAGTACGGACTTGCATTGGGCGTGAACATTCTGGACATGGCACATCCGCCACTTCGACAGGCTGATTACGACGCATGCCGCTTTCACCCTGCGCATTGGTTAAACGCTTTTTGAAGTCACCATAGAACGTATCCAGCAATTCTTTCCAGTTCCGCTCCCCCATGGCAACACGGTCTAACTGGCCTTCTAAATCTGCAGTAAAAGCATAATTCATCAGGTTATTAAAACTTTCATCCAGACGGTCGGTGACAATCTCGCCCATCTTCTCGGCAAAGAGACGACGGTTTTCCAGTTTGACATAGCCACGTTCTTGAATAGTCGAAATAATCGCAGCATAGGTCGATGGACGACCAATGCCTTTTTTCTCTAATTCCTTAACCAAAGAGGCTTCGGTAAAACGCGCAGGTGGCTTGGTAAAGTGCTGGCTCGGATCAAGCTTTTCTAACTTGAGCACTTCACCTACTTTTACCGCTGGCAGTAAAATATCATCATCGGACTTGTTCGCACCACGCACGCGAGTAAAGCCATCAAAAACCAAGGTTCGGCCTTTAGCTTTTAACTCAACATTTGACGCTTCAACGGTTAAAGTAGACGATAAATATTCTGCTGGTGTCATTTGGCAAGCGACAAACTGACGCCAGATCAAATCATATAAACGTTGCGCATCACGCTCAACTCCAGCAAGTTTGTCACCCGTTAAGCCAACATCAGATGGACGAATCGCTTCATGGGCTTCTTGTGCCCCTGCTTTATTGCCGTAACGATTTGGCTTGGCTGGTAAATATTTATCACCAAAATTTTGCTGAATATGATTACGCACCATATTCACAGCGTCATCGCTCAAAAAGGTTGAGTCGGTACGCATATAGGTAATAAAACCACCTTCATACAAACGCTGCGCCAACATCATCGTTTTCTTTACTGAGAAACCTAAGCGTGTACTGGCCGCTTGTTGTAAGGTTGAAGTAATATACGGTGCACTTGGATTAACCTTGGTTGGTTTATCTTCGCGTAATGCAACTTTATATTCCGCATCTTTTAATACGTTCAATAACGCATCAGTTTCTGCTTTATTTTTTAGTTTAAGGGTTTTGCCCGCTTGCTTAACCGCTTCAAGGCGAATGTCATCTTTCTTAGAAATAGTGTCTGCAAACACTTGCCAATATTCTTCAGGAATAAAGGCACGGATTTCACGTTCACGCTCGACCACCAGTTTCACTGCAACTGATTGCACACGACCTGCCGATAAACCACGGGCAATCTTTTCCCAGAGCAATGGCGACACCATAAAGCCCACTACACGGTCAAGGAAACGACGTGCTTGCTGCGCATTAACTCGGTTTAAATCGAGGCGTGTTGGCTGTTTAAACGCTTCTTGAATGGCATTTTTGGTAATTTCGTTAAAGACCACACGATGGTAGCGACTGTCATCGCCACCAATCACTTCTCTTAAATGCCAAGCGATCGCTTCCCCTTCTCTATCCAAATCCGTTGCGAGATAGATTGCATCAGCATCTTTGGCGAGTTTTTTTAGTTCGGCAACGACATGTTCTTTGCCTGGAAGCACTTCATAATGCGCAATCCAATCATGCTCTGGATCAACCCCCATACGGTTGATGAGTGCAGACTGTGCTTTTTCAGCTTTCTGTTCATCGGTGAGTTTGGTACGGGTTACGGGCTTCTTTTCAGTGGATTTCGCCCCGCCTCCTGTCGGTAAGTCACGCACATGACCCACCGATGACTTCACCACATATTGTGAACCCAAATATTTATTAATTGTTTTCGCTTTTGCAGGCGACTCCACAATCACTAAGGCACGTTTCTTTGCAGCAGATGCGGGAGCTGCTGTGCTTTCTGAAGCAGAGCGTGGAGTTTTCGCCATAATAAATCGTTTTTCCTATGTTTAATCAGTGAATTAGCGCTGTGCTAGTTCATGTAAATAAGCTTTCATATCTTCAAGCTGTGTGGCTTTCAGGTCTGTTTCTTCATCCCAATACAGCCCGACACAGTTTGCCTGCATATCAATAGCATAAACTCCTTTTAATGCAATGGTTAAATCATTAAATTTCTGATCACCTTGCACCACCTGAAGCTTGCCATCCACCACTCGAGCACGCATCAAAGCTAAACGAGCATCTGGAATAAGCACACTATAATAGGCCACCATGCTGGCACGCTTTTCCGATGCCATTGGAATCTTGGTCCATTCTGGCGCGGCAATTAAACGTGGATGTAATCCCATTTTACGCGCCTGATCACGCATCATGCCCAATGCCTTTTCTCGTGGGCTGACGCGCAAGCCAAAAATCGAGCCAAGTACAAACAGTACAATCGCTACCGTGATCCAAATTCCAATATTACTCATAAAGTCGCCCAAAACTTCCTTTTATTAGCGTTACATAAGTTGAATCCAAAAGGCAAGTTACAATATAAAAAATAATCTAGATTCAACCAATCCTTTAAAACAAGCCATTTTCAGACTGTTAAAAGGTGAAAACTTAAAATGCTATAACCCACTTATTTTATTCACTAAGCGAGAGTTTTCCGAATTGGTCCAAATGCGCATCACCCCAATGTTTTAATGCAACAATAATTTGTTCCAGACTACGGCCTAAATCTGTTAAGCAATATTCAACTTTTGGCGGGACTTGGGGATAAACCTCTCGATGCAAAATGCCATCCTGTTCGAGTTCACGCAGCTGATTGGTCAGCATTCTCTGGGTAATACTTGGGACACGCTTGCGAATTTCATTGAAACGCAAAGTGCCTTCATTGAATAAATGCCAGAGAATCACGCATTTCCACTTGCCGTCAATCAAACTGATCGCAGCTTCAACTGAACAGCCTGGGGAGCAAGCAAAACTGGAATGTCGCATTTTTGCCATTTTACAGTATCCTTTTTGACACTATGAGCGTTATTTGTCTGTAGTCACCAAAATTAAGCTTAGGTTATGCTGAAACTCGAATCAAGTGGAATCCAATCCAGAGGAAACATAACCATGAAAGCTGTGGCCTATCAACATGCGGGTGACATTACATCAGTAAATGCACTGGTCGATATTGAAATGGATATACCAACGGCACAGGGACACGATTTGCTAGTGCGTGTACAAGCGATTTCAGTCAATCCTGTTGATGCCAAAATCCGAAATCATAAAAGTGCTGAAGCGAATCAGTGGAAGGTATTAGGCTGGGATGCTGTCGGGATTGTTGAAGCGATTGGCGAGCAAGTCACCCAATTCAACATCGGTGACCAAGTCTGGTATGCAGGTGCACTCAACCGACAAGGCAGTAATAGTGAATTACAATTGGTTGATGAGCGTATTGTTGGGCATGTTCCCCAATCACTCAATGCAAGCGAAGCAGCAGCACTGCCTTTAACTGCAATTACCGCATGGGAAATGCTGTTTGATCGATTAGCGGTTCCTCAGCTTGCTACTGAGAAGACCACGATTTTAGTGATTGGCGGTGCAGGTGGCGTGGGTTCAATGGCCATTCAGTTGTTGAAACAATTAACCAACCTCACGGTCATCAGTACTGCATCTCGGCCAGAAACGTCTGAATGGGTCAAGCAATTAGGTGCAGATTATGTCTTGGATCATCGTCAAGCTTTAGCGCCACAAATTCAGCAGCTCGACTTAACAGCCCCTTTATATGTATTTTCAACCACGCAAACCGACCAGCATCTCGCTGATATTGCCGAACTGATTGCAGCACAAGGACATTTTGGATTAATTGATGATCCCGAGCAGCTCGACATTAAAATCTTTAAATCCAAGTCGGTCTCGGTGCATTGGGAATTTATGTTCACGCGCTCTATGTATCAAACGCAAGATATGATCAAACAGAGCCAATTGTTGAATCAGATTGCAAGCTTAGTTGACGAGGGGAAAATTAAAACCACAGTGAGTCAAATGCTCTCCCCCATCAATGCAGAAAACCTGAAACGTGCGCACCAACAAATCGAAAGTGGCACCACCAAAGGGAAAATTGTCTTGCATGGCTTTTAAACGCATCACATTCATACGACTACGATGCGAAGTCTGGGCTTCGCATTGCTCATATCTTAATAATGCGGCGGGCGATTGCTCATCGGATCAAAAGGCGCAATGCCTTCAGCCAAGTCTGAGGCCTCAACACGTTGATAGAGTATCTGCATTTGCTTTTTCAAATCTGCAATTTCTTTGGTCTGAATCGCGAGTTGATCATTCAATTGTTCAACTAAATCGTCCAAAAATGCAATTCGGACTTGCAAATCTTCAATGGGTGCGGAAAATGACGCGTGATCATCAAATTTTTGTGGTTTAGTCATTTCAGACCTCATCTGAACTTTTAGGAAACATTATGGCCTATATTACTTTAAGGGATGTCCATCTCGCATTTGGCGGACCTGCCTTACTCGACGGCGCGAACTTTAATCTGGAACGTGGCGAGCGAGTCTGTTTAATTGGTCGTAATGGCGAAGGTAAGTCTACTTTATTAAAACTGATTGAGGGAAGCTTGTTACCCGATAACGGTGAAGTTTCGATTCAAAATGGTTTAACTGTTTCAATGTTAGCCCAAGATGTGCCAATGGACTCAGGCAAAGTCGCCGACATCGTTGCCGATGGTGCTGGTGAAGCTGCCATTGTGTTGAAAGAATACCATGAAGCCAGTGATGCTTGTGTCTTAGGCGATATGGACGCTTGCGACCGTATGGGTATGTTACAGCACAAACTGGATCAACTGGATGGTTGGGCATTAGAAAACAAGGTTAACTCAATTCTAAGTAAAATGGGACTTGATCCTAATGCCGATCTAGCTGATTTATCAGGTGGTCGTAAACGCCGTGTGCTCTTGGCGCGTGCCCTACTAACTCAACCTGATGTTTTATTGCTGGACGAACCAACCAACCATTTGGACGTGGAAAGTATCGAATGGCTAGAAAAGTTCCTGCTCGATCAAAACAATCTCACTTTATTGTTTATTTCGCATGACCGTTCATTTGTGGACAGTATTGCGACCCGCATTGTCGAACTTGATCGTGGTATTTTACGTGGCTACGAAGGTAACTATTCGCGCTATCTCGAACTGAAAGCGCAGCAAATGGAAGCTGAAGAAAAACAAAATGCTTTATTTGACAAAAAGTTAGCGGAAGAAGAAGCTTGGATTCGTCAAGGGATTAAAGCGCGTCGTACCCGTAATGAAGGTCGTGTCCGTGCCTTAAAAGACTTACGTGAGCAGTCTAAAGCACGTCGTTCACAACAGGGCAAAGTCAGTATGGCAACGCAAGAAGCCAACCGCTCTGGTAAGTTGGTGTTCGAGATTGAAAACTTAAGTGTCGGCTACGACAACAAAGTTCTGATTAATGATTTCTCTGCAATCGTATTACGTGGCGACCGTATCGGTTTGGTCGGTGACAACGGTGTCGGTAAAACTACCTTGATCAAAGCCATTTTAGGCGAGATTGAACACGGTGGGTCAGTGAAAACTGGTACGCAACTAGAAGTTGCTTATTTTGATCAGTTGCGAAATGCACTCGACTTGGAAAAAACCGTGATGGCCAACGTGTCTGAAGGTTCCGACTTTGTTGATGTGAATGGTAACCGTCGTCATATCTATAGTTATCTGCAAGACTTTTTATTCTCACCAGAACGTGCCCGTACACCTGTTAAAGCTTTATCAGGCGGTGAGAGAAACCGTATTCTGTTAGCAAAACTGTTACTCAAGCCATCAAATTTGATCGTGATGGATGAGCCAACCAATGACTTGGATATGGTGACACTTGAGTTGCTTGAAGAAATGCTGTCTGACTACAAAGGCACGTTGTTACTGATCTCGCATGACCGTGCTTTCATGGACAATGTCGTGACTTCAACTTGGGTGTTTGATGGTAAAGGTCAGATTGATGAATACATCGGTGGCTATCAAGATTACTTGGAACAGCGCCCTGACCAAAAAGTGGTTGACCAAAAAAGTGATGTAAAAAAAGCACAAGCCAAAGCTGAAGCAGCGGCTGCCGCAGCAGCACCGAAAAAAGTGAAGCTCAGTTATAAAGATCAGCGTGAGCTTGAACAACTGCCTGCTGAAATTGAAAAACTGGAAACTGAACAAGCAGCATTATCAGAAAAATTGGCGGATGGCTCATGGTTTGTTTCAGATGCCAATGCTGCAACTGCAGCCAGCCAACGTTTAGCAGAAATTGAAGAATTGCTGTTGGAAAAGCTAGAGCGCTGGGACATTTTAGAAAATATGTCGAAAGGCTAAATATGCGTAGATAAAGGCTCCTAATGGAGCCTTTTTCTTATTCAGTATCATGTAAAATCCAATCGAATAGACTGCATTTATCGTAGCTCTTTTGAAGCCGTATAAGTCTTTATTTCATCAACTTCGGATGCCTCGACCAAAGATAGATTCTTGGTTTCAGGGGCCCATAAAATCGAAATAATAGTTCCAAACACAAGAATACACACCAGTATTAGCATCGTGGCAGTCATGCCGATCTGCAACAGACTGATCGGAAGAATAAAGGTACTTGCTGCCGAACCAAAGCGACTCACCGCTGTGGCGATCCCAATCCCACTAGAACGCACTTCGGTCGGAAAACTTTCTGCGGGAAAAACACCAACTAAATTACTCACTGCAGATAAAATCATCGTAAAAGCAGCGAACAAGAGTACCAAGGCCCAATTCAAACTTGCAGGCAATATTGTAATCAACAACAAACTGACTGAAAGCAGCACAAAGGCATAGATTAAAAAACCGCGGCGGGAAAATTTGTAGGTACAGTAAATACCGATCACGGCACCGAGTAGCAGCATCAAATTGAGGATCGTTTCAGTGGTGAAATCATTAGATAACTGCATTAACTCTAAAATCATCGGCAGAAAGGTATAGATTGCAAAATACGGCATCACAATGCAGGTGAAAAAGATGCAGTTAAACAAGGTCCGTTTAAGGTATTTTTGACTAAACAATAATTTAATACTGGAGAAATTATTTTGCTGTGCCACCTGATCTGTTTCACTCTCAATCGTGACATGTGCTCCAAAATATTTATGCACAATGGCTTGCGCTTCTTCTTTTCGTCCATGTTGCATCAACCACCGTGGCGATTCGGGTGTGCCGATTCGCGCAATTAAAATAATTGCAGCAGGGATAGCTGTCGAGGCGAGTAAATAACGCCATGTGTCAGGTCCAATATCTAAATCAATTACAAATTTTGCAATAAATGTTGCCAATACATAGCCAAATGTCCACACCACACTAAATGAGCCTAAAATTGCACCACGACTTTGTTTAGGTAAAAATTCCGCCAACAATGCATGTCCAACGGTATAGTCCCCACCCAGCCCAATCCCCATGAGCACGCGACACAGAAACAGTTCTAAAGGCGTAGAAGCATAGAACTGGGCAATCGAACCAATCAGAACTAAAATGAAGCTAATACAAAAGATCTTCTGCCGACCTAATTTATCTGAAATAAATCCAAAAAATAAACTTCCGACAAATAACCCAATTAGAACAGCACTTCCGATTGCCCCCTGCCAAAAGGAATCTAGCTGCATCAGAGGTGTAATTAAAGTGAAAACCATTCCAATCAAACCAATGATATAACCATCGGTTAAATGTGCGCCGAAAGTTAAAGCCGTTATTTTCAAATGAAATTTGTTCAATGGCACATTATCAATATTTACGGTATTCATATACGCTCCCATTCCATGGAGTAAAATTGAATAATTCTTCTATCCAAACATTTAAAAAGTGATGCTGACTCCAGCAAAGCTAGATCCCAATCCAATTTGATTGAGTTCTAGCCTGATGAGCTGATCAAGCAAGGCCACCCAGCAAGATGTACTTGATGTTTTGATATTCTTCTAAACCATACTTTGAGCCTTCCCGACCAAAGCCAGACTCTTTTACACCACCAAAGGGTGCTACCGCAGTCGAAATAATGCCCTCATTAATGCCCACCATACCGACTTGCAGTTGCTCGGCAACCCACCATGTTCGTTTCAGATCCTTGGTATAGAAATATGCAGAAAGTCCATATTGAGTATTGTTGGCCAGAGCAATCGCTTCTTCATCTGATGTAAAGGAGAAACATACTGCGACAGGCCCAAAAGTTTCCTCATGCGCAACCAGCATTTGGTCATTGGCATGCTGAATAATCGTGGGTTCATAAAAGAGCCCACCGAGCTGATGTGCTTTACCACCCGTCACAATTGATCCACCCTTGGCAACAGCATCATCAATATGACGCTGCACTTTTGCTATCGCAGCCTGATTAATTAATGGCCCTTGCGTTACACCGTCTACAAAACCATGACCGACTTTGAGTTTCTGAACCTCTGCCGTGAGAAGTTCAACGAATGATTCATAGACCTTTTCATGAATATAAAAGCGATTGACACAAACACAGGTCTGCCCCGTATTTCTATATTTTGATGCCATTGCACCCTGAACCGCCGCCTCTAAATCAGCATCTTCAAACACAATAAAAGGTGCATTTCCACCAAGTTCAAAAGAGGTTTTCTTTAAGGTATCTGCTGCTTGGCGCATGAGTAGCTTTCCAGTCGCAGTTGATCCTGTAAAACTAATTTTCTTCACTTTTTCTGAGCTTTGTAAGGTTTTCCCAATCTCTCTAGCATCACCAGAAACAACATTAAATACGCCTGCTGGAACGCCTGCTTGCTCTGCCAAAACAGCAAGTGCAAAAGCTGAAAGCGGTGTTTCTTCCGAAGGTTTTAAAATCATGCTGCATCCTGCTGCCAATGCAGGAGCGACTTTACGCGTGACCATGGCCAAAGGAAAATTCCAAGGGGTAATCGCGGCGACCACACCGACAGGCTCCTTGGTGACCATGATTTTGGTTTGTGCCTTAAATGTGGGGATAATATCGCCGTAATTACGTTTCGCTTCTTCAGCAAACCACTCAAAGAAACTGGCTGCATAGGCTACCTCACCTAAAGCCTCAGCCAGTGGTTTGCCTTGTTCTTCAACAAGAATCTCGGCCAATTGCTGTCGATATTCAAGCATCAATTCGCCCCAGCGTTTCAGGATTTGAGCGCGTTCGGCAGCCAATGTTGTTTTCCATGTCGCCAAAGCTTGGTCTGCCGCTTGAATCGCTTGTTGCGTTTCTTCTGCTCCACAATTTAAAACTTGAGTAATGCGTTGTGCAGTTGCTGGATTAAAAACGGGATAACTATTCGCTTGACTCGCTAACCATTGACCATTAATAAAACTGGTATTTTTCTTTAAATTTAGCATCTTATTATACCCCTACATCCACAAAACAGCCTTTAGCCTCACGCGAAATACGTGGAATCCGTTTCTCACTGGTGTAATCATTAATCAGGTCGCAAGGGGTATAATTACGATCAATTTCATATAATTCATCTTCGTTGAATTGAGTCTCTAAGGCTTGTATTGCGGTTTTAAATTGATCTACGTTATCAGCGCCTACCAACATACTGTGAATGCCAGGGCGCTGCAGTACCCAAGCCTGTGCAACCTGTGCCATGCTCAATTTTTTGTTTTCAGCAACTTTGCCCACAGACTTTACAATTTCAAAACTCACTGCATCGTTATACATCTGCTGGGTAAAGAAATCGGTGCTATTGCGGGTTGAACTCAGTTCACCACTTAAAATGCCACGGGCTAAGGGACTGAATACTGAAACGCCAATCCCTTGATCCATACAGAAAGGAATCATTTCCCGTTCTTCTTCCCTATAAGCACAATTCAATTGCAATTGCATATTGATCGGTTTGACAAACCCATTGCGTTCACATGAAATCAAGATTTTTGCCAACTGCCCAACCGTCATGGTTGAAACACCAAAATAACGTGCTTTTCCAGACTTAATAATTTCATTCATCGCTGACAGTGTTTCATCAACAGGGCTATCGACATCAAAGAAATGCAACATATAAATATCGACATAATCTGTCCCAATACGCTTTAAAGATTGATCGATGCTACTGAGGATATTCTTTCTGGAATGCCCGACTTGATTAATGCCTCCACCTGTTCCATAGCCAACTTTGGTTGTAATCACCAGCTCATCACGATTAACCAGTTTTTGAATGATTCCACCAACCACTTCTTCGCCTTTTCCAGCCGAATAAAAATCAGCAAGATCAATAAAATTGACACCTGAATCCAGTGCATATTTGATGATTGGTGCGCTTTGCTCAGCATTGAAAATCCAGGGTTTCCAAGAAGATGAACCCATATTCATGGTGCCTAAACATAGGCGCGAAACTTTTAAACCTGAATTGCCTAAATTGATATATTCCATGGTCTTAAACCTTAATCTTTAGGGGTATAAAATGGATTTTTGATTGTTTTAAGTGCGACTAAATCATTCTTTAGCGGTAAATGATTCAATGCGGCATGAATCGCCCGAGCACAGGCCTTATAATTATTGCGATACACTTCATCCAAATCATTGCAGTTTGGATTGACCCAGTTCGCAGTGACTATGGCCCACTCATCTTCCGCTTCTACAGGAAAAACGCCTGACACAAGTGCTTCATTGATGGCCTTGGCAATCCCTGCCTGTGAGGCGCCCCATGTTGCATTTGCATGCAAATCCCCTTGGATTTCCGCTTTATTGACATACAAAGTCATTGGTTTTACGGGGATATTCGGTTGTGCAATCACCATAAATGGGCAATGTCCTTGAGAAGGTGAAGAGAGGCTATTTGTAAAAGCCTGACCCACTGGCCCGCCACGCGGACCAATTAAAATATTGATATGTGAGGCATTGACTCCGTCACCTTCAAATCCTTCACCGATATAAACCTCAGCAGTTAACTTATCCATGTACTTTCCTTGAGCAAATAAACTGCTATTACCATCCCTCGTTTTAAATAAAAATAAAATGCAAATTAATTCACAACACTATTAAAAAAACTAATATCAAAAAAACTCACATCACTGTGAATTAACTTCATAGTAAGCATGCAATATTTATTATAAATAACAGTAAAAATATGATTAATTAATCCAAAATCAGGAAATTAAAATTTAATTTATTTTCAAGGATAGAAAATGTTAAAAATAAAATCAGCACAAATTAAAACCCTACTCTTTATAGGTAGTTTAGTGCTAAATCAAACCATTTATTCTGGTATAAAATTTGGCGAACCAACTTCAAACTTGGGGCAGTTAAATATTGGTGGTGCAATCCGTGGTAAGTATGTCTATGACCATGATGCTAACCCGACTAGTAGCAAATTTTCTTTTAGTGATGCCATCTTACGTCTTGATTATGACTCGCCCAAGCTCATTGGCGCGTTAGATTATCGTCTATATGAATATTATGGTCATGTTGGCGATGCCAGCTGGTTAACGGATGCTTGGATCGGATACAAACTAGACCATCACCACAAGATTATTGCAGGTTTGAATCCAGTCCCATTTGGATTGGATCGTTATTGGGGAAATACCTTTTTTCTTGGCATTGCCAATGTGATGGGGCTGGAAGATGTCCATAATGTTGGAATCAACTATCAGTTTAAAACAGCTAAGAATCAACTCTCCTTGGCCTTCTATCCCATTGATGGCGGCAATTTTAGAGGGCATTCAAAAGATGCGCGACGCTTCAGTATTAATATGGTCAATGCAGATGATGCTGTTGAAAACGGAACTAATACCCAAGAAAAAAACATGGTCATTGCCCGTTATGCATACTCTTCAAACTATGCTGACCTCAACTACCAAGTTGGTACATCGGTTTGGTATTCAAGCATTGAAAATAAAAATTATTCCAGCACAGGATCACGTCAAATATGGTCTATTTTTGGCGATTTTAATTATCAAAACTGGAATAGCAAATTGCTGTTTGGTCATCAAGATATTGCCAATAAAGACCGCTTGAGTCCTGATCATATTAGCTTAGGCGGATTTGACTATTCCTATAATTCAGCAACGCAAGGCGACTTTTTTTCTACAGAATTGAGCTACTTACTCCCATACAGTTTTGAATATGTACAATCCATTCGCCCCTATCTCAATATCAGTGGTTATATCAACAAAAGAAATAGCAGCACAGATAGTTATAGAGTTATTCCAGGTATTGCATTTAAATTTAAAGACCTTGCCATTCAAGCAGAACATTTAATCGGTAAATATGACCCTTATCTTGGCGATCAAAATGGTTTAGCACAAGGAACAAATAATAATTGGAATCAAAAAACATATATTTCACTTGCTTATTATTTTTAACTAACCAATAGAATATTCCTTATTTAAATTATAAAAATTATTTTTATAGCTAAAAGCACCTCATACAAAATATACGCTATGCTACACTGAGTACAATGGATTGTGATGAATATGAAGCACCACTTCAGGACAAGAGTGGTCATCTTCATCTTATAAAAATCAGGGATATGATCAAAGGACCTATGGATGCGACAATTACCTCCCATGAACGCTTTACGCATCTTTGAAGAGGTGGTCAAGCATTTAAATTTCTCTCATGCAGCCCAGTCGCTCTGCCTAACGCATGGGGCTGTCAGCAGACAAATCAAATTACTAGAAGAGTATTTAGGTGTTCAGCTTTTTTTGAGATCACCCAAAGGAATCGAACTCACCGCTCATGGCCTTGAGTTCGCAAATGATATGCAAGTTGTGTTTGATCAAATTGAAGTCTCCACCCTCAAATTTAGGGCAAAAAACATTCGAAGCAAACTCAACATCGAAGCGCCACCAACCTGGTGTAATCGAATATTGTCACCAAATTTAAAAAATTTTTTGCTTGTAAACAAAGATTATTCTTTTACCGTAAACTACACTCAGGATGCCGAAAGTCATGAAGTTGCTGTAGATACAGATATTCGAATTCGCTTTGGTCTCGCCCCCTCCAACCATTGTCAGAGCAGTCTACTTTTAAAAGAAGACTATGTGATGGTGGCCAGCCCACAACTCTTTAAAGAGGGGCTCGCCCCGAATATTCAAGATTATCCGCTCATTCATGTCTTATATAATCGTAAAAGGCTAGATACATGGCAGATCTGGTTACAGCAAAACCACGCTGTTAATTTAATCGATTCACATTGCGCCATTGAGTTTTCAACCACAGAGCAAGTGATTCAAGCTGCTGTTGCGGGTTATGGTATCGCCATCATTGATAAACCCATGATTCAAAATGAACTGCATACTGGTCTGCTCAAGGCAATGATCGAGACTGGAATCCAAAGCAAATATGGTTACTGGATTGATATTCCCTTGAACAAAGCCACTCTTCCCAAAGTTCAGATTTTCAAATCTTGGTTAGAAAATTTATTAATACAATAAGTTTCCAAGCCATTCCGGCGGCGATGCTTTATTGCTAAACACCCTATGTTTTATTTTAGTTTTAAAGTCGCCACCTACACTTCATGCTACACTGCTGCAAAATTCAACGTTATTCTTTTTCGAATTTATGAGTCAAAAACAGCCTTATACCCCTGGCGAGTTTCAATGGGCTTTTTTATTGCCCAAATATTGGAAAATCTGGATCGCCATTACGTTTTTAATGCTATTGGCCGTCTTACCTTGGGCAATTCAATGGCGCTTGGCCCATGGCTTGGCGGCTTTGTGCTGGCGCTTACTCAAATCACGCCGTAAAACTACACTCCGGAATTTAGAACTCTGTTTCCCTGAGTGGTCACCAGCTGAGGTTGAAGCACAAGCAAAACAGGTGTTTGTGGATATGATGCTCGGTGTATTTGAAACCCTCAATGCATGGTACTGCCCGAAGTGGTTTAAAGGTCGCCACAGTATTGAAGGTCTAGAACACATCACCAATGCAAAAGCACAAGGCAAAGGTGTGTTGTTACTGGGCACACACAGTACCCTACTCGATGCAGGCGGTTATATTTGTGCTCAATATTTCGAGCCTGATGTAGTGTATCGCCCACAAAACAATCCGTTGTTGGATATGCTGATTTATCGTTGCCGCGCCACCATTTATCAACATCAAATTGACCACGATGATATGCGGGGTTTGATCCGCCGACTCAAAGATGGCGGTGCGATTTGGTATAGTCCCGATCAGGACTTTGGTTTAAAACAAGGCGTGATGGCACCCTTCTTTGGTGTTCCTGCTGCAACAGTGACTGCACATCGTCGTTTACTCAAAATCTCGAAAGCCGTTGCGATTCCCTTATATTTCTATCGCTATGGTGATGTACGTAATCCACAATATAAAGTGCTGATTGAGCCAATTGTGGAAAATATGCCAAGTGAAGATGAAGTCGATGATGCGATTCGCGTAAATCAAATCATTGAAGCTCAGCTTCGTATTGCACCAACACAATGGATGTGGTTCCACCGTCGTTTTAAAACCCGCGCCGAAGGTTACGACAAAATCTATTAAGTTAAAAAAAGCCACTTTATTCATATATAAAGTGGCTCTTTTCTAAAGCAATAACAACAATTAATTCGGGAAAATCACCCCAGTATTTAAATCAAAATAGGTTGGGGTATTGCTATACACTGAACCCAATTTGACATTAATAAACCAGCCTAAATTGCCTTGATCTTGTAAACGGTTTTGAATCTCACTCGGAAGATCAAGCTTATAAATCGCATCTTCTTTAAAGACTTTTGATTCAATGCTCGTCGTACTAACGCTATCACGTTCAAATAAATAACCTTTGGTGTTAAAGAATGCAATCGCATTGTCCTTATCAATCAAATGATAACCCTCAGCCGCTTGTTGCTTCAGTAGCAAATCAAGCTTAGTTGGGTTGTCATCATAGAACCCTGCCTCTGTTTTTGGCATCTCAAAATAACGATAACTATAAGTTCCATTATGGGTACTGCTATTCACACAGGTCGGCACATAAAAAGTCCCATTGCTAGCACCATTATTGGTAAAAGTACTGCCTGCATAAATCAATTTACAACCTTGCGCTCCAAGTTCATTAAAGGCTGCCATAATATTGGTTCGGTTTGCATTACCACTCACAATAAAGCGATTGTCATAATTATAAGTTGCTGACTTTTTATCGTTTTTAACAAATAAATATTTATAGGTATTGCTTGGCTCTTCACCTAAAGAAGACTTATACGCAAAGCCGAGCGCACCTTGCTTTTTAATTTCCGCTAACCAGAATAAATAGACATTGGCGACGACATTGGTTTTTACATCTACAATTTTATAGCTATAAGTATCAGTTGAAGCATTATTTTTCACATATAAGTTTTTAGGTTCAGGGAAGTCACTATTGGCTTTTTTTACATCCAAAGACGTAGCTGCCAAAGCAAAACCTTGACTACCTTGCGTATTGGCTTGCGCCAAGAAGTTCGTCCAAGAACTTTGATTATCGAGTAGACGATAACTTGCGGTGGCTTTACTCACAGTCGGTTTTAATAAGCTATAGCCTTCGACATTGGTACGGGTATAACAGGTCACGGTTTTCGATGGGTCGACTGCGTCCATATAGGCTTGAATATCTTTGATCGTTGCCGTTTCATTCACGGCACACATCCCATTACCCTTAAAAGCATAAGCCCATGCGCTTCCATTACGGTATCTATCCGTATATTTCACTCGATTCGCTGTCGTTGTACCGCTAGTTTCTGTCGGAGCGATCTCGGTAATCAACGCATCATCGGAAGCAACATCGTAATTTTTAATCACAGCACCTGTGCAATCCTCTTTTTCAAACTGACGTGTTTCGGTGGTAAAGCGAACACTATTCGCGGAAGTCTTATGCACTGTTAAATTTGAACGGCGTCCTTCAAAGCAAAAACCTCCTAACCATGAACCCACAAAGCGATCAGCCACGACTGGGGTTGGTGTCGGTGTCGGCGTTGGAGTTGGTGTCGGTGTCGGCGTTGGGGTTGGTGTCGGAGTCGGCGTTGGTGTCGGAGTCGGCGTTGGAGTCGGGGTCGGTGTTGGGGTCGGCGTTGGAGTCGGGGTCGGTGTTGGCGTTGGAGTCGGGGTTGAATCTGAATCGTTATCAGATCCACAACCTACCAAGATTGCGCAGGTTACGCTCAGTGCTAATTGTGTCCATATATTTTTCATTGCATCACCCTCTGTGTGATTTTTTCACATATTTGTGTATGTGAAAATTTAACACTTTTATACTTGAGTGCAAATATGTTTATGCGTAAATTAATAACGAAAGGTCAAAATCATTTTTTATGGATGGTTGGAATGTATGGATACACAAGCAAGCCTAGCAAAACAATTTAGTGCCTTATCGAAAGAATGGCGTGCATGGCTAGAAGAAAATTTAGATCGTGGCTGTAACCCAGTCGACTTGGCTAACATCTTGTTACGAGAAGGATTGATTGATCTGAATCAAGATTTTTCTGTGCCAATACAAGCTGAAGAACAGCATTACGCAGTACTTGAGAAAATCGCAACAGAAAAACAAACTCAACTCAGCAGTACATTTACGCCAGAACAAAAGAAATGGCTGGCTCAAGCAGTACTTGATGGTTTAAGCAAAGCCGAAATTTATTATTCATTAGTGAAACAAGGCTTAAGTGAAATTGATATTGCCCTCGAATGGGTCCAGTTAAAACAACATCCTTATTTTCAAATTGCTCAAGAGCAGCATTTCCTACTCAAAAAACGCAATTGGTTACTCAACACTCTCGATCATTTTGCCCGTTTGAATCCTGATTATCAGCAAATCAAGCGAATTTCAAAACCGGAGTTTCCTGATTTTATTCAACATTATTACAGCCGAAACCTGCCTATTATTCTGACCGATGCCATCCAGCATTGGCCCGCCTTACACAAATGGTCACCGCAATATTTCAAACAGACTGTCGGTATGCAGGAAATTGAAGCCCAGTTTAATCGTGAACAAGATCCTTTATTTGAACGTAACTCGATTCAACATAAAACCAAAATGCAGATGAATGATTTTGTTGATTTAATTGAAAAAACTGAACATTCCAATAATTTTTATATGACCGCCAACAATGCCAAGGCCAGCCAATCCAGTTTGGCCGTATTGTTTCAAGATATTGGTCATTTTCATGGCTATACTGACCATGCTCAAGTTTATGATCGTAGTTTCATCTGGTTTGGTCCCAAAGGCGCTTTTACCCCGCTACATCATGACTTAACCAATAACTTTTTAGTGCAAATTTATGGACGGAAAAAAGTCACCCTGATTCCTGCAATGCAAACACCACATCTCTATAATGATGTGGCTGTGTTTAGTAAAATTGCCGATCCTCATCGTCCTGATCTCCTTGAGTCATTCCCTGATTTTGCCCATAGCAGCAAAATCGAATGTATTCTCAATGAGGGTGAAACCTTGTTCATTCCACTGGGCTGGTGGCACTGTGTCGAGAGTTTGGATATCTCTATCAGCGTTTCCTTTACTCATTTTAATATTGATAATGCTGGAGCTGAATCCTTTCCATCTCCAAGTGGGCATTAAACCATGTCAACGAATGACCTATACCGAATCTGTTCTTAAGGTGCTTTAATGGTAAAACCAACAGACCAAGCCATCCTAAACACAACCTCATCTGCATTAAATGCACAAGGTGTTATTCCGCAAGATGCAGAAACCACCTTGGATAGCATTTATCCGATGATGCAACATATCGCACGTTGGTTAATTCATTCAGGTGTCGGCTATACCGATTTCGTGGCGGCACTCAAACCGATTTTTTACGAGCAAGCCTTGCTTGAATTAGATCGAATCAAGCAGAACAAGACTGATTCAGCAGTCAGTTTATTATCTGGACTGCATCGAAAAGATGTCAGCAGTTTTAGGCAGCAAGCTAATCAAACTGCCACAGAAACACCAAATTTCGCCATTAGTGTTCCTGCCCGTGTCATTGCCCGCTGGATTGCACTTGATCTTCCAACTCAAATTCCTGTTTCTGGTGAAGAAAATAGTTTTGAAGCCTTAGTCAAGCATATTTCAACAGAAAAGCATCCGCGCTCGATTTTGTTTGAACTACAACGCTTAGGTGTGGTTGTGCAAATCGATCAAGATGTCATGTTACAACAACATAGCTTTACCCCAGATAATCAAATGCAAGAGAGCAAAGCACTGTTCTCTGCGAACCTTAGCGATCATTTGGCCGCAGGGATTGATAATTTTATTAGTGAAAAACCATTTACCCATCTTGAACAAGCCGTGCATGCCGAAAAATTAACGGCTCAATCGGTTGAAGCACTTCGAGAGTTGAGTATCGAACTGTGGCAAGACATGGCAAAACAACTCTTAAATGCCGCGATTCATCATTGTGATCAAGACCAAGAAAAAGCTGATGCACATTATCAATTCCGATTTGGCGTTTACCAGTACGATACCCAAATAAAACTACAAGTGCCTTATATTTTTAAGGATAAATAACCATGAGAAGCTTATTGTGCCCTCTCGTTTCTCTCATTTCAGTGCTTAGCTTAACTGCATGTGGCGAAAATTTTTCAGTCGCGAATGTGAGTTTAGGTGGCAGTGGATCTGGTACACAAAAACCTCTACCAGGCGGTGGTGGCAATGGTGGGAACTCTAATCCATCTACAGGCGATAAAGATGAAGCCTATGAATATGTGGTAACGATTCCTCATGAAGCACAAGATACTTGTTTCGGCATTCAACGAAGTCTGCGTTTAATCGACTCAGGGACCAAACAGACATTGCCTACAGGTCGAATTCAATCCCTTAAGACCACACCACTACAAATTGAAATTAAGAACACGACACCCAATTATATCTATCAATTGATACCGCTTTGTCGACCTATTGAATATCAAATTGGCCAAAATGTATTATTCGAGGGTCAATCTCTCAGGTGCGACGCAGATCAAGATGAATTACAAGTTTTACGTCCATTTGAAACTCGTCGCTATGAACTTGATCTCACCTTTGCAGAAACAGAGCTTCCTTTCGTAGTAAATTACAACGCCTTTTACCAAACCGAATTACCAACAGCAAATACCGCATGGGAAAAATGTGATGCAGCTAAAATCACAATCCCTATTCATAAACGTCGAATTGTAAAAGTCATTGAAACGTCAGATCAACCAACCGAGACTCTGCCAGAGATCCCAAAGGGAGAAAAACCAGAATAAGAATTTAAAAAATTAAAGCCCGAGTTCTGCATCCTGCAAAACTCGGGCAAATGAGGTTGTGCTTTCAAACTACTTTTATTATCCTGCGTCCATCGCATGCATCATATCCATGATGACTTTTCCATCTCAGCGTCGCTATCCTTAAGCGGAAATCCATTCCTGCGTCCTTGTGCTGATGTATTTAGAATAAACCTTTTACCGATTCCGTACTATTCGTTGCAGACTTAAATCCATGTACGAAATAACGTACATTAATTAGTTAAACTTTAAAATTAAGCCATTGTACAAGTCTCTCTCAGCTAACATCAGTTTTACATTCGTTGCTTATGCGGTTGAGCTAAAGAATCAGTCACTGCTTTTTCTTCTTGCTCAGCCTTTTCAATACCCTCTTGTATCGCTTCTTGCGCTTCTTGTTCATCCTCTGCGGTTTGCTCTAACGCTTGCTGCTGCTGTTCGAACACCCGTCCTGTTTGTAAGACCACATACACAGGAAAATGATCTGAACCAATATGCGGCAGGCGTTTCATATCGACCAGACCAAAATCGGTACTATGAAAGATATGATCCAGCGACCATCTTAAAAGAGGATAATCTGCATGAAAAGTATTCATAAAATAGCGCCCGACTCGAGGATCAAGTAAACCACTGATACGCTGAAATAACCGCGTTGTTCTTGACCATGCGACGTCATTTAAATCTCCCATGACGATACAGCTCTGATCAATATCTTTAATCTGATCCCCCACAATCAGCAACTCCGCATCTCTTAAAGTCGAGTCCTTGGCCTCGGTTGGACTCGGTGGTTTAGGATGTAAACAATACAACTGCACTTGTACGCCTGAAGGTAATGTCACCGCGGTATGAATTGATGGAATTTCATCACTTAGAATAAATTTAACTTCGGTATCATTTAAGGCTAAACGGCTATATAAATGCATGCCGTACAAATTTTCTAAAGGCACGGCAACACGAAACGGATAATCTGCTTCAATTGGACTCAGCGCTTGCTGCCATTCCGCATTTGACTCCAATGTGAGCACCAAATCTGGTTTTAAAATTTCAATCTGTTCAAGTAATAGATGATACTGATGATTAGGCGTGAGCACATTCGCAACCAATAAGGAAATTTGCTGCTCTGGATTCAATTGCGCCTTTTTGACTTTTTTGACTTGCTTGCGCCATAACGGGGTATAAGGCAACACCATTTTAAGCTGATAAGCAATCGCCGCCACTAAGCCAAGAAAGAGCAGTTCAGTGCTCAAACTCCACTCGGAAAGCACAAATAACATCGCAAAAAATGTGATGATGCCCAGTGCCAATATTTGTAATCTCGGAAAGTCTGCACCCCGAAACCACCATTCATCTCTGGGGATCAAAGACCAAAATGAAAGCCATATCACCAGCGCTGCGCAAATCTGAATCCATATCATGTTCATTTTTCTCTTTGGGGTAGCATAGATTTACAATAAAGTTTCCGCTTTATCAATTTTCTATCTAATATAAACAAGATATTCCACTCAATAAACGCACTGTTTTATTTCAGTAAAGCTTGCAGTTGTGGGCACTTTTGATACACTCAAACCCCTTTAAATTTTTTTACATACCGAGGCACAATGACATGAAAGTAGGTCTGGTCGGTTGGCGTGGGATGGTTGGTTCTGTCCTGATGCAACGTATGGTTGAAGAGAATGATTTTGCTCATATCGAGCCATTCTATTTCTCTACCAGTAATGCAGGTGGCGAAGCACCTTCATTTGGTGGTAAGACTGCCCCAGCACTTATGGATGCAACAGACATTAACAGTCTGAAGCAAATGGATGTCATTTTAACCTGCCAAGGTGGTGATTATACCTCTGAAGTTTTCCCTAAACTGAAAGCTGAAGGCTGGAATGGTTACTGGATTGATGCTGCATCTACACTGCGTATGGCAGATGATGCAATCATCGTGCTTGATCCAGTCAACTTAAACGTGATCAAAGATGGTTTGGTCAACGGGACTAAAACTTTCGTTGGCGGTAACTGTACCGTTTCATTGATGTTGATGGGCTTAGGTTCACTGTTCCAAAATAATTTAGTGGAATGGGCGACTTCAATGACCTATCAAGCAGCGTCTGGTGCGGGTGCGCAGAACATGCGTGAGCTGATCACGGGCATGGGTTATTTGTATAACAATACTCAAGCATTATTGGATGACCCTAAATCTGCAATTCTTGATATTGACCGTCAAATCGCAGAATTACAGCGTGGCGAAGGCTTCCCGAAAGCAAACTTTGGCGTGCCATTGGCGGGTTCATTGATTCCGTATATCGACAAACAACTCGAAAGCGGTCAATCGAAAGAAGAATGGAAAGGTCAGGTTGAAACCAACAAGATTTTAGGTAACCAGCAAATTGTGCCGATTGATGGCCACTGTGTACGTATTGGTGCAATGCGTTGCCACTCTCAAGCAATCACATTGAAACTGAAAAAAGATGTGCCACTTGATGAAATCGAAGACATGATTCGCAACTCAAGCCAATGGGCAAAAGTAGTTCCGAATACACGCGAAGCGTCAATGACTGATCTGACTCCAGTTGCAGTTACAGGGACTTTAACTGTTCCTGTCGGCCGTTTACGTAAACTGAATATGGGTAAAGAATACCTCGGCGCATTTACTGTAGGTGACCAATTACTTTGGGGCGCTGCTGAGCCATTACGTCGTATGCTCCGTATTCTAGTTGAATATAAGAACGCCTAAGCAAAAATCCCTAAAAATCAAAAGCCGATCACATTTGATCGGCTTTTTTCTTGCGATGAACGATGAATAATTTACAATTCATTTACATCACGGTAATGTATACTTTTTCCAGACGATAACATCACTTTTTCATGGATCGAGATGACTGTTTATAACAAATTAAAAATTGCCATTTTAGCCATCATTTCTTCGCAACACCTTTATGCAATTACACTTGATCCAATTCAAATCCAGTCTGCACCCGGCGAACTTTTGTATGCAGAAATGAGCTTTCATCAGGCAGATGCCAACTCCAAATTAGATGTGAGTTTAGCAACGCCTGAAGATTTACTAATGCTTGGCGCGGCACACCAGCCACCATCCAGCCTGAATTTTTTTACCCGTCGAAATAACCAAGGTGAAGGGGTTATCGTCATTACTTCATCCCGTCCAATAACGGATGCTGAGCTAAATATTATTTTAAAAATTCAGGAAGACGGTGCATCTCATCTAAAGCATATTCGCCAACCAATGCGTCAAATTGCCAAAGCACCGATCGCAAAGAATGCCAATGAACAATCATTGACACCCAAATTTATTGTCAGTGAAAAAGATATCGCTTTAAACCTACCTGAAAGTACCCGCTTTAATGTTGCGAATCCAAATCCTCAGCCACAGAATTTAAAACAAGAAACGCTGTTGAATGCACCTTTTACGCTGCCACCTGTCTTAGAAACATCAAAACCAAATTCGACAGCAACAGCCGCCAGTGCAGTTGCAATTGCTGCACCAGTTAAAGTAGAGGCTGTAACCACTGCTGCTCCCCCATCACAGCCCGTAACACCCGTCGCTGATACTGTAAAACAGCCGCTAGCGGCAACTCCAATGAAACAGGAAGATGCTCAAACTGCGAATGCGACGACCAGCACTAAGCAAAATGCGGCATTGGATGAGGAATTAAAAGTAGCTGAGCTTAAACCGACCGAAACCAAAGAAAAAACTAAAACACAGGAACAGGTTCAAGAAACGGTTCAGACCACCAAGAAAAAGCCTGCTACAAACTCAGCGCCAAGCAATGACAAACCTCAACAGCATTTGGTGCAACGCAATGAATCTTTATGGAGTATTGCGCAACGGATTGCGGGACAAACACAACAGCCTGTTGCTCAGGTCATGAATCAGATTAAAGCACAAAATGAACACGCCTTTATTGGGGGAAATGCCAATCGACTCAGACAAGGCTCTCATTTAAACTTTAATCTTACAGCAACGTCGGTACAGCAAAATAAAAATACCCAGCAAATTGCGGTGCAAACACAACGTCCGACCACAGGAAAAACGAAATATCGTTTGCAACAAGCTGAAATGTCTCTGGTGGCTGAAAGTCATCAAGATTCCAGTACAGGAAGTGCCAAGAAAGACACATTACAGCAAAAAACCAGTGCTGACTTATCATTAAAAGTTATGACAGCACGAGAAAAAACCGTTACATTACAAAGAAACGTAACACAGTTAGAATTGGCACTACGTCACAAGGAACAACGTATTCAGCTGTTAAATGCACGGCTTGCCGAACTGCAAGATCAGTTGAAAGCGCAACAGGACACTAAAAAGCCAACACGCTAGGTTGCGAGAATATTCTCATAAATTTGCATAAAAGCGGCTCTATCTTTAAGGGGTATAGATCATGTCAACTATAATCATTGTACTGCTGGTCATTGTACTGATTGTCGCCATCGTTTTAAAAAAACGTGAAAGCAATCAAGCCAATGCTGCACCGAAAAAAGGTGCCAGCAAAACGGCAAAAAAAGCAGCGACACGATCTGCTTCACGAACCACATTAGTCCGTGAGGAACAGGAATATGCCCCTCCAACCACGACTGAAATTTCTGAAAGTTTGCGCCAGAAACTTGAACAACAAATTCAAAACGGTAATTTCCAGTCTGCCGAAGCACAAATCAATCAGGCCCTAAAGCAAGATAACGCTCAACACGAACTGTATCTGTATTTACTTGATATTCATTTAAAGCAAAAAGATGATTTGGCAATTGATCAATTGATCAAACATATTCATGCCTTGAAACTTGAAGATATTGCACAAGCAGCTGAAGCTAAACATCGTGAATACGAACAAAACAAACAACCTGATTCCATTGATTTTAATTTAGCATCTCATCATTTTCAGCAACCATCTGCAGCTGCTGAGCCTCAAATTCAAAATAATGTTGCGGACTTTGATGCACTGGTTCAAGCCCCAGCAGCACAATCATTTGATGACTTGCAGTCTGAATATGCAGCACCTGCAGAAGAAACCAAACCTGTAGAGGCAGCGCCTGAAATTCAGCCTTTAGACTTTAATTTCTCGTTTGAGCAGAAGCCAACTCCTGAAGCTGCACCTGCCCCAGTTGAAGCACCTGAGAGCAAAGAACAGCCTCCACTTGAGTTTTCATTTAACTTAGAACCAACAACGCCGCCAAGTATTGAAGAAACAAAAGTTGAAGAAGCAAAACCAGCACTTGACTTTAACTTTGCCAACTTAGAAGTTGCATCTCAACCGATTGAAGAAAAAGCACCTGTAGAAGAAACGGCACCAAGCCTAGATTTTAACTTTGAACCTACAGTAGCAAAAACTGAACAACCTACGTCACTTGAAACCGCAGCGTTTTCATTTGATGTTGCTGAACCTGCCGCAGTTGAAACACCACCTGAGCCGATCGCTCCTGTTACTGCACCATCAGCAACGATTGCGATTCATGACCCATTGGTACAGTCTTTCCCTGATCTACAACAGCTTGATGAAGCCCAACTGAATTTAGAGCTTGCAGAGCAGTATATTGAACTAGGTGCCTATGATTCTGCCCGTGAGTTGTTAAAAAACAATCAGGCATTCAATGCAGAACAACAGCAACGTTCAGAAAATTTACTGAATAAAATAGCTTCCTGAATTTGATCAGTCTAATATAAGCAGTCTCTCAGACTGCTTTTTTTATGATGAAAACAATCGCTTTAATTTATATGGGTGGGACGTTTGGTTGTATTGGCGAACCCTTGATGCCAATGCCTGAACAGGATTTTTTGCCTTTATTAGCGAAGGTGATTCCAGCACATTTACAGGTTGAATGTTTTGCTGCGCCCAGCATTAAAGACAGCAGTGCCTGTACCGCAACCGATTGGTTGCAATTGGTACAACAAATCCAACAATTACAACTCAATGGCTTTCAGCATTTTGTCATCATTCATGGGACAGACACCTTAAGCTATGCTGCTGCAACACTGGCACGTTTTTTAGGCCATTCTTGCCATGCCATCATTACGGGCAGCCAATACCCATTATTGAATATTGAAGGCAACGATACCCGTGAATTCACCGATGCAATTGGTAATCTGTATTTAGCACTGGAGCAAGTGCTTGCCTTACCGAGTGGTGTTTATCTTGCCTTCCATGAGCAAGTCTTTCATGCACAAAGTACTTTAAAAGCCCATACCACTGAATTAGATGCTTTTGTTGGCATCAAAGCAGACCAGCGCTGTGACACCACTGCAGATGCGCTTATTGTCCAAAATCAACAGATTGATCAAGCCGCTCAACTCAGTGTCTTGAATTTGATGTTGCAGCCGATTGCGAAACAACAATTTATTTTGCAGTTAAACAATCTTCTGCTTAGCCCACCCGATTTTTTGATTCTACAAGGCTTTGGTACTGGCAATATTGCTGTGAATGATGAAATTCTGGCAATTTTTGAACAACTTTATCAGAAACAATGTTTGCCGATTATTAGTACGCAAGTGACCTTTGGGCAAATTGACCAACGCTATGCTGTCAGTTCATGGATTCAATCCGCCAAAGTTTTAGTCAATGATTGTCATAGCCATGCCGATTTATATGCAAAAGTCTTGCAAATGTATTTAAAATATCCGACCCACGAACAGTGGTTCGAACATTGGCATCAACATTAATTCTGAGGTTAGAACATGCAACGTTATGCAATCGGTATTGAATTTTGCGGTACTCAATACCGTGGTTGGCAAACCCAACAGGCTGGCGTTATCACTGTTCAGGAAACCCTAGAAAAAGTGCTAAGTCGTATTGCTAATCAACCGATTATGTTACATGGTGCTGGCCGAACTGACGCAGGCGTACATGCGACCAATATGGTGGCGCATTTCGACACTGAGGCTATTCGCCCAGAGCAAGGCTGGATTCGTGGCGCCAACAGTCAACTGCCCAAAGATATTTCAATCCAATGGATTAAATGCATGGATGAAAATTTTCATGCACGCTTTAAAGCAGTGGCTCGCCGTTATCGCTATGTGGTGTATAACGCTCCGACTCGCCCAGCCTTACTACATAAGCAGGTCACCCATCTTTATCAAACCCTTGATGTGCAAAAGATGATTGCCGCGGCAGCAAAATTTGAGGGTACGCATAATTTTGAAACTTTCCGCGCTGCAGCCTGTCAATCCAATCAGCCAGTACGCCATGTAAAACACTGCCGCTTATTTGAACATGGGCGCTATCTGGTCTTAGACATTCAGGCAGATGGCTTCTTGCACCATATGGTGCGTAATATCATGGGCTGCCTGCTTGAAATTGGGCAAGGTCTGTATGAAATCGACCATATTGATACCATGTTTGCCGCAGAAGATCGTACCGCTGCAGGTATTACCGCGCCACCTGATGGTTTATATTTTATTCAGTCTTATTATCCTGATGAATTTGACTTACCTCAGCTACCTTTAGGGCCACACTGGTTGAATTTAGCTGAATAATAAAAGGCCTTATCACTGTGATAAGGCCTTTTTTATTTGCAACCAATTAACGTTGTTTACGCTTGCGATATTCAACAGGCGTTTCATTGGTCCAGCGCTTAAAGGCGCGATAGAAGGTACTTGGTTCAGAGAAACCCGTTAAATACACAATACGTTCTACACTTTCATTGGTATTTGCTAATAGCTTTTTCGCTAAACGGCAACGATAATCCGAAAGAATTTGCTGGAAGCTGGTATTGGCTTCGCTGAGCTGGGTTCTTAAACGACGTGGCGTGATATTCAACTGTGCCGCCACTGTCTCCAATGTGGTTTCACCACTTTCAAGAGTTGAACCAATGGCACGGCGCACTTCACCCACTAAATCATAACGTGCTAGTTCTTGTAATTTTTCAATCGCCAATTGCTCATGCAATTGCAATAACTCAGGTTCTGCTTGCCATAACGGATAATCCAGTACAGCGGCATCAAAATAAAGACGGGTTTCTTTTTGCCCCAGGCTCACTGGACAACCATAGACTCTAAAGTATTCGTCATCAGCAGCACCCTCATTGAAGTTAAAATCAATATAAATTGGGTGAAACTGACCTTCAGTAATAAATTTAAAGAAACGTAAAATGCCTGACATGGCACATTCAGAGAAATGACGGTTAACTAAATTATCTGGCCAATACTGTTCGCCATTGCTTAAATAGCAGCGACCATCTTCAATCACCAGTTTGGCGTCAAAAGCATCACTGATCAGACGTTGATAGGCCAAAGCACGCTTCAAGCCTTCGCCAAAGGTTTCACTGCTGATAAAGAGATGTTCAATGACTTGACCACGATATAACGGTAAATGCTCACCCAGATGTAGCCCAATATCAGGATCATTACTGACATCCTGTGCAGCAATCCAAAATGCATTTTGTGCACTTAACGGCGTTCTTGCATTGGTATCCACCTGATTTAATGCTACACCGGCCTTTGTTAAAATCTCTTCAGTTGGTAATCCTGCTTTACGAATTGCCTGATAACCAAAGCGCAATACAACTGATGCATCTGTTAGCTGACCCACGCAGTGCCCTTCCCTGTAGATACGTTATTATGACAATGAACAACAATTTTAGATTAACGTTGATTGACCAAACTGACAACAATATTCTGCTTATTTTGTTAAAAAAATTCCAAGATTGTCTGACAGTTTCTTTCGGTTAATATCTGACAGCCTCTCACCGACTTGATCTTGTAAATTTTAAATAAATTGACTATAATTTGCGCCTTCCCAATTTGATCTCAGGTAGGCTATGGCCAATAAAGAGGAACTCATTGAGTTCGAAGGCGTTGTCACCGAAACGCTTCCTAATACGATGTTCCGTGTACGTTTAGAAAACGGTCACGAAGTTATTGCTCACATTTCTGGTAAAATGCGTAAACACTATATTCGTATTTTGACAGGTGACAGTGTTAAAGTTGAAATGACGCCTTATGATTTGACGAAGGGTCGTATCACTTATCGTGCACGCTAAGTCAGATTAGTGAATGCAAAAAAGCCACATTATGTGGCTTTTTTTATTGCTCATGCGAACGTTTATTCACTCAGGCGTGTCGTTTTACAGCCCACTGTCTGACATTCACGGATACGCTCTTGCAACCAGTTGTTGCGTTCTTGCGTTGCATTCAATTGGCATTGCACATAAACAGTACTTTTGGAGTCATCACTACACTCTGCATCACGATGGCGAATCCACGCCAGTTGTGATTTTTTCAAAATTTTTTGTTGTGTATCACTCAGTTGTTTGCGTAATTGCTGATAGTTTTTATTTAAATCAGCATCTGCACTAGCAAAAATTTTATTGGTGCAGTAGATATCATCATAAGTATTACGGGCATTTTCGCAGTTATCAGCATAGCTCAAAGTTGCCATTGCCCCACAGATCAAGCCAAATATTATTTTGCGCATGAAGTTGTCCAAATCGCTTAATTATCATCATTATCTAAGCATATTTTTCTGGGCTTGAACATTGCCCAAAAGTAGACAAGATTGTATCTTTTTAGCAATTCACAGAAATGCTCTCGACACTCCTGCACTTTTGCCATTGAATAAAAAAAGATCAAAAAGATAAAGGATGATCATAATGAAAAATTATAAGTATCTGTTGTTCTGTACACTTCTCGGTTTACAAGCTTGTGCGACATCAAAGCAGCCAAATATAAGCCTGCCCGACTATCTAAAGCCGTTTATTGGGCAATCTGCGAACACCATCCAGCAACAGCTCGACTTAAAACCCTTAGGTTTCCAAACATTAGCCCGACCAGTTAAGCAAAATAATCAACTGATTTATACCGTGATTCGTCCTATCCGTATCCCAATTCCGATAGCACAATCAACCGAACTTGGCGCTCAGAATATTCCGATTCAAAGTGCTGGCAATGCAGGCAGTGCTTATGATCTGAACTTAAAATGCCATATTATTTTTGAGCTTGATCAGCAACAAATCGCACGATCTATTCGTTATGAAGGTAAAGCCTGCTAATCAAAGCAATAAAAAAACGCAGCTATTGCTGCGTTTTTTTATAGACTTCAGTGCTTAGTTTAATGCTGCAACCACAGCTTCACCCATCGCATCTGTCCCGACTTTGTTCATGCCTTCAGACATAATATCGGCGGTACGTAAACCTTGGTCTAAAACTTGACCGACCGCATCTTCAATCGCTTTTGCAGCCGCTTCCTCACGGAAGGTATAGCGCAACATCATCGCCACTGAAAGTACCGTCGCCAATGGATTGGCAATATTTTGACCTGCGATATCTGGCGCAGAACCATGACATGGTTCATACATGCCTTTGCCATTTTCATCTAAAGACGCCGATGGCAACATCCCAATCGAACCGGTCAACATCGCTGCTTCATCAGACAAGATATCACCAAATAAATTGCCTGTGACGATGACATCAAATTGCTTTGGTGCACGCACCAATTGCATTGCCGCATTATCCACATACATATGCGATAACTGGATATTTGAATACTGTGCTTGCTGTAAGTCAGTGACGGTTTGCTTCCACAACTCGGTTACTTCAAGAACGTTGGCCTTATCCACCGAACAAACCTTGCCACCACGCAATCCAGCCAACTCAAAAGCGACTTTGGCGATACGTTTGATTTCACTTTCTGAATAGACGTCAGTGTTATAGCCTTGTTTCTCACCATTTTCGAGTTCACGAATACCACGTGGTTGACCAAAATAGATCCCCCCCGTTAATTCACGAACAATCAGAATATCAAGGCCAGCAACGATTTCAGGTTTTAAGCTCGATGCATCCGCCAATTGTGGATACAAAATCGCAGGGCGTAAATTGGCAAATAGATTGAGTTCACTACGAATTTTTAACAAACCGCGTTCGGGACGGATTGAACGCTCAATGCTATCCCACTTCGGACCACCAACCGCACCCAATAAAATCGCATCGGCTTTTTTCGCCTGTTCGCTGGTCACAGCAGGATAGGGTTCGCCATGTGTATCAATTGCAGAACCACCAAGCAAACCATGTTCCCATGTCAAAGCTAAATTAAATTTATCATTGACCTTGGTTAAAACCTTTTCAGCAGCAGCTACGATTTCAGGACCAATGCCATCACCCGCTAAAATTAAAATATGCTTAGACATCTATTCTTCTTCCAATTTTCCTATGTGCAGCGATAACACTGCGAGCCAATTAAACCTTTTTCTCAACAAACTCACCTAAACCTGTACTGACGTCAAATGGACGGCAGAAACGGCGAATGGTGTGTTGCTCTTGCTGTAAATCCACACACAATGGATCAGGTACGGAAACATTAAGCAAACTACCTGAACGACGTGTTCGATCTCGGTACATTTTAAAGGTATAGCGCACATGCGGTTTAAATGCATGAATCACATGGAAAGTTTCGGAACGGTCAGGAGAAATAGGATAGAAGCGAATCACGACTTCGTATTGCTTGGCTGGCACACTTAAATAGACCTGCTGTTTGCGGCTAAATACTGAGCCATGTAAGCGTACAATACCGCGTTCCATTGCCTTTTGGCTAATCCGATGAGTCTTTGCATCAATGACATCGATATCACCAATACGTTCAAACTCACAATTCTCAACACCTGAACAATATAAAGTTGTGTTGTCCGCCTTACTTTCCAATGTGTTCTGTGCAATACGAACTTGATCCACCACATTGGGTGCATTTTGACACGCAGTCAAAGTCGTAACAGCGCCTAGACACAGTAAAATACTGCGAGCGAGTCTTCTTTTCATTATTCAAGCCCAGTCCTCATGTCTTGTAACATGTAAGCAAAATATTATCCGCTAGCATGTTAACAAGAGTTCAATCTCTGCGCTATGCCTATGTTAAAAATGTCTAAAACCTAATGTAATTTCCCTGATCCAAACCTAGGCTTGGATCTCTTGAAACACCCATGGACGTGCTTGTTTCGCCTTTGCTTCAAAAGCACGAATATCATCTGCCACTTGTAAAGTTAAACCGATATCATCCAAACCATTCAATAAACAGTGCTTACGGAATGGATCAATTTCAAATTTAAATGCTTCACCCGTTGGGGTTCGAACTTCCTGAGCCTCTAAATCAATTGTTAACTGATAGCCCTCATTCTCAGCACATTCCTTAAATAACTGATCCACCACCTGTTCAGATAAAATCACAGGTAACATGCCATTTTTAAAACAGTTATTAAAGAAAATATCAGCAAAGCTTGGCGCAATGACGGTACGGAAACCATATTCATTCAATGCCCACGGCGCATGCTCACGGCTAGAGCCACAACCAAAATTGGTCCGTGCCAATAAAATACTTGAACCTTGATAACGCGGTTGATTTAACACGAAGTCAGGATTCTTTGGGCGTTTACTAATATCTTGACCTAAATAACCTTCATCCAAATAACGCAATTCATCAAATAAGTTATCGCCAAACCCTGTACGTTTAATCGACTTTAAAAACTGTTTTGGAATGATTAAATCGGTATCGACATTGGCACGATCTAAAGGCCCAACAATACCTTGCTCTACAGTATATTTTTCCATGCTTGTGCTCCTTTAGAATGAACGAACATCAACAAAATGACCTGCAATCGCGGCTGCGGCTGCCATCGCTGGGCTGACCAAATGGGTACGTCCGCCGTTACCTTGACGACCTTCAAAATTACGGTTTGAGGTCGAAGCACAATGCTCGCCCGGCTGTAATTTATCTGCATTCATTGCTAAGCACATCGAACAACCTGGTTCGCGCCATTCAAAACCTGCTGCCAAGAAGATTTGATCTAAACCTTCTTGTTCGGCTTGCTGTTTCACCAAGCCCGAACCTGGCACGATCATCGCCTGTTTGATGCTCGACGCAACCTTACGTCCCTTCACCACATCTGCAGCAGCACGAATATCTTCAATCCGCGAGTTGGTGCATGAGCCAATGAAAACGCGGTCTAACTGAATATCAGCCAAAGCTTGACCTGCAGTTAAGCCCATATATTGATAAGCACGGGTCCAGTCATTGCGTTGTACATCATCTTTGGCTTGTTCTAAAGTCGGTACTGCTTGTGAAACAGGAATCACCATTTCAGGAGAAGTTCCCCAAGACACTTGTGGCTCAATCTCTGCACCATTCAAAACCACCACCGCATCAAATACGGCATCTTCGTCTGAATGTAAGGTATTCCAGTATTCAACCGCTTGATCCCACTGTTCACCTTTTGGTGCATAGTTACGATCTTTGACATAGGCAATAGTTTTATCATCGACTGCAACCATACCCACACGAGCACCCGCTTCAATTGCCATATTACATACGGTCATACGACCTTCAATCGACATATCACGGAACACTTGACCACCAAACTCAATGGCATAACCTGTACCGCCTGCGGTCCCAATTTTGCCAATAATAGCTAACACCACATCTTTTGAAGTGACACCAGTACCTAATACGCCATCAACACGCACCAACATGTTTTTCGACTTCTTCTGTACCAAACACTGCGTTGCCAATACATGTTCTACTTCCGACGTCCCGATACCATGTGCCAAACAGCCAAAAGCACCATGTGTCGCTGTATGCGAGTCACCACAGACCACGGTCATTCCCGGCAAAGTTAAACCTTGTTCTGGGCCAACGACATGGGCAATACCTTGACGGATATCATTAATCCCGAACTCAACGATATTAAAGCTTTTACAGTTGTCATCTAAGGTTTGTACCTGAATACGAGAGGTATCATCTTCAATCCCTGCGATGCCCTGTTCACGCTCTTTTTTAGAGGTTGGTACGTTATGGTCAGGTGTTGCAACGTTAGCACTTAAACGCCAAGGTTGGCGATCGGCAAGCTGTAAGCCTTCGAAAGCCTGAGGGCTGGTCACTTCATGTAATAAATGGCGGTCGATATAAATTAAGCTCGAACCATCATCGCGTTGTTTTACTAAATGGTCATCCCATAATTTGTCATATAAAGTCTTGCCTGCCATGTCGTCGCCCTCCATCGTGCTTGCCATTGGTCTGGGTATTTTTGATCTTAAATTGATTATAGCAATCGC
Organism: Acinetobacter gyllenbergii; assembly: GCF_001682515.1. NCBI lineage: Bacteria > Pseudomonadati > Pseudomonadota > Gammaproteobacteria > Moraxellales > Moraxellaceae > Acinetobacter > Acinetobacter gyllenbergii. The sequence goes on along the minus strand of NZ_KV575266.1, from coordinate 163,907 downwards.
TTCACATAAATCTAATTTATCATTTTTATAAATTAACAAACTTTTAGGAATGATTTTCAATTCCCTTGATAAACTTAATGTACTTTATAAGATACGAATACCTTTTGAATAATTCATAAAATAGCTATCCGCAAAATAACTAATTTTATATAATATTTCACAAATATATAAAATAACTCACACCTTAGGATACAAAATCAATGCAGAAAGTGATATTCCCATCTATTCTTATCTTTATAGCTCTATTAACTGGATGTGCAAGCACCCAAACCCAAAAACTGAATATAAATGCTGTAAAAGCATCAAATCCAACATCCGTGATTATCTCTAAACGAGAGAAACCACCTTTCCTTGCAACTACAGCATTAAATGTACAGTTTGCTCTTCTTGGAGTGGCTGCTCAGATATCTAGTGGTAACAAGATCATTAACGAAAATCAGGTAGAAGATCCCTCAATCTATATCGCTAACGAGCTATCGAAAACACTAGAGAGTCAGCTAGGGATAACGAATATCACAACAAGCACATCTAAAACTACAACGAATAATGTTAAGACACTTGCTGAACAATACAAAGGCGCAGATCTTTTACTCGACGTCCAAACCACACACTGGCAGTCTATTTACTACATTTCAGATTGGAATAACTATAAAGTTTTATACGCTGCAAAACTAAGATTGATTGATACGAAGAATCAAAAAGTCCTTGCTGAAAGCAGTTGTTCAAAAAACCAAGACGACCAAGAGAACTCACCATCTTATGACCAGTTAATTGCAAATAATGCTGCTGTATTAAAGGCCGCACTTAAATCACATGCAGATGCCTGTATCAGCGAGTTTAAAACAAATGCTTTAAGCTCAATCTAAAATTTCATATTAACGCTAGCCCAAAGCACTCGTTTGGGTTAGCCTGATACAGATAGAATCCCCCTTAACTGAATGATCATCCTATAACTTGTCATACAAAGTTTTATCTGTTTGAGTCTTGCCAGCCATATCGTCACCCTCCACCGTGCTTGCCATTGGTCTGAGTATTTTCATCTTGGATTAATTATAGCAATCACATCACATAAACCTAATTTATCATTTTTATAAATTAACAAACTTTTTTGGAATGATAAATTGAAATTTTAGATCCTGATCATCTCATTAAATAAAAAATTTTAAATCATCTTCGCTGAGCACATTTCATACGTGCTCTGGTTTTGAGCTACTTATTTAAATGAATCATTTCACGATTTATAAATCCAATCGTCCTAAATTGAAATTTCTTTTTTACATTTTATTCGATAATGATTATTATTTACATTAATAGAGCTTCTTAAGGGCATTCCCATGACTCGTATTCAAAAATTTGTACATAACAATCGTCGAACTTTTAAAAAAACTTTAAGTTATTATATTGTACATATTAGTGTGGCAATGATGGTTGCTTATGTGATTACAGGAAACTTTTGGATTGCAGCAACCTTAAGTTTGCTTGAACCAACAGTACAAGCCTTTGCTTTTTTCTTTCATGAGAAAATTTGGAATCATTTCGAATTTAAATTAAATAAAGATACTCAACAGCTTTAAAATTTCTTTGGATACTTTTGTATGAATCTCGCTGCTTTTGAAGCATTTGTTAAAGTCATGGAAACCGGTTCAATTTCTATCGCAGCAGAACAATTATTTATTACCCAACCCGCAGTCACGAAGCGGATTCATAGCCTAGAAGACTACTTCGGGGTCAAACTGTTTGAATCAGCCGGGCGGGGCATCCAACCTACTCATGCCGCACATTCTCTATTACCTAAAGTCCGGACTTGGCTGAATGAATTAGGGGAAATTCATCATACCTTGAGTCATGAACAAGCGCAGGTGCAAGGCCGTTTAAAGATTGGCACCAGTCATCATATTGGTTTACATCATTTGGCTGAACCGCTGAAGAACTTTGTGCAGCATTATCCTCAAGTGACCTTGGATGTGCATTTTGTCGATTCAGAACAAGCCCATGAACTGGTTTTGGCCGGTGAACTGGAACTGGCATTTTTAACCCTACCGCCCGTTGGGGATGATCGTCTGAATTATGTGACCATCTGGAATGATCCATTGGTGTTTGTGGCTGCGCCCTTCCATCCTTTGTCACAACACCCCCAGCTCAAACTTGAAGACCTGATTGCCTACCCAAGTTTGTTACCTGCTGCACAAACCTATACCAGTCAAATCACTTTGTCTGAATTTGAACGAAATGGCTTAAAACCGAAAATCACCATGAGCAACAATCCCTTGGAATCCATTCGAATGTTGGTCTCGATTGGTCTCGGCTGGTCAGTGTTGCCAAAAACCTTAGTCAATCAGGATTTAAAACAACTCGATTTAAAACTAGATATGCAACGTCAACTGGGTATGGTTTGGCATCCTGCACGAATTCAGTCTAAAGCGGCTGAAGAACTGATCCGTATGATGCATGTCGGTTAATTTCAGGATTAGTCTCCCCCACCACCACCACAACTGCTGCAACTACTACAGCTATTGCTGCTACTGCTGCAGCTTGACGAGGATGACGAAGATTGTGCTTGCAGGTATTGCGCATAATCCTTGGTCATCAATTCAAGATTAAAATACTGTCCATCCTGCCAATTTAAAGCTTGATCAATCGCAAACAGTCTCGGTAATAGCGTGGTATTTCTTGGCTGATAGGCATGTAAACCGCAACTGTTCCGCCACGCGGCGAATAACTGTTGTGTTTGCTGTGTGGACGTTGTGCTCGCATCATAGGGGTTATGATGGAGCTGTCGACCAATAAGCTGTTCACACAAGTCTTGATACTGTTTTGGAAATTCCAGCATGACATGCCATAGGCTATCCACGGCATGTGAAGGCATGGCATAGGCCTGTTTTTGTATGACATGCAAAGCCAAGTAGTCCTTAAATCCAGCTTCGATCAATTGTCGTTGTTTTAGACCCAGTTCTGGATAATAGAATCTGAATTTATTCCAAAAAACTGGATCGAATTTGAATTGCTCAATCTTTTGTAATTTTTTAGATTTAGAACGCGCAATCAAGGCAAGATTCAACACAATCACTGACCATAGAAAGGGCAAAATCACCCAAGCAGTAAACAGCTGTTGCTGCCAACTGTACATCAAAATCAATAGCAAGATCGGGAGCGCGATCCATCGCATTTTGATCATCGGTTGTTGTCGTTTTAATTGCAATAATGTATCGAGCAAGATGGAAGTCTGAGCTTCCTGATTTATTTTTATTTTCATGGTTTGATCTTAAAAATAAATGATGACAGTAATATGACAAAAAAACCTCCCCAAAGGGAGGTTGAAGCAGACTTATCCAATCTGCAATAAACGGCGAATTTGCTGGGTCATCTGAGCGACATCTAAGAGATGATGCGGAATGGTCATCGACAATAATTGATCTGAGCGGAAACGGCGGTCAATCTCAAGCATGACATGGGTTTGATGCGCTTCAGCAACAAAAGACACTTCAACCTCATTAAAGCCACTGAACATAGTTGAAGATACAAACTCTAGTTCTTGGTAGCAGCCAATCGTCGATCTAAAGTGATGCGCTGTGAGTTGCCCTTTTTCGACATCCACCGTCGACAAAACAAATCCACATTGCTGCATCGCTTGTAAAAACATTTGCATGGCGGGTGTTGGCAAGATTCTTAAATAATCACGATCCGTTGCGTCTACACCCCAATCCACATCCAGACGGGTATTGATCCAGACCCGTGTTGCATTACGGCGGCAAGCAACTTCGGTGATTGGTGTTTCATGCGGGATTTCCATGGTAAAAGGAACATGGTGTGATTGATGTGCAGCCAATAAAAAATTAGAACTGATTAACCACTGATCCAAAACCAACGGTTGATTAAATTCATGATCACCCGACTCGACCTCCGCCATGGTCATCAGTTGCAAATACAGACCTTTAATATCTTTATCGGTTGAGCCACCTTTAAAGTTAATCTCACCGCGTAGCGTCTCTCCTGCCTGTAAAGTCGAATTAAATAAACGGGTTTCAACAGTGACACCTTGCAGGCCCAAGCCTGACATAATTTTACTAAACATTTTTCTCTTTTTCTCTCAAATCAAGACTATTCTTCTATCTGTTCTAACAGGCCTATGATTAAAGGACATCATCGCCAGCGAGCTGAATCTTAGCATCTGCTACCGCATTCATAAATTGCTGATAGTCATTGAAATTACGTTCAGCTGACTGGGTCGCATAATCCTGTAAAACTTCAACGATGGTACTGCCTTCACCTAAATATCCCATCAATACATCCGCATTGCTGGCTTTGGCATGTGCATGGGCTAAAGCGAGACCACAGCTTTCCGCATATTCATAAAAATATTCATCATCCATATCAGTAAGATCAACCGAAATTTTCATATCTCGTAACTGACGCACATGGAAATCTTGTTGTAAGCTGGAAAAGCCCAAGAAAATATCACTAGCCGCTTGCATCAATTGCTGTCCATGAATCACTCGCTCGCCTTCATGCTCAACCTTATCTTTAAATAGCGGACTCAGAATTGAAGGGGTGGCTTCTTTCATTTGTAAAATCAATGGTTCACGGTCTGCATCTTCAAATAAGGCAATCGCTGAACGGGTTCCGACACTACCGACCCCCACCACTTTCAGCGCTACATCGGTCCGTTGATAACGATCAAACAACACCTGTCGATCAAATTTCAATGAATCTCGATATCGTAGAAAGAATTCATCGACCTGCTGAGCAAAAGGTTCATCGGCTTTGGGATGCCACAGCAAAGGAGCATCATCAATAAAATGTCTAAACCCAGTTTCAGCATCTTGTTGAGTGAGCTTTGGTAATACTGAATGCGCATTACGTTTTTGAGCTGAATCTAAATGCTTGGCGCGTTTCTTCCTGAGTTTTCGGCATTCCGTGTTCTCTAATAAAGTCGTGGCATCGACCTTTTCATACCAAACTTGCAATGGTGATAAGGCCATATTTTCAAGCAAGTGTTTGCGGTAGCTATTCAGCATGGTTTTAATGGCTTTTAAACCACTGCGCTCTCCCAAGCCAATGTCTTTGGCCGCAATCACAAAACTGGTCACCAGACGTTTTAAATCCCACTCAAATGGCGCAACCAAGGTCTCATCAAAGTCATTGATACCGAATAACAGGTTACGTTCAGGACTGGCAAAACCGCCAAAGTTACTTAAATGGCAATCGCCACAAATTTGCTGAAACAAGCCAGAATTGTATTGTTCCCATGCTTGGTCAAACAGCATCAATGCAGGCATTCCACGATAGAACGTAAATGGCGAGACACTCATCCGCTTGGCACGAATCGGCTGTAATTGTGCTAGGCGTCCTTGATTGCTCCAATCATAAAGTGTTAACGCCGTGGTACCTTTGGGGCGTACTGAAAGTTGAGCCAAGTTTTCACGTGGAACTTTTTTTCGTTGTGTCTTACCTAATTGAAAGCCTTCGCTTTTGCTCAATAGCTTGCCTTGATAACGATGTCGTGTGAGATCAATACTCTCTGCGGTCCAGAGTTGTTTTGGTAATTTTATTTGTTGTTTTGGCATAACACCCCCTATAAATCCAGTAGTGTTATAGCAATAATTTGAGTGAATACGATAATAATTTTTTTAATTCGATTTAGAACACTGCCAAATATTCCATTTCATCCGGACATATTTGGCAGCAAATCAAAACTTTAGATCGACCAGTCTTGAATGTCCCAAGCCTGTTCCTGCGCTAGCTTTTCTAAACGGTCATCTGGATTGACCGCAATTGCATGGGTGGCATATTCCAGCAAGAAACGGTCGTTGATTGAATCAGAATAGGCCCATGACTCGGTCACGGAGCGACCAGCCAACCACTGATCCAGACGCGCAAGCTTGCCTTTTTGATAACACGGAATCCCTGTCACCTTGCCCGTATATTGTCCATCCACCACTTCTGCACTGGTGGCTATAATCTCGGTAATGCCAAATTCACGGAAAATCGGTGCGGTAATAAAGTCACTGGTGGCGGTGATGCCGACAATGGCATGACCAAGATCTTGATGTTTTTTAATCGCCTCAAAACCTTTAGGGCGCATTTGTGGACGAATCACCTTTTGCATAAACAACTGATGTAACTCAGTTAAATAGGCATTGTCGTGTTTGGTCAGAAATTCGAATACAAATTCATTATAGGCAATCGGGTCAAGCTGTCCCGCTTTATAGTCTTCATAAAACTTGTCATTCATTTGACGATGATGAACTGGATCAACCAAAGCCTCATTGACCAAAAACTCTCCCCAAGAATGGTCAGAATCGGTATTTAACAGCGTATGATCTAAATCAAACAAAGCCAATTGCATAGAATTTCTCGTTTAAACTGAAAATTAAGAAAAAAAATGTAAATCTATCTCCGCTAGTCGATAGAAATTCGTTAAGATCATAGCAATTTTTAAACATTTTACTTTGACCTTTTTCGAGTTGGACAAGAAGAGTGACTGTCCCCGAGATCAAAGTCAACGATATAGACAAAATTTAGGTAGCCAAATGATCGACTCAGAAGGTTTCCGACCCAACGTCGGGATCATTTTGGCAAACGATGACGGACAAGTTTTATGGGCAAAGCGCATTGGTCACAATGCTTGGCAATTTCCACAAGGAGGGATCCAATTTGGTGAAACCCCTGAGCAGGCACTTTTTCGTGAACTGAGAGAAGAAGTCGGTTTATTGCCCGAACACGTCCAAATTATAGCGCAAACAAAAGGTTGGCTGCGTTATCGTTTGCCACATCGGTACATTCGGTCAGATTCAGATCCGGTATGTATTGGACAAAAGCAAAAATGGTTTTTACTGAAGTTAACGGCATCGCCCCATCATATTCAGTTAAACCTATCAGACCCACCCGAGTTCGATGAATGGCAATGGGTGAGTTACTGGTACCCATTGGGTCAAGTGGTCAACTTCAAACGTGATGTTTACCGTAAAGCCATGATGGAATTATGTTTACAACTACCTCAGCGTTAATTGTCAAAGAATCATCACTTTAAGCAATGATTTTTGACAAGAGAGCTGTTATAACTAGGCCTATAACGATTCAATAAATTGGAGTAAACATCCATGTCAAACATGCAACTCGACACGCTTAGACGCATTGTGCAAGAAATCAATGCGTCCGTCAGTTTGCATGATTCCTTGGACATTATGGTCAATCATGTGGCCGATGCCATGCATGTCGATGTCTGTTCAATTTATTTATTGGACGAGCGTAATCGTCGCTACGTGTTAATGGCCTCTAAAGGATTAAAAGCTGAGGCAGTTGGCACCGTATCGCTCAGTGTCGGTGAAGGCTTGGTTGGCTTGGTGGGGCAACGTGAAGAAATTGTTAACTTAGACAATGCGCCCAAACACGAACGCTTTGCCTATTTGCCTGAAACAGGTGAAGAACTATTTAACTCCTTCCTTGGCGTTCCTGTCATGTATCGCCGTAAGGTGATGGGCGTATTAGTCGTTCAAAATAAAGAATCACAAGACTTCAGTGAAGCGGCGGAATCCTTTTTGGTGACTTTGTGTGCACAACTCTCAGGGGTAATCGCCCATGCACATGCGGTCGGCAATATTGATGTATTCCGTAAACCTAGCAACGGGCCAAGCTATAAAACCTTCCAAGGGGTATCGGGTGCTGGCGGTGTGGCTCTCGGTCGTGCCATCGTACTTTATCCCCCTGCTGATCTCGCTGCAATTCCTGATCGTGAAGCCGAGGACATCAGCGATGAATTGGAATTACTCGATCAAGCCATTGCAGCAGTACGTTTAGAGATACAATCGCTTGATGACAAAATGCAAGATTCACTGATGTCAGAAGAGCGTGCGCTGTTCAGCGTATTCTTGCGCATGTTAGATGAAAATGCCTTACCAAGCGAAATTAAAGACCATATTCGTGCAGGCAGTTGGGCACAAGGTGCTGTACGTAAAGTCATCGATAAACATGTGGCGCTGTTTGCACAAATGGAAGATGACTATCTGCGTGAACGTGTCTCTGATCTGAAAGATCTTGGCCGCCGAATCTTGGCTTGCTTGCAAGAAAATGATACCAGTCACCGTGAACTCAGCCCAGACAGCATTTTGATTGGCGAAGAGATCAGTACCGCAGCCTTGGTCGAATTACCCGTCGATAATATCGCAGCGATTGTCACTTCTGAAGGCGCTGCCAACTCGCACATGGTCATCGTTGCACGTGCTTTGGGCATTCCAACTGTGGTCGGGGTAACCGAATTACCGATTACCACACTCGATGATATCGAGATGATTGTAGATGCTTATCAAGGGCGTGTTTTCGTCAATCCACCACGTCGTCTACGTCAGCGCTATAAAGAAGTTCAAAAAGAAGAAGAGCAAATCGCCAAAGATTTGAAGCAATACGAAACCAAAGATGCAATTACCCCAGATGGTGTATCCATTCCTTTATTCGTCAATACCGGTTTGATGATTGATGTGGTTCGTGGTGTACAACGTGGCGCCAAAGGTGTGGGACTCTATCGTAGTGAAATTCCATTCATGCTACGTGAACGCTTCCCTGGTGAAGAAGAACAACGTGCCATTTACCGCCAACAGCTTAGCCATTTTGCCAACAAGCCTGTGATCATGCGTACCCTTGATATTGGTGCGGATAAAGACCTTCCTTATTTCAGTATTGAAGAAGAAAATTCGGCTTTGGGTTGGCGTGGCTTACGCTTTACGCTGGATCATCCTGAAATTTTTTCTGCACAAATTCGTGCCATGCTCAAAGCCAGTATTGGCCTAAATAATTTACACATTTTATTGCCGATGGTGACCAGCGTCAGTGAGGTTGAAGAAGTACTCTATCTCTTAGAACGTGACTGGATTGCAGTACAAGAAGAAGAGCAAGTCAAAATCACCAAACCGAAAATCGGCATCATGGTCGAAGTACCGAGTGTGCTGTTACAGATTGATGAATTTGCCGAACTGGTTGATTTCTTCTCGGTGGGTTCTAACGATTTAACCCAGTACTTATTGGCAGTCGATCGGAATAACCCACATGTCGCCAACGTTTATTCACATTTCCACCCATCAGTACTACGTGCCTTAAAGCGCTTAGTTGAAGATTGTCATATCCATCAAAAACCAGTTAGTGTTTGTGGTGAAATGGCGGGAGATCCGCTGTCGGCCATTCTATTGATGGCAATGGGCTTCAATACTTTATCGATGAGCTCAAGCAATATTCTGAGAGTCCGCAAAGCGATTTGCCATGTCCCAATGAGTGATGCCAAAAAACTCTTGGATGATGTACTGCAAATGAATAACCCACTGGTGATTAAAAGCTGGTTGGAACATTATTTCAAAACTCACGGCTTGGCGGATATGGTCAAATCCAATCGCATGCTCAATGTCTAAAATAGATATTTCGCTGTAAAACCAAGTATAAAAAAGGGCGACTCGTTCAACACCGTCGCCCTTTTCAATACATCTCTTTATTTTGCTGAACGCAGGTAAATCTGCTGTTTAGCACCATTCAAACTCACGCTTGGAAATTGACGATCATAATCAATCACGATGGCATCTTTACCTGTTAAATTTTTGGCATCTGATTCCCAAGTCACATAGTATTTGATTTTAGCATCATCACGGACTGGTGGCTGAATGCGCTGACGGTGATCCGCTGGGACGGTAAAATCAACGCTAAATGGTACTTGAGAGATTGCAACTTTTTTCTGTTGAATCAAGGTTGCTGGAACATCCGCGATCTGACTGTCCACGGCATATAAACTTACGGTGCCCTGTTGCGGAGTTACGGCATAACTACCTTGACCCACAAACTCAACCTTCAAGGAATTTGCTTTAGTCTCATCTTTTTGTGGCATGGAAGTACAACCTGCTAAAACAGTTAAAGACAACCCGAAACCTAATGCTAGTTTTTTCATTTTTTTAATCTCTTTAAAGATAATCCAAAATAACATAGCAAACGTTAAAATATGAAAGCTTTACATATTTTCTACTCAGCTTTCGATGTCAGAAACCCCAAGCAATTGATTAACTTTTATACACAACAAAAACCATAACAGAAACCGTTCTGGGCCTTTTTACATAACTCCAACAGGTAAAGGCGCTATTTTTCAGCAAAAATGGTGGCTCTCAAATTTAATTAATCTAGCGTCCGATTCAGTTTTCGTTAAAACCAAGCAAAGTAGTAAGTCTTTATTTTTAAATTATCTTTTATCTTTTTTTAACAATTTTTATATCCACAAATACGCAGCTCATGTTTAAGATTTAGACAGCTTCAATCGAATAAAGCATTTATGACATCAACTTTAATCCATTGGAAAAAAAGCTTTCATCAACCTAGAGTAAAAATACAAAGGATGTGAACTTGATCATTATAAATCGCACTTAGGCATCTGATATTTCGATACCCAATTTGCACATGAGACAGTTAAGCATTCATATCTTTGAACGGTCAAACAATTGAGGTGACCTAGCTCACAGGTCATCTTGATGGAGATAGAATATGAGCCAAGACGATAAAAAATGTCCTTATAGCCACTTAACCACTGATTTTGGTGCACCTGTGGTTGATAACCAAAATAGTATGACCGCTGGCGCTAGAGGACCGTTATTAGCCCAAGATTTATGGCTAAATGAAAAACTTGCCAACTTTGTCCGTGAAGTGATTCCTGAGCGCCGTATGCATGCTAAAGGTTCTGGTGCATTTGGTACATTCACCGTCACCCATGATATTACGCAATATACCCGCGCTAAAATCTTTAGCGAAATTGGTAAAAAAACCGAGATGTTCGCGCGCTTTACCACGGTTGCAGGTGAACGCGGTGCAGCAGATGCAGAACGAGACATTCGTGGTTTTGCTTTAAAATTTTATACCGAAGAAGGTAACTGGGATATGGTGGGAAATAACACCCCTGTATTCTTCTTGCGTGACCCGCGTAAATTCCCTGATTTAAATAAGGCCGTTAAGCGCGATCCTAAAACCAACCTACGTAGCGCAACCAATAACTGGGATTTCTGGACTTTACTACCCGAAGCGTTACATCAAGTGACCATCGTGATGTCTGATCGTGGTATTCCTGCAAGCTATCGTCATATGCATGGTTTTAGTAGCCATACCTACAGCTTCATTAATGCTGCCAATGAACGTTTCTGGGTAAAATTCCACTTTAGAACGCAACAAGGGATTAAAAACTTAACCGATGCAGAAGCTGGTGAATTGGTGGGTCAAGATCGTGAAAGTCATCAGCGTGATTTATTTGATGCGATTGAACGTCAAGACTATCCAAAATGGACGCTTTTCGTGCAAATCATGCCCGAGCAAGATGCCGAGAAAGTTCCGTATCACCCATTCGATCTAACCAAAGTATGGCCTCACGGTGATTATCCACTGATTGAAGTTGGTGAATTTGAACTAAATCGAAATTCTGAGAACTTCTTCTTGGATGTTGAACAATCTGCTTTTGCTCCAAGTAACCTAGTACCAGGCATTAGTGCTTCTCCAGACCGTATGTTACAGGCACGCCTGTTTAACTATGCCGATGCACAACGCTATCGCTTGGGTGTGAATTATCAACAAATTCCAGTCAATGCTGCACGCTGCCCTGTACATAGTAATCACCGTGATGGCCAAGGCCGTACCGATGCCAACTATGGCGGCTTACCACACTACGAACCAAACAGCTTTGGTCAATGGCAAGAGCAACCTCAGTACAAAGAACCGCCATTAAAAATTAATGGTGATGCTGATTTCTGGGATTACCGTGAAGATGATAATGACTACTTCAGCCAACCACGTGCCTTGTTCGAATTGATGACACCTGAACAACAAGATGCATTATTTGGTAATACGGCTCGTGCCATGGGTGATGCCTTAGACTTCATCAAGTATCGTCATATCCGTAATTGCTATGCTTGCCATCCTGCTTATGGTGAAGGTGTAGCGAAAGCATTAGGCATGACCGTTGCAGATGCTCAAGCTGCTCGTGAAACCGATCCAGCCCGTCATTTACCTAGTTTTCTGTAAACCTTAAATATTGAAATAAAAAGCCATCCTCGGATGGCTTTTTTAATGCAGTTGAGTGACAATTTATTCAACACCCAATTAGAACAATAAATATGCTGAAATCATTAGAACACCTAATCCAAAACCATGACATTATTCTGTTTGATGCAGAGTGCGTGCTATGCTCAGCTTGGGCAGATTTTATGATCAAGCATGATCCACACTGCCAATTCAAACTGGTCTCGGTGCAATCCAATCTGGGGCAGCAGTTATTAACGCGATATCACTTCCCAACTGACCAGATTGAAACCATGCTGTTACTAGAAAAAGGTCAATGCTATACCGAATCGACGGCCTTTCTTCGTATTATGCAGCGACTGAATTTCCCTTATCGCAGCTTGAAATATGCCCGTCTTGTGCCTCAAGCCATCCGAGATTTTGCTTATCGCCGTATCGCCTTAAATCGCTATCGCCTGTTTGGTAAAACTGAACAATGCTATGTCGTGACCCCAGATATTCAGCAGCATTTTCTCGTGGATGAAATTGTCACATGAACAGCGAAAACCAAACCATTCAGCAGATCTTAAGGTTTTCTCAGTGGGTGATTGCCAGCCTTTGGATGTATCAGGGCCTGATTCCCAAGTTAATTTTTCAGGTGCAAGATGAGCACTATGTTTGGCAGCAACTCAATATCGCTCCATCATATATTGCTTGGATGATTTCACTTTCAGGTCTCGCCGAAATCATTTTTGGTAGTCTTTTTTTATGGATGCAACATAAATATCTGCACGGGCTCAACATCATCAGCCTGATTGGCTTATTGATTGTCGTTTTAGTGATTTATCCAGACAAGATCTATCAGGCGTTCAATCCTGTGGTCATGAATATTGCATTGGCAAGTCTTTCGGTGATTTCACTGTGGTGTATCAAAGCACTACAAAACGCTAAGCCCGAATAAAGTGCCCTTCACGAATACAATAAAATGGATTCACCAATTTTGAAGACGATTTCATGGCTTGCTGCAGTTCATGTTCAGGCGCATCACGATCTTCATCCGTAAGCTGGAAGGTACGGTAATGTATCGCCAAAGAACGATGGGCATGCAGATCTAAATGGGCATGAAAAGCATCTTGCGGATTCATATGCACATAACGCATCAGCAAGCGTGGCTCATATGCTCCGATCGGCAATAACGCCACTCGCGCGTCACCATAACGTTCATGGATCTGTTTAAAGTGGGTGGAATAGCCGGTATCACCCGCAAAGAAACAATGGCCTGTTTTGGCGAGTAGGGAGAAACCGCCCCACAAAGCCCGATTTTGATCTCTCACCCCACGCCCAGAAGTATGCTGCGCAGGTGTATACGCGATCTTCAACTCATCATGAAACGGAATTTCCTGCCACCAATCCATTTCAATCACATGTAAATGCTTAGGTAAATAATAGCCATTGCCCAAGCCCGTATAAATCGGCATTTCGAATTTCTGATGTAACCATTCTAAAGTTGCCAAATCCATATGATCATAATGATTGTGGCTTAACAACACCCCATGAATGCTTGGCAAATGCTCTAAGGCAATTCCCGCAGGACAGACACGGCGTGGGCCATTGCCCTGTTTCGGACTGACATACTCACACCAGACGGGATCGGTCAGGAAATTATAAGGACCGATCTGAATAAGCACCGTGGCATGTCCCACAAACCAAATTTGCCAGTCATTCAAATCGGCATGTGGTCGATTTTGCGGCAGTTCCAGCATGTGATTACGCAAAGTCCATTCATGTGAACGGTCTACATTCCAAGTATAAGACTGCCGTGTCGCCAGCCACTTTAACAATCCTTTACGATCAAATGGGGTTAAGGGTTTCTGTAAATTATAAAAACGGTCAATGCCACAATGGTCAGAAGCCTCATGTGGAAAAGGAGGTTTCCCCCAAGTATGGCTCAAGCAAGATTGTGTCGGCAATTGGTAGGTTAATGTCGGCTTATCTTTCATGTAGGTCTTCTTTGGTGGAATCTCATCGCATGAGGTGAATGGTTTGGTATACCGTTTAGGTCATGGACTATTTTTTAATGCGATCGCCTTTTAAATCGTAATGATTTTTTTAGGATTCTCGTTTTATTCCAGTTTCTAACATCGGTCTTTGATCCTAACATAAGCTTATGCCATATGTTGATTTTCTCTCGCTGAGTCAACACAATTTTACCGAACTAATAAGGCATAATGACAATTCAGTCCCAAGTAGAAATAACTCATTTTTGCTATTTTTTATATTTTAGAAAAAAGCATATTGTATATAAAACAAGCTTAGATATAATGCGGCAACAGTATGATTTTCTCACTATCATAAGCAAAACAATAATAAAACATTCTTGGACCCGTCTTATGGAATTACGTCATTTACGCTATTTCATTACCGTCGCTGAGGAGCTGAGTTTCAGTAAAGCAGCACTCAAACTACACACGTCTCAGCCCTCTCTCAGTCAGCAAATCAAAGACCTCGAAGATGATGTTGGTGTGCAACTGTTACATCGCACCAAACGTAAAGTTGAACTAACCGATGAAGGTCAGGTTTTCCTCGAACAAGCTCGCCTGACGCTCACACAGGCAGACAAAGCGGTGACCATGGCACGACAGGTGGCTGCGGCCAAAGTGCAATGCTTAAAAATCGGTTTTGTGCCCTCTGCCGAGATTCGGATTTTTCCTTATATCTTGCCACGTTTAAGAGTCCGCCTGCCCAAACTGCAAATTCGAACGCTCAATCTCAAAGAAAGCGATCAAATCAATAAGCTTAAAAAAGGCGATTTAGACCTGATTTTTATTAATCAAAAATTTGAAAATGAAGCATTTGTAAGTCAATTGGTCCTCAAAGAAGCTTTAGTATTTATGCTGCCCAAACAACATCCTTTAGCACAGCATGCAGAGATCAACATTGCCCAATTACAGGACTTACCTCTGACCATTTTAACCCACAAGCTGTCTCAACCTTTGGCACGAATCATTACCCAATACATTAAACAGCAGCAAATTCATTTTCAAAGTATCGATGAAGCCAGCACCATTGCAGAGGCTATTCAAGCGGTGCATTCAGGGCATCGTTGTGCCATTTTACCGGCCTATATCCAAGCATTAGCCACTGACCAAATCGTCGTCAGACCGCTCAACCACCCGCTGCCCTGTCTAGATGTGTTTATCAGCTATCAAAAACAAGACCCAAGTGAGGCAACACAACAGTTCATTGAAGAGATTCAACGGGTATTTGCATTCGATCTCATCACCAATCTCAAACCAGAAGAGTAAATATAAAAAGCCGAACGAATCGGCTTTTTATTGGATGAGGAAACTTTCAGCTTAGGCGTTACTAAAAAATTCAGCAAATTTTTGATAGCTTGGTCTTTGTTTCATGTTGTCCAGATAATGCTCAATTGCAGGATGCGATTCGATCTCCCCCATTTTTAGCTGCCAAAATAACATGGCTGCAACCGTGACATCCGCGGCCGTAAACTGCTTGCCACATAAATAGGGATCAACTTCACTCAGTCCTTGCACAAAGGCATTGTAGGCATCCTGATAATCCCCATATCCAACAGAAGATTTTTGCTCAGGTGCGACATCCACACCGAGCATTTTATTGGTCGAAGCAGCTTCCCACGGCCCTGAAATAAAGAATAACCAACGATAATACACGCCACGCTTGGGGTCATTCAGTGCTGGTGCCAATCCTTTGTCCGCAAATTTATCCGCCAGATAAGCACAAATTGCATCCAGCTCATACACCACCACATCACCATCGACCAGCACAGGGACTTTGCCAAAAGGATTGATTTTCAGATATTCAGGCGTTTTCATCTCAGTTTGAAAAGCCACTTCGATACGCTCGCATTCAATGCCCAGTTCGATCAGCAACCAATCAACCACGACGCCACGCGAAAAATTATTGGTATAAAGTTGAAGAGCCATTTTGATATTTCCTTGGTGAGTTATTCTTATTTCAATGTAAGTGTTTTGATTGTCAGTTTTTGTCAGTAGTCGAACGACACACTTCCTGTGTCCACCAGCGTTGAAAGAGTTGTTGTTTGAATTGTGGGTACAGCTCCTGGCTCAGCACCAATTGCTGAATGCGATCAATTCTAAAATGACGAAAACCTTGACGTAATTCGCACCATGCTGCCAGTACAATTCGATCATTAAAATAACCCAATGCAAAAGGCCACAATGTACGGGAACTGACCCGTTGCTGCTCATCCGCATAATCGACAACAATTTTGACTTGCTGGCGGATGGCTAAGCGCACCTGCTCCACCAAAGCTTCATTTACAGGTAACCAGACATTGATTGACCTTAATGTCGTGTGTTCTAGCATGTGCTGGCAGCGCTCTGGCAAAACTGCATTCAGTTTGGCAAGCACAGCCGTTGAAGCCGACTTTAGGGCCAGATCAGGAATATCGTTCAACCAGTTCAGAGCCAAGAAAATCGCTTCGATTTCGGTTTCATTCAGTGTCATCGGTGGTAATAGGAAATCTTGTTTCAGCTGAAAACCCAATCCAGCTGCTGCATCAATACAAACGCCTTGCTCACGCAAGGTATCAATATCGCGATAGACACTACGCTGACTGATCTGTAAACGTTCTGCCAACACCTGCGCGGTCACCGGATAGCGATATTCTCTCAGCAGCTGTAATAGATTAAGTAAACGGATTGAACGACTCATACGATCCCTATTGTTATTATGAATGATGGGAATACGAACCCTCCCATCATTGTCGTTTCATCTGATTCGGATAAATTAACTCTCGGTTAAGGCAGCCACATTCAACACACTTTGCAAATAAGCATGTAGATCCTGCACATTGTGCGCAATGGTCAAGGGTTGATATTGCTGCAAGGTTTCAATGCTATGCACCCCATAACTGACCCCAATCCGTGGCATATTCAGATTTTGTGCCATTTCCAAGTCATAACTGGTATCCCCCACCATCACAGCACGGTCAGCAGTGACATCCATTTCAGTCAAAATTTCCTGCAACATCAATGGATCTGGCTTGGATTTGGTTTCACTGGCAGCACGGGTAATATCAAAGATCTCATCACTATTGGTTTGTGCCAAAACCCGATCTAGGCCTTTACGACTTTTGCCTGTTGCCACAGCAAGCTTTAAACCTTGCTGTTTTAAATCCGCGAGCAACTCTGCAACGCCGCTAAACCACGCATCCCCTTTGGAGTTTGCCACATAATGGTCTGCATAACATTGCAAAATATCTTGCTGTAAATGCGGAACTTGTGGAAACAGGATTTGCATGACTTCAGGCAAACCTAAGCCAATAATACTTTTTGCAGCTTCATCCGTCAGCGGTTGTTCAAATTGCTGTGCTGCGTATTGCAAGCTTGCTACGATTTGCCCAACCGAGTCGAATAAGGTGCCATCCCAATCAAAAATCACCAGTTCGATATTTTGACTCATTTCTGCTTTCTCAACTGATCGATCACCTGTTGCATATCTTCAGGCATGGGCGCTTCAATGCTTGGATAGTTTGGAATATCTAAACGCATCGCATGTAAGCACAAACGGCGGGCTTCTGGACCCGTATAGGCCGTATTATGACCATATTTATCATCCCCAACCAAAGGATGACCAATACTGAGACCATGCACACGGATTTGATGGGTACGACCCGAGAGTGGTGATGCATGCACCAAAGTCGCGGCTTTAAAACGTTCAACCACTTTCCAGTCCGTCTTGCTCGGCTTACCCTCTTTGGTCACACGAACACGACGCTCACCATTGGCCAGTTCATAACGCAATAAGGGTGCATCAATCATTTGCTGATCTAGGCTGACTTGACCTTTGACAATTGCGGCATAAGTTTTTTGAATCTTATGCTCACGCAATAAGTCTTGCAGTAATTTTAAAGTGCTGCGCTTTTTACTAATCATCACCAAACCAGAGGTATCACGGTCAATACGATGGATCAGCTCCAGATATTTTTTACCAGTTGCGGCACGCAAGGCTTCAATCAAGCCATAAGCCACACCACTGCCACCATGTACCGCAATCCCTGAGGGTTTATTGATCACCAACAGCCCTTCATCCTCATACACCACACGACTGAGTAAACTTTGCGCTACGCTATCGCTTACTGGAGCAGCCGTTTCATCCTTTTGTTCATAACGAATTGGTGCAACCCGAATCTGGTCGCCAATGTTCAATCGCGTTTCGGCTTTTATTCTTTTTTTGTTTACGCGTACTTGTCCTTCACGAATCAAACGATAGATTCGACTCTTCGGTACACCTTTTAATCGGGTAAATAAAAAATTATCTATTCGCTGCCCGTCTTGATGCTCATCCACGTCAAACCAAGTGACACTTTGCCATTGTTGTGTAGAATTCATACGCTCGATTAATCCAAGATTTGCTAAATATGATTAAAAAATGATCATTTAGCTAAGTTATTTCACAAGAAACCTAAACTTAGCCCATAGGCAGATGCTGCAAGGTTTGATATATTCAGCGCACGGATACCGCCGTAAGTGAGCATCAAATCAGAAATTTTATTTAGATAAAATTTTCAATCGATGAGATATTCACCAACAACTCGGATAGGTCCTAAAGAATTATGCCGACGCCGAAGGCTTATTATATCGGCAAAATGGCAAACTGTTGCGTTTAATTGTGCATCAGCACATACAGTTTGTTCAGAAAAAATATGTCGCCAGCAATTTGCTGGTTATTAAACGTAAACTGATCCACATCAGACAATTTGCTCCCTGATGTCGCATTCAGGCTAAAGCGTTGATGCATTGGAACTGCTAAGCAGAGATACGATGATCATTCCGTATCGAGACTTCCAGATGGATCGACTTCAATGCTTAATGACAGTGAAAGTCACCATCCAATGCACCGCTCACCCGCCAGTGAAGCGTACAGGAAACTTTGATTATGTCGGATCTAGTGATATTTCACAGATGTAAGACATGCCATGAAATATCAACGGATTCCAGATTGAAGCAATATTGCTGACATCGAAATAACCGTATCAGAGCCCACAGCTGGATATTTACAGTCAGTGGTTTCAGAGCGACCTACACAACGTTGCTTCTGAGTCTTGATCGCGCCAATGAGATGTTTGCTCAAAAATATTGGGCTTGTTGTTTGTGTGCATCACTATTAGGTGTCACACCCATGAAACGTATGTTGATTAATGCAACCCACGCCGAAGAAGTTCGCGTTGCACTTATCACTGGTAATCGTCTTTACGATTTCGATTTAGAGAATCGTACACGCGAACAAAAAAAATCAAATATCTATAAAGGTCATGTCACTCGCGTTGAACCGTCTTTAGAAGCGGTTTTCGTTGAGTACGGCGCACAGCGTCAAGGCTTTTTGTCTATGCGAGAAATTGCAAACTCGTATTTCAAAGCTGACCCTCGTCAAACTTCAAATATTCGTGAACTCATTACTGAAGGCACTGAATTACTGGTTCAAGTTGAAAAAGAAGAACGTGGCAACAAAGGTGCTGCGCTTTCAACCTTTATTTCGCTTGCAGGCCGTTACTTAGTTCTGATGCCGAACAATCCGAAAGGTGGCGGTATCAGCCGTCAAATTTCAGGTTCAGTACGTGAAGAACTGAAAGAAATTTTAGCCTCTTTAAATGTACCGCGTGGCATGAGCGTGATTGTTCGTACTGCGGGGATTGGCCGTACTCAAGAAGAGCTTCAACTCGACTTGCAACACTTACTTGACCTTTGGGCACAAATCCAAGGTTCAGCAAGCTCTGGGCCATCACCGATGTTGGTGCATCAAGAAGCAGGTGTGGTGACCCGTGCGATCCGTGATTATTTACGTGATGACGTAGCTGAAATCCTGATTGATAGCGAACAAGCCTATAACGAAGCGTATAATTTCGTAAAAGCAGTGATGCCACGTCAGTTAGACAAATTAAAAACCTATACCTTGAATGAGCCATTGTTTGCTCATTTTGGAATTGAAAGCCAAATCCAAACGGCTTATGAACGTGAAGTAAAACTGCCTTCTGGTGGTTCAATCGTCATCGACCAAACCGAAGCCTTGGTTTCAATCGATATTAACTCGGCGAAATCAACCCGTGGTCATGATGTTGAAGAAACGGCGTTAAACACCAACTTAGAAGCAGCCGAAGAAATCGCACGTCAACTGCGTTTACGTGATATCGGTGGCCTAGTTGTCATCGATTTCATCGACATGACCAAAGACCGTAACCAGCGTATGGTTGAAGCGAAATTACGTGAAGCGACACAAAGTGACCGCGCACGTATCCAATTCGGTCAACTGTCACGTTTTGGTCTGATGGAAATGAGCCGTCAGCGTTTACGTCCTTCTTTAGAAGAAGCCACAGGTTACGTTTGCCCACGCTGTCATGGTACGGGTATGGTGCGTGACTTACGTTCGTTGTCACTTTCAATCATGCGTAAGGTTGAAGAAATTGCTTTACGTGAACGCCAAGGTGAAGTTCAAGTTGAAGTGCCTGTTGAAATCGCAGCCTTCTTATTGAATGAAAAGCGTCACAGCCTAGTGTACTTAGAACAAACTTCAAATGTTCGTGTGACGGTATTACCGCACCCACACTTGGAAACACCACACTACCAAATCCAGTTCAATCCAGATGGTTTTGCACCTTCAAGTTATGAGCGTACTGAAGCCACTCGTTCTAGCGAAAAAGAATTGGGTTATGAGTCTTCAGACTGGCATTTGGAAGATGCAGAGCATCACCATGCGCCTGCTGCGCAAAACCAAGCTGCTGCACCACAGAAGAAAGGCGCTGCTCAGCAACAGGCCGCTCAAGCAAAACAAACTCAAGCAAGCACACAAAAGTCAGCTAGCCCTTGCGCTTGGTTAGAGAACCTATTTGTTCAAAAACAAGCTCAAACCACTGATCAATCCCGTTCTGCTCAAAATGCAGCCGCAGCGATTGAACAAATGGTGAATAACGGTGCGGTAAGCCGTGGCCAGTTTGGTCAAGTCAACGTGCCAGTTGTAGCTGAAACTGCTGCACCAGCAGCGACCGCAAACAATGCTTATATTTCACAAAATCCTGTGAAACAAGAAGCGCGTGAAACTTTTGAGAAAGACGAAAAATCTCATCGTCCAAATCAAAACCAGAAGAAGCGCAAGCACAAAGAACAGCGTGAACAACACGCACATGCACATGAACAACAAAATCAAGTGCATGAAGAAGTGGTTCAACTGTCACGCCAAGAACAGCGCCAAGAGCAACGTGAGTTAAAGCGTCAACAAAAACGCCAACAACCACAAGAGTCTCAAAACCAGCAACAACATCATGATGCTGCTCAAGGTCATGAGTCTGCGCCGTTGCCACGTCGTGACCGTAACCAGCAACGTCCAAATCGCCCAAATCGTCATCGCGATCAAAGCGTATTGAATGAAGCTCCTGCTGCAACTGAAGCACCAGCAAATCCACAACAAATCAAAGTGGATGTAGTCGATGCGCCACGTAGCGAACCAATGAACACAGCACTGGTTGTGAATATTGATCAAGGTCAAAGCGAAATTGTTGCATTGACGCCACAACAGACCAATGCGCCAGCTGCAAAAGCAGAAGTTGCAACAACTGTTGTAGAAAAAGCTGAGAAAAAACCTGTAACTCAAGCAGAACCCGTGGTTGCGAAAGAAGCACCTGCTGCTGCGGTAGAAGAGACTGCTCAAGCACCGGTGAAACGTGCCAGTAATGACCCACGTTCACGCCGTCGTCAACGTGGTCATCAATCAGCTCAGAAAGCAGTTGTTGTACCCAAAATTGCACCATCGCAAATTCCAGCGTTGGGTCAATACACCTTGGGTAGCTTGATTCGTCATGTTTACGGTGAAGATTGCACCATTTTGATTGAGCAATTTGGTTTGATCACTACGTTTAACCGTGCCCTACAAAAGTTTGCTGAACAATATGCAAGCTCTTTAGTGGTAGAAACAGCGGTTGAGGAAGAAAAGCGTCCTGTAACACGTGATGCTGAGCTTCCAAGTCAAAAGTCGACTGAAGAAGCTGAACCAGCGCCAGTGTTAGCATTAACACCACCTGAAGCTGCGGCTATTCGTGTTGCCAATGATCCACGTGAACGTCGTCGTTTGGCTAAACTTGCTGCGGAACAAGCGAAAGAAGCACATGTTGCATCGACTGCTGCTCCAGCAGCACCTGTTGAACACACTGAAACGCAAGAAGAAGTGAAACCAGCAGAAACAACGATTGTTGCAGAAGAAACGGCAGTAGCTGCACCTGAGCAACAACCCTTAGAACTTGCTAGTACTGAAGTTGTCGCAGAAGTTGCACCAGTTGAAGCTGAAGCCATTGAACCTGCTGTAATTGCTGAGGTTGAAGCCGTAACTGAAACCGTTGCAGAACCTGTTCAAGCTGCTAAAAAAGCTGAACAAAAGCCAGCAGCAACAGAAGCAGAACTTGAAGATGAAGCAGCGAAAGCGGAAAAAGAGAAATCTAGCCGCCCTCGTCGCCCGCGTGGCCGTCCACCTAAAAAAGCCACAGCTGAGTGAGTCATTTGCTAAATTGCACTCAATAAGGCGAAGCCTAGTCATTCCGATGACTAGGCTTTTTTGTTATTTTGTTAAAATTAGGTTGATTGCTCTAGGCACTTACCATTACAAAACAGCATCAACAACAATGGTGTGAATGGTTGTGTTCTAACGGATAGCCATTTCTTGGATTGATCGAAAAATAAACAGGATTGATATGAGCCAAACTACGCAGACCGATATAATTACTCTTGGTGATGTTGCTACTCGACTTCCAAACTTCATCACTAAAGTCCCTCATATCCTCAATGGTCTTAAACAAGCATATTTGCGAACACCAACGTCTCCCGCGGGTTTAGGTATTGCCTTTGAAAAAGCAGTCAAGCGCAACCCTCAAGGCATCGCACTGTTATTTGAAGATCAAAGCTATAGCTATCAAGCACTCAATGAATGGGCAAACCAAATTGCACATTACTATTTATCGCTTGGTGCAAAAAAAGGCGATGTGATTGCTGTGATGGTAGAAAACCGTCCTGAACTGATTGCCAGCATTGTAGCTTTGGCCAAAATCGGGGTCACGATTGCCCTCGTCAATACCTCACAGGTGGGTAAAGTACTTGCACACAGCATTAACTTGGTCAATCCAATTGCCGTAATTGCGGGTGAAGAAGTTCGTGCTGCCATTGATGAAGCACGTCAAGACTTGAAGGTCGCTCAAGATCGTTTTCACTGGTTTGCAGACCAAGAAACGCGTAAACATGCTGGTACAGCACCGCAAGGCTATGTGAATCTTGCCCAACAAATTGATCAATTTCCAAAATTCAATCCATCAACCACTCGTACTGTAAATGGCAAAGATGGATTGTTCTACATCTATACTTCAGGCACTACGGGCTTACCAAAGGCCGTAATTTTCACACATAGCCGCTGGACGCTCGCTTATGGCACCTATGGTCACATTCTCAATCTCGGTAAAGATGATGTGATGTACGTGACGCTCCCTCTTTACCATGCAACCGGTGTGGTGGTGTGTTGGTGCGGCGTGATTGCAGGTAGTGCCACATTGGCAGTACGCCGTAAATATTCAACCAGTGCGTTCTGGAAAGATGTGCAAAAGTTCAATGCTTCTGCGATTGGTTATGTCGGTGAATTGTGCCGCTATCTGATTGATGCGCCAGTTACAGAACAAGATCGTGCACATCGTGTGACCAAGATGATTGGTAATGGCATGCGTCCAAATATCTGGGGCAAGTTCAAAGAGCGTTTTGGTGTCGAAGAAGTGCTTGAACTTTATGCATCAAGCGAAGGCAACGTTGGTTTTAGCAACATCTTCAACTTTGACAATACGGTTGGCTTCTCTCCAACACCGTATGCAATCGTTGAATTCGACAAAGAAAAGAATGAACTGGTCCGCGATAAGAAAGGTTACTGTAAGAAAGTGAAGACTGGTGAAGTGGGCTTGCTGATTGGCAAAATCACCAGCCGCTCACCTTTCGATGGCTATACTGACCCAGAAAAAAACAAGTCAGTGATTTTGAAAGATGTGTTTACCCAAGGTGACTCCTATTTCAACACCGGTGACTTGGTGCGTGATATCGGCTTCCGCCATGCCCAGTTTGTGGATCGTTTAGGTGACACCTTCCGCTGGAAAGGCGAAAACGTTTCAACCACAGAAGTTGAAAATATGGTCTGTGAGTATGAAAAGATCGTAGAAGCAGTGGTTTACGGCGTTGAAATTCCAAATACCAACGGTCGCGCAGGTATGGCAGCGATTACCTTGGTTGATGGTGCGGCACTCAATGATGCAGATTTAACCGATATGGTCAATGTATTCAAAAAATGCTTACCTTCTTATGCGATTCCAGTGTTCTTACGTGTTCAAGAGAAAGTTGAAACCACAGGCACATTTAAATACCAGAAAAATAAACTGAAAGAAGATGGCTTTAATCCAAGCAAAACTTCTGAACGTTTACTGGTTTTATTACCAGGTGCAAGCAGCTACACTGATGTAAATACAGAGATCTTTGATAATATTCAGAGCTATCAGTACCGTTTCTAGTTTATTTTTTAGCTAAACAAGAGGAAATCGTGCTTTTTATAAACAATCATGCACATGTTTTTAAATTTCCTCTTGTGTTAGCTGAATAAGTTGCTAGAATACGCAACATCAAAACGAAGACGCATTTAGAACGAATTAGTTTTAATTGTGTGGCATGTTTAAACACTTGCTTATGGGTCGTTAGCTCAGCTGGTAGAGCAGCGGACTTTTAATCCGTTGGTCCCGCGTTCGAATCGCGGACGACCCACCATCTAATGTTTTGATAGTTTGTAAAATGTATTTTACAAATGCCTGTAAGAGGTTAAGCTACAGAAAATCATAGATTTTCTCTTGCGCTCAGGTAAAACGTTGTTTTACTTATCCTCGCTCAGGGTCGTTAGCTCAGCTGGTAGAGCAGCGGACTTTTAATCCGTTGGTCCCGCGTTCGAATCGCGGACGACCCACCAAATTCTAAAAAGCCTCATCATTGATGAGGCTTTTTTATTGTCTGCTCAATTTCTTTCAAAAAAATGACAGATTCATTTGAATGACTTTAAGCATCCATGCCTAAAGCATCACAACCGTTTAATTATAAAAATTTCTCTAGCACCGAGTTTAAAAAGATATGTCCTTGCTCAGTACAGGCAATTTGGTTTGCATCAGCAATCAATAATTTTTTCTCACGCAACTGATTCAGGCTTTCGCTCAAATCATCCAATTCAAGTCCTGTGCGCTGAGTATAAGTATCAGCAGCTACACCTTGATTTAAACGCAAGGCATTCATCATAAATTCAAAAGGCAATTCTTCTGCCTCAATCCGCTTCATTTGCACGTGTTCAGCAGGCACTTTGGCTAAATAGTCTTTCGGTAAACGGGTTTTCTGAAAACGATAAATGCCATCTGGTCGGGTGACTTTGCCATGCGCCCCGGCACCAATCGCCAAATAATCACCAAATTGCCAATAATTTAAGTTATGCGCAGATGGCTGTTCTTTACGCCATGCTGAAACTTCATAATTCACATAGCCATTGGCTTTTAAATATGCTTCACCTTGTTCTTGAATATGCTCTAGCACTTCATCTTGCGGTAATACTGGCTGAGTGCGGAAGAAAACAGTATTGGGTTCAATGGTCAGTTGATACCAGCTAATATGCGTTGCACCCTGCTCCACAGCCAATCTCAGGTCGGTTAAGGCCTGTTCTTCACTTTGTTGGGGTAAACCATGCATGAGATCGACATTAACGCGCTCAAAGCCAGCCTGACGCGCCTGTTGAATTGCATCCAGTGCATTATTGGCTGAGTGGATACGACCAAGACGCTGTAAGTGGTCTGGATCAAAACTTTGCACACCGAGTGATAAGCGATTAATCCCCACTGCTAGATAATCGGCAAATGGATCATGTTCCACAGTACCTGGATTGGCTTCTAGTGTAATTTCACAATCGGCTTCAAAGTCTAAACGTGCTTTGAGTTGATCGAACAACCATTGATAACCTTGTGCAGAAATCAGTGACGGCGTTCCCCCACCAATAAACACACTATGAATCGATCGGCCTTGTGCCATTTCAATCTGCGTCTCAAAGTCAGCCACTAATGCCACAAGATATTGCTGTTCCAAATCCAATGACAATTGCCCATCTGGAACGGCGTGTGAGTTAAAGTCACAATAAGGACATTTACGTACACACCACGGCATATGGATATACAAGGACAGTGGGATATTTGCAGGATTTAACAGACTCAAAATACAAGCTCAATAATAGAACTTGACTATTTTAACATGACTCGGCTCGGTACAGTTGCAGCTTCAATACGGGATACAACTTATCATCCCCTACGGATTCAGTTAGACTGAAAGCAGAAAGAACAATTAGACCGATAATATGATGAAAATTTCCAGCCAATTGCTATTTATTCTGCCCCTAGCTTTAGGGATTGGAATTGCAATGGCCTTTCAAACGGCAATCAATGCACAACTTCGAGAGTATCTCAACTCACCACTACAAGCCGCCTTACTTTCCTTTTTTATTGGGACGATTATTCTAGCCCTGCTGGTTTATTTCCAAGGTGCAGCTAAACCGAGTTTAAGTGAACTTTCCCAAATTCCATGGTTTCTCTGGTTAGGCGGATGCCTTGGGGTTTATGCAATCAGTATGAGCATTTATACTGCACCTAAACTTGGATTTTTAACTTTCTCGGGTTTAGTGATTTTCGGGCAACTGGTCATTTCAATGTTGATTGATCACTTTGGCTGGTTAGGTACAGAAAAAACACCAATTAATTGGCAACGCCTGCTGGGCAGTATTGTGATTTTTATTGGTGTGCTATTCACACTACAACGCTAAGTCTCCCTCATTTTAATAAGAGTATTTTTTGTGTCCCATGCCACAACCAAGCGGTTTGAACTTAAACAGCTGTTTCATTTGATGTTTCCGATCCTGATTACACAGTTTGCGCAAGCTGGATTAGGTTTAATTGATACCATTATGGCAGGGCATCTGTCTGCCACCGATTTGGCCGCGATTGCCGTGGGTGTTGGTCTATGGATTCCAGTCATGCTGCTCTTTGCAGGAATCATGCTGGCAACAACACCTTTGGTGGCAGAAGCGCGTGGTGCAAGAACCCCTGAAAAAATTCCAACCATTGCCCGCCAGTCTTTATGGGTCGCTGTGATTCTCGGTATTGTAGCGATGTTGATTCTGCAATGTATGCCCATGTTCCTACCGCTCTTTGGTGTGCCTGAAAGCTTAATACCGAAAGCGAGCCTATTCTTACACGCGATTGGCTTTGGTATGCCTGCAGTGATGATGTATGCCGCACTACGCAGTTATTCTGAAGCATTGGGACACCCACGTCCTGTCACAGCCATTAGCTTGATTGCCTTACTGGTCTTGATTCCGCTGAACTTTATCTTTATGTATGGCTTTGGGCCAATTCCTGCACTAGGCAGCGCAGGCTGTGGTTTTGCAACAGCGATCTTGCAATGGTTGATGTTTATCACTTTAGCGATTTATATTTCCAAAGCCAAAGCCTATCAACAGGCGCCGATCTTCACCAAGTGGGAAAAACTTGATCCCGCGTGGATTAAACGCATTTTAAAACTGGGTTTACCGATTGGCCTCGCCGTATTCTTTGAGGTCAGTATTTTCAGTACTGGGGCGATTGTACTGGGTCCGCTCGGTGAAAATGCCATTGCAGCCCATCAGATTGCCATTTCAGTCACCTCACAGCTGTTTATGATTCCGCTGTCCTTAGCCATTGCCTTGACGATTCGTGTTGGCATGTATTATGGCGAACAAAACTGGCATGCGATGCGACAAGTACAAATCGTGGGATTGATCACCGCTACGATCTTTGCTGCCTTCACCATGACCTTGATTGCGCTTGCACGTCCCTATATCGTGGCGATTTACACCACGGATATCGATGTGATTCCAGTGGCGATGTATCTGCTTTGGTTCGCGATGGCTTATCAGCTGATGGATGCTTGGCAGGTCAGTGCCGCAGGTTGTTTACGTGGCATGCAAGACACGCAAGCGCCAATGTGGATCACCTTAATGGCGTATTGGGTGGTCGCCTTCCCGATTGGTTTGTATCTGGCTCGCTATACGGCTTGGGGCGCTGCGGGTGTCTGGCTCGGCCTGATTATCGGTTTAAGCATTGCCTGTGTACTGCTAATCGGCCGTTTATATTTGAACAATAAACGTTTGGCACAGCGTGCCCTCAATACATAAAAATTAACTCGCATTGAGCGTTATTGATTCAGGGCAGCATGGATGCTGCTCTCAAACTCATCCTCTCATTCAATACCTCCATTTCCCCCCTTCACAGCATACTTACATCACTTAACATTTTGGTATAGGCAATTTAAGTTTTGTCGCCTATGATCAAAGCATCACGTTGAAACTGGATCACCCGAGGTCAAGTCCATATGGCAAAACATGCAAGCTCTCCCAGTAAGCGTTTTTTTAAACTGGCTAGCATGACCGCAAGTATTGCCAGCAAAAGCGTTGCCAACTCCATTCGTAATCTCACCGCAGATGAAGAACAAAAAAATGCTGCTCGCAGCAAATTGTTCCAAGACATCGGCTTACAAATTGCCGACACCTTAGGTGAGATGAAAGGTGCGGTGATGAAAGTCGGGCAAATTGCTTCGCAATATAAAGACATCTTCCCACCAGAAGTCGCGAAGGCGATTGCCAAACTGCAACGTCAAGCCCCTGCCATGCCTTTTGCTGCAATTCAGCAACAAGTTGAAAAAGAGTTGGGCAAACCGTTAAACCAGATTTTTAGCTCGTTTGAGACTGAACCTTTTGCTGCTGCCTCGATTGGTCAAGTACATCGTGCAGTACTGCCAGACGGTCAGGCTGTGGTGGTGAAAGTGCAATACCCTGGGGTAGATCAAGCCTGTGAAAGTGATTTAAAACAGGTTCGTCTGGCTTTACGTTTAATGGGCGTGCTAAAAATTGATAAGAAGCTGCAAGATCAACTGTTTCAAGAAATCCAAGACAGCTTATCGGCCGAACTGAATTATGAAATTGAAGCACAAAACTTAGAAGTCTTTAAAACCTTCCATGAAAAGTTGGATGATCAAATCATCATCCCCACTGTCTATAAAGACTATTCATCGCGTCGGGTACTGACGCTCAGTCTTGAACAGGGTGAATCGATTGAAACCGCCAGCACTTGGTCAGTTGAAACCCGTAATCAAATCGGTCGTCGCCTGATTCGCGCCCTAGGGCAGGAAATGTTTTTCTTGAAACGGTTCCATTGTGACCCACATCCCGGCAATTTTGCGTTCCGTGAAGATGGCAGCGTGATTATTTATGATTATGGCAGCGTTAAAACCCTTTCACCTGAAATCATTCAGCACTTCAAAGCACTGGTCAATGCAGCCCGCCAAGAGGATATTGCTCAGGTTGAAGATCTACTGGTGGAACTGCATTCGATTGCTGAGAAACAGAAATTTCCAAGCGAACTATATACGCAATGGATTGAAATCCTGTTGCGCCCACTAAGCACCCATTATGACTTTGCCAAGAACTCATCGCATCACGATGGCATGCTGTTAGTGAAAAAATCCCTGAAATACTGGGATGTGTTTAAACCCTCTCCAGATACCCTGATGGTCAATCGAACCATTTCAGGACATTACTGGAACCTGATTCACCTCAAAGTGCATGACAATCTCAATGATTTATTTGAAGAATTGGTCCCGAACTAAACTTCATAAAAATGCCAATCAGATGATTGGCTTTTTAACTGTTCATCGATGTTTAGTTAGTCAATTTGCACTGTATAAGGATAATCTGCACTCTCCTGATTTTCATCCACGTTAAGGATGACTTTTCCCTTGTCCTTTTCACCATACAATTTCAAATGATAAATGTATGTATTTTTAGTTTTATGGTCATTAAACAGAACTGTAGATTTATAGATTTTATAATCTGTGATATGTCCAAATTTCGCTAAAATCTCAAGATCATTTTT
The DNA here is from genome assembly GCF_001682515.1 of Acinetobacter gyllenbergii. NCBI lineage: Bacteria > Pseudomonadati > Pseudomonadota > Gammaproteobacteria > Moraxellales > Moraxellaceae > Acinetobacter > Acinetobacter gyllenbergii. The sequence continues at coordinate 133,855 of NZ_KV575266.1, read as the reverse complement.
AAGGATAGGCTCTATTCGATTGATATTCGATTCAGAGTAAGTACATTTATACATTAAAGCGAAAAATGCAATAAAAACAATGAATGCGGGAATGAAAAAAGGCGAGTCAGAATTAATCCTCATTGTTATTTTTGCTCATACTCGATATCTCCCTGCTAATTTAACAAATCAAATGGCTTGAGCAAAGTTCCATATCTCATGCTCGCGGATTCATTGCTTACAAATAAATTCCAAAAAAACTTGAAATGAATAAGATTGACGGCATATATTGTTATGTTATAACATTTCTATTAATAATAGGAGTCATTCAAAATGCGTAAAGATATCCACCCTGCTTATCAACAGGTCTTGTTTCACGATACCAATGCCGATGCTTACTTCTTGATTGGTAGTACGCTTCAGACCAAACAAACCAAAGAATATCAAGGTCAGGTCTATCCTTACGTTACCCTTGATATTTCCAGTGCTTCACATCCGTTTTATACAGGTGAAGTTCGTCAAGCCAGCAATGAAGGTCGTGTCGCAAGCTTTAACAAACGCTTTGCACGCTTTAACCGTAAAGCTTAATTTTCATTTAAGTTTCACACATTAGGCTGTAAGCATTAGAAGTCTAAGGCTATCTCTCCTCCACTTAGACTTCTTTTTTTATGCCTCACTTTCAAGAATCCGGCTTGGCCTGCCCCACCACCCCAAATTCAATCGGTGTTTTGACATAAAACAAAGAGATTTCTTTGTCATTCAGATAGTTCATTAATTCTGTTGCCTGCTCATCTGTCACTGCAAACTGAATCTGCAGAGGTCGATCCGCCAATTCAAAAAAACTAGCCGAATGAAATAAGCCTTGATGATCCACACCTTCCAGTCCAGCGAGCACTGTTGCTCCACGCAAATTCATCTGTTTCGCCACAGCCAACAACCACTCACTCATCTGTTGTCCCTGATAAGCCCGATTTTGTGCCGTATAAAAACTCAGTAAAAATCCATTCATTGTCATCACTCCAAAGCTATGCAGCACTGAGCCATTGATGCAAGCTCATGCCTAAAATGGTAAACAGTAATGAGCCAATCACATGAATCAGAATCGCTGCACAGGCATAACCCAACTTACCACTTTGTAATAAGGCAATAATCTCAGCAGAAAAGGTCGAAAAGGTGGTTAATGCACCACAAAAACCTGTAATCACAAACAGTTTGTAATTTGGACTCAGTGAACTTTGAGAAAAATAAGAAATTGCAAAACCAATAATAAAGCCACCAACAAAGTTAACGGTGACTGTACCTAAAGGAATATTGGGAAAAATTGGATTGAGTTTTAAACCCAAGAACCAACGCAACCATGCACCGAGTACCGAGCCAAGCGCGATTGAGAGTAAAGGATAGTACATGGTTTACTCCACACATCGCGCAGGAGATAAAGCGATATTTAACATGGATAGATCTATGTATTTTTGATTATTTTTCATCTGCGAACTCCAAAATGGGAACAGAGCACGCACGAACCTACGCCCCCTGTTCAGGGTAACGTAGGCATCATTAGCCACAATGGCGGTTTGTAATAGGAGGAATGCCATCTCCTTTGTTCTAAAATAACATAATTTTTAGACAACTCAACCGCTGTTTTTAAGCTTCAAGCAACTGTGTATAAACATAAAGTTATCCACAATTTATGTGGCCTTAAATAAAACTTGCTCACCCAGCACTTCAAAATCCAGTGCAGGAACCACAAAAGCAAAAGCTTCAGCATCATGATCTAAACCGAATTGTTGCAACAATTGAGGAGCCTGTAATGTACGAACCTCAGCGGCTTGAATCTGTTGAAACTGAACTGGCATCTGAATATCCCCTTGCGACATGCATGTCGGTTGATCCACCCATTCTGCCCATGCATGATCTTGATCAACCAAGAATCGAACTGCTTCGTCCCATGAGGAAAATAGACACTGCCATGCAGCAGGTAACTGTTTTTCACTTTGGATTTGCACATCACTCTTCAAGGAATAATGATCATCAACACTCATTTCAGTATGAATCACTTGTTCATCCCGTTGATGCTGAAACGTCGATGCATATTGTGCTGGCATCACGTCACTGGCCAATCGACCACCCATCACATATAAGGCTTGATCAACCATGACCTGTTCAAAGATCACGGTCTTGGGCTGTGAGTCATCCAGATAAAAACGCCAGTTACTTTGTTTGGGTGAAGGCATCAGCTGGCGTAATTTCCCCAAGAAACTGAATCCAAAATGCTGATGCTGATAAGTCAAAATGGTAAAAATGGTTTTCCCATCTTTTTCCCATAACGGTACGTATTTCGGATAGCGCAGACGTACTTGCTCAACATCAACCAACCAAGACAAATACACCACATTGCTGACCTGACTCTGCAAGCGCAGAAAAGGCAGTCGTCGCATGATCATACGACGGAGTTGCAACAGCAAACCACAACTTAAAATAGGCGCTAAAAGGCGAAATAAAGCGGTGGAAGTTGATAACTTTAAACGATGTCTATTCATTATTATTCAATAGATTAATGTTCTGTTTGAGCATAAACCGCTGAATCAACGACGTCTAGTTCAAATCGCTCTCAGCTTCTATTCTACAGTTTCAATGTTATGATGCTTGCCATTGATTCACTCAACATGGAATTTTTGAAATGGCACAAAGCTTATTGGCACAACTTAAAGATGGCACAGCAAAATTTGCTGATGTATTGGCATTTATCGAAGCTCGTTATCAACATACCCCAACCGCTTTTCAAAATGGCGCACAATCGAATGCTGCAACCGAAAATCAAGGCAGTGCCAAAGTACTTAGCTTCGCCAAAATTGAAGGCTTGAGTCAAGCGGATACGCTCAGTTTATTTGCGGAGCATTATGCGTCTGTATTGGCAACACCAGAAGCCACCGACCATCAAAATATCCGCCAGTTTATGCAACATGGCTGGGATGGTGTCAAATTTGAAGCTGAAGCACTTACTGCAAAATAAGAAAAAGGAGGTTTAACCTCCTTTTTTTCTTTCATGTTTTAGCATTCAAGGACGCGACAATTTTCGTAAGTCTGTCGTTAAACTATAAAAATCTCCACCCATTTTGCCCACACTCTGAAGTTGCTGCTGATCAATCATTTGACCATTCCACAAATGATCAGCGACATAAATCGATTTCACATCCAACAAAGCCACAGTACCTCCTGATGGCAGACTACTGAGTTGAATCACCTCTCTTAACTGACATTCATAACGCACAGGTGCATGCTTCACTGCCAAGGCTGCAACCGTATGGCTGGGTTCAGACTCGATCTGTGCAAACTCAAATTCGCTTTGCTCTGGAGGCAATAAAGCACAGGATAAATTCATTTTTTCCAACAAGGCCGTATTGGCGATATGCACCACACATTCTTTGGTTGCAATCAGATTTCTGATGGTGTCTTTATCCTGCCCATTTCTTGGATTGACTTGTGAATACCACAGAATAGGTGGATTACAACTGGCGACATTAAAGAAGGAATATGGGGCGATATTGGCAACACCATCTGCGGATAACGTACTAATCCATGCGATCGGTCGAGGTGAAACTCCACCGACCAAAAGTCGGTAGATCTCATTGGGCTCTAAATCAGCAGTTTCAAAAATCATCGCAAAAATAAACCCATTTTAAGGACGTTCAGCATATTGCGGTAGATCATCAGCGATGCAATCCCACTCGGCTTTGGATGCAGCAAAAATATGCATGCTCGGTTTTTGTTGTAATGGTGTGTCTAAAGTCCCGATTCTTAAACGATAAAACTCTGGCTGTGCATCACGCGAACTGATCAATGGTGAACCACACTCCCCGCAAAACCAACGATACACACCCGATGCAGCAAATTTTTTAACCAGATGCTCACCCTGTACAATTTTAAAATCTGCACTGCTGATTGGTGCATTGGTTGCATAAGCCGTACCATTGGCTTTACGACAACGCTGACAATGGCATTGTATGATCTCACCAATTTCACCATGAATTTCATAGTGAATCCCATCACATAAGCAGCTACCACGATATATAGGCGAGATCTGAGTCATTGCACATTCCTTTGATGATTTTTCCACTAAAAATATAGGCTAGATCTCATCCCTATGCAAATTACAAATGGTATTGATTCAGAGCATTTCAATTTACTCCGACAATCTTTTGGATCGCCACCAACTAAATCTTTTGGCTTAAAACATCTTTGGCACGAGCATGATCAATATCCTTTTCCCAATGTGCAATCGCAACCGTTGCCACACAGTTTCCAATCAAGTTGGTACACGCACGTACAATTCCAATAAACCAATCCACGGATAACAGCAAAACTAAACCAATGGTTGGAAGGCTCGGAATCACAGATAAGGTTGCCGCTAAAATAACCAATGCTGAACCCGGAATACCATGTGCACCTTTAGAGGTCACTAAAGAAACCAATAAAATGGCGAGTAAATCATGCAGGGATAAATCAATATTGCAGGCTTGTGCAATAAATATCACTCCAAGCGTTAGATAAATAGAAAATCCATCGAGATTAAAAGAATAACCTGTTGGAATGACCAAGCCTACGGTTGATTCCTTGATCCCGAGATTTTTCAATTTTTTCATGATCTGTGGCAGTACCGAATCAGAAGATGCCGTTCCCAATACGATCGACAGTTCTGCTTTAAAATAATTTAGAAATTTGAATATATTTAAACCTGAAATTTTAAGAATTCCACCTAAAACAATCAGCACAAATAGAATACAAGTCACATAAAACAGTAAGACTAAATAGCCCAGTTGCATCAGTGAATCTACTCCAAATTTTGCGGTGGTATAGGCGACTGACCCAAAAACACCGATGGGAGCTAGACGGATAATCAAAGCCATCATTTTAAAAAACACTTCGGAAAAGGCTTCAATTACCTTGCAAACTAGTTCGGCAAAATGTTTTGGAATCATTAATAACGCGATACCAAACAGAATCGCAATCAATAAAACTTGTAAAATATCGCCACGGGCAAAGGCATCTACAAAGGTTTTTGGAATAATATGTAATAAGAAATCTGCGCCCGAACTCATGCTATGCGCACGTTCGGTATAAACATTTAAATCCTTGCCATCTAGCTTCGTGATATCAATATTCATACCGACACCCGGTTTAAATATATAAGCAATCGCAATTCCCAGAATCAATGCAATAGTCGTCACCACCTCAAAGTATAGAATTGTTTTTGCACCCACTTTTCCCATTTTTTTAAGGTCATTTGCACCATACAGTCCAAGTACCACCACGCAGAAAACAATGGGGGCAATCAACATCTTGATCAATGCAATAAAGCCATCCCCTAGAGGCTTTAAAGCCAAAGAAAAATCGTGAAAGCTAATACCAATAATAATGCCAAGAATTAAAGCAAAAATAACTTGAAGAAATAGACTGGACTTAAACTGCTGCCACATTGAACATTCATCAATAACAAGATAAATCTCAACAGTGCAAGAAACTCGCCAACAAATAAAAATAGAGTGATTTAGAACATGAAAAATATATAAATTTAAGTCAATTCTTTTGAAAACATTATCTTATAGGACTGTGCTCTAAGCGTTGATGTACGCCTTCTCCCGCTGCACGCCCCGTTGCGAAACAAGCCGTCAGTAAATATCCCCCTGTTGGTGCATCCCAGTCCAACATTTCACCACAGCAAAAGACATAAGGATTGGACTGCAATTGCAGTTGTGGTGATACAGCACTTTGCTTGACCCCACCAGCACAGCTAATCGCCTCTTCGATTGGACGGAAGCCCTCTAAGGAGATTTGGAGCTGTTTGATTTGCTGTGCCATATGTTTGGCATCCGACCACAAGCTTTTTGCAACAACTTCACGCAGCAGATTAATTTTGACTTGATCTAAACCCGCTTTACGCCAAAGATTGGTGAGAGATTGCTTTTTATTGCCCTGTAATTTTTGTTCTAACTGATCAATACTGACATCAGGTAGCAGATCCAGATGTAATTGTAGATTCTGCTGTTGCGACAATTGTGCTCTTAAATTACGACCCAATTTATAAATCACGCCACTTTCTAAGCCGTAGTGAGTAATGATGATATCACCATGGCTTTGCTGTTCGGGATGCACCCATGCATTGACACGCTTCAGTGGCTGACCGAAACACGCCTGCATAAACGGCGACCATAGTTTCAGCACGCCAGCATTACTGGCTTGGAAAGGTTCAATCTCGCCTGAAGCTAACCATTGCTGCCATGCCCCATCACTGCCTAATTGCGACCATGACACTGCCCCACAGGCCAAAATAATCGCGTCATAGTTTGCGCTAAAACGCTGGATCTGGTTTTCTATCGTGAGTTGATTTTTAAATAACTCCACACAACGATGACGGTAATGGAAACGCACACCATCGGTCATTAAGCGTTTTAACCACGCACGAAGTAAGGGGGCAGCTTTCATTTCAATCGGAAAAACCCGACCGGAACTTCCTACATAGGACTCAATACCAAGCCCTTGCATCCAGTTCTGAATCCACTGTGCATCCCATTGCTTCACCCAAGGCCCCAACCATGCAGCATGGTCATAACGTTGTATAAACGTATCGACGGGCTCCGCATGCGAGATATTGAGACCTGTTTTTCCAGCCATCAAGAACTTACGCGCCGCCGAAGGTTTCTGCTCAAATACATCAATTTCATAGTCGTATTGGCTCAATACTTCAGCAGCCATCAGACCTGCTGGGCCAGCACCAATAATCGCAACACGCTTAGACATCAGATTGCTCTTGCGCTTTTTGACCTTGTAAAGGGGCGAAGTCATCAAAACGCGTTACATAAGCTTCTGGTTTGCGGATGATCAACTGTTGGCACAACTCACCGCGCTCTAAATATTTAATTTCAAAATGCGTTCGGGCAGAATCTGCTGCAATTTTTTGCTTTTCGAAGGGCAGTTTCCACAGGGCTATTAATTGCTGTTCCGCTTCATCAATATATTCAAGAATATTGCTTGCCAGTGTAATCGTACCATTCGGTTGAAGACGAGACAGTAGAAACTCGAAGAATGGCATATTCAGCCAGCGCTGTGCTGGATTATGCGGTTCTGGATTTGGATAGAGAATAAAAAACTGTTGCACTTGTGCAGGGAACAAAGCATGCACTACCCAAGGTAATGCATCAGCATGAATCGGATTTAAATGCTCACGTGGCTCTAATTGGTGCTGCTTCTGCATCGCCAAAAATTTTTCTTTGGTTCGTTCAATTGCATACAACGTGGTGTGCGGATTTTGCCCCGTAAACAACAAGGCGTGCTTGCCTTTTCCTGCCCCAATTTCAACGCAGATCGGCGTATTGGGAATGGCAATAAAATCACGAGGGGCTTGCATACGTTGTGCTTGAAATTGACGAATCGACATAATCTCATCAAACTATCTAGAAATCGGCATAAGTCTAACAACTCACCTTACTTTTGCCTAATCTATTTAGTTTTTGTTTTAGGAATTTTCTATGCCACGTACATTTCCCTGCCCGCGTTGCGGTGAAGCCAGTACTTGGGAAGGTAATGCATTTCGTCCTTTCTGCTCAGAGCGCTGTAAATTGATTGATCTCGGTGCTTGGGCCAGTGATGAGTACAAACTGCCCACACAAGATGCGCCACAAGCTGATCTGAAACGGCATGAAGATGATTATGAAGATTAATCATCTTCATGGTTAGTCGTGCCGAAATTAACCCGCTTTGCTTGCCACAAAAGGATTGAATTGCTTTTCATAACCGATAGTGCTCATCGGTCCATGACCTGAGATAAATTGCGTTTCATCTGGCAGGCTAAAGCATTCGCGTTGAATCGAATCTAATAGCTGTTGGTGATTGCCTTTGGGAAAGTCAGTCCGTCCAATCGAGCCTTTAAACAACACATCCCCCGTCCATAACAAGCCATGCTTGGCGTTATAGAACATGACATGGCCTGGAGTATGACCTGGGGCAAAACGAACCTCAAATTCATCCTCACCCAATGTTAAGACTTCACCACCTTCAAGCCATTGATCGACTTTAACGGGCTGTGGAATGGGGAAACCATAACGCGCTGAGACTTCTTGAATCATGTCCAACCAGAATTGGTCTTCTTTATGTGGGCCAATCACTGGGATTTTCCAAGTTTCAGCCAATTCGCCCACAGCTCCAGCATGATCAAGATGTCCATGGGTTAACCAGAGTGCCTTGACCTTGAGACCCAATGCGTCTACTTCTTTTTTCAACACCGCCGCATCACCACCCGCATCAATCAAAATCGCTTCTTTGCTTTCACTGTCCCACAAGATTGAGCAGTTTTGGGCAAACGCAGTAACAGGGACAATTTTGACTTGTAGCATAGAAACCTCTGGCGAAATAAAGCGTCGATTTAACGATGGGCTAAGGTATGAGTGAGTGCATCAAGATTAGCCTGAACCAGACTGGCAAGCAAATCTATATGCGCCTGATCTGCATTCAAGGCAGGAATATAGGCATAGTCACCACCACCTGCATGCTGAAAAATCTCTTTATTTTGCATTGCCAACTCTTCCAGCGTTTCCAGACAATCGGCTGAAAATGCAGGACTAATCACCTGTACGGACTGTACATTTTGCTCACCCCATTGTTGCAATAGTTGGTCAGTGTACGGCTTGACCCACTCTTGCTTCCCAAATCTTGACTGGAAGCTAATCGCCCATTCATCCTCGTTTAGATGTAAAGCCTCTGCCACCAAACGTGCAGTCACACGACAGCGATCGGCATAAGGGTCACCTTTATCCGCATAGGGCTGAGGAATTCCGTGAAATGACATCAATAATTTTTCAGCTTTACCATGCTGTAATTGATAGTTTAATACGCTATCAGCCAAGGCTTGAATGAACATCGGATGCTGATAATAATCTTTAATCAGCGTGATGCCAGGCAAATGGCGTTGCTGGGGAATCCACTTGGCGAATGCATCATACAACGGTGCGGTTGAGGTTGCAGAATACTGTGGAAATAAGGGCAATAGAATCACATGTTCTTGCGGATTTTTTGCCAATTGATCTAGCACGGTATAGATGCTGGGCTGCCCATAGGTCATGGCAGGAACAACCGTAAGCTCAAACTGATGATTTTCTTCTTGTAACCGCTGTTTAATCAGCAGTGTTTGTTCTAGAACAATTTCACGCATTGGCGAGTCATTTGACCAAACCGATGCATAAGCTTCAGCCACACGTTTCGGGCGAAAGGTCAGCACAAATAGATGCAAGATGATCCACCAAAGCAGTTTGGGAATCTCAATCACACGAGTATCAGATAAAAATTGCTTTAGAAAGCGTCGCACAGCAGGTACAGAGGCTTCATCGGGCGTACCTAAATTTGCCAGAACCACTGTCACTTTAGGTTTTTGTGTCGCTAACATAGACCGTATCCGCTTTTCATTGAATTCATTCAATTACTTTAGCAGTTTTAGTGCTTTTTTCTAAATTGGATTAATGCATGGTCTTAAACTGAAAAACCCGATTACTGTCTAGGACATTACTTTCTAGTAATTTCTGCCCTTTCGCCGTTAGTTGCCACAACATCCGCTGACGATCATCTCGTCCAGTCGGCATGATCCATTCATTTTGACGCATCTGCAATTTAATCTCATGCAACGCCCGAATATTGACTTGAGCACGAGAAACCGCATGTGCTCTTGGCATCTCCTTGCGCGCATCTTCCAAACCTGTTTCATTTAAATATTCATTCATGCGTTTAGAAAAATATTCTTCAGGTGTTGGAATCACAAAGGCCGAGCCCAAAACATTCAATAATTGCGCCCATGTCATTTTACGATGTGGTTTAACTTCTTTGAAATTACCATCCTGATAAGCATGCATGCGATATTCAAAAGAATACAGTTCATGCATTGAGACTTTAGCAACATTGGTCAGTGGATCTGTTTCGCGGTTGCCCAGCTCTGTTTCCAGTTGTTTGACTTTGGCACGCAATGCATCAATTTCATCCCGCAATACCTGCGTATTTTGTGGACGGACCCAACCCACCACAGGATAACGTTCTAACATCTGCGGCATACTGGAGCGCACAGCGAGTTCTAAATCTCTTAATGTACGGTAACAAAAGACTTGATCGACTTCATGTTGAAGTTGCTTTCTAAATTCTTTAAATTTTTCTTTGAGTTCAGCTTTGGGATCATGCAATTTGCTATCACGCGATTCGGGATCTTCATGCATAAATACGATGACGGGCTTCTGTTTGGTCATGGCATAAATATATTCCAGATGCATATAGCCCACACCTGAAACGGATTGCTCGCCATACTGGCTGCCTAATAGAATCACCACATAGTCACAATCATCAATCTGACGACGTGCAATCGAGGTACTTAAGGGTGTACGTTGCTCTAAACCCCAAGACAGGAATCCCATTCCCACAAGAGTTTGTGCCAAAACCGCTCGCTCTGGTTGCATTTCATTGCCAGAGGTGGAAATAAAGACTTGATAACGAGTATCTTGCATAGGCGAAGCCCCAATTCATTTATCAATAATATCAAGTATGCATCTTGATTTTTATTAACAGCTAACCCCAATAAAATCTATAAAAACGGCACGATTTAGTGATTTTCCACCCTAATATCGTCCAGATTTTTAATCTTCCATGTAAATTGCTCAGGGATCAGATGTTGTAAAACTGCTTGCAGCGCTACAGCATTGTTCCCACTGACATAACATTCAATCCGTGTAATATTATGACGCAATTTGTCACATAATAACCCATTTTTAATTAAAATATACGCGGTTTGTCGCGCAACTGCTTGTCCAGAATCAATTAATTTTAATTTTTCATCAAAAACCTGACGAATTGCGTCCTTTAAAAAAGGATAATGAGTACAGCCCAAGACTAAAAAGTCAGCACCTTGTTGCACCACAGGCTGCAAAACTTGCTGCAACACCGTCAAACATGCAGGACTCATCTGTTGTCCTGCCTCAACAAAAGGCACCAATTCCAGATTGGTCACGGTCAGGACTTTAACCCCTGCTGGCTGAGCAAAATTCGCCATGACATCTTTAATCAGTTGCCCACGAAAAGTCGCCGGTGTTGCCAGTACCGCCACTACTTTGGATTGGGTCTGAATCACTGCAGGTTTTAAAGCTGGGACTAAACCGACAATTGGAAAACGCTCGCCATAATGGTCACGTAAATAATCCAGACTAAATGCAGAAGCGGTATTACAGGCAACCACTGCAATTTTGCAGCCTTGACGATACAGCCACTCTATCGCTTGTGCTGTGAGTTGACGGATTTCCTGATCGGAACGTGCGCCATAGGGTACATGTGCAGTATCGGCATAATACAGAATGCGTTCATTGGGTAAATGTCGGGCAATCTCTTGTGCTACCGATAATCCCCCCACACCTGAATCAAAAACGCCTATCGGTGCATCTGCTGATGCATGTGGCATAGGATTGAGTAAAAGAGGCATGGTTTGAACGGCAGTCATATACGCACGGATATTCGGTTATTCACTGGTTTAAGCTTAAACCTCAGGTGCTCAAATGCAAGATCAAATCAGCACTTTTTAGTGTTAAAACCGTCTCGCCTTGCGCAGTTTCAGACAAACTGCCATAGTTGATGAGATGATAAAAACTCTGCCGTTGGATCAAGGCATTGATCCCGAATCGAACATGCACATAGGGCCTTAACTCCCCCTGATATTCGCGCATAAAAATCGGATGCGCTTCATCGACAATCACAACATCCTGATTGCAAGTGGTCAGTTGCAAATAGGTCTTGCCTTCAAGCTCGACCTGATCAACCTGATTGATCAATAAAGGCTCATCTTCAACCTCGATTTCGATCTGCTCAACTGGGGTTTTGAGGTAGAATTTACCATCCTCTTTCCAGAGCACCTTGGTAAACAGGTCCAGAAGCGCTTGGCGTTTAACCAATTGACCTTCGTGCCACCATTCGCCATTGGCTTTTACACGTAGATCCATTTTGCCGCAATGCTTTGGGTGCCATTGCTCTAAAGGGGGAATTGACCTTTTGTGACTTTGCTGTACATCTTTTATGTATTGTGCAATGTCGATTAAGTTTTTATCATCAGAAAACACGATTTTTCCCTTATTTTGTAAAGAGCTTTGTGGAGAATCATTTTCATTTATCATAGTTTATGCCTTGCTGACGAGAAAATATGACCACTCAGCCAATTGGCGAGATCAAGGATTAAAACTATACTATCCCAAACGTTTGCAAGCACAATACTATCATTTGTGTTTGGCAATTCAGAACACTCATGGCAGCACCGAATCGCAATATTACGGTTGCCACCCCTAAAAATATGAGGAGTCCTACATGGAACACATCGAACGTGAAGCGATGGAGTTTGACGTAGTGATCGTAGGCGCAGGACCTTCGGGTTTATCTGCTGCGATTAAAATTCGTCAATTAGCGATTGAAAACAACCTGCCTGATCTTTCTGTTTGTGTTGTTGAAAAAGGCTCTGAAGTAGGTGCGCATATCCTTTCTGGTGCTGTACTTGAACCACGTGCCATGAACGAATTATTTCCGAACTGGAAAGAAGAAGGTGCACCTCTCAATGTACCTGTAACGGGCGACGAAACATATTTCTTATTGTCTGATAGCAAAGCACAAAAAATGCCGCATTGGATGGTACCGAAGTCAATGCACAACGATGGAAACTATGTGGTTTCCCTTGGTAACGTGGTGCGTTGGTTAGGTCAAAAAGCGGAAGAACTTGAAGTTTCAATCTTCCCGGGCTTTGCTGCTGCTGAAGTGCTTTATCATGAAGACGGTACGGTAAAAGGCATCCAAACAGGTGATATGGGGATTGGTAAAAATGGTGAGCCAACGCATAACTTCACGCCTGGTTATGAGCTACATGCCAAATATACCTTATTCGCTGAAGGCTGCCGTGGTCACCTCGGTAAACGCCTAATCGCAAAATTTAATCTCGACAAAGATGCTGATCCGCAACATTACGGTATCGGGATCAAAGAACTTTGGGAAATCGACCCTGCAAAACACAAACCAGGTTTAGTGATGCATGGTGCAGGTTGGCCTTTATCTGAAACAGGTTCTACTGGTGGTTGGTGGTTATATCACGCAGAAAATAACCAAGTCACCATGGGCATGATCGTCGATTTATCGTATGAAAATCCGCACATGTACCCATTCATGGAAATGCAACGTTGGAAAACACACCCAACCATCAAGCAATTCCTTGAAGGCGGCAAACGTATTTCTTACGGCGCACGTGCTGTGGTCAAAGGCGGCTTTAATGCATTGCCTAAACTCACTTTCCCGGGCGGTTGCTTGATTGGTGATGATGCTGGTTTCTTGAACTTCTCAAAAATCAAAGGCTCACACACCGCAATGAAATCAGGCATGTTGTGTGGTGAAGCAGTGTTTGAAGCGATTGCTGCGGGTGTTGCCAAAGGTGGTGATCTTGCCATTGCACGTGTACTTGAAGGCGAAGACCACTTTGACAAAGAGCTCACTGCTTATACCGATAAATATAACAATTCTTGGTTAAAAGAAGAGTTATATAGCTCGCGTAACTTTGGTCCAGCGATGCACAAATTCGGTCAATGGATTGGTGGTGCATTTAACTTTATCGATCAAAACATCTTTAAAGTGCCATTCACGTTGCATGATCTTAAACAAGACTTTGCCGTGCTTAAAACGGTGGATGCTTCAACGTTTAAACCAAACTATCCAAAACCAGATGGCAAGTTGACCTTTGACCGTTTATCTTCAGTCTTTATCTCAAATACCGTACATGAAGAAAACCAACCTGCGCACTTGAAGTTAACTGATCCTTCAATTCCAGTGAACGTGAACTTACCAAAATGGGATGAGCCAGCTCAACGCTACTGCCCTGCTGGTGTTTATGAAATCATGGAAAATGATGATGGTTCTAAACGCTTCCAGATCAACGCAGCCAACTGTGTCCACTGTAAGACGTGTGATATCAAAGACCCATCACAAAACATTACGTGGGTAACGCCTGAAGGCGGCGGTGGTCCGAACTATCCGAATATGTAATAAAGAATATAAAAAAACCAAGCTTCGGCTTGGTTTTTTTATGCTTCGCTTTTTTAATCGATTAGATCTAACACATCAGTCTGGATTAACGCAAAAGTAAATTGATTCCAAAACGTATTAAAGTCTTTAGGTATATCCTGTAAATCAACAAAATTAAAATTATTCCTTTCAATCTCCCAGTGCCGACTTAATTTTCGTCGAGCTTCGGCAAAGATCAGCTGATTTTTTCTAAGATACTCGGTCAATATAATTTCATCACGATGGCACTCAGCGCTTAACACCTCAATTGTCTTAAACTGCGCCTCTATATTTTCCTTAAATTCAGCATGTTGAAGCAACCACGTTAAATCAAAAATATCTTTATATCGGGGATTTACTATACATTGATGCAATTTCCATGCAATTTGAGTTGCTAATGATGGTGTTTGCTTCAGCTTAAAACTCGGCCCTACTAACGGCTGATAATTCAAATTTAATTTACTATCACTCACATCCAAATTAAATGAAACATCAACTTCAATCTCGACCATCTGCTCATTAACCCAAGCATGGAAAGCGGTACTGACTGTTGGAAAATCCTCTGACATCACATAATCCAGCTCCCACCAATATGAATCTATAGGAAAAACGTCATAGCGAATACCGTCATCAAGCTGAACCGTGGTTAGATAATGCATCCAATCATTTAAATGAGCTTGAACACCTCTTTTATCCAATAAGGGCTTTAAACATACCCAATCTAAATCTATAGGCTTTCGGTGAATATGCTTAGGAAAATACTGCCGTGTCAAAAAACTCCCTTTCAGTACAAAAGGAAAATAGGTGTGGCTTAACGCAAAACGGCGAATGAGCCCCTCATAGGCCATCATTTTTAGTTTATTCATATTCTTCTCAGATTTTAAATCAACCAACCTTGATCCAGTGCATCATTAGAATCATAGATGCAACTTTCATGAATTTCTTTGTGTGGCGTATATTTTTGATCAATCAAAGCTTGTCTCAACCGACCAACTCGCGCTCGATAATGTACTATTGAGTGAGATTCCCTTAACGTAATAAAACGAAATTTTGGCTGCCATTTTAAAGCATTATAAGAAAGATGAGCGCCATGATCGTGGCAAAGCCGCTGTAGTTGCTCTACATGATGATATTCAATCAATGCATGCCACTCATAATATTGAATATGATTCAAATAATTTGAATGCAGCGGTATTTCTATTTTTGTTCTGAGCACATCAAGGTGATGTGCTTGAAATAAACGAATCCACTGATTAATGAAAACAAATAATTCTTGCAAATGACTCGTAGTGATTATTTTTGAAAACATCATTTGCTTGGGGTAGGTCCCTTGCGCCAATACAATTTCTAAGGCTTTCGCTTGTATTTGCTGACATAATGTTAAAAATCGTTGATGCAAAACCGTAGAATTCTTGACATCAACGGTCAAATGAACCTCAAACAGTTGCCTTTCATTAGCGCTAATAAATTCACCCTTTCTGCACTAGATAACGATATTCCGTATTGCTGTTTTCATCCAAACTTTCTTCTTTTAATACCAACTCGTGTCCGAGATGCATACAAAATTTTGGAATATCCCATGAGGTAGACGGATCTGTGGCAAGCACCTCAACAACATCACCTGACTTGGCTTTGCGAATAGCTTGATGCAGCATCATCACAGGTTCAGGGCAACGTAAACCTCGCGTATTAATTTGAACAGCGGGAAGTTTGGGTTGTTCAGACATCATTAAACTCAAATATTCGAATTGTCATATTTTAGCATAAACCGCTCAGATGAAAATCATCAGCAGCATTTTGAAAAACTGTACGTTTTTTACATAGTTTTATTGATGCATATCCGCTTTATCTTCGGTATGATGAAAATCATCTAATTGATATAGAGAGTCTTTAGGAAAGATCATGGTCGAGGAATCCAGTCCGTCGTGGGGTATGCGTGGCTTAAGAAAATGGTTAGGCACCGCACCTGAAACCCGCGATGAATTACTCAAGTTAGTTCAAGACTCACGTCGCTTTTTAGAGCCAGATACTGTTGCTATGCTTGAGGGTGTTCTCGATCTGCCAGCAACCAAGATTCGAGAAGTCATGACACCGCGTACAGCGATTATCAGCTTACAGGAAGACGATCAATTACTTGATATTCTGCATGTACTGATTGATTCGGCACATTCACGCTTCCCTGTATTTTCAGCAGATCAAAGTGACAATGTGGTCGGCATCTTATTGGCGAAAGATCTTTTGCCATTTTTAACTGAGCGCAATGTCAAAGTCGATATTCGTTCATTGATGCGTCAGCCTGTTTTCGTACCTGAAAGTGCACGCTCAGACCAAGTGCTACGCATGTTAAAAAATACCCAGACCCATATTGCCATCGTGATTGATGAATATGGCTCAACCTCGGGTTTGGTTACCCTCGAAGACATTCTTGAAGAGATTGTGGGCGAAATTGAAGATGAGCACGATATTGCAGATGAAGAAGCACTGTATATCGTACCAGACAATGACCCAACCACAGCCAATACTTGGATAGTGCAGGCACTTACACCAATCGAACACTTCAACACTATTTTAGATGCAGATTTTTCTGACGATGAAGTTGAAACTATGGGCGGCTTACTGCTGCAAGAGATTGGTTTAGTGAGCGATTTACAAGGTCAAACCATTGAACTTGGAGATTGGCAATTTACCATTATTGAAGCAGATGCACGCACTATTCATCTGATTCGAGCTGTCCGTCAATGAGAACCTATTTTGAGAAGCTGCTAAATCCATCTCAAGCACACACTCAGCTTCCTTTTATATTTCCCCTTTTGATTGCACTGATTTCAGGTGCAATCTTTAGTTTTGCCTTAGCACCCTATTATTTTTGGTGGCTCGCGATTTTATCGCCTGCATTATTGTATGCAGTATTACGTCAACGTAGTCCACGCCAAGCCTTTGCGCTGGGTTGGGCTTATGGTTTTGGTTTATGGTTCGTCGGTGCTTTTTGGCTATTCACCTCTATCCATACCTATGGCGATACCAATGCCTTTTTAAGCATTTTGATGATTGCCTTTATGGCGGCTGCGATGGGTCTATTTACAGCCTTCCAAACTTGGCTGTATCGGCGCTTCTTCCCTGAAACACCGCTGACTTTCGCGCCACTTTGGGTACTCTTTGAATGGGCCAAGACATGGGTGTTCACTGGTTTCCCATGGTTGTTTGCAGGTTATGCCTTCACTGAACGTCTGCTCGATGGCTATGCGCCGTTATTTGGCGTTTATGCCGTTTCATTCGTCGTGATTGTGCTGGCCTGTGCTTTAGTTGAGATTCTAAATCGTCGCTGGTTCTGGGCAATTCCATCTGCCCTACTGATACTGGGTGCTTGGGGCGCTGGATTGATTCAATTCGTTCAACCTAAAGCAGCCAAACCACTCAGCGTTTCCTTGGTTCAGGGCAATATTCCGCAAGACTTGAAATGGCTCACCGAATACCAGATCAAAACCTTAGAGATTTACGCCACACTGACTCGTGCTGAATGGGGTCGTGATCTGATCGTCTGGCCTGAGTCATCTATTCCGATGTTCCAGACCGATATTCCAGAATTCTTGGATGCGATGGCCACGCAAGCAAAGAAAACCGATACCGCTTGGGTCACAGGTATTCCTTATTGGGATCTACCTAAATCACAACAAGTCGGCGAGCCGCTGTATTACAACAGTATTATGGCATCGGGTAGTGATTCATCGGGTTTGTATAAGAAGCAACGTTTAGTGCCTTTTGGTGAATATATTCCGTTATCAGGTGCACTGAAATGGGTATTACCTGCCCTTCAAAATGATGTCAGCATGAGTGGTTTTTCACGTGGTGAGGCCAATCAGAAGCCTTTAATGGTGAAAGGCCATGCATTGGCTGCAGCCATTTGCTATGAAGTGGCTTATCCCAACCTGACCCGTCGCAATGCATCAAATAGTGACTTCTTAATTACTGTGTCGAATGATGCATGGTTCACGGGGACTGCTGGACCTTGGCAACATCTGCAAATGGTACAGATGCGAGCCAAGGAAAATGGTCGTTGGTTTATTCGCGCCACCAATACAGGTGTGACTGCATTTATTGATCAGCATGGTCATATCGTAAAACAAGCACCAATAGATCAAGAAGCCGTATTACGTGGCGAATTACCTGCCATGCAAGGGCAAACGCTGTATAACCGCCTAAGCGATTACCCGATCTTAATTTTATCATTGCTTTTATTGATCGTAGGCTGGATCTATCGTCCGCGTAAAGTTGATATTAGCTTCAAATCCCGTCGATAAATTACAGTAACTTTGTGCCCAGAGGAACATCAAACTCTGGGACACAAAGCGCGACATCTCCGTCTGCATTATGAAAACCTGTCACCAGACATTCAGACTGAATCGGCCCAATCTGCTTTTTCGGGAAATTCACCACAGCAACCACCAGTTTTCCAAGCAAATCTTCAGGTTGATATAGCTTGGTAATTTGCGCACTGGATTTTCTGATCCCCAGTTCTTCACCAAAATCAACCTGCAAAATATAAGCGGGCTTTCGCGCTTGTTGAAACACTTCCGCTTGAATGATTCTACCCACACGTAATTCAACCTTAGTAAAATCATTCCATTCGATCTGTTGCATGCTTTTTCCTTTTTGCTCTTTTAAGCCCAGTTGCAGCATAGCGAATCTATCCAACTCAATAAATACGCTTATTTTTATTTTCTATTTAGCGACTTCATGCTAAATTAATTGTGCTGATTATAAAGCCGTAAACGTTTACGTCAATCAACGTGCCAACATATCTCCAACAAGGCTTGGAGCTATTTTATCTAGATATTTTCATCTTGGATAAGGCACTGGCGTTTGTTGGTTTACGGAGTCAAAAATGCAGAATTCAAAATCTTCTACTTTTAATTTTCAGAAAATTCCAAATCGTTACGCATCCATTGTTTTACCCTTCTTTTTATCCATTATTATGACTTTCATCGTGTCTTGTATAAGTACACTGAGAAGTATGGGTTTTGAGCAGTTCTCTTTCGCAACGTGGATGTCCGCGTGGGGAATTTCATGGCTAATTGCTTTCCCTGTGCTGCTCTTGGTCTTGCCTGTCGTGCGTAAGTTAACCCTGCTCTTGGTTCGACCAGTTTAACTGCAGACCATAAAAAACGTAGATCTTTGGTCTACGTTTATATTCACAATATAGGCTTAGAAATTAATCGACAATTGCACCGATAAATACGCCACCAGACTGGATAAAAACAGCATCGGGATATAGCGATAGGCTTTAAACACAAGCTGCTCATATTTAGAAATTAGCTCGTGGTTATTCCAGACACTGGTTTTTAAGGCACTAAGAAAACACAATACAAACCATGCACTCAACATACTCAATGCGAAAAAACCAATCATGATTTGGCTGCTTCCTTCCGAAGCTTGCCACAAACTTAATGCACCTTCACTAAAAGGCAATAAACTTAAGATGAGCAATACAGATTTAAGCATTGCCCAATGAAACTGATTCAGTTCATCCAACACAAAAAATGCTTTCATCTGATCTCCACATCTTATTTCAATGGTCTGAATTTATTATGCAAAGCTTTGATCTAAAGAAGAAGTCTATTTTTCTGCATAATTTCTTTTTCTTGTAACTATTAAATATGGGAATAATTCTTATTATAACTCTCACATATTCAATATTTTATTTATTTTATATTTTTCAAAATCTTAGTTCGTTATTTATAATTAAGAAACATTATCACTTCACTCTAGATTTATTTAATTCAAAAAGTGAAGTGATATTTTATTTCATCATTATGGCTGATAATAAATATCGGCATCATTGCCTTCGCCACCTTCTTTACCATCCGCACCAAACGAATATAAATCAAATGCACGACCTTCACGCCCTGGGATCACATACTGTAAATCATTTTCCCAACTGTCTTTTGGATAACCACCTTTGACATAACCACCCGGCAACCAGTTTTTCGCAGAAGCAGGTTGATTCACCAACGCATCCAAACCACCATCCTGCATCGATGGGTAACGACCATTATCTAGCTTATACTGATCCAACGCACCCGCAACACCTTTTAAAGTAATACTGGTGGTATCGACTTTGGCCTTTTCACCACGGCCCATCACATTCGGAACGATCAGTGCTGCCAAAACACCAAGAATTACAATAACAACCATCACCTCAATGAGTGTAAATCCTGAGGCACGATTCATTCGAGCAACGCTCGAACGTGCCGCAAGAGAAGAGGCTATGCTTCGAGTGCAAGGATTCAAGCTTTGTTCAACATTGTGCTTATTCATTGAGTTATTCATATTCATCTCTATCATGTCACTCATCAAATCATATTGTTCATATTAATAATTGGCAACATTACCGCAATCACAATCACCAATACAATTGCTGCCATAAAAATCAGCATCAAAGGTTCAAGTAAAGCCAGTAATGTGGAAATAAAGGTGGTCACCTCACGATCTTGCATGGTGGATGCACGATCCAACATACGATCTAGCTCGCCTGATGCTTCACCGCTTCGAATCATTTGTACCATCATTGGGGGGAAATAACCGCAACGCTCCAACTGTGTTGCCAAATTACCACCTTCTGTTACACGCTCCATCGCCACTTCAATGGCATCACGAATTACCCAGTTATTACTGACTTCCGCCCCAATTCGCAAGGCTTCAACCAAAGGTACGCCAGAACGGGTCAGAATCGACAAGGTGCTGGCAAAACGTGCCGCATTTATACCACGCGAAAGTTTACCAAATAGTGGCAATCTGAGCGTTAATCGGTCAAATGCATAATGTCCTGCCGTGGTTCTTAAAAAACGGGTAAACAAGATCACTGCGATAAAGGCCAGAATAAGCATGCCCAACCACGTATGTCGAATAAAGGCACTGGCTTTCATCAAAGCAACTGTAATCCAAGGCAAGGCTTCTTTGCTTTGTTCAAAGGTTTTGACAATTTCAGGCACGACGTAGGTCATCAGGCCCATCACAATCCCAAAAGACATCAGCATCAGTACAATCGGATAGATCATCGCGCCCTGCACTTTCTTCTGCATAGCAAAACGGTTCTCGGTGTAGTCGGACAGTTGATCTAGAATCAGATCAAGATGGCCTGAACGCTCACCCGCAGCAACAGTTGCAATATACAGTTCGGGAAATCGCCCTGACTGCTGCATACTTTTCGCCAGTGAGTGTCCTTCCAAAACCTTGGATCGTACGGCGATTAATAAGTTTTGGACATGTGATTTTTCACTTTGTTTACTCACTGCACGCAGTGCTTCTTCAAGTGGAATTCCCGCAGCGACCAAAACTGAAAGCTGACGGGTCATCAAAGCCAGATCATAGGCACTAAAGCTTTTTTTAAACCATGAACGCTGTTGTTGTTTGTCTTTTTGCTCAACCGCATCGACCGCAATCGGTGTCCATGCTTTATCACGTAACTGTTGGCGAATTTGGCGTGCGGAATCCCCTTCCAGCACACCTTTATGTTGCTTTCCAGAAGCATCAATAGCTGTAAATTGATAAGCAGGCATGGTTCTGTTCTAATTGTCCCAAAATAGTAGTCGTTAAGTTGCATCCGTGTATGGGATGAGGAACCTTGTTCCGCAAGAAATTCATCGACATATTGCACAGCACTTTAGCATAATTATATGACATACAGTCATGCCATTTTACACATGAATGAAGCCGATATGCCTAGCCAAAATTCTAACGCTATTCTCTACCGTATTCGAGTCGCGATACCCGTCTATGTGTATGACACCTTTGACTATACAGTCAGTGCTGAGCAATATGCACAGGCGCAAATCGGTGCACGCGTTGCGATTTCTTTTGGGCGGCAAAACCTCGTAGGAATCATTACTGAAAAAGTAGATCCTAGCGAAGCATTTACAGGCCAATTCAAACTTAAAGCGATTACTGAACTGCTCGATGAAGAAGCCATTCTAGATCAACAAGTTTTAACTTTGTTGACATGGTCTGCACAATATTACCAATTCCCGATTGGTGAGGTGATGCAAAGTGCCTTGCCCACCTTATTAAGACAAGGGCGTGCCTTGGATATCCTGTTTCATCTATGGAAGATCACTCCGCATGATGACCCCAATGCATTATTAAAACGTTCACAAAAACAATATGATGCTTATCAGGTTTTAAAGCTTCATCCACACGGTGCTACGGAGAATGTGCTCAATCTCAGTGGTGTAGAAACCTCAACTTTAAAGGCATTAGAAAAAAAGGGCTTGGTTGAATGCTGTCTAGAACCGCATGATTTCACCCCAACGCCTGTGCAACTGGCACAAGTCCCTTTGACGCCCAACGAAGATCAAAAGAAAGCAATTCAACAGATCCTCAAAGCACAGTATCACTATCAGGCATTTTTACTCGATGGTTTGACTGGCAGTGGCAAAACTGAAGTTTATTTGCAAGTCATGCATGAGGTGTTAAAACAAGGCAAACAAGTATTGGTACTGGTGCCTGAAATTGGTCTAACCCCGCAAACGGTCGCTCGTTTTAAGTCACGTTTTCATTGTGATGTGGCCTTACTGCACTCAGGCTTAAATGACTCAAAACGTTTACAGGCATGGCAACATGCACAAACGGGCAAAGCATCGATTATTATTGGTACACGCTCTGCAATCTATACCCCACTGCCGCATCTAGGCTTAATCATTCTAGATGAGGAACATGATCTCTCCTTTAAGCAGCAAGAAGGTTTTCGCTACCATACCCGCGATGTGGCTTTATATCGTGGTCATTTACAGAACTGTCCTGTCATTCTCGGCTCCGCCACCCCAAGTATTGACAGTTATCACTTGGTGGAATCGGGCAAATTACATCTGCTTGAGTTGAATCAGCGTGCAGGCGTCGCTGTACTGCCGAAAATGTATGTGGTGGATTTAAAAGTCGCAAAAAAGAAGCATGGTCTCAGCCAAACGCTCATCGAACAGATCAAACATACTTTAGAACGTAAAGAACAGGTGCTGATCTTTTTAAATCGACGCGGTTATGCGCCGATCCTGATGTGTGAAAGCTGTGGTTGGCAAGCCAACTGCCCACATTGCGATGCACATTTTACTTTGCATTCACAGCCCTACCATTATTTGCATTGTCATCATTGCGGCACCATCAATCGCCTGCCTGATCATTGTCCTGCCTGTCAGAAACAAAGCTTAAAAACCCTTGGAGCAGGAACAGCAAAACTTGAAGAACATTTACAAGAACTGTTCCCACATAATGAAGTGATTCGGGTCGATCGTGACAGTACCAGCCGAGTCGGTAGCTGGCAAAAGATCTATGATCGCATTCAGCAAAATAAGCCGAGCATTTTGTTGGGTACCCAAATGCTGGCCAAAGGTCATCATTTCCCGCATGTGACCCTCGTCGCGATTTTAGATATTGATGCTGGCTTACTCAGTGTTGACCCACGTGCGCCTGAGCGAACCGCACAGCTGATTGTGCAGGTCGCTGGCCGTGCTGGTCGTGGTGAGCATAAAGGCAGTGTTTATTTACAAAGTCTGCGCCCGGATCACCCGATGTTGACCACCCTGATTGAGCATGACTACCGCACTGTTGCCAAACAAATGCTGGCTGATCGTAAAGTTGCCCTGCTGCCACCTTATCGTTATGCAGTATTGGTTCGGGTTGAATCTAAAGATCGCGACTATAGCCAACAATTTTTAGCGGATATTGCCCAGCAATTGAGAGTGATGGCGGGCGATACCGTGGATATATGGGGTCCCATTCCTGCACCAATGGAACGTAAAGCAGGACGTTATCGTGCGCATATGGTGATTTTGTCGCCTGATCGCGCCAAACTGCATTTTTATTTACGTCAATGGTGGCAACAAGTGGTACATTTACCACGTCAGCATCTACTCAGACTTTCGATTGATGTTGATCCACAAGAGTTTAGTTAAAAGCTAAGCGTACACTGATTCAAATGACCAGTAGCATTTCCGAATATCATCTTTGCAGATCATATTTTTATAGGTGCTCATTTGAGTTAGTCTAGACAGAATAGAAAAATTGAGGCATTCAATGTCTTTACTGCTCCCGATTATTTTTTTACTGGCTGCGGCTTTAATTTTTGTTCCTTTGACAAAACGCTATGCCTCCACCACTGTTTTGGGTTATCTCATTGCAGGGCTTTTACTTGGTTCCAGTGTTTCTGGTTTGATTGAAGACCCGCACCTGATCCAGCAATTACTGCATGTTGGTATGATTGCGGTGATGTTCTTTATTGGGTTTGCTTTTCGCCCTCTACAACTCTGGGCAGAGCGCAGAGGCATCTTAAAAAATAGTGGTTTACAATACCTGGTCACCACTATCTTGCTGGTTGGAGCATGTTTCATCCTGTTTCATCAGCTGCTGATTAGTCTGATACTTGGATCTGCTTTAGCGCTCTCTGCGGTCATTCTCCCACAACAACTACTCCAACAAAAACAACAGCTCAATCATAAATTAGGGCAAGCATCGCTGGCGACTTTACAGTTTCAGGCTTTTATTGCCGTCATTCTGATTGCACTCTTTCCTTTACTCGAAGACACGGCCTCAACCCGTCATGGGATTGCTTATTTTGCTGCAATCATTGCCACTATTTCAGGCCTGTTCCTCGCCAGCCGTTATTTGGTTCGACCTGCATTCCGTTTTTTAGCGCATAAAAATAGTATTCATCTCATTCCTGCGCTCAGCTTATTGGTACTGCTTGTTGTGATCCTGATCATGGATATTCTCAATATTCATGTCTTGATTGCTGCATTTTTAGCAGGCTTGCTACTCGCAGAAACCGAATTTAAAACTGAAGTTGAACGTATTCTCGACCCTTTTAAAGATGCAGCAACAGGCTTATTTTTTCTGGCGATTGGCTTGGGCCTTTCATTGGCACCTTTAACTCAAACACCACTGCTGATTCTGGCTTCAATCTTTGCTTTGATCTTGATCAAGGCCGCTGTGATTGGCGCGATCAGCTATTACCAACAACGCCATGCCAAACTCAGTACTCGCTTTGCAATCACCTTGGCACAAAGTGGTGAATTTAGTTTTATTCTACTCAAGCTGGCAGAAAGCGAAAATTTAATCGGCAAAGACTTATTAGAACCAGCCTTTCTCATTATATTCGGGTCGATGCTTTTCACTCCGCTCCTATACGAACTATTTGATCGAAAAATTTTGCCCATGCTACAAAAGAGTAAAATCGCGGTGGTTGATGCCGATGTTCCACAACACCCAATTCTCATCATTGGATTTGGTCGTTTTGGACAAGTCATCGCACGCGCTTTACATGCACAGGGTAAACACTTTAATGTGATCGATAGCAACCAACCTGATGCTGATTTTATTGAACAATACGGGCATCGTTTTATTGATGCCGATGTGACTCAAGTCGAAAACCTACGTGCTGCAGGCATCGAATACTGTAAATTACTGATCGTTGCGATTGATGATGTTGAAGACAGTATGAATCTGGCGCGACACCTGCGTTTAAACTACCCAGATTTAGCGCTTTTAGTCCGCGCTCGTGACCGTCACCATGCCCATTTACTGCATGGTTTAGGCATTGCACAGATTTGGCGTGAAACTTATGCTTCATCGTTAAATATGGCACAGCAGGCCTTGATTGAAACGGGTCTTTCCAGCGATGAAGCAAAAATGCAGATAACGCAATTCGAACAGGAAGATCAACGACTGCTGATACAGCAACACTGGACACACGATCAACAAGACATGATTGAAAGCTATCCAAATGCTATAGCCGAACTAGAGTATTTATTTGCACATACAAAAACTTTGCATATAGATCGTGTGAGCAATGATCAAAACACACAAAGTGATGCAAATTCACCCAATGAAGCATCTTGAGTTTTAGCAAACTGACACCATTATTGACTGCATACATGCACCTTTTTATAAAGCCCGAAGTGCTTTTCAAAGCAAGCTATTGCTTTGTTTCCCCCTAGAGGGGTACTGGAGAAAAATATGTCTGATTTACGCCAACGCTTTTTTATCGAAGACTGTCCTGTTCGCGGTGAAGTGGTTCATTTGGAAGAAGCGCTTCAAACCATTTTGGCGCAACGTGAATATATGCCTGCGGTACAAAGCCTCTTGGGTGAAATGCTCAGTGCAACGGCCTTACTTGCCAGCACCCTCAAGATTCATGGCCGTATTAGCTTACAGATTCAAGCGACCGGTACCTTCAAATGGGCCATGGCCGAATGCAACCATTTAGGTGAAGTTCGTGCCTTGGCTGATTACGAAGAAGATCCTCGTTTTGTCGAAGGTACAGACAGCCGTACTGTGCTTGCTGCGCTTAGCAATCCAGTATTGTTCATCAATATTGAGCCTGAACACGGCGAACGCTATCAGGGGATCGTACCGCTTGATCAACCCACCTTGGCCGGTTGCTTGACCCAATACTACGATTTATCGGCACAGATTCCGACACATATCGTTCTGGCAACCAATCAGCAACGTTCAGGTGGTTTATTGATTCAGCTCCTTCCTCGTAACGATGAAGAAGAGCAAAAAATGGTAGACGAAGATCTATGGCCTCGTTTGACCATGTTGACTGAAACCTTAAAACCAGAAGAACTGACAGATCTTTCAGCCAATGAAATTCTTTATCGTTTGTATAACGAAGAAGAAGTGCGTTTACCTGAAGTTGAACAATTAAAGTTTGGCTGTACCTGCTCTAAAGAACGCTGTGCCAATGCCTTGATTCAAATCGGTGTGACTGCAGTTCATGAAACATTGGAAGCTCAAAACCCAATCCAGATGGATTGTCAGTTCTGTAATACCCGTTATGAATTTACCGCAGAAGAAGCCTTAGGTTTGTTCGGTGAACATTTAAGTTAATTGACCAAATGTTAAAAAATAAAAAAAGACGGGCTTCCGTCTTTTTTTATTTTGTATTAAGGTCTATGCGATAAAACAATGCTCAAATCTCCCAATAACATAGACTCTAACTTTGCCTTATGAATTACTTCGAATATTTGCTGTTTATCATCAGTGTGGTTGTGCTGATTGCGACCCCTGGTCCTGTGATGATTTTGGTGGCCAGTGCTGGCCTTAAGGGTGGCTATAAAAAGGCACTAGAGACGATTTTTGGAACCAACTTCGCCTCTTTAATCCTGATTTTTATTTCCGTACTCATTCTCAAAGGTTTTCTTACTATTGATGAGAATTACCTAAAAGCCATTCGGGTATTGGGCTGTCTCTATATTGCCTATCTGGGCTATAGCATCATTAAAGAAGTGCTTCAGGCACCACATCCAACCGCCATTCAAACCGTATCTGCACAAAGCGGTGGCTTTAAAAAAGGCTTTCTGGTGGGAATTTCCAATCCGAAAGATATTATCTTCTTTTCGGCATTTTTCCCGCAGTTTATTCATATCTCACCGAACATCAATTTCAGTTTAAGCCTACTGACAGTGACTTGGATTATTTTGGACTTCCTCACGCTGTCTTTGGTCTATCTATTCTTCCGCAGTCTCTCTCAAAGCAGCATCTATCCGAAGATTCTAGGCCTGTGTGGTGTCCTGCTGGTCTTGATTGCATTCTATGGTCTGGTTGATACTTTTCTCTAGTCAATCACCGCAATACCAGTCTAAATTCTTTATCCACTGTGCTTGAAGCGCAGCGGAACAAGTCTTATACAATCGAATCCATTGAAATCTCTTGGATTCGTTTCATAATGAAAGAAACACATTATTATCTTTATTAAAATCATGGCAAAAAATTATTATGAAGAGCTCGGTGTTTCAAGAGACGCCACAGCAGATGAAATCAAAAAAGCCTATCGGAAACTGGCACGTAAATACCATCCTGACATTAGCAAAGAAACTGATGCTGAAGCTAAAATGCAGGCGATTAACGTCGCCTACGACACTTTGAGTGACAGTACTAAAAAAGCAGAATATGACCAAATGCTGGATCATCCTCAGGGCTTTTCTAATGCGGGCCAAGGCCAGCATAGTGGTTTTGACGGTTCACAGTTCTATCGTCAAAGCTCAGGTGATGGCGCTGACTTTAGTGGCTTTGAAGACTTATTTGGTCGCTTTGGCTCAGGCTTTGGTGGCGGGCAACAACGCTCTCAACGTCAGCAACGCAGTTATCGTGGTGAAGACCAGCACGCCAGTATTCAGGTCGATGTAGACATTGCCTACCATGGCGCAACTCAACAGATCACCTTACAAATTCCGACTTATAACGTCTATGGCGAACCTGAGGTACAACGGAAAACCTTAGAGGTTAAAATTCCCAAAGGCATGAAAGAAGGTCAACAAATCCGCCTCAATGGTCAAGGCCAAAGTGGTGTTAACGGCGGAGAAAATGGTGATCTGTATATTGAGATTCAATATAAAGATACTGACCGTCTTCGAGTCGAAGGTGCTGATGTGTATCAGACTATTGATGTCAGCCCTTGGGAAGCTGGTTTGGGCCAAAGCATCGAACTAAGTACTCCTGCTGGGCAGCTCAAAGTTAACTTACCGAAAAATGCCAAGAATGGGCAACAGTTACGCTTAAAAGACAAAGGCATTCCCAACAAAACTGCCGGGCAGTTATACCTGATTATTAATATTGTTTTACCGCCAGCGCACAGTGAGCAAGAGCAACAGGCCTACCAACAATTTGCCGATGCCTTTGCTGCATTCAAACCCCGTGCCTCATAAGGAGTAAGATCATGACAACCATTCAATACAAAGAAATTCAATATGACGGTCATAGCCAAGTTGAAATCATTGATGAACAATTGGCACTTGATCTTGAGCACTTCGCCGAAGCATGTGGTCAAAGTACCGATTGGGTACTCAAGCTGATTGATTATGATATTTTGCAAATTTCTGTTGAACCACAAAGCTATCAGTTTATTGGTGAAGATGTCAGCCGAGCCAGACGGGCCTATCGTCTGCAACGCGACTTTGATGCCAGTCTGTCTGCCGTCGCAGTGATGTTGGATTTAATCGATGAAGTGCAACAGCTGCGTAAACAGCTCAAACATTTTCATTAATGCCGCCCTGCAAATGACCAAGTCCATCCTATTTTAGCTTGGTCATTTTCTCCACTTCTTTCAACGTTTGCTTAATCGGTTCGTAGTCCAGAAACCACAACAAATTAAAATTACGTTGTCGATGTTGCTGAGCCAGTAAATCAATCACACTACGCTCTCCTCGTCCCACCAAATGTTGACGATAAAAATAATACAGTAGCATGACTGTACTCATCAGCATCACCCCAAGCATGATCCAGAAGCCAACCGGTGATTTCAACCCTGGAATAAACTCAAAGTTCATCCCATAGACCCCAGTCAGCAAGGTCAGTGGTGCAAAGATGGCGGTAATAATTGCCAAGATGCGCATGTTTTCATTGGTTTGGTTGGCAATCGCAGAGAAGTGTAAATCGATGGCCGATTGAATCGCATTTCTTAAACGTAGCGTATGCTTTTGCACCCGTTCTACATGACTCATTAAATCGTTCAGGCGTACCAACAGAATATCTTGTGCTTTATGCTTATGCTCACCCACCACATGATGGTAATTATCGACCAGCTCGTCTCTGAACTCCTGTAAGGTCTCGATTTGCTCCTCGCAAAGATTTTCGATTTGCTGAAAGGCCATATCTTCATGAAACAATTGGTGCCACTGCTTAAAACGACGATTACCCTGTAACAGTTGTTGTTGCCAATACTCGACCCGACGGGTCAAGGGTGTACGTAAATTCAGATAACCATCAATCATGCTATTCAATAGGCGTAAGCATAAATCTGCGGGAGTACTGGCTAATTTACGTGGTTTATTCTGCTCTGCAATTGGTCGCCCCATAATGGTCTGAATGCGTTGAATATAACTCTCTACTGCCTGATTGCCCTGCTCTCTCACACTCACCAAAACCGTAGGCGTTAAGATAAAACTCATGGGTGTGGTCGCTAAACCAAAAACACTTTCATGTGATTCTAAAGTACTCTCATTTGCCAAAATCTGGTCGTCTGGGCTAATCAGTTTGCGGAACACCAACAGGTCATATTCCTCGACGGTATCAAATGCACAAGGATGCTCAATATTCAGTAGATCCCGCAAATGGAATTCATTCAGTACCAATCCCGTATGCTCATAAATATTCTTCTGCCAAGCCTCGGTATGATTCACCAGATCTTGTCTAAGACTATCGACCCATAAAAATTCAAGCGTATGTTCTGGTTGTTGTTCCGCACTGATAAAAATCGTATTTTCACTGTTATGACGATAAAAATAATAAAGTTGCATAGGACAATAGAGATTAGAATGGCGATAGAAATGCTGCCATGAAGCCAGATAAAAAGCTACGGCTATTACAGGACTGAAACGACATCCAATAAAAAAGCCTCACATGCACAGCATGGAGGCTTTTCCGAATATTAGGAAGATTACACTTCTTTCTTCTCAACCACACCATATTTAAGGGCTTGGTCAAGTTGCTCTTTATCCAAGGCATTGTCCCATTTTGCCACCACGATTGTGGCACAAGCATTACCGACTAAGTTGGTTAATGCACGGCATTCTGACATGAAACGGTCAATACCAAGGATCAATGCCATACCCGCCACTGGAATTGCAGGAACAACGGACAGGGTTGCAGCCAAGGTAATAAAGCCTGCACCAGTAATCCCTGCTGCACCCTTAGAGCTCAACATCGCCACCAATAGAATGGTGATTTGTTGAGTGAGGGTTAACTCAATATTACAAGCTTGGGCAATAAACAATGCCGCCAAAGTCATATAAATATTGGTACCATCCAAATTAAATGAATAACCGGTTGGAATCACTAAACCCACCACCGACTTTTCGCAGCCCGCTTTTTCCATCTTCGCCATCAATGACGGTAATGCCGCTTCTGATGAACTTGTTCCGAGGACTAACCAAAGTTCGTCTTTAATATAACGAATCAGGTCAATGATCGAGAAGCCGTTATAACGTGCCACTGCGCCCAGAATAATAATCACGAACAGCAAAGCAGTAATGTAGAAGGTCGCAATCAACAACATCAAATTACCGATTGAGCTAATCCCATAAGCACCAATGGTAAAGGCCATGGCACCAAATGCACCAATCGGCGCAAACTTCATCAACATACCCACCAAGGTGAATACTGGCGTGGTGAGCTGCTGTAGAAAATCAGTGACTGGACGACCTAAATCACCTGATTTTGCCAATGCCAAACCAAACAATACCGCAACAAACAGAACTTGAAGAATTTGGCCGGATACAAATGGACTGACCAAAGTATCTGGAATGATATTCATCAAGAAGCCGGTAATGGTCGACTCATGTGCTTTGGCAGCATATTCATCAACTTTGGTACTGTGCAAGCTACTTGGATCAATATTCAAACCGTGACCTGGCTCAATCACATTTCCGACAATCAAACCCACGATCAAAGCTAGAGTGGAGAAGGTCAAGAAATAGATCATGGCCTTCGCGGTCACCCGACCTACGCTGCCGAGGTTTTTCATTCCCGCAATCCCTGTCACAACGGTCAGGAAAATCACGGGAGCAATAATCATTTTAACTAATTTAATGAAGGCTTCGCCCAGTGGCTTTAAGCTTTCACCCAATTCTGGGAAGAAATGACCTAACAATATCCCCGCGACAATGGCGAAGATCACTTGCACATAAAGAATCTGATAAAACTTTGGTTTCTTGGGAGGCTGTTGGTCATCTTGACCTGTGGCGACATGATCGACAAGCATGTGCGATATTCCTTCATATTGGGATGAACAAATAGACTTCCGACTGTCTATCTAAAACCACATAAACGCAGGCAGGCACGGAAATTTGGGGAATTCTACGTTAATTGTGAGGCGCACAATTAAAGCATTAGACTAATGTCTAATATCAAGAAATTTTATGTTTATAGTTTCAGTTTTTTATGTTCTTAACAATCATTCACTTAATAAAAAAGCGCATTGTTAAAACAATGCGCTTTTTTTAAGCAAAATGCTTGCTAGCATTAAGCTTGTTCAATGTCTTTCATTGTCAACTTGATACGACCACGGTTGTCGACATCAGCAACTTGTACTTTAACGTCCTGACCTTCTTTTAATACGTCAGTCACATTCGCAATACGCTCATTTGAGATTTGTGAAATGTGAAGCAAACCATCAGTACCTGGCATGATATTGACGAATGCACCAAATTCAACGATACGAATAACTTTACCCGCATAGATGGTACCTGGCTCAACTTCTGCAGTAAGCGCTTGGATTTTCGCAATCGCAGCTTTCGCAGCTGCTTTAGTTTCACCAAACACGCGTACAGTACCGTTATCTTCGATATCAATCGCTGCTTTAGTTTCTTCCGTAATCGCACGGATGGTCGCACCACCTTTACCAATCACGTCACGGATCTTGTCAGGGTTGATGTTGATTACTTCGAAGGTTGGCGCATGTGCATTGATTTCTGAACGTGCACGTGAAATGACTTTGTTCATTTCATTCAGGATGTGCATACGACCAGCAAATGCTTGGTTTAATGCAACTTCCATGATCTCTTCAGTGATCCCTTCGATCTTGATGTCCATTTGAAGTGCAGTAATACCGTTGGCAGAACCCGCAACTTTAAAGTCCATATCGCCCAAGTGATCTTCATCACCCAAGATGTCAGAAAGAACTGCGAAACGCTCGCCTTCTTTAACCAAGCCCATTGCGATACCCGCAACTGGTGCTTTCAATGGTACACCAGCATCCATCAGTGACAATGAAGCGCCACATACAGAAGCCATAGAAGATGAACCATTAGATTCAGTGATATCAGATACGATACGGATCACGTACGGGAAGCGGTCAGCTGCAGGAAGAACTGCTTGAACACCACGACGAGCCAAACGACCATGACCGATTTCACGACGTTTAGGACCTGATTCACGACCCGTTTCACCAACAGAGTAAGCTGGGAAGTTGTAGTGCAACATGAAGTTGTCAGTTTTTGTACCCGCTAAAGTATCAACCATTAACGCATCACGGGTATTACCCAAAGTGGTTGTCACTAAGGCTTGAGTTTCACCACGTGTGAATAATGCAGAACCGTGTGCACGATCTAATACACCAACTTGTACGTCGATACCACGTACAGTTTTAGTATCACGGCCATCAATACGTGGCTTACCTGACAAAATGTTGTCACGTACAGTACGGTATTTAAGGTCTTCAAATAATTCGTTGACTTCATCCGCAATACCCGTTTCGTCATTTTCAGGAACGAACTGAGCAACGGCTTCTGCATAAAGTGCATCAAGTGCCGCATAGCGGTCTTGTTTAACTGCAATGGTATATGCTTCAGAAATTTTCGCTTCAAAAGCTGTTTTTAATTGCTCAAGCAATGCTTCGTTTTTGCTTGGTGCAACCCAAGTCGATTCAACCGCACCTGCCGCTGCAGCAAATTCTTTGATCGCTTGAATTGCAATTTGCATTTCGTCATGACCAAAAAGAACCGCGCCCAACATTTGGTCTTCTGAAAGCTCTTTTGCTTCAGATTCAACCATCAATACTGCTGATTCAGTACCTGCAACCACAAGGTCTAGGTCAGACTGAGCCAGTTGTTCAAAATTCGGGTTAAGAACGTATTCGCCGTTGATTAAACCAACACGTGCGCCACCGATTGGACCACGGAAAGGTGTACCCGCAATCGACAATGCTGCTGAAGTACCCAACATTGCAGCGATATCTGCATCCATCGTCTTATCCGAAGAAACAACAGTCGCTGTCACTTGGATTTCGTTGAAATAACCTTCTGGGAACAATGGACGGATTGGACGGTCAATAAGACGTGAAATCAACGTTTCAGCTTCAGACGCACGGCCTTCACGCTTGCCATAACCACCAGGGATACGACCAGCTGCATATTGTTTTTCTTGATAGTTAACAGTTAACGGGAAAAAGTCTTGACCCGCTTTAGCTTTAGGCTGAGCCACAACCGCAACGAGAACAGTCACGCCACCCATGGTAACTAAAACTGTATTTGCTTGACGTGCAACACGACCCGTTTCTAAAACAACTTGGTGTTGACCAAATTGGAATTCTTTACGAACGATATTAAACATTGACATGTATTATATTTTCCTAGTTTTATTCTAGTGAGACCCCTAAGGTTTGGCATTCAGACTACAACTGCTGTGTAGATAAATGACAAAGCTTAGAAGCCATCGCACTAGATCAAAATTTTAAATAAATTTAAACACAAAGAAGGAGCGAACAAGCGCCCCTTCTAAAGTCATCTAAGATAAATTAGATGAAACTCTCTTTTCAGCGATAAAGCATAGCAACATGCGAAATAGCGAAAACAAAGTAAAATCGAATTAACGACGTAAACCTAATGCGCCGATCAAAGCAACATAACGACCGTGATCTTTACCGTTTAAGTAGTCAAGTAATTTACGACGTTGGTTAACCATACGGATCAAACCACGACGGCTGTGATGGTCGTGTTTGTGTTCTTTAAAGTGACCTTGCAAATCATTGATTTGAGCAGTCAATAAAGCAACTTGTACTTCAGGTGAACCAGTGTCGTTTTCAGCACGAGCAAATTTAGCGATGATCTCTGCGCGATCAGTGTTAGTTAAAGCCATTCGATTTCTCCGAGATGCTTACAAAAATAAAATGATAATGATCAGTTGAAACCAACCGACTGCCGTGCATCACTACAGCAAGGCGCTTATTTTAAGTGATCTATCGCTATATTGCAAAATTGTTTTATATCCGCTGGCAATTCGGCAGCTGACAGCGCTGTACAAAATAGGCACACTAGCCTGATTCTGTTTTCAATTTATGACAGAGAAGAAAGAAAACGAAAATATTGCGAGGGAATCGTGAAAATTTTATCAACCAATACCTGTTATGTGCCGCATGACCTCAGTCAAGTCATTCGCAGCAAAGATGAAGTCTCAGCTGAATTTGGGGGCATGACCGAAAGACAGATTCAAAAGATATGGAACAGTGTTGAAAGTCTATATAAAACGGGGAATTATCCACTCATTAGCTTATGCCTACGTCGTCAGGGGCAGATTCTTCTCAACCGCAGTATTGGCTATGCGCAAGGTAACTCCCCAGATGGCCTAGCCACCGATGCCAAGATTGGGACACCAGATACTCCTGTCTGCCTGTTCTCTGCTTCCAAAATGGTCACGGCGATGTTGATTCATCTGCTGGATGAACGTGGTGAGCTCAACTTACTTGATCCGATTAGTTATTACATTCCTGAATACGGCGTGAATGGTAAACGTCGGGCGACCATTTTCCATCTGCTCTCCCATCGTGGTGGTATTCCACGTATCGACACTGAAGTCACACCAGAACTTCTATTTAACCAAGATGATATTTTAAAACTGCTCTGTGCCGCCAAACCAGTTTCTCCTTCAGGGACTCATCTTGCCTATCATGCGGTGACCGCAGGTTATATTCTGGGCGAAATTGTGCAACGGGTAACAGGGCAAAGCGTTCGTGAGTTCTTGGCTGAAAATATTGAAAAACCAATGGGCTTGGATTATTTCAACTATGGTTTAAAACCTGAATATCGTGCCGATGTTGCCTTGAACTATGCGACGGGGATTCATCCAAGTTTAGGCACAGATCATTATCTCAATCATGTACTGGGTGGCGGTCTACAGCTTGCAGTGGATGTCACCAATGATAGCCGCTTTATGGACACCATTTGCCCCGCTGGCAATATCTATACCAGTGCTGAGCAGGCAGGGCGGTTTTTTGAAATGCTGCTCAGTGGTGGTGAGTATCAGGGCAAACAAATTATGAGTCCTCAAACGGTATTCCGCTCCACCCTGCCCACTTCTGGGATTAGCTTAGACCGAACCTTATTGGCACCGATGCGTTATGCATTGGGTCCAATGCTTGGTAGCAACCCTGTGGGTCTATTTGGTCCAATGACCGGACAGGCTTTTGGCCATATTGGCT
Source organism: Acinetobacter gyllenbergii (assembly GCF_001682515.1). Classification (NCBI taxonomy): domain Bacteria; kingdom Pseudomonadati; phylum Pseudomonadota; class Gammaproteobacteria; order Moraxellales; family Moraxellaceae; genus Acinetobacter; species Acinetobacter gyllenbergii. The sequence goes on along the minus strand of NZ_KV575266.1, from coordinate 97,818 downwards.
TCTCTAATATTCTGTGTTGGGCTGATCCAGAGCGGGATATTAGTGTATCGCTATTGACGACTGGAAAATCCGTGGTGGGAACGCACTTGCCTGCACTGGCAAAAACGCTGTACCAGATCTCCACAAATTGTCCGAAAATTGCGAAGAATCAACGCCGTTCGCTGTTTGCAACAGATCGTACTGAAGCTGATCTGGTTTAAGCATCAGCCACTAGAAGTCCGCGCACAAAAAAGCCCAAGTTAAACTTGGGCTTTTGCGCTTAGATTTATCATTGTTCTTTTTTGTTGTTTTTTATTCTTTTTTCTTACACCATTCAAACCCTCTGAATGCTCATCACCCATCCTTTTCTTTATTATTTTTTAACACATATTCGCTTTCTCTATACCGACTATTCTGTCAGAATCAATTGTGGAGAGAAATAGCATTTCTCTTATCTCTATGTAAGAAAAAACGTACAAGTCTGTATAACATTTAACTTAATAATAACAAAAAATTGTCAGACAAGAAGATTTCTATTTCTTCCTTTTATTTGAAGATATAAATGAAGTAAAAGAATGCAGATTTGTTAAAACGTGAATTTTCACCTATTTTCAAAAACCCTAAATATGGTATGGATTATGTTGATTTTATAGTGAATTTTGCGGTAAAAATAAAAAAGCCCTGTAGTCTCTCCCAAAACTACAAGGCTTAGCGGCTGTAAGTTTCCTCTTTTATCACTTACTTCACTGTAAGTTCGCTGTCTTACGACGTTATTATTATATTTTTGCGATTTACCTAGCTTTCCATGCTAGGCTCTTTGTGTGTACATAATCTCAAAAACCTTGCGCTTGCTCTAGCGACAATATCTCGAATCCTTGTAAGCTTTTACTTACAAAATGGTGAATTCTGAAGAATAAGTTCACAATCTGTTCAAATTGATCTTTTGCACTAAACCACTGCGTCGAACAGTCCGTATCGTTAAGGCCTGCTGTAATGCTGGTGCGTCAGCCAAAATACTCACCACTTTTTTAGCACGGGTGACTGCGGTATAAATCAATTCCTGACTCAACAGCTTCTCGGCATGCGCATCTAAAACAATCGCGGTATGGGTAAATTCCGAACCTTGTGATTTATGAATGGTTAAAGCAAAGGCGGTTTGCATACTGCGTGGCAGTCGGTGCGCTGCAATCCATTTATTTAAGCTCGGGAAAAAGACTTCGAATTGCTGTGACTGGGTGCGATGTTTAAAACAGATCCCGATATCACCATTAGAAATCCCAAGCTGATAGTCATTATAGGTCATCATTACAGGACGTCCGATATACCAATCTCCGACAGCGATTTGTTTGAGTTGCTGATTGAGCCAATGCCCCGCATAACGATTCAGTTGCTCGATTCCCAACGGCCCATGTCGAACTGCCGTTAAGATTCGATAATCATCAAAGGCTTGAATCACGTTCTGGATGTGCTCAGTAGGTTCATCTGCCTGTATATAACGTTTTAAAGCCTTGATATAGGCGTGAAATCCTGCCATTAACTGATGTTGATAAGGCTCAATATCAACCTGCTGCTGCTTGGGTAAATATTCCAGCTGAATCAGGTCTGGCATATCCTTGCTCAAGGAAATCGCTTGCAAAGGTGCAGCCTGAACAATTTCCGTCTCTAGTTTTGATAAGACTAAATCGGGATTACTTACGCCTTGCTGTGCCTGAATAAACCGTGCGAATTGACCAATCTTGGCTTCACCAGAGAAACGACGGCTGGTCTGTAGCTGGACTCGATTTTCAGCCAATGCCTGTACTTGCTGTAAATCAGCCAAAACCGAGCCGACATCAACCGAAGCCAACTGATTGGCATCACCGAGCAAAATAAGTCGGCATTGATCTGGGACAGCTTCAAATAACAGGGTTGCCAAATTCAAATCCAGCATTGAGGCTTCATCCACCACAATCACGTCATAGGGTAGAGGCTGTTTGGGATGAAAGCGTGGTATTTGTCGATTGCCCATACCCAGTAGACGATGCAAGGTCTGCGTGGTTTGATTGCGCAACTCATCAGTGACGAGCCCTGATTGTAATAATTTTGGATCATTAAAAGAGTTTTGTAATGCTTCCTGCATACGCTGTGCGGCTTTGCCTGTCGGTGCGGCCATGGCAATACGAATATCGGGAATGGTTTGGTTGAGGGCTGCAATAATACGCGCCAAGGTATAGGTTTTCCCTGTCCCTGGCCCGCCGGTAATAATGCTCAGGCCTTGTTGCAACACCATTTTCAATGCAGTCTGCTGGTGTTCATCACTGAGCAAGTCTTGATAATGTTCGGCATCAACAACCTGAATCGTTTGTCGCTTTAATCGACAAATCTGTTGTGCAAGGCGTTGCTCTAGATGCCAATATCGGTATAATGCCAAGCCCTGCTGATCATAGACACATGGGGCAACCTGCGTGCTCGCGATTTCACTGGAAACAGCCAAATCCGCCAATGCCGCAATCTGACTTGGCTCAACCTCAATACAACTGTCGCCTTGTAAACTGGCTTCAACCAATTGTTGTAATAGTTGTGCAGCGCTAACTGCTTGAGCAGATTGAGAAAATGGTGCTTGTGAGAGATAGTCACTCCACATATTTAACCACGTCATTTGCGTTGACTGATCATCAACTTGTTTGTCCACAGAGTTATCCTCAAACTTACCCACACGCTTGTCCACAAGGTTATAAACAGAGTTATTCACAAGCTAAGCTTTTGTTTAATTTAAAATCACACACTTTATCTACACCATTTTTCCAGCTTTATCCTCAGAAAAATATCCAAGTATTGCATCCAGACGTAAGATAAACTCATCCTCAGGCTTCCAGTAGAAACAGCCTTGCTGCGCCTGCCCATTCATGCCGCGTAAATACAGATAAGATGCACCACCCAAATGCTGCTGCATCTCATAATCCTGCAATTTCACCGACAGATAACGATGTAGCGCCACCAGATATAACGCCGCTTGTAACCAATAACTCGACAACGACATACTTTCTGCAATCTGAGTAGCCTGATAATCCAGTTGCTCTGCCCCTAAATAATTACTCTTATAATCGGCAATATGGTAACGCTGACCATCGAAGTAGACCAAGTCAATGGAGCCATTCAAGTAACGGGCAGATTTCGCTTCAAGTAACTCAGGCATTTCGATACTATATTCCTCAAATAGCTGCTGTACACGCTGCATCGCCAGCACTCGATCCGATAAAGCCAGATAGAATGGACATTCCGACAAGTATTGTCCTGCAGCTAATTGTTTTAATTGAAAGCCCTGATTGAGTGGCGTGTGTAATACTTCATTGAGCCAATCAGCAATCCATTGATACAGTTGCTGCTCGCTATTTTCTTGTTCAGGAAAATGCAGTTGATACTGTTGCAACAGCTCTAACCATAAGCCTTGATAGGTATTTTTAAAACGACGGCGAATGTCTTCTACCCAGGTTTGGGGTTGCTGAAAATCAATCTGCTCAAAAATCTCATGTAGGAAATTACCAGCCAAAGTCCCTTTCGGGAAATATTGTTTAATCCAAGCGATTGGCTGAGCCGTGGCGATTTTTTCCGTTTCAGCAAAATTTAATTCATCTTCTGCTTGCTCAAAATTGGTATCGATATTGGCCAAACGATCCGCCCGAGTGGCCTTATGCTTTAGATGCTGTGCCAAATAACTAAAGCTAGTTTTTCCGCGTGCATAAAAACGTTGTGTCGGCAACGCTTGAGCCGACAGTGCAATTTGTTGTTGGCTTTGCTGCATCTGTAGGGCTTGTGGTCGCTCTAAGATGAGCGCAGCATCGGTACTATAGGGATGTTGAAAGTGATCGCCTTGATTCTTCCAAAAAGCTAAACCTGAAAATTTATTTTTATCGCCTTTTTCTGGTTCAAATACCGCATAGACCCGATGGCTGGCACGTGTCAGCGCCACATACCACAACCGGTTTTGTTCTGCTAAAGCACGTTGCTGATGTTGATCCAGCTCAATCTGCTGTAAAAAGTTTTTATCCGCCACTGCCACGACACGTTGAGTACGCGTCTGACCTGTCTCGGGCAACTGGATTTCAGTGGTAGAAAAATTCAGTGTTTTCTGCACTTCAGCAAAGGCCTTATTCGCCCCCAGTAAAAATACGATTTTAAACTCCAAGCCCTTGGACTGATGAATGGTCATCAGTTGCACGCCCGCTTCACTGGATAGCTTGTGTTCAAGCTCCCAATCGCGATCACTTGGTGAATTTAATTGTTTTAAATACCAGTGATACAGGTTTTGCATCCCTTGTACATGTTCACTGTGCTGGCTCAAGAGATCAGTGAGGTGGCGTAGATTCACCACGGCACGTTCATTATCTTTACTTTGTGTTGCCACCAGTTGTTGCCAAAGACCAAACTGATTTAGGCAACGCTGCCATGCCGATAAAAAGCCCTGATTCAGCCACATTTCGCGTATGTCATCAAACTGCTGAATATAAGCACTCAAACCTTCTGCACTTTGTTCTAAGGCCAATAATCGAGCAAGATCAAAGCCAAATAAACGGCTGAGCAAAGCTCGTTTGAGCTTGGCTTCATCATAAGGATGAAGCAACGCCGTGAGCAGAGCTCCCACATCCTGTGCAATGCTGGAATCAAACACACTGCGTTTCGAAGGTCGGTTGACCCGAATCCCCATACGTTCCAATACATATTGCACTTCATCCAGTTGGCGATGGCTACGTGAAAGAATGGCAATATCATCTTCATCAATCGCAGTCGGAACATCACCCTCTAAGTACAATTGCTTTAAATAGGCTTGGTTGAGTAAGTGCTGAATCTGCCACGCCACCTGTGTGGCCTGTTCATTGCCTTCTTGCAAATGCAACCAACGTAAAGGCATTGGATTGGGTTGGGCATTTTCAATCAATGCGGGGTGTGGACGTGAACCCGCTTGAATCGGGTCATAGCTGACCTGCTCACCAAAATCGATCTGGCGCTGAAACAGCAGATCCACCACTTCCACCAGCTCTTTCACCGAACGGTGGTTATGAATCAACTTATACTCACGCCCCTGTTTGGCCATAATATCCTGATAGGCATTCAGGAAGGTCAGCATATCTCCACCACGGAAACCATAAATCGCCTGCTTACGGTCGCCGACCATGATCATGCAACCTTTTTGATAACGCTGTGGATGACGCCAGATACTGGCCAACATATCATCTTGGTCTTGGTTGGTATCCTGAAACTCATCGACCAGAATCAATGGGTAGCGTGACTGTACAAATACCGCGAAAGATTGTCCTTGCTCGCCTTTTAAAGCTTCAGACAAGGTCTTGATTTGTTGAGCAAAGGTAGTCTCGCCCTTTTGTTGCAACACTTGCGGTAGGCGTTTTTTTACTTCCACACAGAGGTAAGCTTTTAAATAGACCTGTAATTGCTCAAATTCTTGCTGAGTCTGTTGCACAGCTTGAAACAGCTTTTGCAGCTGCAACACACATGGATGTTGATAGAAGCCTTCGGCAATTTCAGCAGGACATTTCTTAAAAATTTTTTGTGCTTCGAGTTTGTCTAAAAACTTAAATACCGCATCTCGTGCATCGGCAAAGTAGCTATCAAAGATCTGTATATTCTCAGGACTGTTGAGTGCAGTTAATAATGGTGGCAAGGATGCTGTAAACAGTTTATGAAAGGCGTTGTTGCGGAAAGAAGCACCATTAATATGCCCATAATAGGCACCCTCTAACTGGAAGTATTCCGCCAAGCTGCTCAAGTCAATCTGCTGTGCTTGCTGTTGCCACTGCTGCAACTGAGCTAAGTCAATCTCTGGCATAGCAGGCAGTTTAAATTGTGCCGAACTAAAATTCAGCGAACTTTCGACCATCCCAACAAAATGATCGACACTTTTTAGCCCGCCCACACTATACAGCGCATTGATCACTTGCTGGGGTTGGGTCTGAATCCATTCCCGCAACACATCATGAATCAATTGACGGGTATAGCTTTTGGCATCTTCAGTGATTTCAGCACGTTCGATTTTGCCACTCTCAAAGGCAAACTCACGCAATAGCTTTTGGCTAAAACTGTCCAAGGTTCCAACAAACAATTCATCCAATTGATCGATGACCAATTTGAGCCGTTCACAGGCATAGGCAATCCGCGGTGCAAAGTTTTGTAAGACCTGTTGTTTTAATGGATCAGACTCTTGTAATGCCTTGGCCTGAATATCTTGTTCCAATACATCACGAAAAGGTTCTAGGTACGCCAGTATTTCAACCAGACGTAGACGGATACGCGTTTTAAGTTCTGCGGCTGCAGCACGGGTAAAGGTGGTGGCAATCACCTGATTAGGCAGGTATTTTTCTAAAAAAATCCGTACCATCAAACTGGATAGCGTATAGGTTTTACCTGTCCCCGCTGAGGCTTCAATCAGATGCAAGCCTTCAAATTGAATATCGCCAATCGGCTGATAAGACACTGGATACTTTGAGTTCATGTCTTACGCCACCCGTAAAAATTCAAAAATCGGTTGATACAACACATAGGAATAATGATCACAGGCATATTGCAATAAAGCGGTTGCATCTTGCTCTTGCAGAATGAACTGCCAATCGCGGTGCAATTTACAGGCTTCATTCTGAGTCATATCAAAACCCGAGAAATCCCCCGTATCATTCCAGTCCTTCAATACTTGCTTTTGACTCTCTTCAGTTAAAACCTGAGTTGAATCCAGCTCAATCCACTCATATTGTTTGCCTTTTTCCAAAGGCTTTAACACTAAGGCAGCAGGCAAGACCACAGGCTGCTGCTGTGCATCGCGCCAAAGCTTTAACCATGCATTTAAATAATGCTGTGCCTGTTGTGAACTTAAGCCTTCACAAATCACCGTCTGATCGCTAAACACCACAATTCGGCGCTTCGCTGTGGCAGTGTCACTCTTGATTAGCGCCAGCCAAAGCAGATATTCCAGCCAGACTTTGGCAAAGCGCTTGGCACGTGCACTGGATGCATCCAAACTGACCCAATCTTGGCTCAGTTGTTTCGGGGTCACACAGGCGATTTGTAATTGTTTCGAGACGCGCCAAACCCGTTGCGTGGTTTCAGTCGGTGCTGGGGCATATTGCTGCAAGCGCTCCAACAAGCGTTGCTGCTCTAAGCGACTTTGCTGCCAAGCACTGTGCTGAACTTTGCCAACGGGCAACTGATCTTGCAACAGACTTGGAGAGAACTGCTCATCCTGCTGCTGTAAAAAATGCCGAATGGCATATTTACCGAGACCATCGAGTAATAATGGTTCAGCTTGATCAAGCAACGTTTGTGCAGTTAAATTTTCCACACCTAAGGTCTTTAAATACAGCCGCGCAGGGAAACTGATATCCTGAATCCATTGCTGACTCTCCAAAATAATCATTTCATTTTGTTCAACGGGATAGGCAGTATTGGCCCACGCCTGCCGCTCACCTTTGACTTGCTGAATCTGTGACGCGACCTTAAACCATTGGTCTTGAAAGCGTACAGGTCGATCCGAAACAAAGCCGAGTGGATCGAACGGTTGTAGACGATGTAAATGATACAATGGATAAAGCTGTACAGGGACTTGTAATGCCTCCAATCCAGCCAAGTCCGCTTCGGATAAAGGAAGACTGTCTTCAAATGAAGTCCCCCCTTCTGGGAGAGATTTAGAGGGCGCTGGTTTGACAATCAAAGCCAAATGATCACGGAAGCCCTGCAACACACTGGATGGCTCTCTGACTTCGCCATCATTGAGATCAAAGCCATTATAAAACAGCCAAACCTGTTCTTGTGCCAACAACACGGCATCTAAAAATGCGCCTTGATCGTCTTCCAAACGAGAACGATCACCCAATTGCTGACGCAGTGCATCCATCAAATCAAACGGAATATGACTGTCCCGATTTGGAAATTTGCCTGTATCCAAGTTCAGCAACACAATCAGCCGATAAGGAATCGGGCGAATCTGTCCAATCTGACTAAAGGTAATTTGCCCAGTCGGCTCCACTTGTGCGGACTGACTTTCTAAAGCACGTTGAATTTCTTCGATGATATAAGGCAATGGCAAAGAAATTTGGCGCAACTGGGTTTCAGCATCTTCGTAGTAGCTGGCCAAAGTCAGCATCCGCTCTTGTTTCTGAATAATTTCACGAATTGCTTTCAAAGCCACCACATCAGCTTGTTCAAACTCCTGTACATCCGCTTTGATTCGCTGTAGCCAAAACTCGACCGGCAAACGTTGGCCTTGTTCATGTGCCAGCAACCAATCACGTCGTAGCGCTAAATCGCGATAGATCTGAATCACAATCCCAATCAGTTCAAAATCACTTGGCTGTACCAAGGCATAACTGAGCATCTCCTGCACCATCACATGGGCGGGTACTGCAATCCCCAAAGCCAAACGATCCAAGGCAAATTTAAAGCTATAACGATAGTCTTGATCATCATCACTGAGCGTTTGTTTTAAATGCTCAGCATCCAAACCACGTTTAAAGCCAGCATCGTCGAGTAAATTCAGAATCCGTTGTGCCTGCGTATAATCCAGCCCATAACGTTGTTGCGTCGCAGACAGATTGAGCCAATCAGCAAAGTCATCCTGCGTAAAACGACCTTGTGTCAATTGCAAGCGTCCAAGTACAGCACGCCATGCATTTAACGCATCTAGCTGCGCCACCCCTGCAATTTTTACAGGCAAGAACACCTCATGCTCATGGGCCAGCGCAGGAAAAACACTACGAATCAACGGCTCAAGTTCAGCTAGGTTCGGAGTCAAAATCAGCACATCACTCGGACGACGTGGACTGCTATCTGCTTGAGACAGCCAATGCAGTAACTGTTCTTTTAAGACTTCGAGTTGCCGCACACTAGAGTGGCAAACATGGATCTGAATGGATTCATCCTCAGGTGCAAGTTCATATTGCTGGGGCTGAGGTTCTGCCAAATAGAAAATGTCCGACTGAATTTTACCGAGTAACGTTTCAGGGAAATAATCCTCAAACGCATCCACCCATTTACCCTCTTCTCCTGTCGCCAGTTGCGACAACAGCGAAAAGTGGTCCCGCGCTTGCTTACCCAAGCGGGTCAGTAAGGGATGTCGAGATTCTCGATTTAAGGCATTAAAACCCAGACTAAAACTGTCAAAGAATGCGGCAATGTCTGCATCACTGGCATGGGGATGTTTGGCGATATAGCGCTCTTTCACGCCGAGGTCATAACGCTTTTTCCAGAGTGGATCGACACTGTCGGCCCAATATTCCTGCGATGGGTTATAGTGCAGAATCACCACATCTAGATACTGTCCCAAACGACGTAAAAATTGCAGTTGGCTCGGTGGTAAATCTAGAATCGTAAATACAATCACCTGATTCGGCAGTAGTGCCAAAGCTCGAGATCGTGTCTGCTGATTATCTAGAAGCTGCCAGAAATCAGCATCAATGCTTTGTATTTCAACAAAATCATCGTGAAAATAGTGTTGCCACAACCAACGCTGCCATGCTTCCAACTGTTCAGTTTGCTGTAAGCTAAAGGCTGAAGTTTGTTGATCCGTATGCGCAATCAGTTGTTCGATATTTAAGGCTTTATTCTGTCCCCAAGTCGATAGCCAATTCCCCGCACAAGTACAATTGCTTTGGCAGCCGCGTTGACAATGACCGCGATAAATCATGTAGTTATTAAACAGTTGTGAAACCTGTTCCGCCACCCAATACAACATACTTTGTTTTTTAAGTTGTTTTTCCGTACCTTGCTGCAACTGATCGGCACTGGCATAAATCCGTTGCACAATCGAATATAAAGGGTGCTCTTGTGCAAGGCTATTCTGTTCAGATTGAATAAAAGGCTGTAAGGCTTGATGAATACGCCACTTTAAAATCAAACGCGGAATATTGGCTTTACGCACTTGTTCTTTATTGTCTAATACTTGTTGGTAGGCATACCACTGAAAACCACGGATGCGCTGATGAAATTGATAGTTGGCGGTCATGCCTTGTTGTTCAGCAATTTTTTGTGTGAGCCATTGTTCTTGGGCAGGACTGGGAACAATAAAATGCTGGGTTTTAAACACCTGAAAGGGTGTCGTACTCGGTTGGGTAATTGATGCCATCACACCTTGTAATAACACTTCAAGGCGTTGACTTTGAATAACATGAATCCCCATGCGTTAATATAACCTCATCACAAAACGATCATTTAGTTGCACAAAATCGTACATATTCATCACTATACAACTTCAAATCACTATGTCACGCTAAACACACAAGGAAATAAAAAAATTGTTTTGAAATTCACCATTGCATGCGATTGAATGTACTATCAAGGAATAGACTTTAGGTATAACTTTATGAAAATTGAAAAAATTCCTGATTCGATTGATCCAAGTTTAAACTTGGATCAGATCCGTGAAGAGTGTCTGGAACTCGCCAAAAAGCGAGCCTATTGGTCAGCGGGTGCAGCGATTGTACCAATTCCATTTTTTGATGTTGTAGTGGACTTGGGTATGCTGACACAAGTGATTCCCTACATTAATGCACGTTTTGGTCTCGCCCCTGAGCATATCAGTGTCTATGATCCTGAAACCAAAAAAATTCATTGGGACGAGTTACGTAAACGTGGCTTTGAGTTCTCGGGTTTTGTGGTGGCACGTACCGCAATGAAAGCCTCTTTTAATGGCTTTTTCACGAAAATTGCCACCAAGCAAGTAACCAAGTTTATCCCCTTGGGCGGACAAATTGTCGCAGCCAGCCTTGGTTATTTCATGATGCGTAAAATCACTGAAGCACATGTGCAAGATTGCTATAACCTTGCCAAACGTATTCAGCAAAAAAGTCGCAGTACCATTGTGGCTTGATACAATTTAGACCGCCTCTGCACATCACTGTAAGATGTTGGTGTTTACAGTGATGTAACAGATCAATAAAAAAACCACACAAACACGTTAATATTCACTTAATTTTTTAAGTTTCAATCAAGATTGTATTTTTAATCTCCACATCTCGATGATAAATAGATGATGGAGCGTCGTTGTGCAAACTAGCCAATCTCCTTCTCGGGTCCGTTCAATTTTTAACGTGACCAGCGGGAACTTCCTTGAACAATACGACTTCTTTCTGTTCGGACTCTATGCACAAGCCATAGGTGAAACCTTTTTCCATTCAGACAGCAGCTATGCCGCACTGATGAAAACCTTCCTCGTATTTGCTGTCAGTTTTCTGATGCGGCCAATCGGTGCCTTGGTACTTGGGCCTTATGTCGATCGCATCGGTCGTCGTCGTGGTCTGATGGTAACCCTGAGCATTATGGCCTTCGGTTCATTAATTATTGCCTTCACGCCCAGTTATGCCAGTATTGGATTTGCCGCAACCGTGCTGATTTTCGTGGGTCGTTTGGCCCAAGGCTTTTCCGCAGGAGTTGAGCTGGGCGGTGTATCTGTTTATTTAGCTGAAATTGCAGAGCCACATAACCGTGGTTTTATTACCAGTTGGCAATCGGCCAGTCAGCAAGTTGCCGTCATTTTTGCAGCCGTATTGGGTTATATCGTCAGTGTAGTGTTTACCAAAGCTCAAGTTGATGCTTGGGCATGGCGGATTCCATTTTTTATCGGCTGTGCCATCATTCCCTTTATTTTCTGGTTGCGTAAATCACTGGCTGAAACAGAAGCCTTCGCCTCACGCAAAGAACATCCAACCACACGACAGATTCTGACCACCTTAGCAGCAAACTGGAAAATTGTATTGGCTGGCGTATGTATGGTTGCCACCACCACGACCATGTTTTACTTCATTACAGTGTATACCCCAACCTATGGCAAAGAGGTTCTAAATTTAAGCCGTAGCGAAAGTTTAATTGCCACCATTATGGTCGGGCTGAGCAACTTTATTTTGTTACCGATTGGTGGGCATCTCTCGGATAAATTTGGACGTAAACCGCTATTGATCGCCACGACTGTATTGATTTTTATCAGTGCTTATCCACTGCTCACATGGCTGACCCATACCATTAGCCTATCCCATATGTTGATGGTGTTATTGTGGTTCTCACTGCTCTATAGCTTCTATAATGGTGCTTTGGTGGTTTCGCTGGCCGAAATGATGCCAAGTTCAGTACGAATTGCAGGATTCTCGGTTGCCTATAGCTTCGCCACCTCTATTTTTGGTGGGCTGACCCCAATGATTGCCACTTTCTTGGTACAAACATCAGGCAATAAAAGTATGCCCGCCTTCTGGCTGATGTTTGCCGCCATCACCAGCTTCATTGCCATCTTAATTGTTTTCCGCCAACAGCGTAGTACAGCACCACAATTGGCAAATAACACTTAATACATATGACCAGCAATTGAAGGCGGATTAATCCGCCTTCAATTGTTTTAAAATCGCTTTTAAGACTTCAATTCGTGCTGAATATTTATCATCCGTTGCAATCACATACCACGGTGCATAATCGGTATCTGTGCGTTTAAACATATCCGCAGCAGCATTGAGATAATCACCCCATTTATCACGGTTACGCCAATCTTCTTCAGTAATCTTAAAACGCTTATGTGGCGTTTGTTCCCGTGCTTTAAAACGTAGCGCTTGTTCATCCTTGCTAATTGCCAACCAAATTTTCACAATCACAGTTTGGCTATCAATCAGATTTTCTTCAAAACGATTGATTTCGCTATACGCACGTTGCCATTCAACCGTTGAAGCAAAACCTTCAATCCGCTCAACCAGCACTCGACCATACCAAGTCCGATCAAAAATGGTAATCTTGCCACCATCATTGAGCTTGCTCCAGAAACGCCACAAATAAGGACGGCGTAATTCATAACGCTCAGGTGCTGCAATGGTATGAATCTCATACTCTCTTGGGTCAAGTTTTTTCACGATGCGCTTAATCGCGCCACCTTTACCCGCCGCATCCATGCCTTCAAAGGCGATCACCACTTTACGCTCATCATAGCGTAAGGTATCGGCCACTTTCTTGGTCAGCTTACTTAACTCATCCTTATAGTCTTGCTTTTCTAGGCTGGCTTTCTCTGGTTCAAGCAGCGCTTGAGGTATTTTGGCCTGCTGCCATTTCTGTGTAACTTTGGTTTGATGCTCAGGTAGCTCTTGCAATGTCTGTAATAGATATTGTGCAAAACATTGATCACGGTGTTTTTCATCTTCGCCATCCACAATATACCAGTCGTCGGTAAAACGTTGGCTCAAGCCTTGCAAGGTATCGTACTGTTTTTTATTTCGCCAATCTAAACCATGTAACTTATGCCAACGCTGCTCAGAGGCATCAATCTGATCCAAACGCTTTTGCAACGATTTCCAAGATAAATCAAACCAGACTTTAACAATATGAACATGGTTATTTTGCAGATCATGTTCAAATGCGCGCATCTGCTCCACATAAGCATCAAACAGGTTTTCATCCAAAGGTTTGGACACATGCATCGCGGTGGTTAACAGATCGCTATACCAGTTGCCAAACATCACCACAATTTGCCCTTCTGCAGGAATAAAACGGGTATAGGACTGCCAGAAAGTTTGATTATTACAGAGCAGTTGCGGAGCATCCGCCTTGACCCTTAAATAACGGGGGTCTAACCACTCACGTAACTGTTTAACCGCTTCGCCCTTGCCTGCCAGTTCAATCCCACTGACCAGCACCAATACACTTTTGGCGTTTTTCTTATCGCGACTTTGTTTTAATGCATATTGTGCTTCAATCAGTTCTAATGAAAGCTCATTTTCATCTCGTAATTCAAATATGGGTTGTTGTTTACTCATTTGCTGCTCTAAGTGGCTCATTCTTTATATTAAAATCAGTATAGTCAAAACTGCTTTCATCGCAGAAAAACCCGTGTACAATTTCTGTAGATCGCTTGAGCGATACAGTCATAGTGACCAATTATTATCCATTTAGAGTTTATGCTGTCATGGTTCTCCGTTATGATGCAGCCTATGCTTTTATGATTTTATTTTTCTTTGAGTTCGAACATGTCAAAACTCGCGGCCTTTGATCAGCTTTTATTACAATATCAAACTTTGAGTTACCATCAGAATCCAGCGATTGCACAGCGCTTGCATGAAGTACAAGCATGGATGAAACAACGTATTGCACAAACCCATGCTGAGTTTTTTGCGCAACCTAACAATCAGCTGATGGCCGCATATTTCTTAAATCGCTTATATGGTGGCCCAGATTTTGATGCGATGGCACAACAAATTGAACGTCTGCTGAAATATGCGCACAAAGCGGAAAGTCTGCTTCCAGAAAATGCGATTAAGACAGGAACAAAATCCGTCAGCCTAGCAGTCTTAGCCACTCAATTGGATGAACAGGTCGCGATTCAACTGCTAGAAGACTATCCACTCGAAACACCGCTAACCGATGAGATTATGCGTCAAACCCTGATCAAGCTTGATCAAGGCGATGCACGTTATGAACAGTTACAACTGCTAGATGAGTTAGGCCTAACGCTCGACAAATATATGCGTTCTACCATGATGTTTGCTGCTTTTAAAATGTGTAAAGGGATTGCACATAAATATCAATTCGAACAAATGTATCAATTTATTCAAGAAGGCTTTGCGGCAATGAAGCCAATGAAATCTGCGGCTACCTTTATTCAAACCTTTACCGAAAAAGAGCGGGAAATTATTGAAAAGGTCCATGCTGGCCATCCCGATCCTTTCCGCAACTAAGACAACTGTAAATTCCTGAGTGACTTTCAAGCCACTCAGGGCTATATATTTTTGCAATTCAGCACATCGATTAAAAACACTTTTGAGAAAGTGACTTTCTGTATATTATTCATAACAATTGCAGGCGAAAGCCTGTTAAAAAATACAAAATCTGTCATCATGCTTGCTGATTCGTGCCGCTAGAGCGAAAGTTTAGGAGAAAACTATGTCTAACGAAAACCAACAGCCTACCCCAGACGTTGAGCAAAACCCAAGTTCAGACAAAGTCAGCCCTTTCCTTAGCTCACCGCTTCCGCAAGGCGCGCCTCAAGGTCAACAACAATCATTACAACAGGGCCACGCTTCTGCTCCAACAGGCGCGATTCCAAAATACAACCTGCCTCGTGGTGCCAATACAGGTAACGTGGGCGAAACCACTCACTTCGGCTATCAAACCGTCAGCAGTGATGATAAAGCACAGAAAGTTGCAGAAGTGTTCCACTCGGTTGCCAGCAAATACGACATCATGAATGACTTGATGTCATTTGGTATTCACCGTCTCTGGAAACGTTTTGCGATCAATATGTCAGGCGTTCGTCGTGGTCAACATGTACTTGATATTGCAGGTGGTACAGGTGACCTTGCTAAAGTATTTAGCCGTGAAGTCGGTCCTCAAGGACATGTGGTTCTTTCAGACATCAACGAATCTATGTTGAATGTCGGTCGTGATCGTCTGATTGATGCAGGCTGCACCAATGTCGATTTCGTGTTGGCCAATGCTGAAACCTTAGAGCCATTTGCTGATAATAGTTTTGACTTAGTCACCATCAGTTTTGGTTTACGTAATGTGACCGATAAAGATGCGGCACTCCAAGCGATGTATCGTGTGCTTAAGCCAGGCGGTCGTTTACTGATTCTTGAATTTTCTAAGCCAGTATTTGAGCCATTCTCAAAACTATATGACCTTTATTCATTCACGGCATTGCCGATCATGGGTAAATTGGTTGCCAATGATTCGGAAAGCTATAAATATCTTGCTGAATCGATTCGTATGCATCCAGACCAACGTACCCTCAAAGGTATGATGGAAAATGCGGGCTTCCAAAGCTGTGATTACCACAACTTAACCGGTGGTATTGTGGCCATTCACCGTGGATTCAAACTTTAAGGCTTAAGATATGTGGTCGATTTTAGCACTCGGTGCAGTCGAACGTATCATTCATCATGTGATTGATTTGGATGCGATTACTCGCATTCAGCTCAATCAATTACAGGGTCAATTATTACGTGTTGTGATCGACAGCCCACAACTCTCAGTTGATGTGTTTTTTGATGAAAATAGAGTTCGTCTCGAACCAACCGTGACTGGACAAAGTCAAAGCCCTTCTCTCTTTGAACAGCGCCCATTTGATTCCCAAACTAAAATCACGGATGCAACCGCAACACTCCATGTTGAAAATGGCGTTGAGCTGGTTAAATTATTGCTCAGTGACATGGATCAGATTGGGAATATCCCACTGCAAGGTGACTATCATTTATTGCAAGATATTCAAAGAATTATGCAACAAGCTGAGCCTGATCTAGCAGCGCATTTATCGCCTTGGATTGGCCCACAGCTGGCACATGAGCTTGGCAAAATTCAGCTTGCGCCAACGCAACTGAAACGTTCACTACAAAGCCATTTATTTTTTGTTGAAGATGCCTTAAAAGAAGATAGCGGTTTATTTGCCCCGCGTTGGCAAATGGATGATCTCAATCGAGAGACGCGTCAACTCAACCAAGAAGTAGACCGTTTGGAAGCCAAGCTTCAACAGTTACAGGCTCAACTCGCCCCATCAGCACAATCCACACAAGACTAGGTAAGACTTTATATGATTCCGCATGTTACACGGTTACTCGAACTCTGGCGTATTGCAGCACACTATCGCCTTGACACCTTGTTCCCTGCGGAAGAACTACCAGTAAAAGCACGCCATGCATTGAATATCATTAAAATGCATCCTGCGGCTTGGTCAAGTCGTGAGAAGAAAAATCCGCTAAAGCTGAAAGAAGCTTTAGAGGATATGGGACCGTTAGCGATTAAGCTGGGACAATTACTGTCTACACGTCGTGACTTGATTCCACCAGAAGTCTTAACACAACTGGTGTTACTGCAAGATCGCGTCAAACCCTATGACACCCAACTTGCAAAACAGCGCATTCAGGAATCATTAAAAGCAGATGTAGCAACCCTATTTTCTCGTTTTGATGAGCAACCACTTGCCGCGGCTTCAATTGCCCAAGTACATACCGCCGCTTTGCATGATGGCCGTGAAGTGGTGGTAAAAGTCACTCGTCCCGATATTCGCAGTCAAATTTTGCAAGATTTTGAAATCTTGGCGTGGCTAGGGGATTGGCTAGAGAATCGTTTAGAAGCAGCGCGTGCATTACACCTGACTGAAATTATTCAAGACTATCGTCAAATCATTTTAAATGAACTTGATCTCAGCCTAGAAGCGGATAATACCCGCCGTATGCGCCATTACTTTACGGGTTCAAGCATGATGTATGTGCCTGAAGTCTATATGGACAGTAAAGATGTGATGGTGGCTGAGCGTATTACTGGGGTCCCTATTTCTGATACGGCCACTTTTGATCGTTTAGGTATGGATCGTGCGGATCTGGCTGAAAAGGGTTTAACCATCTTCTTCACCCAAGTGTTCCGTGACAACTTCTTCCATGCCGATATGCATCCAGGCAATGTCTTTGTCGAGACCATTAATCCAAGCAATCCACGCTTTATTGCCTTGGACTGCGCCATCATGGGTGAATTGTCTAAGCATGACCAAATGACAGTTGCACGTATGCTGCTTGCGGTAATGAACAGCAACTTTATGCAACTGATTCAGATTGTGCATCAAGCCGGCTGGATTCCACCGGGCACAGATCAAGATGCTCTATCCCGTGAAATGCGCCGTACTGTTGGCCCGATGGTTTCCAAACCAATGGATCAACTTGATTTCGCAGGCATTTTGATTCAAGTGATGGATATTGCCCGTCGCTTCCATTTGGAAATTCCACCGCAACTCATGTTGTTGCTCAAAACACTGGTACATGTGGAAGGCCTCGGTACCGATCTTTATCCGCAACTGGATATCTGGAAACTGGCAAAACCGATTCTAACCGAATGGGTCAAAGCCAATATGAATCCCGTCAAGAACGTCAAAGAACTAGGACAACAAATTCCTGACTTATTACTTGGTGCTCAAGATATTCCAAGCCTATTGATTGATAGCTTAAATGGCTTAAAAAATCAATCGGCTTGGCACGACAAACAGTTACGTGAAATTCAACAAATGCGTTTGCAAATGCAACAACAACAGCGTCGTAGCTGGATGTTTGGTAGCACGATGCTGATTTTGTTGACCATTGCGATTATTAGCCCATGGTTTATCTCAGTCATTCTGATTGTGCTGAGTAGTTTGATTGCATTGTGGCGTATCGCCAAATAAGCCCCTACACACAGCAAAGGCCGTATTCATCGATACGGCCTTTGCTTTTATGCAACTGAAAATTTTAACTTTAAATACTCAGACACATTCTGGAATCTCAACCAATACATACATTTTAGGCAAGACTTACCTCTACATCAGGCCATCTTTCCACAAAGACTTTTCATCCTTGCATAGATAGACGATCATCGGCTCGATATTAAGGTGCATCAACACAGATTTTAAAGGAAGAGAAGCGTGAGTTTAAAAAATAGCATCCATAACTATGGCTCGATTGCAAAATGGCTACATTGGACAACCGCCTTACTTTTTCTACTCGCCTATTGCAGCGTTTATTATCGCCAATGGTTTACCGAAAAAGGCACACCTGAGAACTGGACAGCTTTACAACTTCATCTTTCCGTCGGGATTAGCATTGCCGTGATGATTAGCCTGCGCATTATCTGGCGTTTGAGCAATCCACAGCCGCGATTAGAACCTGCCAGCCCCTTAGCAAACTTTGCGGCACATGCAGGACATTTTGCCCTGTATGCCATCATGATCATTGCCCCGCTCACAGGCTACTTAGGCACAGGCGTCAATACTGAGTTTTTGTTCTTGTTTGAAATTCCAAAATTTGAACATACTGCCCTGTTCCAGAGCTGGGTAGCACAAGGTATGGGGCTAAGTTTTGAACAGTTCGAGAAACCGATTGATTTCATTCATAAGCAGATTCTTGGAAAATGGCTGATCTGGATCCTGATTTTAGGGCATGCAGGTGCGGCACTGTATCATCACCATATTAAAAAAGATCGGACTCTAATCAAGATGACCACGGGTAAAGATGAATTGAAATAATCCGATCTGCGTTGGATTATCATGGGCCTTATCGCAGGATAAATTTCATTTAAAAAAATCCCTGAGATCAGTTAAGATCAGAGCTGACTGATCTTATAAACGCCTTAAAAGAACAAAGAATGAAAACACCTCATTTCGCCATTGTTGGCGCTGGCACAGCAGGATTAGCAACTGCAATCCTGCTTGCACGTGCAGGCAAGCGTGTCACTATTTTTGAACAAGCAGATCAACTCTCCCCTGTCGGTGCAGGTCTGTTGTTACAGCCTGCCGGCTTAGCCGTATTTGAACATCTCGGTGTACTTGAACATGCTTTAAAGTTGGGTGCCAAAGTCACAGGATTAGAAGGTCAACTTCCCAATAAACGTCTACTGGTGAATAGTCACTATCATCAAGCAGGCAGCAATCTCTATGGCCTCGGTATTCATCGGGCCACCTTATGCCATGTGCTCGTTCAAAAACTGGCTGAATATGCCAATCAAGTGACATGGCGGATGGGTCATAGTATTGAACGCATTCAAGAACAGCAAAATGAAGTTCGGCTCTTTGGTACTGATCAACAACACAAGTTTGATGCAAGTTTCGATGCCGTTTTGATTGCCAATGGCGCGCGCAGTCAACTCCGCCCTCAAGCATGGGTGAAAGTCGATCAGGCTTATCCATGGGGTGCGGCATGGAGTATTGTGCCTGAATGTCCAACACTCGATCCTGAAATTTTGCATCAGTTTTATGATCGTTCCAAAATCATGATGGGTGTGTTGCCTACGGGTGCTATACCGACAGCACCTCAGCAACGGCTGTCGAGTGTGTTCTGGAGCTTACCAAGCTCACAACTACAATCATTCTTAAAAGATGAATCAGCAACACAGCAATGGTTAAAGCAAGTGTCAGATCGCTGGCCTGATGTGGCAGAATGGCTCAAACAACTGTTGTCGAATCAACAACATCAACCACAATGGTTATCTGCGCAATATCGGGATGTGGTGATGTCTCAGTTTGGACAAGGACGAATCGGGGTGATCGGTGATGCTGCTCATGCCATGAGTCCACAGTTGGGACAAGGGGCCAATATGGCCTTGTTGGATGCTTGGGCCTTTTCACAGTCAGTGCAAATCGCACAAAAAAACCAGCAGATTGACTGGATCATGTTATGGCAACATTATCATCAACAGCGTCGTTCTTCGACTCAGTTCTATCAGTTCCTCAGTCGTTTACTCACACCACTGTATCAATCCAATCACTGGTGGGCGGGTGGTATACGTGACCTGACCTTTCCATGGATGTATCAAATTCCCTATTTCCGTAAAGAAATGGCAATCACTATTTCAGGTCTAAAAACAGGTCTGTTTCAGCAACTTGATTATCAACAGGTGGCGCAATATGCTGAAAAAGATCATACATTTGATAGCAAAGCGAAATCTTTACCTGAATATGAATAATATTAAAAAGAGCTACATTAAATATGAAAATTCGTCATTTAGATCATTTGGTGTTAACTGTCGCCGATATTGAAATCACCTGTCGGTTTTATCAATCGGCCCTAAATTTTGAAGTGATTACTTTTGCTGAAAACCGTAAAGCGCTGCAATTTGGCACTCAAAAAATTAACCTGCATCAAGTCGGTAAAGAGTTTGAACCCAAAGCTCTACAGCCAACAGCGGGTTCAGCAGATTTATGTTTTATTGCCGAAACCCCATTAGATCAGGTTATTGCCCATCTTCAAACGCAGAACATTGACATCGTTGAAGGTCCAATCGAAAGAACAGGCGCAATGGGTAAAATTTTATCGGTCTATTTACGGGACCCTGATCAAAACTTGATTGAAATTTCGAACTATCTCGATACTTAAAAATATAAATTCATCAATAAAAATAAGGTTAAAACATGAAATTTAGTTTTCTAAGGGCTTTATATCGACAGAATAAAGGCAAGGCGATTCGAAAAGGATGCTGGTTCTTACTCCCTAGCCTAGTTAACCTGTTTTGTTTTCTAAATTTTCACCATCATTTTATTGATTGGCAAGTCAATCCCAAATCAACAATAGGAAGATTGATTATTAGTCCTCAATTTCCATGGATGATCTTATGGGATAGTCTCCCTTTCTTATTGCTGTTATTGATTCATCAAAAATATTTAGCTCGCAGTTTAAATATTTGGGTCTCTATCACTGCTATCTATTTCCTGATTGATGCGTGGTATTGGTCAAGTTATTCTAGTGGGACACTACTCATCGTTGCTTGGGCATTGCCCTTTTTAAAAATAGAAAATACCAATTTGATCGGAACGTATATTCAACCCAACCCCTAAATCATTTTTTACCCAACAAGCATAGCCAACCCATGTCACAAACGCTACACTAACGGCTTTCCACTCAATGGATTTTCACTCATGTCAAACTGGTTAGATGAAGTTAAATTTGATTCCAATGGTCTTGTTCCTGCCATTGCACAACATCATCAAACTGGTCGAGTGTTAATGGTTGCGTGGATGAATCGTGAGGCTTTACAACTGACGGCTGAAAAAAATCAGGCCGTGTATTACTCACGCTCGCGTCAAAAACTCTGGCATAAAGGCGAAGAGTCAGGGCATTTTCAAACTGTGCACGAAATTCGTCTCGATTGCGATGCCGACGTGATTATTTTGCAGATTGAACAACATGGTGGCATTGCCTGCCATACGGGACGCGAGTCTTGCTTCTACCGCAAACTCACTCCACAAGGTTGGGAAATTGTTGATGCCCAACTGAAAGATCCAACCGCTATTTATGGTGCATCTGCCAAAGTTGAAGCACACGATCATGGCCAAACGGAGCAAGTGGATGTGCTGGACTATTTAGGCCGTTTAATGCAACAGCGTAAGACTGCGGAAGCGGATAGCTCTTATATTGCCAGCCTGTATAAAAAAGGCATCAATAAAATTTTAGAAAAAGTCGGCGAAGAAAGTGTCGAAACTATCATCGCTGCGAAAGATTATGCCGTGCTTGCTTCACTGGAAAATAAACACGACCTGATTTATGAAGTGGCTGATCTATGGTTCCACAGCATTGTAATGTTGGGTTATTTCGATCTTGACCCGCAAGTGGTGCTCGATGAGCTCGCTCGTCGCCAAGGTTTATCGGGTTTAGTTGAAAAAGCCAACCGTAGTCAAGAAGCGTAATCAGAGCCTGTGTCAAATATAGAAAAACCCAAAGCCACCTATGAGCAAGCCATTGCCATAGACAATGCTCGTCTCGGTCAATCCTTTAAAGTGATTGCCTATGCTGGCACAGGTAAAACCACAACCTTGCAAATGATCAGTGATGCCATGCCAGAACGGCGGGGTATGTACTTGGCATTTAACAAAGCGATTGCTGCCGAAGCTCAGAACAAGTTTCATGGCAATGTGAACTGTCGTACCTTTCACTCACTCGCTTTTCGCAGTGCGCCACGTGGCGTAACCGATAAATTACGTTTACCGCGTCTTAGCCCCAGCTTTATTGCCAAAGAATATCGACTAGAACCGATTACACTCCGTCGTCTCATGGGCGGGCGTTATGAAAAATATGTGTTGATGCCAAGTCGCTTGGCCAGTCTGGTTGCCAATGCAGTCAGCTATTTCTGTTCAACCAGTTCACAATACCCAGCCCCTCGTCATATTCAGGCACCCAGTTGGTTGCATCTAGACGATATTGAATCCTTACAACAACATCTCTACCCTGCGGTAGAACGACGTTGGCTAGAGTCGATTGATCCGAATCATCAAGCGGGTATCGGCCATGATATTTACCTTAAACTTTGGGCCTTATCTGAACCGAATATCCCTGCCGACTATGTACTATTTGATGAGGCGCAAGATGCCGATCCATTGATGCTGGGTATTTTATTGCGTCAAAAAAGTACCCAAGTGATTTATGTCGGTGATGCACATCAGCAAATTTATGCATGGCGTGGTGCCATCAATGCCATGCAGCAAATGCCACTGCCTGAAAGTCGCTTAACCACCTCTTTCCGTTTTGGTGAAGCGATTGCCGATGTTGCCAACAGTTTACTCGGTGCATTGAATGAAACGGTGCCTCTGCTGGGTAATCCAAACCAAAAATCCAGCGTGGTCAACAAACCGCATACCAAAATGCGCGATGCAATCCTATGTCGAACCAATGCACGTGCGATGGAGTTACTGCTCTCTGGTTTAGTGCATGGCGATAAGGTCAGTCTGCAAGCCGATCACCAAAAACTCAGCCGCTTTGTCGATGCCGCCAGTTTACTCAAACAAGGCAAACGCATTACCGATGTGCCAGAACTGGCTTGGTTTAACTCTTGGCATGATGTCCATGAATATTGTGAAACCAATGATGGTAGTGACATCAAACCCTTGGTCAAACTAGTTGATGATCATGGTACCGATCCTTTGAAAAAAGCACTGGCGAAAATCACCCCGATTGAACACGCAGATTATGTGATTTCAACCGCGCATAAAGCCAAAGGTCTGGAATGGAATCGGGTGCATATCGAAGATGATTACCAATTTAAAATAAATGGGCTAGAACATAAAATTACAGATGAAGAGCTAAGATTACTTTACGTGGCCTGCACGCGTGCTAAAGTAAGTTTAAATATTCACCATTTATATGACTTAATACAACAATTAAAACGGTGCGCTCCCTCAAGTCTTCGTCAGTCCGCAGGTTAAAGCGCTCTTGATTGAGGTCAGCTCATGCAACTTGAATCGGTTCAATTCAAACACATTGGCATGTTTCGGGATTTAAATCTCAAATTTGATCCCGAACAACGCCCCATCACCTTGATCCTTGGCGACCAAGCCACAGGCAAAAGCAGCATTTTAAAAAATATCTACCAGAGCCTGACTTGGTTTTCTGCACGCTATAAAGATATTCGTACTGCAGGCGTGGTGATTGCCGATCAAGATATTATGCTGAATCGCCTGCAAGCCAAAATTCAAATTCAAGTCCGTATGAGTAATGAACTTGCAGGGACACTCACCGAAAGTAGCTCCGCTCAGCAGACCGACACCCAAAGTTGCGCATGGAAGCTTTATAAAACATTTAATAGTCAAGGGGTTGGTATTAGCCAAGTGGAGACCCAACAACTCGATCAAATGGTGACCCTATATCAAAAGACGGGGCTACAAGACCCATTATTCGGCTTGCCTTTGATCGCCTACTATCCTGCTGAACGCTTCGTGCAAGACGTCAATTTACAAAGCAAAAATACCCCTGGAACCCTGCAAGAAATCTCGGCCTACGATTTGACCGCCATCCCCTATACCACCTTTACGCGTTTTTTTGAGTGGCTACGCGAGATTAGCGATGTCGAAAATGCACATTCAGCACATATCGTTAGGCGCCTAATGGGCAACGATTTTAATCAGCAAAATCAATCTGAAATATTGCAAGAATTACAACAAGAACTGATTAATCATCCAAAGCAACTCTCTGCACCCAATCTTTATGCCTTGAAAAACAGCTTGCACACGGTTTTTCCTGAATTAAGTGATCTTTATATTCAATATGTGCCAAAACTACAATTGATGGTGCGCTATCACGATCAGTTGATTCCTTTTCAACAGCTGTCCGCCTCACTCAAAACTTGGATAGCACTGGTTGGGGATGTTAGCCGTCGGCTTTGCTTACTGAATCAACACTGTTTTAATCCTTGCTTAGAAGGTGAAGGGATTTTGATGATTGATCACATTGACCATCAACTCGATCAAAATAACTGTGCAGAAATTCTGGAACGCTTACATCAGGCTTTCCCATGTCTACAAATTATCGTCACAGGCAATCGAGATGCCTTGCTTGAGCATGCCTTACATTACCAATGTTTAAAACTCGACCAAACTGGGGTGTATCAACTTAATCTAGAAGCATCACAACAACAACTTTCAAACTTATATCACGGACTTAGCCAGACCGAAACAGCGCCCACTGTTCAAACCCAAACCTTACTACAAGCCGATTCATTGACCAGCAAAGTCGATGATTTGTTCCAGCAAATTCAAGACTTAAACGAGCAAGAAAAGAGCAATTTACTCAACCTACTTAAAATAGATGATACACCACAAGAAACACCGCTATAAAGCCGTATCAAAAAACAGAAATTGAAATGTTTTCAATCAAATGATGTTGTTTGTTTCATGTAATAACATCAGATTTTTGCTGCTATTTTATAGTAAAATAAATCGCATTTTTTATTTTCAAGTTGTGCAATACAACTTGCTGCCTCCGTTAACTTGATTGGGCTTCAAGATTTAAAGTTTTTGGTATTCTCTTTGAGTGCCTGTAAGTCTTGAAAGAAAATTCACCCCTTAGGTCTTCGACCTAAATCATCGACATGGATACCAGTGTGCTACCGATTATTATCTTATTACCGCTCATACTCGGCACCACCCTTGTCTCACAATTACAGCGTATTTCGCGTGGCGTGACGGCACTTGGGGCGATTGGCATCAGCCTTAGTTGTTTTATTTTACTTTTAACTCAGGCAGAAACGGTTCTTCAGGGTAATACCCTGCAACAAAGCTGGGACTGGCTTCCACAGCTTGGAATTAATCTGAGTTTTCGCCTAGATGCATTAGGTTTATTGTTTGGTCTGCTGATTAGCGGTATCGGCACGCTGATTTATATTTATGCCTATTACTATCTCAGTCCTAAAAATTCTCTCAGTAAACTCTACCAGCTGTTGATGCTGTTTATGGCCGCCATGCTGGGAATTTCACTCTCAAACAACCTGATTATCTTATTGGTGTTCTGGGAGCTGACCAGTATTTCCTCTTTCCTATTGGTAGGTTACTGGAGCCAATACGAGGCAGCGCAACGTGGCGCCCGTATGGCTCTCACCATCACAGGCATGGGTGGTTTAGCCATGCTCGGTGGCTTTGTACTGATTGGACAGATCACCGGTACCTATCAGATTGATGAATTAGTGTTGATGAAGGATACCATTCAGCAACATGCGCTATTTGTTCCAGCATTATTGCTGATCTTGTTAGGTGCATTTACCAAAAGTGCCCAGTTCCCCTTCCATTTTTGGTTACCGAATGCGATGGCAGCGCCGACCCCTGTGTCCGCCTACCTACATTCGGCAACGATGGTCAAAGCAGGGATTTTCTTGTTGGCGCGTTTAGCTCCTATTTTTATTGGCGCTGCGCTGTATCACAATATCGTGACTTTTGTCGGTCTATTCACTCTGTGTATGGCCGCAGGTTTTGCAATTTTCAAAGAAGACCTGAAAGGGCTTTTGGCTTATTCAACCATTAGTCATTTGGGCTTAATCGTATGTTTACTCGGTATTGGCTCGCCATTGGCGGTGGCTGCCGCAATTTTCCACATCATCAACCATGCCACCTTTAAAGCGGCATTGTTCATGATTGCAGGGATTATTGACCATGAAACTGGCACACGCGATTTACGCAAGCTCAGTGGTATTTGGCAACTGCTTCCATTTACGGGTACTCTCACCATGATCACTGCTGCCTCAATGGCGGGTGTACCATTGACCAATGGCTTTATCTCGAAAGAAATGTTCTTTACTGAGTTATTGGCTAACCTATCGGGTCCCGTGATGGTGATTTCAGCCATCGTCGCAACACTAGCTGGTATTTTCGCAGTCAGTTATTCAATTCGCCTCGTTCATGGGGTGTTCTTTGACGGCCCAGTTGGTAAACATGTACCCAATAAAGATGCGCACGAACCGCATTTAGGCATGCGCCTACCTGCCATTATTTTAGCTACCTTATGTATTTTAGTGGGTATCCTCCCTGCTCTACTGGCAGGAACAATGGTCAACAGTGTTACTCGTGCAAGTTTGGCACAGCCTGAATTCGAAGGCGTTCATCTCGCGATTTGGCATGGTATCAATGCCCCTTTGATCATGAGTCTAATTGCTTTAATTGGTGGATCGATCTTCTACTTTACCCTAGCAAAAGAGGGACGTATTCGTAAAATCGACCTCGATCCTTATCTTGGAAAATTCCAAGGCAAGATCCTGTTTGATCTGTTCTTGAAACATTTATTACTCACCAGTCGCAAGATTAAACAGAAGACCGAAAATGGTTCTTTGCAAAGCTATATCCTCTGGATTGTGTTATTCAGCATTGTGATGGTGGGCTTACCCCTGTTCAACCAAGGCTTAACCACAGGCACACGTGAACTCACGCATGCACCGTGGGTGGCCATTGTACTCTGGCTGACCTTGTTCTCTGGGTGCTGGATGATGCTGTGGTTCCACCATGAACGTATCAAAGCCGTCTTGATCAGTGGTGCAGTTGGTCTCGTCGTCACCATGGTGTTTGTTACGCTCTCAGCACCTGACTTGGCATTGACTCAGATTACAGTTGATGTCGTCACCACTGTTTTACTCTTGATGAGTTTGTCTTTACTTCCACAACTCACACCTTACGAATCAAGCCGTTCACGTCGCTGGCGAGATGCCAGCCTAGCCATCGCAGGTGGTTTAGGCATAGGTTGGATTGCTTGGTTGCTGTTAACCCGTGATCACAATTCAATTTCATGGTTCTTTATGCAACAGGCGATTCCACTGGGCGGTGGTTCAAACGTCGTCAATGTGATCTTGGTTGACTTCCGTGGTTTCGATACCTTCGGTGAAATTACCGTACTCGGCATTGCCGCGATTGGTGCGCTGTGTCTGATGGATGGTATGCGTGCACATGGAACCACCATGACCCAAGGCTTAACTTACCGCTTTAACCCTTCCCCACTGATGTTCCGTATCACGGCGTCATGGATCTTGCCTCTGGCATTGGTGGTCAGTGTCTACATCTTCATGCGTGGACATAACCTTCCGGGCGGTGGCTTTATCGCAGGTTTGATCACCTCAATGGCACTGATTATTCAGTACATCGTATTGGGTCAAGACCAAACCGAACAAATGATCAAAGCCAAATCAGGTCGTCTCTATGAATTATGGATTGGGGCAGGTTTAACCATTGCTGGTCTCACCGGTATTCTCGCATGGCTCTGGGCTCGTCCCTTCCTCACCAGTGCACATATCTATGTAGAAGCACCATTGCTTGGAAAAATGCATCTTGCCTCTGCAGTCGCATTTGATACAGGGGTCTACATTACCGTTGTGGGTGCTGCCATGTTGTTGATCTCCGTACTCGGAGACTCGCGTCACTCTAGTATGGCTGGTCCAATCCCAGGTGGAGATAATCAAAATGATTAGTATTGAATTTTTACTCGCGTCAGGGATTGGCTTACTTACGGCAACAGGCATTTATTTGATTCTGCGAGCCAGAACATTTCCAGTGGTCCTTGGTTTAGCCATGATTGGCTATGCCGTGAACTTGTTCCTGTTTGCCATGGGTCGCCTGCAAATCAATGCACCTGCGGTGTTGACTCAGGCCACCAAAGTGACCGACCCACTCCCTCAAGCACTGGTCTTAACCGCAATTGTGATTGGTTTTGCCACCACTGCCTTTATCGTGCAACTTGCCTTACGCAGTCGTTATGAATCTGGTACAGACCATGTCGACTCGAAAGAAGAACCCACCTTGACTTATGACCCACGTGAGGATGAGCCATAATGTTTGATTTTTACAGTTTCTGGCACGCTCACGCTCCAATTATCAGCATCTTAATTCCAGCATTCACCAGTTTTATTCTGGTGTTATTGGGCAATCCAGGTTCAGGTTCTTTAAAGCAAGATTGGCGTCAACCTTGGCGTCGCGGGATTAGTATTGCTTCGGCAGTTTTGGGCTTAATCACGGCAATCAGTTATCTGAGTATCGCTAACACAGGCCAAATTACGGTTTATCAGCTCAGTGAATGGTCGGCGCCATTTGGGATTGTGTTAGTCCTTGATCGCCTCTCCGCTTTTATGTTGGTCCTGACCTATATTCTTGCAGTACCTGTGATTTGGTATGCCAGTGAGAACTGGGATACGCGTGGGCGTTATTTCCATACCATGGTGCATTTCCTACTCATGGGAATCACCGGTGCATTCCTGACAGGCGACTTATTCAACTTATTCGTCTTCTTCGAAATCCTGTTGATGGCTTCCTATGTACTGTTATTACACGGTCAAGGTCGTCCACGTTTCCAGCTTGGCGTGCATTACGTCACCATTAACTTGCTGGCCTCTGCCCTGTTCC
This sequence comes from Acinetobacter gyllenbergii, assembly GCF_001682515.1. Lineage (NCBI taxonomy): Bacteria > Pseudomonadati > Pseudomonadota > Gammaproteobacteria > Moraxellales > Moraxellaceae > Acinetobacter > Acinetobacter gyllenbergii. The sequence goes on along the minus strand of NZ_KV575266.1, from coordinate 68,747 downwards.
TGATTGGTCTAGGCATGATTTACGGCAGTGTCGGTAGCTTGAATATGGCTGATGTTGGCCGTCTAGTATCAAGCTTAGATGGCGATCAGCACAAGCTTGCCGTTGCCGGTGGACTCCTGCTGTTTGTGGTGTTTGGTATTAAAGCCGCGATGTTGCCTGTTGGCTTCTGGTTGCCGAAGACCTATGCGGTTGCAAGCACACCTGTCGCTGCAATTTTCACCATTATGACCAAAGTGGGTATTTATGCCATTTTACGTGTGAATGGGACTGTGTTTGATGATGCCATGGCTCAAAGCATTTTCAAGAACTGCTTATTGATCATTGGTCTAATCACCTCTTTCTATGGCGTGATTGGTGCAATTGGCGCTGAACGCTTGCGCCGTTTCGTTGGCTTTATGGTGTTGTCATCGATTGGTACTTTGCTAATTTCGATTGCTATGTTCAATACACAGGCATGGGCCGCAGCACTATATTATTTAGTTCACAGTACCTTGATCGCAGCAGCTTTCTATTTGTTCTGTGGCTGGATGACCTCGCAACGTGGCGCGTTTAAAGATCATTTAAAAGTTGCACCACGAATCAAACAGGAAAAGGCGGCTGCTTTTACTTACTTTACCATCGCCTTGATGATGGCAGGTTTACCCCCATTCAGCGGATTTTTGGGTAAAGTCTTCATCTTGCAAGCCACTGCTGAGACACCTTATCAAGGCTGGATCATCGCAGTGATTCTGATTGTGAGCTTGCTCAGCATCATTGCCATGACACGCGTTGGCTTTATTTTGTTCTGGCGTGCAACCCCACCGGAAGAAGATCAGAAAGAAGCGGCTTATGCTGAGTATCAAGCTCTGCCTGAGCTTGCGCCGAAGCGTAATGATACTGCGATCTATATTTTACTTGGCGTATTAATGCTTTATGTGGTTTGCGCGGCGCCGATTCAGAACTACACGCTTGCAACAGCACAGCAAATTCAGAATCACGCGCTTTATAACCAGACTATTTTGAAACATGATGCACAAGGTCGCCCGATCAGCGTACAGCCTTATGATCCAAGCTATTTACCTGAAACCAAATATGGCGGTGAAGTTGAAGATCCGAATGCCTTGCTGATTCCAGATATTATTTCCAAGCCAACCCTACAAGGCGAACATATTTCTGAATATAAGCAGCGTCAAATTGCGGAGCAAGTCCTCGAAGCGCCGACCATTCCAAATAACACACAGTTAAAGCCAATGGAGGATCACTGATGCAAAAATTATCTTTGCTTGAGCGTTGGTTCCCACATCCATTTGTGTCGGTGCTGATTTTCTTGAGCTGGCTAATGCTGGCACATAGTCTGGATCTGACTGACATTTTAATGGCACTGATTTTAGCTGTCGCAATTGCTCGTTTAGTGAGTCCATTTATTGCAAGAACGCCGCATATTCATTGGCTTCCTGCGATTAAACTGGTGTTTGTGGTACTTTGGGATATTGTCATTTCCAACTTCCGTGTTGCCAAAATGGTACTTGGTCCTATGGATCAATTACATCCTAAATGGTATCGGGTTCCGTTGGAAACTGAGCACGAGCAAGTGAATACTTTACTCGCGATGATTATCACCACCACACCAGGTACGGTTTCAGCTGGAATCGATCAGGAACGTGGAGATATTCTGGTACATGCACTCAGCTCAGACAATACCGAACTGGATATTCAAGACATTAAAAACCGCTATGAAAGGCCTTTAATCGAAATCTTTGATGTCAAGATTACAGAAGGAGCAAATAAATGACCATTTTGCCTTATGCATTGGGTATTGGTTTAATTGCCATTACCATCTCTATGTTTCTGTGCTTGATTCGCTTGATTGCAGGCCCTTCAGTGATTGATCGACTCTTGGCACTCGATACTTTATTCTTAAATGCCACCTGTCTGATCGTGGTCTTAGGTATTTATTGGGTCAGCACCAATCTATTCGAAGGTGCACTCTTGGTTGCAATGCTCGGCTTTGTTTCTACTGCCGCGCTTGCTCGTTACTTCACTACAGGTCATGTAATTGATTAAGGAGCTATACCATGCAACTGATTCTTGAGATTGTGGTTTCATTTTTTGTGGTGTTTGGTGCGTTCTTCATGCTGATCGGTTCGATTGGCATGATCCGTCTCCCTGACTTATTTATGCGCCTGCATGCACCCACCAAATCAAGTACCTTGGGCCTCGGTAGCTTTCTGATCGCAGCTATGATTTTTGCTGCGATGCATGGTCGTTTTGGTTTTGCTGAATTACTGATTACCTTGTTTGCCTTTATCACTGCGCCTGTATCAGCAAATTTGATGGCACAAGCAGCCATTCATTTACGCTTACGCTCAACCAGTGGTGATGTACCAGAAGCACTCAATCGTCCATTGCCTTGGCAACGTTATCGTCGCCATCCATTGAAGAAAGATTAACTCTTTTATTCAAAGCATAAAAAAGCCACCCGAAGGTGGCTTTTTTATATGCATTTACTTTTGTTCATCTTGCTCTTGTTCAGGTAAATCCTTCACAGCTTCAGCAATCAGACCAAACATATAATTACCGTAGGCATTGGTTTTGTCATAGTGGAAGCGTAAACGAGGCGTCACGCGAGTTTTAATACGACGACTCAACTCATGGCGCAAGAAGCCAGATGCTTTATTCAATACATCTAAAGTTTCTTTGTTCGCAGCTTCACTTTGATCATCACCAAGTTCACGCCCCATTACTGTGACATAAACTTCGGCATAACCCATATCAGCACTGACTTTCACGGCTGAGATGGTCACCAGACCACCCAGACGTGGATCTTTAAGCTCCTGACGGATAAGCTCAGACAACTCACGTTGTACTGAATCCGCCATGCGCTTTAAGCGTTGGCTACCCGCCATTAAAGACTCCGTTTAATCAATTGAACATCATACACTTCGATCTTATCTTGTGCTTTGATGTCTTTATAGCCTTTGACTGCAAGACCACATTCCATACCGGCGCGAACTTCTTCAACCACTTCTTTATAGCGACGAAGAGATTCAAGCTCGCCTTGGAACACAACCACGTCATCACGTAATACGCGAATTGGTTTGTTACGGTGTAATACACCTTCAAGCACCATACAGCCTGCTGCTGCACCAAACTTGCTTGAGTGGAACACTTCACGCACTTCCGCAACACCCAAGATGGTTTCACGGTGTTCAGGTGCAAGCTTACCGCTCATTGCCGCTTTAACATCATCAATCAATTGATAAATGATGCTGTAGTAACGAATATCGATACTATCTTGGTCTGCTTTTTGACGTGCAGTATTGTCTGCACGTACGTTGAAGCCTAACAATACTGCTTCTGATGATTCAGCTAAAGTCACATCTGACTCAGTGATCGCACCGACACCAGAACCAATTACACGGACTTTAACTTCATCAGTTGCAAGCTCATCAAGTGCAACATGTAACGCTTCTAAAGTACCGCGTACGTCAGTTTTGAGTACCACGTTTACTGTAGGAACATCTTTCTTGCCCATTGATGCCATGATGTTTTCAAGACGCATCGAGCTTGCACGCTCAAGACGCTTTTGACGTTCGCGATCTGCACGAGCATCAGCAACTTCACGCGCTTTCTTCTCATCATTCACAACAAGAACTTCGTCACCCGCCATTGGCGCTTCTGGTAAACCTAAGATTTCAACTGGAATTGATGGACCAGCAGAAGTAATACGTTGACCATTTTCATCCGACATCGCACGAACACGACCATAAGATGAACCCGCAAGAACCAAGTCACCAATGTTCAAGGTACCGTTTTGTACCAGAATCGAAGTCACCGCACCACGACCTTTGTCGACACGTGCTTCAATGACCACACCTTGCGCCGCGCCTTCTGCTGAAGCTTTAAGCTCCATCAATTCAGCTTGGATCAAGATCAAATCTAGTAAACCGTCAATACCTGCACCAGAGTGTGCTGATACTTTGGCAATTGGCACATCACCGCCCCACTCTTCAGGTACGATCCCTTTCGTGGTCAATTCATTTAAGACACGGTCTACATCAGCCGACTCTTTGTCCATCTTGTTGATGGCAACAATGATTGGCGTACCCGCAGCACGTGCATGGTCAATTGCTTCTGCAGTTTGTGGCATTACACCATCATCAGCCGCAACAACAAGGACCACGATATCAGTCGCTTTTGCACCACGTGCACGCATAGAGGTAAACGCTGCGTGTCCCGGTGTATCTAGGAAAGTAATAATTCCTTTCTCAGTTTCAACGTGATAAGCACCGATATGCTGGGTAATACCACCCGCTTCACCCGCAGCCACTTTAGAGCGACGGATACGATCCAGTAATGACGTTTTACCATGGTCAACGTGACCCATGATCGTTACCACTGGTGGACGAGTGGTTTGCTCACCACGTGCTTCTTCAGCAGCAACCAATAAGTTATCTTCTGCTTGCGTATCTGAAACTAAAACAGGGTTATGACCAAGCTCTTCAACCACAAGGACTGCAGTATCTTGATCAATGGCTTGGTTCTGAGTTACAAGCTCACCCATTTTCATCAGGGTCTTGATTACTTCACGAACTTTAACTGCCATTTTTTGTGCAAGATCAGCAACAATGATTTTCTCACCGATCTCAACATCATAAATTTGCTTTTTAACTGGTTTTTCAAAACCATGTTTATTTGCTTGGCTGGTTTTTAAGCCGCGCTTATGGTGGCTTTTGCTGAAGCTTTGTTCTGCTTGTGCATCACCACCACGACCGCCTTTCTTACCAGCGCGTGGGTTTGCTGTTGCACCACCACGTTTGATTTCACGGTCTTCCTTATTAAAGGAATCTTCATACGCTTGGCCAACAAGACCTGCGGCTAAAGGTGAATCATCAATCACACGAATGGTTGTCGTCGCATCATCACTTGAATATTTTGATGCCATTTTACGCATTTGTTCAAGTGTACGTTGCTGTGCTTCTTCAGCCGCCTTACGACGTACTGCTTCTTCAGTCGCTTTCAACTGAGCAGTTTGCTCTTCACGTGCGCGTTTTTGTTCTGGTGTTTCTGTTGGACGAATAACTGGGGCTTTAATCACCTTATCGCTATTACGCTTTTTCACCACAACTGCTGCTTTTGCAGGTGCTTGACCTGAACTATCAGAAGTATGCGCAGCACGCATCGCTTCTAAAGTTGCATTGGCTTTTTGTTCAGCGCTGTGACGAGCTTTTTGATCTGCTTCATCACGTACTTTTTGTTCAGCACGGACTTTTGCATCAGCTTCTACACGCGCTTTTGCTTCTGCAGCAAGTAACTCTGGATTTGGCTTAGCAAAAACTTGTTTCTTGCGAACTTCAACATTAATGCTTTTCGCTTTACCTGAAGTACTTGTTACTTTAGCAGTACTCGTTGTTTTACGTTTCAACGCAATCTTTCCTGTGTTACCACTTTCCTGACCATGTACTTTTTTCAAGTGATTGACCAAAGTATCTTGCTGTTCAGTGGTAATAATGTCATCTGCTTTACGCTGTGGTAGACCTGCTTCGCGAACCTGCTCTAGGAGTTTCTCTACAGGACGTTCTACGCTGAGCGCTAACTCTTGAATCGACTTGTCCGTCATCTATTATCTCCTAGTTAAACCATGATTCACGTGCTTTCATGATTAACTGACCCGCTTTGTCATGACCTAAACCGTCGATATCAGAAATATCATCAGTTGCTTGGTCTGCCAAATCATCAACAGTAACCACACCACGCGCCGCCAATGCATACGCAATCTCAGTCGTCATACCTTCCATACCGAGAAGTTCTGCACTTGGCTCTTGAATATTTTCTTGCTGTTTCAATGCATCTGTTAAAGCAGCTTCTTTCGCACGACTTTGAAGCAATTCAACTAAATCTGCCTCAAGCTCGATTTCGTCAAATGTTTCAGCTGGTACATATGCAATCTCTTCTAACGAAGTGAAGCCCATTTCGACTAAAGCCATTGCCAAGTCTTCTTCAATATCAAGACGTGTAATAAACATGTCTAAATACTGTTGCGCTTCATTTTGCTGACGAGCACGATACTCTTCTTCTAACATCATGTCGAGTTTATAACCCGTCAATTCCGATGCTAAACGAACATTTTGTCCTTGCGAACCAATCGCACGTGCTAACTGATCATTGGTTGCGAAGATGATATCGGCACTGCGTGCATCTTCATCTAAAACAATCCCTGATACATCAGCTGGCTCTAATGCGCTTGCAATATATTGTGCTGGATCATCAGACCACACCACAACATCAATACGCTCACCGTTTAACTCTTGTTGTACCGCTTGGATACGTGTACCACGCATACCAATACATGCACCCACAGGGTCAATACGATGGTCATTGGTTTTCACTGCAATTTTAGCACGAACACCTGGTTGACGAGCAGCTGCTTTAATTTCGATGATTTCTTCAGAAATTTCTGGAATTTCTTTTTTCATCAATGCAATTAACATCTCAGGACGCGCACGGGACAATAATAATTGTGCACCACGACCTTCACGGTTGACGCTATACAAGATTGCATTGATACGCTGTTTAGGGCGTAAAATTTCTTTATGAATGGTTTCTTCACGCGCTAAATACGCTTCAGCGTTGTCGCCGAGATCAATGATAAAGCCATCTTTAGTTTGCTTTTTCACTTCACCGTAAATCAACTCACCCACTTTAGATTCATAAGCATCAGCCACTAATGCGCGCTCAGCTTCACGAATCTTTTGTACGATGACTTGTTTTGCGATTTGTGCAGCGATACGACCGAATTCAATCGACTCGACTTCCAACTCACGCACATCACCAATTGACCATTGTGATGGATCTACATCAGAAATTGCGTCTTGGCATGCTGGCATTTCATGATCTTCATCCGCCACCACAGTCCACTGACGGAAGGTACGGTAATCACCTGTTTTACGATCAATCTCAACACGAAGTTGAGCTTCTTCTGAACGTGTGCCTTCGTAAAACTTTTTCTTCGTTGCCGCAACCAGTGCTTGCTCTAACGCTTGGAAGATCGCTTCACGACTAACACCTTTTTCATTACTAACCGTTTCTGCAACGGTAAGAATTTCGCGGCCCATAAGTCACCTACCGATTTCTTATAAAATTAAGTTAATATTAGTCTTGATAGATTAAATTTGCTTTATCAATATTATTACTATCAATTTCAAGCACATGATTACCTTCAACTTCGACCTGAATCAGTTCGTTTTCTAAGTCTACAGACAGTAATTTGGCTTGGAATTTACGACGGTTCTCGACAGCAGCAATTAATCGTAAAGCCACTTGATGCCCAATGTAGGCAGGCAGTTGGTTCAATTGGAAAAATGGACGATCCCAACCCGGCGAAGACACTTCCAAAGCATATTCACCTGAAATTGGATCATGAACATCAAGCATTGCACCCACCTGTTGTGTCACAAGAACACAATCTTGAACGCCAATACCACGCCCGAGTTCAACTTCACCATCTTCATTTAAGACAGGTTCAGCATTCTCATCTATCGCTTTATCAATATAAATACGTAATAGAGAACGTTTACCTTGTGGCAGGAATTCAATCCCCCACAGATCTACACCACACGCAGCTACTGCTGGGGCGATTAGATCATGCAATGCTTGAGATTTATTTGATAATTTCATTTACTCTCGTCGCTCTTATACGAGCCAATCAATCTTAACCGTATAGTGAAGCACGACTATTTGACCAATTGATGTCGAACAACTACACGATAGCTAAACAACCAATAAAAAAGGGCGTAAATCGCCCCTATGTTACACAGAAAAGCAATGCCCACTGTGCAAAAAGGCCCACCTTATTGTGAGCCTCTTTTTAGAAACTTGGTAGCGGGAGCTGGATTTGAACCAACGACCTTCGGGTTATGAGCCCGACGAGCTACCAGACTGCTCCATCCCGCATCAACGTGCAAAAATTATATACAAATATGAAAAAAAGTCAATTTAAGCTTTCATCAAATTTGCTTGATTAAGTTGCACCTTAATCAAATGGTAGCGGGAGCTGGATTTGAACCAACGACCTTCGGGTTATGAGCCCGACGAGCTACCAGACTGCTCCATCCCGCATCAACACAAACACTGCATACACCGAACTTAACTGGTTATTAAGTTTGGTGCGGAAGGGGGGACTTGAACCCCCACGCCCGAAAGCACTACCACCTCAAGGTAGCGTGTCTACCAATTCCACCACCACCGCAGTTTGTGGGACGCATTCTAGTCCTTAAAGTACAAAAAGGAAAGAACTAATTCAACTTATTCAGTTGTTTTTGGTGCGTTTGATGAAGTTTCAGGCGATGTTGCTGGTGCGGATGTGGTTGTTTGAACAGTTTTCAAACTATATGCATCTGTCGTTTGCTTTTTGGCAAAAACAGCCAAAGTCAAACTGGTGACAAAAAACAATGCAGTAAAAATCGCAGTTAAACGAGTCAAAAAGTTACCCGCACCCGAAGCACCAAATACGGTTGCAGCACCGCCACCACCAAATGATGCGCCGGCTTCTGCACCTTTACCTTGTTGTACCAAAACCAAAGCAATAATTAAGATTGCCAAAATAATGTGTACAACGAGTATAAAACTATACATCTCAATTCCTCGTTATTTGCTTTGTGCAAATGCTTTTGCGATTTGGTAAAACGATTGCGCATTTAAAGATGCTCCACCGACCAAAGCGCCATTAATATCTGGACATGCCGCTAATTCAACTGCATTTTCAGCTTTTACGCTACCCCCATAGAGAATAGCCATATTTGCACCAAATGCTGTAATCTGTTTTAAACCTTCACGAATTTTTGCATGCATCGCTTGAGCATCAGCTGGTGAAGCCGTCTTACCTGTTCCAATTGCCCAAATCGGCTCATAGGCGATCACAATATTTTGCCATTGTTCAGCCTTGACCACGGCTGCAATATCGCAAATTTGTTGTAATACTACTTGCTCTGCTGCACCCTGCTCACGCTGCTCTAAACTCTCACCTACGCAATAAATAATCTTGAGGCCAGCACTTAAAGCATTTTGTAATTTCGCTTTTAAGATTTCGACATTGTCACCGAATAACTCACGGCGCTCAGAATGTCCAATTAAAACAAACTCAATGCCACTGTCTTTCAACAATTCAGCGCTCACCTCACCCGTATAGGCACCAGTACCTGCGACACGTGAAACATCTTGAGCAACGGTGTAAATCGTTCTCGCTGCATCTTTAAATTGTGTCTGAATGCCGCTTAACGCGATTGCAGTCGGCGCAACTCCAATATGACATTGCTCTGCTGCAATATTTTCCTGTTGTAATAACTGTTTAAATTCTTCTACTAATTGGAAAGCATTCGCATGCATTGGATTCATTTTCCAATTGCCAACAACCCAAGGAGTAATGCTCGAGTTCGACATACTTCGCCCGCCTACTGTTAATTTCTCAAAAATGCTGCATATTTTACACGGATTTTTATAAAATTCAGTTTTTTCTTTTACTGAGCTATAAATGACCCAAAAATCATCATGATCCGTAAAAGTCTCTTTGCTGCCTTGATGCTATGATGGTGCTTCACATTCAAATTAAAAGGTAGTTTCAACTGAATTTATTTGATTCTTTGCAGGATTTATTTCAATCAAAGAAAATTAATTGACAAAAAACTCGATCAGTTCAAAGTTTTAGCTAGGAACCAAGGCAAAAACAACACTTTCTGTAGTAGTATTTTTGCATAACAAAAGTATAATTTTTAGAATACATATTATAAACATTTATTGTCATAAGGCGGACAGATGTCAGGATTACATACGTCTCCAAAGTTTTCGGGGTTTATTCGACGGTTAGTTGAAGATGGACACATGTCCACGACAATCATGCAGACCGCAATTGATGCAGCTAAAAAGTCACAACAAGATATCGTTGCACATTTGATTGAACAGCATCGCTTATCTCCTCTGACCATTGCGGAAACCATCGCCATCGAATTCGGTGAACCACTTTTCGATCTGGCCGTATATGATACTGCTCTACTGCCTCGTGATCTGGCGGATAACAAACTCATTCAGAAACACAAAGTTGCGCCACTGCTACAACGTGGGCAAATTCTATATGTTGCGACCAGTAATCCCACTAATATCGAAGCATTGGATGCGATTCGCTTCAATACCAAACTGAATATTGAACCGATTATTGTTGAACACACTAAACTTGAAAAACTGATTGAACAACAGTTTGGCGATTCTGGCAGTTTTGATTTTGGAGAAAGTGAAGACTTTGATCTTGACATTGATGTGAGTCAAGATCCAAGCAACGAAGAGGATGAGGCACCACAAGGTGATGAGTCTCCAATTGTCAAATATATTAACAAACTATTGATTGATGCGATCCGTATGGGGGCATCTGACTTGCATTTTGAACCTTACGAAAAAATGTATCGGGTGCGTTACCGTGTTGATGGTGTACTCCGTCAAATTGCCAATCCGCCTTTACAAATGGCCACTCGCCTCGCCTCGCGTTTAAAAGTCATGTCACAAATGGACATTTCTGAAAAACGAATGCCTCAGGATGGACGGATTAAACTCAAACTCTCCAAAACTAAGGCGATTGATTTCCGTGTCAACTCTCTGCCAACATTATTTGGTGAAAAGTTAGTACTGCGTATTCTCGATCCATCAAGTGCCATGTTAGGGATTGAAGCACTCGGTTACGAAGATGAGCAAAAAGCCTTATTCATGGATGCGTTGGATAAACCACAAGGCATGTTACTGATTACAGGCCCAACAGGTTCAGGTAAAACCGTGTCTCTGTATACTGGTTTAAACATCCTCAACACTGAAGATACCAACATTTCTACAGCCGAAGACCCTGTCGAAATTAACTTAGAAGGGATTAATCAGGTCAACGTCAATCCCAAAACAGGACTCACCTTCTCTGCCGCACTGAAAGCGTTCTTACGCCAAGATCCTGATGTGATTATGGTCGGGGAGATTCGTGATCTGGAGACTGCTGAAATTGCCATTAAAGCTGCACAGACAGGTCATATGGTGATGTCAACACTACATACCAACAGTGCACCTGAGACACTGACTCGTTTACGTAATATGGGCGTGCCCTCTTTCAATATCGCAACCTCCGTCAATTTGGTGATTGCACAACGTTTGGCACGTCGCCTCTGCGGTCAATGCAAAGAAGAGATTGAGATCCCTAAGCAAAGCTTGCTGGAACTTGGGTTTACCGAACAAGATTTAAATGACCCTGAATTCAAAATTTTTCAACCTGTCGGTTGTGCGGAATGCCGTGAAGGCTATAAAGGTCGTGTGGGGATTTACGAAGTCATGAAGGTTACACCAGAGATTTCCAAACTCATTATGGAAGATGGCAATGCCTTACAAATTGCAGCAGCATCAGAACAAGCAGGATTTAATAATCTACGTCGTTCGGGTTTGAAAAAAGTCATGCAGGGAATTACCTCTTTGCAAGAAGTCAACCGAGTAACAAGTGAATAAAATCAATAAAAAGGATTAATAATCATGGCAGCTAAAAAAGCGCAAATGATGCCAACTTTTGCTTATGAAGGGGTCGACCGGAAAGGGGCAAAAATTAAAGGGGAATTACCAGCACGTAATATGGCTTTGGCTAAAGTTACCCTGCGTAAACAAGGCGTAACCATCAAGAACATACGAGAAAAGCGTAAAAATATTCTTGAAGGTTTGATGAAGAAAAAAGTCACCACACTGGATATCACCATCTTCACCCGCCAATTAGCGACCATGATGAAAGCAGGCGTACCTTTGGTTCAAGGTTTTGAAATTGTGGCTGAAGGACTTGAAAACCCATCCATGCGTGAAGTGGTACTGGGCATTAAAGGCGAAGTCGAAGGGGGGAATACCTTTGCAGGCGCACTCAAAAAATATCCACAATATTTTGACAACCTATTTTGCTCTTTAGTTGAATCTGGTGAACAGTCTGGTGCACTTGAAACCATGCTTGATCGTGTTGCAATTTATAAAGAAAAGAGCGAATTATTAAAGCAAAAAATTAAAAAGGCCATGAAATACCCCATCTCAGTGATCGTAGTCGCAGTTATTGTGACGATTATTTTGATGGTGAAAGTGGTTCCTGTCTTCCAAGATCTATTTAGCTCTTTTGGTGCAGACCTACCTGCATTTACCAAGATGGTGGTCAATATGTCGAAGTGGATGCAAGAATACTGGTTTATTCTGATTATTGTAATTGGTGCGATCATCGCTGCCTTTCTCGAAGCAAAAAAACGCAGCAAAAAATTTCGTGATTTATTAGACAGGATAGCACTCAAATCACCTATTTTCGGAGATTTGGTCTACAAAGCGATTATTGCCCGTTATAGTCGCACCCTAGCCACAACCTTTGCGGCTGGTGTTCCGCTGATTGATGCGCTGGAATCAACGGCTGGAGCAACCAATAACGTTATTTATGAAGAAGCTGTGATGAAAATTCGTGAAGATGTCGCAACAGGGCAACAACTACAATTTGCGATGCGGGTTTCAAACCGCTTCCCCTCTATGGCAATTCAGATGGTGGCGATTGGCGAGGAATCTGGTGCTTTAGATAGTATGCTGGATAAAGTCGCAACGCATTATGAAAATGAAGTGGATAATGCGGTCGATGGCTTAACCTCGATGATGGAACCTTTAATTATGGCGATTCTTGGTGTACTGGTCGGTGGTCTGGTCATTGCCATGTATTTACCAATCTTCCAAATGGGCTCAGTTGTCGGATAATCTGGTGTTTTGATGCAATCTTTTCTCTCTTATTTTATTGAAAACCCAACTGCACTTTATCTTGCAGTTGGGCTTTTTAGTTTATGTATTGGCAGCTTTCTGAATGTTGTCATTTTTCGCACGCCTCGGATGATGGAACAGGAATGGCAACAAGAATGCCAAATGCTACTCCATCCTGAACAGCCGATTATTGATCAGGCTAAACTCAGCCTAAGCCAACCAGCCTCAACCTGCCCGAAATGTAATTCAAGCATTCGCTGGTATCAAAATATTCCAGTACTCAGTTGGTTAGCTCTTCGTGGCAAATGTGGGACTTGCCAGAATCCAATCAGTATCCGTTATCCACTGATTGAATTACTCACCATGTTCTGCTCACTGGTTGTGGTTGCTGTATTCGGTCCAACGCTTCAAATGCTATTTGGTCTGTTACTCACATGGATGCTGATTACCCTCACCTTTATTGATTTTGATACCCAACTACTGCCTGATCGCTTTACACTGCCTTTGGCGGCTTTAGGTTTGGGAATAAATAGCTATGCGATCTATACGACAGCTAGTGCTGCGATTTGGGGTTATTTAATCGGTTTTCTATGCTTGTGGATTGTGTATTACATTTTCAAACTGATCACAGGCAAAGAAGGGATGGGCTATGGTGACTTCAAACTCCTTGCGGCCTTAGGCGCTTGGATGGGGCCCCTCATGCTACCATTAATTGTGTTACTCTCTTCTGTAGTGGGTGCAATCATTGGTATTATTTTGATAAAAGCGCGCGGTGAAAATCAGCCTTTTGCATTTGGTCCATATATCGCCATTGCAGGCTGGATTGCCTTTTTATGGGGTGATCAAATTATGAAAGTGTATCTAGGTGGTTAATATGCGTTTTATCTTGGGAATTACAGGTGGTATTGGAAGTGGTAAATCTGCTGCGACCCAATGGTTTGAGTCCCAAGGTATTACCGTGGTCGATGCTGATGTAGTAGCGCGAGAAGTGGTTGAACCTGGCCAACCCGCGTTGAAGTCGATCCAAGAGGCTTTTGGTGACTGGGTATTATTAGCCGATGGCAACCTTGATCGCCGTGCCCTGCGTGAACATATCTTCCAATTTCCAGAAGCACGCCAACGTTTAGAAAAAATTACCCACCCTGCCATCCGTCAGTCGATTGTTCAGCAACTACAACAAGCTGAAAGCCCATATGTGATCTTGGTTTCGCCCCTACTGTTTGAAACCAATCAGCATGAACTGGTTCAACATACCTTACTGGTCGATGCTGATGAGCAAACACAACTAGAACGTGCCAGCCAACGTGATGGGCAAAGCGAAGCGCAGATCCGAAAAATTATTGCAGCACAAATGTCTCGCGCTCAAAAACAGCAATTAGCCAATGATATTGTACTGAATGATGGTCTGTTAGAACATTTGCACCAGCAGCTCAAACCGCTGCATTTCAGCTACTTACAACGTGCAGAACACAGCGCTTAACCTTGTTTCTGTTTTTCTAATTGTACGCTCAAGCTGTCTTTACGTAGCCATCGCCATGGCTGCAAAGCACCAACTCCCATCCCAATCAAACCACAAACTATTGCAGCATTGAGTGGCTCATTTAATAAAGGGACTGCTACCACTGCGGCAATAAACGGTGCCAAGGTCACAATACTCCCCGTCTTAAATGCCCCTAAACGCTCAATCGCTGCCACATAGCTTAAAGTAGCCACGATCACCACCAAGATGCCATGAAAAAGCCCTTGAATCAGCAGATGGATCGGTGCAGCATCTTGAAAATGCTTGGGAATAAATAAAAGATAAATCGGTAAATAAATGATTGCAGACCAAATCACCACGCCAGCGGTTGCATGCCACGCAGATAGCTTCCACTGCTTCAACAGGACCGTGAAAATCCCCCACCATATCGCACTGATAAAAAGCAGTAGATCTCCAACACCCAATGCCGAAGCTTGCTGATGCAACATCAAATAGCTCATCAGCATCAAAGCCGCCATCATGATCAATAGACTGAACCAAGTGTGTTTATCAAAAGGCTGTCTAAATAATAAATAGGCCGCTACAGCAGTACACAAAGGTATACAGCCATTGAGAAAAATAGCAGCGTGTGCCGCAGGTGCATGTAAAAAGGCAGTATAGACCGTCAAACAGTAAACCAGACCACCGATCAGCGCCAAAATCATAGGCCGTGGATGCCATAAGAAGGCAAAATCTTTTTTATAAATCAAGACAGGTAATAAAATCAAAGAAGCGATCGCAAAGCGCATCGCCACCAGATCCCAGACACTGACATGCCAATGTGCATTGAGACGGGAAAAAATGGTAAATCCACCCCAAATACACATGGTTATAAAGACAAAAAAATAGCCTTGCGTACGCGCCGTCATT
This sequence comes from Acinetobacter gyllenbergii, assembly GCF_001682515.1. NCBI lineage: Bacteria > Pseudomonadati > Pseudomonadota > Gammaproteobacteria > Moraxellales > Moraxellaceae > Acinetobacter > Acinetobacter gyllenbergii. The sequence continues at coordinate 53,602 of NZ_KV575266.1, read as the reverse complement.
TTAAATCATATGAACCGTGAGGATTAGATTATACACCACGCTGACGACAAGCTTCATACAATGCCATGCCTGTTGCCACACTGACATTCAAGCTTTGTAAATCACCTGACATTGGAATATAAACAGTATGATCACATTGTGACTGGGTAATCGGCCTTAAACCGGTATCTTCTGCGCCCATCACAATCACCACAGGCCCATTGAAATCACACTGATGAATCGGCAAAGCCTTCTCATCCAACATCGTCCCAATGACACGGGTATGGGTGCTGTCTTTTAAATGCGCAAGTGTTCGAGCAAGATTGGTCACCTGAATAAATTTGACTTTTTCAGCGCCACCAGCAGCCACCTTACGTGCGGTCGGGGTTAAACTCGCAGAACGATCACGCGGTACAATCACTGCTTGAACGCCCATCGCAGCCGCAGTACGAATACATGCACCCAAATTATGCGGGTCTGTCACTTGATCGAGGGCCAACAACAATGCATCTGGAGATTGCTGCATCAACTCATCTAGATCTTTTTCATTGAGAGTCGGATGTGGGCGCACAGCAGCGACGACACCTTGATGAAAAGGTAGGCCTGCAAGCTTCTCTAAGCTGTCACGACTGGCTTTTTGAACACTAATCCCAAACGGTTCAGCCAACTGCAAAATTTTCTGCAAACGCTGATCATCACGTCCTTTCAAGGTAAATAAAGTCAAAACGCGTTCAGGCTCTAACTCCAACAATGACTCTACTGAATGAACGCCATAATAATATTCAGGTTTTGCCATGAACGACCTCTTGCTGTATTCCCTCAGATATAAAGAAGGAGAATTAGGGGGATTTTAAAAAATAAAAATCCTGCAAAGGAACTTTACAGGTGAGGAGCTGTTATAGCTCCGCAAGGGAATTTAATAAAAAATCCTGCAAAATGACTTTTACAGGATTTCCATTAAATCTAGTGTACTCGATTTGGACCAGAATAGGTTAGCCTTCTAAATGGCAGACATAATCTAGGACTTCATCTGCTTCAATATGAAAGGTACTATTTCCAGGCACATAGAAAGATTGACCCGCACGGAATAATTCACTTTCAGTGCTATCTGCAATTTTGACGCGACATTCACCAGAAATAATTTCCATACGCTCTGGAACATGTGTTTCGAAAGTTAAAGGCTGTTCAGTAGGTAAAATAACCCCTAAAGTCTTTTTTGTACCATCTTCAAATTGTACTGTATGGCTAATACATGCCCCACCAAAATACACATTCGATTTCTTAATGACCGTTACATGATCAAATTGCACTGAACTCATGCGTACTCTCCAAATAATGCCGCATTTATATTAGGTTATGCTGGACGTAGTTTAATTGTGCCGTGACAACTAATCAATCCATTTTCTAGGCTAAACATAGCAATTTTCATACCTGAGCCCAGATTAACAAAGCAACGCTTTGTCTGGGCGCAAGACGAACAGCTTTGCTGTGAGTAAAGGAGCAACCCAACGCTTTGTCTGGGCGCAAGTCGAGCAGCTATGCTGTGAGTGGCGAGGAAAAGCAAAGTGAAACTTTGCCTGGGCGCAAGTCGAGCAGCTATGCTGTGAGTGGCGAGGAAAAGCAAAGTGAAACTTTGCCTGAGCGCAAGACCTTGCGCCATATATGGCTCATATGCTGCGAGTTACGAGGATTAACAAAGCATAAGAAGCATCGCTTCGTAAGGTTCGGGCGCAAGACCTTACCTAAGTACTACACCAACCGTTTTCTATTCACGATCAAGAAATACAAAGCGAAATGTTCTCTGAAGCTTACAAACTATCAGCAATTCCTCAGTAAATCAGGAAAATCCTGTATTCCGCTCTTGTCGTCACTTTAAAACTTCTCTATCTTTAAGCAAAAGATTCCGTGCATTGGATGCGTTTATGCTCACCCATTTAACTTTAATTAATTTTGCACTCGCTGACCATTTGGCTTTAGATATTGAACAAGGCTTCAATGTACTGACTGGTGAAACTGGCGCGGGCAAATCATTATTGTTAGATGCGCTTTCTGCCTGCTTAGGTGAACGAACCGATACCAATTATGTGCGTTATGGTGCAGATAAAGCCGATGTCACCGCCGTGTTTAGTTATCAAACCGAAAGTGCTGAAGCGCACTGGCTGACTGAACATGAACTGGATGATGATTCCGGTGAAATCCATTTAAGACGTGTGATTTTTGCGACAGGTCGCAGTAAGGCATGGATTAATGGCCGCCCAAGCAGCTTGGCCGAACTCAAAGAAATTGGCCGCTTACTGGTTCAACTGTATAGTCAACACAGTCAGCAACAATTACTCGAACCGCCTTATCCAAAACATTGGCTTGATCGTTATCATAATTTTGCCGAACCTTCGCAAGCAGTACGCGATGCTTATAGCACATGGCAACGAAATATTCGCCAACATCAAGCCGCCCTGGATGCACAGGCGACACGCATTCAAAAAATACAACGCTTAGAGTCTCAAATAGAAGAGCTTGAAGAGGTTGTTCAAACTGATTATCGCGAAACAGAACAAGAATTTGATCGTCTCAGTCATCATGAACATATCATGCAAGACTGTAGTTATAGTCTAAATGTCTTGGATGAAGCCGAGCAAAATATCACTCAAGAAGTTGCCTCAATCATTCGTCGCCTAGAATCTCATGCAGGTCGTAGCGAACAACTCGCCAACATTTATAATTCATTGTTAAATGCGCAAAGTGAGATTGATGATGCAACTGCAAGTTTGCGTCAATTTATTGATCGTCAAAGCTTTGATCCTGAACGGATGGAACAACTGAATGCCACCCTCGAAGTGTTCCATCGTCTAGCGCGTAAACATCGCACCCAACCTGAATTACTCAAGCAAGACTATGAAACTTGGCAGCAGGAATTAGAACAACTGCATCAGTTGGAAGATCCCGAAACCTTAGCTGAGCAAGTTGAAGTTTCCTATCAGGCCTTTTTACAAGCAGCACAACACTTGGATGACATCCGTCGTGCCGCCGCAATACCTTTGGCAAAACAACTGACCGAGCAAGTCAAACCACTGGCCCTCCCTGAAGCACATTTTGAGTTTAAATTTGAACCACAGGAACCCAATGCCGAAGGACTGAGTTTTATTCAGCTATTATTTACCGCCAATAAAGGCATTCCACCGCAGCCCCTGGCACGCGTTGCCTCGGGTGGTGAGTTATCCCGTATTGCGCTGGTAATGCAAGTGATGAATGCCGAGAAAACTGAATCTGAAGTTTTGGTGTTCGATGAAATTGATGTCGGCATCAGTGGTGGCACTGCTGAAGTGGTAGGCCGATTACTGGCCGATCTGGCTCAACATGTGCAACTGCTCTGTATTACCCACCAAGCCCAAGTTGCAGGACAATCAGACCAACATTTATTGGTCAAAAAACAGCAGACCGATCCTGCCAGCAGTACCATCATCGAACTGGATGAAGAACAACGCATTTTAGAATTAGCACGTATGTCTGGTGGGGTCGAAATTAGTGAAACGACTTTGCAGCATGCTCGGCAACTACGTCAGCTTAAGTTCCAAACGGCCTAATTAAAGCGATAAAATTTCAGAAAAAGATTGGCGAAATCCGATTAACTCTTGTATGTTGATAAAAAGAACCTATCTAACTAGATCAGCACAATATATTGATGGAGAATCGCCTAGGTGACGAAACAATACTTAACTCACCGTTGTCTCATCGCTCCACCAGACATGGCAGATGACTTTTTTGCCAATACAGTCATCTATATTGCTCGCCATGACGAAGATGGTGCTCAAGGTATTATTATCAACCGACCTTCAGATTTACAAATCAAAGAATTACTCAATGATTTAGAAATTGATGCCGACAATGTCCACCCCCATGCAGTGTTGCAAGGTGGTCCATTACGTCCAGAAGCAGGCTTTGTACTACATACAGGTCAACCGACTTGGCATTCATCCATTGCAGTCGGTGAAAATGTCTGTATCACCACCAGTAAAGATATCTTGGATGCAATTGCGCATAACGAAGGTGTCGGACGTTATCAAATCGCCTTGGGCTATGCCAGTTGGAGCAAGAACCAACTCGAAGAAGAGATTGCACGTGGTGATTGGCTGATCTGTGAATCAGATATGGATTTGATTTTTAATCTGCCTTATCACGATCGTTGGGATGCTGCTTACAAAAAGATTGGGGTTGACCGGACTTGGTTTGCTTCTGAGATTGGCCATGCCTGATATGCAAAACGCTCAATCGATTATGGCTTTTGATTTTGGCACCCAAAAAATGGGGATGGCTATCGGCCAATCCAGTATTGAAAGTAGTACGCCCCTGCCATTATTCCCGATGAAAGACGGTATTCCAGACTGGGATAAATTATTAAAGATTGTCAAAGAATGGCAACCGAATCTATTTATTGTGGGTTTACCGCTGAATATGGATGATAGTGAATCTGAGCTCTCTGCTCGGGCAAGAAAATTCGCCCGTCGTTTACGTCATCAAACCAATATTGAAACCTGGATGGTGGATGAACGTTTGACTACACGTGAAGCCAGAGAAGAACTCGAGTCTTATCAAAGTAAAGGACAGGCAAAACGCTTATCGGCAGATAGCTTTGCAGCAGGATTATTAATTCAGAGTTGGTATCGTGATCCTGCAGGGATTACACCTTAACTCAATCTCATGACAATTTTTCAACATTGCGGCATCCGTGCCGCCTAGTAGCATCATTTTTCAATAATTCTTACGGTAGCCGTACGTCCAGAAACAAAGGCCAATGGATTTTGCGGTTGCTCATCCAGTACAATTTTCACAGGCACACGTTGCGCCAAACGCACCCAACTAAAGGTTGGATTCACATTGGCCAATAGATTCGAGCTCCCAGAACGCTCACGATCTTCAATCCCCGTTGCGATACCTTGTACATGGCCTCGAATGCGCTGTTTATCTCCCATCAACTGGACAGTTGCTGCATCACCGACATGAATACGGTTCAGTTTAGTTTCTTCAAAATAACCCACCACATAGAGCTGATGACGGTCTAATAAAGCAGCAACCGCTTGCCCCACCTTCACATAATTACCCACCCGCAAATCAAAATTCGATAAAGTTCCATCCGCAGGTGCAACCACTTCAGAACGATTCAAATTTAACTCAGCCAAATGCAGATTACTGGTCGCTACATCAATTAAAGCTTGCTGTTGTTGAATGGCGGCATTGGCTTGCTCAATACTGGCGGTGAGCTGCTCACGCTCAGCAACAGCTTGATCACGGGTCGCAAAGACTTGATCTTGCTCTTGCTTAGAAATTGCACCATCCATCAGACTGGCATAACGCGCTGCATTTTTCTCAGCCAACTTCATATTGGCTTCAGTTTTCACCAAACTCGCTTTTGAACCTGCCAAATTGGCATGCGCTTGTGCCAAACCGGCTTTGGCTTTAGCAAGATCAGATTTGGCTTGCTCAACATCCAAGGCTTGACGCGCGACATCAATCTTGAACAACACCTGCCCTTTCTTCACAGTTTGGTTGTCTTGCACCAAGACCTCTGTCACCAAACCATTGACATCGGAAGCGACCTGAATCACATCGCCACGGATGCGTCCATCGCGTGTCCATGGTGCAGCATTGTAGTAATTCCATAAATGCACAATGGTATAAACGGCAATCAAAACCGCAACCAGCAATACCATAGGACGTATGACTTTTCGCACATCAAATGCATTCATGTTTATGACCTCGACCACATTTCTTTACATTATTAAATTTCAGCATCAGCATCTTGCCCTAGACCTCAGCCCCATAGCCAAACAAAGAGGCAATGCACCAGCAACATCAGTCCCAAGTAAAAACACAGGTTAAAAATGCTGGGTAGCGCAATCCAGCCTTTGATGACTAAGCGATCAATCAAGGGACTGAGCAACTTAAACAGCACATAGGCAATAATGGCTTGTACCAGAAGGATTGGGATATAAATCCCATACAGATTCATTTCACCCATGAGATACCCCTAAACCAGATCTATTTGCATCTATCTCTTGTATAGAGATATGCCCAATGCTTTCACAAATATTATTCAGTGAAATGCACAACCGCTGCCGTAACTGCACATCTTCAATCTGTTGGGAGATGTCTTGCAAAGCTTTAATTTGTTGCACAATTTGTGTTGGAAAATGATGAATGGACAGTTGCTTTTCCTGCGCCTGAAAATAGGCTGCAAGCTGTTGCTGTAACTGTCCCAATTCATGTTGTAGTTGCTGTAATTGCGGTAATTTCTGACTAATTTCCTGTAAACGAACCAAATCAACAATTGAACTACTTTCAACCAATGCATTTTGAATCGCTGTTTTTACTTCAGGGTTCTGCACCATCTTGGTATTTAACACCCCGACACGGTCCAACATACTACGTAAGTGAATTTTAAAATCACTGCCATAAGACAAATGTAAGGCTTGGCGCATCGCCTGATAATGCAAAGCGAGGATTCGGGTTGCACTGGTATCAGGTGAAACCGCACGCACCAAATCAATCACAATCAATGACACCAATACGCCCAAGACCATCGCAAAAGAACTGTCCAGATAAGAAACTGCATCCATGGTATATTTGTTATGCAGATTTAAACCCATCATGGTATTAATCCCCAATACCATCCCCACTGGCATCAACATTTGATTGGCCATCATGGTGACTGCAACCAGAAAGACAGGAAATAACACCAAGGCCAATTGCCAGAAATGCGTCACATGCGGAAAGATCCCGAAAGCATAGATAAAAACCAGACCTGCCGAGACAATACTGCCCCAGATAAAAATACGTAATACAGGTACTGGATTATCCAAAGCCGTTAAGATACAGGCGGTAATTGCTCCCATTTGCGCCATCATAAAGCCGGCTTTCCAGCCCGAAAGAATCCAAGCCGCGGTCACAATAAAGGTAATTAACACGGCACTGATTCCACCACGAACAGCGATACCATGATCCCGATGCAAACTCGGATATTTAGTGGTGATTGCGGTAATTTCAGTTGGAATCTCTTTGTTGCCTTGCTGAATTTGCTGCCAAATCAATTTCACCGCCAACATATTGGCAATAAAATGACGAACATCCATCTTCAAAGCACCCAATACAATTTGTTGTTCGGCTGTGGCTTGCGCAATCAGCTCAGCAAAATCTTCTTCAAATCTTAGAGGCAAGCTTTGCAAATCGCTGGGTTGAACAATGCGCTCTTGCTTTAAAAAAGCCAAGGTATCTTGACGGATGCGATTTAAATGCGGCCGAAGATTACTAAGTTGCATTTGTTCCAATTGTTTCACCCGTTGCGATAAGGCCACCAGATTGGCCACCACCAACGACACCTGATGCAGCATTTCCTGCAAGGTTTTGGTCATGCCCTTGAGCTCGCCTTTCTCATAAGCCAAATGCACTGCCAAGGCATGAATATCTGCCGTATCACGGGTAATCACAGACAAAATCTGAGTATAGTTTTCAGGACTATCTTGAACGGTAATCAACTTTTCAAAGGTACTTTCCAGATCATTCAAGGTTTTATTAACCCGTTGTTTGATCATTGCCCCAACATGCACAGGAAAGAAGGTTGCGGAAACCACAGCAGTTGAAATTACACCCACAGAAATCTCAAGCACACGGGCCAAAGCAATATCAAAAATATTATAGGTATCGATATAGGTAATGGCGTTGTAAACGATCATCGCGGTGGAATAACCCGCCAACATAAAGACATAGCTCCTTGCGGTACGATCTAGCAATGAGACATATAAAGCAAAACCTACCCATAAAGATAAAATAATGGTAAATAACCACGGTGTATTAATAAAATGAGGGGTCAACAACAAAGCAATGATTGCCCCTGCTACCGTTCCCACCAAGCGATAGACACATTTTGAAGACACCATACCCGAATAAGGGCTGGCAATAATCAATACGGTACCAATCGACCACATCGGATTAATCAAATCCAATTCAAACGAAATAAACAGTGCCAGCATACCTGCTACAAATGTTTTGCACGCAAAGATCAGGTCAAGTCGACTCGGTCTAAAAGCCAACAACTGTTTAAATAGCATGAGTAGGTCTCAGTTCAGCATCAGTTTAATCACGCATGCCATCACTAAAAAAGTGACAAGCTGTCCAGACTGATTTGAAAGCATTCAAATCAGGGCAAGTACGATGAGTGAAACTGGATATAAGGAGTGATCTGCAATACTTCATATTTTTAGGTGTTTTCTCCTAAAAATAATTATCCACATAAGACATTGCGTAGCTTATTTTTTCAAAATCGAGTAAATTAGTCAACATAAATTATCACCATTTGATAATTTTTCAATTTTATCTAAAATAATCGCTATAAAATTTATCATTTTTCTCAGTATTCATCCTAAACGATTGATCTTGGATGATCAGATTTAAAAGTACATACACGACCTTTCGCTTTTCTGTTATAAAGCAATAAAAGTTCGGTTTTCACGTTATTTTGTAAGGAGTAGGCGTCCCATCATGGCCATTTCGAGTTTTGGTAAAATTCTTACTGTGCTGGATTTATTTTCAGTTTCACGTCCGATTATCAATGTCGATATCATTTGTGATGAGCTGGCGCTATCCAAACCTACCGCCTATCGTTATCTCAAAGAACTGGTTTCGACGGACATCTTAAAACGGATTAGTGGCACATCGGGCGACTATACGCTTGGCTCTAAAATTGCGGTTTTAGATTATATTTCCCATAGCACTGACCCCCTGATTCAAATCAGCATCCCCTTTATGCGCGATATCGTGGAACGCACTGAACTGTGCTGCTTATTAACCTATTTAAATCATGATTATTGTATCGACCTACATCATGAGACCTTTAAAGATGCTGAATTACTCTCTTTTGGTCGAGGTTGCCCACGACCTGTTTATGTCGGTGCTTCACCTAAAATTGTCATTGCACACTTAAGCAAGCAGCGTATTCAAGCCTATTATCAGCAGTTTTCAAAAGAATTGGCACAAGTCGGATTTGCACAAACGCAGGATGAATTCATCCAACAGATGCGCAAAATCAAAAAACAAGGATTCTACTTATCACAAGGTGAAATCGACCCTCAACTTTGCAGTTTGTCTGTACCGATCCGCTTCTCCAACAAAGAAGCGCCAATTGCGCTCACATTAGTGGCATCAAAGAATCGTTTTGACTTCATCAACATTCAAAAATTAATTGAAATCTTGCAAAATAATGCGACTCAAATTGAACATAAATTTGCAACACTGTCTGAAAGCCAAGGCAACCCGATTTGAGAATATTAAAAAACATTTACATTTTACACGGTTGTAAATATCAATAAATTCTCATATGATGATTATGTTCTTCAGCATACTCTCCCAAAAGAGCATGACTTTCCTCAGAGAACTAAGCTCATCGTTGTATGGGCTTTTTTCTTGTCTGGTCATTCATCAAACAATAAAAAAAGCCCTCTAAATAGAAGGCTTTTACAGTTAAAACTATATCAACACATGATTTTTTGGATTAGCTTGGCTTCTACTAACATTTGCTCAGTCTGATCAGCAGCGATAGACACCAAGTGCTTTCCATTCGAATAAAGAACTGAACCCTCAGTATTCAACGCATAGCCCAGCACCCCCCGCTTGAGTACTTGTTGCTCGCCCGTCTGTGAACATTGAATCAGTTCCCAACTCCGCGGAATGACACCTGCAAATTTTTCCCCGGCACTTTGATTCTGCTGCAAGGTCTTTTGCGCCTTAATTAAGTTGCCTTCCACAAAAAGTTCTTCTTCAGACTTTTGTCTCGACTTCGCAGGATTACTGCCAGAGGTTGATTTCAATGATTCGCCTGTATAACGTTGTGTAAAGAAATCCAACCAACCAAACACGGCGCGAATAATTTTAAAGGGTGCTAATACGATATCTTTGAGTGAGTTGCCATTTGCATACTTATTTTTATAGGGTCGTTTAAGAAAATATAACTGCCCAGTACCGTCCATTTGTGGTTTGTAGAAATCATAGGCAGGATCAGAAAATAGTGTTTCAAGTTCGCCGGTTTTCAGATTTAAACGACAAATTTCTTTCGGGCCAATGCTAATTCCCCCTTGTTGGTCATAAGCAAAGCCACAGCTATCATAATAAATAAGATCTGGGTTTTGTGGATCAAAACATGGATGCTGATCCTGACAATCGCCTTCTGTAATATATTGAATCCGATTGGAATCCAAGCCTAATACACATAGATGTTGCTCAAAAGCATAGCCTTGACTGGCAGATAAAATCAGCCTTTTATGCTGTGCATCATAATCCATGTGATGAATAATGAACTCGTTATTTCTTAATACCAACGCTTCAGGTTGCTGCGGATCTAAGAGCGATTTGATGTAAATCGCACAACCATCCTGCAATTGCGCGGCATAAATCAGATGTTGTTCATCCATCAATACTGCATCAACAGGATAAACATGCGCCAACTCATCTTGCTCACTATGATTCGCAACGCCCATGAATTGTGCCCCCGTACCCGAGGTTTTCCATTGCTTGCGTTGCTTGATCTCTTGTAAGTTTTTCTTGTACTGGCTCACTGCATGACAGTCAACTGTTTGAACTTTTTGGTCGTGCAATTGATGTAAGGCTTGATCTGATAAATACAATATTGATGACATTGATGTGTGTTCCCAACTTATCGTTTTAAGCACTCACACTGCTCAATCGGCCATTGTGAGTGCTGTTATTTTCTAATCTTTTTATTTAAATTTGAATAAAATATATGATGACTGAAATTCTAAGGCTGTTTCAAATAAGGCCACGCAGCTTTCATATAAATAAACATCGACCAAAGCGTTAGTATCACGGCCGCATACAGCAAAGCATAAGCCCAGATTTCTAGCGGTTTCCAGTTCAATAAGAACACGCTGATCGCAATCATTTGAAAAGCGGTTTTATATTTGCCAACGGTTGACACCGCAACACTGGTACGCGCACCTAATTCGGCCATCCACTCACGAAGTGCAGAAACTGTAATTTCACGCGAAATAATCACAATCGCGGCAAAGGCCATTGAAATGGTCGGTTGCCATTGCACCAATACAATTAATGCAGCTGCAACCATTAATTTATCTGCCACTGGATCTAGAAACCGTCCAAAAGCAGAGGTTTGATTCAATGTTCTTGCCAAATAGCCATCGAACCAATCGGTCACTGCTGCAAGTACAAAAATTGCAGTCAGCACCATATGGCGCATCATTCCCCCATGATGCTCAGCAATTCCAATCGCTGGCGGCCAATATGCAATCGCCAAAAATACTGGAATGAGGGCTATACGTGCCAAAGTTAAAATATTTGGAATGTTCAGGATTTGCCCTGTACTCATAAACACCGCCATGTTGTTCGCATCAAATATGCATGTCGCACAAAGGATGTGCCGAGATTGTATCCACGTGTAGGCAACTTTATACGAAATGTATCGCAGTGTCGACTAGGCAAAAACAGCAACTGTCTGTCTAAGCACCGCAATTAAACGGTTTTCAGCACCCCACACATAGGCATATTCGGTTGAATAGCCATGTTCTGCATATTCAGTCACCACTTTATATTTCAACCAATTCTGAATTTGACCCGTAATCGGTTGCAAATAGGTAATTTGCCAAGTCAATGAGCTGGCTGGTGCAGGGGTCTTAAACATCGGCAATACCCCAGGTGGCCAGACATCCATCAAGGCAAATAGGTCAGCCAATTGCATCTCACGATTTGAATGCAGATTTGGCGCAAAACGGCCCCAGCCCCCAAAGTCTGGCACTTTACTGCCCGCCATTGGATAACTTCCTTCGGCCCAACATAGTTCAAAATGCTGCAAACATTCAGGCATTAACCCTTCAAGGTAAAAGGTCTTATCCAATTGCTCAGGGCTTGGATAATCTGGCACTTGTGGCAAGTTTTGCACATGAATACGGGAATCTCGCTGCGTGCCAAAACTGGCAATTAAGATACTTTGAACAGCATCATCCTGCCAAAGTCGGACTTCCAGCGTCGTGACAGATTTTCCTTCCCTCAATACCTCAGCACTCAGTCGCGCTTGGCCTTGCTGTACTGGGCCAACAAAAGTGACGTTACAGCTTAACAGTTGCTTTGCTGCATCTTGTACCACACTGAGTGCTTTCTGAATCAGCAATCCTGCAATCAAACCACCAAATACGGTACGGCCCTGTAACCAACCGGATGGAATATCAATCCATTCTTGTTGTTCAACCTGTTGATAGAGCGGAAGCAAGGCCATCATTTTTCCTTCATCATCGAAACACACTATCTTTGAACGTTTTTAACCATTTGTGAATGATCGTTTACACGGCAATATCGGGAAGATTATGTCAATCGGTCAAATTATTCATGCAAAATTTTATAAATGGTTCTGGCCAGAACCTCACCCAGCCCCGGAACCAAGGTCAGCTCATTTTCCGATGCCTTTAATACCCCTTGTATACCGCCAAAATGGGTCAATAAATCACGACGGCGTTTCGGCCCCAAGCCTGGAATAGCTTCCAGAACCGAACTACTACGGCGTTTATCACGCTTGGCACGATGTTTGGTAATGGCAAAACGATGTGCCTCATCACGAACCTGCTGAATCAAATGTAAGGCTTTATGATCTTCTGGCAATTGAATCTTAGTGCCATCGGTAAAATGCAGTGTCTCTAGTCCAGGTTTACGTCCTTCCCCTTTAGATACCCCAATCATAAAGGCATCCAGTTCAAGTTCCTGCATTACTTCCATCGCCATATGCAGTTGTCCTTTGCCACCATCAATCAGCAATAAATCTGGCAATATATTCTTTTTATAGCGGCGGATGAGTGCTTGACGCATCGCAGCATAGTCATCCCCCCCAGTAATATCCTGAATCGCAAATTGGCGATAATCACGCTTTCTTGCCCCGCCCTGATCAAACACGACACAGGATGCAATTGGCGCTTCGCCCATGGTATGACTAATATCAAAGCATTCAATCCGATCAACTGGACGTCCTACCACCTGTTCAAGTTGATGGAAACGTTCATTCAGTTCTAGATGATTACTGAGTTTGCCTTTAATTGCGTGTTGCACATTCATCTGCGCCAGCTCTAACCATTCAGCACGGGTCTCTCGTACTTTGTGTTTAATCTGTACTTTTTTATTAAAGGTCTGCTGCAAGCCATCTTCTAACTGCTGCCGATCTGGTACATCAACATTGACAATGAGTTCTGTCGGTACTTCATCTGCCACTTGGAAATAAAAATTGGCCATGAAATCACTAAGCATTTGCCCCAAATCATCGCCCAACATATCTGGGAAATAGCTTTTTCCTCCCAGCATCCGTCCATTACGCACATACATAATCTGGACGCAGGTCACCCCTGCTTGGTAGGCAATTGCCAGAATATCTGCCTCACCTTTGATTTTAAACACCGCTTGCTGAGCCTGTACTTCACGTAATAAGCCAAGCCGATCGCGATAAAACACCGCCTTCTCGAATTCCAGTGCTTCTGCTGCCTGCTCCATTTTCCCGATCAGCTCTTGATTCAGCTCTTTGGTATCGCCTTGCAAAAAACGAATGGAGTTATCGACATCTTCTTTATAGTCGGCTGGGCTAATCAATCCCACACAAGGTGCTGTACAACGTTTAATTTGGTATTGCAAACAAGGACGTTTACGCTGTGAAAAATAGCTGTTTTCGCATTGGCGTACATTAAACAGTTTCTGTAACACCAATAACGTATCCCGCGCGCTATAAGCACTTGGGTAAGGCCCAAAAAATTTACCAATTTGATGCTTGCCTTTGCCCCGTCCACTGGCAATCCGTGGATAAGGCTTGTCTGATGAGACAAAAATATAAACGTAGGATTTATCATCCCGCAACATAATGTTATAAGGCGGGCGATGCAGCTTAATCAGGTTTTGCTCAAGTAATAAAGCTTCGGTTTCGGAACGCACCACCAAGCTTTCAATATCATAAATACGGGCAACTAAGGCCTGTGTCTTCGGATGCTCAATGGTTTTTACAAAATAGCTCGACACACGACTCTTTAGATTTTTGGCTTTACCGACATACAATAACTCCCCATCTTTACCCAGCATTTTATAAACGCCAGGTAACTGAGTCATATGCGCCAGTATTTTTTCAATGTGTTCTCGAGCGTTTGGGTTCACAAGTCGACTTTAATCATAAGTAATATCTGGATGATGTTGGCAAACCCATCGCTTTTCAAGTGTTCATCCGTCAATTTTCATACTGAAAGGGAGAGACTAGCCATTGCATTAGTTTCTGCTTGTCTGCTCTTTTCTTTAGACCACTGATTTTTACACTTTCCCAATCAAACTGATAATCTTGTTTCAGTGTTTTCAACCATTCTGGAAAGCCAAATATCCCATATTCAGAAAAAGCAGGCATTTCTAATTCATTCTGATAAGAATCACTAAAATGGTGTTGCGAATAACTTTGATTTAATGGGCTTACAAATAATTTTACATGCCAGTTAAACGCACTATCATCTTGTAGCTCCAGAAAAACATAGCCATGATCGTATTTAAGGTCAATCCAAATACTGACACCCCAATCCTTTAAGGGTAAATCCAGCCCAAGTTTCGTTTTCCAAATAAAAGTTTCGCTTGCCCGCCGTTTCACATTTTCCAATTCGATCAGTTGCTGTACATATGGAAAGGCATCAGCAGTGAAAATATCATCACCATATTGTTGCAGCATTTTTTCGCAGTATAAACAAAGAATTCTAAAGTTATCAGGCCCGAAGACAGCATAATCACCGTGTAAAAATTTTTCTAGAAAAATAGCTTGATACTGTGGGTTAAACAAAGCCAATAATGCCATTGCACGAATTTTCAAACCCAGTACCAACTGATTGTCTTCACAATAGAAATCGTACTGGCTCATATGTTCTAAGCATTGCAAGGCGTACTCGGCGAATCCTTGTTGTTGTTTAAAAAAGTCCATTTTTTTTAAATGACCACGGATAGAGGTATAGCTCTCTATACGGGTATACAGTTTTCTGAGTTTTTCATATTGCTCAAACGAGTGGCCTTGAGCAAAAGGATTAAATTGATCGAATCCGTAAAGAAATAAAGGCTCTCTCACATCGTATACATTCAATACCGACCCGAAATCGCTTAAATATTGCCGATAGGCTTCAATAAAAATCGAATAATTTTGAGCTTTTAATTTCATCGAACATTTGAGGTGTAGAACAACGCTATATAACTGAATCAATTCTTCTTGATTCAAAATCTTATCGGCTTTTACCGAAAGTTCCGCAAAACGTTGCCAATGCTGGCTATAAAAATCTTTTAATGGCTGATCATCTTGATTGCAACGCGGGTATAGTGCATCGCTGATAAAATATTGTAAAAACTGTAAGTCACTTAATTGTTGCATCATTCTTCCTTATTATAAAAAAACGCCCTTTCGGGCGTTGATCTTATTCAAACTTAAAAAACATACGGACGCACAAAAATCAGGAAAAATAGCCCAAGCATGATGAACCATTTCAAGAAGTAATACAGTGAACGGTTCGATTTCTTCAACGCTTTGGCTTTAATCCGAATCTGGTAAATATAACCAAAGGCTTTATTCAAACCACCTGTTTGGTCACCCGCTTCATTGGGTGAACTCGCAGCCGTCATTACACTTTTACCAAACCAGTGATTAAATTTCTCCATAAAACGTGTTTTTAATGGGCGCTCTACATCTGCGAAGAAAATAATACGGTTTTGGTCAGTCGTGTTTTCAGCATAGTGAATATAGGTTTCATCAAACACCACACTTTCACCATCACGCCAAGAATAACGCTCGCCATCGACATCAATAAAACAACGATCATCATTTGGTGTAATTAAACCTAAGTGATAACGCAAAGAACCTGCATAAGGGTCACGGTGGCGAACCAAACGACTATCTGGCGCAAGTTCAGTAAACATGGCCGCTTTAATCGTTGGCAAGGTCTTTAACAATGCGGTTGTTTTTGGACAAAGTTCAGCTGCTGATGGATGTGCTGAGTCGTACCATTTCAGATAGAATCGCTTCCAACCTGTTTTAAAGAATGAGTTAAAGCCCAAGTCATCATAGCTGCTAGATGCTTTAATGCCACCTTTCTCGTACAGCGCTTTGGCTTCATCACGAATCATTTCCCAATTTTCATCCAGAACTTTTAAGTCCTGAAAATGCTGGGTGTCGATATACGGCTGATTCGGCACTCTAGAAAACATGTACATCAAAAAGTTAATGGGTGCAAGAATCGTCGAATGGTCAAAAAACTGACGATAAAACGAATGCTTTACCTTCCCACGGCGCTGAATATACAAAGCCGAAATGATAAAAATCGCTAATATGATCCACTTAATCATAGACTATTGCTTTAGCTTAAAAAAAAACACCGCTATTTTAACACCGTATTTATTGATTCAAACAATAATTGCATAATTTAAATAGATCAACAGGTATGCGATCCACCTCATACCTGTCTTAATAGAATTTATTTTTTAACTTTACTTAAAACGCTATCTATGGATTTTGCTGCTTCTGCATTGTAATAATTACATTGGTTATGCATTTTTGCATCCACTGAAGCCATGAATTGATCTTCTTTCGCTTTTCCTAAAGGAATAACAACACTCTTGAACCACTCGGTCTCCCTAAATTGTTTTTTCAGGTCTTCTACAAATTCATCAGTCGTCCATTCTGGTTTTTGAGGAAACGCTTGGTATACTTTACTCTGATATTCAAGCGCAAAATGATAATATTCAGGTGCTGATGGATCATCATTGCGGTTTAAAAGCGAACCTATTTTAATTCCACCCCATACTTCTACATCTGGTACTGCTTGAGTAGTCCTATTTGCATTCAACTCTTGGTTAGCCCAGTCTTGTAAGACTCTAGCATCTGGAACTTCAAATGAAGCATTGGGCCCAAATTCAAAGAAAAATTTATTAGAGCTAAACGCTTGTGTCTGTATGCACTTTGCCCCTTTCGGGAATCTATCCAACGTTTTCACCAATTGATCAGAAATAGCGTCTAAATCAGGAGTACCCAGCTCATTATTTACTTCAAACTCGTACATAGAGATCAGTGCTGGAGCAAACTGATCAACAATCCGTAATCCTTGAAGGTCAATTTCTTTCACCTTCTGAGTATATTTTAAATCTTTAAAGCCAGCTTGATTATATGGCGAAGTTACCCATGTAGTTGGGGTCATTGAATGGATAAAACTATCGCGAATCCCTCGATCAGCGTTATAAGTTTGCTCTGTTTCAGGAATATATAAGCCATTCTCTTCAGTTATATAATGATTATAAAAGATCGGGGCTTTGGTTTTTTCAAGCAAAATCCCATTTTGAATCTTCCATTCAGACTTATCAGAATCTAATGATTCTTGATCATAATCAATATTAATTGAATAACTAAATAATTTAGCTTCCCCATTCGAAAAAAGCTCAGGCTTAACTTCGTTTGGATTAGTGGATGAATTATTACTATTAGAGTTCGAGCCATTGTTAGACGAAGACCCCCCTCCACATGCACTCAACATAAAAGGAAGGATTGCCAAAACTATAAATTTATTTTTTAACATAATATTACTTTCTTGAACATTTTTATAACACAAAGCTTATCTTAGAATAAAAAAAAGACAAGCCTTTCTGTCTAATACTTAAAAATTGTCCTAAATTATTTAATAAATATTTTTTCTCTGTTATTCAGTCTCACAAAATTAGAGTTGGAAACCTTGTTGTACCAATTTGATAAAGAATCAGCATTCGCCTCTAAAAAGCTATTAACTATCAGGCAATAAGTAACTCATCAGAAATTGCAGACCCAAGCACCACAAACCCCACATTAAACACATATTTTTCATATAGATAAGACTAAAAAAATTATTTACAAACAATTGATGACCCTAGCGTCACGGCTTGATACAACTTGTTATGTCCTTTTTGGATATAGTTATCGTAAGATTAGCGAAGCATTTTTTGTGTGCTTAAGCGCACACACGCTTTATGACATCAACTCAGAATCCTCCACAACAAGGGAGATCAGGCATGATCCACGCTGGCAATGCCATTACCGTCCAAATGCTTGCGGACGGAATTGCAGAATTCCGCTTTGACTTACAAGGTGAGTCGGTTAATAAGTTTAACCGTGCAACCATCGAAGACTTCCAAGCAGCGATTGCTGCAGTGAAAGCCAATAACGATATTAAAGGCTTAGTTGTTACCTCTGGCAAATCAACTTTCATCGTTGGTGCTGATATCACTGAATTTGGCGATAACTTCGCTGCGGGTGAGCAAGCGATTGTTGATTGGCTTATGCCTGTACATGATGTCTTCAACAGCTTTGAAGATTTAGATCTACCTAAAGTTGCTGCTATCAATGGTACAGCGCTTGGTGGTGGTTTTGAAATGTGCTTGGTATGTGACTATCGTGTGATGTCAGAGCAAGCACAAGTGGGCTTACCAGAAATCAAACTCGGGATCTATCCTGGTTTCGGTGGTAGCGTGCGTTTAAGCCGTTTAATCGGTATCGACAATGCCGTTGAATGGATGGCTATGGCGAACCCGAAAAAACCTGCTGCTGCATTGAAAGATGGTGCGGTAGATGCGGTTGTTGCTGCTGACAAATTACAAGAAGCTGCGGTTGATCTCGTTAAACAAGCGATTGCTGGCCGTTTAAACTGGAAAGCAAAACGCCAAGAAAAATTAGACGCAATCAAATTGAACCCACTTGAACAAATGATGGCGTTCAATACGGCAAAAGGTGCGGTTCTTGCAAAAGCAAATCCTGCACAATACCCTGCTCCAAAGCTATTGCTTGATTCTTTACAAGCAGGCGCAAGCTTAACCCGTGATGATGCATTAAAAGCTGAAGCACAAGGTTTTGCTAAAGCAGCAATTACACCACAAGCAGGTGCATTGATTGGTTTATTCATCAATGACCAAGTGGTGAAGAAAACTGCGAAAAAATATGAGAAAGGTGCTCATCCAGTGAACCAAGCCGCTGTTCTAGGCGCGGGTATCATGGGTGGTGGTATTGCTTACCAAGCGGCAAGCAAAGGCACACCAATCATCATGAAAGACATTGGTAACCCACAACTTGCATTGGGTATGGCAGAAGCGAATGGCTTACTGACCAAGCAAGTTGAACGCAAGAAAATGAAACCTGCACAAATGGGTGAAACACTGGCTCGCATCCGTCCAACTTTAAGCTATGACGAGTTTAAAGAGGTGGATATCGTGATCGAAGCGGTGACTGAAAATCCAAAAGTTAAAGAAATCGTACTCGCTGATACTGAAAAGCATGTTCGTGAAAACACGATCATTGCATCTAACACATCGACGATTTCAATCACTCGTTTAGCGAAAGCATTACAACGTCCTGAAAACTTCGTTGGTATGCACTTCTTTAACCCAGTACACATGATGCCATTGGTTGAAGTGATTCGTGGTGAGAAGACTTCTGAAGAAGCAATCGCAACAACTGTGGTACTTGCTCAAAAAATGGGTAAAACACCAATCGTTGTTAACGACTGCCCAGGTTTCTTGGTTAACCGTGTATTGTTCCCTTACTTTGGTGCATTTGACCTGCTTGTAAAAGACGGTGCAGATTTCCAACAAGTGGACAATGTGATGGCGAAATTCGGCTGGCCGATGGGCCCTGCATACCTGATCGATGTTGTTGGTATCGATACAGGTGTTCATGGCGCAGAAGTGATGGCAGAAGGTTTCCCTGACCGTATGAAGCCAGATTACAAAGGTTCGATCGAAGCGATGTATGAAGCAAAACGTCTTGGTCAAAAGAATGACGTTGGTTTCTACAAATACGTGTTAGACAAGAAAGGTAAGAAAGCGAAAACTGTTGATCCAACAGCATACGAAATCATTGCACCATTCGTAACTGGCGAAAAACGCGAGTTTGATAGCCAAGAAATCATTGACCGTATGATGCTTGCTTTCTGTAACGAAACTGTTCGTTGCTTAGAAGACAAGATCGTAGCAACTGCTTCTGAAGCAGATATGGCGATGATCATGGGTGTAGGTTTCCCTCCATTCCGTGGTGGTCCATGCCGTTACATCGACCAAACAGGTGTTGCTGAATACGTTGCACTTTGCGACAAATATGCACACTTAGGTAAGGCTTATGAAGCGCCACAAATGTTGCGTGACATGGCTGCTAACAACACAAAATTCTACGGTTAAGGAGCGACGTGAATGGCTACTTTAAATCCACGTGACGTTGTGATTGTTGATGGCGTTCGTTCTGCCATGGGCAAATCACGTAACGGTATGTTCCGCAATGTACGTGCCGACAGTTTATCTGCTGAATTAGTTCGTGCACTTGTTGCTCGTAACCAGTTTGATACCAACGAAGTTGAAGATGTAATCTGGGGTTGTGTCAACCAAACTTTAGAGCAAGGGATGAACATTGCTCGTAACATTGGTTTATTGGCTGACATTCCAAAAACTGCTGGCGGTCAAACAGTCAACCGTCTTTGTGGTTCTTCAATGCAAGCAATCCACACGGCTGCTGCACAGATTGCAACCAACCAAGGTGATGTATTCATCATTGGTGGTGTAGAGCATATGGGCCACGTCGGTATGATGCACGGCATCGACCTCAACCCAGAAGCGTCTAAACACTATGCCAAAGCATCGAACATGATGGGCTTAACCGCTGAAATGTTAGGTCGTATGAATGGCATCTCTCGTGAAGAACAAGATGCGTTTGGTGTTGAATCTCACCGTCGTGCTTGGGCTGCAACTCAAGAAGGTCGTTTCAAAAACGAAATCGTGGGTGTTGAAGGTCATGATGCTAATGGCTTCAAAATCCTTTGCGACATCGACGAAGTCATTCGTGCTGATGCCAACCTTGAAGCATTCAAAGCATTGAAACCAGTGTTTGATCCAAAAGGTGGTTCAGTCACAGCAGCAACTTCTTCTGCACTTTCTGACGGCGCATCTGCAATGTTGCTGATGTCTGCTGAACGTGCTCAAGCATTGGGTTTAAAACCACGTGCTGTGATTCGTTCAATGGCAATTGCAGGTTGTGATGCTGCAATCATGGGTTATGGTCCAGTACCTGCAACTCAAAAAGCGCTTAAACGTGCGGGTTTAACGATGGCGGATATCCAGACTATCGAATTAAACGAAGCATTTGCTGCTCAAGGCTTATCAGTGATGAAAGGCCTAGGCGTTTATGACAAGCAAGACATCATCAACTTGAATGGTGGCGCGATTGCATTGGGTCACCCATTGGGCTGTTCTGGTGCGCGTATCACAACAACTTTGTTGAACGTGATGGAACAACAAGATACACAAATCGGTCTTGCGACCATGTGTATCGGTCTTGGTCAAGGTATCGCGACCATTATCGAACGTGTTTAATCGACACTGAGATAAAAAGAAAATCCCCGTGCTAAGCGGGGATTTTTTTATGTGATAGAAATTCGTTTCATCGTTGTATCAAATTCTTAAAATACAAATGCCCACTGTAGACAGAACAATACACGGCAAATTATGATCGCAGTTCCAACAAATAATAAGGTTCTAACAATGTTTAAAAATATGGCAGCCGATCTAATGGGAACCAGTGATATCGGTAAGATTATTGAACCTCAAGATTATGATAAAACTGATATTGATGACTATATTTTCCATGAAGACAATGAAAAAATCTTCTTCTTAATCAAAGCAAAAACAGATGAATACTGCTTTACCAACACGGCATTTATCCACCTTGATGGTACCAGTGCAGTGAGTAAGAAAAGAACCCTAAATCGTTATCCTTATAAACACTACCAAATTAGCCGCGTACTGCTTGAAACCGCCGGAACCATTGATCGCGATGTCGAAATCAAATTCCAATTGGGTGGTGCGGCTTATTCAATTGATATTGAGAAAGCACAAATCGAAAAAGTACGCGACTTATATAAAGCCTTGTTTAGTATTGGCGAAGCATGTAAAGAAATCGAGCGCCAATACACCACATTGGTTCAAACCCAGCAAGCCGTAAATGGTATGTTCTCGCTGCGTGAACTGCCAGAGCAGGTATTATTGAATTTACCAGATATTATTTCGCAGACTACTCTTCAGGTTGAGAACAAATTTACCGAGCGACGTAAACAAATTGAAGACTATGATTTTTCGGCTATTTTTGAACGCTATCTGAAGCAATAATAAAAAATCCCCGCACATTGCGGGGATTTTTAATTTCATTCAGGATCAGCAATTTATCGGCTATCAAAAACCTCTTAAGCCGTCTTGAAATTGTTGACGCAATCTCAAAATATCATCCACATTGATTTTAATCGTGCCATTTCGAATCCCTTCAGCACTATTACGATTAAGATTCAGTGGTTCTAACATTTTAAATAGACCATTGGTCGGATCAGAAGATTGAAAACCCGAAGCAACGGCGAGAATATATTGCTGTAATATCGGTGAAAATTGAGATAAATCGGGCGGTGCTGCCATTGGCTGATAGTCAACAACCGTTCTCATCTCAGGAATACCCGCATTCTGCATATCATTATGAACTTTATAAACATAATGTTGCAATGACTGACGAACCTGCTTGTCTTCTTGAAAGGGCACAAATCCCACTTCTTCACGAAGTTCAGATTCTGCCATGACACGAATAGTCGGCAAAGAGGTCACTTCATCATTTGCCTGAACCACAGGGATGCCCATAAAAGCCAATACAGTGATCAGGGCGGATCGTTTTAGAAAATTCATCGTTTGCTCCAAACATCCCTCATCCATAAGAAGATAATGAGTTAAATAAAAGCAGTTATCTAATAGGCTACAACAAAGTGTGATTTGATTCAGTAGAGGTCAGATAAACGGTCAAGATCATCCAAATCTGGATTGAGCCCGTCGAATATTTTACCAGTCAGACAAATTTAAGCATGTAGTTCATATTCCCTAGATTTTTGTTTATAGTCGTTTTTCTTGTCCAACCAGTTCCTAAAAGAAAGAATGAATTTTAAAATATTGAATCATAAAATTTTTGTTTGCTGTTTATTATCTGGATTAGTTCTTACAGGCTGTTCAAGTAATCGAGTCATTGGTGAAACCACACGGGATTTATTCACTAAATATGAATCTGGTCATCAATGGACAACATTAATCGAAGATGATGTGATTGCCTTTGGTAAACCCGCTATTGCCTTGCCCAATGAGCCGACGGATAGCATTATCATTGCAGGGAAACAATATAGCTATGTGATTCACAAAGGGGGAGCCGAATTTGTGCAATTGCTTAACCAGCTTAATCCTCAGTATATTCAGATCAGTCGTGATTTAGATTTTATTGCACCCGCGCCCGATAGCAATCGTTTTAGAGGCCAATTTAGATTTACGTATGCGCCACCAAATGGAAATCTCAGTGAAAAAGAGCAAGCACTATTTAAGCAATATGGGATTGCTCCCTGTAACTGTATTGACACGCAAAAACCGCATAGCTTTGAACTCGGCCTTGAAGGTACTGTGTATCCTGCAGTGAGTAACCTTAGATCACTACAGCCACTCTCCAAGCCTTACCGAGTTAAAATTCAATATCTTGACTATAAAAGTGCTAAAGTTCAGTTATCGACTAAAGAAAAACTGGCTCATTTACCGCTGCTTCCCTTTACTTTAACGCTAGATGCAATTGTCTTGCCTTCTAAAGTTCTGGGTATTATTTATCAGCCTTAACAGGATCAATCCTCAGCCTAGAATAATGACACGACAAATCAAACCAAAGACACAGATCTGAGCTTTAAAATGACAGGAGTACACGGATGTTAACACCACCGATTAAAACCCTCATCAGCCTATGCGCAATCACGGTACTCGCAACAGGTTGTGCCACCTCAACCCTGATCAAGAAAGACAATCGTAGTTATACGCGAACCACAAAAGTCACCTTGGTTGAAGACAACGTGGTGGCTTTTGGCCGACCTGCGCCAAATGCTACAAACTTACCTAAAGACAGCATCGTGATTGCAGGCCAACAAAAAAGTTATATTCTCACTCAGGGCGGGACTCAGTTCGTTACGCTGATCAGTAAGCTTGATCCTAAAAATATTCAAATCACCCGTGATCTTAATTTCTATTCAGAAAAAAATGATGGTCATTTTTCAGGTACTTTGCCACTTTCCTATGTGAAACTCAAAGAAGACTTGAGCAAGAAAGACCTAGAATTCTTTATTGAAAATGGTGCCAAAGAATGTTCTACATCAAGTGATGAACGTATGCGAGCACAACGCTTCTGTTTTGATATCAAGCTGGCAGGTGTGGTCTATCCTGCGGCGAATAATCTCAGCTCGTTAAAGGCGTTAAGCAAAGCCTATCAAGTCACCATTTATACTCAGAAAGAGGAAAGCTATAAATCCAAATCAGGCTTAAATCCTCTCGAAAAACTGGTGCTGCTACCGTTTGCAGTCGCGATTGATGTGGTGAGCCTCCCCTTCCAAGCCGCAGATAAGATATTTGATTAATCCTGAGTTAAAACCATTTCAAATCGCATGATGAAGAGTAGCTAACTATGAGTTTCCTCTTCATCATCCCCCTCAAAAGTCTTGGAAATTTTTTCAATATTGAGACTCTTGGCCATCGCATCAAAAATATTTTTATATACACCTTGTTGCTGATAAAGCTGATGGTGCTCACCATGTTCTACGATCCTGCCATCCTGCATCACATAGGTATAATCGGCATCAATAATCTGTGACAAGCTATGTGAAATGATAATCACCGTCCGCCCCTGCTTAATCTCATCCAGACTGTGCTTGATCTGCTCAGTTGCAATCGCATCCAGACTTGCCGTTGGCTCATCCAGAAAAATAATTGGTGGATTTTTCAGGAACATGCGAGCAATCGCAATACGCTGTTGCTGTCCGCCTGACAATAGTAGCGCATCGGATTGATAGGCCAATGGTAATTTGAGAATCTGCTCATGAATCGAGGCTTTCTTTGCAGCCAGGATGATTTCATCCTGTGTCGCATCCATCTTGCCATAACGGATATTTTCCTCAATCGTACCCTGAAAAATATGATTCTTTTGCAGAACTAAACCAATATGATCACGTAGATATTGGGTATCAATTTCCGTTAACGAAGACCCATTCAGCAGAATCTCACCGGTCTGTGGTAAATAGAATTTGTCCAGCAGACTGATCAAAGTCGATTTACCCGCACCTGACAAGCCCACCAACGCCGTGATTTTATTAGGTTGTATGGTGAGATTGATATCTTTCAGCGCATGAAAACCATTGGGATAGAAAAAGTTCACCTGTTTTAATTCAAACTTACCGGTCAGAGGTTGTGGTTTCAGTTGGCCTGAGGTTTCTATTTCATCATCAGCCTCTAAAATTTTGAAAAAGCTTTCTGCATAAATCATCGCATCATTCACTTCATCATAGATACGATGTAAGGAGCGAATCGGTGCTGAGACATTATTAAATAACAGAATATGAAACATGATCATGCCAATGCTCATATCACCGACCAGAACAAAATAAGCTGTTAAAATGATAATAAATACGACGCCGATCTGTTCAATAAAGGTTTTTAAGCCATCAAACAGAAAACTGAGTTGGCGCGTCCGCATCTGGTCATCGGTCAGTTGTTTTTGTAAGGTCAGTTGTTTTTCTGCCTCTATTTGCTCACGGTTAAATGACTTAATCACCGTGATCGACTGAATAATACTTAAGGTGCCCTGACTTTTACGCTCTCGACCATCACGTAAATTACGTCGTGTGCCGCTGAGTTTTTGTGCTTGTTTAAAGGTAATCCAGAAATAAATCGGTACAATACTCAGCGCCACCAAGCCAATCCAGAAATTGGCATAGAACATCAGACACAGGGCAATGATGGCGCTGCTAAACAAAGGGAAAATATCAATAAAGAAGATTTGCACCAGTCGGGTAATCGAACCAATGCCTCGATCAATCCGAGTCTGTAACTTTCCTGCTTGGTTATCATCTTGGGTAAAGAAGGCCAGACGGTATTGTAGAAACTTCACAATGATCGACTGCGCCACATCCTGTGAAATCAAAATCCGCAATTTTTCGCCAAAAAACTTTTGTCCAAACTGAAGAAAAATATTCAGTACTTCTTTACTCAATAAAATCACGCTGATGGTGAGCAGAATATGCCAGCCGGCATTTAAGCCCTGCCCTGATTCAACCACGGCATTGATTTGATCGACTGCATATTGCAAGGTCAGCGCATTGACTTGTGCGGTTAATGCGCCAATCAAGGTCAGCAGCAAAGTCACTGCAACCAGCCACTTATAGGGGAGTACAAATGGTTTTACTTTATGAAACAGCTGCCATAAATTCATATGCTTCGATATCTACCTGTTCTTGTATTTCATGCATGTTGAAGGATCGCTCTTGATTACAGTTCCTCTTCTAAAGCCTCAGCATTATTTTGTTTAATCTTCTCCATTTTGGTATTCAGCTTTAATACATCTTGATAAAGGGCGTTGAATTTCTTCACTTGAGCCGTCTCGCGGAACAAAATCATTTTGTCTTTTCTTTGCCACTGATATTTCTTCAGCATATCGAACATGGCTTGTGCCTTTTCAATGATTTGCTGCTCAATCGGAAAAATATCATGAGCCTTATCCGCTTTTAGATTATGTTCTAATTTTGCTTGTAGCGAGCTTCTCATTTCATTATGAATCGCCAAACTTTTTGCCTGCTGCATAGCATTGGCCTGAATGTGTTGCCGTGCTTGCTCATATTCGGCTGATGCTTTACGCACCTCTACAAACATCTGCTCAGTATCCTTATAGTTCTGCTTGCGGTCCTGATCCAAACGCGCAACATCTAAAAAAGTATCCCAATTGGCAGCTTTGAGTTCACGTAAATAACGATTACGCGCTTCTACATTTTGCATCCAATAGCTCAATAAAAACTCGGACATCAACTTATAATCACCAGCCAAACGATCATCATGGATATCCAGTTGCACTGGAGTCGACCAGTCTTGTGCTTGATCATAAAGTTCACGCATTTTTTCAGACATGACCACCTCAAACATCTGCTGATTATTGATGGCACGCTGTTTCAAGGTATGCTGATAAAAGAAAAAAGAACCAATACAAAGCACCACAACTGTCACAAAGATTAAAAAACGGCGCATAGAGCCTCCAAATTTCATTATATTTTTTTATGTTCTGAACTCAGTTTAATCGATAAAACACATGCAGTTATAGCCCTTTTTATTTCACTTCTCGTAACGGAGCATTACATTTTCATCGCTTTAAATTGATCGTGTTCGCCCCTATTATCTGTTTAACGAGAATTGAAGAGATCCACCATGCGTGTAGATATTTGGTCAGATGTGGTCTGTCCGTTTTGTTATATCGGTAAAAAACGTCTTGAACATGTGGCTGAAGAAGCAGGTATTGAACTGGAAATTCACTGGCATAGTTTCGAACTAGACCCAGATGCGCCAGCCAAACATGAGACTTCAAACACCGAACGACTCGCAAAGAAATATGGTCGTAGCTATGTCGAGATGGAAGACATGGAGCGCAATGTAGCAGCCATGGCGGCAACGGAAGGCATCGATTTCCAATGGCAAAAAGCCAACTCAGGCAATAGTTTTAATGCACATCGTATTATTCATCTTGCCCAGAGCAAAGGTTTGGGCAATGAAGCAGAAGAAGCTTTCTTCCATGCTTATATGACCGAAGGTCTTGCCATTGGTGAGCGTGAAGTGGTTGAAGAAATTGCCTCTCGCATTGGCTTAGACAATGCCGAAGTTGAATATGTACTGGACTCGGACGAATTGGCTGATTTTGTGCGCCATGATGAGCAAATCGCCCATGAACAACTGAAAGTAACGGGTGTTCCCTTCTTTGTCTTTGAGCAAAAGCTGGCGCTTTCAGGTGCACAACCACGTGAAGTTTTCTTGCAAGCCTTACAGCAAGCACAAAGCTCATCAAATGCCGAAATTGAGCAAACCGATGCTGCTCAATGTAATGATGATCAATGCGAAATTAAACCTTAAGCCAGGTTAATCCTAAGACCGCTTTCATCTGTATATGGAAGCGTTTTTTTTAATCTTTAAATTTGTATATTCCCCTTTGGTTTCAGTCTTTTATCTTTAAAAAAATACCGTTTATCGCTGTTAATGATGATTTCAATCGTATTGGTTTTTTATTTGCTGAGCTTTTCACCAGCAGATATGTGAAAGTGATCACAATTCATTCAAAAATTTATAGATGATTTTTTATCTAATGATCTATTAATCCGATTCATTCTTTTAAAATGTTTTTATTTTCAAAGACAAACCGAGATATATATCTCGATTTAGAATACTTAAATGAGATTTTTTACTAACTTGACCACTATAGATTTTGCCTCTTTTTCTTCTATAATCGTCATAAAGTGACAATCTTTTGTGATCAAAATACCTCGTATAAATGCAGTGTATGCAGCGCAAAACAGTAACAGTCACATGGATAAAACAGCATACTTTATCGACTATAACTGATTACAACGTGTGAGAACTGCTGCCACTTTTTCGGATTCATGATTTAAAACAGGCTCTCGCCTATCTCTAAGGAAACAATTGATGGACGTATTAGAGAAAGCACTCTTGGTTGATGAGCTTAAAACGCTTGTTGACGGGCTGAATGATGACAAAACATCACTTTTTGAAATTGCCAAATCAAAACAACGTATCAAAGATATTTGCGCATCTTGCGACGATCCGACCTTTCAAGATCAATTGATGCCATTTAAAGAATTTATTTTGAATGAAGAGTTTTCTGCCACAGACTTAGCCGACTATGGTTATGCCATGACCTACCGCGGCACCTATAATTTTATGGGCCGTGTCGAAAATGCCTTGTTTGCTTCAGCCGATATGGGCTGGGCTGCATTACGTCAGGGCCAGCATTGGCAGGTCTGGGTGATTCGCCCTGCGCTCTCCTTCCTAAAAAGCCCTTGGTTCAGTTCATCACAAGATGCATTGCGCTGGTTACAAAAGCATGCTCAGGATTATGTGAAAACTGATGATGTGCTACACAACCTGATTCCAGTTTTAGAGCCTATTCAGGCAGAAGATACTGAGAAAAATTCGAGCTTAGACAGCCGATCAATCATACAGCAACAGACTGCTAACTTTCAGTCGCAGCTAGATGCCATTATTCAAGAAAAAATTCAGCCCGCGACAGTAACAACTGCATCTCAGGCCACTCCGCGTGTAAAACCTGGTTTTAGACAAAACCTGAGTCCTGCTGCAAATCTCAACAAGGCCAAACCCTTGGCTTTGAATGATTTTAGTTTAGATGGTCTGCTCTGTCGCTTGGAACGGATCGATGCACGAACCTTTCCATCCCTATATCGAGTCGATCTACACGACGAGATTGATCAAAATATTAAAATTGATTGGCTCTATCTCAAAGCCGAGAACGAAGCACAACCCCTGTGGGGATCAGCACAGATTTTTATTGCTGAGCAACTCTATGCCCAAGGTCAATTTTCCCATTATGTGGTGCTGGTTGGAACACATAGCGTTGAATATGCGACCACCATTTTACAAGCCTACACCGATCAGCGTCATACCCGAACCAGTTCCATTCATCAAACCAGCTGGAATAACTTTAAGCAACACTATCACCTACATGAGCACTTGTTTAATGAATGTATCATGAATGGCACCTTAGTCTGGCAGCGGGATCAACGTGTCTATCCCTACATCCCCGCATCGTTTATCAACACCCAGAAATTTATTGCCTTTGATGAGACCTCTGCGACCTTTTTTACGCCTGTCATTTTACTCAGAGAACGTCAGAAAATCCGTGTCATTCATGGCCTTGAACGGGTCAAGCTATCCAGTGAAGATCAAGCCTATCCCTATCTATTACTCGACCGCACCGATGGATATACTTGGCAACTAATTCGACAAGTGATCAGCCGTTTACCACAACCAATTTCTGTGCACGATCTATATCAGGCTTTAGAAAACAGCGCCGCGCCTGAGTCCATATAACAACCCGAAAAAGTAAATTTTCTGGACACTTTAACTCAAGGACGAGTGATTTGCTCCCGATCAATCTGCTGCATAACAGATAACGCTAAACCCTTATGATCACTCTATTTTTTTTACACAGTTAAATTGCTGCTTTTTGTTTCTGATGCTTGATTTTATTCCCCTAATCATCAAAAGTTAACATAAGAACAATATATAAGTCTTTATTATGAATAATTTACAGCAAATGGTGCCATCGCGTATCTTTTTTGCTTTGCTAACGTTGTCAATTGGCTCTTTAAGTGTTGCAAATGCAGAAACCAATGCCCAAAATCAGCAAACAAAAAATGTACCAAACTCAACAGCAGCAAATAACACTGAAAATGCCTTAGACTATATTCCACGTTGGGTCGATGCTGCACCCACGATCTTTCCTGGGCAATCTGACCAATCTAATGTGCCACCCACCACCGAAACTGAAAACAAAACTTGGGCGGATAAAAAGCAGCGCAGTATTCGTGAGTGGGCTGACCGAACTTCAATCAAAATTGATGACTGGTTTGGTGATGTTGATCCAGACAAACCAGCCTCTGCCACCATTCGGGTCATGCTGGATAATTCCTGGAATGAATATGATAACTTCAAGGTTAAACCTCGTATTCGCGGTAAAATTAAACTACCCACGTTAGAAAGAAAAGTCAGTGTGGTGTTTGGTGACGACTCCCTTGATGATGAGTTTAAGAACAACGTCGCCAATACCAATAATCAACCCAATCAAGACCCCGATAAAAAATTCGACTCCAAACAAACCCGCGACAGTAACGGCTCTTTGGCCTTACGTTGGTCAGACTTTTCTAAAAAACTCCCTTTCGAGACTGATGCTGACTTAGGTATTCGTTCAGGCAGTGATATTTATGCCCGCTTAAGAGCAGAAAAACATTGGGACTTGCGTAATGACTTCCGCTTTAATGCAGAACAAATCTATCGCTATGGCAGCAAAAGTGAAAATTATTTAAGAACCAATTTAGAATTGATTCATGCACGCCCGAATCAACCTTTTTTATCAAACCAATTCAGCCTGACCTATGCCGATAAGCAGGATGATGATCTATGGTGGGATAACCGTCTTTTCCGCCAACATCAGTTCTTTGCCCATAACAACTTCAACTATGGTATTTATACGGGTGGCTACTATAACAATAACCAACTGCGCTTAAATAACTGGGGGCCCTTCGTGTCGTGGCGGCAACCTCTGTGGCGTGAATGGTTCTATGTACAAGGTGATCTTAGCTATCTTAATGATCATCGCGAAAACCGTGATCATTTCATCAGTACTTTTGTTCGGTTAGAAACCTTATTCTAGTGCTAAATGGATGCACAAAATGCCCAATCAAAATCTAGATTGGGCATTTTTATTTTAAAAATGAAGTACAGTAAATAAATGCTTAAGCTAAAACTGTTAAACTAATTTTCTTTTATTTTTCTTCGCTTTAACATGGATCAACGATACGCTGCACTTGTGTATTTATTGATTGTAGGTCATCTCTGTCTAGGTGAGCTACTCAGTCCTTTTTTCCCTATGTTCTTGCCTTTAAACAGGCATTTGGTACGTACGCCAGTGCAATTCTCCAATCCACATCTTCTACAACGACAGGGGGCAAAAATAAGGGCTTGTAATCTTCCATTAGAAACATCTATTGATCCACGCAGTGATATAGAACTGAGTCAGGAGTTAATGGCTGTTTTTGGTGATGATTCCCTGTGGCAACGTGCCCAACTCACACAAACAAGCCAAAAACTAGGCAAAATCACGAAGCAACACTCACATAAACACCTCAGCATGCCCAACCCTGTTAGCGCCAGTTGGAGCACCATCTCAAGTTGGTTACCCTTTAACAATGATCTGGACTTAGGTTCTAACTCCAATACCGACATCTATGTGCAGTTCCTTGCCAAGAAGCAATGGAACCTACATTCAGGACTGGATCTCGATACGGCACAAATCTTTCGTTATGGTTCCACCAGTAAGAATTATGCAGAAACCAATTTCAATTTAACCCAGAAATTTCAACAACAAGCGCTGTTCTCGACCCAATTCAACCTGTCTAAGACCCAAGATGAAGACTACACTTGGCGTAATCGTACCTTCCAGAAATTGCATTTACTCTCCAAAGACAATCTCAGCTATGGCATCATCAGTGAGGGTGATTATGAAAATAAAGAACTTCGGGTGAATCAATGGGGGCCCTATTTCTCCTGGAAACGTCCGATTTGGCGTAATTGGTTATATATGCAAAACGATCTGAATTATTTAAATATTCCTGCAGATAAACAGGACAATCATTTCAGCTATCAAATGAGCTTTGAAGCTCACTTCTGATGAAAATAACCACACAACTGTGGATAAGTTTTAAGTTATCCATAAAAAAACCTCTGCCGAAGCAGAGGCTTTTGATCAAAGCACTTATTTCAATAACAAACTATTAATTCGTTTTACATAGGCCGCAGGATCTTCAGGTAAGCCACCTTCTGCAATCACTGCTTGATCAAAGATCACATTGGCCAAATCATCGAACTGCGCTGAGTTCTCTAATTTTTTCACCAAAGGATGCTCTGGGTTAATTTCCAAAGTGGGCTTAATTTCAGGTACTGCCTGACCTGCCTGTTTCAACATACGAATCAGTTGTGGCGAAAGTTCCCCTTCGCTGGTCACTAAACATGCAGGAGAATCCACCAAGCGCGTAGTCACACGCACTTCTTTGGTTTTATCTTTTAACGATGTGCTTAAACGATCAACCACTGGTTTAAACTGTTCTGCGGCTTGTTCTAAAGCTTTTTTCTCTTCTGCATCTTGCAGATCACCTAGGTCAACTGCACCTTTAGACACATTCTGCAGCGGCGTTCCATCGAACTCAAATACAAAGTTCATGGCCCACTCATCCACACGGTCTGCCATGAGCAGGACTTCAATGCCTTTTTTCTTGAATACTTCAAGTTGTGGCGAGTTTTTCGCAGCACTTAAACTATCTGCAGTCACATAATAAATGGCTTTCTGGCCTTCTTTCATGCGTGCTTTATAGTCCGCAAAAGAAGTACTGATCTCATCATTATTTGAAGTCGCATAGCGTAATAATTTGAGAATACGTTCACGGTTACCTGTGTCTTCACCTAATCCTTCTTTAAGGACTGAACCAAATTCAGTATAGAAGGTTTTGAATTTTTCTTGGTCCTTCTCATCGTCCGATTTGGCCAAGCCATCAATTAAAGTCAATACACGGCGTGCATTACCTTCACGAATAGTTTTTACATCACGGCTTTCTTGGAGTAACTCACGACTGACATTCAACGGCAAATCAGCACTGTCTACTACGCCTTGAACAAAACGTAAATAGTTTGGAATCAGGTTATCTGCTTCATCCAAGATAAATACACGTTTCACATACAGCTTAATACCCGCCTTAGCTTCACGGGTAAATAGATCCTGTTTGGCCTGACTTGGGATATACAACAACTGCGTATATTCGGTACTGCCTTCTACGCGGTTATGCGCCCAAGCCAAAGGCTCAGCAAAGTCATGACTCAGATTTTTATAGAATTCGATGTATTGCTCATCGGTGATTTCGTTCTTGCTGCGTGTCCATAATGCACTCGCAGAGTTAATCGCTTCCCACTCATCGGTCTTGACCATTTGACCGCCTTTAGGTTCTTCACCTTCAGCGACCTCCTCCTCTTGCCATACTTCTTTTTGCATTTCGATTGGCAAGCTGATGTGGTCAGAATACTTATTGATGATTTGTTTAACTTTCCACGACTCTAAATAATCCAGTGCATCATCACGTAAATGCAAAATGATATCTGTACCACGGGTGGCTTTATCAATGCTTTGCACTTCGAACTCGCCTGTTCCACCACTAATCCAGCGTACACCCTCTGCTGCGTCCAAACCTGCACGGCGTGATTCCACCGTAATTTTGTCAGCAACAATAAAACCTGAATAGAAACCCACACCAAACTGACCAATCAACTGGGCATCTGATTTTTGGTCACCTGTCAGTTTAGACATAAAGTCTTTGGTACCTGATTTTGCAATGGTCCCTAAGTTATCAATGGCTTCTTGCTGGCTCAGACCTATCCCGTTATCAGAAATGGTTAAGGTTTTATGGTCTTTATCTAAAGTGACGCGGACACGTAAGTCTGGATCATTTTCATAATATTCAGGGTGATTAATCCCTTCAAAACGTAGCTTATCGCAAGCATCCGATGCATTTGAAATCAATTCACGTAAGAAAATTTCAGGATTTGAATATAGCGAGTGCGTCACTAAATGTAATAACTGAGCAACTTCTGCTTGGAAACTATAATTCTGGGTCACTTGTTCACTCATAAATCACTCCTTATCTGTGCTTATCTCTTTGGAATGATTTATGAATGGTGCATATCTTGAAATTTTCAATCCTTGGGATTTATTTTTCAGTTAAAAATCGCACAAAAAAACAATTAGAACGGTCCTTGACTCAAAACTCGAGTTTGTAAAAGCTGATCGAGTTGCTGTTGTCTCTGTGCATAAGCACGACGAAGACATGGGGTATTGGCGCCACAAGAATTACGCTGTTTCAACCACTGGAACTGCTGGTCCTTTTCTGCATCACGGCCACCCATCGGCAGAGCACGCAAAATAATTTGATAGGTGGTCGCGAGTTTAACATCGGCATCATTTAAGCCACGGTCATTACAAATCTGTTGCTCCGCCTTTAATTTTGCTGCCTTACAAGAGTAACTCGCTGCATGCACTTGAGATAGAAACAGCACGGGCATAGCTATGAGGATCAAGGCGACTAATTTTTTCATTATCAATGGCTCACTTTTATTCGTGATGATGTCTCAGCATACAAAACTCTCTGTGTAGCCGCTGTATCTGTTTTATATGGGAATTGCAAAAATAAAAAAGCCCCACAGGGTGAGGCTTTTTCAGTAGAGCTTCGGCTTAGAACTTGTAGCTATAACCTAAAGTATAGACCACTGGATTGAGATCTAAATCGAATTTAGTCCCATCCACCAATGTCACTTCTGGGCTAATGTCTGCATAACGGACATCAACATAAACACCCCAGTTTTTAGCATCCGCAGGCTGGAAGTTAAAGCCCAACTGACCTGCAAAACCAAAGTCTTCTTTCACATCTTTCGCTACACCTTTTTCATGCCAAGGAATGAAGGCAGTACCACCGATACCGATATAAGGGGTAAAACGTGTTGAATTTTTAAAGTTATATTTCGCGGTAATGGTCGGTGGCAAATGACGAACACTCGCAACTGACTCACCATTTAATAGCACATCATGTTTCACTGGTGTCGCCAATAAAATTTCAGCTGAGAATGGTGTTTCACCAAAGAAATATTCAACTGAAGGTGTAAATGCAAACTCATCATCGCCTTTGACCGTTGCTCCTGGAGCCAACGTTGTATCTGCAGTTGGATTAATGACACTCGCACCCACTTTAACTTGAAAGC
The DNA here is from genome assembly GCF_001682515.1 of Acinetobacter gyllenbergii. Classification (NCBI taxonomy): domain Bacteria; kingdom Pseudomonadati; phylum Pseudomonadota; class Gammaproteobacteria; order Moraxellales; family Moraxellaceae; genus Acinetobacter; species Acinetobacter gyllenbergii. The sequence continues at coordinate 18,100 of NZ_KV575266.1, read as the reverse complement.
CCCCTGCAAATGCAGTTGAAGACAACCCCAATAATGCAACAACCAATACTTTCTTTAACATTAAATTAACCTCTTTAACAATTTATGTTCTTGTTCAACATAATAAACACGGGTTTTTACATTATGCAATACTTATTAATTCCGACCTTTTAAATCTATTTTGTAATACCTTGAATATTAATAATATATAATTGTTAAAATATGTAATATTTATAAATTCAGACTATTTTAGTCTACTTAAATTACTATAAAACCTAGTATTTTTATCGGATTATCTATATTTAAGAACTCACTTAAAGTTTTTAAAAAAATTAAATTAAGCTGAATTTAAAAATATCATCACATAAAACTTAATATTAAAACCATATTATAAAATTAGATTAAAAAAGAGACAAAAAATGTCATTTAATGATATTTTTTATATTTTAACTCCCAAAAAATAATCAAAAAAAAATGGCTCTTAATGAGCCATTTTTATTATAAAATCATCGCTGCAATCCAGCCAAAAATAAGTAGCGGGATATTAAAATGTATAAAGGTCGGCACAACGGTATCCCAAATGTGATCATGTTGACCATCCACCCCCAAACCAGCCGTAGGTCCCAAGGTAGAATCCGAAGCTGGTGAACCAGCATCCCCTAGCGCCGCCGCAGTTCCGATGAGTGCAATCGTAGCTAAAGGAGAGAAACCAAATTGTACGCATAAAGGGACGTAAATTACAGCCAGTACAGGCACACTTGAGAATGATGAACCAATCCCAATCGTGACAAATAAGCCGATAAATAACATTAGAAATGCTGCAAGCGCATGGTTATCGCCAATGATATGCACCACGCCATTGACCAGATGGGTAATATCACCGGTATGCGTCATCACTGAGGCAAAACCTGCGGCAGAGATCATGATAAAGCCCACCAGAGCCATCATGCGCATACCTTGTACAAATACATCATCGGCATCTTGCCATTTAAAGATCCCTGATGCAGATAACACCGCAAAACCGACCAAACCACCGAGAATCATTGAACCCGAGTACAACTGCGCTACCAAGGTTAATGCAATCGCAAGTACTGCCATAAACATGGTTTTCTTCGAGATATACGGAACATTCTCTGCTTCTTGTTTCAGTTCTTCAGCATCGCTTTTCAAGTCATATTCTGCTTGTGAAGTGACTTTCAGTGGCTTGTCCAGATCAATCGTTTTGACTGGCGTAATCGAACGATCTACATAAATACGTGGCTTACGATAGCTAATAAATACGGCCACCAACGTACCAATCACCATCCCCAAGACAGGAATCGCCATGCCCAGTGGCATCATGCCGCGTTCCACATGCAAACCATAGGCTGCACCAATTTTGTTGATATTACCCATCAAAATCTGTTCAAGGAAGATCGCACCAAAGCCAACTGGCAGGAAAATATAGGTTCCCACCAAGCCGAGGGTCATGACACAGGCTGCCGCACGTCGATCTAGCTTTAAATGGTTCATGACTTTCAATAAAGGTGGAACCAGAACAGGAATAAAGGCAATATGCACGGGAATCAGGTTTTGAGAGAAAATGGCAGCAATCAGTAAAATGGTTAATAACAGATATTTCACCTTTTTTTGCTGATTTTTACCGGCTTCCATCCCCAACAAACCAATCAGTTTATGTGCAAGCAAATCAGGTAAACCAGACTTAGACAAGGCTAATGCAAAAGCACCTAATACCGCATAGGCCAGTGCCACTTCAGCACCATCCCCCAAGCCAGCATTAAATGCCTCTACCGTTTGAGAAAGACTTAAACCAGCGACCAAGCCCCCAATAATGGCGGAAATCACCAAAGTGAGAACAACAGAAACGCGTGCCAGTGATAGGATAAACATCACGGCAATCGCAATTACGACAGCATTCATGAATAAATTCAGGAGCAATAAAAAGGCGACATTCTAGCAGATTCATTATAACCTAGCTGAAAATATCGCCGAATTGTGCCGCATCTCAAGTGATTTTTAGCTTAATAAATCCACTAAAGCCTTAAGCAGCCTGACGTTGTACGAACTGACGGATCAGTTCAGCAATTTTTTCTGGCTGACTCAATACTGCCCAATGGTTGGCATCGAGTTCAACATATTCAAATTTTTCTACCCATTTTGGCATCGATTCAGTAATGTACTCTGGACTGACAAAAGCATCGCGTTTTAACACAATTGCCTGTACAGGGCATTGTGCATAACGTTGACGTGGTTGAGTCAATGACGGAATAAAATTGGCACGATACAGGTTAATCCCATATTTACCATCCGCCACAATATTGGCATTCAATGGCAAATCTTTCTTCTTCTCTAAACCACTTAAAATCTTGCCCCATTTTTCAGGACTAAAGAACGTCCATACCGTTGGTGCAACAAGCGGTAAATGGAATGCACCGATATACCAAGATTTGGTCAGCATCTTCAATACATTGCTTGGAGCCGATTTAAATTTTTCACGTAAATACAAAGATGCATGGTCTAAGCATGGTCCTGAAATAGTGGTATAAGACAATAAACGGCCTTTTAACTTAGGCTCAGTTGCAGATTCCCACGACTGCAAAGACCCCCAATCATGGGCTGCCATATGGAAATTACGGTTAGGTAAAACTTGATCCACCACTTCTTGCAAGTCTAATGATAAACGCGGCAAGCGGTAATCCTTAATACGCTTAGGAATCGAAGAAAGTCCTGCTCCGCGCACATCATAAGTCACCACGTAATAATCATTGACCAGTTTTTCAATGATCGGCTCCCAGACTTCCTGATTATCTGGATAGCCATGGACTAAAACCAAAGGCGTTTTCTGCTCATCTCCCCATGTTTTGACACACAGTGTTTGCTGATCCGATGTTGTGACTGTTTTGACTTGTGCTTGCATAATTTTTTCCCATTTTGTTTTCTATCGACTGTTCATAAAACAGCCATTGCCAGCGATGCAATAAAAATGATACTTATGAAGTATGAATAGAGTTGCAAGAAAAAAAATTGACCATGAAAGACTTTTTCAAAAAAATTCGCACCATTCCTGCGATTTCCAAATTTATGCTGAATCACTATTCCCCTTATCGTGGTGCAGGAATCACAATTGAAACCATCGATCTGGATGATTATTACATTCGTGTCAAAATGCCCCTGACTCGACGTAATCGTAATTTGGTGGGAACGCATTTTGGCGGTAGCCTATATTCAATGGTTGATCCCTTTTATATGCTGATTTTGATCCATCATTTGGGGCATAAATATATTGTTTGGGACAAAAGTGCCACGATTAACTTTCTTTCCCCTGGTCGTAACACCGTTTATGCCGAGATCAGGCTGAATGCGGATGAAATCACTGAAATTAAAAAACTGGCAGAAAATCATGAACCAGTTTTAAGACATTACAGCTTGAATATTGTGGATGATGCAGGAACGCGCATCGCTGAAGTTGAAAAGGTACTGTATATCCGTCGCAAAAAACCTAAAGCCAGTTCTTAAAAACTTATTTCAATAAAAATGCCTGCAATCAATTACAGGCATTCTTGAATCAGATCTTAAGAAATTATCGTTTCTTCTCTTGAATGGCTGCACCAGCACCACCGCCAATTGCACCACCGATTGCAGCGCCTGAGTCACCACCAAAGATGGCTTTCCCGACAACTGAGCCAATACCTGCACCCACTGCGCTGCTTGTGGTTGAACTACTATTTCCACCTTTAGCATTGGCACCGACACCAGCACCTGCTGCTGCACCAACACCAGCACCGAGGCCACCACCGACATGGTTACCAACACCACCGCCCACAGCACCACCCAGTGCTGCGGCACCGATACGTTGATCAGATGCACTCATATTTTGACAGCCCGTAAACATCACTGCCGATAACAGCAAAGTGGAAACTAAACCGATTGTTTTTTTCATGACTATACTCACTACTCTTATGTTCTAACAAAAGCATAGTCTTCTTTTATGCGGAATTTGATCACATTGTGTTATCACAATGTCCTAATCGATTGATATTTTGTAAAGGGTATTTTTTTAGGGTAACAACATAAAAAAGTAATAAGGAATTCTAGAATTTCCCATTTAGATAAATCTTCATGATTTCTTTGTTTATTTTTCTCATAAGCAGTCTGTTAATATTTTTAGTCACGATAAACCAAGGATAATTTATGAAAAAGATAATTTTTCTTTTTGTATTTATCTCATTTCTGTCGGGCTGTGCCGGTTCTCCAGTTGGAAACCTTATAACAAATCAACGTAATGAAACAATGCGAGATCGCATGCAATCATGGGTAGGTGCATCATCTGATGAGCTGATTACCTCATGGGGACCACCCTCTAATCAATCCAAATTATCGAATGGGTCTCATCTTATCGTCTATGAATCCTCATGGGATACGTATAGGAAAGGCGGCACTTACAGCTTCTATACCAATTATTGTGTACAAAAGTTTTTAATAGAGCGGAATATCGTAAGTAAATGGGGATTATCGGGTGGATGTAAACGTTATCCAAAAAATCCTAAGCTACTCCCTACGACTACGGCGATACCAGAACCAACTTTAGCTGAATAAAAATCGTCATTTATAAGTTTAGCAATAAAGCTTTTCTCAGCGGTATTTTTTACTGAGAAAAGCCCATTTATATAATGAGATGATACAGATACTAATCATCAGATAGCGTCCCTGACTTTAGTTTTGAATCAAACTCATAAGCAGCTTAGTACTTGCCTTTTTTCTCGCCATAAGCGGAACCAGCACTACCACCCAGCGCGCCACCTACTGCAGCACCTGAGTCTCCACCCAATACGGCACCACCAATCACCGCACCTAAACCAGCACCGATTGCACTGTTTCTGGTATTTTTACTATTCGAGCCTTTGGCATTCGCAGCAACACCAGCACCAAGTGCAGCACCTAGACCTGCACCTAAATTACCGCCGACATGCTTACCGACAGCACCACCTGCACCACCACCAATCGCAGCAGCACCAATACGCTTACTTTCTGGACTCGCATTTTGGCAACCGACAAATAGCGTGCTAGACATTAAAGCAACACCTGCAACCATCATCATTTTTTTCATTAGAACTCTTCCTCTCCTAAGATGTGCATAGGATAGTATTGTTTAATGAACTGTTTACTTTGATTAAGTAATCAAATACTGAAGCTCTAATGTGTTTTTGTAACAACTGCTTCATTTTTCCACAAAAAAAGGCACCCGAAGGTGCCTTTTCTATTCGCTAGAACTTAGAACTGGTCTGAGTTCAACGCTTGACTAAATGCTTGGTCAACTTCACTGAAATCGTTATGAAGTTCAAATTCAGCAGCTTCTGCTTCTTGGCGACGACGCTCCAAGTGGTAAGCAAGACCTGTACCGGCTGGGATCAAGCGACCTACAACAACGTTTTCTTTCAAGCCACGTAAATCATCTTCTTTACCTGTTACAGCCGCTTCAGTTAACACACGTGTGGTTTCCTGGAACGATGCCGCAGAGATGAACGAGTCAGTAGAAAGCGATGCTTTGGTAATACCCATCAATTGACGTTCAAACTTCGCAGGGAACTTGTTCTGAGCCAAGACAGCTTGGTTCTCTTGAACAACGCGGATGTAATCCACTTGCTCACCTTTGATGAAGCTTGTGTCACCGCCATCAGTGATATCAACTTTACGCAACATTTGACGTACAACAACTTCAATGTGCTTATCGTTGATTTTTACACCTTGGAGACGGTAAACGTCTTGAACTTCGTTCACGATATAGTTAGTTAACGCAACTTCGCCTTTCAAACGTAAGATGTCATGTGGGTTTTGTGGACCATCAGAAATCGTCTCACCACGGTTCACATGCTCACCTTCGAACACGTTGATTTGACGCCATTTTGGAATCAATTCTTCGTAAATCTCAGAACCGTCATCTGGACTGATCACTAAACGGTTCTTACCTTTGGTCTCTTTACCAAAGCTAACAACACCTGATACTTCTGCAAGAATCGCATGTTCTTTCGGCTTACGTGCTTCGAACAAGTCAGCTACACGCGGAAGACCACCGGTAATATCACGAGTACGTGAAGTTTCTTGTGGTACACGACCAATGACGTCACCCACACCAATCGTTTCGCCATCACGGACTGTCACAATTGTGTTTTGTGGCAAGAAGTAGAACTGTTCGCCGCCATCGGTTGTATCCAACACGATTGCAGGACGTAAATCTTTACCAGAAGCAGGACGCGCTGTTACAGGCAAGATTTCAACAGTGGTCATACCTGTTGCATCATCAGTTTTTGATGTTGCAGTTACGCCATCAGCGATCTGACTGAAACGCGCTTTACCAGCAACTTCTGTAACCAATGGATGTGTATGTGGATCCCAAGTCGCTACGATACCGCCAGCTTCTACAGCTTCACCATCTTTCAACAAGATGCTTGCACCATAAGGAAGTTTATAACGCTCACGCTCACGACCTAAGTCATCCGCAATACCAATTTCACCAGAACGTGAAACAGACACCAAGTGACCTTTAGCATGTTGTACAGTTTTCACGTTGTGGAAACGTACAGTACCTTTGTTACGGACTTGAACACTGTTTGCAGCAGACGTTCGGCTCGCAGCACCACCGACGTGGAAGGTACGCATTGTTAACTGTGTACCTGGTTCACCAATTGACTGTGCAGCCATTACACCAACAGATTCACCTGGGTTCACCAAGTGACCGCGTGCAAGGTCACGACCGTAACAACGCGCACACACACCGAATGTAGATTCACATGCGATAACTGAACGTACTTTAACTTCATCGACACCCGCTTCTTCAAGCTGAGCAGCGATTTTCTCGTCAATTAAGGTACCACGTGGAAGAACCACTTCATCATCAGATGCACGACGTACATCTTCAGCAGTTACACGACCCAATACGCGATCGCGTAATGGTTCGATTACGTCACCACCTTGAATGAATGGAGTCATCACCAAGCCGCCAGCTGTACCACAGTCAGATTCAGTAATGACTAAATCTTGTGCTACGTCTACAAGACGACGTGTCAAGTAACCCGAGTTCGCAGTTTTCAATGCGGTATCGGCCAAACCTTTACGCGCACCGTGTGTCGAGATGAAGTACTGAAGTACCGTCAAACCTTCACGGAAGTTCGCTTTAATTGGGGTCTCAATGATCGAGCCATCCGGCTTCGCCATCAAACCACGCATACCCGCAAGCTGACGAATCTGCGCCGCACTACCACGGGCACCCGAGTCAGACATCATGTAAATCGAGTTGAATGATTTCTGCTTCTCGTCTTCACCTTGTTTGTTTTTCACAAGGGTATAAGACAAGTTGTCCATCATCGCTTTCGCAACTTGGTCGTTGGTACGCGCCCAAATATCGACAACTTTGTTATAACGTTCGCCCGCAGTTACGAAACCTTGCTCAAACTGTTGTTCGATTTCACGAACTTCGGTTTCAGCTTTATCGATAATCGTATGCTTAGTTGGTGGAATCAACATGTCTTCCATACCAACAGATACACCTGAACGCGTCGCTTGACGGAAGCCCAAATACATCAATTGGTCAGCGAAGATAACCGTATCTTTCAAACCAAGTTTACGGTAGCAAGAGTTGATTAACTTCGAGATGTTTTTCTTGGTCATCTCAAGGTTGATCGATTCAAAGCTTAAACCTTGTGGAACAACTTCCCACAACAAGCAGCGACCTGGTGTTGTATCAACAATAATGGTTTGCTTTTCGCGTTGACCATTTTCATCAATCACTGTTTGGTGTACACGTACTTTCACGCGTGCATGAATTGCAACTTTACCCGTTGCTAAAGCACGGTTAACTTCGTGAGTATCTGCAAACACCATGCCTTCACCTTTGGCATTTACCGCATCACGCGTGATGTAGTAAAGACCCAAGACCACGTCCTGAGAAGGAACGATGATTGGCTCACCGTTTGCAGGTGACAAGATGTTGTTGGTCGACATCATCAACGCACGCGCTTCAAGCTGTGCTTCCAATGTCAATGGAACGTGTACCGCCATTTGGTCACCATCGAAGTCGGCGTTAAACGCAGCACAGACGAGTGGGTGAAGACGGATCGCCTTACCTTCGATCAGAATAGGTTCAAATGCTTGAAGACCTAGACGGTGAAGTGTTGGCGCACGGTTCAACATCACTGGATGTTGACGAATCACAGAAGCAAGAACGTCCCAAACTTCCGGCGTCTCGCGCTCAACCATTTTCTTCGCAGCTTTAATGGTTGTTGCTTGGCCAGAGGCTTGTAGTTTCGCGAAAATGAATGGCTTGAACAATTCAAGTGCCATTTTCTTCGGAAGACCACATTGGTGAAGACGTAAAGTAGGACCAACGGTAATAACCGAACGACCAGAATAGTCAACACGCTTACCGAGCAAGTTTTGACGGAAACGACCTTGTTTACCTTTGATCATATCTGCCAAAGATTTCAATGGACGTTTGTTCGAACCTGTAATCGCACGACCACGACGACCGTTATCAAGCAACGCATCAACAGACTCTTGTAACATACGTTTTTCGTTACGTACGATGATGTCTGGCGCAGCAAGGTCAAGAAGACGCTTCAAACGGTTGTTACGGTTGATCACACGACGGTATAAATCGTTCAAGTCTGAAGTCGCGAAACGACCACCTTCAAGTGGTACAAGCGGACGTAAGTCTGGTGGAAGTACTGGCAGTACATTCATCACCATCCATTCAGGCTTGTTGTTCGAATCTTTGAAAGCTTCCATCAATTTCAAACGCTTAGACGCTTTTTTAAGTTTCGTCTCAGAGGTTGTTTGTGGAATTTCTTCACGTAAACGTGCAATCTCGGCTTCAAGATCGATATCTTTTAATAAATCCTGAACTGCTTCTGCACCCATTTTTGCAGTGAATTCATCACCGTGTTCTTCAAGCGCATTGTAGTATTCTTCGTCTGTTAAAAGCTGATACTTTTCAAACGGAGTCATACCAGGATCAGTAACAACATAAGATTCGAAATACAATACGCGCTCGATATCACGTAATGTCATATCAAGAAGTAAACCGATACGGCTCGGTAATGATTTCAAGAACCAGATGTGTGCAACTGGAGACGCAAGCTCGATGTGACCCATACGTTCACGACGAACTTTCGCAGTTGTTACTTCAACGCCACATTTTTCACAAATGACGCCTTTGTATTTCATACGCTTGTATTTACCACACAAGCATTCGTAATCTTTTACTGGACCAAAGATTTTGGCACAGAACAAACCGTCACGTTCAGGTTTAAAAGTACGGTAGTTAATGGTTTCAGGCTTTTTAACTTCACCGTGAGACCATGACTTAATCATCTCTGGTGACGCAAGACCAATACGGATACGGTCAAATTCAATAGGTGCATGACCTTCTGAATCCGTTTTCTTACGCATGATATCGAGCAAGTCTTTCAATTTTTTTCTCCGTGTGTCGAGGAGCTAAGCTCACCCGACTGGGTCACAAATATTGTTTTTACTGAAATTTGGGAATCTCGAATCCCCCTTTCAAGGGGGACCTCCCCCCTCTTTCTCAAAGAGGGGTTGGAGGAGATTTTTTAGTCACCATTTTTCAGTTCAATGTTGATACCTAAAGAACGGATCTCTTTGGTCAATACGTTGAACGATTCAGGCATACCCGGATCCATATAATGGTTACCATCTACAATGTTCTTATAGATGCGTGTACGGCCTTCGACGTCATCCGACTTCACAGTAAGCATTTCTTGGAGAGTATATGCTGCACCGTATGCTTCAAGTGCCCATACTTCCATCTCACCGAAACGCTGACCACCGAATTGTGCTTTACCACCAAGCGGCTGTTGAGTCACAAGTGAGTAAGAACCCGTTGAACGCGCATGCATCTTGTCATCAACCAAGTGGTTCAATTTGAGCATGTACATGTAACCTACAGTTACAGGACGGTCAAACTGTTCACCTGTACGTCCGTCAAACAATACTGTTTGACCCGTACGTGAGATGTCAGCAAGTTCAAGCAAGTCTTTGATCTGGCTTTCTTCAGCGCCATCAAATACAGGTGTTGCCAATGGAACACCAGCACGTAAGTTGCCTGAAAGTGCCAAGATTTCTGCGTCAGTCAAGCTATCAAGCTCTTCCTGCTCACCACCAACCTTGTTATAAATCTTGTCTAAGAAGTCACGTAGTTCTAACACTGTACGCTGTTCTTTCAACATTTTTTCGAGTTTGTCACCCAGACCTTTGGCCGCCATACCCAAGTGAGTCTCAAGAATCTGACCCACGTTCATACGTGACGGTACACCCAATGGGTTCAATACGATGTCGACTGGTACACCATTGGCATCATGCGGCATGTCTTCAACTGGTAAGATGTTAGATACAACACCCTTGTTACCGTGACGACCCGCCATCTTATCACCAGGCTGGATACGACGTTTAACAGCAAGGTAAACCTTAACAACTTTCAATACGCCCGTTGTTAATTCATCACCTGTAGAAAGTTTGCGTTTCTTCTCAGCAAACTTCTCGTCAATCTCGTAGCTCTTCTCTTTCAAGAATACTTGAATTTGAGTTAAACGCTCTGCGATTGCTTCATCAGTCGGTTGGATTTCTAGTAAATCAACCAGCTCTAAACCGGACAATACATCTTCAGAAAGCTTATCGCCACGTTTGGTTGAACCACCACCGTTAGACTCTTGACCTTTCAACAAACGAACAATACGTTCACGTGCTGCTTCTTCGAAGATTTTGTATTCTTCTTTCAAGTCTTTACGGTATGCATCCAGCTGAGCTTTCTCAATTGCTTGAGCACGTTCATCTTTTTCCAAACCATCACGAGTGAAGACTTGAACGTCAATCACCGTACCTTTAGTACCAGACGGAACACGTAAAGACGAGTCTTTTACGTCAGCCGCTTTTTCACCAAAGATTGCGCGAAGTAATTTTTCTTCAGGTGTTAACTGAGTTTCACCTTTAGGCGTTACCTTACCAACAAGGATGTCACCTGCAGTCACTTCAGCACCGATATAAACAATACCTGACTCATCCAATTTAGACAGTGCAGCTTCACCTACGTTAGGAATATCGGCAGTAATTTCTTCTGCGCCTAACTTGGTATCACGCGCTACACATGACAATTCTTGAATGTGAATCGACGTTAAACGGTCTTCTTGAAGAACACGTTCAGAAAGTAAGATCGAGTCTTCGTAGTTATAACCGTTCCATGTCATGAACGCGACGCGCATGTTTTGACCTAGCGCAAGTTCACCCATGTCAGTCGATGGACCATCAGCCAAGATATCACCACGAGCAACTTTGTCGCCCAAGTTCACGATGACATTTTGGTTAATACATGTATTTTGGTTTGAACGTGTATATTTGATCAGGTTATAGATATCTACACCTGCTTCACCCGCGATCATTTCATCTTCGTTGACACGAATCACGATACGAGATGCATCTACATATTCAATCGCACCACCACGGTCAGCGATCACACATACACCTGAGTCACGTGCTACGTTTGCTTCCATACCCGTACCAACAAGCGGCTTGTCAGCACGTAAGGTAGGAACAGCCTGACGTTGCATGTTTGAACCCATCAATGCACGGTTCGCATCATCGTGTTCAAGGAATGGAATCAATGACGCTGCGACAGATACAACCTGTTGCGCAGAAACATCCATATGGGTTACGCGCTCAGGCGACATACGAACGAAGTCACCTTGATGACGTACAGAAACCATTTCTTCAGTTAACGTACCATCTTTATCCACTGCAGAATCGGCCTGTGCAATGACAGTACCTACTTCTTCAATTGCAGATAAGTATTCAACTTCATCAGTTACACGACCATCAACAACTTTACGGTATGGTGTTTCCAAGAAACCGAAGTCATTCGCTTTTGCATAGACAGAAAGCGAGTTGATCAAACCAATGTTTGGACCTTCAGGCGTTTCAATTGGACAAACACGACCATAGTGAGTTTGATGTACGTCACGTACTTCGAAGCCTGCGCGTTCACGTGTCAAACCACCAGGACCAAGCGCAGATACACGACGTTTGTGTGTAATCTCAGACAATGGATTGTTTTGGTCCATGAACTGAGACAACTGGCTTGAACCAAAGAATTCTTTGATTGCAGCAGCAACTGGTTTTGCGTTGATTAAATCTTGTGGAGACAAGTTATCAGTTTCTGCTTGGCTTAAACGCTCTTTAACAGCACGTTCAACACGAACTAAACCAACACGGAATTGGTTTTCAGTCATTTCACCAACAGAACGTACACGACGGTTACCCAAGTGATCGATATCGTCGACTTCACCTTTACCGTTACGGATTTCAACCAATGTACGCAGTACATCGATGATATCTTCGTGCGACAAAATACCTTCAACTTCGCGTGACTTCTGATCCGTACCCACTTCGTAAGGACGACCCAAACGACGGTTGAACTTCATACGACCTACTGGAGAAAGGTCATAGCGCTCAGAAGAGAAGAACAAGTTGTTGAATAAGTTTTCAGCAGCTTCTTTTGTTGGCGGCTCGCCTGGACGCATTACTTTATAGATTTCAACAAGCGCTTCTTCACGGCCTGTAGTTGTATCTGCACGTAATGTATCTGCAACGAAAGAACCACGGTCAATGTCGTTAGTGAATAGGATGTTAAATTGTTTAACACCACCTTCTGCCAACTTCACCAAAGTTTCATGGCTAAGCACGGTATTTGCAGGAATCACATCACCGCTTTTTAGAGTGATATCTTCAGCTGTAATACGCTCATATAAATATTCATCAGGTACAGAAAGCTTCGCTAAGTTCGCAGCTTCCATTTGACGTACGTGACGTGCATTAATACGTTTACCTTGTTCAACGATCGCTTTACCATCGTTGTCCAAGATATCAAATTGCGCCATTTCACCACGTAAGCGGTCTGGAACGAGGTCAATCTGATAGCTACCCATATCAAGATATACAGGTACTTTTTCGTAGAACAAATTCAAGATTTGTTCATTGCTGTAATTCAAGGCACGTAGAACTACCGTTGCAAGCAACTTACGACGACGGTCAATACGTACAAAGACTAAATCTTTGGCATCAAATTCAAAATCTAACCATGAACCACGGTAAGGGATAATACGTGCTGAATACAACACTTTACCGCTTGAGTGGGTTTTACCCTTGTCATGGTCAAAGAATACGCCTGGTGAACGGTGTAATTGAGATACGATTACACGCTCAGTACCGTTAATAACGAAAGTACCGTTATCGGTCATGAGTGGCATTTCACCCATGTAGACTTCTTGTTCACGAACGTCTTTAATTGATTTCGTTTCACGATCTTTAATGATCAAACGAATTTTTACGCGCATTGGTGCTGCATAAGTTGAACCACGTAAAATACATTCACGTACGTCGAACTCAGGCTTACCAAGGCTATACTCAACAAATTCTAAAGCAGCATTGCCAGAATAACTTTCAATAGGAAAAACTGAACGAAATGCGGCTTGGAGACCGATATCTTCGCGATTTTTTGGAGTTTTACCGCCTTGTAAGAATGTACGGTACGAATCGACCTGAATCGAAAGTAAGTACGGTGCTTCCATTACGTGGGGCAATTTACCAAAATTCTTACGGATCCGTTTCTTTTCGGTATATGAGTATGCCATCTGGAGTCCTCGGAAAGTAAACTAAACCCGCCTGCAGAACGGGTCTAGAAGGAATGACGCAGGCCGATATGGCCACCACTGTTTACAAATGCTGCAATTTTTAGTGGTATTAAAACGCTTAACAATATTTTTATAAGCAAAAAAATATTGGTAAGCGTTTGATTTTGTGTTGTTTGTTTAAATAACGCGCATTTCACACACGAAACTAACAAAAAACGAGCCGATTATTGTAACGCAAAAAGGCTGATGACCCAAGAGCCATCAGCCATTTTTTGGAGCCGATTTTGAAAAAACCGACTCCCTACAGAATTACTTAAGTGTAACTGTAGCACCAGCTTCTTCAAGCTTCTTCTTAAGTTCTTCGCCTTCTTCTTTAGAAACGCCTTCTTTAAGAACTGCAGGAGCGCCTTCAACAAGATCTTTAGCTTCTTTAAGACCAAGGCCAGTAGCTTCACGAACTGCTTTAATTACAGCAACTTTGTTAGCACCGAAAGAAGTCAACTCTACGTTGAATTCAGTTTGTTCTTCAGCAGCAGCAGCAGCGCCTGGAGCAGCAGCTACAGCAACAGCAGCAGCAGATACGTTAAATTTCTCTTCGAAAGCAGAGATTAATTCAACAAGTTCAAGAACAGTTTTTTCAGCAACTGCGTTTAAGATTTCTTCGTTTGTTAAAGCCATGAGAATAACTCCAAATGGATATTGAATGGTGTGAAAGTAGGATTAAGCCGCTTCTGACTCGTTTTTCTCTTTGAGTGCCGTAATAAGGCGACCCAATTTCGAAATAGGAGCTTGAAGGACAGAGGCAAGCATCGTAAGCGCTTTTTCTTGGTTCGGAAGATTTGCAATTACACTAACTTCAGCACCTTGATAAACTTTGCCATCAAATGCAGCAGCTTTTAATTCAAAAGCTTTGTTAGCTTTCGCAAATTCTTCGAACAAGCGTGCAGCTGCACCCATGTCATCTTCAGAAGTTGAGAAACCGAGAATGGTTGGGCCAACAAGGTCGTCATTCAAGATATCAAATTGAGTACCTTCAAATGAACGCTTAGCTAAAGTATTACGCACGATACGTGTTGTAACACCTAGCTTACGAGCTTCAACACGAAGTTGTGTTAATTGCTCTACGCTTGAACCTTGATAGTTAGCCACAACAACAGAAAATGCTTTAGAAGCAACTTCGCTTACTTCAGCAACAATCTGTTTTTTGTCTTCGATAAGAAGAGCCATTGTAAAACCTCCTAACGGTGATTTATGCACCCAGATGGATGCACTCCCAATTCGTAAACCCTTTCAGGCTTACACGCGGAGGAGGAATAAATCACACCACCGCGTCTACTCAGACTGGATGATTAAGAAAAATATTCGAAAATATTTCTCGCCTGAGGTCTTTGACGCTGATAAATATTCATTTATCAATTCAAAGTTTGCCTAAAAACCCCTTCTCCCTCAGGGAGAAGGTAGGGATGAGGGTATAAAACCTCTCCCCAACCCTCTCCTATAAAGAGAGGGAGCTTTTCAGGGCTTTAAAATTCTTGCAAATTACTTAGAAACGTTGCTTACGTCAACGATCAAACCAGGACCCATAGTTGAGCTCAAAGTGATCTTTTTAACGTATACACCTTTAGAAGTTGCAGGCTTTAACTTTTTCAAGTCTGCAATTAAAGTTTCAACGTTTTGACGTACAGCTTCTTCGCTAAAGCCAAGTTGGCCGATCGCAGCGTGGATGATACCCGCTTTGTCTACACGGTAACGTGCTTGACCAGATTTAGCATTCTTAACCGCGTTAGCAACATCAGGAGTTACTGTACCCACTTTAGGGTTTGGCATTAAGCCACGTGGACCAAGAATCGTACCTAACTTACCAACAACGCGCATTGCATCAGGAGCAGCAATCACTACGTCGAAATCAAGGTTTCCACCTTGAATGCTTTCAGCAAGGTCATCAAAACCAACGATATCAGCACCAGCTGCTTTCGCAGCTTCTGCAGCAGCACCTTGAGCAAATACTGCAACACGTACAGTTTTACCAGTACCTGCAGGTAAAGTTGTAGCACCACGAACAACCTGATCAGATTTACGTGGATCTACGCCAAGGTTTACAGCGATATCTAAAGATTCTTTGAACTTCGCAGCTGGAAGGCTGTTAAGAACTTGTACTGCTTCTTCCAAAGTGTAAACTTTGTTTGCTTCTACAGCAGCAGCAATGGCTTTTTGACGTTTAGTTAACTTTGCCATGTCTTATAGCTCCACTTCCAAGCCCATAGAACGTGCAGAACCAGCAATGGTACGTACACGAGCGTCTAAATCAGCACCAGTTAAGTCTGGTTCTTTAGTAGTCGCGATTTCTTCTAATTGAGCACGAGTCAACTTACCAACTTTAGTTTTGTTAGGTACAGAAGAACCCTTTTGAATACCAGCAGCTTTCTTAAGAAGAATAGATGCAGGTGGAGTTTTCATGATGAAAGTGAACGACTTATCGTTGTACACAGTGATCACGACAGGAATTGGCAAACCAACTTCAAGTTTTTGTGTAGCAGCATTGAATTCTTTACAGAATGCCATGATGTTTACACCACGTTGACCTAAAGCAGGACCAATTGGTGGAGATGGATTTGCTTTACCAGCTGGAACTTGCAGCTTGATATAGCCGTCAATCTTCTTAGCCATTGAAAATTACCTCTGGGTACAGACGCCGTTAGGCTCCCCAAAAAATTAAACAACACCGAAGTGTTAGAACAACAATGCCCGATCAGATCGGGCGCTTATCAACCTACGCAGATTAAATCGTTTTTTCGACTTGGCGAAACTCGAGTTCAACCTGAGTTGGTCGATTAAATACATTAATCGTCAACGTTAAACGTGACTTATCGTATTGAACTTCCTCCACGACCCCTTTAAAGTCAGTGAACGGACCATCAATAACGAGCAATTCTTCACCAGGTTCAAACATCGTCTTAGGACGCGGTGCTTCACCTGTATTACGTACACGCGCAAGAATCGCATCAGCTTCACGTTGTGAGATTGGCGCTGGTTTTTCTGGTGTACCACCAATAAAACCAAGAACCTTTGGACACTCTTTAACAATGTGCCAAGTATCATCATTCATTTCCATTTCGACTAATACATAGCCAGGAAAGAATTTACGTTCAGACTTACGTTTCTTACCATCCTTCATTTCCACTACTTCTTCAGTAGGGACGAGGACTTCACCAAAACTATCAGCAACAGTGCTGCGCTGGATTCGGTCATTAAGTGAACGCATCACTTGTTTTTCAAAACCTGAATAGGCATGAATAATATACCAACGTTTCATCGCACTCTTACCCGATAATTAACTTAATAAACCAACCTAACCCGTAGTCAAAACACCATAAAACCAATGATGCAATGAGTACAACCAAAAGTACTTGCCACGATGTCGTGATCGTCTCTTGTTTTGTTGGCCAGGTCACTCGACGCAGTTCAATTCGCGCATCTTGCAACAAACGCACAAAGCCTTTGCCTTGATGGGTGGCGTATAATAAACCTAAAGCGACGACGACACAAGCCAAAATTACCCCAACGCGCACCCAAATATCATTTGCAGGTGCCCAATAGGCCGGTAAATGCTGATTTACCAATGCGGCGCCGATCAATAAAACGATAGCAATCAACCACAAGACAATATCAAGCGGAGAGCCAGAGTTTACAACTTCAGCGGCATTATTTCTTTGAGGGATTGGCGCGTCGCTTAATGCGTCACGCGATTTATCATTCGACATTTTTTTACTCGTCGTAGAATTCGCGACTTATTATATGACAACTCAGCCAGAATTAAGCTTTTTTATAAAAAAAAAGTGGCAGGCCAGGAGGGACTCGAACCCCCAACATTCGGTTTTGGAGACCGACGCTCTACCAATTGAACTACTAGCCTATTATGCAAATCGAAAGCCGAAGCTTCCGATTTGAGTGTAACACAGTCTTGGGCTTATGCAGTTACTTTAGCAACAACACCAGCACCTACAGTACGACCACCTTCACGGATCGCAAAACGTAGACCTGGGTCCATTGCGATCGGGTGGATTAACTCTACTGACATCTCAACGTTGTCACCAGGCATTACCATTTCTACGCCATCTTGTAATTTGATCGCGCCAGTTACGTCAGTTGTACGGAAGTAGAACTGTGGACGGTAACCGTTAAGGAATGGAGTATGACGACCACCCTCTTCTTTAGAAAGTACGTATACTTCTGCGTCGAATTTAGTGTGCGGCTTGATTGTACCTGGCTTAGCAAGTACTTGACCACGTTGTACGTCTTCACGCTTAGTACCACGAAGTAAGATACCACAGTTCTCGCCTGCACGACCTTCGTCAAGAAGTTTACGGAACATCTCAACGCCAGTTACAGTTGTCTTAACCGTATCTTTGATACCTACGATTTCAACT
>NZ_KV575265.1:0-241223 GCF_001682515.1 Acinetobacter gyllenbergii | reverse complement strand
GAACTCAGAAGTGAAACCTCTTAGCGCTGATGGTAGTGTGGCACTTGCCATGTGAGAGTAAGTCATCGCCAGCTTTTAAATCTAAACACCCCCTCCGCTTACGCTGAGGGGGTGTTTTTTTATTACAACAACATCGTATTATTAAATTTTATCTAAGACAAATATTAAAATAGAGGTGAGGGTATGGTTGATTTAGATATGGATGAAAAGCCAGAAAAGTTAGGTGTATTTCCTTATGTACTTGCTGGTATTTCATTTATTCCAGGTATTGGAATAATTTTTGGAATTATTGCCCTTATCTGGGGGATATTAACTAAAAAAAGTGGTGGTAAAGTACTCGCTATTATGGGGGCTTGTGGTATTGGTTTAAGTGTTATTCTTTATGGTTCTCTATTTTATTTTGGTTTCGTTCAGCGTGGAGGCGTATATGATGAATTGCGCGCTCAATCAAGCCAAATAGCCATGACGTCTTTAGTTCAAGCTATTGAATTTTATAAAATAGAAAATGGCCATTATCCAGACTCTCTGGAAACACTGGAGCAGTCCTTACCAGAAAACAGCCCCATTTTTTTATTTGATACCACGGATGTTTCTTTTGGTAATTCACCACGCTATTATCATTATGAGTTAAAGGATCCATCTCATTACTATCTATTGAGTGTAGGAGCGGATGGAAAGCCATATACAAATGATGATATTTTACCAAATGTAGAAATAAAGCCTGATAGTAAAATTGGACTGATAATCCACCAAGGTAGTGAGGGGCATGATTTATAACTCTTCAATGTTGTAAATAAATAAAACGATCAATTTTAAATACCCTTCATGAGAATACATAAGGGTATTTTTTATTGGAAATCATGATCTAGTGACTTATTTAGTCAAAAAGAATTTAAATTTCCTTATATGCGTAAACATTGCTTTATGTTATAAATATTTTTATAGGCATGTTTTTTGCTTATTTTAATAAAAGGAAAGACTATGAAATTATCTGTTGGATTGAAAGTTGCGAACAGTTTATCGTTGACTCCTCAATTACAACAGGCCATACGTCTTTTACAACTCTCAAGTTTAGAACTCGAACAAGAAATCCAGATTCAATTAGACAGTAACCCCTTATTGGAAAAAATTGAAGAGCTTGGTACAACAGAAAGCCTTTCAACCTTAGAAGCAAAAGAGACAGGGGACTTAACCACTGAACTCAATGCTGATCATCTTCCCAATGATTTACCTGTTGATACTGAATGGGATGATATTTATACCCATCAATCGACGTCCTTAGGCTCACCAGAATACGAAGAAAGAGAAGATAATCGTCAGATACAATTAAGCCTAAAAGAGCATATTTTAGATCAAGTGAATCTTTTGCATTTTTCGACTGTAGATAAACTGATTGCATATTGCATTGTCGATTCCTTAGATGATAAAGGGTTTTTGGATGCAGAATTGGACGATATCCTGCTTGCAGTTTCCCGCTTATTACAGGAAATGGAAAGTGAAGAAGAAGTTGAAGAAGATGAAATCATTGTAGTTTTAAAACATATTCAACGTTTAGATCCAATTGGGGTTGGGTCAAGAAATTTGGCTGAATGCTTAGCGATCCAGCTTGAAACATTTAATGAAAAAGTTCCTTATCTTGCTGAAGCTAGAAATCTATTAAAATACTATGAGTTATTGATTTCAAATGATTTGAATAAATTATTAAAACAGACGGGACTATCCAAAGAACAATTAAAAAGTGCGGTCGATTTACTCAAGACTTTGAAGCCTTATCCTGGTTTGGAATTTAATCAGCAAGAGTCTGAGTATCAAGTGCCAGATGTGGTGGTGGCAAAAAAAGACCAACATTGGCAAGTCCAACTCAATCCAGATGTAATGCCGAAACTCAGAATCAATTCTTTTTATTCAGGCATGATTCGTCGAGCTGATCAAAGTGAGGATAATGTCTATCTGCGTAATCAAATGCTGGAAGCGAAGAATTTTATTAAAAGCATCGATGAACGACATAAAACATTGTTGAAAGTTGCGACCTGTATTGTTGAACATCAGCGTGCATTTTTGGAGCAAGGGCCAGAGGCGATGAAACCTTTGGTGCTTCGTGATGTAGCAGAAGAAGTTGAGTTGCATGAATCAACTGTTTCACGTGTGACCACCAATAAATATATGCTGACACCGCGTGGTTTATTTGAGTTGAAATACTTTTTTTCTAGCCATGTGGGAACCACAACGGGCGGTGAAGCATCATCAACTGCAATACGTGCCATGATTAAAAAACTGGTATCGAACGAAAATCCACGTAAGCCTTTGTCTGATAATGCAATCGCTGAAATGTTGAAGGATGAAGGGATTGAGGTGGCTCGTCGCACCGTGGCAAAATATCGCGAATCGTTACATATTCCTTCATCTTCTGAAAGAAAAGTCTTGATCTAAATTTTAAGGTGTGACTATTCTAGGTGTTCATTATTACGGAATAATGAATTTTTATAGTCACTAGAGGAGTCGCTGAAAATGATTTAATGGATGTTGAACCACTGATATGCATTAAATTTGCTTGAGCGATTGTCTTGTATCCTGAGAAAAAAAGGTGAGGGATAGAATTATGCAAATAACGATTCGTGGACACCATTTAACCATTACGCCAGCAATTGAAGAAAATATAAAAGAAAAGTTTAGTCAAATGACCAAGCATCTCGATCAGGTCAATAGTATGCAAATCAAACTGGCTAAAGATCATCAAATTGATAAACGTTCACACAAAGGCAGTGCAAACCATATTGCTGAAGCAATTATCCGTTTGCCGGGGGTGGAACTATTTGCACAGGCGACAGCCGATGATATGTATACTTCGATTAGAAAATTGACAGATAAATTAAAACGTCAGCTTGCGAAACATCGAAAAATTCAATGTTCTTATCAGCATGAACTGGCACTTTTGAGTTAGTTTTTATTTTTATAAAAGAGGCTTTTTGTGGAGCCTCTTTTTTTTATTGATAAAAAAAGAAACTGCTTACTGAATTATGTGAAAAAGTTATAGTAAAATAGCTCGTTTTACACCAATGGTTGTATAAGAGGTCTTGGAATGAATAGTGAGCAGCTCACGCAAATTTTAAAAGAAGCTTTCCCTGAAGCAGAAGTAGCGGTGAGCGGACAAGCTGGAAAATTTGACCTGCGTATTGTTGATGATCAGTTTGAAGGTAAACGTACCGTTGCTCGTCAACAATCGGTTTATGCACCTCTAAATTCTTATATTGCGAGTGGTGAAGTTCACGCTGTTACGATTCGCGCAATGACAAAAGACGAATGGCGCAAAGCAAGCCTTTTCGGAGCTTAAATATTAATGGATAAATTTTTAATTACGGGTGGTGTTAAGCTCGAGGGCGAAGTACGCATTTCTGGCGCTAAAAATGCGGCTTTACCTTTACTTGCAGCAATGATCCTTGCTGACTCTCCGATTACGCTGACGAATGTTCCAAATCTAAAAGATGTAAACACGCTCGTTAAACTGATTGCTGGCCTTGGTGTGACCATGAGCTATGAAGGTGAAACGGTTCGTGCTGATGCTTCGACATTAGACAACCAGTTTGCACCTTATGAGCTGGTTAAAACCATGCGTGCTTCAATTTTAGTCCTCGGACCACTCTTGGCGCGTTATGGCAATGCCAAAGTTTCGTTACCAGGTGGCTGTGCGATTGGTTCACGTCCAGTGGATCAACACTTAAAAGCATTAGAAGCTTTGGGTGCGCAAATTGAAGTTGAAAATGGCTATGTGCATGCTTCAGTTGATGGTCGCTTGAAAGGTGGTGAAGTTGTTTTTGATATGGTGACCGTGGGTGGTACTGAAAATATCTTGATGGCTGCTGCTTTGGCTGAGGGTGTGACCACAATTCGTAATGCAGCACGTGAACCAGAGATCACCGATCTTGCGCAAATGCTCATTAAAATGGGTGCCAAAATTGAAGGTATTGATACCGATACTTTAATCGTTACTGGTGTTGAAAGCCTGCATGGCTGTGAATATGCTGTGGTCGCTGACCGTATTGAAACGGGTTCATATTTAGCTGCTGCTGCCATTACGGGTGGGCGAGTAAAGACCACACATACGGATCCAACTTTGCTTGAAGCTGTCTTAGATAAGTTTGAAGAAATGGGTGCGGAAGTGACCCGTGGCGATGACTGGATTGAATTGGATATGCAAGGTAAACGTCCAAAAGCGGTGAGCTTTAGAACTTTACCTCATCCTGAATTCCCAACTGATATGCAAGCGCAAATCATGGCGGTCAATGCCGTTGGCCGTGGTTTTGCAACAATTTCTGAAACGATTTTTGAAAATCGTTTTATGCATGTCCCAGAACTTTCACGTATGGGTGCGAATATTCAAGTGGAAGGTCATGATGCTGTGGTCACTGGAGTTGAAAAACTGCAAGCAGCACCTGTGATGGCAACCGATTTACGTGCTTCATTCTCATTGGTTCTGGCTGCATTAGTGGCAGAAGGCGAAACATTGGTAGATCGTATCTATCACATTGATCGTGGTTATGAACACATTGAAGAAAAATTGCAAAGTTTAGGTGCTCAGATTAAGCGAGTAAAAGGATGAATGACTTAAGAAACGATGATCCAAATTTTGACGTAATGGGCAATTTTGATCATGGTTTAACTTTAGCACTCAGTAAAGGTCGTATCTTAAAGGAAACATTGCCCTTACTTGAAAATGCAGGCATCAACTTATTGGAAGATCCTGATAAATCACGTAAGCTGATTTTTCCAACCACACATAAAAAAGTTCGTATTTTGATTTTACGTGCTTCCGATGTACCGACTTATGTTGAAAATGGTGCAGCGGATTTTGGTGTGGCAGGTAAAGATGTATTGATGGAACATGGTGCACAACATGTCTATGAATTGCTTGATCTAAAGATTGCCAATTGTAAGTTAATGACTGCAGGTAAAGTTGGAATGGAGCGTCCGAAAGGTCGTTTAAAAATTGCAACCAAGTACGTGAATCTTACTCGCCAATACTATGCAAGTTTAGGTGAGCAGGTGGATGTGATTAAACTTTACGGATCGATGGAACTTGCACCTTTGGTCGGGTTAGGCGATTACATTGTTGACGTCGTTGACACAGGCAACACCTTGCGTGCCAATGGTTTAGAGCCTTTAGAAGAAATTTGCAAAGTGTCTTCACGCCTGATTGTGAACAAAGCTAGCTTTAAACGTAAGCAAGCGGTGTTAAATCCGATTTTGACGCAACTTGAAGAGGCTGTGAAATCTCGTTCAGCGTAATTTCTTGCATGATGATTCTAAAAAAACCGTTCTTTTGAACGGTTTTTTTATAACTTAATCTTCTGATTCAGTGAAAGAATGCCTTCCTTTTTGATTTGTGGATGTGCTAAAAGGGCGTATTGTTTGGTGATGAGTAATAACAATGAAAACGCCCTTACAGCGTAAACAAGAGTCAATTTTAAAATTACAAGCTCAGTCTATTCCTTATATAGAATGGTTACCGCATATTGAATCGGCTGATGAGGTGATCGCTCGTTCCGCTGAAAGTATTGCCAAAAGGGCAATTGCATGTTTGATCATGATTCAAGTGGCTTGTGATTTAAATAATCAGCAATTTGATGAGGAAACTAAAAACTTTATCGTTGATTTGCTGAATAAATTTGAAGTATTTGATGAATTAACGCTTAAAGAGCAAAGTCTTTTAAATCAAGAAGTTTCTCAACAAGACATCATCAATATGATTTGGAAATATGAAGCTTACTGGGTTTTACTTTGGGCATTAGGCATCGTTAAAGAACTTGGCTACCCAGATACAATTGCAGATTGTGATTTTGCAGTGCAAGTTGTTTCTGGGTGTGATTCATTTGATGAGTTTATGCAGCAAGTTGAGTTAAGAAGTGTGGATGAAATTTTAGATCAGGCAGATTTAATCTATCGCTATGATTGGGCATG
Source organism: Acinetobacter gyllenbergii (assembly GCF_001682515.1). Taxonomy (NCBI): domain Bacteria; kingdom Pseudomonadati; phylum Pseudomonadota; class Gammaproteobacteria; order Moraxellales; family Moraxellaceae; genus Acinetobacter; species Acinetobacter gyllenbergii. Next base: position 235,268 of record NZ_KV575265.1, on the reverse strand, counting down.
TGTCGACGCTCGCTTAAAACAACAGGATGCACCTGCAAATTTAAATGCTTCCGTTGTTGTAGAACGTCATGGGGCTTTAAATTGGCTTATACAACGCGATGGAGATTGGGATAATCCTGACTTAAACACATAAAATTTAAAATATTTAAGCCTAAAAATGATTTTTTCTATTAAAGCAGATGGAAATGCTGATGTTATCTTGCCCACAAGTCGGATGAAAAAGAGTAAACTTAGCGCTCTCTTATTCGCCTTGTGGGTAAATTGATGCGACGTTTATCGACTCAGGATCAGAACTTTAAACAGGCTTTTGCTGAGCTTTTAGCATTTGAAACTGTGAATGATCCTCAATTAGTACAAACTGTAGACCAAATCATTGCTGATGTTCGTCAGCATGGTGATGAACATGTACTGAAATTAACACAGCAGTTCGATCGACATCCAGCGCATCAATTCTCTGATTTGGAACTAACCCAAGCTCAGCTGAAAACTGCATTTGAGGGCTTAAGCACTGAAATCCGTGAAGCTTTGGAGTTGGCTGCAAAGCGCATTCGTTCGTTCCACCAAGCACAAAAGCAAGAAGGTTGGAGCTATGTGGATGAGCTTGGTAATACCTTAGGCCAGAAAGTCACACCGCTTGATCGCGTGGGGATTTATGTACCAGGTGGTTTAGCGTCTTATCCTTCATCGGTGTTAATGAATGCTTTGCCTGCACATGTAGCCGGTGTTCCTGAAATTATCATGGTGGTTCCAGCACCGAATGGTGAATTGAATCCATTGGTGTTAGCAGCTGCGTATTTAGCAGGGGTAAGCCGTGTATTTACGATTGGCGGCGCACAAGCCGTTGCTGCGTTGGCTTATGGTACTGAAACTATTCCATCGGTGGATAAAATTACAGGACCTGGGAATCGCTTTGTTGCTGCGGCAAAACGTGCTGTTTTCGGACAAGTTGGGATTGATATGATTGCTGGACCTTCAGAAATCCTAGTCTATGCCGAAGGTGAAAATAATGCAGAGTGGCTTGCCATGGATGTCTTGTCTCAAGCAGAACATGATACCGTTGCTCAAGCGATTTTCATTACACCTGATGAAGCACTTCTAAATGCTGTGGATGCCGCAATTGAAAAGCATTTAAGTGAATTGCCAAAAGCAGAAATAGCGCGAACCTCGATTCAAAATCGCGGTGCCTTAGTCTTGGTGAAAGACCGTGCTGAAGCGATTGAACTGATCAATCAGGTTGCACCCGAGCATTTGGAACTTTGTCTTGATGAGGCTGAATTGATGAGTCAAGAAATTCGTCATGCAGGCGCAATCTTTATGGGACGTTATACACCAGAAGCGATTGGTGATTATTGTGCGGGTCCAAACCATGTCTTGCCAACATCGGGCACAGCACGGTTCTCATCGCCACTTGGGGTTTATGATTTCCAGAAGCGTTCAAGCCTGATTATGTGTTCACAGCAAGGTGTTAAAACTTTGGCGAAAACGGCCGATGTCCTTGCGGTACAAGAAAATCTTGATGCTCATGCACGTTCAGCCCGCTATCGCTACGAAAGTTAAGTTTGAAGTGTGTCGTAACCTAGCACGATAACAATATAAACCTCTCCCTAACCCTCTCCTAAAAAGAGTGGGGACTTGTCACGATATATGTGAAATAGGTTTGAAGATTCCTCTCCCTTGGGGAGAGGTTAGGAGAGGGCAACAAGAGAATATAAAATGACGTTTACAACAGAACAAATGCGTTTTTGGAGTCCCGAAGTTCGTGAATTAGAGCCGTATGTGCCAGGTGAGCAACCTAAAATTCAGAACTTACTCAAACTGAATACCAACGAAAATCCATATCCACCATCGCCAAAAGTCGTGGCAGCGGTTGAAGCAGTTTTGACGAATCAAGCGGATGCACTACGTCTTTATCCAGATCCTGATGCAACGGCACTCAAGCAGGCGATTGCAGCACAGCAACAAGTAGATATCAGCCAAGTCTTTGTCGGTAATGGTTCGGATGAGGTTTTGGCACATATTTTTAAAGCGTTTTTTATTCAAAAAGAGCCGATTCTTTATCCCGATATTACCTATAGTTTTTATCCAGTTTATAGCCAATTTTTTGCAACGAAGACCCAGCAGATTCCATTGAATGACAAGTTCGAAATTGAGGTATCGGATTATGCACAGGCAAATGGCGGGATCATCATTACCAATCCGAATGCGCCAACCAGCATTGCATTAGGGTTAGCACAGATTGAGCAGGTGCTTAAAGCCAATCCTGATCGCGTGGTGGTGATTGATGAAGCCTATGTCGATTTTGGTGCAGAATCAGCAGTGCAATTGGTCAATCAATACGACAATTTAGTGGTTTGCCAAACCACATCGAAATCACGTTCATTGGCAGGATTACGTGTCGGTTTTGCGATTGCACAAGCGCATTTGATTGCGGCACTTGAAGCGGTAAAGAATAGTTTTAACTCTTACCCAATGGATCGCTTTGCCATTGCTGCAGCTGTCGCATCCTTTGAGGATCAAGCTTATTTTGAGGCACAATGCCAAAAGGTAATCGCGAGTCGTGAGCAATTGGTGAGTGATCTCACCGCTTTAGGTTTTGAGGTTTTACCATCCAAAGCCAATTTTATCTTTGCGACGCATCCACAACATGATGCGGCACAACTTGCTCAGCAATTGCGTGAACAGGGAATAATTGTTCGTTACTTCAACAAACCACGAATCAATCAATTCTTGCGTATTACCATTGGCACCGATGAACAAAATCAGCGTTTCGTACATGCCCTTAAAACGCAAATTTTATAAGCTTTGATCTAATTTTCAGCTTGCTGCCATGTATTGAGTAAATCAAGCATGGCAGAAATTTTATCGAAACATTCCTGATACTCGGCTTCTGCATCAGAGGCGATGGTAATCCCGCCACCCGCCCACATCGATAATTGATTTTGGTATTGCTGAATACTGCGAATCAAAATATTCCAACATCCCGTTCCGTCAAAATTAAAATAACCTAAGCTGCCACAATAGGCACCTCGTGGTGCACCTTCTAATTCTTCAATAATTTGCATCGCCCTGATTTTGGGTGCCCCTGTAATCGAACCACCAGGCAGGGCAGAGAGTAGCATCTGCATTGGGTTAATCTGTTCTGTTAGAGTCGCCGTGATCTCACTGACCATATGATGCACTTGATTGAAGCTCTCAATTTCGAACAGTTTTGTCGTGTTTACTGAGCCAGTTTCAGCATAGACACTTAAATCATTGCGCAGTAAATCCACAATCATGACATTCTCAGCCTGATCTTTTTCAGAACTGCTGAGTTTATCTTTGGAGATTTTGTCCTGCTCCGGATCATTAAAACGAGGCATGGTTCCCTTAATCGGGCGCGTTTTTATCTTTCGATGAGTTTGAAATTCAATAAACAATTCAGGTGAGCAACTGAGCAACTCAAAATCATTAATTTTGAGATAACCCGCATAAGGGGCATGGGTGAGTTCCCACAAGTCTTGTGCTCGACTGAGTAATGCACCTTGAGTAGATGCAGTAAACTCTTGGGTCAAATTAATTTGATAACAGTCCCCAGCTTTAATGTACTCCTGAATTTGGTCAAATGCAGTGATGTACTGCTGTTTAGTCCAACGTGGTTGGCATTGCTGATTTAAAGACAGTGTATTGAGTTGTTTCGGTGTATTGATCAAATGGGCAATGTATTGATAGATCTTTTCCGCCCGAACATCTTTGCTATGAAAGTACCATTCACCCTGCTGAAACTTTAAAAAGCTGCTGTATTGGCCTAGGAAAAAGCGAGGTTGTGGATGAGCCGAAATTTCAATAAATTGATCTGCACTATAGTCATAGCTAAAGAAACCAATATATCCGCCATGAAATCCATCAGGCTGCTCGGAGGAGGAGGTAGCATCAAACTGAGCGAATTCTAAGGGACTGTTTGCTTCTGATTTAATTTGATATTGATTGAATTGTATTTGTTGGAACTGTTGTAGTTCAGCGTGCTGGAAAACTAAAAACTCTGTGGGTAAAAAGGCAATCACAGGCGAAGCTTGGTCGTGCAAATAAACCAATCCAGTTAAATCATACAGTCGGGACAGAAGCTCAAATGCAGAAGTGAGTTGCGTGTTAAGCTTTTGCTGAAAATAAGACATAAAAATGGAAATACTTGCACTAAATTTAGAGAGCAGAATTGTACTACATTCAAAAACATCGTACGGATGATAATCCAGCCTTTTGCTTAAAAATTAAGTGTTGTACTCGTAGATTGCTTAGATAAAATGAATGATGTATTTATCAAATTAAAATAAGAAAGCGCTTTTGTTAACACTTCCTATACGTATTTAGATGGGGATAAACGGAGCATCGCCAAACTTTATTATTTGGGACTTAAAAATTATTTTATGAAAATAATCAAGAATTACATCATGTTGTCATAATTTTTCGCTGTTTAGGGAATTGTGTGTTTTATATGCCGTTTGTCGGTTTGTGGATAAAAAGCAGTTAACAGGAGTTGAACATAAAATAACAAACAGGTAATTTAGTAATTGCTAAGCGAACTACTCAAGGATTGGAAGTTCAAGTTGTCATTTAAGAATAAAACGACCGTGGACAGTTTAGAGTAGTGTAAGTCAAAAAATAAATGCTCTTGGGAGAGTGCTCAATGAAAATGTTTACTAAACTAGCTTTAGTTTCTTCAATGGCGATTAGCGTAAATGCAATGGCTATGCAGTCAATGGACGATGCTGCACTAAGCGCTGCAACTGGTCAAGATGGTATTAACATTGGTCTTGGTGTTACATCTGTTACGATCGACAAATTATTAATTCATGATAATGATGGTTATGCTGATAATGGTGGTGCGACAGGCGCTGCAGGTGTAATCGGTGCTGGTGGTACAGCAACTGCTGGTGCAATCGTAGTTAACAGTATTTCTATTACACCAAATACAGATAACTCTGGTGCAGAATTATTGGCTTCTCATAACCTAGCTGATTTAACAATTGATACAGATGCTGGTACTGCTGCAACTGGTGGTGCTTTCCTTAACGTAGCAGCGAAAGTATCGGGCTTAAATATTAGCATTGGTGAAATTGGTGTTTCTGCTTCAGGTACTGCGAGCACTACAAGTGTTCAGCGTGGTAACGATGCATCTAACTACAATGCAATCTTATCTGGTTTAAGCATTAAAACAGGTAAAATGGATGCAAACATCCAATTAGGTGCTGCTCCTCAAGGTGCAATGATCAAGTTAAATACAACGTTGGCATCTGGTTTAGAAATTACCAACCTCGGTATTTTGGATAAATCAACAATTGGTCAAACAACGTTGACTGGTGTTGCAAGTACAGCTGCAGGTGAAATTCACCTTGATAGCATCAAAGTGGCTGATCATGGTGTGAATAGCTTAAGCGTTAATACTGACGTTAGTGTCGTAGGTGAAAGTGCAGCAGCTGCGAATGATGGTTATTTGAAAATTATCAGCAAAGCACCTGCAAATGGTACTGACATCTATATTTCAGGTGTTCATTTAGGTAGCAAAACTGCAGGTTCAATCGGTGATGTAGAAATTCAAGGTTTGAAAACGACTTACGCTGGTGGTAACGGTGCTGCGATTACGATTTCTGGTCACTAATCAGTTATCAAACAAAAAAAGCGCATTTTGCGCTTTTTTTGTTTTTAAAAGAAAACTTTATTATTTGAAAAGTATAAAAGCTAAATCATAAGACCCTTTTAGCTTTTTTGGGGGAGTTAGCTTGATGTTATTTTATGCCTATCGTTTATTTATCTTTGGCCCACTATGGTAATTTATAGCGAATAAAAAGACATTTTTAGCAGCAATTTCTTGTTGTTGAATTGTATTGTTAGGGGTGCTAATTGTTTAATTGTAGAGGTAATTATAAAAAAAATAACATTCCGTCAAAAAAAACCAAAAAAAAGATGTATTTTCTTATAAAAAAAGGTATCTTCATCTTGCAGGGATGTAGTGTCATCGACACTAAAAATAAAATGAATAAGGCAAGTGCTGCCATTGTTAGAAAAAGAGACTTATGTTAGAGATCGCTTTAGGCTCGGCATTGATGTATTACTTTACAACGCAAGCCTTTGAAATAGAAAAAAAACCTGAGGGAACTGTATATTATACAGAGACCTTGGACTCTCGTTACCCATCTTTTACTCGTAATCATCGTGAAGCAGTTGTGATTAAGCCTGCTGTCGAGGAGCAATTTCGGGGAATTGTTCGTCAAGCTTACGACTATAGTTGTGGTTCTGCTGCATTAACAACCCTACTTAATGGTTATGGAGGGCTACGCCTTACCGAACAGCAGACCATGAGTGGTTTGCTTCAGTATGGAGAATACCAGCGGATTATTGAGCGCCGTAGTTTTTCTTTACTGGATATGAAACGATTCGTCTCTGCTTTAGGGATTAATAGCGGTGGCTATCGGGGGGAATTTTCCGATCTTATTTCATTAAAACAACCCGCGATTGTTCCTATTACTTATGCCGGTTTTAAACATTTTGTAGTATATAAAGCATATAAAGATGGGAGAGTTTATGTTGCTGATCCTGCTTTGGGCAATATCAGCTTTGATGAATCTCGGTTTAAAGAAATATGGGATAACAATACGCTATTTATCGTTGACATTCCTCAACAATACCAAAAGAGTTTATTGGCTCTACAAGATGCGGATATGCGTCATGTTGAAGATGCAACAGTCAATAAGTATGCCCTTGCTGAAATTCAATTTCCAACGCAGAAATTAGAACGTCTTGCGGATAAAGCGTCAACCATGCGTCGAGTGTTGGATGCGGATACCAAATCAGCAACTTATAACCAGCCGATAACAACCTATATGCGCTTATATTACAAGCGGAAGTAAGTTTAGAAAAATCAGTAAAATTAATGTAATAGGATGCAAAGTAAAATGAATCGTACATGGATGAATATGAGTGTGTTGGCGTTGAGTTTGAGTGCCATCACATCAACACTTTACGCAGCAGAACAACAACCACCTGTCGAATCTGGAACAGAGACGGCTCCAGTTGAAGTGCAAGGAAATGCCACAACTGAAAGCCCGGCAACTCCTGGCCCAGAACCTCAAGCGCCTGCTGAGAATAACCAAGCGGATCAAGCGGCAAGTGCCTTACAAAAGAAAGAGAGTGATGCGACTCAAGAAACGAATTTACAAGAAGTATTTACTTCAAATGAACGTCAGTACTCATTAATTAAGAAAGGTATTTTCTCATCTTATTATGATTTGGATTATACCTATTACAGAGATAGCCGCCTTGATTTGGCGATGAGTGATAGCAATAGTTCTTTATCAAGATTGCGTGTTGAAGAGGATGCAAACCATACCTTAACCAACACCTTTACCGTTCAATATGGTCTGTTGGATAACGTGACCTTATCCGCCTCGTTGCCTTTTGTTGCGAAAAAAGAACTTTTAAAAGATCAAACGACAGCAGGTTTGGGGGATATCAACTTTGGAGCACGTTGGGAACCATTTCCATTAAAGCAAGGACGTCTACCTTTGGTACTGTTTGGTAGCTTATCTACTAAAACTGGGGATAGTCCTTATGAAGTGGGGGTAGATGAACTTTCTACGGGTAAAGGCTATTATTCGGTGGGTGCGGGTGCAAGTACACGTAAGTATATTGATCCTGTTGTTCTGTTTGCCTCAGTTTCGACCAGTTACGGCTTTAAAGAATCAGGTCTAAACCAGTTAAGAGGAAGCCGAGTTTTAGAAAGTTTTGATCCTGGTTTAAGTGGCGGATTCTCTTTTGGTTTTGCATATTCGTTTAACTATGATGTGTCGTTAACCATGTCATATCAGCAAAGCTTTAATACGGGTGCAAAATTCTACTTTGAAAATAATGAGAGTTATGAATCCGCTGACCAAAGTAGTGCGATGTTGTCATTCGCTTTAGGGGTACGTGTATCACCTGAAACAATTGTCAATGGTACGGTGGGAATTGGCTTAACTGAAGATGCTCCAGATGTCTCATTAGGTCTGTCTTTCCCACTTGATATCATAGGTTTTGGTAAAAAAATTCGTTAAGGAGATGTAATAATGGTGAAAAACCTTAAATTATGTCCATTAACGATAGCAATTTTTTTAGCAGGGCTATCAGGTGCTACACATGCACAACTCGGACAAGACTTATCTGTAGATTTGCGTTCTTTGGCCTTGGGGAATGCGGTCACCGCTGATCCACCAGGCATTAGCGCTGTTCATTTTAACCCAGCCGCACTTGCTAAACTGGATGGTCTGCAAACAGATGTGCAGGGGATTCTGGCTAATTTTGCAATTCAACGAGATTACTCAGCGCCAGCAGGTTATAACGTTTTTGGTTATTCTGACGATCCTTTGGTCTGTAATGATGGACCAGAAATAGATGCGAACATTTGTACTGATTTTAAGGGAACAGTACATGGGGATGTTGAATATGCCAGTATTTACGTTCCTGTTTTAAAGAAAATTGTAGATTTGGGGCCAAATTCTCCTTTAGTTGCGCCAACGGCAGGGATTTCTTATAAGCCACCTGGTTCGAAAGTAACTTATGCAACAGCTGTATATGCTCCACTTGTTGCGGGTTTTGGTGCCGAAGATGGTAACCCAAGTAACTATATGGGACAGCAAGTTGCTTTAGAGCGTATTACTTATCTATCGCCATCATTTGGCTATCAGGTGAATGATCATTTATATCTTGGTGCTTCATTTGGGATGTCCTATCAAGCGATTGCCATGAAAACTGACTTACGTTTCCCGAATGAGTTAATTGGGGTATTACGTATGGTCGATGAAGTGGTATGTGGACCATTTAAACAAAATGGAGACATTATTACAGACCTCTTACTTTTCGGTATCTGTAATGCGCAGCAAGGCATGGACCCTTTTAGCAAGGTAGGTTCATTAGATGTCTCACTTGAACAATCGCTCAGCCCTAGTTATAACTTGGGTTTGCTTTGGGAACCAACTGACGACTTTAGCTTCGGGATGGTATATCAAAGTGAAGCGAAGATGCGTTTACATGGTAAATACTTAATTAATGTGGCAGAAGCACCACAACAGTTAATTGCGGGTTTAAACTCTTCAGCAACAGGTAAAGTTCTTGCTGCAATTCTAGGCCTCCCAGCTTATGCACCCGCTGTAGATTCTGGTTTAATGGCTATGGATTTCAAATATCCACAGCATTTTAAAGCAGGGATTAAATATAAAATCTTTCCAGACTTACAAGTGAACTTTGATTTGGGATGGACCGATTTCTCGGCATGGGATAAGTTCAAATTTGAATTTGACCGACAAATTTCTTTGTTAAAAGTTGCTCAGATTTTATCAAATGATGTTACGGATCGATCACTTGCCTTACCGTTAAAGTTTCAGTCCTCTTGGCGCTGGGGAATCGGTTTTGAATATTCAGCAACAGATCGTTTGAAGTTACGCATGGGCTATGAGCCGCGTACCAGTTCGATTCCAGACGACAAACGAAATACCATGGTGCCGATTAACAATGCACAATTGTTTGGTTTAGGTATTGGCTATCGTTTTGACCAAGATACTGATTTGGATTTATCACTTGGTTTCTTACGCAGCCGTGATGATATTCCTGCAAATACAAGTAGCCTTTCAAACCAGACTGGGGTTAATAACCTATTACTCAACCCCTATGCTGGTTTGAATGTCAAAACCAATACCAAAGTCACTTTACTTGGGATTAACTACAGAACAAGATGGTAATGCAAAAGATAAAGATGAAACGATCAACACTTGCTATTTCATTACTTTGTTTAATGGTATCAAGTGTTTCGGCTGTTTATGCGGATGGCTTCTATACGATTATCGGGCCTGATGGTCGTCCAATGGTTGTACCGATGAAAATTGGGAAAAAGGACGTAGAACCCAATAAGCCGAAACAGGAAGCACGTTCTGAAAAAGTAGTTCAACCAGCCGTTGATCATTCCAATACGGTAAAGACTGTTGTTGTGCCTATGGAGCAGAAAAAGGCTGAATATTCTCAATCAGCCGAATCTAAACAGATTCCATCTAAACCAGTTAAAACCATTGATGTGGTTGAGCCTACAATCGTCAAGCAAAAATCTGAGCCAGCACCGTCATCTAAAGCAAGCAACAAAGATACAAAAGACGTTTCTGCAATTGTTACTGAACCATTGAAGGTAACACAAGCACCGTTAGTTATAGAGAAGCCTGCAATCGAGAACAAATCAACAGTTGCACCCAAAGTACCATTAACTCAACGTGCTTCAAATGCTTCAAATGCTTCAAAAATGCTTCAAATGCTTCAAATGCTTCAAATGCTTCAAATGCTTCAAATGCTTCAAATGCTTCAAATGCTTCAAATGCTTCAAATGCTTCAAATGCTTCAAATGCTTCAAATGAAGTTATGTCTTCTACAGGATTTAGCCAAGTTGATGGAGTTGATTATGTCAATAATGAGTATTTGGAAAATCAAGAGTTTAATTTAGATGGAAAAAAACGTTTTTATACCATGCCAGATGGTACTGGACGTATGGAAACCATAGAAAGAAAAAAAGGGGTGAGTCGCTCAATATTAGATAAACTATTGAACCGTTCTCAACAAGCAACTGCACCCATTGCATTGTCTGGAACTTATGTGCGTTTATCGAGTGAGGACCTAAAATCTGCATTTGAAGATGATCGTTGTTTTGTAGAAGGTTATAAAAAATCGATCAAGACCTTGACACTGAAAAAAGATGTCGGACTATGGCCACGAAAACCATTGAAAGAAAAGTTTGAATATGAGGTCGTAAAACTGGATCCTGCAATTGAATATATGCAGATAGACTCTTATGCCTCAAACAATGAAAAACCTGTTTATTATTGGCCTCTTGTTGTATTCCTCAATGAAAAAGGTTGTATCGAAGAAGGCGTGAGTGGCTTTAAAAATAGTCAAGTCGCTGCGACAATGTTGCAACATTCTGCGCTTCAGGGTGTGATAAAAGTACCGAAAGACGCGCATTATATCATGATGACTCCTTTAGCATCGGCAGTGGATGTTTCTGAGCAAGAGCTCTCTAATCAAGGACAGATTAAAATTTCTGTTTTACAGTAAGTACGGATAGGATGAACCAATGATGAATAAAAAAATATTATTGCCATTTGCTCTTTCAACATTGGCTGTTTTTTTACATGGATGTGGTGGCGAAAGTAGTAAAATTAATGAAGACCCAAACAAGGGTGTAAGTGGAGTGACGACGAGTACAAGCTGTAATCCAACAGCAAGTAATTGTGTTGAGTTCATTTTAGACTACCCGATTGCGGGACTAAATTTTGATTGTAGTAGCGATACTGTAAATCACTTTGCAACAAAGGAGGACGGCGGTGCTGCTTCTGGCGCATGTAAGGTGAGTGATACAGTAAGTTTTTATTTTCAAGGTAAAGAATCTCGTAAAATCAGTCTTGGTGCTGTGAAGCTAGATGATATTATTAAGGTAAAAGATACAGAAACTCGATTGGCCCCGCCTGTAATCCGTGTGATTGATATGGCTAGAGCTTTAACAGGCCAAGCTTTGCCTCAATCTATTGAGCCAAGTAATGATACTATTCGTGTGGCATTGGCAATAATAAAAATATTCAATGGCATTAGTTTAGAGCAAGATGATAATGTCAAGGGTGATATTCAGCCTATTGAGCTTACAGCAGAAAAGAAAGATTTATTGTCTGTATTAAATCAGGATATTGGCGTTACTGAATTAAAAGATGGATCTTATGTCAACATATTAAAACCTTGGGTGGATGTAAGCTCGATTTCGGATAATGATGCGTTGCTTATGCTCAATCAATTGCTTAATCTGAGCAACGCTGGGGTATGGCAAATTGAACGTCCAGTATTTAAAACCAGTAGTAATTTGACGACTGCTCTTCCAGATGGATTTTTTGGTTGTAATCAAGAAGACTATGCAAAGTGTATGGATCCTAAGCTAGGAACGGGCCTCATTCATTCTATGGGCAGCGCTTTCTTACTGACAGATCGGCAGGGCTATGCGATCGGGGCTGGAAGTCAATGGAAAGGTCCGGCCACGATTTTAAAAGATGCGAATGGGACAGATTTCGTCTCGGCACCCTATATGTCGTTATCGACCAAAGTTAAACCAAGCAGGTTACAAGTAAATGCACAAAACGCATGGTTTAATACGATTACACTGGAAGTTAATTCCAATTCGCCTCTACAAATGAGTGTATCTGACAATGTTGCCGATAATTTGAAAATAACAGGGGGGAAACTGTTTAATGGTTATGCCATTCCTGGTATTGAATCTATTTACAGAAAATTACTCAATTTAAAGGCGACAGATCCTGTAAATATCAATAATTTAGGACGTTGGACACAGACGATTGATGCAAGAAACTATTCGGGACGAGTTGAGTTCTATAAAGTGAATCCAATTCTCTCTCTTTCGAAGAATATTTTTAAAGTAGAAAGTAATGTGAAGGTGGGGGAGAAATACTATTTCCCACTCTATGCAACATTAACCTTTGGATTTTCAGAGCCCAACCTGACTCCAATCGATTTAGGGATTGTGATTGATGAACATGGGGATATTCGAACCGATATTAAAGCAGGTTCAACTGATACCGATATGAGTGGTGTGTGTGGTACGGTCCAATCATTAAATGATGATGGAACGATTTTAGACAGTAACAACCAAGTACAGTATCGTATTGGAACAGCCACAGCAACTTCATTTACTGCTACTGATAAGTCCTTTCCAGTACGGATGATGTTTGCAAATTCTAAATTTGGTTTTATTAATGGCGCTTCTCTAGGGTTGAATTTGTCGAACGTATCGGCTGCAAAAATTAATGTAAATAATTTAATTTCGGGACAATCTTCAAATATTAATCTCACGAGTTTTTCTGGCGAAGCGGCTAATTGGGATAATGGTTATGCTCGCGATATGTTCACTTACGTAAAACTCTATGATGCTTTAGCGAGTAAAAATAACTATGTACCGCCTAGTATTGAGGACCGTGAGTTTGCAAAACGCTATTTTGGTAAAGTGACGTTACGTATCGCAGATCAAAATCTTCCTGCATGTAAAGCAATTAAGATTAAGTCTTAATAACAGAATAAAAAAAAGACCGCTGAGGCGGTCTTTTTTTTATTTAACCGGTATGATCAAGCCGTGTTCCCAGTGTTTCTAGGTGGGGAGGGAACTGTCCGGTTTTACGGTCAGCAAAATAATGTCGGAGGGTTTGTTCTACACTCGGAAAAGCCAGTTCAGTCCAAGGAATTTCATGTTCTTCAAATAGGCGACATTCAAGACTTTCCTCACCAGCACCGAATAAACCTTGTTTTAAATGCGCTTTAAATAGCACATAGATTTGGCCAATACGTGGGATATTGTACATACAATACAGTTGTTCGATTTCTACTTCGGCCTCGGCTTCTTCACGGGTTTCACGTGCAGCGCCTTGCTCCATGGTCTCAAATAATTCCATATAACCAGCAGGTAAGGTCCATAGACCGTAGCGAGGCTCAATTGCGCGGCGACATAACAGAACTTTATCATCCCAAAGGGCCAATGCACCACAAATCACTTTAGGGTTTTCGTAGTGAATGTTGCCACAATGAGTGCAGACAAGTCGTGTTTTATGATCACCTAGTGGAATTTTTGCTTCAGTTTGATGTCCACATGCAACGCAAAAGCTCATAATTATCATCGGCCGTAGAGATAGCTCAGCATAACTGAATTTTGATGACTTCGCATCATGATCTATGATTGCAGTTAAAATTTCGGCTATGATGCTGGATAAGGAAAAACAGAAAAAAGAGATGAGTCATATGGAAGAACCATCGTTAACACAGCTTTTACAACAACGGTTGCGTTTTTCCAAACGAATCCAGCAGGCAGATGCCGCTGTTTTGATTGCAATTACCCAAGAGCCGCAACCCAAAGTTTTACTGACCCGCCGTTCAATGCAACTGTCTCAACATGCGGGGGAAGTATCTTTCCCTGGTGGCAAACGGGATCCAAGTGATACCAGCAATATTGTGGTTGCTTTACGTGAGGCACAGGAAGAAACAGCCTTAAATCCTTTTGATGTGAAGCTGCTGGGAGATTTACCGATTCAGCGTGCACGAAGTGGTCTCTCGGTTAAACCGATTGTGGGATTAATCCCTGCTCAAGTTGAATTAATTGCTCAGCCGACAGAAATTGATCGAATCTTTTTTGTCCCTTTACAGGAGCTGATTGATGCACCGCCGTTACCTTATGAGGTGCGTTTAGCTCGACAGTCGCTTTATTTTCCTAGTATGCAGGTTGAGAGCGAAATAGTTTGGGGACTGACGGCTCGGATGCTGATTTCCTTGTTTCAGTACGGATTGGGTTATCAAAAAAATTGGCCGTTTTTGGTGAACCCACCTCACTTTGGTATTGCAAAGTTCTAATTTTTAAAAGAGTTTTTTATCATGATGTATACCTATCAGGGATTGAGTCCAAAAGCTTTACATGAACCTTGGGATGGTTGGGTTGCACCCACGGCGACCGTAATTGGTCAGGCTGAATTAGGGCGACAGGTCAGCATTTGGTTTGGTGCCGTGGTTCGTGCCGATAATTGTGTGATTCGGATTGGCAACTTTTCCAATATTCAGGAAAATGCCGTGTTACATACTGACGCCGGCATTGAATTAAACGTGGGTGAATATGTCACGATTGGGCATAAGGTGATGCTGCACGGTTGTACGATTGGTGATAATTCCTTAATTGGTATGAATGCTGTGATTTTGAATCATGCGGTGATTGGCAAGAATTGTATTATTGGAGCCAATGCACTGATTCCAGAAGGGAAAGTGATTCCAGACAATTCAGTGGTGATGGGATCACCAGGTAAAGTGGTGAAAACCTTAGATGAGCAGGGGGCTGCCCGATTGCGTTTAAGCGCATTGCATTATGCAGAACATTATAAAAATTTCTTAGATTTAGAGCCGTTCCAGTTCTAATCATTCCAGTCAAAGAAGCCAAGTTGATACTTGGCTTTTTTATGGTGATAAAAACACAATAACTCGCCTATCGTGTTTGAGTGGAGTATGATACTCGACGTTTTTTATCTCTTTTTCTCTAAGGTTTTTGCATGAAGTTGCTTGCATTGGAAACTGCAAATGAGCAGTGTTCTGTTTCATTAATTGATGATACTCAAGAACTCTATTTTCAATTGGATGAGCGAACCAAGGCACAAACTCAAACTATTTTACCTTTAACTGAACAAGCCCTGTTGCAAACCAATACGCAATTGGCTGACTTAAGCGCGATTGCTTTTAGTCGTGGCCCAGGTTCATTCAGTGGTGTGCGGATCAATGCGGCGGTAGCACAGGCCTTAGCATGGTCACAAGATTTACCTGTTATTCCTGTTTCAAGTTTACAGGCTTTGGCACAGGCGGCTTATCGTCTTAATGGTCTAAAACAAGTGACGGCTGTTCTTGATGCACGTATGCAAGAAGTCTACATTGCCAATTTTAGTCTGGATGAGCAGGGCATCATGCAGGCCATTGATGATGAGAAATTGTTAAGTTATGAACAGGCCACAGCATATTGTCAATTTACAGCGATTGGTTCGGGTTCAGAATTAATTAAGCCAACTGCGATAGACTCGGAAGCGGCTTCCAGTCAGCACACGTCAAATGTCAACATCAAGGCAACGGCGCAGGATATTGCGAGCATTGCTCGAGTCTATGCGGCGCAGCAAAAATGGGTGGATGCTGAACACGCATTGCCTGTGTATTTACGTGATGATGCTTGGAAAAAAATTCCCGAACAAGGCAAAGCGAACTAAGGTTAATTATGGATCTTTTATTGCTATTCAAAGCAGCGATCATGGGGTTGGTAGAAGGGATTACTGAATTTCTACCAATTTCAAGTACAGGACATTTGATTTTAACTGGTCAACTGTTGGATTTCTGGACGGTTGAAAAACGAGATATGTTTGCGGTGGCTGTACAGATTGGTGCAATTGCAGCCGTGATCTATGAATATTGGGGTAAGTTGTGGGGCGCACTGATTGGCGCACTCACAGGACAAGAGCAAGGTCGTCGCCTAAGCCTGAATCTGATTATTGCCTCGATTCCAATTGTGATTATTGGTTTGACCTTCGGTGATGTGGTCAAAGCCTATTTGTTTAATGCCATTACTGTTGCGATTGCCTTGATTGTCGGTGGTTTTATTATTTTATGGGCGGAACGTCGTCCACATCAGATCGTGACTCAAGAAGTTGATGATTTGAGTTTTAAGCAAGCGACTTTAATTGGTTTGATTCAGTGTTTGGCTTTGATTCCAGGAACGTCTCGTTCAGGCTCGACCATTATTGGCTCATTATTCTTAGGCGTATCACGTAAAGCTGCGGCAGAGTTTTCCTTCTTTTTAGGGATTCCAGTGCTGATGGGTGCAGGCTTACTGGATATGTACAAGATGCGTCATGAGTTGCATAGCAATGATATGGCCGTGTTAGGCGTAGGAATCATTGTTGCCTTTGTTTCTGCTTTGGTGGTGATTCGCGCTTTGATTCGTTATGTATCCAAGCATGACTTCACTGCATTTGCTTATTATCGCATTATCTTTGGTTTGTTTATTCTTGCAACATGGTGGACAGGTTGGGTGCATTGGTAATGCAAATCGGGTGTTGGTATCAAACGGAATATGAACAGTCGTTTCAACAACTGCACACGCATTTGGCTGAACTGAATGTGCAGCTCAACGGGCAGGCGGTTGAAAAGGTGAATGCACGTTTTTTACGTTTGAATCCTGACATGGCATTGGTTTTGGATGAGGATGGACTTAGTCTTGCTGCCAATGGCATGAAAATGCAGCCGGATTGGCGTGCAGAAATTCCTCGCCTAAAAAGAGCCAGCCTGAAATCTGAAATGATTGCCAGAGCCTGTCAGTTAGGTGAAAAGCCAACCTTAATTGATGCCACTGCGGGTTTAGGTCATGACAGTTTACTCATGGCCTACCTCGGTGCGAATGTTCGTTTGATTGAACGTCATCCGATTCTGTTTGTGTTATTGGAATACAGCAAAGCCAAAGCCGAACAAGATCCATTTTTGCAAAGCTTTATGCAACGGATCGAGCTGATTTATGCAGATTCCAATACCTATTTACAGCAATTGGGGCAGCAAGGTGAACAGGTGGATGTGGTGTATTTAGATCCAATGTTCCCGCAGCGTGATCAGAATCAGCAAGCCGTAAAAAAACAGGCGCAAGTCAAAAAACAAATGCAATTGTTGCATATGTTGTTGCCTGAGGATGGCGAGATGGATTTAGGCGATCAACTGCTGGATCTGGCGCAAAAAATTGCCAAACGTGTCATTGTGAAGCGTCCACGCCATGCAGTTTATCTGGCAGATCAAACGCCTGATCATCAATGGCTTGGTGATGCTTGCCGTTTTGATGCATATTTTCCAAAAGGTCAAATTTGAATCAGAATTGAATGATTGTTTGGCTTGCGTCAATGCTCGGTAAAGATTTGTGATATAGTGCAAAAGCATGATTGCTAAAAAATTCTTGTCGAGCTTACACTACAGTCACGCATCGCGTCTTTTAGGAAAAGTACTGCGCATTCAATCATTAGAATGGCATATTTTCAGTTTAGGCTTGAAAAGAGAAACTCCCGAAGAATTTTATGATCGACCTCAAACCCTCTATTAATATCTGGCATGATTTTAAAAGTAACCAAATTGCTGGAATGTGGTTGTTCCTCGGGTCACGTCGTTCCTTGCAGGTCGTTCATCCCTCGATTACCCAGCTGATTATTTGGGGTATTTTAGGGGGCTGTACCAACTCTTTATATAGCTGGTTGGTGGCTGGACAAGTCGGAGAGTTTAATGCTCAAGGTCTGATTGGTTATGCACTTTGGCCGTTTATTGCGCTCATTGTTGGTATTTTCCTGTCACAACGCATGAACCAGCCGCGTCTGATGTTGGTGCCTGCCTTGTTATGGCTCGTATTGGATACCAATATTCTATTGTTGCAATGCGCCATTCAGTATTTGGGCTCAAACGGCTATCTTAACTTTATCCCTGACAGTATTTATAACGGATTCTTACCACCTTTATTTGTTGGCCTCTTTGTTTGGCAAAGTTTGGCAGTGATCTGGGTTTTTTCACGTGCCTTGAATTGGCCGTGGTGGGAACGTGCCTTGGTGTTTGTGGCAACCATTGCCACCATGGTGGTTTGGCAACTTTCAGTGAAAGATCAGCCGATTTGGAAAGTCGAGGCAACACCACCAAGTTTTGCAGAAGATGCTTTTTATGCGCAAAGTCATTTGTTAGATAAAGCGCTGGATCAGATTCAATATGGAGATATCGCCAAAAGCCATTGGTATTTTATGGGGGTGGCAGGTGATAGCTATGTGGATGTATTTAAATCTGAAATTGAGCGCATAAGAGAACAATTTGACACCCGTTTTGGCACTTTTGGGCGCTCGATTATGCTGATTAATAATCCAGCAACACGCTTGGACGTCCCAATTGCCTCTAAAACCAGTATGGAATTGGCTTTACGCCGTATTGGTCAGCAAATGAATCGTGATAGCGATGTGCTGTTTCTTTATATGACTTCACACGGCGAACGCAATCATTTTGAAATTGAAAATGCGCCTTTGGATTTGGATCAGGTTGATCCAAAATGGTTAAGAGAAACACTGGATAAATCGGGCATTCGCTGGCGTGTCATTGTGATTTCTGCTTGTTATTCAGGTAGCTTTATTCCGGCACTACAGTCACCTGATACTTTAATTATTACCGCATCTGCTGCAGATAAAACCTCGTTCGGTTGCAACAATGAAGCGGATTATACTTATTTTGGTCGAGCATTCTTTGATTTGGCGATGCGCGAACAATACTCAATGAAAACTGCATATGAGCAAGCCAAGCAAACTGTGACCAAATGGGAAATAGCACAGGGTGTAGAACCTTCTGAGCCACAGTGGGCGATTGGCCGCAATATGGAACTCATGCTGCCGCAGCTTGAGCCTTATTTATTTCCAACGCAAAATATCGCTTCAACAGATATAGCCAAAACACAGGATGATGAACATGCAGCTACTGCAAAAAAACCGTTGTTTTGAGGGTGAGCAACGTATTTATCAGCTGGAGTCGCAACATTTAAAGGGAAGTAGCAAGGTGGGCGTTTATTTACCTCCTGCAGCTTTAGCGGGTAAGCCTTGTTCCGCTTTGTTTTATCTTGCGGGACTGACTTGTACCGAAGAAACCTTTGCCATCAAAGCACATGCACAACGAATGGCTGCTCGATTAAGTCTGATTTTGATTACGCCCGATACGTCTCCGCGTGGAGATAATGTGGCTCAAGGCGATCACTGGGATATCGGTCAGGGTGCTGGTTTTTATCTCAATGCCACACAACAGCCTTGGGCAGCACATTATCAAATGGAGTCTTATCTAGTTGATGAGTTGTATGCGCATGTCTTGCAAGAATTCCCCGTGATTGAAAACCAAATTGGTATTTTCGGACACTCGATGGGTGGGCATGGTGCTTTAACTTTGGCTTTTAAATACCCAGAGCAATTCAAGTCGGTTTCGGCTTTTGCACCGATTTGTGCGCCGAGCATTTGTCCTTGGGGCGAAAAGGCATTCACCCAATATTTAGGTGCAGACCAACAGCAATGGCTCGCGCATGATGCGACAGCTTTGGTACAGCAAAAGGGCAGTGTGTTTGATGAAATTTTAATTGACCAAGGTTTGGATGATCAGTTCTATGCGCAATTGAACCCTGAAAAGTTCAAGCAAGCTTGTCTGAATGCAGGGCAGCACCTGACGTTACGCCAGCACAAAGGCTATGATCACGGCTATTACTTCATTCAAAGCTTTATCGATGATCATTTACAGTTTCATGCGATTCAATTAGAAAAAAATTAACAACCAAAAGGTTGTTTTTAGGGGGCTGTTGTTTGAGCCTATAACATAAGGCATAGCTGAAATGCCAACAGCCCCTAATTTGTTAGACGATTATAATTTTACTAATTCGACTCTTCTGTTTTTTGCTTTACCTTCCTCAGTATCGTTCTCGGAAACGGGTTTGCTATCACCAAAGCCTTGCGCCTTTAAACGGGATGAGTCAATTCCTGCATCGGTCAATGCTTTGACGACGGCTTGTGCTCTTGCCTGAGAGAGTTTTAAGTTATGTGCGGATTCACCTGAGTTATCGGTATAGCCATTAATTTCAAGCTTGAGAGCACCATCATTTTTTAATAAATTCAGTATTTGGTTAATTTGTTCATCTGAATTTGCTAGCAGTGTTGCTTTATCTGTTTCAAAGTTAATCTGTATATCCACTTTATTATTTTGATCTAAAGCTGCTTTTAACTGGTTTGCCGATAGGGCTTGTGCGGTGATTGCTATAGGTCGGGTTTCTAAGACCAATAACCCAGCTGAAAGTCCGCTTTGAGTGATTTGAAACCAGATATCTCGATGATTTTGATGAATCACATAGCTTTGAGTTGGATTGTTATAAATATCACCTAATCCATCGACATAAGCGACGCCATATTTTTCTGAAAGTTGGCTAGCGAGCGCTGTCGGGATTTTACTGTCTGTAATTTTTTTCCCGCCTAAGCTGCTAATCACAGCATCTAAATTACGCTGTAACTCCAAGAAAGAGGCCGCTTTGTTATTCTCTTCCGCATCGATTCGTCCATTAAAAAGCTGACCTTCAACTTTCTCTAATCGATCTCCGACCCAAAACTCCATTTGAGCAAAGTTTTCAGTGGATTGATGAGCAAAATGATAGCCTTTAGGCAGTTGAATAAATGGAAAATCTCCAAGTTCAACATTCGAAATCGGAATTTGATTGATACTGAAGCTAGCTGTTTTTGACGGGGTTTCTGCTGATTGATGTTCTGTTGTTGGCGCACTTGTTTCGGCTGCCTCATGCTTTTCTTGTTTTTTGCTACAACCAACGGTTGCTAGACTGATGATTGCAGTCATTAAAATGACGGATGAAAGTTTCTTATTCATATGCTTTCCCTATTTAAGGCATACATGATATCCAAAACAAAATACTATTTTTAATTCATCTGATTTAAGCTGACAGATTGAATTGAAAGACTGATCTGCCAGCTGATTGAACACTTTCTTCAGTTTTTTAACTATGTTGCCATTCCGCTACAAATTCCTGTTGTGCCATACGATTTAAATGATCAATGACGACTTGTTCCAGACGAGCCACATCTTCTTGTTGATTTTCAATCAGTACAGTCAAATATTGTTCCTGTGGTGTGAGTGTCACAGTGGCAGTTGGCATGAAAATTTTTGAATGGGTTTCGGTTTCTAAGACTTCAAATTTATGTTTCCAATGATTCAGTAAACGCTTACTGATTCGTTTCCCTTCAGTGGTTGTGATTTGAGTCGTACTGTTCATGTTTAAGACATCCTCTTATTTCACTTGATACCATAGCAAAGCTGAGAAAAGATAAAAATAGTGCAGATGCAACGTGGTGTTGCAAGTTTGCAATGCCCTAATAATGACTTTGTAACAGACTTAAGTCCGCTAAATTTGCTATAATCAATGCATCATTTTCTTAGAGTTTGCCAGGTCATCCATGTCCAAGCCTTATTTGATTGCGCCTTCGATTTTATCTGCTGATTTTGCCCGTTTAGGTGAAGATGTAGAAAAAGTTCTAGCGGCAGGCGCAGACGTTGTACATTTTGATGTGATGGATAACCACTACGTACCCAACCTGACTTTTGGAGCAGGTATCTGTAAGGCATTAAAAAGTTATGGTATCAAAGCACCGATTGATGTGCATCTAATGGTTTCACCTGTTGATCGTATGATCGGTGATTTCTTAGAAGCTGGTGCAGACATTATTACCTTTCATCCAGAAGCAACCGATCATATTGACCGTTCGTTACAGTTGATTAAAGCTGGTGGTGCCAAAGCAGGCTTGGTGTTCAATCCTGCAACGCCGTTGCACTATCTCGATTATGTATTGGATAAAGTCGATCAAATTTTATTGATGAGCGTCAACCCTGGTTTTGGTGGACAAAAATTCATTCCGATGACGTTGGAAAAGTTACGCCAAGCGCGTCAAATTATTGATGCCAGTGGCCGTGATATCCGTTTAGAAGTGGATGGCGGAGTAGGGCCAGCCAATATTCGTGAAATCGCAGAAGCAGGTGCGGATATGTTTGTCGCAGGCTCAGCGATTTTTGGTCAACCAGATTATAAAACGGTGATTGATCAAATGCGTGCAGAGTTGGCACAGGTTGGTGCAAAAGAAGTTTAGTATTTTCATTCTATTCTTCATATAAACTTGTGGATAACTTTGTTTATAACTCGGTGGATAACCGTGTTGATAACCAGGTGGATAAGATGTTGTTAAAATAAACAAAATGATTTCAGTTGCTTATATTGACAACAAAATGATAAAAAAAGGACAGTTTTCTGTCCTTTTTTTGTGCATTAACTTATTCATTTTGCTTTATTTTTGCTCATGGCTCTTGAGGTGCCGTTTAGCTTGATAAAACAGCATTTTGGCGCGATGTATGGATGGAATTATCGAAATTCAAACATAAAGATGGTTGTGTATAACTACAAAAGAAATTATCCTACCCCTATCGAATTATTTTTTGATGATTGGAATAAGGAACATAAGTGCAACTTCTTAAGCGATACAAACGCCTGTGGTTTGTATTCCTGATGATATTTTTCATCGGGGGAAGTGGCGTGGCTGTTGCTGCTGTTCAAGCGATTCAATCTGAGCAAAATACTTCAACTTCTATTCCCACTACGGCATGCCATGATCAGCAAATGATGGATCAACATCATCATATGCCAAGTTCAAAAAGTGCCCCATTGAGTTTAGCACAGTGCCATGATGGGAAAATGCACAGTGATCAACATTGTCTGGACTGCAATAGTACCTCACATTGTCAAAGTATTAATCTAGGCTTAGATCAACATAGCCCAAGTTTAACATCATCGCCATTTTTAGAGTTGAGTACCCGTACCAATACGGCTTATCAAGCTCGACACCTTGCTGGTTATTGGCAAGAGATTTTACGCCCTCCTAAAGCCTAATCTGTCTTTATAGGCTCTTTCTGTCTATGAAAAGAGCAATTTGAAAAGTTAACAGATTAGGAAATTATCATGTCTTCAAAACTATATGCTGGTGTTGTTGCTAGCTTAAGTCTATTGTTTGCCCCTTATACGCTGGCTGCAATTAAAGAATATCATCTGAACATTAATGAAGGGACGGTGAATGTCACCGGCAAACCCGTCAAACGCATTACTGTAAACGGTAAATTTATCGCCCCGCTATTAGAGTTTGAAGAGGGTGATGAAGCCGTGATTCATGTGCATAACCAACTCAAAAATCAAGATACCTCTTTGCATTGGCATGGATTGTTATTGCCTGGGTTGATGGATGGCGTGCCTGGTTTTAATGGTTTCCAAGGGATTAAGCCAAATGGCAGTTTTGAATATCGTTTTAAAGTACGTCAAAACGGCACTTATTGGTATCACGCACATAGCAAGGGACAGGAACAAGACGGTTTGTATGGCGCGTTGGTGATTTATCCAAAAGGCAAGCAACCTGTTGCTGCACATGAGAAAGCTGAACGTGATTATGTAGTGATGTTGTCGGATTTCCATGAAACGGAAAGTGACAAGATCATGGCAAATTTGAAAAAGTCTGCTGAATACTATCAAAACCATCGTGAAACACTGGGTGATGTTTGGAAACAAGTTAAAACGCAGGGTATAAAAGCCACGTGGCAAGATCGTTCCGCATGGAATCAGATGCGTATGGCCAAAACCGACATGGGTGATGTAGACGGCTATACCTTCTTGGTCAATGGTCAGACCCCACAACAAAACTGGACTGGTGCTTTTAAAGCAGGTGAAAAGGTACGTTTACGTTTTATTAACGCATCGGCAATGTCTTTCTTTGATGTGCGTATTCCCAACTTAAAAATGACTGTGGTCAGTGCCGATGGTCAGCCAGTCAAGCCTGTTCCTGTGGATGAGTTCCGTATTGGTACAGCTGAAACCTATGACGTGTTGGTTGAACCAAAACAGGCCCATTATCAAATCGAAGCGGAATCGATTGATCGTACTGGCTTTGCTATTGCTTCATTGCACAATGACATGACACCCAATACCCAAGCAGTTCAAATTCCTAAAGCGCGACCACGTGCCTTGTTGACCATGGAAGATATGGGCATGGATCATGGTTCACATGGTCAGATGGATATGGGCAAGATGGATCATAGCCAGCACCAGATGCCACAAGACCAAGCGAAAACTGCAACAACCTCACAGCCAGCCATGGATCATAGTGCACATGGCCAAATGAATATGGCGAATATGGATCATAGTCAGCATCAGATGCCACAGGACAAGGCGAAAACTGCAACAGCCGCGCAACCTGCTATGGATCACAGTGCACATGCTCAAATGAATATGACCAATATGGATCATAGCCAGCATCAATCAGCTGCAACTGCTGAAGCATCAAACGCGGATACTGTACAAGGTTGGGCCAATGCGGCAACGCCTGCGGGGCATAAAGCGTTAAGTTATGCAGATTTACAATCATTAAATCCACAGCCTGAGAACTATAGTCGTCCAGCAGAACGTGAAGTGGTGATTCGTTTGGGCGGTACCATGGAGCGTTATATCTGGACCATTGATGGTAAGAAGTTTAGTGATCCTGACTTTAAGCCTTTAACCGTGCGTTATGGTGAACGTATCCGTCTCAAATTTGTCAATGAAAGTATGATGGCGCATCCGATGCATTTGCATGGCATGTTTATGCAGCTGGAAAATGGTCAAGCACCACAGGATATGCCAAATAAACATACCTTGGTTGTGCCACCAGGCAAGACGGTTACGGCTTTACTGACTGCGGATGAAATTGGAGAGTGGGCGATCCATTGCCACCTGTTGTATCACATGAGTGCGGGCATGATGAGTAAGTTGATTGTCGCTAATGTAGACGGAAGTACAGCTGCACCAGCAACCCCTGTTCAATCTTCTCAAGGAGCAAGCCATGCACATCACTAAGCGATCTTCTAAGATGAAACGTTATACGCAATTATTGGCGATGGGTGGATTGGTCTCTTCTTTAAGTACATTCACTTTTGCACATGAAGGACATGATCATTCAATGCAAATGGATATGTCAGCACAGCAGAATATGCCCATGAGCGCTTCTGCTGCGATGGATCATTCGCAACATCAAAACTCAACTATTCCTCCACAGACGCAAAATAAAGATGAACATGCGGGCCATTATAAGGAGCATGGTGGGCAGATCTATCAGGCGACACAGTTAGATACGCAATGGATGTTGGATGAAGATGGGCAGGGCACACTCAAATCCAAGTTAAAAACTTGGGTGGGAACCGATGAAAATAAATTATTCATTATTGCCGATTATGCCAAGGCCGAGTCAGAAAAATCGGAGCAAAGTCTGGCTGCGCTATATAGTCGGAATATTGCAGACTTCTGGGATGTACAAGCTGGGGTGAATTACCGCTATAACCCTGATCGTGAGATGGATAAGGAACAATTTGAGGGTGTCGTCGGCTTGCACGGTATGGCTCAGTATTTCTTTGAAACCGATGCACATCTGTATGTCGGACAAGACCAACAATGGCGCTTTGTGTTGGAAACAGAACGTGATCTATTGCTGACGCAAAAGTTGATTCTGCAACCATATCTAGAAATGGAGTGGGTACTGCGGGATGAATCCAAGTATGCGGCTAAAACTGGTCTTGCCGATGCGGAAGTGGGGATCAAAACCCGCTATGAAATCGTCAAAAACCGTGTCATGCCTTTTATTGATGTCGGCTATGGTTATAGCAAAGGGCGTAAAGAAACCAATTGGCAAACCGCCAGTGATTCTAAAACGGGTTGGGTTTATGGCGCAGGTCTTTCGCTAAAGTTCTGATATTTTGTTTAAAATGTCATTTTTTCGAGATACTGTTGGTTTATACTAACAGTATCTTTTTTGAGTCATTCATGGTGCATAAATGGCTTTAGAACAACAACACAATCCAATAATAGATAAAGCAAACTCGTCGACCAATTTACGAGAAAAAGCTGCACGTGTGTCGGCCTCTCAGCTTGAATTGATTCCTACCGATGGCAGTATGAATGTCAGTTTTTACTATATTCCCCATATGAGCAGTGCCGTAGAAGTGCTGCGCGTTAGAAAAGCATTACTCTCTTTTTCAGATCAATTGATTGAACACGGTATTGATTTAGAAGCGCGTCATTTAGCCCTCTATCATCAAGATGCCATTCCTGAGGTAACAGCAGCATTACAGCGTTTAAATCTCGGTGCAGAATTACAGCAGACCCTGCCACATTATGAACCATTGGAACTGTCCACGGCTCAACACGAATCAACTCAGAATAAATCTATGCCACCGAGTGAAAGTGTCTTGAGTCTGATGCAACAGTTTTTCTCTGCTGTTTTTGAGAAAGTGAGGTTATGGATAAAAGCGGTGAGAAATAAACAGGATCAATAAGATGCCAATATAACTGGCGTTGCAAGAGCTCACTATCTCGACAGAATACAGGCATTGGCGCATGTGAGTTGATGCGTGTCGATCAAATTATCTAGCAGTAACTCATCTCAATAGAAGGTTCATATTTTCAATATCTTAGTCATTTTAGATACATAACAAATCACATAATTTTCATGTTTTACAGTACACTGCTGCACCTAGGAGGACGACCTCCCTCGAAAGAATCACGTTGGGACGACCTGACAATCGATAAAGTTGAGCGTAATAAAATGGCATGGGCAATTTTAATTTTGGCAGGTATTTTTGAAGTTATTTGGGCATATTCCATGAAGATGTCTGAAGGATTTACCAAGTTAACGCCAAGTATCGTGACCATTGTTTTCATGATTTTAAGTGTGGTATTACTTTCCATGTCTATGCGGACTCTTCCACTTGGAACGGCCTATACGATTTGGACGGGAATTGGAGCAATTGGATCATTTGTTGTTGGTATTTTGATCTTGAATGAACCAATGACGGCTATGCGTATGATCGCAGCGGTATTAATCGTTTCAGGTCTTGTGTTGATGAAATTGTCATCAAATTAATGTTTTAGGAGAGTGTGATGCAACTGGTGTATATGTACATGGATTCTCCTGTGGGTGCATTAAAACTGGTTGCACATGATCAGGCACTGGTCGCCGTGATGTGGGACAATGAAGATCATAAACGGGTACGGCTTTCTGAACTGATAGAAGATCGTCAGCATCCAATGCTGCATCGCGTCAAACAACAATTAGAACAATATTTTGCAGGACAACGTCAGCAATTTGATTTGCCTTTGGACTTTCAAGGCACCGCATTTCAGCAACAGGTTTGGCAGGCTTTATTGACCATTCCTTATGGCGAAACACGGAGTTATAAAGAGATCGCCGTTCAGTTGGGCAATGAAAAAGCCGTGCGTGCAGTTGGGGCAGCCAATGGTAAGAATCCGATTTCGATTATTGCGCCGTGTCATCGGGTGATTGGGTCGAGTGGTGCATTAGTTGGTTTTGCAGGTGGTTTGGATAAGAAGCAGATTTTACTGAGTTTGGAACAAAGTAAATCTACTTAGTTCATGGATAAAAACTCGATTTTTCTGATTATTTAGCATAAGCTTTTAAGGCAAGGTTTGGTATATAAACCTTAGTAGATTTTTGATACGCGGAAACGTCACCCGCAACCTGCCCGATTTAAAGAAGATGCAAATATTGTATTGATGATTGAAATTAGATAGATGCAAGAAATGAACAGGTTTTGCGGGTGACAAATGGTTTTGCCTACTTTTCCCGAAAGAAAAGTAGGTCGAGCCGAAGGCTTACCCAGAAATGGGATGAAAGTTCAATAAGACTCCGATGAAATAAATCTCTTAATTAAATATCAAACTAATATCTTTAAAGCTCAATTAATGGAAGTTTAAAAATGGCTGTTGGTGACGTAACAATGCCACTTATGCATGTGGTGCAGGGTGTAAAAATTGGCTCAACTGAGGCGTATGTACGTTATCCAAATCGACGAGATCTAGTCATTTTTGAATTTGCTGAAGGCTCGAACGTGGCGGGAGTATTTACTCAAAGCGCTTTTGCGGCTGCACCTGTTCAATTGAGTAAAAAGCATTTGGCCGAGAACACACCACGTTATCTGATTATCAATACAGGCAATGCCAATGCTGCAACAGGCACAGTCGGTTATCAAAATGCAGAAGCCACTTGTGCCAAGTTAGCTGAATTAACTGGTGTTCAAGCCAATCAGATTTTACCCTTTTCAACTGGTGTGATTGGAGAGCAACTCCCCATTGAACGCTTAGTGCAAGGCATTCAACCTGCATTAAATGATTTAAATGCGGATCGTTGGGCAGATGCTGCATCAGGCATCATGACCACAGATACCACACCAAAAGGTGCATCTGAACAGTTTGAGCTGGATGGTGTGAGCTATACCATGACAGGAATCAGCAAAGGTGCAGGCATGATTCGTCCGAATATGGCGACTATGTTGAGCTTCGTTGCAACCGATGCGCCGATTCGTGTTGAATTGGTACAGCGTTTATTGCAAACCACGGTTGAGCATTCTTTTAACCGCATTACCATTGACGGTGATACCTCGACCAATGACTCTTGTATCTTTGTGGCAACGGGTCTGGCTGGTGGTGCTGAAATCCAGAACCAAGAT
Source organism: Acinetobacter gyllenbergii (assembly GCF_001682515.1). Lineage (NCBI taxonomy): Bacteria > Pseudomonadati > Pseudomonadota > Gammaproteobacteria > Moraxellales > Moraxellaceae > Acinetobacter > Acinetobacter gyllenbergii. The sequence continues at coordinate 206,543 of NZ_KV575265.1, read as the reverse complement.
GATGCACGTTATCAACAAGTGCTCGATGTGCTGGCACGTATCATGAATCGTTTGGCGCAATTAATTGTGCGTGATGGTGAGGGTGCAACCAAGTTCATTACCGTTCAGGTGGAAGGTGGAGCCAATACCCAAGAATGTTGTGATGTTGCTTATAGTGTTGCTGAGTCGCCACTTATTAAAACAGCTTTATTTGCCTCAGATCCAAACTGGGGTCGTATTGTGATGGCGATAGGTAAGGCGGGTGTACCAAACCTAGATAGCAGTAAAGTTCAAGTCTGGCTGGGTGATGTCCAGATTTGCCTAGATGGTGGGGCAAACCCAGACTATACCGAAGAAGCGGGCGCAGCCGTCATGGCTGAGAAAGAAATTAGCATTCGTATTGACCTCGGTCGTGGTACAGCAAAAGACACGGTTTATACCTGTGACTTTTCTTACGACTATGTCAAAATTAATGCCGATTATCGCTCATAAATTTGCGTTATAATAAAGCCTCCACAGTGGGGCTTTTTTTATAAGCTAGTTTGTGGATGAGGTGATTTTTCCCAAATGATCACGCCATTACCCACGTTAAAAGTTTGCAGTGATGCAAGCACGCAGGATAGAGAAGACGTTTTATGAATGATGCGAATTTAATTGCGAACGAAGCCAAAAATATTGTGCAAGCGCATTTAGATCGTTTGGGCGAGCCAAAGGACAATAGTCTTAGCCCAGAAGTGAAACAAGAAAAGTTTGCCCAAATTGCAGCCGAGTTGAAAAAACGCAATGCAGTGCTTGTGGCTCACTATTACTGTGATCCTGAAGTGCAAGAGCTTGCCGAACTGACTGGTGGCTGTGTTTCTGATTCATTAGAAATGGCGCGTTTTGGTCGTGATCATCCTGCGACGACTTTGGTGGTTGCTGGGGTGAAGTTTATGGGTGAAACCTCTAAAATCTTATCACCTGAAAAAACCGTGTTGATGCCAACTTTAGAAGCAACCTGTTCACTTGATTTGGGTTGCCCTGTGGATGAGTTCACAGCATTCTGCGATCAGCATCCTGATCATACTGTGGTGGTGTATGCCAATACCTCAGCGGCTGTGAAAGCGCGTGCCGATTGGGTGGTGACATCAAGTTGTGCGGTTGAGATTATTGAGCATTTAGATAGTTTGGGTGAAAAAATTATTTGGGCACCAGATCAGCATTTAGGGCGCTATATTCAAAAGAAAACCGGCGCTGAAATGTTGTTGTGGGATGGTGCATGTATCGTGCATGAAGAATTCCGTGCGCGTGGTATTGCGCAGATGAAAGCGCTCTATCCAGATGCTGCGGTACTGGTCCATCCTGAGTCACCTGAATCAGTGGTGGATATTGCAGATGCGGTGGGGAGTACTTCACAACTGATTAAAGCAGCACAGACCTTGCCGCATAAACAAATGATCGTGGCAACAGATCGCGGTATTTTCTACAAAATGCAGCAAGCAGCGCCAGATAAAGAATTATTTGAAGCACCAACTGCAGGTGAGGGGGCAACTTGTCGTTCATGTGCACATTGCCCGTGGATGGCAATGAATGAACTTGATGGCATTTTGCATGTATTACAACATGCTGATCAAGAAATACACGTTGATCCAGCCCTAGCTGAACGTGCGAAATTACCCTTAGATCGAATGTTGAACTTTAGTGCTTCTTTGAAACGCTAAAATGTCTGAAAATGCTTGTTAAATATACATTTGATAAGGATTTATTAGTTTTTTAGAAAATAGGTGTTGACGTTCTAAGGCGTCGCGCCTAGAATGCACACCGTACCGCACGATGTGCGATACAATAAAAGCTGAAAAGAAATCGGAGCATAGCACAGCCTGGTAGTGCACCTGGTTTGGGACCAGGGGGTCGTAGGTTCGAATCCTACTGCTCCGACCATTTAAAATATGTTGAAAAACATAGTTTTAAATATCGGCGAAGTATCGTGATAGTATTATCATCGTTATGCGCCTGTAGCTCAGTTGGATAGAGCATCCGCCTTCTAAGCGGATGGTCACAGGTTCGAATCCTGTCAGGCGCGCCATTTGGCAGCTTGGTATATAGAATCAAAGTTTTGATGGTGGATGTAGCTCAGTTGGTAGAGCCCTGGATTGTGATTCCAGTTGTCGCGGGTTCGAATCCCGTCATTCACCCCAATTTCGGAGCATAGCACAGCCTGGTAGTGCACCTGGTTTGGGACCAGGGGGTCGTAGGTTCGAATCCTACTGCTCCGACCATCATCTTAAAAGATGAGATAAAATACCGCTAAGTTAGCGGTTTTTTTACGTCTGGATTTTTTGAATTTAATAGCTTAAGTTGAGACCGTAGCCATAAGTCGAGGCGTACCACATTAAAAATATATGTGTAAGAAAAAATAAACTGAAATAAAAAACTAAAAGTAATGTCTTTATTTTTTGAATCGCGTAGTAATAACTTAATGTTATTGTTATGAGTATTACTCCCCAAAACCAATATTTGAGTATTGAAATAAACTCGGTACTGCATCCTTCTTTGCAGGGGATTTTTCCTGTAACAAAAACAAATGGGTCATATGAAAACTGCATAATTGCTAAAATAAATATTACCCCTACAATTGGGTATAGAATTTTTTTTATCATTTGACCTCAAAATTAGTAGCTTAGATTTAGTCCATAGCCATAACCTGTGCTGTACCAAACAATGACTAAATAAATCATTAAATAGAAGGCAAGAAAGGAATAAATATTTTTACGATTAACAGTTTTTTTTGCTAATAAGTAACCAAGTATTGGTGCGATGATTAAACTTATAAGACCAAACGAAAATACAAATTTCCTAAATGCTGGGGCACACCCTTCAGCACATATAGATGAATTAGGAATCATAAATTCATAGATTAGAGGTAGCCCAAAAAAAATAATTACTACAAGGATGATACTTAAAATTGGATATATTATTTTCTTCATTATTTACTCTATTTGGAATAGTGTCTCATTTTAGAATTACGAAAAAAAGGGATAACCTGCATATACAGCTGAGTACCAATGAAATAAGTACATTACAATAAAATAGATTGGGAAAAACCACAGAAATGAAATGCGTTTGGTGGTCCAATATTTCCAACCGATTAACAGCCCTAAAAAAGGAGTAAGCATGATTATGTCAAAATGTACATAACTGAATGTGCCAGATGCATGTTCAACAGCATAATAACGCCCTGTCATTTTGTGCATTGAAGTTTGAGCTAACGCAGACAAAATGAAAGCGATAATCACACTTAAAATTGCTGATAAATATTTCATTATTTGATCTAAAAATTAATAACTTAGGTTTTTCCCATATCCATAATCTAGGCCGTACCAAGTTATTGCGATCCAGATTATCGAAAGAAAAATTATGATAGTAAGTAGGATTTTATTGGGTAATTTATTGGAACTTTTTAAGTATCCTAGAATACCACCAATCACAATGGAAAATAGAAGGGACCACCTACTGAAACTGATATATGCTAAGCTACAACCCTCTGCACAAGTTTTTCTACCAATAATAGCTAAATACAAATTGGATATTGTATAAATCAATAATATTGTCAGTACAATGCCCAAAATTACATATAAAATTTTACGCATTATTTAACCTCGAAAAATAATATCCTTTTTGCGTTAGCATAATCAGTGTATATATACCCACCAAGCATATTCATTCTATTTATACCAAAAAAGAATCTAGGTACTGTTGTCCAATTGCTTGTTAACCTAAAATTATTCCATAGATCTATATGTCCTCCAGAGGCAATATCTCTAAGTTCTTCTAGTCCATCTCTTTGCCAAAAGTCTCCAAAGTAAACAATTCCTGTTCGACCTTTAATTTTTTTCTGCCAATCTTTGCCAGTGATATCCTCCGCTGGGCCGATACCACAAACTGGACGTGTTTGTAACCACTGGGCAAATTCATTTGCTCTTGTTGAGGTGGGTAATCCTTTTAAAAGTAGGCGACCAATAGTTGCTTCATTTTTTTCTGGTTTTATTAGTTTTTCTGAAAAAGAAGTCATTTTTATACCAGTGCGATGAAATGTAACACTCATTCGAATTGCACATTGATTTTCAAACTCATCAGGTATTTTTCCATTTACAGTATAAGGTGGAGTTTTGTCACCATAGTAATTATCCCATAGTTCTTTAAAGGTAATCGGGACGATTCCCGCCATACTACAAGCCGCAACAGAGCCACGTTTGGGATTTGTTTTAACCGTCCCCGATTGATTAACTGGCATCACCACCACGCTTGGTGAGTGCTTCTTCACCTAAATAGAGCTTATAAGAAGTATGTCCCTCAGTTTCAATCCGTGGCAGTTTTCCATCAGCCCCAATTGTACCTTGATAGATTTTAGCCTCAGCTGTTTCGATCAAGTAGGGCATCCCTTCGGCAAAACTAAACTCAGCTGCAACTTGCTCATCAAAAACTTGAGGGCTACTGGTATTGAGAAAGTTGCTAACAGCGGATGAACTATTCGCGCCTGTACCAATTCCGTTATCTCTCACCACAAGGCTTTGATTCGGGAAAAAGGTTGCACCGCAAGTGGCTTTGTCACCCGCCACAATAATAGTTCTGGTGCCTGCCTTTAAAAAGCCTCTGCCTGAAGCTTGGGCTGTGGCCATCACTTGGCATTTAGGGCAATAGTGCCTCATGCCTTCGACGTGTACAGGAATCCCTTCGACGAGAAAGATGTTATCTGCCTCTTGTACTATGCCACCGTGGTCTGTATGACAACCTTTGGTGATGAGTGCCTTCATTATTTTATCCTGTAAATAATATTCAGTTATTTGAAAAATTTGTTTTAATAAAACTAATAAGTGGTTTATTTACTTGGTTTGGCTATTCAAAGTAAAGCGGAATGTAAACATTGTCCTGATGTGTTAAGAGGAAGTGGCTAAAATGGTGAGTTAAACTGGGTATTTGCGATATGATTAAATCAAAATAAAAAAGAGAAAATGACCATGCATAATATGAGTTATATTATGATTAGCATATTGGGAGGTGTGATTGTTCCACTACAGCTCGCAATGGTAAATACTTTTCGAAATACAAGTGGTGCTTCTCAAATTCAATCAACTTTTGTGCTTTATGTTGGTGGAGCAATTGCATCACTAATCATTGCATTAATCGTTGATGGTACGATTAAACCTCCGTTATACCAACAAGCCTCATGGTGGATGTGGTTTCCAGGTTTTCTTGGCTCTATTTATATTCTTTGTATGTTTCTTGCAGCTCCTCAAATAGGAGCAACAAATACATTGTTATGGGTTTTCTTAGGACAAATGCTCTTTGCAACGATTATTGATAGTACTGGACTTCTAGGAATGCAAATTAGAAAAATAGATGGATTAAAGCTGTTAGGTCTGTTTTTTATCCTTATGGGCGGTTTGATTCTAATTTATAATGAATATAAAAATATAAATAATTAAGTTAATGTTGATAAAATATATTCTAAAATTTTAGATCTTATTTTTTTGTTCTTAATAAATTAAATTTAAAATTACTGGGGAAGGAATATGCTTTTATACTTTATATTTTTCATTATTATTCTTTCTATTATCACTTATTTGAAATCACCATATTTTAAGGGAAGAATAGGAGAGCTGATGGTTAAGGCTCACGTAGAAAAGGGGTTAGGAGAGGAGTACATGTTATTAAACAACGTGACGATCCCTGATGGCGAGCAAGGTACAACTCAAATTGATCATATTTTAATAAGTCCTTATGGGGTTTTTATTATAGAAACGAAGAACTATACGGGGTGGATTTTTGGTAGTGTTCGACAGAAGCAATGGACGCAAAAAATCTATAAGAAAAGCTATAAATTTCAAAATCCTTTACATCAAAACTATAAACATAGCAAAGTGCTAGAGATAGTGCTAAATGACGTGTTAGATCCACAATATTTGCACTCGGTTATTGTTTTTACGCCTCGTAGTGAGTTTAAAACAGAAATGCCTGAAAATGTGTTTCGAGGTAAGACTTGGCTGAAATATGTGAAAAGTTTCAATGAGGAGGTGATCAGCCCCATGAAACAGAAAAGAATTCGCTCTCGTATTGAGAAAGAAGTATTGGAACCATCGTGGAAAACAGATCGTCAACATGTTGAGTATCTGAAACAGAAAAAATTAGAGAAAGAATCCATCCAGTAGTTTTGCAATTGGCTCTCTTTTTACAGCAACGTGACTGCTTGATTTGACTATTGCGCTTTTATTGCGTTGCAGTTAAGTTGCTTTTAATGATATGAGTTGGTTAGACAACAACAACAGTATTTAAATGCCGTGTTCGGCATAATGCTTCCACTTTTTAAAAAGAAAAAACAGAGTATAGCGATGACAGAAACAGCTTTTGATTTTGTAATTATAGGTGGTGGTTCAGCAGGTTCGGTACTGGCTGGTCGATTATCTGAAAATCCAAATATTTCGGTATGTTTATTAGAAGCTGGTGGTGATGGAAATAGCTGGTTGGTGAATACACCTTCCGCAGCGGTGATCAGTATTCCAACTAAAATTAATAACTGGGCTTTAGAAACCATTCCACAAAAAGGGCTGAATGGACGTAGAGGCTATCAACCTCGTGGAAAATGCTTAGGTGGCAGTTCTGCCATCAATGCAATGGTGTATATCCGTGGGCATCGTAGTGACTATGACCATTGGGCTGCTTTGGGTAATACGGGATGGTCTTATGACGATGTTTTGCCATATTTTATAAAATCAGAGCATAACGAGCGCATTCGAAACGAATATCATGGTCAACACGGACCATTAAATGTCAGTGAATTGCGTTCGGACAATCCGTATCAGAAAACCTTTGTTGAAGCTGCGAAGCAGGTCAATTATCCGCTGAATGATGACTTCAATGGTGCAGAACAAGAAGGACTCGGTGTTTATCAGGTTACACAAAAAAATGGTGAACGCTGGAGCGCAGCGCGTGGTTATCTGTTTCCTTATTTAGGTAAACGCCCGAATCTACATGTGATTACCAAAGCTTTGGTGTCAAAAATTGTGATTGAAAATGGTCGTGCTGTTGGGGTCGAATATAAACACAATGGACAAAGCACGTTTGTTCGTGCCAATAAAGAAGTGCTCTTATCTGCGGGTGCATTCCAATCTCCACAAGTCTTGATGTTGTCGGGGATTGGTCCACGCCAAGAACTAGAAAAACATGGTATCCCTGTAATTAAAGATTTAGCAGGTGTTGGAGAAAACCTGCATGATCATCCTGACTTTATTTTTGCTTATAAGACCAAGCAAATGGAAGGCACTTTTGGGGTGTCGGTTGGGGGCAGTATTGATTTAGTCAAACAGATTGGGCGTTATCGTAAAGAACGTCGTGGTTTAATCACCACCAATTATGCTGAATGTGGTGGTTTCTTAAAAAGTCGTCCTGAATTGGATAAGCCGAATCTACAGTTGCATTTTGTGATTGCGGTGGTGGATAACCATGCTCGAACCATGCATATGGGACATGGAATTTCATGCCATGTTTGCTTGTTGAATCCGCGTGCGCGAGGTTCAGTCAAACTCAGTGGCAAAAATGTCGATGATCCATTATTAATCGACTTTAAATTCCTTGAGGATGAGCAAGATCTGCAAGATATGGTTGATGGGTTTAAAGTCACGCAAAAGTTAATGAATGCACCTGCTTTAAGTGAAAAAATTAAAGAAGATATGTTTACAGCCAATGTGCAGACTGATGATGAAATTCGTGAGATTTTGCGCCAACGTGTCGACACGGTGTATCACCCTGTTGGTAGTTGTAAAATGGGTGTGGATGAGATGGCGGTAGTCGATCCTGAGCTAAAAGTGTATGGCATTGCAGGACTGCGCGTGGTGGACGCGTCGATTATGCCAACCGTGGTCAATGGCAATACCAATGCACCTGCAATTATGATTGCTGAAAAAGCGGTGGATTTGATTCGTCAAACTTGGAAGTAAGTTCTAAGTTATTGAGGAGCTAAGCTATTTACCTTAGCTCTTTTCATTTTCAGTGCTGTTACGTGGCGTTTCCAGCATACGCGGAAAAGTAAAATTATAATCTTGCAGTGCATAGCGGAACAATTGAGCAGGGCGCTTGCCGACAATTTTTTGCTGTCCCGTTTCTTCAACGGCACCAGCTTCTTGCATACGTCGTCTAAATGATTTTTTTTCTAATCTATGACCTAAAATAATTTCATAAATGGTCTGTAATTCAGTCAGGGTAAATAACTCAGGCATCAGGCTGGCGGGTAAGGCGGTATAACGGGTTTTATTGCCAAGACGTTCAAATGCCAGTTGTAATAGCTGTTGGTGATCAAAGGCTAAATCTAGTTGTAATGCCTGATCGATCGGAAGCCATTGACGATGTTCGGTGGTGCTGCTTGTTTGAATTTCAAATTGGTCAAAATCAATCAGGGCAAAATATAAAGCGGTAATGGACCAACCACGTGGATCACGATGTTGATTGCCAATGGTTTCGACTTGTTCTAGATAAGGGGAGGTAATCCCTGTTTTTTCAAGCAGTTTACGGTGTGCTGTTGCCATTAAATCGGGATCGGTTTTTAAATCGACAAAACCACCCGGTAGCGCCCATTTGCCTTTTTCGGGAAAGTTGGAGCGTTGAATCATTAAGACTTGTAATTGACCTTTTGCTACAGAAAAAATTGCCATATCGACCGTAAACAGAGGCGTGTCATAGTCTGTTTTTTGATAGTGGGCAAGGTATTCCTGTTCGGAGGTATGGATAGTTTCCTGACTCATAGAAATATTAAGAAATCGGAATAAAGTAATATCATAGCGGAGTCTTATTGGGTTCTCATCATATTTTAGGATAAGCCTTCGGCTCGACCTACTTTTGTTTTGGCAAAAGTAGGCAAAACCTGAGGTACGAAATAGCAAAGATTGATAATCTTTGCCGTACCGTAAGGCGAAAGCTTTGCTTAAGTGCTTAACTATTCATTTCATTTATCTTGCACTACGCCAAAGCTTTAGTCGCTTTGGCTTGTTCAGGTTGCGGATGACTTTTCCGAGTATCTAATCACTGGATGTGTTTTAATCATAGAGAATTTTGCTTAGACCAATCTCTCCCGAATTTGATCAAGTGAGCATTCTCTTAACAATTGACCATTTTCAAATACCGTTTGCAGTGCGCCCATTTTCTCCTGTTCAAAGCTTTGTTGATCAAAGAGCTCAAAACCATTTTCAGTTTGTTCAACCCGTAACAAGCCTTTGGCTGACTTTTTAACACCTGAATCCGTTACAGGGTCTTTAAACAGTTCACGACCGACACCGTTAACCTGACCCCAAGTGGCTTTGACTGCAAAACCAAAGCTATCACGAGTCAAATAGTTATAAGTATAGCTGCCGATTCCAAAGACCAGATTATTTGAAGCAAAGCCTTTGGCCTCCAAACCTTTTAAGATATTTTGGGCACGTTCTAGGGTAATCGAGTCACCATAAATCAAGCCAACTCGTTCATTCAATACCTTATAGCCTTGAACGGTTTCTGTGCCGCCGAAAATTTCCCATAAACATTGCACTGCACCTTTATAAGCAGGACTATCTCGCTCTGCATCAGGATCGCCACAGATAATTTTCACGGGATCACCTGAGTCAGGGCGAAACACCACTTTGGCGAGTCCGAGGGCATTCGGTTGGCGTTTTAAAATCTCCGCTTTTAATTCCACACTAAACTCGGTAATCACACGCCAGAAATCCCAAGTATCTGAAACGATACTGACTACACCGGCAGGATAAAGCTCACAGATCAGACGTCTAAAGGTCTCGATTTCACTTTCTTCACTGCCCATACACATCACACTGTGTTCTGTTGCAGGTACTGAAACGCCTACGACACCTGTTGCGTTGTAATATTCTTCTGCATAATCAATAGAAGCAACTGAATCTGTCCCAATAAAACTGGTTAAGTGACCCACACCCGATTGGGCAGCATCATAGATCCCACTCATCCCTCGGCTACTAAAATCATGGCCTTGAACAGCAACAAAGTCTAAAGCTGCACCTGTTTTTTCTGCATATTGGGTCAACAAGCGTTTATATTCATAGGCAATGCTGGCTGTAGTACAGCTTTTCCATAGCTCGGCACTGAGCACGGTTTCGATGTAGTTGGTTAGCCAAAAGAAATTCGGGTCAGTATTGATAATAGTCAATACAGGTACTTTGATATTGACGCGGCTACCTTCTGGCAAGGCTTTAATTTTTAATGGTAAATAGCCGAGATCGTGTAAAGCTTCGATGTGCTCGACAGGCACTGCACCTTCACCTAAAGAATTGTCCATACGGCGTTTATAGGCTGCGACTACTTTGGCTTTAGGTTGATTGAAGAAGCCTTCATTCCAGGTTTCAATCAAAAAGTGTTTGATAAAGCCTTGTAGGCCAAAGAACACTATCTTGTCATCAAAATCCGGCAGCATTTTGGCTAAACGTGATGAACGCGGGGTAAAGTTGGCATAGACGTATTCAGTTCCCACTGGATACTGGCGACGGTGGTCGGCTTTATAGAAATCAATTGCATTGAGTGGATTAATTTTAATACTCATTTTTATTGGCCTCGTGCTTTAAATCTTAATTTTGAAAATTGATAATGTTGAGTTTGCTTGCTTCTGTTTGTGGCAGGCTATTGCTGGTAAAGACCTGATCGACCAAGCCATCAAATACCGCGATACCTTTGCTAAAAATGCCATGCGTGACATATAAAATAATGTTTTGGCAGTTTAGGCTGCGTAATTGTTTGGCAATACCAATAAAGGTTGCACCACCGTCACAAATATCATCGGTGATCACGGCTGTTTTTCCTGTCAAATCAGGGCTATCCACCGCCGTTGTGCTAATTTTGCCAGTGCTTGGATCACGTTTCTTTTCACAGTGAATCACTTCAATGGCCTGTTGGCGTTGCGGATTAATACCGTTTGCAATCGCTTGGGTGCGCTGTATTGCGCCTGCATCAGGACAGATCAATACGCTATTGTCGGCGCTTAAAATCTGCATCAATGCTGGGCTTTGCTGGATAATCTCAATTGGTTCGATATTGATCACTTGTTGGAAGCGGGTATTTTTTCGTAGCAGCTCCAGAGTCACCTGACTATGACAATCCCACACCACAATTTTCTGACGTTGCCCTGCAAATTTTTCGCTATTGCTATTTAATAACTTGGTCATTAAATCCAATGAGAAGGCCTGACCTTGTGCACAGATACGGTCTTGACGTGCATAGGGAAAATAAGGGATTTCTACCGAAAGGTGAGTGCCTTGTTGCAACAACACATTTTCTAATAGCAGATAATCCATCACATCTGCACTGTTCTGTAGTGAGGCTTTGATCTGAGTGTCAGCTGTTAATTGGTTTAATAATTCAGGTTGCAGTTGAATATGACGCTCGCCACCTGAAAACTGCAAAAACTCGATGGGAACATTCGCTTGAGCTGTCATAAGTTGAATCGTCATTTTTAATTTCTCTTTTATAGTGGCTTAAAGCCAGTAAATATATATTGGCATAATGACACTATTAAATGCAAGGTTTAAATTTGATCGTTTTAATAAAAATCGGGCAACAATTGAGAAAAATAGACTCATCTATTTGAAGTTAAAAGAGAATAATTTTTAATCTTTTTTCAATCAATCGAGCTATCCTAAAATACATCATTTGCTGACTTTATTGCTTCGATATATTGATATTTCGGTCATAGTTTTTGACAATTATCCTTGTCAGGATTGAGTCATGTGTTGTTTGCTTGGCACAGCAACGGGTTAAAGTGCTGAAGGTGAACAATGGGAATAAAACAAAAAAGGAAAGCATTCTATGAAATCTCTGGTTTGTCATAACGCTGAGCTGAAACTGGAAGACAGTGTTCAATTGGTCCCTGCTAAAGGACAAGTCCTGCTTGAAGTGGTGCGTTGCGGTATCTGTGGTTCGGATTTACATATGCAACATCACTGTGATCATATGCATGATTTGGCAGCACGCGTCGGCTTTAATGGGGTGGCAAAATCCTCAGATAAATTGGTTTTCGGGCATGAGTTCTGTGGCAAAGTCTTGGATTATGGTCCAAAAACACGACGTAAATTAAAAGCAGATACGTTGGTTTGCGCCATGCCCTTGTTAAATGTTGATCCGCAAGGCTATGTTCCTACAGGCTTGTCACCGAGTGCTTCCGGTGGTTATGCAGAGCAAGTCTTGGTGCAATCCAGTCTGATGTTTGAAGTGCCGAATGGTCTAGATGCGGACAGTGCCGCACTGACGGAGCCAATGGCTGTTGCACTGCATGCAGTACGTCGTAGTCGAATCAAGAAAAATGAGCCAGCGATTGTGATTGGTTGTGGTCCTGTCGGTTTGGGCGTGATTATTATGCTGAAAGCGGCTGGCGTCAAAACCGTAGTGGCCAGTGATTTTTCACCGAACCGCCGTCGCTTGGCTGAGCAATGTGGTGCAGATATCTTGATTGATCCTAAACAGCAATCGCCATTTAGCAGTTGGAAAGAGCTGGGTTTATTGGGCAATGTTTCTGAAGCAGTGAATATGGGGATGGGGCTTTTTGACAAGGTTCAAACTTACTCATTACCGTGGGTCAATGCCATGCGCGTGGGGGATAAACTTGGAATATTGCCAAAGCGTCCAGTGATTTTTGAGTGCGTCGGTGTGGCTGGAATTATGCAGCAGATTTTGGAAGGTGCACCACTGTTCTCACGTATTGTGGGGGTGGGCGTGTGTATGCAAAGTGATAAAATCGAACCTGCCTTGGCGATTAATAAGGAATTGGAAATCCAGTATGTATTGGGTTATACGCCGCTTGAATTCCGTGACACGCTGCATATGATTGCAGAAGGTAAAGTCGATTGTTCACCATTGATCACAGGTGTGGTCGGTTTGGAAGGCGTCGGCAATGCCTTTGAGGCGCTGCGCGATCCAGAGCAACATGCCAAGATTCTGATTGATCCAAAACGTGCAGGTACAACGATTGAACTGATCAAGCCTTAATATCCAAGATTTTAAAAGCCGCTTTCAATGAAGCGGCTTTTTTTATGCCAGAAGACTTGATTCAGCTTGGATTAGAAGCTTTTGGTCAGTGACAAAGTTACGGTTGAATCAATTGGATTGGAGACTTTGGCGTTGGGATTGCCATTGCTGTATTGCTGATAAAAATCGTCTTTATCCCATGCTTTGCTATAGGTCAAACTGCTGGAAAGGTTATATGGTAGCTCTTTGTTGACGGCAAAACTGGCATCTTGGAAGCTGGCAGCAGAAAAGTTTTTAATGCGTTGGTTGCCATAATGGGCATCGACTGACCAACCTTGTGTAATCGGTTGATGCCAATTGACATCCAAATACCCCGAGCCACGTGAATGCTTATTGTTGCCGACGCCTAAGGTATCCGAATTATTGCCGAAATAATCTTGGGTATAGGTAATCGCATATTTCACGCTGAGCGGGCCGTAACTGATTTCAGGAATAATTTCCCCATAATCAAAACGGGTATTGCCTGTATCCGCAGTGGTTTTTGCCCCAGGATAATAGTAATAGGCGACTTTAGTGCCGACGGTTAAATCACCAAAACTGCGGCTATAGCCAGTATATACATCCCATTCGACTGAAGCATCGCGAATAAAATGATCGCTTACGGTCGATGCCCATGTACCCGCATAAAAACCGCTGGCATGATTGTAGTCCAGTCCCCCTTGCAAGGCAGGTTTGCCCCAAGTTTGTTGAAAACCGCGTGAAACGTATTGGCTGGCCGCAGTGATATTGGCTGAGTAGGGGGAAGTGGTTTCAGTGGCGTGGGTGCTTTGAAAATAAAAAGCCAAAGGTGCAATTAAGAATAAAGTTTTTTTCATCATTTCTCCCTGAATGAAGTGGAACCCGAAGCTGAGCTTCGGGTATCCCCTGAGGAATATCTTCCTTATAGTATTGGACGTAACGGCGCTTGACGTACAGGTGCTGTACCCGCTTTGTAATAAGCCGCTTCAGAACGAGGGAGTTTTTTGCCACGGATTTGATCGGCAATTTTTTCTGCGATCATAATGGTGGTGGCATTTAAGTTGCCAGTAATGATTAGTGGCATGATGGAAGCATCGACCACACGTAAGCCTTGTACGCCATGCACTCGACCTTGGCCATCGACTACCGCCATGTCATCTTCGCCCATCTTACAGCTACATGATGGGTGGAACGCCGTTTCTGCATGGCTACGTACGAACTCATCCAGTTCTGCATCGGTCTGGATATGTTTACCTGGACTGATTTCTTCACCACGATACGGATCAAGCGCAGGCTGCGCCATGATTTCACGGGTGATACGGATTGCATCACGGAATTCACGCCAGTCCTGTTCTGTTGACATGTAGTTGAACAGAATACTTGGATGTTCAAACGGATCTTTGGATTTGAGCTTGATCCGACCACGCGAAGGCGAGCGCATTGAACCGACATGGGCTTGGAAGCCATGCTCTTTTACTGCATTACTGCCGTTGTAGTTAATCGCAACAGGTAAGAAATGATACTGGATATTCGGCCAGTCGAACTCTTCCGAACTGCGGATAAAGCCACCTGCTTCGAACTGATTGCTTGCGCCCACACCTGTGCCATTGAATAACCATTCAGCGCCAATGGCAGGCTGGTTATACCATTGCAGTGCAGGGTAGAGTGATACAGGTTGCGTGCATTGATATTGCAAATACATTTCCAAGTGGTCTTGCAGGTTCTCACCGACACCTGGCAGGTCATGTACCACATCAATATCCATCGATTTCAGGAAGGTACTTTCACCTACACCTGAGCGTTGCAAGATTTGTGGTGAGGCAATTGCTCCTGCACAGAGCAATACTTCACGTTTGGCTTGTGCCTGTTTCATATTGGCTTGGTCAGCACCAATAATATATTCCACACCGACTGCCTGTTTTTGATTAAACAAGATTTTATTGGTGGTGGCATGCGTGACGATGGTTAAATTCGGACGACCTTTGGCCATATCCAAATAACCACGCGCGGTACTTGAACGACGACCTTTTGGGGTCACGGTACGATCCATTGGGCCGAAACCTTCTTGTTGATAACCATTTAAGTCATCGGTACGTGGATAACCTGCCTGTACGCCTGCTTCAACCATGGCATGGAACAGCACATTATTGCCATTTTTAGGGGTTGCCACGGATACAGGACCTTTGTCGCCATGATAGTCATTGCCGCCAATATCACGGGTTTCGGCTTTTTTATAGTAAGGTAAGCAGTCGGCGTAGCTCCAGTCTTCCAAACCTTTCATGCTTGCCCACTGATCCAAATCCATGGCATTACCACGGATATAGCACATGCCGTTAATCAGTGAAGAACCACCGAGGCCCTTACCACGACCACATTCCATACGGCGATTGTTCATGTGGGGTTCAGGATCGGTTTCATAGGCCCAGTTATAGCGACGACCTTGTAAAGGAAAGGCCAAAGCGGCTGGCATTTGAGTACGGAAATCTAAACGGTAGTCTGGGCCACCAGCTTCCAAAAGTAAAACAGTCACATCTTTGTCTTCAGTCAGACGTGTTGCGAGCACATTTCCGGCAGATCCTGCGCCAATGATAATGTAGTCATATGCTTGAGTATTCATCGTTATCCCTTTTTCTATTCTTGAGGATGCCGAGGCAATCATGGGATTGCTCGGCATTGAGGATTAATTTTGAGGGTGAAAGCTGAGGGCATTAGAAAATGCTGTGATACTCACCCAACTCAACTTGAACGGATTTGATACGGGTGTAATGACCCAAAGTGGTTAAGCCATTTTCACGGCCAACACCAGATTGCTTGTAGCCGCCCACTGGCATTTCCGCAGGTGATTCACCCCAGGTATTGATCCAGCAGATACCAGCTTCAAGTTGATGAATCATACGATGCGCTTTAGTGATGTCTTGGGTCACCACACCTGCAGCTAAGCCAAAGGTGGTGTCATTGGCACGACGAATCACTTCTTCCTCAGTTTCATAGCTGAGAATGCTCATCACAGGACCGAAGATCTCTTCTTGCACAATCGCCATATCATCTTGGCAGTTGCTGAATACCGTCGGGAGCACATAAGCACCTTTGGCGAGATCACCTTCTGTGGCACGACCACCACCAATCAATAGTTTTGCACCTTGCTGTTTGCCTGACTCAATGAAAGACAACACTTTTTCCATATGCGGGAAGCTGGTGAGTGGACCGAAATTGGTTTGCTCAGCCATCGGATCGCCAATACGAATGCGTTTTACCCGTTCTACAATGGCGGCTTCAAAAGCCGCAAGCAGGGCTTTCGGTACAAACACGCGAGTACCATTGGTACAGACTTGGCCTGAGCTAAAGAAGTTTGCCATGACGGCGATATCCGCAGCACGGTCGAGGTTGGCATCATCACAAATAATCAGCGGTGATTTACCACCCAACTCCATGGTGACTTCTTTCAAGGTTGAACCCGCAGCGCTGGCCATCACTTTCTTGCCAGTTTCGACACCACCCGTGAACGAAATTTTTTCAATCACAGGATGTTCAGTCAGCCATTGACCGATATCACGACCCGCACCTTGAACCACGTTGAAGACGCCGTCTGGAACGCCCGCTTCCGTATAGATTTCAGCAAGTTTGAATGCGGTTAGCGGCGTAGTTTCGCTTGGTTTGAAAATCATGGCATTACCCGCAGCAAGGGCAGGGGCAGATTTCCACATTGCGATTTGAATTGGGTAGTTCCATGCCCCGATCCCAGCCACTACACCAAGGGGTTCACGACGGGTATAGAAGAAGCTTGATTCACGAAGTGGCACTTGCTCGCCTTGAATGGCAGTTGCAAGACCTGCGTAGTATTCGATGACATCGGCACCTGTCACAATATCAACAGTCGATGTTTCGCTGTAGGCCTTACCAGTATCGAGGGTTTCGAGCTGGGCAAGTTCATCATTACGTTCACGTAGGATATCAACTGCACGGCGTAGGATGCGAGAACGCTCCATCGCAGTCATGGCTGCCCAGACTTTCTGGCCTTGTTGTGCGCTTTGAACAGCCGCTTCAATGTCTTGTTGTGAGGCTTGTTGAAGTGTTGCGATCACTTCACCGTTGGCAGGGTTAATGCTGTTAAATGTTTGACCACTGGTTGCTGCGACATAACGTCCGTGGATATATAACTGGTGAACTTGTGCATCACTCATTCTGTTTCTCCTGCAAAGGTTTGTTCGCAAATTGCAATTGCGTTTTTACATAATCGTAAGCAATGGAACGTGCCAACTGGCTGTCAAACTCATCATGACTGCTCAAACTGCCACGTAACCATAATCCGTCAATCAAAGCCGCCAATCCGCGAGCGGCAATGCTGGCCTGTTGTTTATCCTCTACCAACATCAAAAAATAATGCTTCAGGTTGGAGTACAGGCGTTGATCATTAATTCGTTGTAAACGTCCAAGCTCGGGCAAGTGCATACTGGCTGACCAGAAGTCTAACCAGACCCGCATGGCTTGTTTGTTGACCTGACTGATATCGAAGTTGGAATCAATAATGGCCTTGATCTGGCTTTCTGGATGCGCATCTGCTTCGGTTTTGTATTGGTCAGTCTTTTGACGCAAAACGTTGAGCATTTCCTGCATACAGGTATTGATTAGACCCTGTTTGTCACCAAAATAGTGACTCACGATACCGGTCGATAGTTCGGCCTTTTTTGCAATCTGTGCAATGGTGGTATTGGATAACCCCACTTCAGAAATTACATAAAATGCGGCGTTAATAATTTCTTCACGTCGCACATGCTCTGGTTTTACTCTACGCTTTGTCATGCTTATCCATTTCAAGCCCGGCCAAGGTGCTTTTTATTCAACATTTCTCGATGTAGAGCATCATAACATTTTTTTATCATACTTTTTATTGATTGAACGTTCAATCAATAAAAAGTATAATCTGTAAAAATCAATGAATTTTTGATTGGCAAGAATAGAAGTAGCGTAATAAATCAAAGATTCTTATGGATAAGGCGATAAGCAGAATTGAACACTTATCACATTATTTTTTAAGAAAAAAACACCAATTGCAAGGAGCAAGAACATGGTGTCAGAAAGTAATGAAGGGTCCCCATCTGAACCTATACGTTTAAATTTGTTTGTTTTTTGGAGCTCCGCAATCAGTATCGGCATTTTTGGCCTATTGTTTGTGTTGTTTCCACAGCGCAGCCAGTTCTGGTTGACCTATATACAAGGGCAGGCCAATCAATTGTTTGGTTGGTACTATATGCTGGTGATTGTGGTTTGTTTAGGTTTTGTTGCTTGGCTGGCTTTTTCACGGGTTGGGCAGATTCCTTTAGGCAAAGATGACGATAAACCTGAGTTTGGCTATCTGGCTTGGGTCTCAATGCTGTTTTCGGCAGGGATCGGGATTGCACTGTTGTATTACGGTGTAGCTGAGCCTGTTGATCATTTCCTGCGACCGCCTGAAGGTCAGGGTGGCACCATACAAGCTGCGCGTGATGCCATGATGTATAGCTTTCTGCATTGGGGCATTCATGGTTGGGTGCTGTATGCCTTGCTAGGTGTGACATTGGGTTATTTTGCTTTCCGTCGAGATTTGCCGTTGGCCTTGCGTTCCGCGCTGTATCCAATCTTTGGTGAGCGGATTCATGGTCTGATCGGTGACTTTGTCGATGGTTTCGGGATTTTAGCCACGGTGATTTCTCTGGTGACTAACTTGGGCATCGGGGCTTTGGTACTGGTCTCGGGTCTACATTATCTTCTCCCAGAAATTCCCAATAACCAAACCACACTGATTGCGGTGGTGTTGTTGATGATGTCAGTGGCGACCATCACTACCGTGGCCGGAATTGAAAAAGGTCTGGCGTGGTTATCTCGTATTAATCTACGATTACTCTATGCCTTATTGCTATTCGTGTTCCTGACAGGCCCAACCAATCATTTGCTCAATGGTTTGGTGCAGAACATGGGCGATTACCTCGATCATTTTCTGGCAAAAAGCTTTGATATGTATCTTTATAACAGCAAGGCGGGTGAGTGGTTAGGTTCGTGGACCGTATTCTATTGGGCATGGTGGATCGCATGGGCACCATTCGTGGGTATGTTTATTGCGCGAATTTCCAAAGGCCGTACCATTCGCGAAGTGGTGTTGGGTGTCTGCCTGATTCCACTCGGTTTTACCTTGGCTTGGATCTCGATTTTTGGCAATACTGCAATCTATTTTATTCTGGAACAGAAGCAAAAAATCCTCGGTGACTTGGTGTTGACTGACCCTGCGTTGTCCTTATTTAAGCTTCTCGAATTTTTACCGTTCAATCCTTATATTGCTGGGATTGTTGTTGTGATTTGTTTCGTATTGTTTTTGACCCCTGTGGGTTCTGGTACACTCATGATCGCAAATCTGTCCTCGAAAGGGGGTAGCAATGAAAGTGATTCGCCGATTTGGTTGAGAATTTTCTGGTCTGTGGTGATTACCATTGTCAGTATTGGTCTGCTGTTGGCAGGGAGTTTTCACTCCATGCAAAGTGCCGTGGTGCTGTGTGGTTTACCATTTTCCGTTATTATTTTGCTGTATATGTTTGGCCTGGCCAAAGCACTAAAACAGGATCAGTTTCGTCCTACACCGCCGCAAGTGATAACGCAGGTAACTCAGTCATCACAAGCTATAACTGAAAAATCAGAAACATTGTAATTCGGGTAAATGACTTTTATTTTTCATTTTTTATTCAGACATGTCTTTTCATTGATGCAAAGGTGGAAAGACGTAGATGAATATTTTCTTTTTGTTCTCTAACTCCCTGAGGATTGTATGGCAACAGATAATCCAAGAGCGGTTGATGATTCTACATTAGCGAATAAAGACCAGTTAAATCGTGTGGTCTTTTATGTTTCAGCTCTACTTATTTTAACATTTGCACTGGTTACGATTTTTTTTAATGACTTTGCCAACCACTTACTTAATGTGGTGCTGGCTTGGGTCAGTGATAAATTCAGCTGGTATTACTTGCTGGCAGCAACGCTATATCTGATCTTCGTGATCTTTATTGCCTGCTCGCGTTATGGTGATATTAAGCTCGGTCCGAAGCACTCCAAACCTGAGTTTAGCTTGCTGAGTTGGTCGGCCATGCTGTTCGCAGCGGGCATCGGCACAGACTTGATGTTCTTCTCGGTGGCTGAGCCGCTGTCTCATTATATGAATCCTCCCGTGGGCGAGGGACAGACCTATGAAGCTGCGCGTCAGGGCATGGTCTGGACGCTGTTCCACTATGGCTTAACGGGTTGGGGCATGTATGCGCTGGTCGGGATGGCCTTGGGCTATTTTAGTTATCGTTATAACTTGCCGCTGACCATTCGTTCTGCCTTATACCCAATCTTTGGGAATAAAATTGACGGACCGATTGGGCATACCGTCGATACAGCCGCAGTCATTGGTACGATCTTTGGTATCGCCACCACCTGTGGTATTGCGGTGGTGCAGATCAATTATGGTTTGCATGTACTGTTTGATGTACCTGAAAATCTATGGATTCAGATCGCCCTGATTGGTCTTGCTGTGATTGTCACGATTATTTCGGTGACGGCAGGGGTCAATAAAGGCATTAAGGTTTTATCCGAAATCAATATTTATGCCGCGATTGGCTTGATGTTGTTCGTCCTATTCCTTGGCAATACCGAATTCCTGCTCAATGCCTTGGTACAAAACTTTGGTGACTATATCAGTCGTTTCCCAAGTTTGGCCTTGGAAAGCTTTGCCTTTGACCGACCAAAAGACTGGATGAACAGTTGGACCTTGTTCTTCTGGGCATGGTGGGTCGCATGGTCGCCATTTGTGGGACTGTTCTTGGCACGTATTTCACGTGGTCGTACCATTCGTGAATTTGTCTGTGGCACCTTGATCATTCCTTTATTGTTCACGATTACGTGGTTGTCTATTTTTGGGAATAGCGCTTTATATAACGTAATTTTTGAAGGCAATACGGCACTGGCACAAACCGTTCTGACTGATCCTGCACATGGTTTTTATGACCTGTTGGCGCAATATCCAGGCTTTGCCTTTATTGCGGGGATCGCCACCATTACGGGGCTATTGTTCTATGTGACGTCTGCCGATTCAGGGGCTTTGGTACTCGGTAACTTTACCACCAAGTTCTCCAATGTCGATAATGATGCACCACGTTGGCTGAGAATCTTCTGGGCAACTGCCATTGGTTTGCTTACCGTGGCGATGTTGATGGCCAACGGGATTACTGCACTGCAAAGTGCCACCGTCATTATGGGCTTGCCGTTTAGTTTTGTGATGCTATTGGTGATGGCGGGCTTATATAAATCCTTGCGCTTAGAAGATTATCGTAAAGCCAGCCGTAGCCTGAATGCTGCACCTGTGGTCGGAAACGTGGATATTTTGAACTGGAAACAGCGTTTGTCCCGTGTCATGCATCATCCAGGCAGTAGCGAGACTCAACGTATGCTCGATAGCGTGTGTAAACCTGCGGTACAAACCGTGGCGGATGAGTTGGTGAAGCGTGGCATGAATGTCGAAGTGACGCAGGGTGAAGTCGAAGAAAGCGAAAGCCTGTATCATCTTGATCTCACCATTTACATCGAAGAAGAACATAACTTCGTGTACCAGATCTGGCCAGTCCGTTATATCGCGCCGACCTTTAGTGAGCGTGGTAAACGCGGCAAACAGTTCTATTACCGCTTGGAAACTTTCTTATATGAAGGTTCTCAAGACAATGACTTGGTTGGATATACCAAAGAACAGGTGATTAATGACATCTTGGATAAGTACGAGCGGCATATGACCTTCTTGCATATCAATCGTATTAGTCCTGGTAATCGTCCTTTGTACCCTGATTCGCAAGATTAATCGAGTCAATAAAAAAACCTCACGTCATGTGAGGTTTTTTTTATGGGTGGACTTATAAAGCACCATATTTTTGCCATGTTTCACCAGTTTCATAGGGAGCATAATGGCTTTTCAGTTCATGCAGAGATTGGCTTTGGTAAATTGCAAAGATGATCATAATCAAAAACAGGCTGATCAACTTAATGGCGCGTTTATGTTTATATTCGCCTGAATAGAGATAGAAAATACAATAGAAGGCAATCATCAAATAGGTACAAAATAGCGAATTAAACACTAGATAGACCAGTAATATGGCAGTGATGGCCAAGGCAATTCGGTTTTTTAAGATGTTGGGGCGCAAGCTGAGTAGGTTCAGAATCAACAGACCCAAAGAAGTCCAGAACAGATAGGCTTGACCCCCGATAATGACAATATAGGTCGACTGTAGCCACAACAGTACTAGCCATACAAAGACGGAAAAAATAATAAATTTAGAGAGGCCTGAAGATGCGGGCAAAGTGTGTTTCATATGATATTGGTTTTTTAAATAGCTGTTTGTTTGGGGGATTAAAAACGAAACTTCAATAAATCTTTGGTTTTGATCTTGGTCAGTAGCACACAGAACAAAGACAGTGAACCGCCAATCAACATGGCTGGCACCACGCTAAAAAAGCGTGTCATCACACTGGACTGCAATGCACCCAGCTCATTGCTGGATGTGACAAAGATGCCATTAATGGCAGCGACACGACCAAGCATGTCTTTGGGTGGAATCAATTGCAGTATGGTTTGACGAATAATTATGTTGATGCTGTCACATGCCCCCATGATAATGAGAACTGCAATGGAAAAATAGAGGTGTCTGGTAACAGCAAATAACAAAGTACACAGACCAAAGCCAGTGACCGCAATGAGCATCATCTGCCACGGTCTGGATTTAGGTGGATAACGTACCAAAATCAGCAGCATGATCAAGCCACCAAATGCAGGTGCGGCGCGTAATAGACCAAAACCATCGGCACCGACATGCAAAATATCTTGGGCAAAAATGGGTAGCAGCGCGATGATGCCACCAAAGAAAACCGAGCCGAGATCGAGAAACATCGCCCAAAAAATAATTTTGGTTTTAAAAATAAATTGTAGTGCGTCTTTTAGACTTTGAGTCACCGACTCCGTTTGGATTTGAGGAAACGTGCGCTTCTGTAAGCACCATAGGGCCATACTGCCCGTAAGAAAAAGCGCCACAATCACGGCAAAGGTAATATCCAAATCCAGATGCGCCAACAGAAAACCGCCAACCACGGGTGCAAGTATACCGCAAGCTTGCCAGCACATACTGGTCCATGTCGCTGCATTGGTATACAGATGCTCAGGTACGACAAAAGGTCGTAAGGAGTTAAAGCAGGGGCTATAAATACCGCGAATACAGCCAAATAAAAACAGGATACTGAAAGTCGCAATCAGTAGGACATTGGCACTGAACGTCTGAGTGTTATACAGATCAAAGCAGATCCATAAGCCAACCGACAGGGGAATGGCAAGGCTAAAACTGATTTGTAAAATACGCTGCCGATTAAAACGGTCAGCAATATAACCGCCCCATAAAGACAGAGCGAGAAAAGGTAAGAAATCCATGATCCCAACTAGGCCGAGAATGAGCGGATTTTTGGTGATTTGATAGAGATGAAAAGCCACCAGCACTTCTTGAATGAGCACTGCAAACGTTAGGCAGCATTGATTGAGGGTCAATAACCTAAAGTCACGACTGGCAAATGCAGCAAAAGCAGAGTGGGGTGCAGCAGCGGGCATAAGGTGTTATGTATAAAAAAGAGATAAAGAAAAAGGGAGGAGCGAAAACTCCTCCCATTTTCAATGGGCTTGGCGTTGCTTATTGCGCAACAGCTTCCGCTTTTTCGACTTTCTTGGCAGGAACCAAGTTTGCAGGAGTCGTATAGTTCAAGCCTAAAGTTGAACTTGAGTACTGACGGATTTGATCTAACAACGCTGGATCAGTTGAAAGGTCTTTACCATAAGAACGCACGATTTCATGTAACTTGCCATTCCATTCACCTTTAGTTTGCTCAGGGAAGGCTTTTTCAAGCAAGTTGAGCATGATGTAAGGTGAAGTTGAAGCACCCGGAGAAGCACCTAACAATGCGGTTACAGACTTGTCTTTAGAAGCAAAGATTTCTGTACCAAATTGCAATTTAGCAGGTTTACCTGGTTCTTTTTTGATGATCTGAACACGTTGACCACCTTGTTGTAAATGCCAGTCTTTTGGATCAGCTTCAGGGTAGTATTTTTTCAACTCGTTGAAACGATCAGCATCAGACATTAACACTTGGCTTACCAGATACTTAACGAGATCGGCATTTTGTAGACCAATTGCAGTCATAGGCAAGACGTTGTTTTTGTTGGTCGATGCAAGCAAATCAAATTGTGAACCATTTTTCAGGAACTTGTTTGAATAGGTTGCGAATGGGCCAAACAACACATATTTTTTACCATCAATATAACGGGTATCAATATGTGGAACAGACATCGGAGGCGCACCAAGATCAGCACGGCCATAGACTTTGGCTGTATGTTTTGCAGTGATTGCTGGGTTGTCAGTTACTAGGAACTCACCGCCTACAGGGAAGCCCGCATATTGTTGTGCTTCTGGTAAGCCAGTCATTTGCAATAATTTAATTGCAGCACCGCCCGCACCAATAAATACGAAACGTGTTTTGACATGATCAACTTTGCCCGATTTCAAATCTTTGAAAGCAACAGACCAAGTGTTGTCATCATTTTTGCTGATGCCCGTCACTTCAGTTGAAGTGCTGAGTTTAAAGTTAGGACTCTTTTCGAGGTTGTTGATTAACTGGGTCGTGATAGCACCGTAGTTCACGTCAGAACCAACGTCCATACGGGTTGCAGCCACTTTTTGTTGAGGATCACGACCGTCCATCACCAATGGTGCCCATTGTTGAATTTCAGCTTTGTCTTCACTTAATTTCATGCCCGCGAATAACGGATTTTGAACCATGGCAGCATAACGCTTTTCCATGAAGTTCACGTTATCGCCCCACACAAATGCAATGTGTGGTACAGGGTTAATGAAAGTGTTTGGTGTTTCGAGTACACCTTGTTTGACTTGGTATGCCCAGAATTGCTTGGCAATTTCAAACTGACCCGCCACATTCACAGCTTTAGAAATGTCCATTTTACCGTCTTTTTCTTCGGTATAGTTCATTTCCATAAAGCCTGAGTGACCTGTGCCCGCATTGTTAAAACCGTTTGAACTTTCTTGTGCAACAGCATCAAGACGTTCATACATGCGGATGTTCCAGTCAGGTTGTAATTCGTTGAGATAAGTACCCAACGTGGCACTCATAATCCCGCCACCGATGAGTACGACATCGACAGTAGGTTCGTTGTTGGTGGTTTTAATTGCCTTAGACGCAACTGGTCTAAAAAGAAAGGCAATTGCAATAATAATTAGTACCACGAGCAGTACTAATAAATATTTCCAAAATTTTTTCATTCAATTTACCTTAAAAATTAAATGACGCTCTATATGACAAACCAGATAGAGAGAAAGAATTTAAATGATGATACAGGCGCAATAAAGGCACATCAGCAGGGCAAGGGATTGCCTTAACACTGATGTTGAAGAAGTTAGTTCATGAATTTTACTTTAATTTAGACGGTGTTTTAGTTGTACTAGTGTTTCAAAATGTATCAATCAAGTTGATTATGATTATATTTAAGATGGTTTATTGTTAATAATTCTAGTAATGTTCACCTTTATTGGGTAGGGCGAGAGTTTTCTCATCCTTGATACATGTTGTTTCTGACATTTAAATGATTAAGTAAATGAATAAACTAAATTTAATATTGAAAAGTGGGGTGGTTTTCGCCATTTGTTTGTTACTCCAGGCATGTGCTACAACGCCGCAATCAAGAGAAATGAATGCAGTGGCAAAAGATGTGTTCGCACCTGAGCAACAAGAAGAGAAATTATATCCTGTGGTCTTAAGTATCGGTTTTAATAATGGGATGAATTTTCCGTTTTTACTCGTAGAAAGTCTTACAGAAAAAACCATGATCCGGAAAAATAATAAGACCTATAAAATTGATGTTATTAATTCAGGAGTTTCACGTTCTACACTGATTTATAGTGGGAAATTACCTGCGGGGGAATATCGTGTTGTTGAGCTGAACAGCTTTATGCCGAGTGCAAATCCGATGCTGGCAGGGGCAACAAAATTTATCAATTTGGTGGATAATGAGCAAGCCAGTCAAGCCCGTACATTTAAAGTGGTTGAGAATACAACCACTGATCTTGGACGTATATTTTTGACGCATGCCAATGGTGCATATTTTTTTTCAAGATCTGAAAACTATCCATCCAATAAAAATCTAATCAATAAATTTGGAGATAAGTATCTGCAAGCGATTTATAAAGACAAGGTTTTAACAGGCTGGACTCAACCCATTACTGAGATAGAAAAACATTTTGGTAATGAAAATAAATTATTACCTTTTGGAATGCAGTGTTTTAAGGAAACACCAGACAATAGGGTGGTTGCAGCAAGTAAAATTGGTTCTATTTTTTCTTTTTCCTTAAACGATGATATCCAAGATAAAAAAGAAAAAGCTAAAATACTTCAAAGCCAAGAAGCTCTGTCTTTTGACTGCGTAACCGTAAAAGAAAATCGTCATTTTGATTTTTTAGCTTATGGTGAGATGAATAATTTCTATAAGCATCAAAAAGATAGTGATACGCTAAGTCCTGTTGATACGGGTAATTTGCCTATAGGAATCATTGCCTATGTTGTGGGTAACGATCAACAAGGTTGGTATTTAGCACATATTGTGGGAACTGATCTGACTATTTATCGTAGTGATCGTTTAGAAAAGGGGGATTGGAAACCAATTTCAACAAAAAAAATATTCAATGCTTGGTTAGGGCTGAATGGTTTCTGGATGTGGGAGGATGAGCGCGGTTTTGATTATGCTGATATGTATGGAAATATTAATCGCTATGAGTATGCAAGCAAAGCATGGAGCCAAAATAAGGTACCCGATAACGCCAATATCACGCAGCTGTTTGTTAACCCAGACCAGTCCTTTAGTTTGATTACTTCTAAAGGTGGTTTTGCAGGTGTTTTTGCCAAGCAATTTAATTCAAAAGATCATGGTGCGACATGGCAAAAAATTGATAGTCCATTTAAAGTCAATATTTGGCCAGCGCAATTTTCAAAGCAAGGCGATATTTATATTGCTTCTGGACCATTTAGCTGGGGTGAGTTAGCGGTTAAAGAAGAAGCAACACCCACATGGGAAAAACGTAAAATAATCCCGCAGAGCTATATCACAGTGCTTGATTCAGGGGCTCTTTTAAATACTTATTTTTCACCTTACTATGCCCTTGTTAATTTTTCTAAAGACAAAGGCAAGACGTGGAATCCCGTCTATTCAACCTATAGCAAAAAATTACATGAGCTACAGCAGAAACAAGATGCTTCAGCTCAAAAATAATGAATGAGCTTGAGAAAGAAACCGTCATTTATGACGGTTTCTCATTGATTCGAATTTACCATTTATGGCTATAAGACACTTTCAGCGTAATGCCATTTGCAAGTAAATGACTGGTATTGTTGCTGTTTCTCATCAGCTGGCTATACAGCGGGTAATATTGCTTGTTAAACATATTTTCGATACCGATGGTCATCGTATCTTTCTTGTTCAGTGCAAAGCTACTGAGTAAATCAGCGGTGGTATAAGATTTGACATCATAACGTCCAAAGCTATTTACGCCATTCAAGCGATAATCCTCTGCGCCAAAATAAGTGGCTTGAATGCGGTTGGTCCAAGTATCAGTCGGACTATAAGAAATATAGCCTGTGACTTTTAACGGTGGGATACGGTAACCAGTCATATCTTGCTCAGTATGAGTATTTTGAGGGGTTTCGCGTCCTTTCATCCACGTCACACTCCCACCAGCCCCCCAGACTTTGGCATCTTCAAGATAATCAAGAGTCGCTTCTACACCAGTCACTTTTTCTTTGGTTCGCGCAAGCACCAGTCCATTATTAAAGGATTGCACACCCCCCAGATCAGAAGTGGAGTGGAATACCGCTAAACTAGAACTAAAATGATCAAAATGACCATTCCAGCCAAGCTCATAATTATCCACTTTGACAGGTTCTAAGAATGAAGAGCCTAAGTCGAAACCTACCCCTGCATTACGGATGATGACACCAACATCGGGGAGTTGGAAACCCTGATTAAAGGAGGCATAAATCGAGTGTGCATCTGTAGGTGCAAAGCTGACATTGGCATTGTAAAGCCATGCGTCTGCTTTGACTTTACCGCCTTGAACCGTATAAGGATTGGCTTTGCCGAGTTGAGACAAGGGAATAAAGCTGTCAATTTTGGCATAACTGTCTTCATAACGTGTGCCGATTTCTGCTGACCATTGCTCATTGAAACGGTGCTTCAATTGCGCAAATCCACCGATACTTTGCGTGGTGAGCTCAGGTAAATAAATCAGTTTGCCATTTTTGACAAATTCCAGACCACCTGACTGGTCATAAATTTGCGGGTCGAAGGTATCTAAAGGCATTTCACTTTTTTCACGGCTGAAATCACCGCCCCAAACCAGCGAAGTGTCGCCTAAAAATGCAAGCGGTGTATTCACGGTTAAACGGCTGCCCAGCACATTATTTTCTTGATAGACCTGATCGACTTGCCCACCACGGGTTGCGACTTTACGCGCATCAAAGGGTGCAAAACGGGTAAAAAAGTCACGGTAATAGACTTGCGCATCGACTTTATTACCGAAGAAATCTTGATGGCTATAGGTCAAATTGTAGATCTGATTTTCATTTTTATTCTGGTCTTTTAGTTTCAGACCCTTGATTGCCTTGGCTGGTACACTACCCGCAGGAAGCTGAGCCACACTTGGATCAGAGGCATAGTCCGAGTCTTGTTCCGCATTATAATAATTTGCAGCAAATTGAAGATACTGATTGTCGTCCAGATGATAGCCAAGTTTGCTACCGATGCTATAGGCATCTGCATCAAACAGGTCACCTTGACTGGGTTCAGGTGCAACCCGTCTGCCACGTGCATCGTATGGACTGCCAATACGTTGGTAGCCAAAATCGAGCGCATAATCGAAGTTATTCAGGCTGCCAGAGAAATATTGATGGATGTCACCACTTAAGGCATCTGTACGAAGATTGGTTAAGCCTGTTTGCAGTCCAATCACAGTTTTCGCTGTCGGTTCGCCACCAGCCGCTTTGGTGGTAATCGAAATGGTCCCCCCAGCTGCACCACTGCCATAAATCGCATTACTGCCACGAATCACTTCGATACTGCTAATACTTTCAGGATCAATTGCAGAAAGCCCACGGGAGGTATCACGGGTGAGATTCATGGGCACACCATCGACCAAGATCAGCGCATTACGGCCACGTAGGGTTTGTCCATAATCGGTAATGGTGCGACTGGAATCGGATAATCCCGGAACGACTTTTGCTAATACGGTGGCGATGTTGCCTGATGAGGCATTTTTTAACAGCTCGATTTGTTTTTCATCGAGCTTGGTGACTTGTTTGGCCGAAGAGGACAATTCATCTGCACGCGATGCCGTAATGCTAATGGTCGGCAGCACTTCGGAGGGCTGATCTTGATTGGCAACTTCAGCAGGCGTTGCTGCAAAAGATGAGTTTGAAAATAAGATAAATCCACCGATAGAGAGAAGGGGACTAAGAGGTCTGGCTTGTTTTTTTCGATTAAATACACGATCTTTTTTCATCTTCTGTCCTTTGATCTCAGCCTGAGATTGCTTTTTAATTAGTCTGAATTATAGTTGAGAATGAGAGCTATTCACAGTTTGATCAATTAATACAGCTTGCTTGTTATGTCCAGTCGATTGATTCAGCCCTTATATAATTTTTATTGGTATCGTATTGATTTTTAATTAATTGAGCTGGAGTTTTTTTCCTGTGGTTTGTCTATATCCGCCCGAAATTCCCTGAGCGATATTCATCTGCAAAAGTACCATCAATCGAGGATACTGAGCCATTTTCATCTCAGCAAATTTCTTAACATGAATTTCATTCATTTTGGACTTAGATTAAATCATTTTTATTCAGCTAATGATTACGGTATAAATCACTCTATACAGAAATTCAGATTTATCTCAGAAATTAGGGTGGCGGATTAAAATGAGTAGCGCATTTAATTTTACGATCAAGAGTATTCGTTTTGATGAGAACTATTACCCATCAGAAAATACCCGTATTACAACCAACTTTGCCAATTTGGCTCGTGGTCAAAGCCGCCAAGAGAATCTGCGTAATACCCTAAAAATGATCGACAATCGTTTCAATACCTTGGCGCATTGGGATAATCCAGAAGGCGATCGTTATGCGGTCGAGCTTGAGATTATTTCTGTTGAGATGAAAGTTGAAGCGGGCAGCGATAGCAATGCATTGCCTTTGATTGAAATTTTAAAAACCAATATTGTCGATCAAAAAACCAATGAGCGTATTGAAGGTATTGTGGGCAATAACTTCTCTTCTTATGTACGTGATTATGATTTCAGTGTGTTATTGCTTGAGCATAATAAAAACCAGTCTGGATTTAGCACACCAGAGAATTTCGGCGACTTACATGGCAACTTATTTAAGAGCTTTATTGAGTCAGAGACTTACAAGGCAAACTTTAAAAAACCGCCTGTGATCTGCCTCAGTGTTTCCAGCAGCAAGGTCTATCAACGTACTGAAAACCAACATCCAGTATTAGGTACGGAATATCTGCAAGATGAATATTCATTAACGGATGAGTATTTCCAGAAAATGGGCTTAAAAGTGCGTTATTTCATGCCGCCAAATAGTGTTGCGCCGTTGGCCTTCTATTTCTCTGGGGATTTATTGGCGGACTACAGCAATCTGGAATTGATCAGCACCATCAGCACCATGGAAAGCTTCCAGAAGATTTACCGTCCTGAAATTTATAATGCCAATTCAGTGGCTGGTAAATCCTATCAACCAAGTTTGAGCAACCAAGATTATTCACTGACTCGCATTGTCTATGACCGAGAAGAGCGCAGTCGTTTGGCGATTGAACAAGGCAAATTTGTTGAAGAACAATTTATCAAACCTTATCAAACCATTCTGGAACAATGGTCTGCCAGTTATGCAGCACAAAGCAACTCGCAAAAAAGTTACGCGCACTAATTTATTGAAAATATAAGGTTATTGATGATGAAAAGATTATTACCAACGTCGACTGCGGGTAGCTTACCGAAACCGTCTTGGCTGGCAGAGCCTGAAAAGCTTTGGTCGCCGTGGAAACTGCAAGAGCAGGGTTTGATTGAAGGTAAACAGGATGCATTGCGTTTGTCTTTGCATGAACAACAAGTGGCGGGCATTGATATTGTTAGCGATGGTGAGCAAACCCGTCAGCACTTTGTGACGACATTTATTGAGCATTTGACGGGTGTTGATTTTGAGAAACGTGAGACGGTGCGTATCCGTAATCGTTATGATGCCAGTGTGCCGACTGTTGTCGGTGCTGTATCGCGTCAAAAGCCTGTTTTTGTTGAAGATGCCAAGTTCTTGCGTCAGCAGACCAATCAACCGATTAAATGGGCGTTGCCAGGGCCAATGACCATGATTGATACGCTGTATGATGCGCATTATAAAAGTCGTGAAAAACTGGCGTGGGAATTTGCCAAAATCCTGAATGAAGAAGCCAAAGAGTTAGAAGCGGCGGGCGTGGATATTATCCAGTTCGATGAGCCTGCCTTTAATGTGTTCTTTGATGAAGTGAATGACTGGGGTGTAGCGACTTTAGAACGTGCGCTTGAAGGTTTGAAATGTGAAACTGCGGTGCATATTTGCTATGGTTATGGCATCAAAGCCAATACCGACTGGAAAAAGACCCTCGGTTCAGAATGGCGTCAATATGAAGAAGCCTTTCCAAAGCTACAGCAGTCAAAACTTGATATCATCTCACTGGAATGTCACAACTCACGTGTGCCGATGGATCTAATTGAATTGATTCGCGGTAAAAAGGTGATGGTCGGTGCGATTGACGTGGCCAGTAACACGGTAGAAACACCAGAAGAAGTTGCCGATACCTTACGTAAAGCACTTCAGTTTGTCGATGCCGATAAACTGTATCCATCAACCAACTGCGGTATGGCACCTTTGGCGCGTGATGTTGCGCGTGGCAAGTTGAATGCTTTAAGTGCAGGTGCAGAAATTATTCGTCGAGAACTGCAAGGCTAAAATGCACTGAGGTCGAGAGGTGCAAAGGGCGAGTAGGTGCGTCCTTTGCGCTATCCCCAAGCTCGGGTTTAATTGAGGAGTAGAGTGATGGTTGAAGCAACAGATTTTAGAGATGCAATGTCTTTACTTACCAGTGCGGTCAGTGTGATTACCACCACTGGCATGTCTGGTCGCTATGGCTTTACTGCATCTGCTGTATGTAGCGTCACAGATACGCCTCCGACTTTATTGGTGTGTATGAATAGAGCCTCGAGTTCGCATGTGCATTTTGTCGACAATAAAATCCTGAGCGTGAATGTGTTAAGCGCAGATCATCAGCATATTTCGAAAGCCTTTTCCTCTAAATTGAGTCCAGAAGAACGTTTTAAACACGGTGCTTGGTCAGCGTTGGAAACAGGTGCGCCAGTTTTGGATGATGCCTTGGTGAATTTCGATTGCGAGATTGATCAGATTCAGGACGTGGGAACGCATACCATTTTTATTTGTCGTATTGTAGCGGTTCAACAAAGTGGACATGATCAAAGCTTAGTGTATTTTAATCGTGCCTATCACCAAGTTGGGCAGACCGAAGTCGCTTAAAGCAGTGCGCTTTAAGCCGACTGGCTGATTATTAAAATATATTTATATGATAATTTAAAAATAATAAATAATTTAATTTATTGAAAAATAATAAGAAAATTACTTTGGCCCAAAGTGTAGCATTGACACCCTTAAACCCACTGATTATTCTTTAAGCGCTGGCCTACATCGCCAGTCGGTTTTAGCAGACCGTTTCCTAAGTGCATTGAAAAACCTTGTTTTTTTGATGTAGACTTGTTCGTCCCTCTTTTGTAGCGGTAGGGCGAAAGGGGGACGCCTTCGGGCGTGCTGATTCTTAGGTTCAGTCTGCTAACCCTCTTTCTCCCTGCCACCATAATCTTTATGTCTTGGCAGAATTCCGAATGAATTAGGAGTTGGCCATGCACAGTCTTTATATTCTTCTCAATTAGTCTTTGACACCGTTTGATTGCTCTTAGGTTTTCAAGCGTAACTTCGTCACGACTAAAAAATCATATCAACAATAAAACTTGAGATGCGCTCAGGCCGTCTTATCGGGTCTTTGCATGCTTTTTTTTTGCTTATTGCAGCATAAATGGCCGCTTGATCTGTTTGAGCAACAACAAAAAATTATTCAATCATGGAAATGATATGCCACCTTTTGCTTTGACTTATCGTGCTTTAAGAGTCTTGAATACTTCGCAAACCTTGTTTAGCCAAGATGGTTTTCATCATGTTGGGGTCGACCTGATTATTGATGCATCGCAAATTGCCAAAGGCACCTTTTATAAATACTTTCACTCCAAAGAGCATTTGGTTGAAATGACACTGAGCTTGCAAAGAACGGCACTGAAGAAAGAAGTCCGTTCAATTCTCTATGCCAATAAACATTTATCAGGGCGTGAAAGGCTGAAACGGATTTTCTTTCTGCATGCCGATCTAGAAGGGATGTACCATTTATTGTTTAGGGCAGTTTTTGAAATTAAAGCACGTTATCCAAATGCCTATGAGATGGTGGTGGAGTACCGAAACTGGTTGATTCGTGAAATTTATATGTTGTTGGCAAGGACGGATATCCATGCTGCCAAAGCAGATGCACAGATGTTTTTGTTTGTGGTGGATGGGGTAATGGTGCAGTTGTTGAGTGGGAGTAAGGTGGATAAAGGGGCGTTGTTGGAAGGGTGGTTGGTGGGGGCTAACTGAAGAGTAGGTTGACGGAAAACATCTAGAATCTCTATATAAAGTTATAACGAGTAATAATTGATATTGGTTTTAACTTAATTGATTGTTAAATAATATGCCAAAATACTCAACTAATTATGTAGTTAAATATTTTAAAGGGGTGATTTTATATCAATTATTGTGTTTATTATTTTTGAAATAATTGATTTTTTATTTGGCTTTAAAGCTTTTGTTAAAGAGAGGAGGCATGATTTTTTAATTTAAAATGCTTTAATTAATCATCTTAAAATTTTTTTTTGAGAGTAAATTTAATGCATCAATTTTTAGTTTTAAGTATTGTTCTTTTTTTGGTGAACTTTGAGTATCTACATCTAATATAATTCTAACTGAATTAGGATTACTTAATATTTCATCAAGGTTGTGTGGGGCTGAGCTTTTTAATAATTGAAAGCGTTCTTCGAATTTTAAAAACCAATTTTTAACATCATTTTTATTGTGGGTGGCTTCAACTCTAAATAGAGATAAGTTTTTATCTAAATCATTATTTTGATTATCTATGGTTATTTTTATAGCATCAATAGTTCGGCCTTCATCAAAAATATAGTTGATATTGAAGAGTTTGTTTTCATTTATCCCATCTATGAATGGGTGGGTATAACCTAACATTGATGTGGCTTTTTTATATTTTTGATTACACCGATTACCAGCTGGTATTAGGTTTGAAAGTGTTAGTGCAAGGAATGGGAACTTAGACTTTGGAAAAAAGTGGTCTAAATCGGGTCTTGTTTCAGCTCCTTCAATATTAATAGTTTCAATGTCTTCATTGTTGCAATATAAGCATACATCTAAGTCCATATTATTAGTGATTTCTCTTCCAAAAACTTGAGACATTGCATTGTAATCAAATAAATTAGCAAACTCTGTTACCCAATTAGGATATAGGGATTTTATGTTTTCATCTAATATGTGATTGCCAAGCTTCATAGAGTTTAATGATATTAATTGCTCTTTAATCTTTGAAGCTAGGGTTGTACTTTGCATTTTTCTAATTATTAAAGGAATATATATAGACTGGTGAAGATTTGGTAGTGATTGAAGTCTATTAATAATTTGTTCGTGAATGATTTTTATTTGATCTTTATCAGATTTTTTTCTAATAGGTCTTGATGCGATATCGGGATCGAAAGGAATGTCTTTTAGATAGTATTCAAGGCAATATCTTTCTGATAATATGGGTAAATTATCATAAATAATGGATATTTTTTCATTTAATTTATCGGCATTGCATAATATTAAATCTATGATAAAATCATCGGTGAATATTGCTAATATTTTTACTTTATCAACCTCTGGTACTCTAGATATCATGCCTCTAAATGAAATAAGTAGTCTATCAGTAATTACGTGTTTCTTATATCGATTTAAAAAATCTTCATTATGAGCGAAACTAATTTTGATCATTGTAATCTAATATCATTTGTTGTATGTTTTTACTTTTGATCTTTTTGATTAGATTAATATCTTGTTCAGAAAGATCATTGTTTTTGGCACGGGCTAAGAGTTTATTAATTGCTTTTTTCGAGTGTTCTCCGAAAGTGGAACTTAGGTGCATTCCTTCTACGTAGAGATCAGTAATATTAGTCGCAAAACCAAAAGATTCTACTAGTTTAGTTTTACTATTATTTCTATCAAGTGAAACTATATCCTCTGGTAAAAAGTCACTAATTATAATTGGTGAGTGAGTGCTTAAAATGATTTGAGCCGTCTTTTCTGGGAATTCTATTCTTATAAATTCGAGTAATTCAGAAAAAAAAGTTCTTTGCCAATCTGGATGTAAATATAAATCTACCTCATCCATAACAATTAAATGGTTGTTAATTCCATTGTTTTTTTGACTACGTATGTAGCTATATAGTTCACTGAATAGGTTTAATTTTGCAAACTCACCTGTACTAAATCCATTCCAACCATATTTAAAGTTATTTAATAGCATAGGTGGTAACTTGGTGATACAGTCTGTTAGTTGGATTATTAATTCAGGATTAAAAGTTTCTAGTGTATTTGGTTTTTGTGATTGATATTGGTTTTTAAAAAAATATATTGTTTCTGAAACTTTTTTAAGATTTCTTATTATTTCTTGGTATTTTTCAGTGATAATACGAACATCTGTTTCGAAGTTTTTTTCGTAATAATTAATATTTAATTCATTTCTTGTATTAAATAAAATATTTTTTAAGTAGGTTTCATTGAAATCTGCGTCTGTTATCCCAATGATGAGGTCGATAAAAATAGCATCTCTATGGTACTTTCTTATAGCAGGGAGTTTTGATAAATAACTACAAATCGATAGAAGATTTGCTTTTTGTAATTGGGGGAAAAATTCTTCATATTCGTTTAGATTAACATTATTGTAGTGAGTGCTGAATAGATATTGTTTTAATAGGTCGAAAGATTTATCTGATTTTATATAGTCAGTCACAAATTTTTTGTCATTCAATAATGATCTTAGATAGGAAGTTGAAGACATGCTAAATTTAAATTTAAATTTTACTGTAGGTTGTTCTGAGTTATTGAATGATCTACTTGTATTGAAATATTGAATTAATTGTTTTGTTCGTTTAGTAATTGTTTTTCTATTATTTTTTGCATATTGCGACAAAGATATATCATGAATGAATGAGTTTGATTTTCTCTTTGGTAAAAAATCATTAGTTTCTATGCCTGTCAAATTATTGGCTTTAAGTAGCTTGATTTTATTTTTTTTAGTAAAGTTAGAGAAATTTTTCTCAAATATATAATCTTGATTGCTTACGATTGAATTGTCATCTATATATATGTTTATAGCACATATATGATATTTTTTTGTTGTGTTATTAAACCAAACAATAATACCACTAGAATCAGTGCCATCATATGCTTCTTCTAGAAAGTTAAGGATTGTACTTTTCCCAACACCATTTTTTCCAATTATAGCACTACAATCTATTCCTTCATAATAGTCAAGCTCATTGGGATGGAAACTTAAAGTCAATCGGTTATTTAAATATTTACATTTATGAGATCCATTGATTGGTATGTTTATGTTTTCTAAAACTTTATGGCTTTGAATATAAATATAAGCTAATTTCATTCTGTTTTGTCAGAGTACTTTTATTGTCAACGAATTAATTCTAGCAAAATGTAGGCTATGAGTGAATACCTACTACATTACATTTGAGTTAATTTATTTTTACTATTTAAAAACTTGTTTTAGGTCTTATTTCTTTTTCAGTACATAATAATAAACAATTTTTAGCTTTTATTACCTATTAAAAAAAACCGCCATTTAGGCGGTTTTTTTAATAGGTAATCAACTTACCAGCTTAACGCACCACCAGTTTGGTAGTCCGTTACACGCGTTTCAAAGAAGTTCTTCTCTTTACGCAAGTCCATCATCTCAGACATCCACGCAAACGGGTTGGTTACACCAGCAAACTGCTCAGGTAAACCAAGTTGCGCTAAACGACGGTTACAGATGAACTTCAAGTATTCTTCCATCATGCTTGCATTCATACCCAATACACCACGTGGCATGGTGTCACGCGCATATTCGATCTCAAGCATAGTGCCTTCAAGAATCATTTGAATCACTTCTTCTTGGAACTCAGCCGTCCACAAGTGCGGGTTCTCGATCTTGATCTGGTTGATCATGTCGATACCGAAGTTCAAGTGCATAGATTCATCACGCAAGATGTACTGGAACTGCTCAGCAACACCGTTCATCTTGTTACGACGACCCATACTCAAGATTTGAGTAAAGCCACAGTAGAAGAAGATCCCTTCAAGAACACAATAGAACGCGATCAAGTTACGCAATAAACGTTGGTCGTTTTCAGGCGTACCAGTGTTGAAAGTAGGATCACTTAAAGATTGAGTGTACTTCAAGCCCCACGATGCTTTACGCGCAACAGATGGAATCTCGCGGTACATGTTGAAGACTTCGCCTTCGTCCATACCCAAAGATTCGATACAGTATTGGTAAGCATGGGTGTGAATCGCTTCTTCAAACGCTTGACGTAAGATGTACTGACGGCATTCAGGGTTGGTAATGTGACGGTAGATCGCCAATACCAAGTTGTTTGCAACCAATGAGTCTGCAGTCGAGAAGAAACCCAAAGAACGCATGATGATGGTACGCTCATCTTCAGTTAAGCCATTTTCAGACTTCCAAAGCGCGATATCATGGTTCATGTTGACTTCTTGCGGCATCCAGTGGTTTGCACACCCGTCAAGATACTTCT
Source organism: Acinetobacter gyllenbergii (assembly GCF_001682515.1). Lineage (NCBI taxonomy): Bacteria > Pseudomonadati > Pseudomonadota > Gammaproteobacteria > Moraxellales > Moraxellaceae > Acinetobacter > Acinetobacter gyllenbergii. The sequence continues at coordinate 168,432 of NZ_KV575265.1, read as the reverse complement.
GCCAAGCCCACTCGTATTTAAACGGAACAAGCTGGTTTAAGTCAGCGCGACAGTTGATCATTGCTTTATCATCAACCTGTACACGCTGTGCACCCATTTCAAGCTCTTCCAAGCCCGGTGCAGCATCTAGGTGTTCTAAGGCAGCAGATGCTCGTGCCAACGAATCGGTGGGATTTGTTGATCGCACGGTACTGGTTCCAGCGGGTTGTGCAGCAGCCACGCGCGGCGATGATTGCTCTGAATCAGATACCACTTGCGTATTAACCGTTTTTTGCGAGTCGATGGGCGCAGACTTGTGTTCAGGTGCAGTCGGTTTTTGCGAATCATCTTCAAAATCGTCCCAACTAAGGATAGACATATCAATTCTCTCTTCGTTGCTTTATATCTTTTATTTAGACATCTCAAGCAAGGAGATGTCCTACTATACGCTCAATTTGTGTAAGCAAAATTAAGTTTTATTGATTGAGTTTTTAAAAGTGACCAATGGACACTGACAATCCCTAAGACTTATTTTGATTACGCTGTTGTCTACGTATTTTAAAAAACGCGTAAACGAGGGGGATATAAAACACTAGAAAGGCACAAATCAGAACAATCACACCAAATTGATAATTATGACTGAGATGGAACATGATCGATGCCTCTATAGGAACCTCTCTCGCGGTGCTTTAGTCGCTCTTCACCTCTCCTAAACGGAGAGGGAGTTTATGCAGAGAGGAATAAAATTACTGACAAGCTTCGCAGTCTGGGTTGTCGATTGAACACGCCAATGGCACTGGTGCTGCTGTCGTGAAACCATCTTCTTCAACCGCAGTTTCAGGTTTCTTCTCAGCCACAACTGCCGCTGGTGCTGCCGCAACCACAGGCGCTTCAACCGATGCTGGTTTAACTGCATTGAGTGCGCCAGTATTGATGGTTGATTTCTCAGCCGATGTTGCACCTAAAGCTCGGAGGTAATAGGTGGTTTTAAGACCACGTAACCATGCCATCTTATAGGTGATGTCAAGTTTCTTACCATTCGCGCCAGCGATGTAAAGGTTCAATGACTGTGCTTGGTCGATCCATTTTTGACGACGTGACGCAGCATCTACGATCCAGCGAGTATCCACTTCAAATGCAGTCGCGAAGATTGCTTTTAATTCTTCAGGAATACGCGCAATCTTTTGTACTGAACCTTCAAAGTGTTTCAGGTCGTTTACCATGACGGTATCCCAAAGGCCACGTTCTTTTAATGCACGAACAAGGTAAGGGTTGATCACGGTGAACTCACCAGAAAGGTTCGATTTCACATACAAGTTCTGGAACGTCGGCTCAATCGATTGAGATACGCCACAAATGTTAGAGATGGTTGCAGTCGGTGCAATCGCCATCACATTTGAGTTACGCATACCGTCTTTTTGAACTTTAGTACGTAATGAATCCCAGTCTAAACGTTGTGTACGATCAACTTCGAACATACGCTCTGGACGTGATTTCGCAACGATTTCTAAAGAGTCGATTGGCAAGATCCCTTGATCCCACAATGAACCTTTGAATGTTGAGTAAGCACCACGTTCAAGCGCAAGGTTGCTTGAGGTTTCGATGGCGTAGTAGCTGATCACTTCCATTGATTCATCAGCGAAATCAACCGCTGCATCTGAACCATAAGCAAGATTCATTTCATACAATGCATCTTGGAAGCCCATGATCCCCATACCCACAGGGCGGTGCTTCAAGTTTGAATTCTTCGCTTGTGGCACTGCATAGTAGTTAATGTCGATCACGTTATCGAGCATACGCACCGCAGTTTTCACTGTACGAGCAAGTTTCTCACGATCTAATACACCACCTTGAACGTGTTGTACAAGGTTGATCGAACCTAAGTTACATACCGCGATTTCATCTTGGTTGGTGTTTAAAGTGATTTCTGTACACAAGTTCGATGAGTGAACCACGCCCACATGTTGTTGTGGAGAACGTAAGTTACATACGTCTTTGAATGTGATCCACGGGTGACCCGTTTCGAACAACATCGAAAGCATTTTGCGCCATAAGTCTTTGGCACGGACTTTCTTATGCAGCATGTTTTCTTGTTTTGCGACTGCTTCGTAGTGCGCATAACGCTCAGCAAATTCAGCGCCCGTTAAATCATGCAAGTCTGGTGTTTCAGACGGTGTGAACAGTGTCCATTCAGCATCTTCAAATACACGTTGCATGAACAAGTCAGGCACCCAGTTCGCTGTGTTCATGTCGTGAGTACGACGACGGTCATCACCCGTGTTCTTACGTAGCTCTAGGAATTCTTCAACATCCAAGTGCCAAGTTTCAAGGTATGCACAGACTGCACCTTTACGCTTACCACCTTGGTTGACCGCAACAGCTGTATCGTTGGCAACTTTAAGGAAAGGAACCACACCTTGTGATTTACCGTTGGTGCCTTTGATATATGAGTTCAAGGCACGAACTGGTGTCCAGTCATTACCTAAACCGCCAGCCCATTTAGACAACATTGCGTTATCACGCATTGCGCCATAAATGTCGTACAGGTCATCACCGATGGTGGTCAAGTAACAGCTTGATAATTGCGGACGCAAAGTACCTGAGTTAAATAGGGTCGGTGTAGATGCCATGTAGTCGAAGCTAGACAATAAGTCATAGAATTCGATTGCACGGTCTTCTTTATTTTCTTCGTTAAGTGCAAGACCCATCGACACACGCATAAAGAATAATTGTGGTAATTCAAAACGCACGCCATTTGAATGGATGAAGTAACGGTCAAATAAAGTTTGTAGACCTAAGTAAGTAAATTGGTTTGAGCGTTCTGGTTTGATCGCAGCAGCCAATTTCGCAAGGTCAAAGTTCAACAAGTCTTCAGAAAGCAGGTCAAGCTCGATACCTTTCTTCAAGAAAGTTTCTAAAGCGTCGCCTTCCAAGGTTTCTGCAGGTAGACCCAAGAACTCTAAACCTGTGCTGACCAATTCGCTACTGAGTAAACGTGCAGTCACATAAGTATAGTTTGGCTCTTGTTCGATACGGGTACGCGTTGCCATCATCATAGTGGTCGCGATATCGCTTTCTTTTACGCCGTTGTATAAGTTCTTTACGGTTTCATCAAGGATGGCTTGAACATCAATCCCTTCTAGACCTTCACTTGCAGTTTGGATGGTTGCGGTAAGCGCATCCAAATCCAACGGTTGGAGCTGACCATTGGCATCTGTAATTTGTAGGGTAGGGTGATGGTTCGCACCAGTTTGCTGACGAGCACTTGCGCGTTGGTCACGATAAATCACATAGGCGCGGGCAACTTTTTGCTCGCCTGTGCGCATCAATGCCAATTCAACTTGGTCTTGAATCTCTTCGATATGAATCGTGCCACCAGACGGTAGGCGACGATTGAAGGTGTTCATAACCATTTCTGTCAGTTGCGTGATACGGTCATGGATACGACTTGAATCCGTACCTTGTTGACCTTCAACAGCTAAAAATGCTTTCCCAATCGCAACAGAAATTTTCTCGGCATTAAATGTCGCAATCTCACCGGTGCGCTTAATGACCTGAAGTTGGCCAGGAGTAGAAGTGATGATGCTCATGTCAGCATAGCTCCATTATCATCTATTTTTATGTTCATTGACCGTTTGAATCGAGCAAAAAGTATGCCACGATGTTTGAGGGATAAACACAATACTTAGTGGTTAAAGTTTATTTTCAACACAAGATACGGGATTTTTTGGAGTAGATCAATCCTTGACATTTTAGTAATTTTTTTTTCATGTCTTAACTGCTGAAATCACAGTCACATAGCATATCAAAGCCGTTAAAAAAGGCTTATAGATAACTCTGTGGATAACTCAAAAAACAGACACTTAAATTGTTTTGGGCGAATAAAGAAACAAATTGTTTAACATTGGCACAAAATCTATACTAAATATTCATCCTGTCGGAAAATGCATATATTTCTGAAAAATATATTAAAATTCATAATTTTAATAAAAAGATAACAAAACAGGGTAAGCGTGTATCAGTTTGGTGAACGGCTACTTGTTTACAATGTAAACGTGTGTATATTGCAAAACATAAACCAATGTATCTATCAGATTTTTATAGATGGATTCACTCAGATTTTAGGGGCAACAAATGAGCCAAGAAGAAAAGTTACCGAAGATTTTAATCGTAGAAGATGATGAGCGCTTAGCACGTTTAACACAAGAGTATTTGATTCGTAACGGTTTAGAAGTTGGAGTCGAAACTGATGGTAATCGTGCAATCCGTCGTATTATCAGCGAACAACCAGATTTAGTGGTTCTTGATGTGATGTTACCGGGTGCAGATGGTCTGACCGTTTGTCGTGAAGTGCGTCCACATTATCATCAACCGATTCTAATGTTGACTGCACGTACAGAAGATATGGATCAGGTACTTGGTTTGGAAATGGGTGCAGACGATTACGTTGCAAAACCAGTTCAACCACGTGTGTTATTAGCGCGTATTCGTGCTTTATTACGTCGCACTGACAAAACAGTAGAAGACGAAGTGGCACAACGTATCGAATTTGATGATCTGGTGATTGATAACGGTGGTCGTTCAGTGACTTTAAATGGTGAGTTGGTTGACTTCACTAGCGCTGAATATGACTTGTTATGGTTATTGGCGTCGAATGCAGGTCGTATCCTGTCTCGTGAAGATATTTTCGAGCGTTTACGCGGTATCGAGTACGATGGCCAAGACCGTTCGATTGATGTGCGTATTTCACGTATCCGTCCAAAAATCGGTGATGACCCAGAAAATCCAAAACGTATTAAAACTGTACGTAGTAAGGGTTATTTATTCGTTAAAGAAACCAACGGAATCTAAACACGCTAAGCCTCCTGATCTCAGGGGGTTTTTCCCTTGATAGCAAGCTCTGTGCAGCGTAGTTGTTTAGGGAGAGGTGTTCACTAGCTTGGAATTATTTACCCAATGGTAAGTCGAGTACTAAAAAACAGCATATTCTTGCGTATTTATGCTGGTTTGGTGGTTTTGGTTGTTGTGGTTGCCGCATTTTGTTATTTGCTGGTGCAGATCATTAACTATCAACGTGCGCAAGAATATCGTGAATCTCTTACTGATGGTATTTCCTATGTCATTAGTGAAGGGGTGTCTCGTCAGCCAGAAAAGCAACAAAAGTTAGATTGGATTTCCGATGCTTCTGATTTGCTGGAATTGCCGATCTACTATGTGGATGCGGAACGGGTAGAACTGTCTCGTACTGAGAAAAAGCGTATTGCTGAACAAAAGTCAGTGGTTCGGTATGATGCCAATAATGGCATCGGCTATATTATTATCGGTCTAAAAGACGATCCTAAACATTTCCTCTATATCAAAGTCGACAAAATTGGCGAACGCCAAATGAAGGCGCTGCCGATTTTTGTACTGGATTATTTAATTTTTTATCCAGGGCAGGAACGGGAATATTTAGACAAAATCAAAAAACATTTCTATTACCCAATTGAAATTGCCGATATTAAAGATATCAATCTGGATTCAGAGCAGATTGGTCGTTTGCGTCAAGATCAAAGTGTGTTGCTGTATAAAGACAGTGCCACAGTACGCGGCACCACCATTTCCATTGTTTCGCCAATGCCGAATCATTCTGCACAAGTACTGATTTTAGGCCCTGTGCCGATGTTCAATTGGATGCCATTCCAGCTTTCTGCAGGCATTACCTTATTTAGCTTGTTCTTGTTGAGCTTAGGGGTTTACGGTCTGATCTTGCCATTAGAACGTAAAATTCGTCAGGTTCGTTATGCTTTGAATAAGATGAAGTCTGGTGATTTGTCTTTGCGTGTTCCGATTGAGGGCAGCGATGAAATGGCAAACTTGGCCTCCAGTTATAACAACATGTCCGACCATATTCAGCGTCTGATTGAAGCACAGCGCGAGTTGATGCGTGCGGTATCGCATGAGCTTAGAACGCCTGTGGCGCGGATTCGCTTTGGTATGGAAATGCTGGCGGAAGAAGACGACTATAATTATCGTATTCAGCAGGTCGACATGATCGATAAGGATATTGAAGCGCTCAATACCTTGATTGATGAGATCATGACCTATGCCAAGTTGGAGCAGGGTACGCCATCTTTAGATTTTGAAGACATTGTCTTGGTCGAGGTGCTTGACCAAGTCGCAATGGAAACCGAAGCCCTGAAGACGCAAAAAGAAATTGAATTGATTGCGCCACCATTGGCCTTGAAGGTGGATGCAGAGCGCCGTTATCTACACCGAGTGGTGCAGAATCTGGTCGGTAATGCGGTCCGTTATTGTGATCATAAGGTGCGTATCAGTGGTGGGATTCGTGCCGATGGTAATGCCTATGTCTGCGTTGAAGATGACGGGCCGGGAATTCCAGAGCAAGAGCGCAGTCGTATTTTTGAAGCTTTTGCTCGCTTGGATGATAGTCGGACCCGTGCTTCGGGTGGTTATGGTCTAGGCTTGTCGATTGTCAGCCGAATTGCTTACTGGTTCGGTGGTACCATTCAAGTCGATCAAAGTCCAAACTTGGGTGGCGCGCGCTTTATCATGACTTGGCCTGCCAAGCGTTATAAGCAAGTGATTAAGAAATAACAACCGAGTAAAAAGGAATGGTGCAGATCATTCCTTTTTTATATGCAGCAATAAAAAAGCCAAAGCGCAATGCTTTGGCTAAATCAGGTTTTTAAATGACCTTGTTTTATCGCTGCTTACTCATGAACAGAGGGGTCAGGTTCAATCAGGGGTTTGCCTGAGCGCAGACCTTGCAATGCATCCGCATTAAAATCAATCAGTAGGGCATTATTTTTAATATCAATTTTATAGCCTTTGATGAGTGCTTGATCTCCATTTAAGGTTTCGACTTTATAGCTGTCTGCAATATTCAAAATACTTTCTAGGTTGGTTGTGGTTGCCGCAAAATCCTCTCTAAATACTTCGTAGATGTCTCTTAAATCAAAAATCGCATTATCAGCATCTGGATGTTTTCGAACATAACTTTCTATATGACGCATCAGCAGTTGTGAAAAAAAGAAATAATCCGAGTCGTGTGTGTATTCTAGATGCATGTTTTTCTCCTTTTGTGCTCATTCTAGAATACTCATCTATTCGCGCTGCTGTGTATAAAGATAATTAAAGTATTTAGCTGAATTGCAACATATTATGTCGAAATGACAACTTGGTTGCGACCCAGTCGCTTGGCTTGATACAGCGCATCATCGGCCTGTTTAAATAGTTGCTCAATTGAATGCTGATTTTCAGGTTCACAAATGCAAACACCGATACTGATTTGAATCGAAAAGGTCTGTTGCGCTGCATATTCAATCGGGGTTTGACTGATTTGCAGGCGAATTTTTTCCGCACACAGATAAGCCGTGTCGGCATCGGTATCGGTCATAAAGATGGCGAACTCTTCGCCGCCTAAGCGGCCCAGCAGATCTTGTGGTCTAAGCAGGCTTTGAATGGTGTGTACACAGCTTTGTAAGGCACGATCCCCCATCTGGTGTCCATAGCTGTCATTCACCTGTTTAAAATGGTCAATGTCGAGCATCAGAAAAGCAGTGGTTTGACCGGTGTGGGTTGCTTGTTGCTGAAACAGTTGCACCGATTGCAAAAATTGGCGTCGGGTCAGGCTGGAAGTCAGTTCATCATGGGCGATGGTGTGCTGCAGCTCTTGAATTAGCTTGGATCGCACCATATTGATACTGGAAACCGTGAGCGGGGCAATGGTCATCATAATCAGCCCAAGGCGGATTGAGATAGCATTGCTTAAAAACTGTTCGGGGTAAAGCAGCAGATAGTTTTGTGAGACATGATAAATCACAAAGGCACAGCTGATTGAGGTAATTACTGCCACTGAAAAATGACGATAGCTCAAAGCACACCAAATTAGGGCGGCAATCGGATACAGCAGTGAACCGGGGCCTGCATCGTAGTAGCCAATCGCAATCGAAAAAATGACCGCAAATAAGGGCAAACTTTCTTGCACGGTCTGGGTTTTAAATTCTTTCAGTTGTTGTTTAAACTCGGCGAAATGCGGTGCACTGATCATCGCAGGGAGCAGTAACAAGGCATTTTGGATTTCAGCAGTAAACCAATAACCAAAATCGGTCCAGAATGAGCCGAGCGCGAATTTGGTGTTGAGTAAAGGTAGGGTCAGCGCTGCAAATGACGAGCTGGCCAAAGCGCCGATACAGCAGAAACTGAAGAGAAAGAGATAAAAATAACCGTGATGCAGTGAGCGAATAAAGGCATTAAATTTGATATACAGGGTCAGTGTGGTGATGACATAGAGCAAATTGGCAGAGTTCAAGCAGATATTGAGCAAGAGAGGAGTGCCTTGCAAGGCATCAGCAAGTAGATAGCCGACAATTGCCCCGATAAAGCTGATCGGGTGCCGAGTTTGTGGAAAGCGAATCAGTAAACCCAGTAACACCGAGTTTGCAGGCCAAAAAGAGGCCAGAAAAGTCAGGTGTCTGGTAGCGATGCCAAGTAGGCAGCACAGCAGAATCACCCCCGCAAAGAGTAGAAATAGTTGTAAAAGCGAGCGTGGTTTTAATGCTGCATGAGCTTGGGGCATTCGGACATGGTTCTGTAGGGGAGAGAAGGTCGCGCTATTATATAAATTCTGCTTAAATTTTCATCATAAATTTGTATCAATGCAATGATTTAGTTCGTGCTGCAATAAATTGGGGCAGTGGCTCAAAACACGAATGTTTTTTAAGGCCTAAATAAAGAAAAAAATGATCAACATGCTGTTCTTGATTAGATAATTCGATTTTTAGGGGTGAATTAACCATGATCTTGGATATATCTGTAAATTTAAGGACAAAATCATCCGAAAGACTAAAGCGCTTCAACTAGCATGAGAAATTAGAAATCAGGTACAATTGGCGGGATTAATTTTGTGTTTGGTGTATTTGAAGGCCAATACATACATTCTTTGTTAAAAATAGGCCTGCCAGGAGTTATCCCCGCATGAGTGCCATTACTCCATACGAATGGGCAATAATTGCCTTCGTGATCGGCGTTACATTTCTTTGCGTTTTTATGCTGACAGTTCCCTTACTCCTCGGGGGTAAAGCATGGGGACGTGCAAAGCAAGAGCAGTTTGAATCAGGTGTAGTTGGTGCGGGCGGTGCTCGTATCCGCTTGTCAGCCAAGTTCTATTTAGTTGCAATTTTCTTTGTGGTTTTCGATCTAGAAGCCCTCTATCTCTACGCTTGGGCAACTTCAGTTCGTGAAGTTGGTTGGGTGGGTTTTGCAACGGCTGCCGTCTTTATTTTGGTTTTATTGATTGGTTTGATTTATGAGCTTTCTACGGGCGCACTTAACTGGGCACCTTCAGATCGTCGTAAAGCAGCTGGCGTGAAGACCAAAATCGGTTCGCCAAATATGAACATTGCAGACATTACGCGATTCAATAACATTGAAGAGTTAGTTGTCGATCCTACTGGTCATATTCCAGCACAGTCTTCTGGTCGTGTTAAATCTAAAACACCGACTACATCATTACTTGAAAAGGAGTAAGTCGGGATGAAATATACTTTAACCCGTGCGAATCCGGATGCCGATCAATATCCATTACAAGATCGTCAAATCGTCACTGATCCACTTGAGGAAGAAGTGAATAAAAGTGTGATGATGACACGTCTTGAAGATGTGTTGCATACAGCAGTGAACTGGGGGCGTAAAAACTCTTTGTGGCCATTTAACTTTGGTACATCATGCTGCTATGTCGAATATGCAACCACATTAACAGGTGTGCATGACTTGTCACGTTTTGGTGCCGAGGTAATTCGTGCTTCACCACGTCAAGCAGACTTGATGATTGTTGCAGGCACATGCTTTGTCAAAATGGCGCCTGTCATTCAACGTTTGTATGAACAAATGCTTGAGCCTAAATGGGTCATTTCAATGGGTGCTTGTGCTAACTCAGGTGGTATGTACGACATCTATTCAGTGGTTCAAGGTGTAGACAAAATTATTCCTGTTGATGTGTACATCCCAGGCTGTCCGCCGCGTCCAGAAGCATTAATCCAAGCATTGATGTTATTGCAAGACCAAATTCAACTTGAGCGCCGTCCACTTTCAGCGGTTATTGGTGATGATCTTCAGCCTGTGTATAAGCCAAAGATGATGCCAGAACGTGACCGTAAAAATGCGGAACGTATTGCGGTGAAAAACCTACGCTCTATGGATGAAATTAAATAATTTTAACGATGAATTTTTGACATATTTCATGATGAATATGGTCGTCGGGAAAATTGACAAAATTTGTATTAAATAGGAAGCCAAGCCAATGGCTGAAACTGACATTGCTATGCCAGAATCAACTCCAGTTGATTCACGCCCAGCATTTGCAATCGTAGAAGAGCTCAAAACCAAGTTTGGTGAGAACTTCTATGTGCAGGCGACTTTTGAAGAGTTTCCAACAGTCTGGGTTGAGCGCGCACGCGTGCAAGAAGTCCTTATGTTCCTCCGTAAAGTGGAACGTCCTTATGTGATGTTGTTTGACTTGTCAGCGGTCGATGAGCGTTTACGTGTTCACCGTGACGGTTTGCCAGCATCTGACTTTACTGTGTTCTATCACTTGTTATCGCTTGAGCGTAATAGTGATATTCGTATTAAAGTTGCATTGAATGAAAATGATTTAAGCATCCCAACCGCAACCAATATTTGGCCTAATGCCAACTGGTACGAGCGTGAAGCTTACGATATGTTTGGTATCGATTTCGCTGGGCATCCAATGCTCCGTCGTATTTTGTTGCCAACCTATTGGGAAGGTCATCCGTTACGTAAAGAATATTCTGCCCGTGCGACAGAATATACCCCGTATATGCAAGACCAAGCGAAGCAAGATTTCGAACAAGAACACTTACGCTTTGTCCCAGAAGACTGGGGTCTAAAACGCGGTAATGATGACGAAGACTTCATGTTCCTGAACTTGGGTCCTAACCATCCATCTGCGCACGGTGCGTTCCGTGTGGTGTTACAGTTGGACGGTGAAGAAGTCAAAGATTGTGTGCCTGATATCGGTTATCACCACCGCGGTGTGGAAAAGATGGCTGAACGTCAAACTTGGCATTCATTCATTCCGTATACCGATCGTGTTGACTACCTCGGTGGTTGTGCGCAAAACATGCCATATGTGATGGCTGTTGAGCAGCTTGCTGGTATTAAAGTTCCAGAGCGTGCACAAGTGATTCGTGTGATGTTGAACGAGTTATTCCGTATCAATAACCACTTATTATTCTGTGGTACAGCGATTCAGGATGCGGGCGGTATGACCCCAGTCTTCTATATGTTCGCAGACCGTCAAAAAGTCTATGACATCGTTGAAGCGATTACTGGTTACCGTATGCACCCAGCATGGTTCCGTATCGGCGGTACCGCGCATGACCTTCCAAACAACTGGCAAAAGCTAGTGAAAGAGTTGTTGGAATGGATGCCGAAACGTTTGAACGAGTACTACACTGCGGCACTTAAAAACTCAGTCTTTATCGGTCGTACTCGCAATGTTGCGCAATACGATGCGAAATCTGCGTTGGCTTGGGGTGTGACAGGTACAGGTTTACGTGCAACGGGTATTGATTTTGACGTTCGTAAATATCGTCCATACAGTGGTTATGAAAACTTCGACTTTGATATTCCAGTGGAATATGAAGGTGATGCATACGCACGTGTCTTGGTTCACTTCCGTGAAATCACTGAATCATTAAAAATCATTCAGCAGTGCTTGGACAACATGCCGTCTGGTCCATATAAAGCGGATCATCCATTGGCAGTTCCACCACCGAAAGATAAGACATTACAAGATATTGAAACCTTGATTACGCACTTCTTAAGCGTCTCTTGGGGTCCTGTAATGCCAGCGGGCGAGTCTTCATTTATGACTGAAGTGGTGAAGGGTGCGAGTACCTATTACCTCACTTCTGATAAGTCAACCATGAGCTATCGTACCCGTATTCGTACACCAACGTTCACGCATTTACAGCAAATGCCTTCAGTGATTAACGGCAGTTTGGTTTCTGACTTGATCATTTATTTGGCAACCATTGACGTGGTTATGGCTGACGTGGATCGCTAGGGGTAAACGATTATGATGATTTTGACTGATAAAAAACCACGTGTGAATGTTGAAGGAATTTTGACTGCGGACGAAATTCATGACATTGAACATCACATTGATCATTACCCATACCCACGTGCGGCTTCTTTGGATGCCTTGAAGTGTGTACAGCGCCGTAATGGTTGGGTTGATGATGCACAAATGAATGCGATTGCACAGTTGTTGAGTATGAGTGTGGCGGATCTGGAAGGTGTTGCAACTTTCTATAACCGTATCTACCGTCAACCTGTGGGTCGCCATGTGATTTTATTGTGTGACTCAATTGCATGCTTCTTGATGGGTGCAGAAACTTTGGCAGAAGCGTTCCAGCGCGAGTTGGGTATCCAGTATGGACAAACCACAGCAGATGGTCGTTTTACCTTGCTCCCAATTTGCTGTTTAGGCAACTGTGATAAAGGTCCAACTTTAATGATTGATGAAGATACGCACGGCCTCGTGGACGTGTCATCAGTTAAACAGTTATTGGAGAAGTATGTATGAATACTGAACCAAAACCAATTTATGGCGACGGTAACCCAGAAACGCATCCATTGACTTGGCGTTTGAGCAAACAAGAGTTTGTTCGTGCTGCCGATGAATACGAAGCATTAGAAGGTTATGCTGGCTTTAAAAAAGCCTTGAGCATGCCACCAAAAGATGTGCTTGAAGTCATTAAAGCTGCGACAGTCAAAGGTCGTGGTGGTGCAGGTTTCCCAGCGGGAATTAAATGGTCATTGATGGCGCCAAATGATGGTGGCCCACGCTATTTGATCTGTAATGCCGATGAAATGGAACCAGGTACCTTTAAAGACCGTTTGTTGATGGAAAAACTTCCTCATCAATTGATCGAAGGTATGCTGATTGCAGGTTATACCTTAGAAGCAACTCAAGGTTATATCTTCATTCGTGGTGAATATGTTGAAGCAGCTCAATACTTAAATGAAGCATTAGAGCAAATCCGTGCCAAAGGTTACTTGGGTGACAACATCCTTGGAACAGGCTGGAACTTTGATATGCACGTTCACACAGGCGCAGGTCGTTATATCTGTGGTGAAGAAACTGCATTGATCAACTCGCTTGAAGGTCGCCGTGCCAATCCGCGTACCAAACCACCATTCCCGCAAGTTGCAGGGGCATGGGGTCGTCCAACGATTGTCAACAACGTTGAGACCTACAATAACTTGCCAGCAATCATGTTGCGTGGTCCTGAGTGGTATATCAACCTTTCAGCAGGTAAGTCGAAAGATCCAGGCACCAAGATTTATGGTGCATCAGGCAAAGTTAAATTCCCAGGTCTTTGGGAACTACCATTTGGTACAACTGCGCGTGAAGTGATTGAAGAACATGCGGGTGGTATGCGCGACGGTTTAACCTTGAAAGCATGGTTACCGGGTGGTGCATCAACGGATTTCTTGGCTGCTGAACACATTGATTTGCCAATGGATTCAGAGACGATCATGAAAGCAGGTTCTCGTTTAGGAACTTGTCTACTCATGGTGGTGGATGAAAGCCAATGTATGGTTTCTGCAACACGTAATTTAGAAGAATTCTTTGCGCGTGAATCATGTGGTTTCTGTACACCATGTCGTGACGGTTTACCTTGGGCAGTGAAAGCGCTTAAAGCACTGGAAACAGGCGAAGGTAAGAAAGAAGATATCGATCATTTACAAGAACTGACGCGTAAATTATGGATCGGTAAAACTTTCTGTGCTCACGCACCAGGTGCGATGGAGCCGCTTATGGGCGCACTTAAATATTTCCGTAACGAGTTTGAAGCTAAGGTTAAAACCCATGCTCCTGCTCTAGACGTAGAACAAGCTTAAGGAATTCGACTATGGCTACAATTCATGTCGATGGAAAATCGTATGAAGTCAACGGCTCAGAAAACTTGCTACAAGCATGTCTTAGCCTTGGCATCGACATCCCGTATTTTTGTTGGCACCCATCCTTAGGTTCTGTTGGTTCTTGTCGTCAATGTGCGGTGACTCAGTATGCGAATCCTGAGGACACACGTGGACGTCTGGTGATGTCATGTATGACACCTGCGACCGACAATACCTATATTTCGATTGAAGACAAAGAAGCAACGGATTTCCGTGCCTCGATTGTTGAATTCTTGATGACGAACCACCCGCACGACTGTCCAGTCTGTGAAGAAGGTGGTCACTGTCATTTACAAGATATGACCGTCATGACGCAACACGATCGTCGTCGTTATCGCTTTACCAAACGGACTCACTATAACCAAGAGTTGGGTTCGTTTATTGCGCATGAGATGAACCGTTGTATCGCGTGCTACCGTTGTGTGCGTTATTACAAAGACTATGCGGGTGGTACGGACTTTGGTGTCTATGCCAATGCGTCACGTGTCTATTTCGGTCGTCCAGAATCAGGTACTTTAGAATCTGAATTCTCAGGTAACTTGACTGAAGTGTGTCCAACAGGTGTATTTACCGATAAGACCCATTCAGCACGTTATAACCGTAAATGGGACATGCAATATGCGCCAAGCGTATGTTTCGGCTGTTCTTCAGGTTGTAACATCTCTCCGGGTGAGCGTTATGGCGAAATCCGTCGTGTTGAAAACCGTTTCAATGGTTCTGTGAACCAATACTTCCTTTGCGATAAAGGTCGTTTCGGTACAGGCTATGTGAACCGTGAAGACCGTCCACGTCAACCACAGTTCCGTAATGGTGAAACTGTTGCGACGGTGACTGTTGATCAAGCGCTTGATCAAGTGATTACTCAGCTGAAAGGCAAGAAAGTGTTAGGTATTGGTTCTCCACGCGCAAGCTTGGAATCAAACTATGCACTGCGTGAGTTGGTTGGACAAGACAACTACTCAACAGGGATGTCTCAAAAAGAGCAGAACTTGGTTGAGTTAGCAGCATCAATCATGCAAACACAGGGGATTTATAACCCGAACATGCGTGAAATTGAAAGCTATGATGCGGTGTTGATCTTGGGTGAAGACTTAACTCAAACTGCACCACGTATGGCCTTGTCTGTGCGTCAAGCTGCGAAAAACAAAGCCAAAGAAATGGCTGCTGCAACACGTACACCAGACTGGTTGGCTGAACCGGTACAACGTATCGGTCAAGATGCAAAATCCCCAATCTATATCCTTGCGGCAACGCAAACGCGTTTAGCGGATGTGGCGACAGGTGAAGTGGTTGCATCGCCTAATGACATCGCACGTTTAGGTTTTGCGGTTGCTGCTGCAGTGAAAGGTGAAGCATTGACTGGTTTGGCAGATGATGCCAAAGCCTTTGCGCAAACCATTGCGGATACTTTGAAAGCGGCGAAAAAGCCATTGATTATCTCGGGGACTAGTTTACAAGATCCTGCAATCATGGAAGCTGCTGCTCAAGTTGCGCAAAACTTAGGTGGAAATGCGGGCTTGTCATTGACTGTTCCTGAAGTGAACTCAATGGGCTTGGCATTGTTTGGCGGTTTAAGCCTAGAACAAGCATTTGCACAAGATTTTGATGCCGTGGTTGTGGTTGAAAATGACTTAACCCGTCGTTTACCCGTGGCACAAGTCAAAGCTGCATTAGATAAAGCTGAAACTGTGATCGTCTTGGATCATAGTGAAACTGAAACCTTGAAACTTGCGGATATCGTACTTTCGGCAGCAAGCTTCGCTGAAGGTGATGGTACTGTGGTGAGCCAAGAAGGCCGTGCACAACGTTTCTATCAAGTGTATGACCCAAGCTACTACAAGCCAGAATATGCGATCAAAGAATCATGGCGCTGGTTACATGCCGTTGAGACAGGTCTTAAAGGCAAAGCAGTTGATTGGACATTGTTGGATGATGTGATTGAAGACATCGTCAAGAATGTACCCGTACTTGCTGCAATTGAAGAGGTTGCGCCAGATGCGGGTTACCGTATCCACGGCTTGAAGATCGCACGTGAACCACGTCGTTACTCGGGTCGTACTGCAATTCGTGCACCGTTATCGATTCATGAACCGAAACAGCCGACTGATCCAGATTCAGCATTGACGTTCTCGATGGAAGGTTATGTCGGAACTCAGACGGCATCTTCATTGGTACCTTTCGCATGGTCTGCGGGCTGGAACTCACCACAAGCTTGGAACAAATACCAAGATGAAGTGGGTGGTCACTTAAAAGGTGGTGATTCAGGTATCCGTCTATTCGATCGTTTAGCTAAACGTCCTGCACGTAGCTATGTTGCACCAACAGCTGTGGTGGTGAACCCTGAAAGTTTCCGTCTTGTGCCAATGCACCATATCTTTGGTTCTGGTGAATTCACTATCAAAACACCTGCAATGGAATCTCGCATTCCTGAAGCGATGTTTGCGGTGGGTGAACAAGATGCAACACGCTTAAATGTTCAAGATGGTCAACGTATTACAGTACAAGCGGGTGAGACTAGCATTAGCTTGCCAGTACAAGTCATCGAATATTTACCAACAGGTTATATCGGTTACCCAATTGGTTTAGCACCAACAGTTTCATTGGCAGAGCCTGTGTCTGTGGCGGTAGGAGTGTAATTCATGAATCAAGAAATTATACGTCAAACGCCACTTTGGGCTGAGAACTGGCCAATCGCTTATTCAGTGATTCAGGCAATTGTGATCTTGCTTGTAGTGGTTTTGGTTGCTGCTTTAATGTCATTTATTGAGCGTCGTCTCTTGGCATTATGGCAAGACCGTTATGGTCCAAACCGTGTTGGTCCTGGCGGTATGTTCCAGATTGTTGCCGACATGCTCAAGATCATGTTCAAAGAAGACTGGACACCGAAGTTTGCTGATAAGCTGACTTTCCGTTTAGCACCAGCCGTTGCGATGGCAACTGCGGTACTTTCGTTTATGGTGATCCCAGTAAGTCCTACACTGGGCGTTGCAGATATGAGTATCGGTCTATTGTTCTTTATGGCAATGGCGGGTATCGCAGTCTATGCAGTGTTATTTGGTGGTTGGGCATCGAACAACAAATACTCATTACTTGGTGGTCTTCGTTCTGCGGCTCAAACCATTTCTTATGAAGTGTTCTTGGGTATCTCGTTGATGGGTGTGGTTGCGATTGCTGGCTCATTCAACATGCGTGAAATCGTTGAAGCACAACGTGATATGTGGTTCATCATTCCTCAATTCTTAGGTTTCTTGATCTTTGTGGTTGCGGGTGTTGCAGTTACGCATCGTCACCCATTTGACCAACCTGAAGCTGAGCAAGAATTGGCGGAAGGTTACCATGTTGAATACGGTGGTATGAAGTGGGGGATGTTCTTCGTTGCGGAATACGTCAACGTCGTTTTGATCTCGGCATTGATCGTGACTTTATTCTTCGGCGGATGGCTTGCACCATTTAACTTAGAAATTCCATTTGTTCCACCATTATTCTGGTTCGTGATTAAAACAGCATTCTTCGTAATGATGTTTGTCTTGGCGCGTGGTTCGTTAATGCGTCCTCGTTATGACCAAGTGATGAACTTTGGTTGGAAAGTTTGTTTGCCATTGGCGTTGGTCAACTTGTTAGTGACTGGTGCTGTGATTCTGATGAATCAGGCCTAGGACAGCAGGGAGTACAAAATGTATAAAATTCTAGCTGGATTCGGATCGATTGTACGTTCGTTGTGGATGGTGTTCAGCCATGTCACACGTAAACGTGACACGATTTTATATCCAGAAGTACCGGCTGAACAAATTGTGCCACCACGCTACCGTGGTCGTATTGTATTGACGCGTGATCCAGACGGTGAAGAGCGTTGTGTGGCATGTAACCTATGTGCGGTTGCTTGCCCAGTTGGCTGTATTTCATTACAAAAAGCGGAAAAAGAAGATGGACGTTGGTATCCAGAATTTTTCCGTATTAACTTCTCACGCTGCATTTTCTGCGGTATGTGCGAAGAAGCATGTCCAACGACTGCCATTCAGCTGACCCCAGATTTCGAATTGGGTGAATATGTACGTCAAGACTTGGTTTATGAAAAAGAGAATTTACTCATTTCTGGACCGGGTAAATATCCTGACTACAACTTCTACCGTGTCACTGGTATGGCTGTAAGCGGCAAAGAAAAAGGTCAAGCACAGAAAGAAAGTGCACCAGTTGATGTACGGAGCTTATTACCATGATGTGGCCATTTTATTTGATGGCACTTGTGGCCATCGTTTCAACGGTTCGTGTTGTGACTAACACGAATCCGGTGCATGCACTGTTAAGTTTGATCGTTTCTCTTCTAGCGGTTGCTGGTATTTTCATGATCGTGGGTGCGCCGTTCGCGGCTGCCCTTGAGATCATCGTATATGCCGGTGCCATTATGGTCTTGTTCGTCTTCGTTGTGATGATGCTGAATCTTGGACAAGAAACCATTGAACAAGAAAGTAAATGGTTGAGTTCAGAGGCTTGGGCTTTTCCTGCACTGATGAGCTTTTTATTGGGCTTGCTTTTGGTGTGGATGCTCGGTGGCGAATACACCACAATTTCTGCGCCGATGGGAGCAGAAGTTGTAGGTCCGAAAGCTGTCGGTCAAGCACTATTTACTCACTATCTATTATTGGTAGAAGTTGCCGCGATGTTATTGCTAGCAGCACTGGTTGCAGCATTCCACTTAGGCAAACGTGAACCAGGTGCAGAAGAGGATAAAGAATAATGGGACACATCCCTTTAGAACATGGTTTGATCGTTGCAACCATCCTTTTTGCACTGGGTTTTTACGGTGTAATGGTGCGACGCAACCTTTTATTTATGCTAATGAGCCTTGAAGTAATGATGAATGCCGCGGCTTTGGCATTCGTTTTAGCGGGTAGCGTATGGGCGCAGCCAGATGGACAGATCATGTTCATCCTGATTCTGACGCTTGCTGCAGCAGAGGCATGTATCGGTCTTGCGATCGTCCTTCAGTTTTATCATCGCTTCCATCATCTGGATGTGGATGCTGCTAGTGAGATGCGCGGATGAGTACATTATATTTAACCGTTTTATTCCCGCTCATTGGTTTTATCCTGTTAGCGGCAGGGCGTAACAAACTGTCTGAGAATGTCGCTGCCATTATTGGTGTCGGTTCAGTTGGTTTATCTGCGTTATTTGCTTTAATTGCTGGCCTTGCATTTACCAGCAGTGGCCAAACCGTTTTTGTTCAACACTTATGGACATGGTTCAGTGTTGGCGGTTTTGAGCCAGGTATCAGCTTGCACCTTGATGGTTTGTCATTATTGATGACAGGCATGATCACGGGGGTTGGTTTCTTGATTCACATCTTCGCATCTTGGTATATGCGTGGTGAAGAAGATTACGCACGTTTCTTCTCTTATTTCAACCTGTTCG
The DNA here is from genome assembly GCF_001682515.1 of Acinetobacter gyllenbergii. Lineage (NCBI taxonomy): Bacteria > Pseudomonadati > Pseudomonadota > Gammaproteobacteria > Moraxellales > Moraxellaceae > Acinetobacter > Acinetobacter gyllenbergii. Next base: position 149,049 of record NZ_KV575265.1, on the reverse strand, counting down.
TTGCCAGCATGTTGTTGTTGGTACTTGGCGATAACTTGGCGTTATTGTTCTTGGGTTGGGAAGGCGTAGGTCTGTGTTCATACCTATTGATTGGTTTCTACTACTCAAACCCTGCAAATGGTTGGGCAGCAATCAAGGCATTTACCGTAACACGTGTGGGTGACGTATTTTTACTCATCGCATTGTTCTTGCTCTATCAACAGTTTGGTACGTTGAATACACAGTACATTGTTGAAAATGCAGCGACTGTGATGACGCAAAGCTCATCATTGTCGATCTGGACAGCATTGATGTTGTTCTTGGGTGCAGCAGGTAAATCAGCGCAAATTCCATTACAAACTTGGTTAGCCGATGCGATGGCTGGTCCTACACCAGTCTCTGCATTGATCCACGCCGCAACAATGGTGACAGCAGGTGTTTACCTATGCTGCCGTATGTTCTCAGTGATGGAAATGGCGCCAGAAGTGATGCAATTCATTTCGATTACGGGTGCAGTGACCTTGCTTGTGGCAGGCTTTGCTGCATTGGTGCAAACTGATATCAAACGTATCTTGGCTTACTCAACCATGAGTCAGCTCGGTTATATGTTTATGGCAGTGGGTGCTGAAGCATACCAAGCTGGTTTATTCCACATGTTGGCTCATGCATTCTTCAAAGCGTTATTGTTCCTTTCTTCAGGTGCCGTAATTCTTGCATGTCATCACGAACAGAATATTTTCAAAATGGGTGGATTACGTAAAAAGATTCCATTCGTATTCTGGTGTTTCGTCATTGGTGGTGGCGCCTTAGCCGCACTTCCAATCGTGACCGTTGGCTTCTTCTCTAAAGATGCGATCTTGGGTGCAGTCTATGCACAGTCGACTATTGCAAATCTTCCGCTTTACCATACCTTGTACTGGGTAGGTGTTGCTGGTGCATTCTTAACGTCTATCTATACTTTCCGTTTAATCTGGGTGGTGTTCTTCGGCGAAGAGAAAACTCATGCGCATGCCATTCATGGCGTGACTTACTGGGCACCGCTTGCAATTCTTGCTGCGTTATCGACCGGTATTGGTTACTTCCTGCAAGCGCCAGTCGCAAAATTATTGACTGCGGCAAGCATTCCAAGTTTTGTGATTCCTGAAAGCTTAGAAGCGGCTGTTGCACATGCTGAACATTTAGCAAGTGGTGTGGCCCTTGTTGGTTTGGCTGTTGGTATCTTCTTGTTTGCCTTTGCGTATGGCGCAGTAAAATCGTTTGCTCAGACTTCTTTGGGTTCAGGCTTAGCGCATATCTGCCGTACAGCATTCGGTTTCGATGCCTTGTATGACATCGTATTTGTAAAACCTTATTTATTGATTGCGAAAATTTTAGGTCGTGATCCAGTTGACGGTTTATGGTTAGTATTGCCTGCCATTGTGAAGGGCGGGAATAGCTTTACCAGTTCGCGTCAAACCGGTTCATTACGTGAATACGCATCAAGCATGTCACTCGGTGTAGTGGTGTTATTGATGATCTTGATCGTGATTCAGGTTGTGGGGAAATAAAATGGAAAACAATTTAATTTTACCCGCACTGATTTTAGTTCCTTTCATTGCTGGTTTTATTTGTTGGTTGGTTGATAAATACGACCAACATTTACCGCGTTGGATTGCCTTGATTGGTATGCTCATTACCTTTGGTTTGGGCATTGCACTTTGGCAAAGTGGTACATATAGCTATGCTGTAGGTAGCCCAGCTCCCCAATGGGCTGCTGAATTCTACCTACCTTGGATTCAGAGTTTAGGTATTAGCATTCACTTAGCGGTGGATGGTTTATCTCTGCTTATGGTGCTGTTGACTGCATTACTGGGTGTACTTGCAGTAGGCTGTTCATGGGGTGAGATCCAAAAGAACGTAGGTTTCTTCCACTTAAACCTCCTGTGGAGTTTAGGTGGGGTTATCGGTGTATTCTTGGCGATTGACTTATTCTTGTTCTTCTTCTTCTGGGAGATGATGCTTGTACCAATCTATTTCTTGATTGCGTTATGGGGTCATAAAGGCTCGAATGGTCGTTCACGTGTTTACGCTGCAACCAAGTTCTTCCTCTATACACAAGTTGCTGGTTTGATCATGTTGATCGGTATCTTGGGGCTGGTTGCTTATGGATACATGCATACACAAGAGATTAGTTTTAATTACTATTATCTCATGAGTATGGCGAATCACTTGGATAAAGAAGTACCAGCATTGGCATATGGCTTTATGGTGTGTATGTTCATCGGTTTTGCGGTGAAACTACCTGTCTTCCCATTACACGGCTGGTTGCCTGATGCGCATGCGCAAGCACCAACAGCGGGTTCTGTGGATTTAGCTGGTATTTTGATTAAAACAGCAGCGTACGGTTTACTTCGTTTCGTAATTCCATTCTTCCCAGCAGCGTCAGCACAGTTTGCTGATATTGCGATCATTTTGGGCTTGATTGGTATTTTCTACGGTGCATTCCTTGCGTACCAACAAACTGACATGAAACGTTTACTTGCGTACACGTCAATTTCACACATGGGTTTCATCTTACTTGCAATTTATGCAGGTAATATTCTGACTTTCCAAGGCTTAATGATCATGATGTTGGCACATGGCTTATCATCTGCTGCATTGTTCATTATGTCGGGTCAAGTCTATGAGCGTGTGCATACACGTGATTTACGCTTAATGGGCGGTCTTCGTGGTCAACTGCAATATTTGCCATTCTTCTTAATGTTCTTTGTTGCAGCGCTCGTAGGTGTACCGGGTCTAGGTAACTTTATTGGTGAATTCCTGATTCTTATGGGTTCATTCAAAGCCTATCCGACTTTCACGATTATTGCCGCAGTGAGCTTGGTGTTTGCGGGTCTTTATGGTCTGATTCTGATTCACAAAGCTTTATTTGGTGAACCGAATCCAGAACAAAAGCAGCACTACAAAACACCGTTAAAAGATCTATCTGCACGTGAAGTCAGCATTCTGATGATCTGTGTAATTGGTTTGGTTTGGTTAGGTATTTACCCACAAACTTTCTTGGATATGTCTCATTCAAGCATGCAGTGGTTGGTAAATAGTTATATGCCAGTACAAGAAGTTGTTGAAACTGTTCAACAGGCTGCAACTCAACTTGAACATGTGGAGATGCAATAAATCATGAACTTCACACTTTCTTTTTCTGAGCTTATGCCACTTGCTCCAGTGATGATTGTTGCTTTGACTGCAATCGTCGTGATGTTGTTGACAGCGATTAAACGTAATCACAACCTGATTGCGACAACTTCGGTTGTCGGTCTGAATTTAGCTGCGATTTTGATTATCTATACGATATTTAGTGGGAGTTTCATTCCATCAAATATCATGGGCATGTTTATGGTTGATCCATTTACCATGCTCTATCAATTTCTGATTCTAATTGCAGCCTTGGCTTGTTGTACTTTGTCTCATGCTTATATTGAGACCTATAAGGAAAACCGCGAAGAGCTTTATATCTTGTTACTGTGTTCAGTGACAGGGGCGATGTTATTAGTTGCGAGTACGAACTATGCATCATTCTTTATTAGCTTGGAATTAATGTCGATTCCTGTGTATGGCATGTTGGCTTATACCTATCAACGTAGTCAGTCTTTGGAAGCTGGGATTAAATATCTTGTGCTTTCGGCAACGGCTTCTGCAATGTTGCTTATGGGGATGGCCTACGTTTATGCTTATACAGGTAGCTTATCTTTTGCAGCCGAACCAAGCCGAATGTTTAATAGCTTTAGTCAGCCTGCTGTTGTGCTTGGACTTGGTCTTATACTTTTTGCAGTTGGGTTTAAGCTATCATTAGCACCTTTCCATAAGTGGACACCTGATGTGTATGCTGGTGCACCTGCACCAATGGCTACATTCTTAGCAACAGTCTCTAAAGTTGCCATGATTGGCTTATTTGCTAGATATGTTTTATCTTCAGGATTTATTCTTGCCGATAGTCTAAAATTAATGGTTACCATTCTGGCTGTCGTTTCGATCGTCGTTGGTAACTTATTGGCTGTTCGTCAAGTCAATCTCAAGCGTATCCTTGCTTATTCATCGATTGCTCATTTCGGTTATCTATTGGTCGCTTTGGTTAGCGCACAAAATATTGAATTTATTCAAATTCGTGGTTTCATGACCTTTGAAACAGTCAATGTTTATATTATTACTTATGTGTTGACCACTGTTGGTGCTTTTGGTGTCGTGACATTAATGTCGAGTCCTTATAACAATAAGGATGAAGCTGGTAGTTTAGCTGAGTATCGTGGTTTGTTCTGGCGTCGTCCGATCTTGACTGCGACTTTAACCGTAATGATGTTATCGTTAGCTGGTATTCCATTAACCGCGGGCTTCATTGGTAAGTTCATGGTTGTGAAAACAGCCGTAATGGGCGCACATTGGTTCCTTGCGGCAATGGTAATTGTTGGTAGTGGTATCGGTTTATATTATTACCTGCGTGTGATGGTTGTTATGTACATGACTCCACCAGATGTGCCTCGTATTGATGCTGATGAGCATTGGGGTACACAAGTTGGTGGTATTATGGTACTCGGAGCTGCTTTATTAGTCTTTGTATTAGGTATTTATCCTGACCCAATGATTTATTTAGCTAAGTATGCAGTTTTTGCAGTTTCACCAGAGTTACAAGAGTTTATTCTTACTTTAGTGCAAAAAGGCATTTACTAAACGTGTATAACTGATAAAAAAAAGCCCTAAATTTAGGGCTTTTTTTTATTGACGAGTAAAAAACGTTTTATAATAGAACAAGATTAACATTACCTAGGTACTCACTCGTGTCGATTCAAGAAATTCGTCATCCGCTTATTCGCCATAAACTTGGCTTGCTACGTCGTTCTGACATTAGTACCAAGAACTTTCGTGAATTAGCGCAAGAAGTCACGATGTTACTGACTTATGAAGCAACAAAGGATCTTCCTGTTGTTGATCATGAAATTGATGGGTGGGCAGGGAAAGTCTCAACTCAACGTATCGCAGGGAAGAAAATCACCATTGTACCGATTCTGCGTGCTGGTATCGGGATGCTTGAAGGCGTTCTTAGCCTGATTCCAAGTGCTAAAGTCAGCGTCTTGGGGCTGGAACGTGATGAAGCGACCTTAGAAGTACGCACTTACTACAAAAAGTTAGTGCCAGATGTTGCCAATCGTTTAGCCATGATCATTGACCCAATGCTGGCAACAGGGAACTCTTTAATTGCGGCCATTGATGTATTGAAAGCAAGTGGCTGTAAAGATATTCGTGTCATGATTTTGGTTGCTGCACCAGAAGGCATTGCCAAAGTTGAAGCTGCACATCCAGATGTCCGTATTTATACCGCATCGGTTGACCAAGGTCTGAATGCAGAAGGCTATATTGTTCCTGGTCTGGGTGATGCAGGTGACAAGATTTTTGGTAGCGTGCAAAAAGACTAATTTTACCAGACCGATAAAAAGAGACTTGATCCATCCGTAGAACCTTTCAGGGTGGATTGAAAGTCTCTTTTTTATTTCGATATACTGTAATGATTACATTGAGAACATAGGATAAATGTCATGGCACAAGAGTTCTATCAAGGAAAAATTAAGCAATATAATCCTGATAAAGGATTTGGTTTTATTGCGACATCTGAAGGCGATATCTTTTTTCATATTTCAGATTTTCCTGCGGCAGAAGGCGAGCCGAAAAGAAATGAAAAAGTGAAATTTGTGGCGCTTGAAAATGGTGGAAAGTTTAAAGCAACGCAAATTGAGCGTGTTGATGCAAATCCTGCTAAAACCAAGAAGACCAAAATCGCCAATCACAATAAGTCAATTACAACCGAGTTGTTGTCTAACTTTCGACGTTAATTGCTTAAGTTGATATTTTTCAATATTCGCACTTAGTTTAGGTACATGATAAAAGAGGCTTTTTAGCCTCTTTTTGATTAGAATAGGGGCAATATAATAAGCGTGTGTTGATGATGTTGGTTGAGGGTAAAATTAAAAAATATAATGCTGAACGGGGCTTTGGTTTTATTGAAGTCGAGGGGAAGCAAAGCGATATTTTCTTTCATATTCGTGATTTTCCTCGAGCTGGAGGGGAACCTAAGCTTGGTGAAAAACTAAAATTTTCCATGGTGCACGATACCGATAAAGGGAAATTTAAAGCTGTTCAAATTGAACGTTTGGATCTAATGCCTACGCCTATTCGCAAAAGCACTATTGTAGCGCCTCAATCAAGTACTTCTTCTAAGCAGGGAGCAATCGTTACGGTCATTGGTGTCGTAATGATTGTGATTTTGGCAGTTTTGGTTTTCCAGAAATATCAGTCTTATCTGCAATCAGAACAATTAAAAACAGCTCAATTGATAGAGCAACAAAAGCGAATTGTTGAAGAACAGCGAAAAAAGATTGGGGATTTACCTGTAGTAAAGTTGTCTGAAAAAACAGAAAGGGCGTTGCAATATGATCCAGAACGGCCTATACAAGCAGCACGCTCAACAACTGCTGTAGGTGCCCAATTTAGCTGTGATGGGCGTGAGCATTGTTCTCAAATGAACTCTCGTGCAGAAGCTGAATTCTTTAATAAAAACTGTCCGAATACCAAGATGGATGGTGATCATGATGGCATCCCTTGTGAAAATGATTCTCGTTGGTAAAGCCTTGCTTGAGATTTGATACGCTAAGTAGATTTTCAAGTTATATCTTTAGACAGAAAAAAATTCATAACTGACCGATTCAAAAATAAAGGATTCAAATTCTCATCATAAGACTTTCAAATTGACTAAATGAATAGTAATTATTTTGTTAATGATTTTTATTATCATTTGTTAATTTATCTTATATACTGTGGTCAAATTTTTATCGGGGTTTGATCACGTGAAAAAGAATATCTTATTTTTATCTCTTATTGCTTTGCCAATGTTCGCGCTTGCTGATGACAGCACAGTTTTACCGACCATTACCGTAAAAGCAGATTCACAAGAAACGGATGCGACAGGCAAACTTAAAAAAGATGCCAGTTTAGGGATACTCGGTGAGAAAGCGGTATTGGATACACCCTTTAGTATCCAGTCTTATACCGAGCAGGCGATTAAAGATAAACAAGCTGACTCGATTGCGGGCATTCTTAAAAATGACCCAAGTATTCGTACCACCACCAACAGTGGCCATTTAAACGAAAACTTTATGATCCGTGGTTTTCCAGTAACATGGGAAGATGCCAATATCAATGGTTCTTATGGCATGTCACCAAGTGGTCGTACCCCGACTGATATTTTAAGCTCAGCCAGCGTACTCAAAGGTCCAAATGCGTTGATCGCGGGGATGGCTCCTGGCGGTAGTATTGGTGGTGTGGTGATGGCAACCACCAAACGTGCCGATCGCGATCTGACTCAAGTCTCTGCTATGTATGAAGATGGGGGCTATTACAAATCAGGTTTTGATGTGGCACGTCGTTTCGGTGAAAATAAGGAGTTCGGAGCACGCGTCAGTGCGACTTATGGACAAGGTGAACATATTGTTGATGGCTTAGAAGATAAAAATACCGCAGCAGTTTTGGCCCTCGACTATACCACTGATCAAGCCAAAATTAATTTTGATGCCTATACCACACGCGATAGTCGTGATGGTGGCTCACCCGCAATGATCTCCTTTTCAACGTTGAAACGTGTTTTAGCTGCGCCAGATGGCAAATTGAATTATTTTCCACATTTAGAAGGCATGCAAAGTGCCAATTACGTGGGACTATCTGGGGAATATAAGCTTTTACCGAATTTAAAAGCCTTTGCAGGTGCAGGTTTTAATGAGCGGGAATATCGTGGGCATTTATTTGGTACGCGTATGGTTGTGCGTGACCTGCCAGCCAACTCAATGGGAATGAATAATCCTGCTTTGATTGGGGCGAATGGTGATGCACTGGCACAATATTATCGTGTCGGTTCAAAGGAACATAACACGACTTTTAATGCGGGTTTAGAAGGTCAAATTTTCACGGGTGATATTTCTCATACGTTGGCATTCCGTGCGGATTATCTCAAACGTAAATACAGCCAACATAAAGGGCGAGGGGCAACAGAGGTCTATTTCCCAACCAATATTTACAATCCAAGCAATGAAGGACATATGCCAGATACATGGCCAGAGATTGTTCCTACTGCGGATGATGTATATGTCAGCTATAGTCTGAGTGACCAGATTTCCATGCTGGATGATAAGCTACAGTTCATTCTAGGCGTGCGCTATCAAGATATGAATCTAAAGGCACTCGCGACGAATGCACCACCATTGAAAGATGATAAGTTATCTCCAAGTGTAGCCATTGTTGTGAAACCTTTTGGTGAAGAAACCTCATTCTATGCCAGCTATGTGGAAGGTTTGGTGAGAGGGGCAAGGGTAAGTGTAGAAACTGATGCGAACTATAATAAAACTTTTGCACCATTTGAAAGTAAGCAATATGAAGTGGGTGCTAAATATCAAGGCGAGCGTTGGTTACATACCTTAGCACTTTATCAAATTAAAAAGCCAAGTACGCTGACGGACTCAACCTACCGTGATCCAAATGATGCAAAAATTACCCAAATCACGACCGATGGTGCGAAGACTGAATCGAAAGGGGTTGAATACGGCTTTTCGGGTAAAGTCACTGAAGATCTGATTGTTTACGGTAACTTGGCATACATTGATACTGAATATACAAAAGCGATTTCAAGTGGTGTGAATCTTTCAGGTAAAACCATTGAGGGGACACCTGAGTTCACAGCAGGTGTGGGTGTAGATTATCAAATCCCATTTGTTGAAGGATTAAGCGTCAATGCCTTTGCGACTTATGTTGATGAACAATATTTAACGGCTGATAACACACTCAAGTTACCTGATTATACCCTGGTTGATTTAGGTGCGAAGTATGCAACTAAACTCGGTGGGGTCAACACAACATTCCGTGCCAATATTGATAATGTTGCAGACAAGAAATATTGGGATGGTGTGTTCACCAGCGGCTTTACCACAGTAGGTGCAGGCCGTACCTATAAATTGGGTGTCAGCTTCGACTTCTAAATCGAATGCCAATAAAAAACGCTTCCAATTGGAAGCGTTTTTTATTTTCGAAACAATTAAATTTTATTTTCACAGAACTGCAAAAAGGCTTTTAAACCTGGTCCTTGATACTTTTGACGATGCACTAACATATACAGCGGGCGGGTTAATTGCCAGAATGGGGTATCCAAGATCACCAACTGACCTTTCTCTTGTAGCGGTTCAATCGCGAGTCGTGACACGCAGGACATGCCTAAACCACCTGCGACAATTTTTAAGATCGCTTCATTATGCCCCAAAGTTAAACGGATATTGGCATCGGGCAGATCTTGCAAAATTGCATTATCAAACACTTCACGTGTACCTGAACCTTCCTCACGTAAAATCCATTCCACATCTAGAAAATCGGTTGGGCTGATTGGGCGATTCAGTTGTGCTAAGGGATGATCAGGCGCACAACATACAGCGAGCTCATCATCACGCCAATGGATACATTGCAGTTGAGGTAAATGACAAGAACCTTCAATCAAGGCAAGATCCAATTGGAACTGATTGACTGCTTCAATCATTTGACGGGTATTGCCCACTTGCAGTTGCAAATGTGCTTGTGGATGACGTTGTAAAAAGTCAGCCATCAAATCTGGCATTAAATAGTCACTAATCGTAAGAGTGGCACCTAAACGTAAGTCAATGCTTTGAAGTTCACCTTTAGCAGCTTGTTCAAAAGACTCACAGCGACCTAAAATTTCTAAGGCTTGTGGGAGTAAAAAGCGTCCCAAATCATTGAGTTGTAATCGTTTGCCTAAACGGTCAAACAGCGGTGCACCCAGACCATCTTCTAAATCAGCTAAGGCCATACTTGCCGCACTTTGTGTGAGTCGGACAGCATCGCTCGCTTTGGTAACCGTTCCTTCCTGAGCGACCGCCACAAAAACAGCCAACTGGCGTAATGTCATGCGCATGTTAAATAGCCTTAATGTTTTGAGTATCCATCAATTATTCGATCATGCTAACATGAGCGCACTGTTTCGTGCCACGTTCTCATCATGTCAATTGAAAAATTTAGCGTAGAAAAGGTTTTATCTGTACACCGTTGGACTCATAATCTTTTTAGCTTCACCATGACCCGTCCAGCACATTTCAAATTTACCGCAGGGCAATTTGCCCGTATTGGTTTAATGGTTGAAGGAGAATTGGTGGTACGTGCCTATTCTGTGGTTTCTTCACCTTTTGATGAAACTTTAGAATTCTTTTCAATTGTGGTACCTGATGGTGCTTTTACCTCGAATCTGCAACACCTCAAAGTTGGGGATGAGTTGTATCTGGAAAAAATTTCCTATGGCTATCTAACGCTGGCACGTTATCAGCAACCTTTACCACAGGATTTATGGTTATTGGGAACAGGGACAGGACTGGCACCGTTTTTGTCGATGTTACAAGACTTTGAAACGTGGAATAAATACCAGCAGATTAATTTGGTGTACAGCGTCCGTACAGAATCTGAGTTGGCTTATGTCGAGCGTATTCAAGAGATTGCCGACTTATTTGGCGAAGGGCATACCGGCTTTAAGTTTATTCCAATTATTACCCGTGATCCGAATGCCGCTCTGCATGATCGTTTGCCTGTTTTAATTGGCAATGGTGAATTAGAAAAAGCAGCAGGACTGTCTTTTAACCGAGACAGTAGTCATGTGATGTTATGTGGTAATCCACAAATGGTTGAAGATACCAAAGAAGCGCTGAAGCAACGTGGTCTCATTATGAATCGTCGTGGTGAAGGCAATATTGCAGTCGAGAATTATTGGTAAAGCAAATACATTATCACTTTTAGTTGTTTTATAAGAATAAGGAAAAAGAATAGGATGGAGGAGCAAGTCGGAAAAAAGGCAATTGGCAAAGTTCCTTATATCGCTTTTTTTGTAGGAATGCTCATCATGAGCATTTTACTCATCTACAGTTATACGACGACCTCCGTTGGTGGGTGGGGCGATTTAGGTCGAAATATCATGGTCGGGCTGACCTTATTGGTTGTTGCGGCATATAGTTTATGGTTTTTTCTTTGTGCACTGTATCTTTGGGTGATTTATCATAAACAGCCCAATGTGGATGTGTCTCCGGCAAATTGGGCTATGGGTTTACATGCTTCCACCGTGATATTTATCTTGTTATTGTTTTTTTCGGGCAGTTAAACGCAATAAAATACGATGTTGTGTTTGATCGTCTTAATGTACAAACATATCCATAAATTCACGAATTTCTTGAATGGCGGTGTCGACATCGGTGGTTAACCACGTCGGCTCGAACAAGCCGATATAGTGTTCCAAGCGATCCTGTGGGACGACCAGACGTACTGGACAATCTTCTTCTAGTAGACGCCACGGCAGAATAGGCACCTCATTATCCAGAAACGGTTGTACATTGCGAATATCGACAATCATGGCATTGATACAGTCGGGCAAAGGCATCACCGAAAACTCTTCGGTACGACGACGGAAGTATTCTAAATCGCCCCATTTTAAGATATAGCTCGGCTTATTGAACTCAATAATTCCAATCAAATGTTCATCACGTGTGTGATGTAAAAAACATTGATGGGTGACATCAGTGTCTAATTCGAGGGAGATGCTTTGTTGGCTATAGGACATAAAGCAGAACGGTTGAGAAATGAGGCGCGTATTATAGCTTATTTTAACCCATTCTAAAACCGCCTATATTTTAAACAAAAAGAAGACCAATGAAAAGTAGAGTTCTGCAACCAGTGCAACGATAGTCCGAAGCTTTTTCACACAATGCAACAGTCGGTGTTGCTAATATAAAACTTGAAAAGTAAAAGGATGAGGGCTGCTATCATGCATGATTTTAGTAAGCCACAGCCTCATGTGGCCAGCAAAGAAGAAATTACCAAAAAGAGAAGATTGCCCGTTTATATTTTGATTATGGTGGGAATCTTCCTGATTGCATTACTTGTTTATATGGTTGCTGATCATTCAGCCAATCCAACTGCTCAAGTGACAATGGCACATATGCAGTCGGCTATTCTGAATGTTTAAGCAAGCATATCTTTAGACCAAAACCTATTCATCATAAAGCTCATTGATGTGAATCAATGGGCTTTTTTGCAAAATTATGAGACCTTTTTGTTGTATTAGTGATGCCATTGATTGATTGGAAAATAGACAAAAACTAAGGTGGAAGCATCCATAAATCATGTTCTTTATTGCAGAACGTTCTTGGGTGGATGTGTATCAAGATTTAAAACACAATATAAGGATAACAACATGAATGAATTTTTTAATGACCCCTCCAATCGAGGAGGATTTGATGCAATGTATTATTGGGATCAGTTTCATCCTATTTTTGCTGCAGTTGTCATCCTATTGGTGGGATGGATTGTTGCTTTAGTGATTGCAGCAGGTGTGAAAAAATTACTGCAAAAACTTGATACCAATCATAAATTGTCTTCTGCCACAGGCCGTACCCCAAATATCGAAAATCTGGTCTCCAAACTGGTGTTCTGGTTTGTGATGATTCTTGCTGTCGTTGGCGCACTGAATGTTTTAAATATCAGTGGGGTCAGTGATCCATTCAGCAATATGGTGGGTCGTGTGTTGGCCTACATTCCGAACTTGCTGGCAGCAGTCGTGGTGGGCTTTATTGGTTGGATCGTAGCACGTTTGGTTCGTGCGGGGTTGACCAATGTGCTTGCCAGAACGGAACTGGATGAAAAGCTCAGTAATGAAGTCGGTGTCAGTTCACTCAGTACCAATATCGGTGAGATTTTTTACTGGTTGGTGTTATTACTGTTCTTACCAATTGTTTTATCTATTCTTGGTCTAACGGGCTTATTGATTCCTGTCCAGAATATGGTGAATGAAGCGATTGCTTATTTACCGAATTTGTTTATTACCGCTGTCATTATTTTCGTGGGATATATTCTGGCGAAAATTGTTCGTGGGATTGTCGAGGGACTCAGTAATAGTCTTGGCCTACAAGCACAAGCAGAAAAAGTTGGCTTATTCAAAAACTCCAATGTGGCCAAGTTCTTAGGTTCATTCGTCTTTGCCATTATTATTATCACCACCTTAATTGTGGCCTTTGAAGCCTTGGGTATCCAAGCGATTTCTCAACCTGCAACCGCCATGCTGAATCAAATCATGTATGCAATACCACAAATTATTGCAGCAGGTTTGATCTTGATTGTGGCCTATATCGTGTCGCGTTTTGTGGGACGTTTAGTGGCTGAATTGATTTCTGGGGCCGGGGTGGATGAAATCCCGATGAAGCTGGATTTACAACGCTTCTTGGGACAAACCCGTGTGTCTGATGTGGTTGGTTATCTCATTGTTTTCTTTACCATGTTATTTGCGGTTTCAGAAGCAGCAAACCGACTTGGCTTAGAGCAGGTCAGTGTACTGATTGCGATGTTTATCCAGTTCGGTGCCAGTATCTTGCTTGGTGCTGTGATTCTGGTGATCGGCTTCTGGTTGGCCAATGTGGTTGCCAATATTGTTCAACGTGGTGAATACAACAGCTCACGCTGGTTAGCAAATCTGGTCCGTATTCTCATTATGGGCTTAGTGATTGCAATGGGCTTAAAAGCCATGGGTATTGCGGATTCGATTGTGAATTTGGCTTTCGGTTTAACACTTGGCTCAGTTGCTGTGGCGTTTGCCTTGGCCTTTGGTTTAGGTGGACGACAACCTGCGGAACGTTTACTCAGCGATTTGCTGGATAAAGCCAAAGCTGAAGCAAAACAACCGAATCCTTTACATAAGGAAGAAGTTACGCCAACAAATCCTGTGAGTCCAACGGCACCAACATCCACCAATACAGTCAATCCGACGCCACCAACACCGCCGTATTCGGATGAATAGAAAAAATAATCTTTGATTTTTTTGATCAATTCGACCACTCTAAGCAGGGTGGTCGTTTTGTTTGTATCAGCGCTATTGAGTGTTATTTGGGATTGTAATCGGGTGTTTTAAGCGGGTTCAAAGGCTTTAATGAAAAAATTTGACCTCAAAAGCAATTCATTTATCGCTCAAGTATCAATAGTCTCTAAATAAAAAGTCGATAGGAGAATGAAATGAAGAGGCCAAATCGAGTATTCGCACCGATTATTATTGCAGGGATTACGGTTGGATTCTTGGCGAGTGCTTATAAGTTTGTGGTTGCTAAATCAAACTCTTCGAAAGAGAAAAGTATTGAAAGTACGCAGCACATCACAACTTCAGAAGCGGCAAATTCTTCCGAGCAACGTAACTGAAGCGGGCTATACCGAATTAAGCCCGCAGTATGAGATTGCATTAAACGAATTGAGCTGCGGCTTGCGCAGAAGACCATGCCCACTGAAAGTTATAGCCGCCTAAGTGTCCCGTTACATCGAGTACTTCACCGATAAAATAGAGGCCTTTCTGTTTTTTACTTTCCATGGTTTTGGAAGAGACTTCGCTGGTGTCTACCCCACCGAGCGTGACTTCGGCAGTACGATAGCCTTCCGTGCCTGATGGTTTTACCGTAAAGGCATGCAATTGCGCCGCAATATGTTCGAGCTGTACATCACTGAGGTTGCCAATTGGCGTTTCACTTTGTTCTGCCCAAATCAGTTGTTGTAATTCAAGTACGATACTTTTGGCGGTAAATTCACTGATTAAGGTGCGTAGTAGAACTTTAGGCTGTGACTTTTTCTTGTCTTTAAAAAATTGTGCAAAGTCTTGGCTTGGGAAGAAATCAATTTTAAAGCTTTCCCCAACATGCCAGTAGTTCGAAAGTTGCAGTGAGCTTGGACCACTGAGACCACGATGGGTAAACAGCAAAGCTTCGGTAAATTGATGACGATCGTTGACCAAAGTGGCATCTAAGGCATTGCCACTCAAGCGGGTGGTGACTTCTTTAAACTGGTCTGAGAAGGTGAAGGGAACCAGACCTGCACGAGTTGGGAAGACATGGTGTCCGAACTGTTGTGCCAGTTCATAACCAAAACCTGAGCCACCAAGTGTGGGAATGGATAAACCGCCAGTTGCCACCACCAAAGACTCACAGTGATAAGTCCCTTGACTGGTTTCAATGATAAAACTTGAATCCGCCTGAGCCTTCACTTGTTGTACTTCACAGTGGGTTTGAATCTGAACCTGTTTGGCTTTGTCACATTCTGAAAGTAAAAGTTCCAGAATTTCTTTTGAGCCTTTGAGGGTGAATAATTGCCCGTGTTTGCGTTCTTCATACTCAATGCCGTATTCACAGACCAAACCGATAAAGTCCCAGTTGGTATAACGGGTTAAGGCTGAGATGACGAAATGCGGGTTTTCAGACAGATAATTGGCCGGTTCGACCTCCAGATTGGTAAAGTTACATTTACCACCACCTGACATCAAAATCTTTTTGCCGACTTTATTGGCCTTTTCCAATACTACAACCGAGCGCCCACGTTTGCCTGCTTCTGCAGCCAACATCAAGCCCGATGCACCAGCACCTAAAACAACAACATCAACTTGATGAACCATGGGGAAATACTCAAGGGAGGAAAAGCGGGCAATTATAAAAGATTTAAAGCCTTTTGAGTATGTCGATTGTTTGATTAAAAAAGATACTTTTAAAATCAAAGCATGTTATAAAATTGGTCTCAATAAAGGGGATAACAATAATGAATGATAAGACTTTTTTAGAAGACACACCGCCGAATCAGCAAGATTCACTTAGACAATATACCTTAATTATATATGGGCTTTATGCAGCCAGTATTTTTGTGGGATTGACCAGTATTGCTGCGATTATTATGAATTATATGAAACGCGATGAAGTTAAAGGAACATGGTTGGCCAGTCATTTTGAATGGCAAATCAAAACCTTTTGGATCACGCTCATTGCTGCAATCATTGGTTTTATTTTGTCTTTTGTACTCATTGGCATTCCGATTCTCTTTGCAGCATCAATCTGGTTTATTTATCGCATTGTCAAAGGCTTAGTGGTGTTTATGGACAATAAGCCGATTGGTGATGGCTGGTTTTAAGCACTTGATTCGATCAGATGAAAAGTCACTTGAGGGTGGCTTTTTTATTTTAAGCGTCCTTGTAAACCACCGGTATGGATTGCCAAAATACGGCTATTTTCAGGAAAATAAGGCTGTTGGATTAAATCGAATAGCCCCATCATCATCTTGGCGGTATAGACTTGTTCCAAAGGAATTGCATATTGTTGCTCAAAATGTTGCATAAATTGCAGGAGTTCGGTTGTGGTTTTGGCATAACCTCCACAACAATAAGCATCGGTTAAAGACCAATTACTTTTCTTGGTCCACTGCTGAATATCCTGTTTTAGGAAGTCGCCTTTCAATGCAGAAAAGCCCAAAATCTGTTGTTGTTCTGAACTGCTTTCAATTAAGCCCGCAATAGTGCCACCTGTTCCAACTGCACAACAAATCACATCATAATTCTTTCGATCATCTTCGCTTAAAATTTCCTGTGTTCCTTGCAGTGCAAGTGCATTGCTGCCACCTTCTGGAACAATAAAGGCTTGAGGATATTGCTGTTGTAGTTGTTGTAAATATTCCACTTCATGGCGCAGTCGATACTCAGCCCGGCTGACAAAATGTAGTTGCATGCCAAAATCTTGTGCTGTCTGTAGGGTAGGGTTTAAGTCACGGGTCGCAAGTTCTTCACCTCGGATCAGGCCAATACTTTCAAAGCCAAAGCGCTGGGCGGCATAGGCAGTTGCGGCAATATGATTGGAGAATGCGCCACCAAATGTGAGGACTTGGGTCAAACCTTGTTGCTGTGCTGCAAGCAGGTTGTATTTTAGCTTATAAAATTTATTGCCTGAAATCTGTGGATGAATCAGGTCCAAACGCTTAATCGTCAGTTGAACCGAACTGGGCAACGCTAATGTTTGATAGGGGGGAGGAAAAGCAATGTGATCAAACATTTTCGAACAAGAGAAATGGATTTGATCACATTGTAAATGGATTTGATTGAGAATGTCAGTCTTGCATTAGGAGTCGGTGTCCACAGAGCTAATTACCGACATCCCAGGACGTAAGTTTTCGATACCTTTTTGATTCGGATCAATGGCGATACGGACTGAAATCCGTTGCACCACCTTGGTGAAGTTACCTGTGGCATTGTCAGGTTTGAGCACGCTGAATTCTGAACCTGCCGCAGGGGAAATCTGCTCAACATGTCCGGTAAATTTCTGATGATTCATCGCATCGACGGTGAAAGAGGCTTTTTGCCCAATTTTCATATTGGCAATTTGGGTTTCCTTAAAGTTGGCAATCACCCAAGTCTGTGTTGGAATCAGATAAAGCAACTGAGTTCCTGCCGCAACATATTGACCGACGCGTGGATTAACCTCACCTAATTGTCCATCCAATGGGGCAACAATGGTGCTGTAGTCCTTGGTGGTATTGGCTTGGTCGAGTTGTGCCTGTGCACTATTCACTTGTGCTTTTAAACCTGTCTGCGCCACTTGTGCCGTTTTTAAGGCTTCTTGTGCCACCAAGATATTGGCTTCGGCCTGTTTCAGTAAGGCGTGATTATTTTGGGCATCTGCCGCGGCTTTGTCTTGTTCAGATTTAGATGCAGCACCGCTATCTCCCAATTGCTGGTAGCGTTTCAGCTGTGCCACAGATAAATCATATTGTGCTTTGACCTGATCCAGCTTGGCCTGTGCCGCGACAACATCAGCCTGACGTTGTGCAATGGCTTGGGTTTGATTGGCAAGACTGTTTTCTGCCTGTTCGACACCTGAGGCTGCCTGTGTGACCTTTTGATCATAGGTGGTGGCATCAATATGCATCAACACTTGACCTTGTTTGACTTGGTCAAAGTCTTTGACCAGCACATCTTTGATATAGCCATTGATCTGCGAAGACAGGATGGTGGTTTTACCTTTCACATAGCTATTGTCGGTTTGTTCAACCGCTGTATGGAATGGACCAATGCGCCACGCCCATAAGATAATGGTGATACCCACCAATAATACCAATAGCATCCACCACAGGGTCGAGCGTTTGGTCTTGATTAGCTTACTGGTCGGCGGAGGAGGCGGTGGTGGCATTTGTGCCACAGTTTCAGGCGCCCTTACTACTGGCGTTGTTTCATTTTGCTCCGTGGTTCGAGCATTATTCTCTTCGGGTTTATCTTGTTCTGACATCATCTTTTCTCAATCAAAAAGGATTAACTGGCTGCTTGCAGATTTTTGCGGGTTTTGTATTTATTGCGTGCGTATTTAAATAAGCCCCATAGCAGTAACACCACTGCAAAAATACCGTTCAATACGATCACATCGTTATAGGCACGGACTTGCGCTTCACGGGTGACCACTTTATTCAGGTTCTGCAAGGCTTGGTTGTTTTGCAGCACAGGGTCATTGGTATTGATCATGGCACTATGCTGATAGGCTTGTAAACGCTGTGCAACAATTGGATCGGTGGGATCCAGATTGCTATTGATTTCCACTTTATAATCATAGGTATGGCGTTGCTGATAGGTGTTGAAGAAGGATGAGCCGACCAAACCACCAAAGTTCTGTGTCGCTGAAAACAGCACAATAAAGGTCACCACATATTGTGGACCACGTTGTAAGGTGCGCATAAAACCCATCAGCAACAGCGGGCCGATAAAGACCCCACCTGCAAAGCTGACTAAGAATTGACTGCGATAGAAGTTAGCAGGGCGCACATCACTGGTCAGGTGATAATCCAGGGCACAGGCAATTAAAATCAGGATTTCAGCAAGGAATAAATTTAAAATTAAACGTTCGCGATGGAAGGTCAGCGCGCTGAATACTGAACCTGCAATGGTGCCACAAAAGATCACCACATAAAGCGGTACAAATTGATCAGGGCCCATCCCCATGGTCTTGAGGAAATTAACTGCGGCATAACTTTGCTCTGACATGAGCAAACGTAAGGCAAAGGCACTGACTACAAAACTGAGTAAATCACCTGCCGCTAACCAACGGGTCATAATCAGTGGGTTGCTGCGGTAATGTTCGTAAGTAAGTCCTAATACAATCAAGCAAAAACCGACAATTAAGGTATAAGCCAGCCAAGGGCTATTGAACCACCATAAAATAGGCCCTTGGGTCAGTACGATACACAAACAAGCAAAACCAGGGGCGAGCAAGGCAAAGGTAAAAAAGTCCTGCTTCTCAAACACCTCTAAGCGTAAGCTGCGAGGCAGTTTTAATGCCACCACCATGGCAAAACAGCAAATTGCTAAACCCAATTCAAAGGTATAAATCACATCCCACTGATTGGCGCTAAGTAGAAAAGGCGAGATGATCCAAGCCAAAGGTAGACCAAGTTGCTGAAAGCCGAAAGCCAAATAAATCCCTTTGGCCATATCCGCCTTACCAAAAGCTTGCATGGTGTAATACATCCCCAGCGAACTCAGTGGTGCAGCAGCCAGACCTGCAATGAAACGTACAAATAAGGCCATTTCATAGGTTTTGACAAAGATATGCAGAATCAGTACACCAATAAAAACCAGCAAACCGATTTCAGAAAACAGGCGTAAGCCATATTGTTGCCGTGCTTTGAATAAGATGAGGTTGGAACTGACATTGGCCATCACATAGGCTGCAGGTAGCCATGCTGCCTGTGATGGGGTCAGGCCATACTCACCTTGGAAAATCGGCAAATTCGCAACGATAAAACCATTACTTAAACTGGCTGCAATACATATAAACAGACCAATAACGAAGTAAGCAAGACGTTTTGGTCTGGCATGGGCAATTGCAGCAGGCGAGCCGGGTAAGGTTGGGCGCTCATCAGCAGACCAATCTGGAGGTGTCTCAAGATAGCGAGGGCTTTTATCCATGTTATTTCCCGAACTAAACTTTAATGCCGTTTAATAATAATTCTATTGCTCGTTTGGCTAAGCGCACTTGATCAGAGGCATGATGTCCTTGAAATGAAGACCCCAAGATCGCCGTGATCATTCCGAAATCTTGTGGAGTAAGATCAGGACGACAAAGCTGATGTTGTATGGCTTGATCAATCAGTGGCTGTAACGCTTTATCGCGTCTTTGATAAATGTTTAGCATGATTGGGTCTTGCCGATCAATAATACGCCAGTAATCAATCAGTACAACTAAATGCGGCAGTTGTTCGATATGACCTTCAATCAAACGAATAAAACCATCATTAAATGCCAGTAAAGCCTGCGACCGTTGTTCTAAACGTGTAATCGCTCGTTCCAACAAGGCAGCCACCAGCGCTTTACGATCTGCAAAATTACGATAAAACGTTGCACGTCCCACGCCCGCATGATCAATGATGGCTTGTAATGGCACATGAACCCCTTGCCTGCGGAAGATTTCTTCGGCGGCATTGAGGAGTTCATCACGATTATGCGCTGCCAATTGCTGACGTTTTGCCATGACCTAAATTTCTTGGGAGATATAGGGTGAATTAAACGGACATTTTTGTCCGAAGTAAATATGTCGAGAAACTTTATTTTGTTTAATTTCGGTAAAATCGCAGTTCTGAGTGATTTTTCTAAGGCAATACAGTGTTAAAAAATAAGGGTAAATTACTCATGCATAAAAAATACAAATAGGTGAAACATGCAAGGATTCATCCATCGTTTAGTGAAAGGAATCAAGTATCGACCATATTTGTCTGCGACTTTTTCTTTGGGATTGTTGATTTACGGGGCTTTGCATCTGTTCACGCAATGGCATTGGGCAACCTGCTTGCAGCTCGGTTGGAATATTGCGATTTGGCTGTATTTATTTCTGACCTTGAAAATGATGTGGCACTTGGACGCCACCCATATTTTACAACGTGCCAAACAGCAGGATGAAGGCAAGTGGATGATCTTGACTGTGGTGCTGATCGCTATTGTGATTTGTTTTATTTCGATTGTGGTGCAGTTGGGACATGTCCCCAAAGATCAACCTATTTTAAAAACAGTACTCATTTTACTGACCATCGGCACGATTTTCTCGACATGGTTATTACTGCATACTTTATTTGCCATTCATTATGCACATGATTACTACCTTGCCAAAAGTCGTCATCAAGATGCAGGTCTAGATTTTCCGAAAACCGATCAACCAGATTATCTGGATTTTATCTATTTCAGTTATATCATCGGTACTTCTGCACAAACCGCTGATGTCTCGATTACCAGCTCAGAGCTTCGACATCTGAATATTTTTCATTGTGTGTTGGCCTTTATTTTCAATACCGTAATTTTGGCGGTGGCGATCAACGTGGCGGCCAGTTTGATTGGTCTTTAATTAATAACTTATTTTTATTAATTTGTATAAAATTGATCATTTTTATTTTTGGTTGTTGTTGGTTATTTTGAATTTAGACCGACAACGCAAGGATAAGAACATGAGTACCCAGCATCAAGTCAATCAACAGCAATATCAAGATAAATCTCAAGCCTATTTAAACAGTAGTGTTCACGCACAAGGGATTGAGTTTGCAAAAATGCAGCACTTGATCCAGTCACAGCAATTGAAAAAAGTGTTGGATTTAGGTTGTGGTGGTGGCCATGTCAGCTATCAAATTGCACCCTTTACCGATCAAGTGACGGCTTATGATTTAACGCCGTCAATGGTTGAGTTAGTGGCTCAGCAGGCCAAGCAAAAGGGCTTTGATCATGTCAAGGCTGTACAAGGTGCAGCGGAGAGTTTAGCTTTTGCCGATCAAAGCTTTGATTGTGTGATTACGCGCTATTCAGCACATCATTGGCAAAATGTGGCACAGGCGATGGCGGAAATTCGCCGTGTATTGGTGCCGCAAGGCAAGGTGATTATTGTCGATATTTTAGGGCACTCAAATCCCGTGATGGATACCTTCTTTCAGACCATTGAAACGATTCGAGATCCAAGCCATGTACGCAATTATAGTTTACAGGAGTGGATGCGCTTTGCTGAATATGCAGGTTTTAGGGTTGAGACTGTTGAAAAGCAATATTTAGATCTAGAGTTCAAGAGTTGGACGGAGCGAATGCAAACCCCTGAATATGCAGTCCAGACCATACGGGATTTACAGCAAAAGGCAGCAGATCAAGTTCAACAATATTATCGTATTCAAGCAGATGGTTCGTTTAGCAGTGAAGTGTTGTATTTGGTACTTTCAGCCTCATGTGAATGAGGCGAGCAATAAAACATTGAATTCCCAATTTATTCTAAGCAGAATAAGCTGTCTATCTTGTGGCACTTAGACCACGGCTTAAATCAATTGGGTATATTATAAAATGACAAGTAGATTAATTTTAGCAATCAGTGTGCTCTGTTGCAGTAGCACGCTATGGGCTAAAGCAGAAGTTTTGGCCCAAGCGGGTGAGGTCAAAATTATTAAACGAAACTGTAATGTAAAAACCGATGCCTGTGACTATATCAAAGTCTATAAAGGTCAAGAAAAGGTCTTAATATCGCAATGGAATAAGACGGCAAGAGCCTATCAATTCACCCCAAAACGGATTGGTTTTCAGTTGGGTGCAACTGGCAATCCGCATATCCTCACGGTGTATGATCAAGATAACAAGCAGCAGGAATTCTTTGAATTATTAAAAATGTCACCCGATCAAAAGTGCTTTGTGACCAAACAGCAATTGGACAAAGAACATGACAAAGTGGTGTTTTACCGGCTACCTGAACTCAAGCCTTATCTCAGCATCAGTAAAAAGGATTCAAAGTTTAGCGAGATGGGACAGATTGGCTATTCCACCTTCTTTGATGAGAGCGATGCTTCGTTTAATTTTGGCTATGATGCAGAAGAAGACGGAGAAAAATACTTTCAGGAGATCAAGGTCGAAAATCCATGTAGTTTAAAACCGAAAATCATTAAACAAGGTGATGAGTAAAATCAAAATGATGAAGCAAAATAAGATGTTGAAATGGGTACTTGCTGCCACGGTATTGGTTGCTATACAGACTGCTTTTGCTGCGGAAGATGTCAAGAAAACACGTTATGGGCAAGTTCAAATTAAAGTCAGCCCTGAGACTGGACAAGAAACGCTATATTTTAATCATAAAATGGTGTTGCCAAAAATTGAGGGCAATAACGGTCTGTCAATAGAAGGCATTTATAAACTACACATGGATGATGTGGTTTTGGTGCAAGACATTGGCGGCAGTGGTTGTCCGATCCAACTGAATTTTGTGAAAATCAGTCCGAATCAGAAAGTGACGGTTTCGCCTGTTTTTGGTTCATGTTCGGATCTCATCAAGGTTTCAGCGAAGCCGAATCAAATTATCGTGAGCATGCCTGACTTTATGGGTGCACCAGAAAGTGAGGAGCAAGAGCGAAAAGTTGCTCAGAAGAAAATGATTTATAGCTATGATGGAAAATTACTGAAAGAAAATGGCAAGCTGCTGCTGCAAGAATGAGCGCACTATTCAGCAAATTTGACTGAATTTTTGCTCATAGATCTAAGAGCTGATCAGGAGGATGAAGTAGATCATCAAGATCTACTTCATCTTTAGCCTTTCAAAATGATTTAGTGAAACACGGTTTCTAAGGCTTTTAAACCGACTTTGGGATCGAGCAAGCCGTTATAGATTTCTGGAACTTCACGATCTACACCTAAAAGCTGATAAATGGCAAGCATGGCACCACGAATTGAATATTCCACGGTAAACACCACATCATCCTCGAGTTCCACAAATTGGCCCAAGAAGGCAAAATTAACAGCATTTTCTGGAATCAGTAAGGGACGGTCGCCCGCTTTACGACAGGCAAACAGTGCAGAGGCATAGGGCATCATCACCGTGGTTATATCACTATGCGCCAGTACATGATCCAAGATATCGTCGAATCCGAGTTGCTGAATTAACTCAATCACAATTTCTTGCCCAGTGGCTTCACTCATTGGTTTTTTGATGTAATCACCGATGTGGTCAATTTCAAAGCCATAGCCCCACAGAGTGAATTTACCTGTAGGTAAATCGGCAAAATGCGGCTGTGCAGGCACCACGATGGATAGATGCCAGCCTGATTCAAACCATGTCATTAGTGCGCCTGTTCCCGGTTCATTGCCTGTGTATTCGATGATACGTTTCAGCAAGACATCATCATGCAGCGTCAGGGTAAAGGACTTCCATTTATGTTCGTCGATATTGCCATTAAAGGTCATTGGACGACCAAAATCAGGTGCTTTTTGTGCAAGGGTTTCCCATAAGCGCCAGCCATGATCCTGTCGATCACGAATTAGGGCAGGCACATCATTTTGACCGCCATAACGTGAATCTGCTGTAATCGAACCTAAAGTGAAAAGTGCCAAATCATGTTCACCTAAGATAATCTGTTCCGTGCCTTCTGGCAGATTCAGATACAGTTTGCTTGCCTTACGCTCTTTACTCTGCTCGTCTTCAACAAAATCAGCGTCAGTGACATAAGTGCCAAAGCGCACATCCACGCCTTGTTCGACCAGCCAACGTTGTAAGGGATAAATCATCGAGTCATATTGGTTGTATTTGGTACGCTTAACCCCTGCCAGCGTATGAATACGGGGTAATTCTTGAATAAAGCGTAAGAAATAACGACGTAATTCTGCTGCACTATGCCATTTCTGAAAGGCAAAGGTGGTGCGCCACATTCGCCAAAAATTGCTTTGGAAAAATGCATCATCAAAAAATTCATCAATACGACGGCTGCCAATCCGTTCTTCTTTGAGTGCCAGCAGGCGTAGCATCTGTGCACGATTCAAGGTGGATAAACCGAGCTTTTCGGCCTCTGCAATCACATGATTCGCATCAATTAAACGGGCTTGGGCATGGGTTTTAATTTTTTCATTAAAATCGCGACATTCCTCACGGACAGAAATATTGGGATCTTCCAGTGAGGGGATGCTAGAGAATAGATCCCATGTGCAGAGATAGGTTTCATCGGTCAGCATTCGTCCGCCTCGCGTCACCCAAGCATGATTGGGATTGAGTGGGTTATGTCCACCATCCATTGAACCACCTGAAACCTCAAGCTCTTCTAAAATATGAATGTTTTGGGCGGGTACTTTGGCGTCACGAATGGCAAAGGCTGCTGCCGCCATGCCGGCAATACCGCCGCCAATGATCCAGAGATGTGATTGTGAAGGGTCTAAAGTTTTCAGTTTTTTAGTTTGCATCTGATGTGCCTCGGTTATCGTTATTGATGAAAATGAATTTAATCCATAATTTTATTATGGGATTTAAGTTGCTAAAAATAAATGAAAGTTACACTAAAATGGATGACAAATTTTGATCATAAAATTAGTTTTATAGAAAAATCGGATACTTGATTTATGGCGGAGATAAATATGCTATTTTTAAGTATTTGATATTCATTATAAATTGAGTCTTTGCTCTACTTTGTTGCTTTCTAATCAGATGACATCGGCTTGGAGCTCTCAAAAATTGCTGAGATTAGTCAAAATTTTTATATCTTCTCGCTCTACTTTTTCAGTAAAATTAATATTTGAAAATTATTCTAATCTAGAGGTTTCACTTGGAATCGTTATTGATTTTAGGCTCAATTGCTTTGGCGTTAATGTTGGGGGCAATCAGCCCTGGCCCTACCTTTATTTATGTGGCTAAAAACTCAATTGCGATTTCTCGTAAGCATGGACTGTTTACCGCCTTGGGAACAGGGACGGGTGCAGCTTTATTTGGTTTGCTTGCAGTCATGGGCTTGCAAGCGATTCTATTGGCGGTGCCTTCTGCCTATATCGCGCTAAAAATATTTGGTGGTCTGTACTTGCTTTGGCTGGCCTATAAAATTATCAAACATGCCAAAGAACCGATGGAAGCGGTGAATGGCACTGTGAATCAGATGAGCTATGCACAAGCCTTTCGTTTAGGGCTGATTACTCAGCTCAGTAATCCGAAGATTGCGATTATTCTGGCCAGTATTTTTACCGCCTTATTACCGAAAGAGATTCCAAGTTATTACTATGTGGTGTTGCCAATGCTGTGTTTCTTTATTGATGCCGGTTGGTACTCGCTGGTTGCAGTGGCGCTGTCAGCCGAAGGCCCACGCAAAGTTTATTTAAAATCAAAATCGATATTTGATCGCATCGCGGGTGGTGTCATGACCTTGCTGGGATTAAAGCTGATCTTTGGTATGAAATAATAGAGCAGAAAAAGCGACCGAGAAGGTCGCTTTTTTATTGCCTAAAATCAGCTTGTTCAGCTTAATCTTTAAAGTGTACAGGAATCCATTGATAGCTTTTTCCATCGGCTGAATAAATATGGCCAATGCCCGGGAAAGGTAAATGCGGAGCTGCAATGGTTTGTCCATTCTTGGCAAAATCAGCAAATTGTTTTAAGCGTGTAGCAACCGCTTTTTTCGGATCAATATCGTATTCAATCGCAGTTTCAGGCTTATCAAATTGCACAGTATGTGAATGCACAATATCTCCAATAAACACCACGCTTTCGCCCTTAGTTTTTAATTCATAGCTAAAGTGACCGGGCGTATGTCCCGCCGTGTTAATGACTTTAAAGCCTTGAATCTCATCACCGAGTTTATAAGTTTTAAAGCGTTGCTTGGCTTGGTAAGGCGCAATCGCTTGCTTAATGTGCTTAACCGTTCCTTCATAACCCGCTTGTTGGTCTTTTGGAAGCTTAGCGGCCTGTTTTGGATCGAGCCAGTAATTGGCTTCATCACTAGAAACGTACACGGTTGCATTGGGGAAGTTGGCAATCCCATCTTTACTGATGCCACAGACATGGTCGGGGTGTAAATGGGTAAGTAAAATAGTATTGACCTGTTCAGGTTTGTAGCCCGAAGCCTTGAGGTTTTTTAGAATCGAGCCTAAATGTGCACCAAAACAACTGGCAGCACCGCTATCGACGAGTACCAATGATTTTCCAGTATTGACGAGGAAAGCATTGATTGAAGTCTGTACGCCTTTGTCTTGATCAGCGTAATACTTTTTCAGGATTTGTTGGACTTGTTGTGGGGAAATATCTTTAAACAAGCTTGGGGACATAAAGTTGGTGCCATCGAGCAGGGCGGTAATTTGTACGTCACCGACTTGGAGTTGGTAGTAACCAGCGACTTGTTTTTGTTGTTGGGTGGTGGATTCAGTAGCTTGGGTAGTGATGGCTGTTGTGCTTAGAGTTAGGGTTAGTAATAGGAGGTTCAAATTTTTCATTAACATGTTCTCTCATTTATATTTGATTTTAGTTGAAAACTAATCTTGTAAATCTAATTTGCTAAATGCATAAATATCGAGAAAATCATCAGTCACTATGTTAACGTGATTAATGTAATTCTTAGATCTAGGAAAAGTTCTCCAACTAATAAAGTTTTCTTCGATTTCATTGGTGGACTCATTTTTTGAGTAAAATAATGAGTCATGACTTTCAAATAACATTCCTTCTCTTATATATGCTATGGATGAAGGATTATAGTTATGATCTTTTTCAGAATCTGTGTTGTAAAGTTCAATCCATTTTTTTGCTTTTGAATCAAATTTATATTTATTTAAGTCTTTATCTATACCATGTATTAAATTTGTGTGATCATTTAACCAATATTGAATTATTTTAGAATTATCTAAAGATAAGTTTGTTGGGCAGGTTTCTAGATCACTAACTAAATTGTTAACTAGATTACTTTTTTCATCTTCATCTAAAGATTTAGACTCTAATTGTTCTTGTAATCGGGTTTTTGAAATGGTCTTCTCAAAGTTCAATGTTTCTTGAGTATCTATACCTTTTAAAACTAAGAGAGTTGAATATTTATTTAGTTCGCAGTCTATCCAAAGACCATTCGATATAGATCTAGGTTGAATAGTTATTTCTCCTAGATATTCTGAAAAGTCAGAATCATATTGGTTAAATAATTCTAAAGCACCTTCAGTTCCAGCAGCAATCATAGTTCTTCCCCATGATCCTGTTGATACTCCAAAGACTTTACTTTCGTTCCAAAGGATTTTTTTCTTCTCGAAAGAAAGTACAGATCCATCATCTCTCCAATAAAAAGGATAAATTTCAACTCCTTTCTCAGATGAAATATAGATCATATTATTTTTTATATCTAAATCTGTGGGCCAAAATCCCAAATTTAATTCAGTGCCAATGGTATGCTTTCTTAAAAATTTTTGTTCAATAATAAATTCAAGTGGAGTATTTGTATCAAGAATATTACTTCTTTGTGATGGATTTAAAATAAATTTTTTTAACTCAGTTTGCTCTTTAGATGATTTTAGCGTTTCAGAAAAACTATTTATTAAATGTTTAAAGCTATGCGTAAATAGAGTTCCATTAATATCAATAGTAAATAATACACCTGAGTAAAGAAAAGAGTCTAAGAAATTACCTTCAATTTTGACTTTAACAAAATTCATATGTTAACTTTCCCTTGATTGATACGCTGAGCTAGCTTAACACCTATAATCTTACTCCATTTTTGAATAACTTCATCTGGAACAGGATCAGTTACAGGATCAATAGGGTAACCATGCCAAGTATTATTACTATCTTTAGTAAATTTAGCTAAACCTAGATTTTTTAATTTACTATTTCTATGATCTTCACCTATTTTCACAATAGTATCTTTATTAGAATCTCGATGGAAAGACCAAACTATTTCTTTATTAGATGTTCTCGTTATCCAGTTTTCTATTAAGCCATAACTAAAAATATCAATTTCATGATATTCAGTTGCAGTCCATAAGCTCTTAACTTTAGGTTTCCAATTTGGTTTTCGATGATCTGCTTTAACTTGATAACATAAGTGCATATTTATATTTTTATAAAAAAGAAAATTTGCCCTAAATCCTAAATGAATCTAGTTTTTAGGGCAATGCATATTTGATTTTTAAGACACTTTATCACCCGGTTTTGCGCCAGATTCAGGTGAAATCACCCAAACCCCTTCGCCATTACCTGCTGCAAGTACCATACCGTTAGAAATACCAAAACGCATTTTACGTGGCGCAAGGTTGGCCACCATCACCACCAATTTGTCTTTTAGATCTTCTGGCTGATAAAACTCACGAATACCACTAAACACATTACGCGGTTCAGCTTCACCGACATCCAAAGTTAGTTGTAGCAATTTATCAGAACCTTCAACTGTTGCAGCTTCTAATACTTTTGCTACACGAATATCGACTTTCATGAAATCTTCAATACCAATGATTTCAGCTTCACCTACTTTTGGCTCAGGCTTTTTCTCGGCTTTCTTGTCTTTTTTCTTCTCAGCTTTTGGCGCTTCTGCCGCCGCAGCTAAAGAATCTTTAGAGGCATCTACCATTGCTGCAACCGCTTTGGCATCAACACGTTGCATTAACGGCTGGAATTGCGCAATTTCATGTGCAAGCAAAATTTGCTGACGTGATGCAAAGTCGAAGCTTTCAAGTTGTAAGAAGGCTTGAACTTGTGCTGCAAGTGTTGGCAATACCGGAGCCAAGTAAATCGCAAGTTGACGGAATAAGTTAATACCCACCGAGCACACATCATGAACTTGTTGTTCCTGACCTTCTTGCTTGGCAAGTGCCCACGGTTTTTTCTCATCAATGTACTGATTGGCACGGTCAGCCAACGCCATGATTTCACGGATTGCTGCCGAGAATTCACGTGCTTCATAAGCCTGTGCGATTGAATCACCGGCATCAATAAAGCTTTGCACCAGTTCAGACTCTGCACATGTATCTGACAACGTATTATTGAAGTTGGTGTTAATGAATTTTGCACAACGGCTGGCAATATTCACCACTTTACCGACAAGATCAGAATTCACTTTTTGAACGAAGTCATCTAGGTTTAAATCTGAATCTTCAACTTTGTCAGACAGCTTAGACGCAAAGTAGTAGCGTAAATATTCAGGATTTAAATGTTCTAAATAGGTTTCAGCTTTAATGAAGGTACCGCGAGATTTCGACATCTTCTGACCATTCACGGTCAAGAAACCATTCACAAATAAACCTGATGGGGTACGGTAGTTAGCACCTTCAAGCATTGCAGGCCAGAACAGCGCATGGAAGTAAACGATGTCTTTACCAATGAAGTGATAGACTTCTTTATCGCTGTCTTTTTTCCAGAAATCATCAAAGCTTAGATCTGGGCGTTTAGTTTTGATGTAGTTCTCAAAACTTGACATATAACCAATCGGTGCATCGACCCAAACGTAGAAATATTTGTTTGGCGCATCTGGAATTTCAAAACCAAAATAAGGTGCGTCACGCGAAATATCCCAGTCTGACAAACCCGCCTCAAACCATTCGTCTAGTTTGTTGGCAATCGAAACAGGTAAACGACCTTGGTCACGGGTCCATTTCTGTAAGTATTCTGAGAAATTCGGCAATTTAAAGAAATAATGATCTGATGATTTCTCAACAGGGGTCGCACCGCTCAAGGTTGAGCGTGGATTTTCTAATTCGGTGGCGTTATAGGTTGTACCACATACTTCACAAGCATCGCCGTATTGATCTTCCGCCTTACATTTCGGGCATGTGCCTTTAATGAAACGGTCAGACAGGAACATGCCTTTTTCAGGGTCGAATAACTGGCTAACAGGACGAATGGCAATATTGCCTGCTTCACGGTTTTTGATATAGATTTCTTCTGAACGTGCTTTGTTCTCATCACTATTGGTTGAATCATAGTGATCGAAATGTACGCCAAAACCATCAAAGTCACGGATATGTTCTTTCTGAACATTGGCAATTTGTTGTTCTGGGCTAATCCCGTTGGCTTCAGCGCGTAGCATGATTGCTGTACCGTGAGCATCATCCGCACATACATAAGTCACATCATGGCCCATTGCACGCATCGCACGAACCCAAATATCTGCTTGGATATAACCGAGTAAGTGACCCATATGGATAGGACCATTGGCATAAGGTAGGGCATTGGTGACTAAAATTTTACGCACGGATATTGTTCTCTCATTCGTATTTGCAAGGCAGATGATTTTACATGACTTGGCCCCGACTTGCACAAGGGATTCAGTGAAATCTTTTCAAGCCTCGTTTTTAATTATTCTAGAACTTCATTAAAGCTTCACTTGCACTTCAATCAAAACACATTTCCTTTATTGATAATGGCTGCATGGTCAATAAATAAAGGAAACAATAATGAGATCTTGGCATTTGCTTTGTGCATCTTTCTGCGCAAGTGTGACATCAGTTTTTAGTTTTGTGATTCCGTATTGTTTGTTCTTAAACTTTCAACAAAACCATTTATTGCATGTGGTCAGCAATGCAATGCAAGTGATGCTGTATCTCACCCCATTTCTCGTCGTGCTTGCTTTTATCTTCTACGTCATTGTTCTATCAGTATTGAAATTACCCAGCAAAATTTTTGATTTGGTGCAGTTCTTTAAAGTCAGTCTGGTCTTTTTTACGGGATGGATGTGCTTAGTATTGATAATTTTATTTGAAGATCAGGTCAAGGGCTTTGATTTTGAAACATTGGCCATGAGTCTTTTTATTTTTGTTGCGGTTTTGCCCGTACTTGCAGTGGGTTGTATTAGTGCCAATTGTTGTTATGTGTTGATGTGCAAGAAACAGTATAAAAGTGCTTTTAGTTAACTTTAGAAGTTATAAGTGTAAATGATTAATATTTATGATGAATAAAAAAAAGGAAATAAATGAAAAATTACTATGGTGAAAACATCTCTTTTGGATGGTGGTGTATCCGTTCAATTATTTCAGCAACAGTTGCAACTATCAGTATGGTGATTTTTGTTTGGAGCTTTTTGATTTATGGACAACATTTTTCTTCTGAAACACTTTCTAATGGAGCGATTAGAGGTGTTGGGGCGATAATTATGTTTACTCCAATTTTAATTGGATGGCATAGCTTTCTTTATTTCATTAGCTATTATTTCTTACGGAGACCAAAAAAAATAGTAGAAACTCCTCAATTACTTAAAGGTTTAGGTCTGCTATTTTTTGGTTATGTTATGAGTAGCATTGTTTTCTTAAACTTTCACAGCTTGGATTTGACCTTATTTACAACTTTAATTCTCTCATTTGTATTCATGTTATTTCCATTAGTGTTAGGTTTTATTACAACCAATGGGATAGAAAAATTTCTAGATAAATAATAGTTAAGTACTTTAAGTGGACAGTATTTCAGAGAAGTATGCATCCCGAAGGATTACATACTCTGCATTTGTTTAACGGTCACACTATGCTTAGAGTTCTTTCGTAAAGAGATAATCTTTCCTTTAGATAGGAAATGAATGTGATAGCTCTTTAAGCCACCCGTTTTCGGATCAAGGGTAATTTCAGCAAACATTGGTGTCTGCCAAAGTTCATCACTGCCCAAAGTTCCTAACCATGCTTGTGCTTTTAGTGCCAGCGTAAATTCATCTTTGCACTCAAGCTCAGTAATACTGAGTTCACTGCACCAATGTTCGGTTTTAGGAAATTCAGCTTTAGAAAATTTCCAGCAAATGGTCAGCGCCAGACTACTTTCAACAGGTGCTTTATCGTCACTTTGCTGATCAATAACTGGAATTAACTGTTCAGCAAGATCCTTTTCAAACGAAAGAATCATGTTCTGGATTCTTCTTTTACTTGAAAGAATGTAGTTCAAGCGTTTTTCTTGGGCTTGAAGTTCCTGCTGAATTTCTAAAAGTTCATTTTCATTCATATTAGGTAATTCTGACAACGAGGTCTATGATTGAGATATTGCGGAAGTATATCCGAACTATCTCCTTATATTGTTAATAGTTTTTAATACAAATTTATTGGTTGTAAAAATGATCGAAACAGCCCGACTACGTTTAAGACAGTGGCAAGCAGAGGACTATGCTTCCTTTGCCGCAATGGGTACTCATCCACAGGTGATGGAATATTTTCCTAAACTCCTGACTCGAGCAGAAAGTGATGCCATGATTGATAAAATGAAATCAATTATCGACACGCAAGGCTGGGGTTTTTGGGCGGTTGAATTAAAACACAACCAGCAATTTATTGGTTTTACTGGTTTACATGACCAACCGACACAATTT
This sequence comes from Acinetobacter gyllenbergii, assembly GCF_001682515.1. NCBI lineage: Bacteria > Pseudomonadati > Pseudomonadota > Gammaproteobacteria > Moraxellales > Moraxellaceae > Acinetobacter > Acinetobacter gyllenbergii. Next base: position 116,130 of record NZ_KV575265.1, on the reverse strand, counting down.
TCATTTTCGCCGTGTGTGGAAATTGGATGGCGACTCGATCAGGCTTATTGGGGACAAGGTTATGCACCAGAAGCGGCTCAAGCGGCACTTGCATTTGCTTTTGATCAATTGAAATTGGAGAAAGTGGTTGCCTTTACCACTTTGGAAAATGCTAAATCACAAGCTGTGATGCGAAAATTAAAGATGCAAAAAGTGTCTGAATTTCAGCATCCCGCTTTAGCGACAGAGCATCCCTTAAGCTGGCATGTGCTGTATGAAATTCTAAGACATGATTTTATTGAATAAATAGGATGTTATTCATTTATATGATTTTTATATCTGAAAATGAATAGCTTTAACAATCCGCAATTAATTGAATCTTCCTGTATCCCATTTGTTTCAATTTGCAGCAATGGGCAAAAAAAAACTCCAAACACGGTATAACTAAGGTTGATCCAAACAATATGTTTTTTACCTATAGAGTGAGGAAATACCATGACAAACGAAAAACTTGATGAATTAAAAGACCAAGCAGCAGAATTGGGTAATGACTTAAAATACAAAGCAAAAGAAGCTCAGTTACAAGGTGAAAAAGCAGTTGATGACTTAAAGCATTCCGCAGAGGAATTAAAGTTAAAAGGCGAAAAAGCCCTTGATGATCTCAAGAAAGATGTTTCTGAGCAAAATGCTGAAGGTAAAGAGGCGGTTTCAAATAAAGTGGATGATCTTAAGGCCAAACTTGAAGATACCCAACACGCAGTTCAAGATAAGTTTGATCACTTTAAAGAAGAAGCTGGTCATAAATTAGATGATGCCAAAGCCAAAGCTGCTGAATTGAAAGATGAAGCGGCTGCCAAATTTGATGATCTAAAAGCTCAAGCCAGTCATAAGCTGGATGATTTAAAGAAAGCTGCAACGGATACCATCAATAAATTCAAAGGTTAAGCTTGCTAACCGAAGGATTGACTAAAGATATTCCTCAAACATATGTAAGATATGTTTGAGGATTTTTATTTGAATCTTTTATAATTGTTGTCTATCAGGCCGTGCAAATGAATCGAACGGGTTGATTGATGGACATATCGGTATATTGTTGGCGTTCTAGATCGAAAATTTTATAAAAGGGCTGAGTGCGTTTTTGATCAGGAAAAAGCTGATTCATTAATGATTTTTCTAAGACTGGCTGAGTCTGTTGCTGGTGTATTTTGCCTTCTTTATCTATGTAGAGTTTTACATTCAATCTGAAAGATTCACCTTCTAATGGAACACTTTTTTGTAAAAGCAAACAGGCCATTTCAGTTAAGGAAGACGGTGAGGCAACCCGTCGAATACGTTGTGTAACAGCTTGATCTTGCATGGAAATAAAAGAATAAACTTGCTCATAGTTTGAGAACAGGCGTCTGTTCGTGTGATCACGCTGTTCTGCCGAGGTCTCCTGAGTAGGTAAATCCTCTGGCTTTATCTGTTGCGCAAGCGCTAAGGCATGGCGATTAAGTATGTCTGAATTGCTTGCTTTGAATAGTTGAATCTTTAATCCGTTTTTTTCTGGGCTAATTCGAATCGAGACCTTAATTTCCGATGACGCAGCTTGATCTTTGTGCTTATTTACCACGATTTCTGTTTGTGGCGGCAATTGATAAACAGCACGATGAATCGATTCTTGGGCAAATAGCGGGAAGCAAGCAAATAAACTACATATCACTAAATAATATCGTGTCATTAAACCCTCCCAAGTTAAGCATAAGCATCATGTGGCACAGCATATGATAAAAGAACAATCTGGTATTTTTTTATCATCGGCATGATTAGCTTAACAATATAACCCGATCCTGTGACAAGTATCAGTTGCTGCAGATTGAAATTTAAAGCAGAAAAGTTGCTATAAAAAATGAGCAATTATCTGTTTTGATATGAGCGTCCATTCTTCAATACTGCTAAACTAGCCAAACTCAGTGAAATGTTGATCTGTTTTTGGAGTAAACAAAATGTCGTGGCTTTCTTCCTTAAAATCTGTTTTTTCACCAGCACAAGAAGTGAAGGAAGACGAGATTCAAACAGTTCTACAAAGTTATGTACTGCCACATTCAGACAATGCGCTGAAAGATCGTATCAGCCAAGTCAATGTACAAGGTCGTATTTTACAACTTACTGTGAATACCTTTCCTGAAGAAAAAGATCATTTACAGCAAATCCATGATGAACTGGCCGAAGCTTTGGAAAAGTGTGGTATCCAAGAATTAAACTTACATATTATTCAACAAAAACATGCGGCACATGGTGAGGCTGGCCATAGTTGCTCATCTAAGCCAAAAGCAGGAAATAGCAATTTACCCCCTGTGATGGATGCTTCTCCTCAAGCAGAAGCTGATCCGAACAATCCACCGATTCAAAAAGCGGCACCACAACAACGCGATGTAGCAGCACATCCACGTATTCAAAATGTGATTGTGGTTTCATCTGGTAAAGGTGGAGTAGGTAAATCAACCACCACGGTGAATCTGGCACTTGCATTGCAACAACTCGGTCTAAAAGTCGGTGTGTTGGATGCCGATATTTATGGTCCAAGCATTCCAACCATGTTGGGTAATGCCGGTAGAACGCCACAGATTGAAAATGAGCACTTCGTACCTTTAGATGCGTATGGCATGGCGGTACTGTCGATTGGGCATTTAATTGGTGCCCACAATACACCTGTGGCATGGCGTGGCCCGAAAGCAACAGGTGCATTGATGCAGTTATTCAATCAGACTTTATGGCCTGATCTAGATGTACTGGTGATTGATATGCCACCCGGTACAGGCGATATCCAACTGACTCTGGCACAACGTATTCCTGTGACGGGTGCAGTGATTGTGACCACGCCGCAAAATGTGGCGTTAATGGATGCAACCAAGGGTATTGAATTATTCAATAAAGTGAATATTCCAGTACTTGGTGTGATTGAAAATATGTCCACGCATATCTGTTCAAATTGCGGTCATGAAGAGCAGATTTTTGGCACAGGCGGTGGTGATCTGTTATCTGAGCAATATCATATTCCTTTACTTGGTCATCTACCTTTAGATGCTAAAATCCGTGAACATGCAGATAAAGGCACACCAAGTGTGATCGCAAAAGATGCAGCCGCAGACAGTTATCTCAATATTGCACAAGCTGTGTTGCAACAAATGGAGAAGTTACCAAAACGTCAGAAAGACGATAAACGTATTTTCTAAGTACACAGAAAACCCAACATGCTGATGTTGGGTTTTTGCTTTCTAAAGTAAATCACTTTTTATTTAGTCCATTTCAAAACTCACCTTAACAGCAAAGTAGGTACGTTACTTGCTTTGTATAGGGTTTCTTTTTTAAGACAGGTTAATGATGCAAGTTAAATATTTTATCGGTATCGCCAGTGTATGTACGGCTCTATTTTTAGGGGCATGTAATGGTGATGGCAATTCAAATTCGACTCAACCTCAAGAACAAGCGAAATTACAGCCGATTGTGATCCAAGGTGCATTACCAGTTGAATCAGAGCGAATGGCATCAAAACTAGACAATGTGACTGTAGAAACTATCGGCGGCTGGAAATTCTGGAAAGGCACTTATAAAGGCTATCCAATGGTGGTGTCTAAAACCCGTATGGGCATGAGCAACTCGGCCGCAGCGACTGCCATTGCAATTCAGCATTATCAACCGATTGCGATTATCAATCAGGGTACTTCGGGTGGTCATGATCCAGACTTAAAGGTATTTGATATTGTACTGGGCAAATACACCACCAATATTGGTGCATTTAAAACCCCAAATAAGCCAATTGGTGGTGGTTCTAATTCACTGGAGTGGAATGAAGCCTTTGATGTCTTACCAGAAGATGAGTCTGATCCAGAACCGATTGCGATTCGTAAATTCGAAGGGGATAAGGAGTTACTGGTCGCTGCCTATAAAGCTAAAGTGCATTACAGCAAAGGACAAGTCGTTGAAGGCACTATCGGTTCAGCAGATACCTGGAATAATGAACTGGATCGTATCAACTTTTTCCATACCAAATACGGAACTTCTGTAGAGGAAATGGAAGCAGCATCGGTGGCGCAAATCGCGCAACAGTTCAAAGTACCATTCCTTGGGGTGCGTATCTTATCGAATAATATTACCAATAATGGTGCCTATGACCCTGCAACAGGCGAAGCGTGTCAGGACTATGCGCTTGAGGTGGCTGAGCAATATATGAAGGCGAAAGCAGACGCTAAATAATTAATGTGATCGAGAAGAAATCATTTAAATGGTTTCTTCTCGCTGTTGTTTTTCACGTTTGCGCCAGCTGCGAATCACGATCCAGCGCCACAGCAGGTGAGTCGCTAAATAAAATAAAATGGCAAATAAAACAGCTTCAATCATTAGGCCAGAAACTAAGATCTTGGCCAAACTAAAATCTATATGACCATGCCCAAAGTTTTTAATCCAGTTTAAAATCTGATGTAACACTCCAAGCAACATCTCTTTATTGATCATATTGACGTGATAAATTTTTGTCCCAAACCAAAAGCCCAAATAAAGAATTGGCACCACGGTAAACGGATTGGTGAGCCATGCCATACAGAGGCCAATCGGCAAGTTCACTTCAAAAAATAACACCGTTAAAATGATGAATAAGCTATGAAATGGAACAGGCAAAATTCCCCAAAAGGTGCCTATAAACATGGCTTTTGCAATTGAGCGACGATTCACATACCAAAGCAATGGATTCAAGGCGCGGTCACCAAAAATTTTCATCAGCTTTAAGCTCGCGACTTTCTCTGATGAAGGCAGCCACTTGTGAAAGAATTGCTTAGGCATAAACGCGGAAATAAACCCAATTGAACAGATAAACAGGAAATTGTATAGAAAATAACACGATTTACTTAGTGAAAACTTAAAATACTGACAGACATTATTGCACTAATCATAGGCCTCCGATGAATAGCTTACATTTCTTGTATTTTAAATAGACGGTTTTTATGCTGTGACTGTTGAGTAGAGTCAACTTGTAATTCATAAAATATAGTTAAAACAGTTGTTTATATTGTTTTTGGTCATAACTGTTTACAGTTGTTTTTTTGCTATGGCTTGTGAATTGGATTAATCTGAAAAATATCTTCTAGTGAGGTCATTCAATGATTTCATGGTTCTTTATTGGTTTAGTCATTACCATTTTGCTGACTCCTGGCCCTACCAACACCTTATTGGCATCTTCTGGTATTCAGGTGGGCTTGCGTCGATCTTTATTATTGATTCCAGCGGAAGCGGTTGGCTATATCATTGCAATTAGTGCATGGGGAATGTTGATTGGTAAAGTTTCTGCCACCTTACCAGCTTTACCGATTTTTCTGAAATTATTAAGTGCGGGTTATATCGTCTTTCTTGCGATTAAATTATGGCGCACTGCCAACCAAGAAGTGGCTTTAAATCAACCGACCATTCGACCTAGAGAGTTGTTATGTGCAACCTTGCTTAATCCAAAAGCATTGTTATTTGCTTCAGCGATATTTCCCGTTGCTGCATGGAAAAGCCAAGAGATTTACATGGCACATATGAGTACTTTTGTCGGCTTGATTTTGCCCATTGCATTATTTTGGATTTCTGTCGGTGCAATGTTAGCAACCAATAAAGTTGCATGGTTATCTCAATCAAAATTACAGCGCACTGCGTCTGTCGTTCTGATGGCTTTTGCCATTCCGATTAGCTATTCAGCATTAATCAATTTATAACTTTGGCAGCGTTATCCCTATAACAGGATAGTGCTGTTGTTTTCATTGATACCATTTTACGTTAAAGTACTCGCCAATTATTAACTTCGTCTATGGATAAAAAGTCATGGCAATAAAATCTGATCGTTGGATTCGTGAAATGAGCGAAAAACACGGCATGATTGAACCTTATGCAGAGAATCAAGTTCGTTTTGATGAAAACGGAGAAAAGTTGATTTCTTATGGGGTATCGAGCTATGGCTACGATGTCCGTTGTGCACGTGAATTTAAAGTGTTCACTAACGTTCATTCAGCAATTGTTGACCCGAAAAATTTCGATGACAAAAGCTTTATCGATATCGAATCTGATGTATGTATCATTCCGCCGAACTCATTTGCTTTGGCGCGTACGATTGAGTACTTCCGTATTCCACGTAATGTTTTAACTGTTTGCTTAGGTAAGTCGACTTATGCGCGTTGCGGGATTATCGTGAACGTAACGCCGTTAGAGCCTGAGTGGGAAGGTCACGTTACCCTAGAGTTCTCAAATACAACCAATTTGCCAGCGCGTATTTATGCGGGTGAAGGTGTTGCACAGATGTTGTTCTTTGAAAGCGACGAAGTGTGTGAAACCTCATATAAAGATCGTGGCGGTAAATATCAAGGTCAAACAGGTGTGACTTTACCGAAAACTTAATAACGATACATAAAAAAAAGCTCACTCTGTGAAAATAGGGTGAGCTTTTTTTTATGTGATCTGTTTAAACAAATACAATATTTATGGCCTAATTTGTTAAGTTAAATTAAACTTGTATTTAATAATAATTAAAATATAATTAAAAAACGATTTGTTTTTATACCAGCTCACAGCGTGTAAATAGATTAGAACCCTGTCTGTGGTTGATATAAGACATTATAAAAATAAACAAATATGGATGTTTTAAACACGGAGGTCGGTCATGCGACAGTTTAAATCTCTTCATCTAGCAATGCTTTTGTTCAGCAGTTCATGCTTAAATTTTGCATATGCCACGACGAGTACATTGAAAAGTATGACGGATAGTGAGCTGTCTGAAGCAGCGGGACAGGCATTACTGAGTATGTCTTATATTTCACCCACTGATTTAGCCAATAAAGAAGCACAACGCATCGGTGGAGATAATAGCATTGGTTTCTATAAGCTCGGTTTGGAAGCCGAAATGGAACTTAATGTAAATATCAAAAGCCTTCAATTGGGATGTGGTGGTGTCAATGGAGCAGGTGGCTGTGATATTGATATTGATTATATTAGTCTGAGTGGTTTAGGCAATTCGGCGACTTCAAATACAGATAGCGCCGCTGATCGTGCTGCCCGTGTAGGTTCATCCGCCGTGTTAAGCAATCCATTTATCGAGTTTGCAATTAAAAATCCAGATAAAGCCTCTACTCGACAGGTTGTAGGCTTAAACTTAAGTGCTGAAAAGGCATTGGGTTTAATTACGTTTGGGCTGGAAAATGGCCCTGAAAAGAGTGGAATTAATTCACTCAGTGGCTATATGGAAATTGCTGCAACCACTGGTGTTGCCAATGTTAATGGTTTCGGTAACAGTCAAGTGGCGGGAGAGGCGGATAGAGGCACTTTGAATCAGTCAGATGGTTATAATCCAATTACAGGCAAAATTTGTTCAACACCTCTACTCTGTATACCAACGATTGATTTTGAAACCACATCTTATGCACTCAATCTTCGAGATAAAGCCACAGGAAGTAATATTTTAAAAGGAGACTTAGCTTTAGGGCAACAAGCTATTACAGGCAAACGCATTAACACTGCAAATTTGGCGGCGACTGCGAAAGTACGGGATATTGATTTGAGTGGAAATATTGTGGCAAGAGCAATTGGACTGAACCTAGATAAACAGGTGACGGGTACGATTCAGAACTTGCTGGTTGATGTGGCAATTAGTGAAAATCTCGGTTATTTCCATAAAGCAGATTTAAATGGAACTGCAGCTTCACTTTCTTTACAGTCTCAAAATATTCAATGGACGAATAACAAATCAGTGTCTCAAAATGGTTGGTGGTTAGAGTTTAGCAATCCAATTGATATCGGATTTATTCAACCAACTTTTAATGTAGATATCCCTAAAGCCACGTTAAATGAAGCTTTTGCGCAAGTGTCTCAGTATTTGAATGATCACCCGATTGATTGTGGGGCATTGGGGGCGTTAAATTGTCTTTTAGGTGATACCGTTCCAGTCGGTACCGTGAATTTAATCAATGCAACTCGGCCACAGATGGGCTTAACCGATTTGCAATTGGCGACTCAAAACTTTACGCCAAACTGTTATGGCACTTTAAAATTCTGCTAGTTTTATATTGAGTAGTAAAAAGCAGCTTAGGCTGCTTTTATTTATATATTTTAATATGTTAACTCTAGGTTATAAATTTTATAAAAAATTTAATTGCTTAGAGTGGTCTGCTTGGGGGATATAAGACTTTAAGCTTGATTGTTAATTTTCAGCGCTATTCTGCATCATTCATCATTTCTTCCCAAATATCCTATTGGATATTTTCAAAACAGGCCCACAAAGCTTTGTGCATGCGTGTATTCAGATGAAGTATTTTATAAATCGTCTTGATTATTGTTTGATCTAAGTGTTGGTGAATGGCACTGCAATTATTTACCTCAAATTCTTTCATTTTTTTATTTTTCTTTAGGCTTAATGATCTATTTGATATTTATTACTATTATTTTTTCTGTGACAAATCTTTACCTTTATGGGCTATTTCTGTCATGAATTGTATATTATTTAACACTTTTCGGGTTTATAGTGAAAGTGGATATAGGGTTGATTATTAGTTTACTAATTCTTTGTCTACTCAGTTAGTGCGATGCAAAAAATTGTTTGGAACTAATATCTAGAATTAAAAAAAGGATTTTTTAAATGAAAAATAAAGGTTTATCCATAATTTTTTTAGGGATGGTCGGAGTTTTTGTTAATCCTGCATATGCGACGACGAGCACCTTGAAAAGTATGACGGATAGTGAGCTGTCTGCAACAACTGGGCAGGCCTTAATGAGCTTGTCTTATATATCACCCACAGATTTAGCCAATAAAGAGGCGCAACGTGCAGGTGGTGATAACACCATCGGTTTCTATAAATTAGGATTAGAAGCTGAAATGGAACTCAATGTGAATATTAAAAAGCTTCAATTGGGCTGTGGTGGCGTCAATGGGACGGGTGGTTGTGATATTGACATTGATTATCTGAGTTTGAGCGGTTTAGGTAATTCTGCGACATCCAATACAGATAGCGATGCAGACCGAGCAGCGCGTGCAGGCTCATCTGCCGTACTTACCAATCCATTTATTGAATTTGCTATTAAAAATCCAGATAAAGCTTCAACTCGTCAAGTGGTCGGTCTTAATCTAAGTGCTGAAAAGGCATTGGGTTTAATTACCTTTGGTCTGGAAAATGGTGCTACCAAAACGGGTATTAATTCACTCAGTGGTTATATGGAAATTGCTGCAACTACAGGGCTTGCCAATGTCAATGGTTTTGGTAACAGCTTAGTGTCTGGAGAGGCTGGAAAAAGTACTTTGAATCAATCAGACGGTTATGATCCAATTACAGGTAAGGTATGTAGTTTACCTTTGCTTTGTGTACCTACGATTAATTTTACAACCGATTCTTATACACTTAATCTTCGGGATAAAGCCACAGGAAGTAATATCTTAAAAGGTGACTTAACTTTAGGGCAGCAGGCAATTACAGGAAAACGTATTAGTACTGCAAATTTAACGGCGACTGCAAAAGTACGTGATATTGATCTGAGTGGGAATATTGTGGCAAATGCAATCGGGTTAAAATTGGATAGACAGGTTACAGGTACGATTCAGAATTTGTTGGTTGATGTGGCGATTAGTGAAAATCTCGGTTATTTCCATAAAGCAGATTTGAATGGTACCGCTGCGTCATTATCGTTACAGTCTCAAAATATTCAATGGACGAATAACAAATCGGTGTCTCAAAATGGTTGGTGGTTAGAGTTTAGTAATCCTATTGATATCGGATTTATTCAACCAACTTTAAATGTCGATATTCCTAAAGCAACACTGAATGAAGCTTTTGCGCAAGTCTCTAAGTATTTGAATGATAACCCAATTAACTGTGGTACCTTTGGGGTGTTAAACTGTCTTTTTGGTGATACTATTCCAACAGGTACAGTCAATTTAGTTAATGCAACACGACCACAAATGGGCTTAACAGATTTACAGTTAGCGACTCAGAACTTTACGCCAAACTGTTATGGCACATTAAAGTTCTGTTAGTGTAATTTAAATAAAATGAAAGCAGCTTAGGCTGCTTTTTTATTTTTTTAAGAAAAATAATATGATGATTTGACCTTTATTAAATTGAAATTAATTTACCTTTATAGGTCATTTTATCGGATTTTGTTTATTATTTAACAATATTTTAGTTTATATTGTGATGACTTTAAGATCATAAAATGAAACTGAAGCATTTTAATAAGCGAATCTTTTAGGGGTAAGCATCTTATTTAAATGTTAAGGATTTAAATGGATTTCTATAATGAAAAATAAACATTTATCTATATTTTTTTTGGGAACTATTGGTCTGTGCTTAAATTCAGCATATGCCGCGTCCAATACAATGCAAAGTATGACCGATAGTGAGCTGTCTGCAACAACAGGGCAGGCATTAATGAGTTTGTCGTATATTTCCCCGAATGATCTTGCAAATCAAGAAACACATCGTCTTGGTGGGGATAAAAGCATAGGGTTCTATAAACTCGGTTTAGAAGCTGAAATGGAACTCAATGTAAATATTAAAAAACTTCAATTGGGCTGTGGTGGTGTCAATGGGCCAGGTGGTTGTGACATAGATATTGATTATCTTAGCCTCAGCGGTTTAGGTAATTCAGCGACCTCAAACTCGGATAGCGCGGCAGATCGTGCGGCTCGTGCAGGTTCATCTGCGGTATTAACCAATCCATTTATTGAATTTGCAATTAAGAATCCAGATAAAGCATCTACACGTCAGGTGGTCGGGCTGAATTTAAGTGCTGAAAAAGCATTGGGATTGATTACATTTGGTCTAGAGAATGGTGCTCAAAAGAGTGGCATTAACTCACTCAGCGGCTATATGCAAATCGCAGCAACTACGGGTATTGCCAATGTAAATGGCTTCGGTACAAGTCTTGTTTCAGGAGAGGCTGGTAAAGGAACATTAAAGCAGTCGGATGGATATGATGCCATTTCTGGTGAAGTCTGTTGTACCTTGGTTGGTCTAGGTAATATTCCATTTACCACAACCAACTACAACTTAAATTTACGAGATAAAGCCAGCGGCAGTAATACTTTAAAAGGTGATTTGATTTTAGGGCAGCAACCGATTGAAGGTAAGCGAATTACCAATGCACCATTAAAAGCGACAGCGTATGTTCGCGATATTTCCTTGACTGGAACAATTGATGCGACTGCTAGAGCTCTTGGTTTTATTAATGTGCCGCTAACTGGAAAAAATGTTACTGGTACAATTGAAAACTTAACAGTTGATGTGGCGATCAATGAGAATTTGGGTTATTTCCATAAAGCAAGCTTGAATGGGACTGCCGCATCTTTATCACTCCAGTCTCAAAATATCCAATGGACCAATAATAACTCTATTTCTCAAAGTGGTTGGTGGTTGGAATTTACTAATCCAATTGATATTGGATTTATTGAACCCGCTCTCTCTGTGGATATTCCTAAAGCAACATTGAATGAGGCCTTTAGGCAGGTCAGTGCATTTTTAAAAACGAAAGAAGGGCGAATTCAGTGTGGAGATAATTTAGCAAGCGAATGTCTATTTGGCAGTGATATTCCAGTTGGGACTGTCGATCTTCAGTATGCGACACGTCCGCAAATGGGGTTAACCGATTTAGAGTTAGCCACCCAGAAATTTACACCTAACTGTTATGGTACATTGAAGTTTTGCTAAAGTTTTTGATGAATTCGCAAGGCAGCTTCGGCTGCTTTTTTATTTTCCTATTAGAAAAGTCCTGTCCTTGTTTATCATCTACTGCATTGAAATCAATTTACCTTTATGGGTCATTTTTATCGGATTGTGTTTATGGTTTAACAAAAATTTAGTTTATATTAAGCTGAGTTATTGAATGGCATCGGATGAAGCCATTACGTTTTTATAAGTCATCTTATGGGGATAAGAGTCTTATTTAAACTTTCAGGATTTAAAAGGATTTTGAGAATGAAAAGTAGAGGTTTAGCTATATTCCTTATGGGAACTATCGGCTTGTGCTTAAATTCAGCCTATGCCGCTTCCAATACAATGCAAAGTATGACGGATAGTGAGTTGTCTGCAACAACTGGGCAGGCTTTAATGAGTTTGTCTTATGTTTCACCAACAGATTTGGCAAATAAAGAATCACATCGTTTGGGTGGAGATAAAAGCATAGGGTTCTATAAGCTCGGTTTAGAAGCTGAGATGGAGCTCAATGTAAATATTAAAAAGCTTCAGTTGGGTTGTGGCGGTGTTAATGGGCCAGGTGGTTGTGACATCGATATTGATTATCTGAGTCTGAGTGGTTTAGGTAATTCTGCGACATCAAATTCAGATAGTGCGGCAGATCGTGCGGCTCGTGCGGGTTCATCTGCGGTATTAACCAACCCATTTATTGAGTTTGCAATTAAGAATCCAGATAAAGCATCGACTCGTCAGGTGGTTGGGCTGAATTTAAGTGCTGAAAAAGCATTGGGATTGATTACTTTTGGCTTAGAGAATGGCTCACAAAAGAGTGGTATTAATTCACTCAGCGGTTATATGCAGATTGCACCGACTACAGGCATAGCCAATGTGAATGGTTTTGGCAATAGTCTAGTCTCCGGAGAAGCTGGTAAAGGGACATTAAAACAAACAGATGGCTATGATCCAATTTCAGGAGAGGTATGTTGTACATTGTTTGGTTCAGGTAATATCCCATTTACAACAACCAACTATAACTTAAATTTGCGAGATAAAGTCAGCGGTAGTAATACCCTAAAAGGAGATTTAATTTTAGGACAGCAAGAGATTACAGGAAAACGTATTACCAATGCGCCACTAACAGCGACAGCCAAGGTTCGAGATATTGCTTTGACTGGAACCATTGATGCAAATGCGACCGCGCTTGGTTTTATTAATGTTCCTTTAACTGGAAAAAACGTTACAGGGACCATTCAAAACTTAATGGTTGATGTGGCGATCAATGAGGATTTGGGTTATTTCCATAAAGCAAACCTGAATGGGACTGCGGCATCTTTATCGCTCCAATCTCAAAATATCCAATGGACCAGTAACAATTCTATTTCCCAGAATGGTTGGTGGTTGGAATTTACCAACCCAATTGATATTGGATTTATTGAGCCCGCTCTCTCTGTGGATATTCCGAAAGCAACATTGAATGAGGCCTTTAGGCAGGTCAGTGCATTTTTGAAAACGGACCAAGGTCGAATTTTCTGTGGAAATAATTTAGCGAGTGATTGTTTATTTGGTAGTGATATCCCTGTGGGTACAGTCAATTTAATCAATGCGACACGCCCACAAATGGGGTTAACCGATTTAGAGTTAGCCACCCAGAAATTTACGCCTAACTGTTATGGTTCACTGAAGTTTTGCTAAGCTTTATGCTTGCGATATAAAGCAGCTTAGGCTGCTTTATATTTATGCGCTTATCGGAAAAATGTAACATTTAGCCAGTTTGTTTTGCATTTGTGTAATTATTCGGCATAATAAATTCTGTGATGAGATAGACATGATTCGTCTATATTTTGAGTGATGCTAGGAAGCAGCGTTTAAAAATCACTCAGAGGGATGAAAGAAAAAATATAATGTAGGTGCGGAGCACTAGGTAATTAGGAAGGTCAAGATGGCTATACTCCAGATGGATTCATTTCAAAAGACGGTTTTAGCGAGCCTGATAGGACTATGTGTCAGTCAGTCTGCTTTTGCATTGCAAGAAATCTCAGATGAAGGTCTAAGCCAAACGATCGGTGAGGGCATTGCCTTACTTCCTCAGAATACCTATATGATTTTTCAGGGTGAAAAAGCGACGACGACGAGTGCGGACTTACTCAATCGACAATTAGATACGGGTTATATTAATTATGTACCTGTAGGACCACTCTCACTGACCGCAACGGATACCAATAAGAGTGGAGGCGTGGATGCTGGAGATCGAGCTGTCGGTAAGGCCGACTTATTTTTATATGGTTTAGCGGTTTCTGCTTCGAATTCAGCACGTACAACCAATAATAATGAACGCGTCGGTTTAAATGCTACTGGAAATGCAATTAATGCGATTAGTAGTTGGGGAACCGCAAGTAATCCATGGCTGTTAAAAGTTCAATCTGAAGCGAATATCCCAACGTTTACACCAGACGTTATTACGTCGAATGGAACTACGCTCAATACAGATACGGGTGTAGTGACCTATATGGCTTTGGAAGCACCACTCTATGAATATTATAATGACAATACGAGTGCTACAGGTGCGCCTACTGTAATTAAGACAGGAGCCGATCCTGTTGGTGCCAGTGCTTATAACTTAAAGTTAGGTTTATGGGCCGATGCCTTTGTGCGTAATCCTAATAAAACTGATGGCGCATCGGATCAGTTTCAATATGGCAATAGTGTGGGGCAAGTTGGTACAGATATTGATGCCAATCGCGCTAACCGTCTGCGTTTGCAGGGAATCTGGAATGGTTTTAGTTTAAATGGTAGTAACTTAAAGGTTTTTCAAACTTTAAATGGTGCTGGAAATACAGGAGGATTGAGTCCGTTTTATAACAATACATTGGGCTTGTCAGGCGTATTTCGTTTTAACAGCGGTGATGGTTCGAATTTAAAAGCGGGTATGACGATGAATGCCCCAACATCAACAAAAACAGATACTTTACCAACACTTCCCGCAGGTCAAACTTGTACTGCTTGTGGCTCTGGGTCTGATATCTGGACAGCACGTTATAGTCCTGATCAAACGAGTAATCCGGGTTCGACAGGCGTCGTTCAATATCGTATTCGTAGTCAAACGACAAAAATTACTTCAACAGGTAACTGGACCGCACCAACGGGTCTAAATGATCGCGTACTACGTTTGAGTACGAGAGAAACAACAGATACGAATAATTTGGCGACACCTGCGATTCAAGGCGGTAGTGCACCTACTTTCGATGCAAATGAAGGCATTTTCATTTATAACTTAAATACCAACCTTGTTTTGGGGAACTTATACCAACCTGTCATTTTGGGTTCAGATGGTAAGAACTTTAGTTTGGAAGTTGCTCGAATTCCAAATAAAGAAAGTATTTATAAGAAAATTTATACCGATTATTCAGGTTTAGATCAAAGTTATAAAGGGTCAACCTGTAATGTATACCAGTGTGGTAGTAATATTAGCTTAGGTGGGAAAACCTATCAGGGTTCTAATGCAACTCACAGTAGTATTAGTATCGGAACGGTATATAGTGATGATGCAGGGAAAACACTTCAGGCATTTAAAGGAAATAGTACACAAGACGCCGTTGGTATTTCTTTTGGCTCTTTGAGTACTGGGGCGGTATCGAAAGACCAGTATTTCTATCAATTGCAAAATCAACAACGCACAAGTGTGAGCTGTAGCGGCTTATTTTGTAGTGGCTACCGTTGGCAATATCGAACCAGTAGTGGATCAACAACAGGAAGTAATGGGGATTATGGTTTACGCTTTGACTCAACCAATGGGGTAAATTGGGTCGATATTGATAGTACCTCTCTCTATAATCCAACCACAGCCAATACGGGCTATACTCGACAAGATAATGGCAATACCAATTCAAAATTTGTTGTTCCAACAACTGCTGGAGCATTACCGAATGCTCGTTTTGAAGATGGGAAGTGGTATACAACAAAACCAAATGCAGACATTAATACGTATAAGCTAAATACAGCTTCGCCAATGAACAATATGGGTTCAGCTGTGATTGATGGTGTATTGATTCAGCACCTTAAAATCACGACTACTGGGCTATAAAGGGAGTAATACGATGAAAAAAATCTCAACTTTACTTCTTTTATTAATGGCGACATGGACTCATGCTGAGTTAGAAGTTTTGGATAATGATGCTCTTCAAGCTGTTGAAGGGCAGGCAGGGGCAGATCTATCCTTGAAGCTGTCTTTGAACCAAGTTTATAACACGACAACTGGAAAGTATGAGTTTGATAATGGTTTGGGTGGCGTTTGTGCAAATTTAGCCTTTTGCCATCTTGGACTTTCTGTAAATAAGCGTTTTGTTAGAAATGGCAATCAACCTGTCAGTGATCCAACGCAAGCGAATCCCGCCAATAAAGTTTGGTTAGTCTTTAAAGGAATACAAGGGACCATCGATTTGCAAAAATTAGGTTTGGATGGCTTCGATTTAATTTACAATGATGACGGTGGTGCGGCAAAAACTAAACCAGCAATGCAATTAAGCATGGATGCGACAAAACCTATTTTAATCCGAAACTTTGGTTTCAATGCGCTTGCCATCGAGCAAGATGATTTTACCAGTTATTATGACAGTAATGGAAAACTAGTCGAAGGCTCTAATCCGACCACGCCACCAACAAGTGGATATGGTTATTTAAAAGCACCAACATATGCTGCTGATCATCCTTCTGTTTATGATCGTAATAAAGAAACAGGGTTTATGGGACTGAAAATGAATGGCAATTTAGCAATACAAGGAAATGTCATGATGTTTTCTTGTGATGCAAGTCATCCACGGTGCTAACCAAGTCTACTTTTCAAAGGATTGAAGTGATGAAAAATAAAAAATTAAATCATCGGACCATAAGTTTTGCTCTTAATGCTTTGGCTGCAAGTATTTTTTTCATTAGTCATTCTGCTTATGCATTACAAGCATTGGATGACAGTGCAATGCGCAGTGTAAATGGGCAAGACGGTGTCCATATTGAAACAACCTACGACAATATTAATGTCGATCAATTCTTTTGGCAGGACAATGCGGGTCGTGGAAGCGCAGATGCTGCTGGTACAACATTAAAAGCCGTTGCGAATAATTTTAAAATACAAAAAAATGCTTTAGGCGATCAGCTCGGTACAAATTATAAACTCAATACAGGCAGCAATGGCAATAAAACAGGTCTGGATATAGAGCTATCATCTAATCCCTCATTAATTACAATTGATTCATTCCAGATTTGTGATACCAACCGTTGCAGTAGTGATATTGGTAATTTAGCAATTCAAACAACCTCACCTTTAGATTTAAAGTTTAAGACCACAGATGGTTTATTTAGTAAAAATAGCCAAACATCTTTGGAGCTTGGCTTAAAAAATGCAACCGTCTATTTAGGACAGACTTCAAACAGTCAGCTCAATCAATTAATTTTGAAGAACTTTAACTTTAATTTTTTGGGTAAAGGTGTGATGTTTGTCGATGCCGTGGAAGGTATTAAGTTACAAACAAATAATGCATTGTTGAGTGGCGGCGCTGCAAATGCTTCATTAACTCAAACACCAAATAACGATTATGGCTATGTAGACTTTACCCGTGTTAAAGATACAGGTGCTGTGACTGCAGGTACATATTCCGATGCAGGGGTAGCAACAAACTCAGGCTTAAACCTAGAGATTATGTTGAATAAAAATGTAAACCCTAGCTCTCCTTACACACTTGATTCAACCAATACGCCATTGAATCAACAGGCTGCACCCAATAACAAAGCTCAAGGACTCATTCGAGTTGGCGCAAATGGACGTATGGTCAATGGTTCTTTACAGGTACGTGGTTTAAATGCAAATAATGCAGCGAATCCGACTTATGGGACCAGTTATGGTAATCCAAATAATACCAATATTTTAGGTAAGACGACCGATAATAAAGCAATCATGGGAGACACGGGTATCGCTTTCCGTATGAAAGCTGAATTCACCAAAGATGGTGACTCCATGTTGGGAAGTGATGGTAAAGCCACGACTTTAGAAATTGGTGGGGCTGGATTAAATACCTATGGTTTTGAATTCGGTAACTTAACTGGTTTACAGCTCGGTACACGAGGTTCTTTTGATACAGGCAATGTTTATATCAATTTAGTTGATGCTAAATCTGTATTTTTACCAGCGAATTATGTGTTTCAAACATCTAAGTTTGGTAATGGTAGTTTCTTGACTCAAGATTCTGATTATATTCAGAATATTCATAAAGAGACAGGGGCGAACAATCCATTTAGTTTATTAATGGCAATCCGTGGTGCCGAGTTCCAAGCGATTTCAAGACGAGGGCGTTTTACCAATAGTGCTACGAGTAATCCTCAAGGTGGTTATGCGCCAATTAATGAACATACAGATAATAATTGGGGACTGGCTTTACCTTTTTATAATCTCAATGCCAACATGGCGATGTATGGCACGCGTATTAATGCAAATGAAGCCTTTTATTTTGACAAAAATGGCTTAAAAAAGGCTGTTGCAGACAGTGGGACTACACCACGGTTAGGTTTTTCATTGGGGATGAGCACTACTGGGGTCGATCGTGATGCCAGTTATAAAGCATTAGGGAACAAAACCACTTCAATTTTAGTGATTGATGGTGCGAAGAATTATTATATGGGACTGCGTAACATTGACATGTTATTGAAAGGAACTGGCAGTATTGGTCTAGAAAATGGCAGTTTTAACGCAACACTTAAGGATATGTTGATTGTTATGGCGGCGGAAGTCGCTGCTGGATATTTACCTGGCGCAAGTTATAGTGGTGGTGTTGCTCCGAGTAATAATTTTGCTTTAAGTAGTGATGTATTATTTGGTTTAAAACTTCGTGTCGGTGGCGATATGAATCTTTCTCTTATTCCGAATAACGAATATAAAACTGATGGTACAGGCAACGCACTAAATATTGTGGGTGATCTAAAACTTAATGCAGCAAGCAATAATACGATTCAAATTAGTGATCCTGTGGATGGTTCAACCTTAGGTTTAGACAATATACAAGGTGATATTGCTTTTAATAATGCAATTCAAATTAATCGAAATAGCGCTGGCGAAGGTGTGGCAAGTTTTAATGCAGGACTGACATTTAACCCGAATCGGACCACTGATGGTGTGTTTAGAACCAGAGATATTAACCTTTATTCTCCATCGGGCAGTGCTCAACGGTTAGGTGAAATGGCAATTACAGGTGGACGTTTGACCAGTCAATTTTCTATTATGCCTCGAAATTAGGCGCTAGCAGTTGATAAAAGCATTCAGTTCCACTTGTCTACTTGCTAAGAAAGTGATTGTGCTTGAAAAAGGTTATGCTAAGCTATAGTACATATTTTAAACATTTGTCTACGGATGAGGACAATGAATAAAAACAAAAAATTTGGATGTTTGTCATTATTACTGTTGAGTCCTTTATCAATGGCAATGCAGCCTATGGATGATCAAAGTCTTTCGGCTATGACAGGGCAGGATGGTTTAACGATTGGTGTCCAAGCAAATATTCAATTCGATCAAATGGCCATTATCGATAATGATGGCTTATCCTACGGCGGTTATACCGCACCGTCTTATACCAATCGTGCAGGTTTGGTGATTGCTGGTGTCGCAGGACAATCGACAGCAGCTCCTGTCAAAGTGACAGGTTTGAATGGTAGCGCTGAGACTACTTTAGGTCTTAGAGCTGCGATTGATACGGACGCTGGTACTGCTTCCCGAGGTGGTGCATTTGCCAATATTGCATTGGCTTTTAATAACAACGTAACAGGGCTTCGAATTTCTCCTTTATCGATTTATACCGCTGGTTCTTCATCCCTCTCTAATTTGAATGGCAGCACTTATACGCGCAATACGATTTTTAATTCAGGCACATTACTTAAAAGTGATGTAAAAGAGTTACTCCGTGTGGGTGGAATTGATATTGTTTTTGCTTCGAATAAGCCAACCATGAATATTCAGATGGGTGCATCTCCACAAGGACATATGGTGATGTTTGATGGAGCCATTGAGTCGATCTGTGGCACGGGTACGGGCTGTAATATTATGTTGGTGTCGGATTATGCAACATCTGGAGATTCGGCGACTGCACCCGTTGGCGCAAGCTTTAATTTCAAATTGACTGGAAATAATGGGAATCCTTTTGGTTTAAAAGGCTTCTATGCTGGAATTTATGGTCCTACTGGGACGACGGATAAAGGTGGCGTAATTTTCGGAAATACCGGAACAAGTAATAAATTTGACTTACAGCTCAACAATGTTTTGTTAGGTACGAATAATGCTCAACAAGCAGGGACATTTAATAACTTACCTAATGCTTCGATTGGAAATATTGGCATGACAGGTGCATCAATAACCAATTTAAAAATGAAAGTCAGTGGAATGTAGCGACTAAATTCATTAAAAAAGCGGCCTCGGCCGCTTTTTTAATGAAGAGGTATGAACAACAATCAGCTTTGTTTTAAATACTGAATGATTTCATCAAGCTGTTTGATTTTTTTCACTTGTCCCCATAAGGCTTGTGCTTCTGGATAAGCTTTGGTCATCATCCCTAGCCATTGTTTATAACGTCCCACCATACCAATTTCAGTCTTGTATTGGCCGCTTAAGAAACGTAGTTGTAAGTTAACCAAATCTGACCAAGACAAAAGCGCCTGATCCATATTTTGGCGGATACACAGGGTTAAATCAGGGGTGGTGACTGCTCCACGTCCAATCATCAAATCTTGGCAATGTGATTGTGCTAAACAGGCTTTAGCATCGGCATTATTCCAGATCTCGCCGTTGGCGATCACATTGATGTTTAAGGCTTCTGTAATGGGCTGAATTTTTTCCCAATAGGCAGGTGGGGTATAACCATCAGCTTTGGTCCGCGCATGTACAGTGAGCCAGCTTGCACCTGCGTCTTCAATCGCATGGGCATTATCTAGCGTATGATTTTCATCAAGGTAGCCCAAACGCATTTTGGCTGAAACAGGAATATGCGCAGGCACAGCATCGCGTACCGCTTTTACCAGTAGATGTACGGTTTCAGGCTCATCCAATAAAACAGAACCGCCGCGATGGCGATTGACTGTTTTGGCTGGACAACCGAAATTTAGATCAATGGCTGGTGCGCCCAGTTCTACGACTTTGGCTGCATTGGCAGCGAGCATATCGGGGTTGTTGCCAAGAAACTGTACATGTACAGGTGTACCTGCTGCAGTTTTACCCCCATTTTTCAGTTCTGGACAAAAGCTATCGTAGATATGATCTGGCAGGATGCTATCGGTAATACGGATAAACTCAGTCACGCACCAATCAAAACTGCCAACATGAGTGAGCACATCACGCATGATCGGATCAGTCAGACCTTCCATTGGGGCGAGTACAAGTTTCACGATTTATTACCTAGCGAAGCGAAAACAGCGTTATACGCATTTTAAGATAGGCTGTCTAGTTTTTATTAAAATGTAAAAACTAGCGCCCTAAAATCATTTCTAATACAAATTTACTGCCCATAAAACCAATGGCAAGCAGGACAAAACCAGTAATGGTAAAGCGAATGGCTTTGCGTCCACGCCAGCCGAATTTGTAATGTCCTATGAGCAAGGCGCCATATAAGAACCATGAAATAATACTAAAGGCGGTTTTATGTGCCAGATGCTGGGCAAAGAAGTTATCAATGGTAAAGAAACCAAACAACAAGGCTGCTGTCAGCAGACCAAAACCAGTGATAATCAAGTCAAATAGCAGGGATTCCATCACTTGGAAGGGCGGCAATAAGTTGACCCAGATCCGTCGTTTTTGTTTCTTTTTTAGTTCTCGATCTTGGAACCACAACAATACCGCATGAATGGTGGCCATCAGTAGCACTGCATAAGCAGATAGAGAGAGAATGATGTGTAAATCTAAGCCCAAGCTATGCTGTTCAATAATTTGATTGGGTTGGCTAAAGGCAAAGCCCAAGATTAGGCCAAAGGCAGCAACAGGTGTACCGATCAGGTTCAATGGCAGAATTGGGCGGATCAGGCTCAAAATCAAACTCAGCGCTAACATCAGCCCTGAAGTAAATGACATCAGGTTAAAGACATCATAGTTCACCCCAATTGGCGTCATCATGTCTTGGTAGAGCACAGTACTATGCAGTACCAAGCCTAATCCAACCATCAGACCATAACACCAAAGATTTGGACTACGTTTTGACATCAATCGAATAAATAAATACCAAAATGAACTGGTATAGGCGATGAGTGCCAAAATTGTGTAAACCAAGGGGAGACTGATCATGTCAAACCTTTTTTAGGAGGATGAATAATATTCACCATATAAGATATAAATTCGCTTCGAACTACAGTATCCTATAGCATCTTACGCATAAATTTTCTATTTTAAGAAAGATTTTTTTGCAACTAGCCATTTTAAGCGGATTTCGCAATGTTTGATACCTTAACAGAACGACTCACACAGAGTTTAAGAAATGTTACTGGCTCAGGGCAGCTGACCGAAGACAATATTAAAGATACCCTACGTGAAGTACGTATGGCGCTTCTTGAAGCCGATGTGGCGTTACCTGTAACTCGTGAATTTATCGCGAAGGTGAAGGAAGAAGCGCTCGGTCAAGAGGTCATGACTCAGCTTTCTCCTGGTCAGGCATTTGTAAAGATTGTCTATGATGAACTCACCAAGATGATGGGTGAGGCAAATGAGACACTAGATTTAAGCGCAAAGCCACCTGTTGTTGTCCTACTTGCGGGTTTACAGGGTGCGGGTAAAACCACAACAGCTGCAAAATTAGCGCGTTTCTTAAAAGAACGTCAAAAGAAAAAAGTCATGACTGTTTCTGCTGACGTATATCGTCCAGCAGCGATCAAGCAGTTAGAAACTGTATCCAATGAAGTGGGTGTGGGTTTTATTGCTTCAGAAGCAACTGAAAAGCCAATTGATATTGTCAATCGTGCCATTGAGCAGGCAAAAATCCAGTTTGCTGATGTCTTGATTGTCGATACTGCAGGCCGTCTACATGTCGATGAAGACATGATGGACGAGATTAAAGAATTACATGCTGCGGTAAAACCAACCGAGACCTTATTCGTTGTTGATGCGATGACAGGTCAGGATGCTGCGAATACAGCAAAAGCATTTAACGATGCTTTAGCTTTAACGGGCGTGATTCTGACCAAAACGGATGGTGATGCGCGCGGTGGTGCAGCACTTTCTGTTCGTGCCATCACGGGCAAACCAATCAAGTTCTTGGGGATTGGTGAAAAGCTAGATGCACTTGAGCCATTCCATCCAGATCGTGTTGCACAACGTATCTTGGGTATGGGTGACGTCCTTTCTTTGGTCGAAGAAGTTGAACGCAAAATCGACAAAGAAAAAGCCGAAAAAATGGCGAAGAAATTGCAGAAAGGCGGAACCTTCAACTTTGAAGATATGCTGATGCAATTTGAGCAAATGAGCAAAATGGGCGGCATGATGGGCTTCTTGGACAAGTTGCCGGGGATGAGCAATGCGGGCATTCAGGATGCAATTGAAAAAGCCAACCCTGAAAAGCAAGTGAAGCGTATGGAAGCCATCATTCAGTCGATGACGATCAAAGAGCGTCGTAATCCTGATTTGATGAATCCGAGCCGTAAAAAACGTATCGCAGCAGGTTGTGGTATGGATGTAGCTGAGGTCAATAAGTTGATCAAGCAACAAGCACAAATGGCGAAGATGATGAAGAAATTCGCCAATCCATCAGGCATGAGCAAAATGTTGAAATCATTAGGCAATATGCAAAAGCAATTTGGTGGCGGTGGAAATATGGGCCCTTTATTTGGCAGCAATGACCAGAAAAAGTAAGTTCTATACTTCCTAAAAAGGCGCGTGATGCGCCTTTTTTAATGCGGGTGTGTTGTATAAATTTAATACAAAATGTCAACATTCAAGGTGCTTTAAAAAGAAGAAAATTAAAAATAAGTCTATGTTTTACATTAAAAAGTAGTGTTAAATATGTCACATAATTCAAAAAATAGCGTATTTATTCTGCATTGTGAAAATGCTGATCCAGAACAGCATTGGTATGCATGGTTAGAACAACAACTGAAAAGTGAGGATATTTTCGTTGAACGGGTTTTTCTTGCGGATGCTAATCATCCTGAAGCAGAGATTTGGCAAACTTGCTTGGATGCACAGCTCAAGGGGTTAAATGAACAGAGTATTGTGGTGGCACATGGCTTGTCTTGTGTGGCTGTAGCTCGATTTCTCGCCAAACGACTCAAGCAGCATGCCGTAAAAGCAGGTATTTTTATTGCCGGCTTTCATGATCCTATCTTAAAACATCCTGAGTTCAACAGTCTTCTTGAACACTCTCATTTTGAGAGTGGTTTATTGCGTGTCAATATTCAAAGACGTCTGGTGTTCTTTTCCAGTAATGATCCAGTGGTTCCTGTGCCACTCACCTTTAAATTTTCAAATTTACTCAATGCCCAACTGATTGAGGTGGTTCAAGCTGGGCATTTTCGTACAGAAGATGGGTTTAGTGAGTTCCCTCAATTATTGCAAGTTGTTCAAACTTTGCTGAAAGCTGAGTTTAGTTGAACATAATGGCGTAAGCCTTTGAGTAATAAATCAGATTCAACTTGCGGTTGATAGTGGCTAAGGAATTTTGCAAATAAGCTCGCATCGCCACCAGTCAAAATCAGCTTCTTCGGCGATTGTTGCATAATTTGATCAATGCTGCTGATCAAGCCGAGCAAGATGCCGTGATGTACTGCATCCACTGTGTTATGACCAGGTTTTAAATTATCAAAAGCAGAGTCTGGAATTTTAATGCCTTTGGTATTTTGAATCAGCGAATCTCGTTGTAGATATAAATTTGGCAGAATATAGCCGCCCAGATGTTGCAATCCTTCGACCAGATCAATGGTGAGGGCAGTGCCACAGCCAATCACACAAAAGTTTTCATTGGGTTTTGCCATGGCGAGGACTTGCAACCAACGGTCAATCCCGAGTTGGCTTGGCACATCATAGCCGCAATGCAGTCCCGCATATTCAGCATGCACTTTGGCAAAAATAATTGGAATATCCAAAATGTCGAGAATCATGTGAATACGTTGGTTATTTTCCGAATCCAAAACGGAAGAAATGCCGACACGACTTAAATTCTGATGACGAAAGTGCTGAATCAAACCGAGCAATAAATCGGCAGGTGACTGTAGGTGTAACTCGGCAGCATGTTCCATCACTTGATCATGTGCGGTGATCCAGTATTTTAAGCGGGTATTACCAATATCCAGCCATAAACTTTTCATTGCATCATCACTCTTTTAAATCGAGGCAAGACGTAAACGGCCTTGATAGAATTGTTGAAGCTGATCGGTTTTGATCAACACCGCACCGTCATTGGAAATCCCTTGAAATAGCCCCTGAACTTTACCGAGGGTATGTTCAAATTCGACCTGTTGATTCAACCAAATTGCATGATGGTTAAAACGTTCAGCTAAATTATAACTGCCATGTTCGAACCATTGTGCTGCTTGTTGAATTGCGGTGTAAAGTTCCGCAATCAGAGTTAAACGATCTACATGGGCTAAACCGAGCATGGCTAAAGAGGTGATCGGTTGGTCTGCATTTTCAACAGGGGGAGTACTGAGATTCATCCCTACACCGACAATGGCTTGATTGGGTGAAAGTGGTTCTACCAAGATTCCGCCCCATTTCCCCTGAGGGCTGTATAAATCATTGGGCCATTTGACCTGTAACTTCAAGCCATGCAAGCTAGGCATCTGTAAGATATTTAACGCAACTTCAAGTGCTAAGCGACCATCCAGTGCTGTATTGGTTTGGATCAGTGTGCTTAAATAAATGTTGCCCTCAGGAGAGGCCCATTGTCGCTGGTGCTGACCACGACCTTGGGTTTGCTGTGCACTACAGACCAATCCTGTGGTCATCCCTTTTTGCGCAATTTCACGCATATCATCATTGGTCGATGTTGTGGTTGTTTTAAGCAGCACCACTTCTGGAAATTGATTTTTTGCGTTCAATAATTGCTGAAGCTGGCGGGTTGCGAAATCATCCATCATTTTTACAAGTAGAGTGGTCATGTGTTTATGGAGTTAATCATATATTTGCTGATTGGCGCAATTGCTGGATTTGCTGCGGGGCTATTTGGTGTGGGCGGTGGTCTAATTATTGTGCCGATTTTATATATTGTGTTCACTCAAATGAATTATGACCCCAATGTCATTATGCATATTGCAGTTGGAACATCCTTAGCAACCATTATTGTGACCTCGATTAGTTCGGTGATGGCACATCATAAAAAAGGGGCAGTGTTGTGGCCCGTATTTCGTAATTTGGCACCGGGCTTGGTGTTGGGTTCATTCCTCGGTGCTGGGGTGGCTGATTTGATGTCAGGGCAGCATTTACAGTTGGTGATAGGTGTCTTCGCCGTCTGGATGGCTTATAAGATGTTTAGAGGCGCCAATGCAGTGGTTGATCCAAATCGTCATCTTCCTTCAGCAGCGTTACAACTTGCTGCGGGTGGCGGCATTGGGGTGGCATCCGCGATTTTTGGTATTGGGGGTGGCAGCCTTACCGTACCTTATCTCAATCGTCATGGCGTGGTGATGCAAAAGGCAGTGGCAACTTCGGCTGCCTGTGGTTTACCCATTGCAGTGGCGGGGGCATTAGGCTTTATGTGGTTTGGTGCCAAAGAGCAGATTGAAGTGCCGAACACGATTGGTTATGTGCATATCTATGCTTTCTTGGGCATCAGTGTGATGAGCTTTATCACCGCAAAATTTGGTGCCAAAGTGGCACATCGTCTGTCACCAGCCATGCTAAAAAAATGTTTTGCAGGCCTATTGGTGGTGGTTGGCAGTTACTTTATTTATAAAGGTTTGCTCTAATCCGTTTTAGTGAGTGAGACCATAATGTACTTCAATGGTGGCAATCAAGGTTTCGACCAGAAGAAGTACATCATCTTGCTGACGTGCATCAATAAAGAATAGTGGGTAATTCAGTTCTTTGGCGGCCAGCCAGTCACGATACATGGATAAGGTGCGTTCTGGCATGCGATCAATATGGGTAATTGCAATCACAATATTATGACCAAAGGGCTGAAAGGCCTGAAGATATTGCTCTAAATCTAATAAAGGGTTTTCGGCAGCGTGATCAATCATGACAATAGTGCCGATTGCACCTTTACAAATCACTGCCCAAATAAAATCGAAGCGATCTTGCCCGGGTGTGCCATATAAACCGACCTTGAGCCCGTCCTCCAAAGTCAGTTCGCCATAATCAATCCCAACAGTGGTCAGTAACTTGTCATGTGATTCGGTATCGGTGTTCAGTGCTTCGGTACTGAGGACTTCAATTTCAGATAATGCTTTGATTGCCGAGGATTTACCTGAACCCATGGTGCCACCGAAGACAATTTTATATTGATGTAAAATCATAGGGATGACCTTAATTAAAAGCCTAAACGATGGCGTAAGCGACCAAATAGTTTTTTCATAAAATGTTGTTCTGTTTCGCTTTGCTGAGTTTGCGGGCGATATTTTGCCTGTTGATCTTTAATCAATGTGCCACACTCTGCCCCCAAACACGCCGCGACAAAATGTCTGACCTTTTGTTCGGGCAGATTGAGTTGTTGTGCAACCATACTGATTTGCGCACCTTGGGCAAAACAAGCAGACATCCGTAAGATATCTTGGCGATCAAGCTTGTTTTTGGGTTGCGGCCAGAACTGCAGATAAAAACTCGAGGCAGAGGCGGGACATAATCCTTCAAAGTTCATGGAGGTCCAGAGTAAATGCCAGAGCCATTGTTTTAAGTCTTGCTGCGGTGCATCTAAAGTCCAATGCAGATCATTTTGTGTGGCATAGGTGTAGTTCAGGCTTGGGTCGGTTTGAAAAGAATCAAATTCAGGATGTTGCCATAGCCATTGATTGCGTGGATCGGCAATGGCGAGTAGTCCTTGATTATCAAACAGCTGAATCTTGCCATTTTTCGGATTCTGGATTTCTTGTAATACTTCTTTAATTTGTTTGCGCTGAAAGGTCGGAGTATCTTCAGTTTCGATATTTTCTGAGCTTTGATTTAAGCGTTCATTTAGATGAAGGCTGAGCCAGTGATGCAATGAATGGAGATGGTTCAAGGGTAGAAATAAGGTGTCATCTTCAATGGCGCTATTTTTATCAAGGTCATTGGCAATTTTCAGCACATTGATTTTATTGTTTTGCAGCAAGCTTTTAATATTGGGGGAATCAAAAAATAGCTGATTGATCATGAGGATATCCAGCTGCGGCTCGGCAATATTGCTCCAATTGATTTGGACATGATGTGGCACAGCCGTTTCAACCTGTTGTTTTAACTCATTCAAGGTTCTGAGACTGAGCCCAAAAATAGCAATATTGACCGCTTGATGAACACCCATGTTATGACTCATCTATATGTGTACTGAGTAATTCAGTAGGAGAATTAAAAGTGCGATATTTTTAATGAAAATATTATTTTTTGTGACTTGTATCAATTAAAAGGCGATGAAAGAAAATCTTTTCAGATGTGTGGTTAAGTTTTACTTGAGTACATAAATATTTGATATTCAAAATAGAAAAACTAACTTTTTAGTACATATTGAGAATCATATTGCGATTTTTTAGCGCAATTGGCTTAAAAAGCAATAAAATTGTCAGACAATGATATAGAATTTATAGGGCGAGATCAGTTAAAACAAAAAAGCGCAAACAGCATTGTATCAATGCGTATAACAAAGATAGCGAGGGACTCATGAATCTCGAAGAGGCTGATAGTCTTTCTGAACAGATTGCAAAGTATATTAGTGAACAAATTATTAGTGGTGAGCTGGTTGAAGGTGAACGCATTCAAGAGTTGCGCATTGCCAAAGAATTAGATGTCAGTCGTGGCTCGGTTCGTGAGGCACTGTTGTTACTGGAACGGACTTATTTAATTGAAATTTTTCCGCGTCGTGGCGCGATTGTCTCTGAAATGTCAGCACAACAAGTCAAAGCCTTATTCGACACCAATGTGATGGTGCTTGGGCATATTGTGCAGCGGATTAGTGAAACGTGGCGAGTCAATGAAGCAGAACAACTACAAACTTTATTGGATCAACTGGTCGAATTTGTTCGCGCAGGCGATATCGAAAAATTTTACGATGCCATCTTTAAATATCTGGCAGAACAGCATGACATGGTGGCGAATCCTTATTTGATGCAATTTTATAAAGAACTGTTGCCGTCGTTACGCCGTAGTTATTTTTTGACCTTGAATACTTCGCGTCGAGAGCTCCAAGAATCATTTACCCTATTCAAGTTGGTGATTGATGCTATTTTGATCCGAAAATCACAACAAGCTGCTTTATTTATGGAAGATTTTTGTCGACACTTGCGCAACCTTGTGTTGGAATCTCTGACACGTATGAAACAGATTGAATTGGCTTGGGCTAGACGCTCACGCCGCTAGTTAGGGCAGTATGCGTTTAAGCAGTTTAAAACTTTCAGGCTTTAAATCTTTCGCCGATAGTACAACATTACATTTTAAGGCCAACCGTACTGCGGTGGTTGGGCCGAACGGTTGTGGTAAATCAAATGTCATTGATGCGATTCGCTGGGTGATGGGCGAGTCCAACGCACGCCAGTTGCGTGGCGGCAGTATGCAGGATGTTATTTTTACCGGGACCGCCAAACGCAAACCCGTTGGGGTTGCCAGTGTCGAACTGCGTTTTGATAATACTTATGGCAAACTCGGTGGCGCTTATAATGCCTATAGCGAGCTGGCCGTCCGCCGCCAAGTCACCCGTGAAGGTAAATCTGAATATTTCCTGAATGGCACCCGTTGCCGTCGCCGTGATATTACCGATATTTTCTTGGGCACTGGTTTAGGGCCACGTTCTTATGCGGTGATTGAACAGGGCATGATTAACCGTCTGGTTGATGCCAAGCCAGAAGAAATGCGTGTGTTTATTGAAGAAGCGGCAGGAGTGTCCCGTTATCAGGCACGCCGTCGTGAAACCTTACAGCATTTAGAGCATACTGAACAGAATCTGGCACGTTTAGACGATATTGCGGCTGAACTAAAATCTCAACTCCGCAGCTTGAAGCGCCAGTCTGAAGCTGCAATTCAATATAAGACCTTAGAAGGGCAGATTCGCACTTTAAAAATTGAAATCCTTTCGTTCCAAGCCAATCAAAGTCAGAAATTACAGCAAGAATATACCGTTGAAATGACGGCACTGGGCGAAAACTTTAAACTGGTTCGTTCAGAGTCACAGACCATTGAGCACGATCTTGAAGCCACTAGTGCTTTATTTCAGCGTTTAATTCAACAGTCTTCACCGTTGCAGCATGAGTGGCAACAGGCTGAGAAAAAGCTGTCTGAATTAAAAATGACTTTGGAACAAAAACAGAGTTTATTTCAACAAAACAGTACCAGCTTGCTGCAACTTGAACAGCAGAAAGTACAAACCAAAGAGCGTCTGCAACTCTCTGAATTACAGGTTGAAACCTTAAGCACTCAATTTGATGAGCAAAATGAAAGCTTACTTGCCTTAGAGCAGCAGACACAAACGGCTGAGCAAAATTTTACTGATGTTCAGGCACAGCACAAGCAAGCACAACAGCAATTTGATCAACTGAAAACTCAAGTCGATCAGCAACAACAAAAAAAGTTGCAGATGGCGGCGCAAATTGAACAGCTCGGTAAGAACGTGCTGCGGATTGAGCAGCAAAAGCAGACCTTGCAAACGCAAACCACTCAGATTCGTGCTCAGGTTCAGGATGATGAACAGGTGCAGTTACAACAATTGCAACAACAACTGCAACAGGAAATTATTGCGTTAGAAACTGCGATTGAGCAATTACAGCAGGATGTTCAAACACAGCAAGATCAACAACAGTCGAACAAAACGGATCTGCAAAGCCTGAAAACAGAAATTCAGGTTTTATTGGCTGAACAAAAGAACTTAAATCAGCTCGTCGCAAAACAAAGTCCGAAGCAGGATCAAAATGCAGTTCGATTGATGCAAAGCCTACGTTTAAGCGCTCAAGCTAAAGCGCATGCAAGCATTATTGAGAAGTTCTTAGCCAAATGGTTACAAGCGCAGTTGATTGAGAATGGGAAAGCCTTCCAAGAGGGCATCTCACGACAGTTAAAATCATCACCACAGCAGCCTATTCAAGTTGCAGAGCTGACCTGTTTGAGTGAATGGATCGAGGCACCACAATCTTCTTTATGGGCCAATGTCGCCGTTGCAGAAGATTTAACCACAGCTTTGCGATCTCAAGTGGATCTCCAGCACGCACAATCCATTTTAACGCTGGATGGTTATCATGTCGGCTCAGACTGGGTGATTGCACTGCACTATGATGAAGACAGCCAAACTGCGCAGGGCATGCTCAGTCATCAAGTCCGTTTAGAGGAAATTGAACAGCAACTGGCACAGCAACAACCACAGCTGGATAACTTGGAACATCAGTTTTCTCAACAGCAGGAAATGTTGCAACAGCAGCAACAGCATTTGCAGCAACAACAGCAAAGTTTGAAGCAAAAGCAAAAAGAGCTGCAGCAACTGGATGTGCAAATTGCCAAACTGCAAAGTACCGCACAGGCCTTTGTGTTGCAGCAACAACAATTGGCCGATCAACTGAAACAGCTTGATCTACAGCTTGAAGAAGATGCCATGCAGCGTGATGATCTGGAGATTGATCTGCATGCGCTGGCATTGAAATTAGAATCGGTGTTGCCAAATTATAAGACTTTGCAATTTCAGGTGGAAAACTTGAATGAGCAGTTGGATGAGCAGCAACAACAGTTGACTCAACAACAGCAGCAACGTGAAGCTTTGCGTCGCCAGACTTCGCAAGCCAATCAGCAAATTGAGTTGTTAGAGAAAGATATCTCGTTCCTAAAAACACAATACCGTCAAATCATTGAACAAATCGAACAGGCCAAGAAGTTTGTTGATCCGATTCAGCTTGAACTACCCAACTTGGAGTCACAATTCCAACAGCAATTCCAGCAAACCGAAAAGCTGCAAAAAACCTGGAATGAATGGCAGCTGGAACTGAATCAAGTACAAGAGAAGCAGCAGCAACTGACGGAACAACGCCATCAAGCACAGCAAAAAGATGAGCAGGTGCGTGAGCAGTTAGAGCAAAAGCGCTTGGCTTGGCAGGCGGCGAAATCAGATCGTGAACATTATTTAGAGCAACTGAAAGAACTGAATACAGACGCTTTATCTGATGTGTCGATTGAAATTAAAGATCATCAGCAGAAACTGGAAAAAGCCCAGCAGCAATTTGAGAAAATCGGTGCCGTGAA
The DNA here is from genome assembly GCF_001682515.1 of Acinetobacter gyllenbergii. Classification (NCBI taxonomy): domain Bacteria; kingdom Pseudomonadati; phylum Pseudomonadota; class Gammaproteobacteria; order Moraxellales; family Moraxellaceae; genus Acinetobacter; species Acinetobacter gyllenbergii. The sequence continues at coordinate 84,129 of NZ_KV575265.1, read as the reverse complement.
TTTAGCGGCTTCACAAGAATACGAAGAAGTGTCACAGCGTTTTGATGAACTGAGTCACCAGATGCAGGATCTACAAAATACCGTTGATCAGCTCAAAGACGCGATGAAAAGTATTGATCAGGAAACGCGTAAGTTATTTATGACTACCTTTGATCAGGTCAATCAAGAACTGCAACTGTTGTTTCCAAAGGTATTTGGTGGTGGTGAAGCGACTTTAAGCCTTGAAGATGATTGGCAGTCTGGGGTGAAACTGATGGCGCGTCCACCTGGCAAGCGTAACAGCTCTTTGGCCTTGCTTTCAGGCGGTGAAAAGACTTTAACGGCTTTGGCTTTGGTGTTTGCCATCTTTAGATTGAACCCTGCACCGTTCTGCGTACTGGACGAAGTTGATGCGCCACTTGATGATGCCAATGTACAACGGTATTGTAATTTGGTAAAAGAGCTTTCTGAACAAGTGCAATTCATTTACATTACACATAATAAATTGGCGATGACAATGGCAACTGATTTACTTGGAGTCACCATGCCAGAGCCAGGTACATCAAAATTAGTGACTGTCGATTTAGAACAGGCAAAAGAATACGGGTTAGTTGCGGAGTCTTAGTATGGAAATGAATACAATAATAGGCATTGTTGCCGCCGTTGCGATTATGCTCGTTGGTTTAATCATGATTTTAAGAAAACCAAAACCAGTTGAGCCATCATTAGAAGCAGATTTACATATTAATCCTGAAAGTCAGCAACCTGTGATTCCACGTCATGTACGTGACCAGCTTTTACAAAAAGAAGTGGTGACCACAACTGAGCGTGTCGAACCAAGTTTAAATACTGAAGCAATTGTAGTGGAGCCTGTGGCAGAGCAAGCCATTGATGCGACTAGTGTTGAAACAAAAACGACGGAAATCGAACAAACTGCTAAAGCAGATGAGGCTGTTGAAACTGTAGTAGAACTGGAAGCGGCTCAAAAAGATCAGACAGTAGCAGCTGAAGCAGAAACAACAGTGGTCTCTGAAAATGTAGAAGCTACAGAGAAAGCTGAGGAAAAAACTGAAGCGGAACTCAGCTTAAATCCAAATATTGAAACGGTTGCGATTGAAGAGTTTGATGGCGAAAGTAATATTCTGGATGTGCATTTACATGAACAGCAGCGCTATGATGATGAAAGTGCTTTAGCAACTGCAGAACAAATTATTGCCTTGAATGTTTATCCGAACCCACGCCGTGCCTTATCAGGTGATAAAGCACTTAAAGTATTATTGAAATACGGTCTACGTTTCGGTGAAATGTCATGTTTCCATCGTTATGAAAATACCGACGAGCCAAGTGCCTTGATGTTCTCTGTGCTGCGTATGACGGATAATGGTCCAGCAGGTTTTGATTTGGAAACCTTATCTGGCGAACAAGTACAAGGTCTAGCATTTTTCCTTGCATTGCCAAATAGTAAAGCAGTCACGGGTTATGACATGATGACCAGTATTGCGGGTTTAATTGCACGTGAAGTCGATGGTAAGGTCTATGATGAAAACAATTTAGAGTTTACGCCGCAGTTGAAAGAACATTGGCGTCATCATGTGATCGATTATCGTCCAAATCAAGCAACCGTCTAATGAATCTTTTATAATAAATTTAGTAAAAATTATAGGGCGGTTTTTCCGCCCTTTTATATGGTGAAATTTAAATGGAACACAACTCAGTTATTGAGCAAATGCGTCAGTTGATTCAACTGATTGCAAAACACAATCATGCTTATTATGTGATGGATCAACCTTCCATTTCTGACAGTGAATATGACCATTTATTTCATCAGTTGAAAGCACTAGAACAACAATATTCAAACTGTATTCAGGCCGATACCCCGACCAATAAAGTGGGTGGTCAAGCGCTATCAAAATTTGAAAGTGTGACTCATGCAGTGCCAATGCTGTCATTGGGCAATGTCTTTAATCAGGAAGACCTGTTTGCTTTCGCCCGCCGTATTGATGAGCGGTTACCGAATCAAAAAGTCCAGTATGACGTTGAACTGAAACTCGATGGCTTAGCGATTTCACTGTGGTATGAACATGGCGTCTTGGTTCGTGGCGTGACACGTGGTGATGGCGAGACAGGTGAAGACATTACTCAGAATGTTAAAACCATTCGGAATCTGCCGAAAGTATTATCCAGTCAGTATCAAGCGATTCCCGCGTTTCTTGAAGTTCGTGGTGAAGTATTGATGCCAAAGCAAGGCTTTGAAAAGCTCAATGCCGATCAAGAAGCCAAAGGTGACAAGACCTTTGCTAATCCACGTAATGCAGCAGCAGGAAGCCTTCGTCAGTTAGACCCAAATATAGCCGCTTCACGTCCATTGGCGTTCTATGCCTATGGGATTGCCCAGTGTCAGCCCAATCATGGCCTTGAGACCATGCATGACAGCTTGCACTGGTTAACCAAATTTGGTTTTGAAATCGCAGAACGTCAATTCCTGTGTGCTTCGATTGAAGAAGTACAACAATGCTATGAGCAGATCCAACAAGAGCGTCCAGATCTTAAAGTTGAAATTGATGGCATGGTGATTAAGGTGGATAGCCTTAAACAGCAACAACAATTAGGTTTCTTGAGTCGTGAACCACGTTGGGCAACGGCTTATAAATTCCCTGCACAGGCAGCACTCACCAAAGTTGAGAATATTGACTGGCAAGTGGGGCGTACAGGAACACTGACACCTGTCGCACGTTTAGCCCCTGTCTTTGTTGGTGGGGTGACAGTATCCAATGTGACCTTACATAACATTGGTGAAATCCATCGTTTAGATGTGCGTGTTGGCGATACCGTTAGTGTTTACCGCACGGGTGATGTGATTCCAAAAGTTGAGAAGGTTTGGGCTGAGTTCAGACCTGCCGATGCAGAGATGGTGCATCTCCCGACCAATTGTCCTGTGTGTGAATCACCTGTGGTGATGCCAGAAGGTGAGGCCTTGGCGCGTTGTTCAGGTGGTCTCTATTGTGCAGCACAACGGATCGAAGCCATTCGTCACTTTGTTTCGCGTAAAGCTTTGGATATTGAAGGCTTAGGCGACCGTTGGGTGGAGTCACTTTTACATCTCGACCTACTCAAAGATGTGGCTGATATTTATCATTTGCATGAGCATCGCGACACTTTATTGACCATTGAGAAAATGGGTGAGAAATCGGTTCAGAACTTGATTGAGGCGATTGAAGCGAGCAAGAAAACCACTTTAGCACGTTTTATTTATGCCTTGGGGATTCGCGGTGTCGGTGAAACCACCGCACGTATGCTCGCCAATACTTTCCAGACGCTGGAGGCACTTAAAGCTGCTGATATTGAAGCACTCAAGAAAACCCCTGATGTGGGTGATATTACTGCTGAGTGGATTGCAGATTTCTTCCAAGCACCGCATAACATCGAAGTGTTAGATCGTTTAATGGCGGCAGGTATCCATTGGGATGCACCGACAGCTCCAACACGTCAACCATTGAATGGTGAGAGTTGGGTGGTGACAGGAACATTGGAAACCATGGGCCGTGATGAAGCAACCCAGAAGCTTCAAGCCTTAGGTGCGCGTGTCAGTGGCAGTGTGTCCAGTAAAACCAAATGTGTGGTTGCAGGTGAGAAAGCGGGTAGTAAGCTGGATAAAGCGCAGAAGTTAGACATTCGAGTCTTGAATGAGCAAGAGTTTTTAGCGTTTTTGAAGCAGTATGAAGCTTGATGACGTAGATAAAGAAAGTGCTAAGTTAATCATCATGTATTGCTTAGCACTCATTCTTCCTTTTTTTGTGATGCTTGCTTATTATCGTTATGATAATGCAGTTAAATGCAATCAAACGAAAGTGCTAGGTAGTGTACAAGAAGATGTCAATACGCAGCTTTTAAATGCTGTATTGGAAAAAATTGAATTAAGACAACGCTTGTTTTTCGATTTATTAAAAGCGCAAGAAATACAAAAAAGGTCGGCTTGTCTACAGAAAAGTCATGAGGATGCAGAGAGATGCTGGAGAGAATTTCAGTTAGACGTCCAAAATGAAATCAAGGTGTTTGATCATGCTGTTGAGCAGTTCGCTCACGTGAAACCGCATCATCTGATTGCTTCTGATTCTATTTATGATCAAGGGTTGTTAAAGTCAAATGTGTATCAGCCTAATCATATGGTGGAGTTCGCTTATCAGCAGATAAAACGATATTTAGTCGATCAAATAGATCAAGAGGATGCTTCACTATCTCAACTTGATTTTGAGTTACGTTGGCAATTAAGACAGAAACTCTATCAATATGCTGATTTAAGGTTGGGTCAGGTGAAAAGTGTTGAGTCTGAAAATAATTCACAAAAAATCTGTCATGTGAACGTTGAGTTTCAAAAAGGTAAGACTGCTAAACTTTTCTATCAACCTTATGAAAAGCTTGAATCCGCTGGTCGACATGGGGCAAGAAAAGAATATGTCGCGTTGCTCTATTTAGAAGACCACCATGGTCATCATTATAAGGATATTGGTGAATACATCTTAGAAGCATTTAAGATGAAATAACGGTGAGCGAGGCACCTCTCAATGATGAAATTGAGAGGTGCTTTTTGATTAAATATATTTTTTCACAATGCCATCATCCAGCAATTGCTGGAAATGTTCGCAGACACTTTCACGCACATCGCGATATTCAATCCCGAGTTCATTGACACTACGTTGTGCATTAAAATAAATTGGATATCCCATATTCAATTTTACAAATTCACGTGAATGTCCGAGGATTGGCGCGACAAATGAAAAGGCAGTTTTTGGCACAGTAAAATGCGGGAATGGAAACTTATAGCCAAATTTCTGAGTAAGTGCCTTACCCATATCCAATAAGCTGAGTGTGCCACCACAAATGATATAACGGCCTTGTGCTTTAGGATTCAGGGCTGCTGCGACATGCGCATCGGCAACATCACGGACATCGACAATCCCATTCCACATTGGCGGTACACCAAACAAGGTGGTGCCATTACCAAACTGTTGTAACACTTCAATACTGCCTGACTGACTCGCATCGGTGAGGGAAGGCCCCATCACTAAGGCGGGATTAATACAGACTAAATCCCAACGATTTTGTTGTTCAGCCATGTCCCATGCTTTGCGTTCTGCCGCGACTTTTGAATAAGGATAAGGCTGATGTGTCTCGCTACTGGTATTGTTCCAGTGATTTTCATCAAATTCATTGTTGGCAGTATTTTGAATCTCAATCGCATCACCATAGGTCGAGGCAATACTTGAGGTCAGCACCACACGTTTGACCGACTCGGTGCGATTAACACTGTCTAATACATTTTCTGTGCCTTTCACCGCAGGCTCAATAATGTCTTTGACTGCATCTTTATAATTGGTCACCACAAAAGGAGATGCGGTATGAATCACGATTTCACAATCTTTCATTGCATCATCAAATGAACGTGGTTCAAGCAAATCTGCTTTAAAAAATTCAATCCTCCCAGAAGATTGCTCTGCCAGATCGTACAAATGCTGAATCTTATTTTTCTTGGATGGGTCACGCACCGTTGCATGAACCGTATAGCCTTGATTCAACAGACGTTCAATAATCCAGCCTGCAATATAACCCGTCGCGCCAGTGACCAAAATTGGTTTGCTTTTATCCATTGTGGTTTCCACATTATGTTTTTGTGATTGCTGTTATTTACCGAATTTTGCTCAAACAAACAACAGCTGAACAGTCATTTTTCATGATTTTTTGATCAAAACATCAGCGGAATAAGAAGCATTGCTAATGGTTACAAAAAATCAAACAAATGATTTTCAATAGGATTATCACTTTTTAAAGCCATAAATGATATGCAAAGGCTTATTTTATTTAGATAAATTTAGCCAATTCGAACTGTAAATGCGTATGCTTCTCATTTTAATTTTATAAAAATCATAAACTTACACACTTTTGTTTTTGCAATTCTATTGTAACTTGGCCATAATATTGTCATTCGATAGGAGTAAGTATTATGCGTGGCAATCCAGAAGTCATCGACTATTTAAATATGCTCATTGGCGGTGAATTGGCTGCTCGTGATCAATATTTAATTCATTCAAGAATGTACGAAGATTGGGGCTTGAGCAAAATCTACGAGCGTATTGACCATGAAATGCAAGAAGAAGCATCTCATGCCGATTCAATCATTCGTCGTGTGCTGTTCTTAGGTGCTCAACCGAATATGCATCGTGAAGACATCAATGTGGGTCACGATGTGGTGAGCTGTCTCAAAGCAGATTTAGCACTTGAATACCATGTGCGTGAAAAATTGGCAGTGGGTATTAAACTGTGTGAAGAAAAAGGCGACTATATTAGCCGTGATATGTTGCGTCAGCAGCTTTCTGATACAGAAGAAGATCATACCTACTGGTTAGAAAAGCAATTGCGTTTAATTGAATTGATTGGTTTGCAGAATTATATTCAATCACAAATTTAAGTGATCCATCCGACTGAATTCGTAATGAAAAAAGAGAACTTCAAATGAAGTTCTCTTTTTATTTGAGCGGAAGAAACTGTTTACTCAACCATCAGACTAAGACTTAGAATTTTTTACTGTAGTTGACAAATAAGCGGTCTTCACCAAAGTCATTGCCATGTTTCACATCATAGTCAATGCGGATGTATTGTAGGGCAAAGCCTTTGAGATAAGGCTGCTGAAAAGCATAGTTCAGAATAATATTGGACTCAGTTTCATGGTTTTTATTGCCATTAGCGGCCTTAAAATCATGACCATAGACATATTTCACCATCGCATTTAGCCCTGGTACATAGTCCTTAAAATCATAGCCATACATCAAGTGATAAGACTTTTCATTCTTCTTGAAGAAGCCTGTGGCATTCCAGTTGATAAAATAAGTTTCAGGTAGGAAACCATCAGGTAAAGGATAAGCAGACTCCCCGATAATCTGTTGATAGCCCAAACCAAAAGACTGATTATTCACTTTCAGCATTTCCAGTATTCCAATATTTTGCGCATCAATATCAAAGTTGTTGCCATCATTTTTAGCATTGAAATATTTAAACTTGGAATTCAATGAGAAGTTCGGTTGTTTCCATGTATGCTCTAGCCCAACATAGTGTTTGTTGTAGAGGTCTTCTAAATTGCCGAAGTAGTATTCGGCCTTCAATGAGGGCGTCAGTTGATAACGCAAATCCAGATAATTCAAACCATCTGAGTAAACGGTTTTGCCATTGGCAGTAAAAGAAAATTTCTTAAAATCTTCTTCATTACGCGGTGACACTTTGGTCACTCGGCCTATTTCGGCATAGAGCTGATCAGAAAGTTGTGACTTTAAGTTGGTGCCCCAATACGATGCCAACAACTGGCGACTGGCATCTACCGCCGTCACAGGAAGATCCAGCCAGAGTTCACCGACACTGAGCAGTGTTTTGTCATAGCCCAGTTTTAAGGTCGCACCATATTTTAAATAGTCAGAGGCTTGCGATTGTGTTTGGGTGTCGAATGGCAACACGGTATCCGCCACATGCTTATCTTGACTCAAACGTACCGCATATTGCACTGAAGCATCCGCACCAATGGTGATCGGTTTATCTGCGATTTGTAGTGGGGTATCCCGCATATTTGATTTGTAAAATAAAGATGCCGCTTGAGACCAGCTGCCTGTATCTTTAAGGCTTGGGTTGTCATAGTCGCGGTTGATATAGGCATTTTTGAGGGTAAATTTCCATTCATCTTGAGCTGGCTGGGTTGTTTCAGCAGCGAAAACAACTGGGCTAGACAAGCCACCGATTGCCAATAGGCTTGCAACCGTTAAACGCGTAGGGCAAAAGCGCTGTAATAATTTCATAATCCATATCCGAAGTCAGTGCGCCAATCCTCGGCGCACTTATTGTTATTGCTGAGTGAGCGAAGCTTGTGGGTTAAAGTTCGGAGCTGTTTGGGCTGCAACTGAAACTTTTAAATTGACCATAAAGATGGCAAGCGCCGCGATAATGCCAGGGATGGCAATTGCGAGAAAATTCATTTGGTGAGGCAGTTCAAAGGTGAGCAAAGCACCTGTTAACACAGGGCCGATGATGGCGCCAATTCGTCCAATACCTGAAGCCCATCCCATCCCAGTTGAACGTACTGCGGTTGGATAGAATTGCGCCACAAAAGTATAGAGCAGAATCTGTGAGCCAATGGTTGCGGCCCCTGCGATGGCAATCAGGCTATATAAAATAAATTGGGGGCTATTAAAACCCAGCAGAATTAGGGCGGCTGCACCAATCACAAACATGCTGGTAATCACGGGTTTTAAGTGGAATTTATCAGCCAGTGCACCACCGCCAATTGCGCCGACCATGCCTCCAATATTCAGTGCAAATAGGAACAACATACTGGCACCTAAAGAGTAACCTGCTTGTAGCATGAGTTTAGGTAGCCAACTGCCTAGCGCATAAACCATCAATAAGCACATAAAGAATGCAATCCAGAACATGAAGGTACTAAAGCTACGACCTTGTTGAAACAGTGCACGCACAGGCGCTTCGGTGCTGGTACTTTCATTTAGAATCAGTTGAGTATTGCTGGTTAATTCAGTTTCAGGTGCGATTTTAGTGACAATCATCTGGGCTTGATCGTGATGATTCGATTTCACTAAAAATGCCAGAGATTCAGGTAGAAATTTCCAGATCAGTGGAAGAAGTAATAATGGAATGCCTGCAATTAAAAACATGATTTGCCAGCCCATGTCTTTGACCAACCATGCACCCAGTAAGGCAGAGCTCATTCCGCCTATGGCATAGCCACTAAACATCAATGCAACCAAAGTGCTGCGGATTTTCTTCGGGGCATATTCGGTCATGAGTGCAACCACATTTGGCATCACCCCACCAATGCCAAGTCCCGCGATAAAACGTAAAATTGCAAATTCAGTTGGACTTTTCGCAAATGCCCCTAAGAAGGTGAACCCACTGAATAAGGTGACACAGATCAGAATGGTTTTTTTACGACCCAGTTTGTCTGAAAGTGTGCCAAAAATCATGGCGCCAAACATCATCCCGAATAAGGCTGCGCTGGCAAGCAATCCAGCTTGCACGGCAGTCAGTGACCATTGCTGCATCAATAAGGGCAATGCCACACCATAAATTACTAGATCGTATCCATCAAAAATAATAATGATGAGACACCAGATTAAAACTTTCCAATGAAAAGCGGTAAAACGCGCTTTATCAATTATGTCATTAATATTGACCTTGTTTGTATCCATTGCTTCACCTCCAATTTGTGAAGTACCGAGTTATTTTTTATTAAGCTATTTTGTTATTGGATCAGAGTCAAAAACCTAATTGATATATCTTTATGTCTTTAAAGTATTGTGATTTTATTGAATTAAAATGTTGAAATTTATATTTTTATTTTACTTCTCTAATTTATTTTTTTAAATTCCATTAAATATTAAATGGTGAGAATTTTGCTGATTTTATGCTGCTTAAATGTGTTTTTTTTAAACGATAGAATCATTTCTAAATAGGAGAGTTGTTTTTAAGTTGGATGTATTTTTTTATTTTACCAATTGGTTTAATTGATGTTGGATTGATTTTAAGTATCTAACTGGACCTCATAATTTTATATTTTAAAGTGAGGTTTAAAAATTGCCTTGCTGAGTTTTTAAAAACACAACTTGATGTGACTAAAGTCGGCTTTGATATGACAGCAAGGCGGAGAGTCGGGGGAGCTGTTCTCTTTTTCTTAAGCAGATTGTGTTGCCGCGCGTTGGGTGAGAATGAGATGGGCAATCACCCCAATACAGATTCCCCAAAATACCGAACTTAATCCAAGAAAATGCATCCCGGAAGCTGTCGCCAGAAAGGTAATCAATGCAGCATCACGGTGTTGAGGATTCTGCATGGCAGCAGTGATATTGGTTGCAATTGCGCCGAGCAAGGCTAAACCTGCTAACGCGGCAACCAGCTCTTTGGGCAATAAGCTAAACAGCATCACAATACTGCCAGCAAATAGTCCGCCAAGAATATAAAAAATCCCATTGGCAATCCCTGCGATATAGCGTTTTTCTTTCAGTTCATGTGCATCTTTGCCCATACATAGCGCCGCCGTAATAGATGCGAGCACGATGGTAATACCGCCGACACAGGCCACCGCTAAAGAGGCAATACTGGTTGCAGTAATAATCGGTTTGGCAGGGGTGTCATAACCACTCAACTTCATGATCGCCATCCCTGGTAAAAACTGACCCGACAGACTGACCAGAATCAAGGGCAGTGCCAGATTTAAGGTGGAGTTCCAAGTCCATTCCGGGCTGATCCATTGTGGAATCGCTAGATGAAAACTGACTTCTACAGGATTCATTTTTCCCAAGAATAAACTGAGTGAAATACCAGCTGCCAATACCCAGATCATGGTGTAGCGCGGCATCAGCCGTTTGGCAATCAAAAACACAATCAGCATGCTGAATACAATTAAAGGCATGCTGTCCGAGGCGGTAAACAGGTTGATTCCAAACTGGAATAGGATACCTGCCATCATGCCAGCAGCAACATCTTGAGGAATCCATTTGAGGAGTTTGTCAAAACAACCCGTAATTCCAATCAGAAAAATCACAATCGCAGAGGTGATATAGGCCGAGATGGCTTCATTCAGAGAAATGTCAGGAAATAGTGTCACCAATAAAGCGGTCCCTGGCGCAGACCATGCGGTAATAACAGGGGTTTTGTATTTGATCGAGAGATAAATTCCCGCAACAGCTGCACCGATGGAAATGCCCCAAATCCATGACACCATCATCTCTGTCGAGACATGGGCACGTTGTGCTGCCTGAAAGAAAATAATTAGTGGCCCTGAATAGGAAATCAGCACCGCCAGAAAACCAGCAACCGTGGCTGAAATAGACCAATCTTGTTTTAATGTTTTGAATAATGTTGTCATTCGCTGATGGCCTCCATGCACATCCTGTACTTTATCTGAAATGCAAAAGATCAGGGCTAACCCTGATCTCCACCTCCCACAGGAATAACACTACCCGTGATATAGGAGGCATCCTCGGATGCAACAAAGATAATGGCTTTGACCTGTTCCTCAATACTGCCATAACGGCCCATAAATGTGCGGTCGATGGTTTGATCGACGACCTGCTGCATCCAGTCTTTTTCATTTTGACTAAGAGGATTGTGATTGCGTGGTACTTTGCGTGGTGGGGCTTCGGTTCCACCTGTGGCAATGGCATTGACGCGAATTCCATCTTTGGCATGTTCAAAGGCCAGTGATGCCGTCAGTGCATTGACGCCACCTTTGGCTGCAGAGTAGGGAATGCGGTTAATGCCACGAGTGGCAATCGAAGAAACATTGACGATCACGCCTGCCTGTTGTTGAATCATTGTAGGCAAGACTGCTCGGCAACACCATAAAGTTGGAAAAAGTGAGCGATTCACTTCCTTGATAATTTCTTCTTCAGAAAACTCCTGAAAAGGTTTCATCCAGATCGCACCGCCGACATTATTGATTAGAATATCGACTCGACCGAACTGTTCAATCGCTTTGGCAACGACACTTTGTGCACCCGCAAAGCTTTCCAAATCGGCTTGGATGGTGATGGCATCAGCACCCAAGGCTTTTACTTCAGCCAGCACATCCTGCACATAATCAGAACGATCTGCCAAGACCAGTTGTGCACCTTCGGTCGCCAGTTGTAGCGCCACGCCACGGCCAATGCCTTGAGCACTGCCAGTGACAATCACTACTTTATGCTTAAATCTTTGTGCTTGAGACATAGGTTAATTCTCCAGTAACCATCAATTCGCAGAGAACTTTTCGAATAGGAAGTGAGCAGGTTTGATCTGTTCTGCCTCTAACCAACCACGGACGGCTTCGACCATTGGTACAGGCCCACAGAGATAAATATCAACATCGCCACTGTTTAGCCAGTCAGATTCGATATGGCTTGTGACATAGCCTTTACGCGCATGTTGACTGTCAGGATGGGCAACCACAGTCCGATATTCAAACCAAGGGAATTTCGCTTGTAATTCTGCCAACTTTTCCAAAGCCACCAGATCAAAATCGTTGGTCACGCCAAACACTAAGCGCACAGGTTGGTTAGAACCTTTTTCTTCCAGTACTTGTAGCATCGACATGAAAGGGGCAATGCCTGTACCACCCGCCAGCATCAGTACAGGACGCGTGACATTACGGAGATAGAAACTTCCGAATGGTCCTGTAAAAGTCATCTTGTCACCCGCTTGAGCGGTTTTACTCAAAAAGTCGCTCATTTTGCCATTTGGGACATTACGAACCACAAAGCCTGTTAAACGGTTACCGGGCTTGGAACTAAATGAATATGAACGGGTTTCGCCTGTTGCTGGAATACCAACATTGACATATTGCCCTGCAAGGAAATGGATATCGGGTTGACCATCATCCAGTTGAATATCAAAAGTAATGGTGGAATCAGACAGGTTTTCAACGCGGGCCAAAGTCCCTTGGAAAGAATGAATTTCAGTTTTACAGACATCAGATGATGCTTGAATCTGGAATACAGCATCTGAGCTTGGGCGGCATTGGCACGCCAGAATATAACCTTGCTCTGCTTCTTCAGGCGTCAAGGCATCTTCGATATACGTTTCTTCTGGCATATCATAACTGCCAGATTCACAGAAGGCACGGCAGGTACCACAGGCACCGTCACGGCAGTCCAAAGGAATATTAATTTTTTGGCGATAGGCTGCATCGGACAGGGTTTCGCCTTGAGCGACACTAATAAAACGTGTCACACCATCTTCAAATTGAAGTGCTACATTGTGGTTTGACATGAGATGTATCCTACAAAATAATTTTAATTTGGGACCTCAGCCAACAGTCCGTTTGGCTGAGGAGACCTATTTTTTAGAGGTGGTAAATATCAATCACTTGATTGATATAGTCATTTTTTAGTACCACATATTTGCTTAAGATTTTGGGTTGATTGTCAGAGCAATCAATCACATAGCGTGACATACCAAAGTAGCTATAGGTGGTTTTATAGCGAAAGCTCAAGGTGTTCCAATTGAAGCGAACCGTAAGCTTATCTCCGTCGCGCGCAACGATTTCAATGTTGGCAATATTGTGACAAGTGCGGGTATCGGGCATGGTGGCAGAAGAACGTTCGGTCTTGATACGGAACACACGGTCTTCCAAGCCTTGGCGATCAGGGTAATAAATCAGTGAAATTTCAGCTTGTGGATCTTCAGTGAGTTGATCATTGTCATCCCACGCAGGCATCCAGAAACTGGCTTCAGGGGCATAACAATTGAGCCAATCGTCCCATTGTTCATCATCTAAAAAGCGTGCTTCACGGTAAAGAAACTGGGCAATATTTTCCAAGCTGGTTTTGTCTTGAATACTCATGCGTTTTCTCCTTGAGCCGCGATTTGCTTCTCAGCGACAATGGCGTGTTTCATGGTCTGCAGCCAGTATTGATGTTGCGCCAGATAAAGGCCTTCATCTTCGGTTTTAATTCCGCTTAACATCGGTTTAAGGCCAATTTCATTGGCTGCATCATCAGGGCCATAAATCCAGTGTTTTGAACCGCGGCACATATCATTCCATTCCAGTGCAATACCTGCATAACCAGCCTGACAGGCACGGAATTCTTCCAGATCATCGGGTGTGGCCATACCAGAAGCATTAAAGAAATCTTCATATTGACGTATACGACGCGCACGTGCTTCAGGGGCTTCACCTTTCGGCGCAATACAATAAATCGTCACTTCAGTACGATCGACCGAAATCGGACGTAACACCCGAATTTGCGAGCCGAACTGATCCATCAAATACACGTTTGGATAGAGGCAGAGATTACGTGAGCGTTCGATCATCCATTTCGACATGGCTGCGCCGTATTTTTCGGTATATTCGTCTGCCTTCGGAAAGTTCGGACGATCTTCAGGATTGGCCCATTGCGTCCACAGCAGCATATGGCCATTTTCAAAACCATAAGAACCGCCGCCTTGTTTGCCCCAAGAACCAGCACTCATGGCACGAATATTATCGGCAGCTTGAGTCTCTTTGCGGTGTTGGGTGGTTGCGGCATAGTTCCAATGCACTGCTGAAACGTGATAACCATCGGCACCATTTTCAGCGGTGAGTTTCCAATTCCCTTCATAGGTATAGGATGATGTGCCGCGTAGAACTTCTAAACCATGTTCGGATTGATCGACAATCATGTCGATGATTTTGCTGGTTTCACCCAAGAATTCTTCAAGTGATGGCACATCTGGATTGAGGCTGCCGAACAAGAAACCTTTGTAGTTTTCAAAACGTGCGACTTTTTTCAGGTCATGTGAACCGTCTTGGTTAAAGCAATCTGAATAACCTGCTTCACTTGGGTCTTTAACTTTGAGGAGTTTGCCTGAGTTGTTAAAGGTCCAACCGTGGAAAGGGCAGGTATAGGTAGCTTTGTTACCGCGTTTATGGCGGCAGAGTTGGGCACCGCGATGGGAACAGGCATTGATCATGGCATTCAATTCGCCATTACGATTGCGGGCGATGATGATGGGTTGACGTCCGATATGGGTGGTATAAAAATCATTATTATTGGGAATTTGACTTTCGTGGGCCAAATAAACCCAATTGCCTTCGAAAATATATTTCATTTCGAGGTCGAATAAAGCTTGATCGGTAAACACTGAGCGATGAAGTTTAAATTCACCCGTGTCGATATTATCGACCAGTAATTCATCAATGCGGTCAAGATGGCTGGTATTGATTACAGGAATACGTGGCATGTCCGTTCTCCGACTTTCCAAATCTGTGGAAGTCATCGAGTTACGCTTAAAGCGTCTCGATATCCTAATATGTTGTGTGATGGCTTGAACCGATAAGGATGAATATGGGCAGCTGGAATCTAGCGGAAGCGATTCATAACTTCATCGGTTTATCTCTTGTCTATACCTTAAAAGAATGAGTAAACTGTGTCTAAGACTGAATTTATATTTTTATATATCTTAAAGGTATGGAAACCTCATGGAATTACGTCATTTACGGTATTTTGTTGCGGTTGTTGAAGAACAGAGCTTTACCAAGGCCGCAGAAAAACTATTTATTGCTCAACCCCCTTTGAGCCGGCAGATTCAAAATTTGGAAGGCGAGCTAGGAATTCAATTGTTTGAGCGAGGCAGCCGACCGTTACAAACCACACCCGCAGGGCATTTCTTTTATCAGCACGCGATTAAACTTTTGTCTAATGCAGAAGAAATTAAGAGTATGGCGAAACGGATTGGACTGATCGAACGCAGTGTCACCATTGGCTTTGTCGGGTCGCTGTTATATGGTTTATTACCCCGAATCATCTATTTGTTTAGGCAGCAGCAGCCGCATCTCAATATTCAGTTGGTTGAAATGAGCACCACAGAGCAGTTGCAAGCGTTAAAAGAAGGGCGCATTGATGTGGGCTTTGGGCGCTTGCGGATTAGTGATCCTGCGGTTAGGCGAATTTTATTGCGCAAGGAACGATTGGTAGTGGCGGCGCATACCAGCCATCCGATTGCACAGCGGACGGAAGGGGTCTATCTGGCTGATCTGATTGATGAAAAGATGTTTATGTATCCCACTTCGCCGAAACCGAATTTTTCGACTCAACTGCTGAATATTTTTGCCGAGCATAGTTTAGTGCCGAAAAATATGCATGAAGTGCGGGAAATTCAATTGGCCTTGGGTCTGGTGGCCGCAGGTGAAGGTTTATGTGTGATTCCTGCCAGTGCCGATACTATTCGTTTTCCACATCTCAATTACATTCCGATTCTGGACAATGGCGCGGTTAGCCCAATTTTTCTGACTGCACGGGCAATGGATCGCAGTGAAGACCTACAGCTGTTATTTGATTGTGTTTATCAGGTCTATGATCTGGAAGGCATTCCGTATCAGCGGACTGTGTTTACACTGGATCAGAACCCGATTGATGATTCACTTGGCATTGATTTTTAAACGCGTATAAAAATGCCTAGACTTAAAAATCTAGGCAGATGATCAATCGATGAGTTGACTCAGAATCTCCAAAGCGATTATTTGCTTTGTAAGGTTTTTAGGTCTTTCAAGACTTGATCGGCATGAGTTTGAGTATTTACGCTGGTGTAGTGATACATCACTGCGCCTTGTGGATTGATTAAAAAGCTCTCTCGCTTGGCAATTTTAGCAATACCCAAATTTCGGACAATGCCAAATTTAGTTGCAAGTTCGCCTTTATCATCTGCAAGAATTGGGAACGGTAAACCAAGTTTTTCTGAGAATTTTTGATGTGATGCGACATCATCCAGACTTACACCGAGTACAACCGCATTCGATTTTAAGAACTGTGGATACAGCGATTTAAACTGATTGGCTTCTTGGGTACAACCTGCGGTGTTATCTTTAGGATAAAAATACAAGACGACCCATTTGCCTTTATATTGATTCAAGGTATGCCATTTGCCACTTTGATCTTGCAGTTTAAAATCTGGCGCCGATTGTCCAACCCATTCTTTTTGTGCAGTATCTTGCTTAGAAAATAAAGTACTTTGTGCGCTACTGAGCGTCGGTGAGCCGAGTAAAAAAAGTGAACTACATAAAACGAGAACTTTGGACTTTATCGTATTCATCATGTTGATCTCAAAGTGTAATAGCAGCTACTTTAGCAAATTTAGACATTAGATGTGGTAGAAAATTCTTTACAGGGTTTTGCTCTGCTTTATATATTTCAATTGAATAGCGATTTAGAAAAAGAAAAGGAAAATCAATGGATGTTGGTGCAGTTCTGATTAGATTAAAAGCCAATACACAGGCGAAAGTCGAGGCTTGGCAGCAAGAAATTCAACGACGTAAAGCAGAAGCCATTCAAACACTGCAAGCTGAAGGGGTAACCGTTGAATCTTGGTTTCAACTTGAATTGAATGGGGAGCACTATTTACTTGCCTATATGCGTGCTAATGATCTTGCTTATGCACAACAGGTGGCGAGAAAGAGTTGCTTTGATATTGATCAGGTGCATCAACAGTTCAAGCAACATTGGGAGCAAGTGATCCCAGCACAGCTTTTGGTAGATTTGGAAAATAATGAGCAGTGTTAACCAAGGTATACTGCGTTGAAGTTTTTGGAAATGAGCAAGCACGTGATCTATAAGATTCTACTCATCACGGGGTGGGGCGGTGGTGCCGAATTATTAAAGCCCTTACATGAGGCTTTAGAACAAAAGGGGCATAACGTTGAACGGCTTAATATCTTTAATGCGCTAAATGATGACATCTTGCAACAGCAAGTTGAACTCGCAGTGAAATTTGATGTGATTGTGGGATGGTCGCTTGGTGGACAATTGGCAACATTACTGGTCGATCAAATCCAACATCAATATGCTGAACAGAAAGTTTTAATCACTTTAGCGTCGAATCCCTGTTTTGTTGCCCAAGCAGATTGGGCGACTGCGATGCCTGTTGAAACCTTTATGCAGTTTAAACAGTCCTTTGAACAGGACGCGATTAGTACTTTAAAGCGTTTTGGTTTGTTGGTCTGTCAAGGTGCAAGTTCGGCAAAGAAAGATTTCGTAGCCATGCAAAAATTGATTCGTCCACAACCGATTGCCTTGCTTAGACAAGGGTTAAACTTGCTGGAGCAATTAAACTTGGTTGAGTTGTATGAAAATTATCAGGGTAGTCAGTTGCATGTCTTTACAGAGCATGATGCTTTAGTTCCTTACCAAGTTATCCAAAAAACAAAGGATTTAGCTGCAAAAAATCTATCTGTTGTATCGATCGATGGAGCTTCGCATGGTTTTCCATGTTTTATGGTGGAGCAGACTGTGCAAATAATTGAAGATTTTATTCAATAGAGGGTTTAATCTTGCTTGAATTGAAAGTTCTCGCAATATATTTTAGCTTTTGACAAGTTTAAGATAAAGTTTATTTTATAGGCCTAACGGAATCGTGCCGAGTTCTCATCCATTTTAGGGTATGCCTTCGGCGACCTACTTTTCTTTCGGGAAAAGTAGGCAAAACCATTTGTCATCTGCAAAACCTGTTCACTTCTTTCATTTTTTTGTTTTGATCTAGTGTACTAAGCCTTGTATCTTGTTTATACCACGCAGGTTGCAGATGACATTTCCGAGTATCTAAAAGCGTGATTAGGCTAATGGAAAATTTTGAAATAGCAGCAAATGAGGTAGAGGATGACCGATTTATTTGATTTAGAACATATATGGCATCCATATACTTCGATGTTAAATCCACTGCCAACTTTTAAAGTCAAACGTGCCTATGGTGCGACCATCGAATTAGAAGATGGGCGAACTTTGGTTGATGGCATGTCGTCATGGTGGTGTGCGATTCATGGCTATAACCATCCTGAACTGAACCAAGCAGTTACAGATCAATTGCAAAACATGGCGCATATCATGTTTGGCGGTCTGACCCATGAACCTGCGATTGAATTAGGCAAACTATTATTAAAAATTACGCCGCCGAACTTAGATAAGATTTTCTACGCAGACTCAGGTTCGGTTGCCGTAGAAGTCGCTTTAAAAATGGCAGTGCAATATTGGGCTGCATTAAACAAACCAGAGAAAACCAATTTTATTACTACCCGTTCTGGTTATCATGGCGATACCTGGAATGCGATGTCTGTCTGTGATCCTGTCACAGGGATGCATCAGATTTTTGGGACAAGTTTACCCAATCGAATTTTTGTACCCGCGCCACAAAGTCGTTTTGATGGTCAATGGAATCCGCAAGATATTCAAGAACTCACGCAGCAGATTGAACAGCATCATCACAGTATTGCTGCTCTGATTATTGAGCCAATTGTGCAGGGCGCAGGCGGCATGCGTTTTTATCATCCTGAATATTTGCGCCAAGCCAAGACCTTATGTGAGCAGTATAATTTGCTGTTGATCTTTGATGAGATTGCTACAGGTTTTGGACGTACAGGTAAAATGTTTGCTTGGGAACATGCCCAAGTTGAACCTGACATTATGTGTATTGGTAAGGGCTTAACAGGCGGCTATATGACGCTGTCTGCGACCTTAACCACCAAGCAAGTGGCTGAAACTATTAGTCTTGGTGAAGTGGGCGTGTTTATGCATGGCCCGACCTTTATGGCGAATCCACTGGCTTGTGCAGTTGCTTTAAGAAGCACCCAACTATTGGTTGAACAAGATTGGCAAACCAATATTCAACGAATTGAAAAAATTCTTACTCAACAATTAATCGATTTAGCACAGCTTGACCATGTTGCGGATGTACGGATTTTAGGTGCGATCGGGGTGGTGGAGTTAACCACAAATGTCGATATGAAAACCTTGCAGCAACAGTTCGTTGAACGGGGTATTTGGGTACGGCCATTTGGAAAATTGGTCTACGTGATGCCGCCGTATGTGATCACAGATGACGAACTCCATTATTTATTGGCACAGATGAGTGCAGTGGTGAAAAATATGCAGGGAGTAAATGCCAATGTCCTTGCTTGATCATTATGCCGAGCAGCTTGACCAGTTCAAACAGCAAGGTAATTTCCGCCAATTTACTGCAAATCAACAGCAGGGAAAATGGATCACGATTCAAGATCGAAGCATGTTGAATCTGGCATCGAATGATTATTTAGGCTTGGCCGCTGATTTAAGTTTAAGAGAAGAATTTCTGGATACGCTGAAAATTGAACGAGCGCTCTTTAGTTCATCTTCGTCACGCTTGCTGACTGGTAATTTTGCAGAATATGAACAATTTGAAAATAGCCTAAGCAAAGCCTTTGGTCGTGCTGCTTTACTTTTTAATAGTGGCTACCACATGAATATCGGTATTTTACCAGCCTTATGTGATAGCAAAACTGTGATTCTGGCCGATAAACTGGTACATGCCAGTATGATTGATGGTATTCGACTTTCGACTGCTCAATATGTGCGTTATCGTCATAATGATTTGCAACATCTGGAACAGTTATTGCAAAAGTATCACCAAGATGAGCAAGTTGAACGCATTATTGTGGTG
This sequence comes from Acinetobacter gyllenbergii, assembly GCF_001682515.1. Taxonomy (NCBI): domain Bacteria; kingdom Pseudomonadati; phylum Pseudomonadota; class Gammaproteobacteria; order Moraxellales; family Moraxellaceae; genus Acinetobacter; species Acinetobacter gyllenbergii. Next base: position 64,182 of record NZ_KV575265.1, on the reverse strand, counting down.
ACTGAAAGTATTTTTAGTATGGATGGCGATGAGACGGATTTAGCAGCATTGGCACAGTTAAAACAGCGCTTTGCCAAAACCATGTTGTATGTCGATGAAGCTCATGCGATTGGGGTCAGGGGGGAGCAAGGCCTGGGCTGTGCTGAACAATATGGCGTATTGGCTCAGATTGACTTCTTGGTGGGTACCTTTGGTAAAGCAATTGCCTCGGTGGGCGGCTATATCATTTGTGATTCAATCATCCGTGATTATCTGATCAATAAAATGCGCCCTTTGATTTTTAGTACCGCTTTGCCTCCAATCTCGATGGCATGGTCAGATTTTATTTTTAATAAAGTGCTGAGCATGCAGCAACAGCGTCAGCACTTGGCAGAGATCAGTCAGTATTTACAACAGGCGGTGATTGCAAAAGGTTTCTCCAGTCCATCCAGCAGTCATATCATTCCAGTTATCGTAGGTGAAAGCCAAGCGGCCATTGAAAAAGCACGCTATGTACAACAACAAGGTTTTTATGCCATGCCAGTACGCCCACCAACAGTGCCACAGAATAGTTCACGCTTGCGTATTTCCTTAACCTCTTTGGTGCAAAAAGCTGAATTGGAACAATTGGTGGAGTGTTTGTGAGCATCAATAAAGCATTGGTTGCACGACGTTTTGCCAAAGCAGGGCAAAGCTATGTTGAGCATGCTGTGGTACAAAAGCAAATTAGTGCGCAGTTATTTGAATACCTTAAAGTGTATTGTCCGCAGAACTTAGCCTCTGTACTTGAGATTGGTTGTGGATCTGGCAATCTCACCCACTTACTTCAATCTCATTTTCAAGTTGAGCAACTGTTTTTAAATGATTTATATGCAGATGTGGATCAGCATTTTCTCAATTTTAAACATGTAAATTGGTTGATCGGAGATATTGAACAACTGAATTTACCACAGTCCTTAGATGTAGTGCTTTCCAGTTCAGCATTGCAATGGATGGTTGATCTGCCTGCATTATTACGGCGGATTCACAAAGCCTTAAAACCCAATGCATATTTCGGGTTTTCTACTTTTGGGCCAGATAATCTAACTGAAATTAAGCAGTTGACAGGACAGGGCTTAAATTATGTTGGCTTAGAATCTTTAAAGCGACAGCTTGAACAGCAAGGCTTTGAAATACTACTCATCGAGCAAGAACTGAAGCAGGTATATTTTGATCATCCAAAATCGGTATTACAGCATTTAAAAGCGACAGGCGTGACTGCAACAGCAAAATCACATCGCTGGACCAAGCAATCCTTGCAGCAGTTTTATTCGGATTATCAACAGTTTTATGATGAACAGGGTTTTAGCCTAACTTATCATCCGATTTATGTGATTGCACGAAGAGCAAAATCCTTATCTTTAGGTGATGAATAGAGTCATGTCTGACCGGTTAACACCCAGAAATAATGTAGTGCATGGTTATTTTTCACTAAGCATAAGTTTAATTTTTCTGATGTTTTCTGCTTTTCCGTGGGCATTAATTTGTTTGATTTTGGGTGTTTTACTAATTGGCTTGGGATATGTACGGGTTTGGAAAAAAGACCAAATCCCCAATCCTGTTGTAGAAGGAGCGGTTTTGCTGATGATTCTGTTCTCTTTTTGGTCAACGAGTTGGATAACAGATTATATTAACCAAAATGCACCAAGAAAGACGATCTGTGGTTGGGCTAAAAACATTGAAAAACCAGGCAGAAGTAGTGGTCAGTTTTTATTGATGAATGACAAAACGAGTCAATCTTTTTCCTATACTCACCAGATGCAAATACAAGCAATCAGTGAAATCTGTATCGAATACTCTTTAGATCAGCGTTTGAATGATTATCCTTATATTCATGAAATTTACCCTAAAATTTCAACAATTCAGAACAAGGAATTTAAGTAGATGAGTCGTATTTATTTTGTCAGTGGTATTGATACTGAAATTGGTAAAACGTATGCCACAGGTTATCTCGCCAAACTTTGGACCGAACAGGGACAGCGTGTCATTACCCAGAAGTTGGTACAAACAGGAAATGTCGATATCTCTGAAGATATCGAAAAGCATCGTGAAATTATGGGTAGTGGCTGGTTTCAGGAAGATCACGAGAAGCTGACCATGCCTGAAATTTTTACTTATCCTGCCTCGCCGCATTTAGCCACACGTTTGGATGGACGTGATCTGGATTTTGCCAAGATCGAAGCAGCGACCAAGGAATTGGCTCAGCGATTTGAAGTGGTGTTGTTAGAAGGGGCCGGTGGTTTGATGGTGCCTTTAACCACAGCGTTGTTGACCATTGATTATATCGCTCAGCATCAATTTCCTGTGATTTTGGTGACTTCAGGACGTTTGGGTAGTATTAATCATACTTTATTGAGTTTAGAGGCATTAAAGCAGCGTGGTTTGAGTTTGCATGCTTTGGTGTATAACTTAAAGGATGAGTCGAAAGATCCACTTATTTCGAAAGATACCGCAGATTATTTAAAAGCTTATTTGGCAAAGCATTTTCCAGAAGCAGAATGGATTGAATTGGAAAAGTTTAACTAACTTTAGGTATTTATTGTCTAGTAAATATCTACGATCGTGGAGGGCGGCAAGGATGCCGCCAAGTTAGACTGCCTTGCGCTGCTTTCAAAGCCTTGCTTTGAAATTGCTCAGGACGTACCGTCAGTCTAACAAAAGATTTTTGTTACTTTTCATCTTTGAAAAGTAAGATGATATTCCTGTGATTAGATGAGAGATCGAGAAGACTCCGCTAAGATTACTTTCAGGTTTAATCTCTAAAGGAAAATCATAATGAATAAAAAGAAATTTATTTTTATAACACTCTGTCTATCAAGTCTAATCTCGGCAACTCATGCTGCCGTGCCAACAGATAAAACCATTATTAGTTGGATTACTAATTTACAAGATTCAAATGCCAGTCCACCTCAAGCCATTCAGATTGATTCTACCGAAGCTGTAAAACTGATCTCGGGTGAAGAAGCCTATTTATCTGGCGTGAGTTTTGAAAATGCAGGACGCAATTTTTGGGCTGGCTATGTGTTAACTCGTCCAAAATTAAAACAGGCTCGAATCTTAAAAGAGTTTGGTGGTCAATCGAATAGCTTTAAAGTGCATTCCACTGTTTATAAAGCTAAACCGATTCAACTGATCGAAATTGAAAGTACGGGCTCAGGACAGGGCACAGTCGAGTCGAGTAAAAGCTTAGTTTATTTCACTCAGTGGACCAGCAAACTGATTGCAGAGGTAGAAGAGTCTTCTTATAACGGGCGCTATAATGAAAAACTGGGTGCGGAAGATTGCCGTACTGGCCGAGACAATTCGGGTTATTTAAATGTGATGCCTTATTCACCTTATGTGATTCGAACCACAGTGACAGGAGATGCCTGTAATAACAAACCACAAGGCTATAAAGTGAGTACTAAACTGATTCCGATCATAATCAGTGATATCAGATAAAAAAAGCTAACAAGCGAACTTGTTAGCGCTGGAGTAATGTTTAATTATCTGATTAATTTTTTGTTTTTATTGTTTAGTTATTACTGACGATGCCGATTTTAGTGACATTGCTCTGTTGAGCCAGTGCCATCACCATCGCAATATTTTTATATTCAGCCTGTGCATCAGGTTTAAATTTGATTTGATCCTGATCGGCTTTTTGTGCAACTGAGTCAAACAAAACCTTGAGTGCCTGACGATCAGCTACGGCTTGATCATTCCAAAAAATATGTCCTTGCGCATCAACCCGTAGATTGATGGTCTCAGGTGGTTTTTGCTCAGTTGGTGGTGGAGGGCTACCATTTGGCAAATTAATGTTAATGGCATTATTTGGAATCGGAATGGTGATGATGAACATAATCAGCAGCACCAGCATGACATCAATCAATGGTGTCATGTTAACGTCGAGCATTACATCATCTTCATCATTTTTTGAACCCACATTCATACCCATGTGTGATTCTCCTGTTATGGTGTAGAAGCAGGGGGAGTGGTAACAAAAGCGATTTTGCCAATCCCTGCTTGCTGAGTTGTACTGATCACCTGATCTATTGCTGCATAGTGAGTCTGTTGATCGCCTCGAATATGAACCTCAGGCTGTGGTCGCTTTTGCGCTTCAGCTTGTAAACGGGCAAGTAAAGTTTCTTTATTTGCAACGTGTTGTTCATTCCAGAAAATATCCCCGGTTTTATTGACGGAAAGCTGAATATTTTGTGGGGTGGTGGCATAAGGGGTATTTTTTTCTTCAGGTAGTTTTACCGGAACAGTGTGCGTGACCACTGGCACTGTAATTAAAAAGATAATCAGCAGCACCAGCATGATGTCGACCAGCGGGGTCGTGTTAATCGTCCCGATGACATCATCGTCACTTTGATCTGAATTCATCATCATGCCCATAATGGTGTTCCTTATTTAGAATCACGGTTTGGGTGATTACTGTTTAAGTCGCCGCTGAGGAGTACGGCATGTAAGTCTGAACCAAATGAGCGAACATTGTCCATAACCGCTTTATTGCGACGGGTTAACCAGTTATAACCAAGTACAGCAGGAACCGCGACTGCAAGACCAATTGCGGTCATAATCAGTGCTTCACCCACAGGTCCAGCGACTTTATCAATTGATGCTTGGCCAGAAATACCGATTGCAGTAAGCGCGTGATAAATCCCCCAAACTGTTCCAAATAAGCCGACAAATGGTGCGGTTGAACCCACAGTGGCAAGGAAGGCTAGGCCATTGCTTAAGTGACTTTGTACTTTTTCGATTGCACGTTGAATTGAGATTGTTACCCATGTATTGAAATCAATACGTTCTAATAAGGTGCCATCGTGATGTTTGGTCGAACGAATGCCTTTTTCAGCAATATAACGGTAGCTACTATTGCTATTTAAACTTTCTGCAGCGCTATTTAAAGACTCTGCTTCCCAGAAATGACGTTCAGCTTCTGTGCCATGGCGTTTGATTTTACTTTGTTGGAACACTTTCGACAGAATGATGTACCACGTGCCAATCGACATCAGTACCAAGATAAATAGCGTTGATTTTGCAACTAAATCACCTTCGCGCCAGAGCGCTTCTAAACCATAAGGGTTGTGTACTTTTTCGGCAGTTGCAGGCAATGGCGGAGGTGTCGGTGTAGCTTGAGCTGTGGTATCTGTACTGACCGTAGTTACGGCTGTAGTTTGCGTGGTTTCATCTGCCCACACGCTTGCAACAGGCAGTAGTGTACTGCCTACGATGAGGCCTATTGCTGCGATTCGAGAAATACGTTTTGCTGTGTTTGTCATGTTTAAATTCTCCAAAAAATTTGTTCGTTCAATGCATTTAATTAGGAAATCGTGAATGGATATTCGATCTCGTACCATTCTTGTTGTGGTACACCGTCTTTCATTGCAGGTTTAAATGTGCACAGGCTATAGGCTTTGACTGCTGCTTTATCTAGGCTTTTACTTCCACTCGATTTTTTAACTTTTGAGTCGATCACTTTGCCTGAACCATCAACCAGTACCCGAATACGCACCGTACCTTCTTCTTCATTCATCAAGGCTTCACGTGGATATTCAGGTTTTTGACATCCCGCTTCACCCTCAGAAACACCGCGCGAAATTCCTGCGGGTTTAGCTGGAGCCGCTGGTGCGGCAGGCGCTGTTGGAGCAGCAACAGGACTCGGGCTTGCTGCTGCAGGCGTAGGCGTTGGTGTAGCAACAGCCGTTTTGGTCGGTTGAGCCGGTGCTGGTTTTTGTACAGGTGTGACTTTCTCCACTTGTTTAGGTGGGTCAGGCATCTTGGCCACTTTTTCAACCATCTTTGGTGGCTCAGGTGGCTTTTCTTTGGGTTTCGGTTCCTCAGGCTTTGGAGGAGGTGGTGGTTTGATGTCCTGAATAATCTGTAGTTCTACAGGTTTATCAACAGGCTTGCTAAAGTCAGTCGCTAAACTTGTCATCAGAATATAGGCGATAATGAGATGTAGAAATAACACCAGGCCAATACCGACAAGGCGTTTGGCAGGTTGATTTTCATTCTCAGAAAAGGGGATGCCCATAATTACTCCTGAAATTGTAATCAGTAATTCATATCCATTCGATACGGCTGATATCGATTTAGACTGATAAAAACCGCTTGGAATGTTATGAAACAGAGGATTACGGTGAATCACTACGACAGAACAACATTCATGTCGTAGTGATGAAACGCATTAAAATTTATAGGTGCCGCGGACAAAATAGGTGCGTCCTGTAGGATCGCTATAACGTGGGTCATAGCCATACTGAAATAGTGCCAGCGAGTTTGAGGCAGCAGGTTCCTCATCAAAGATGTTTTTAATACCAAAACTCAACTCAGTGTTTTTGAGGCCACGATACGTCCCAGAGATGTTATAGACGCTGTAATCACTTACACGATGGTTTCTAAAACCTTCTTTGATATTGGCGGAGTTCTGATCCTTATAGCCTTGAGTAAACTGTTGCTGAAAGTTCAGCGCCCAGTTTTCATAGCTCCAGTTTAGGTTAGCAACATGTTTCCAACGAATGGTTGGACCACCCGCTGCCCCACCAACAACAGGAGGACTGTTATCTTTAAAGGCACCTAAATTACTAAACCACTCCCCATTTTTTTCAGTTTGATAATCAAACTTTGTGACGTAGGTTCCGTCGATCCCGAAACCAAAGCGGCCCGTTGATGTTTGTGGGGTGAGGTAGTTCAGTCCAATATCAAAACCTTGTGTTTTGATATTGCCCATGTTTTGATTTGTGGCAATCACATAATCAATTGAGCCGTTTGCTTTACGAACAAATTTATCTGCATACTTTGTTGGGTCTGCAAAAATACTGTCGGGACTGAGTGCAGAGATCTGGTTTTTCACTTCAATATTGTAATAATCAACAGAGAAAACGAGATTCTTGATTGGTTCAAGTACAAAACCTGCTGTGATTGAGGTTGATTTTTCTGGTTCTAGATTCTTATTTCCGCCATTTTGTTGGTAAAATTGTTGTCCGCAATCTCGTGTTGCATCCCCTTTGCCTGGAAGCGGTTTTCCGCCAGGGCATAAGATCGGATCATCATTAATGGGTGAGTTGGTTAAGGCATTGCCTGTATTTAACTCAGCAAGCGTCGGTGCCCGAAAACCAGTGCTATATGAGCTGCGGAGCATTAACTGTTTAATTGGTTCCCAGCGTAAAGCAAATTTAGGGTTAAATGTGCTGCCCACATCACTATAGTTATCGTAACGGGCTGCCAATTGAGCCTCTAGTGTTTTATGTAATGGAATATTGAGTTCAGTGAAGACTGAGCTAATATTACGGTCACCACTATCATTCGGCTTTTCTGCATCAACACCCGTACTTGGCGCTTGTGCTGCAATATTACGGTCTACTTTATATTTCCAATTATCATAGCGATAGCTCCCTCCAAAAGCGAAACCAACATCACCAGCAGGTAGGCTATAAATCGCGCGGCTTAAAGTGAAGTCAAAGATCGTTGAGTCAAGTGTTGCATCTAGATATTTGCCTTTCACATTAAGCGTATTCCAGATGTTGGGATCATCGCCTACTGCTTGTGGTCCAAAGGGGTTGAGAATTCCTTTGTCTAATACCGTTTGTAATTGGTCCTTGTTAATAAAACCACTTTGCAAACTTTCATTGCTATTACTACGGGCATATGTAACCCCAGTATTTAAATCCCATCCAGCAACGTCACCTTCAATCCCTGTAAACAAACGGTGGGATTCGTATTGAGATTTTTTCTCACGATTCCCTGCTTGTGAGCGAATTCTAAGTTCTAAGGGTTGACCACTTAAGCCGTCTACAGCAGGTACAATACCATTACCAGGGAAGTATTTACTTTGATCATTGATGGTTACGGTATCGACAAAAACATCGGGTGCAACAGAAGTATTGACTTGATTACGTGAATAAATATATTCACCGATTGCATTCAAATTATCACTGAGCTTGAAGGTGATATGCCCGAGTGCAGAAATATCCTCCGTCTTTGGTGTAATACCAATCGAGGATTGGGTATTGAGTCGGCAATTATTACCTACAGCGGTTGTATTTGCATAACCAAGGCAGCCTGTCTTCGCATATGGATTACCGCTTGCATCTTTATTACCTGGATCAACAAAGTTCGCTGGAAATGCGCCAATACTGCGAGATTCAAGACCTAATTCTGGAATGACTCCTCCACGTTTACTGACTTTACGGTCCTTTGCCCAAATTTCACTACCACGACGATAATCAATAACACCAAAAATATTAAAGCGATCTTCATCTAAATCACCATAGCCACCAAAGACACTAATATTTTGTGTATCTCCGCCACTTTCTTCTGGTTGAGTTAATCCCGCACTGAGGTTTAATCCTGTAAATTGTTTTTTGGTGATAAAGTTGATGACCCCACCAATTGCATCAGTCCCATAAATTGCAGAAGCGCCATCGCGGACAATCTCAATACGCTCAAGCATGGCAAGGGGGATAATATTTAAATTGGTCACACCACTATCAAAGGCATTTGCAGCCAAACGACGGCCATTGAGTAAAATGAGCGTTTTATTTGCTCCAATCCCTCTTAAGTTGGCAGTTGCCCCAGCAGTTCCTGAAAAACCAATACTTTGGGATGTGTTTAAACCTGACTGATTCGCTGTAATTTTAGAAAGCGCTTCCTCTGTCGTCGTTACCCCTTGTTTCAGAATTTCGTCTACTTTGACGATGGTAATGGGGGATGCACTCTGGGCTGCAACACCTTTGATGGATGAACCCGTGACTGCAACTTTTACAACTTTGGCTGCTTTTTCCTCGGATGGTGATTCTGCCTCGGCAGCATGAGCCATGGTTAAACACAGCATACTTAAACTAAGCGTACTAAGTTTGAGTATGGTTTTGCTCGTTTTTGACGTAGCGTTTGGTGGAGAGAAATCGGCATTTTTCATTGTTTGTTTAACCCCTAAATGGTTTGCCACTCTAAAATTCGATCAATCCGTTTTAGCAAGACCTGTGCCAAGCCCTATTTTTAGATTTCGCTTAATGTAGAATAAATTATGTAAAAGTGTTTTAGTTTTTATATATAAGCTTTTCATATTTTTACTAAATATTAAAAATATTGAATTATTTAAAAATGTAGACTCGTTGTCATAAAGTTCCAAATAATGCATATTCATGTAATGTATTAAAATGAATCATAAAGTTTTATTTTTGCTTTTTTGTGGTGCAAATATCATTTTGTTGCTATAAAACATGTAGTTTATTGTTTTTATTTCATTGAAATGGAAAATAATATATAAAAATATGATTTGGCATAAAGTTACTTTTATTTAAGATGCGTGAAAATCGGATCTGCTATGAATACGGTTTGATTAAAAAATAATCGCGATTTTTTTATTTGAAAAGTGGCATGAAATTGGCTAGGTAATTTTCAATCTTGAAGGGGTTTTTCTTTGGATTTGATTTTTCCAATTGGTAAAAAACATTAAATAAATGATTTTTTAATAAAAAATTGGAATAAGAATCGTTGGAAGGAAAACGGTTGTAGTGTTGAATGCTATGCGAAAGTCTAGTATTTATTAAAAAACGATGATGTGAGCACTGATTTGAAGTCAACTTTTTTTACGGTCACTGTGTTATCAACTGTTATTGCATTTATGCCGATGGGGTATGCGAAAACACCCGCTCAGGCAGATAAAGTACTCCGTGTTGCTTTTGAAGCGCCAGATGATGGTTTTGATATGGTTAAAACTTTCAATTTTTATAGTGGTAGTGTTGCCGATGTGATTTTTGAAAGGTTGCTTCAATATGATTATCTCGCGAGTCCAGTGAAGTTAATACCTGCAACGGCAGAGAGCTTACCTGTTGTTGAAAAAAATGGTCAGGTATATATATTCAAAATAAAGCCAGGGATTTATTTTACTGATGATCCTGCATTTAAAGGCAAGCGCCGAGAACTGGTTGCTGAAGATTATGTCTATTCAATTAAGCGAATATTAGACCCCAAAAATCATGCCTCAGCATTTTCTTTTATTGATAATAAAATTGTGGGTGCCAATGCGCTGGTTGAACAAGCCAAGAAAACGGGTAAGTTTAATTACGATGCAAAAATTGAAGGCATCAAGGCACTGGATAAATATACGATTCAATTTACCTTGACGCAACCTGATTATAATTTCCCTTATATTTTGGCCTATAGCACCTTTGGTGCGACTGCACGCGAAGTGGTTGAATACTATAAAGATCGTTTAGCTATGCATCCTGTGGGAACAGGGCCATATATGCTGAGTAAATATGTGCCCCGCAGCAAGATCGAACTGGTTGCCAATCCAGATTATCGAGGGTTTGTCTGGAATTTTAAATCGACAGGCACGGCGTGGGATAATCAACTGGTTAAAGAAATGAGTGGCAAGCAAATGCCACAAATTGGCAAAGTCAATATCAGCATTATTGAAGAAGAACAATCTCGTTGGCTCGCTTTTCAGTCCAAGCAACTCGATTTTGATAAAGTCACTGAAAATGCAATCCCAAAAGTACTGGATCAAAATAACCAGTTAAAAGCAGCCATACAAAAACAGGGTATACGCCTTTATGCGAATAAAGAAGCAGAGATCACCTTTTCAATGCTGAATATGCGTGATCCTGTGGTGGGTGGAAATAGTTTAGAGAAAGTGGCGTTAAGACGTGCAATTGCAATGTCTTTTAATGTGCATGAATATATTCGGATTTTAAGAAAAGGGCAGGCGGTAAAGGCAGAAATGCTCGTGCCAGCAGGGATCAGTGGTCATAATCCGAATTATCGCAGTAGCATCGGCTACAATCCAGTACTCGCCAATAAGTTACTGGATCATTTTGGCTATAAAAAAGGGCCAGATGGCTATCGTCATCTTCCCAATGGCAAACCTTTAACTTTAAAAATAAATACAGAAACGGGATCAGCCAAGGTGATTGCCTCTGAGCTTTGGAAAAAAAGTTTGGATGCAATAGGCATTCGTTCTGAGTTTAAAGTGAGTAATTTTGCTGATAATTTGAAAGCTTCAACCCAGTGTCAATACATGATGTGGAGTGGCGCATGGCATGCGGATTATCCAGAGGGTGAAAACTTCACACAATTGCTTTATGGCCCGAATGTTGGACGTGGTAACCAATCCTGTTATCAGTCAACTGCTTACGACAATTTGTATAAACAGGCAATGCAGCAACCCCCTGAAAAACGCATGCCATTCTATGAAAAAATGAGTCGCCAAATTGAAGCTGACAATGCATGGATTTTACAAGACACACGAATTCGGAACTGGTTGATTCAACCAGAAGTACAGGGGTTTAAAGCTCATCCGATCATGAATACCAATTGGCAATACTTAGATATTGTTTCACCAAATCAAAAATAAGTGATGCGTTTATGATGAAGCAAAATTTAAAACTTTCGATGCAACGGAGCTGTCTGGCACTGCTACTGGGGACAACACTGAGTTTTGGGGGCTCGCTTGCAGAAGCGAAAAACCCAGCCGATCCTAAAAAAGTCTTACGCTATGCCTTTCCAGTGGCAGAAACAGGATTTGATCCCGTAGCGACACAAGATCTATATTCAGCACATATCTTGTATTCTATTTTTGAAACGCTCTATACCTATGATTATTTAGCTTCGCCCGCCAAGTTGGTACCGAAAACGGCAGTGGCCTTACCTGAAGTGAGTGCGGATGGGTTGACCTATACCATTCGGATTCAGAAAGGGATTTATTTTACCCCTGATCCTGCATTTAAAGGCAAGCCACGTGAACTCACCGCTGCGGATTATGCTTATTCATTCAAACGTTTACTTGATCCAAATCTGCATTCTCCAAACAGTTGGTTGTTCGAAGATAAAATTGTGGGAATAGAACCTTTTATTCAACAAGCCAGTAAAACAGGAAAATTTAATTACGATCAGCCGATGGCGGGGATACAAACACCAGATCGTTATACTTTGGTCATTCGTTTAAAAGAACCGAATCATAATTTTCCGATGCTGTTGGCACATCAACCCACGGGTGCAGTGGCACGAGAGGTGATCGAAAAATATCGGGATAAAGCAGGTTATGTGATGGGACGGCCTGTGGGAACAGGTCCTTATCTGCTGTCACATTGGACACCGGGTTCACGGATTATATTGAAAGCCAATCCAGATTATCGTGGTTTTACATGGGATTTTAAGGCCAGTAGTCCAGAAGATCAAAAAATCGTACAACAGATGCAAGGCAAAAAAATGCCGCAGATTGGGGTTGTTGATATTCAGGTGATTGAAGAATCACAATCGGGTTGGCTGTCATTCCAAAAAGATGGTTTGGATTTATTTACACTTGATGGGGAATTACCTGCACAGGCCTTGCAATCAGATGGTTCATTAAAACCTGAACTGGCCAAGAAGGGCATCCAACTGTCTCGTATCTCAGATCCTTCGATTGATTATTTGTATTGGAATATCCAAAACCCCGTAGTAGGTGGTTTTAGTAAAGATAAGATTGCATTGCGTCGCGCGATGTCCATGGCAGTTTCTAAAGAAAAATTTATCACCGTCTTGGCCAAGGGGAATGCCAAAAAATTAGAATCACCGATTCCGTATGGTGTCGCAGGACATGATCCAAATTATAAAAGCAGTATTCCTTATTCTGTAAAGGCAGCCAATTTGCTATTGGATCGCTACAACTACAAAGTAGGTCCGGATGGTTGGCGAACTTTACCTGATGGCAAGCCTTTAGTGATTGAGTTTATGCCATCGACCAGCAGTGCACGAAGTATGCAAATGGCCGAGTTACTGAAGAAAGATTTAACCAATATTAAAATTAATATGGTGTCGAAGCCTGTTCCTTTCGCGGAAGGTTTAAAAGCAGAAAAACAGTGTAAAACCATGTTTAAGGCTTCGGCTTGGATTGCAGATTATCCTGACGCAGATAACTTTGTGCAGTTGTTTTATGGCAAAAATATTCATGCAACCAATCATACCTGCTTCAAATTACCTGAATATGACCGTCTCTATGAGCAATCATTGAGACTTGAGGATGGCCCTGAACGCGATATGCTGTATCGCAAAATGTCACGGTTGTTAGAGTTTTATTCACCGGTGCAATTTATGTCGACCCGTTACCGTACCGTGGTCGCGCAGCCGCGTGTGATGGGTTATAAAAAACACCCTGTTCTGCCAGCAGAATGGATGTATATCGATATTCAAGATAAGAAATAACAAACAGATTAAATGGGAGAAAGCGCATGGCGAAACAAATATTGAAGTTGTCGACACTGGGACTGTTATCGATGGCGGTTGCGGGAGTGAGCCAAGCGATTTGGGCTGAAAATACAAGAACCACGTTACCGATCTTAAAAACCAGTGAAAGTACTCAATGGTGTGATGCCAACTTGCAGACATTTAAACAGCGGATTGCTCAACTGGAAAAACAAACAGTAAAACCCCAATCTGATGCTGCACCTGTATTGGCAGAGTGGGATCAGTTGATGGCAAGTTTTGAAGATTTTGCAGGGCCGATTAGTTTATATAGCAATGTTGATCCCGATGCCAAATTACGTCAAGCTGCTGAAGATTGTGAAGTTAAGCTGAATCAACTACAAACTGAAATTTATCAGAATCCAAAACTGTATCAACGTTTTAAAAACACCAAAGCCAACGATGCAATCGATACTAAGTACCGCCAAGATATTCTTGATGCCTTTGAAGATACAGGGGTACAACTTCCTCCTGCAAAAAGAGCACGGGTCAAAACAATTTTTGATGAGTTGACCAAACTTTCACAAGAATTCTCCCGCAATATTCGGGATAACCCAGAAAAATTAGAATTTACGCCTGCCGAGCTGAAAGGCTTACCAGACAATTATATTTCAGGCCTAAAGAAAAATGATAAAGGCAATTATTTATTAGGCTTTGAATATCCAGAATACCAACCTTTTATGGAGTTGGCCGACAGTGATGATGCACGCAAACGTTATCAAACTGCATTTACACGTCGCGGTACAGAAAAGAACTTAGTCTTGCTTAAACAGATTATCGACTTACGTTATGAACTGGCACAGCTGTTTGGCCAGCCAAGCTATGCCGATTGGGCTTTGAAGAAACGTATGGCGAAAACGCCAAAAACAGTGAATACCTTCTTGGCAGATGTACACAAAGTGGTTGCACCACTTGAGCAAAAAGAAGTGGAGGAGTTACGTGCATTCAAAGCCAAGACCTTGAACACAACTGTAGAAAAAGCTGAAATTAACCGTTGGAATGTCAATTATTGGAGTGAAAAACTCCGTAAAGAAAAATACCAAATTGACCAAGAAAAACTGCGTGATTATTTCCCAACCTTAGCAGCACAAAAGTGGCTATTTGCGATTTCATCTGATCTTTATGGCATTGAATTTAAGCCAGCCAAAGTCGATGCATGGCAAAATGAAGTGGAATATTATGACGTCACTGACAAAAAAACAGGTGAAGTCCTTGGTGGCCTATACATGGATAAATTCCCACGTGAAGGCAAGTACGGGCATGCTGCGGTCTGGGGTGTATATGGCGGCAGTACGCTGAGCAAACGTAAACCCATTTCAGTGTTGGTCACCAACTTTAACCGCAAAGGTTTAAATAGTGACGAACTAGAAACCTTTGTGCATGAGTTTGGTCATGCCCTGCATGGCATTTTATCGAAAACTCGCTATTCAGCTCAGTCAGGCACCTCGGTAGAGCGCGACTTTGTTGAAGCGCCATCACAAATGTATGAAGAGTGGGCACGTCGTAAAGAAACCTTGTCTAAAGTAGCCGATTATTGTGACCCCGCTTGTCCACGCGTAGATGATGCGCTGATTGAGCGTCTTAAATCAGTACATAACTATGGACGTGGTCTACGTTATGCGCGTCAAACCCTATATGCACAATATGACATGGCTTTGCATGGTGCAGATGCACTCAAAGTACAGCCGATGGATGTCTGGAAAAAAATGGAATCGGCAACCGCATTGGGCTATGTACCGAACACTGAGTTCCCTGGTCAGTTTGGCCATTTGATGGGTTATCAAGCGGGCTATTATGGCTATATGTGGTCTGAAGTATTGGCCTTGGATATGTTGTCGGCTTTTGGCGATAACTTAAATAATCCAGAAGTAGGACAGCGCTACCGTCAGGCGATTTTGTCACAAGGCAGTCAAAAGAATGCGGCACAACTGGTCAAAGACTTCTTAGGCAGAGAGCCAGATAACAAAGCCTTTTTTAATGAAATTACAGGTCAACGGGTCAAATAAGGATTTGCCATTATGCTTGCTTATGTCGTGCGTAGACTATGGCAAATGATCCCGACCATGTTGGGTGTCATTTTGCTGATTTTCTTCTTGTTTAACTGGGTGGGGGGCGATCCTGCATATATCTTGGCAGGAAAAATGTCCAACCCCGAGCAAATCGAAAACATCCGTAAACAGTTGGGGGTTGATCAACCTTATTATGTGCAACTGTGGATTTTTATTAAACAGATTCTGACTTTCGATTATGGCGCCAGTTGGAGTACAGGTGAATCTGTTTCTCAGATTATCCTGACCCGTTTAGGGCCATCACTGACCTTATTGATTCCACTGACCATTTTGCAAACCGTGATTTCAATCATCTTGGCATTGGCGGTTGCATCAGTGCGTGGTTCCTTGACCGATCGTATGGTGATGATGTTGTGTACCATTGGTATGTCGATCAGTATCTTGGTGTATATCATCGTATTCCAATATGTTTTGGCCTATCAACTCAGTTGGTTCCCTGTTCAGGGCTGGAGCGATAGTTTTAGTCAAAACTTATTCCATTATGCCTTGTTGCCGATCTTGATCATGTTGGTGGTGAGTATTGCTCCAACGCTACGTTTATATCGCAGTTTCGTCCTCGATGAAATTAACCAAGATTATGTGCGGACTGCGCGCGCTAAAGGTGTAGGCGAGTCTCGGGTCCTCGGTGTACATGTATTGCGGAATGCCTCGATTCCCATTGTCACTGAAGTGATGGCCAGTCTGCCAGCCTTATTGATTGGTGCTTTCCTGATTGAACGTTTCTTTGGTATTCCAGGCATTGGTCGAGAAATTATTATTGCGGTTGAGCGTAGTGACTTTCCTGTGATTAAAGCCATCACCGTATATATCGCTGCGATCACCATGATTTTTAACTTGATCGCTGATCTGATTTATAAGCTTCTCGATCCTCGTGTACAGTTGAAATAGGAGGATAACGATGCTCAGTACAATTTTTAAAGGCAAAGCCTCCTCAAATGAATCTTCTGCATCAACAGGACTCTGGCATTTGGCCTTGAATCGATTGAAGTCAGATCGAATTGCCGTGGTGTCTTTTTTGGTGGTGTTATTTTATTTCATCTTGCTCGCTTTATCGATGACAGGGGTAATTGCCTCAAACTGGAATAAAGAAGTTGCAGTCAGTTATGCACCACCGACATTTTTAGGCGCAGATACAGAGTCAGATCAAATTAAATCCAATAGTGAAACCACAGCCGCTTTGCCTGAAAATCCAGTCGATCCCTTGAAAGATGTGATTCAGCAGCTTAATGCCGAAATTCAGGCTGAACAGCAAGGTGGTTCAGTCATTGATAATTATGGCATGGTTGATCCTTTGGCTGAGGATATGCAGCAGATTGATCAGCAACTCGGTGGGCATTTACTCGATCAAAAACAAGAACTCAAAACCACTTTGCCTTTTGGGGCGGATAAGTGGGGGCAAGATATCTTGTTAAAAACCATCAAAGGCGCTGAAACTTCAATTCTGGTCGGTTTATTGTCGGCATTATTGGCGGTGGTGATTGGTACTTTTTTGGGTGCAATTGCAGGTTATTTTGGCGGTTGGGTCGATGATGTTCTGAACTGGTTCTATAACATTTTTACTTCGATTCCTTATCTGTTATTGGTATTGGCCATTGCGGCAGTCCTACAACAAAAAGGCATTCTGTCGATTGTGTTGATCTTGGGTTTAACGGGATGGACGGGAGTATTTCGTCTGATTCGTGCCGAATATATGAAACATAAATCGCGTGAATATGTGTTGGCAGCCAAAGCCATCGGTGTCAGTCATCTGCGCCGTATGTTCGTGCATATTTTTCCGAATGTGAGTCATATTGCTTTGGTGCAGATTTCGATTTTGGTGGTGTCATTCATTAAATCAGAAGTGATTCTGAGCTTCCTTGGTTTTGGTGTACCTGTTGGCGTGGTGTCTTGGGGCAGTATGTTGAATGAAGCACAAAGTGAGCTGATCTTGGGTAAATGGTGGCAATTGGCTGCTGCATCCATCGCAATGGCTGTGTTAGTCACTGCATTTTCGATGTTTACCGATGCCTTACGTGATGCTTTAGATCCTAAGTTGAAATAGCGGAGAGACAAATATGCAATATCAGAATGAAACAACGCTATTACGTGTCGATGATCTCCGTGTCAGCTTTAAGGGTGAAAATAAGCAGTGGATCGAAACAGTCAAAGGCATTTCATTTTCAATTCCTAAAAATAAAACCGTAGCACTGGTTGGGGAGTCGGGCAGTGGTAAATCGGTCACTTCCTTAGCCGTGATGGGGCTGTTGCCAAAAGGGCAAAGCCAAATTGCTGAACACAGTCAAATTTGTTTTGAAGGTAAAGACTTACTTAACTTATCGGCCAAAGAGATTCGCAAAATTTGTGGTAAGGATATTGCCATGATTTTTCAGGAGCCGATGTCCTCGTTGAATCCTGTCTTTACCGTGGGAGATCAAATTGCTGAAGTGTTGTGTATCCACTTAGGCATGGGGCGCAAGCAGGCCAGAGTACGGGTACTTGAATTGCTGAAAGAAGTGGGTATTCCTGCACCGGAAACCAAGATTGATGCTTATCCGAGCCAGCTTTCAGGTGGTCAGCAGCAACGGGTGATGATTGCCATGGCGATTGCCTGTGAACCGAAGTTATTGATTGCCGATGAGCCGACCACAGCCTTAGATGTCACCATTCAAAAGCAGATCATTGATTTATTGGAATCTTTACGACAACGCCATGAAATGTCGATGCTGTTTATTACCCATGATTTAGCCTTGGTGGGTGAAATCGCAGATGAAGTGATTGTGATGCGTCATGGTGAAATTCGTGAAAGTGGCCCTGTAAAACAGGTGCTGGTACAACCACAAGATGTGTATACCCGTGCTTTGCTGCATTGTCGTCCACAGTTGGCCACTCGCCCATACCGGTTGCCTGTGACCAGTGATTTTATGAAGCAGGACGAAAATGGACAACTGATCGAAGCCACCAATCTGTCTGATTTAAATCTGAGACAACGTGCTCGTGGTCTGACTGGTGATGAACCCATTGTTTTAGAGGTTAAAGACCTGAAAAAGTCGTTTTATAGCCGTAAGGGCTTGTGGGGGCGCGAAGAATTTCAAGCGGTGAAAGGTGTCTCTTTTCAGTTGGCGAAAGGTAAAACCTTGGGGCTCGTTGGAGAGTCGGGTTCAGGTAAAACCACCATCGGTTTACTGTTGATGCGTTTGCATGAGGCAACGGGTGGGCAGGCTTTGATTGGTGGCAAAGATATTCTGGCGATGACTGAGAAAGAGTTTTGTCAGTATCAACGCAAAATTCAAATCATTTTTCAGAACCCTTATGCTTCACTCAATCCACGCTTTACCATCGGGCAGATTTTATTGGAACCGATGCGGATTCATGGTGTAGGACAGAATGATGCTGAGCGTAAAAAGATGGCATTGGAACTGTTAGAGCGCGTCAGTTTGCCTGTACAAGCCTATGACCGTTATCCACACGAGTTTTCAGGTGGGCAACGGCAACGGATTGCGATTGCACGGTGTTTAACCTTGAAACCAGAGATTTTGATTTGTGATGAATCGGTTTCTGCACTGGATGTGTCGGTACAGGCGCAGGTGTTGAATTTGTTGCAGGATTTACAGGATGAGTTTGGCCTGAGCTATATCTTTATTTCGCATGACTTATCTGTGGTGAAATACATTTCTGATCAAGTGATGGTGATGAATCATGGCGAATTAGTTGAAATTGCCAATTCTGATCAACTGTATTTACATCCTCAACATGAATATACCAAGAAGTTGTTAGCCGCAATTCCGCAAGGAAGTTATTTAAACTAGAAGTAATGAAAAGTTAATAAGTATAGGTTTATGCATGAGAGATAGAGGCTATTTCCTCTATCTCTATATTTATTTAAAAATCAATTTCTGAAAATGGTTTGAGCTTTTCAGCTTTCTCTTGAGCTATTTTATCTTGTTGGTTTTTTTGATATTGCTCTGTAACTTCTTGAGAATAAGCTGTAATTCGTTCTACCCATTTTCCAAAACGGAAGTCAGTAACATAGTGTTTCTCATTTATTGTTTGACTACGAAAGATAATAGTTCCATCAGCCATTGTAATACTTGCTGTTGGATAGTTACCACTATGATGTTTGAAGTTCTCATATTTATTAAAACTTAAAGTACAATTTTCCCATTCCGTTGTCCTTGCTTGTCCTCCTTGTAATGTAAGATTTGCACCTCCGCAGGTAATATTACGAATAATTTCATAAATTTTTAGTTGTTCCGCATGTGTTTGCTTTTTTCTTATTTCTGGATCATTAAAAACTTTTAAACTATTTTCAACTGAATATACTGCTGCAACCGATGATACTGACGACCAAATATTCACTTTTAACTTCCTTATAAATTTAAATTTTTAATTTTAACAAAGCAATTAGACAGGTGGTGTCTCAGTATCTAAATATTTTATTATTCAAAAAAAATGCAAGGTTATTAACCTTGCATCTTTATTTTCAATTAAAACTTCTTAAAGCCTTTATTGAAACCAATGGTTTTACGACCATTGTTATTGTTGGTATTGCCACTTGGACGTTGTTGCTGTGATTGATCTTGTTCATCATCACGACGTTGCTGACGCAAGTAACCGCCACGACGTGCCGCCATTGGCTTTTCAGACATACGTTCAGTACGGCGTTTTGCCATACCGAATAAACCTGTACCTTGGCGTGGTTTCAATTCCACTGATTTCGCCAAGTTGTCGATATCGCTTTTATCCAATTCCATCCAACGACCTGTACGTAATTCACGTGGCAAAATGACGGTGCCGTAACGAGTACGTAATAAGCGGCTGACTTTTAAGCTTTGTGATTCAAAGATACGACGGACTTCGCGGTTACGACCTTCTTTAACCACCACTTGATACCAACGGTTGATACCATCACCACCGATTTCAGAGAATGATTCAAACTTGGCTGGACCATCTTCAAGCTCAACACCTTTCAACATGTTATTGCGAATTTGTGGGGTAACTTCGCCCATCACGCGAACAGCATATTCACGCTCAACTTCGTTTGAAGGATGCATTAAACGGTTGGCAAGCTCACCATCATTGGTGAATAACAATAAGCCAGTACTGTTAATATCCAGACGACCCACCATCACCCAACGGTCGTTGGCGATTTGAGGTAAATGATCAAATACGGTTGGGCGTTTTTCAGGGTCATTGCGTGAGCAAATTTCACCTTCCGGCTTATAGTAAATTAATACGCGACGACGAATTTCATCTTCAATTTGGAATTGTACTTTACGACCATCGATACGGAGTTCATCACCTGGTTCGATACGTTCACCGACTTGGGCAATACGGCCATTAATGCTGACACGACCAGCAGCAATGACTTCCTCCATATAGCGACGCGAGCCTAACCCGACTCTCGCTAAAACCTTTTGTAATTTTTCACTCATGACAGCACAACCTTAGACATAATGATCAACAGTTCACCTTTCTCAGGACTTCGGCGCATGTGCGTCGAGTGTCATGAATGCTTCCTTGGCGTTCTGCAGGGGAGGCAATTGACCTAGCGAAGCTAGACCAAAAGCATTTAAAAATTGGGGCGTTGTAATCAACAACGCAGGTCTTCCAGGTAAATCTCTGAAACCAGCTTCTTTAATCCAGTTCCAGTCAAAAAGCGTTCTTAAATTTTGGCTATTATTGGATACACCACGAATCTGCTCAATATCGGCACGTGTGACGGGTTGATGGTAAGCAATCACTGCGACAGTTTCGAGTAATGAGGGTGACAACTTGGTTGGGCGCTCTGGCCAAACCTGCGCAATAACATTTCGATATTTAGCACGTACTTGAAAGCGAAAACCTTGTGCCGTTTCAATCAACTCGATTGAACGACCATGTTGTAACATTGCCAGTTGCTGTAAAAACGTGCGTAATTGCTGCTTATTATATTGGTTTTGAAATGCTTCTTTTAGACGTGCAAGCGAAACTGGTGAGTCACTGGCAAATAAAATCGCTTCAATCTGCAATAAAACTTCATGATGAATGTCTTCAAACGACATGCCTTCATTTTGCTCAAACTGATCTAAACTCATGCACTCACTCCTTGAATGGTTAAAGGAGCTTCAATGCCTGTATGGATAATCTGAATTCTTTGCTGACGTGTCAGCTCAAGTACTGCCATAAATGTAACGACCATACCCATCCGACCTTGCATGGGGTTTAATAATTCAATAAAACTCAATGCCTCACCTGATGCGAGTTGGCTTTCAATAAAGGCAATACGTTCTTCTAATAGCACGGGCTCTTGCGCTACCACATGGGTGATCGGTTCAGGCCGGTTGAAGACACAAAATAAAGCATCGTGTAAGGCAGCAACATCATAGCCTTCATAAATCGGAGCGATGTGTCCAATACTGACATTGGTACTAAAAGTATCGCGCTCGAAGATCGGCATTTGCCCCAATCGTTCAGCAGCTTGTTTAATACGTAAATAAGTTTCCAAACGATCAATTAATTCTTGTTTTGGATCTTTTTCGAATTGATCGACAGCAGCTGGTTTAGGTAGCAGTAAGCGTGATTTTAAATCTGCAAGCAATGCAGCCATCACCATATAGTCAGCAGTCAGCTCGATATTCAGCGATTTCATACTATCCATATAGGACAGATATTGGGTGGCAATCGGGGAAATATCGACTTGTAATAAATCAAAGCCATTTTTTTGAATCAGATAAATCAGAAAGTCCAATGGACCTTCAAACTGTTCCAGCAAAATTTCAAACGCGGCAGGCGGGATATACAAATCTTCAGGTATGACTTCTTGCCACTCGTCAAGCACGCGAATGGAAGGAGTGGACTCCAAAGTTTGGGGGAGAATTTGGTTCATTACCGTTATAAGCCACGCGAATTTTCAAAAGCATGAAAGATATAATTTTTTGTGCAAAGAGAGGCACATGCTACCAAGAGCAGGCCTATTGTAATCGAAATTGCCAATTTAATAAATTGCTGACTTACAAAAACCTTAAATTTCTCAGGGTATTTTATTTATTTATGTGCAGTCGGCTAGGTCATATAAAAAACTTATGCTTAAATTAACAACGAAAACCATTCTTTCTTTCAATTATAAATCATCATGAAACATTATTTAAAAACACAACAGAATCAGTTTGGGCAAACGGTTGGCTTTGCTCTAGAGCATCAATTTTGTCAGCCAATTCAACATCATCTAGATGGGCAATACGTCAAATTGATTTACATCGTAGATGAAATCTCTGATCAGGCTGCAAGTCAAATTTGGGATGCAGTTGCAACCGAAGAGAGTGCAGCTTGTTGGACGTATTTGCCATATGCCGCACCGCAAAGCCAAGTCTCACTAAAACAAGATTTACAAAATCTATTTGGTTTTAAAGCTTCCTCGCATTTTTTAATTGAAATTGATGGTGCGATTCAAGGTTGGATTGCGTTGTTAAACCCAAGGTTAGAGCAGGGTGCCATTGAAATCGGTAATGTCTATTTTTCTCATCGAATGAAGAAATCCAAAGCCTCAACGGAAGTGATATTCCTATTATTACAACAATGCTTTGCTCATGGTTTTAGGCGTGTAGAGTGGAAGTGTGATGACTGTAATGCACCGTCTAAAGCCGCAGCCTTACGTTTTGGTTTTCAGTATGAAGGCTTATTCCGTCAAGATCGAATCACTAAAGGGCATAATCGCAATACCGCATGGTTTTCAATTGTTGATGAAGAATGGCCTGATTTAGAAAAAGTCTATCAACAATGGCTGAGTCCAAATAATTTTGATGCGCAAGGTTTTCAGAAGCAGCGATTGTCTGATTTTTTGATGGATTAAAGATCAGTGCTCACTCAAAAGCACTGACATCACCGACACCACGACGTACGATTTCAGGATTTTCTCCAGATAAGTCCACGATACTGGTGGTGGATAAGGTACCGAAGCCGCTGTCGATAAATACATCTATGCGTTTGCCTAACTGGTTTTCAATATCATAAGGATCATCCAGCGGATCTTTTTGGTCAGGTAAAATCAGGGTACTGGTTAACAGCGGCTCACCGAGTTCTTGTAATAAAGCTTGCGCAACAGGATTGCTTGGAATACGTAACCCAATGGTTTTTTTCTTTGGATGCATTAAACGCTTTGGCACTTCGCTAGTCGCGGGCAAAATAAAAGTCGTAACCGCTGGTGTATTATTTTTCAATAAGCGATACATGGCATTATCAACTTTGGCATAGGTTGCAATGTCAGATAAGTCACAACACATAATGGCATATTGATGCTTAGGGCCTAGGCCACGAATTTGTGCAATCCGTTCCATCGCACTTTTATTCCCGATTTGGCAACCAATGGCATAGGCTGCATCGGTGGGATAAACCACAACATCACCCGCACGAATACGCTCAACGGCTTGGGTGATTAAGCGAGCCTGTGGATTCTCAGGATGGATATGTAAATGCAACATCTTTGAACTCCCTGATCTATATGGCTAAATTTAGTATGAAACGTGTTGAGGTCAAGTTGCAAGCATTAGATGTGACAATTTTGTCTTTTAATCAAGGTCTTCGCGTTTAAATTCATTCAGTTGTAATGGTGTGCTATTTCGGGTGCAATGACAGATGTAATCAATGAAATGCGCTGCGTCTCGAGGCAATTTAGCTTTACCAGAAAAATAAGCTTGTACTTGCGCAAAGACATGATCTTTAAATTGCTGACCGTTGCCGCCATCGCCGGTTAAATTATCCAAAGAGACACGAAATTTCCGACCAAATGCAGTCGCAAATAACCATTCAATCGCTTGCGGCTTGATTTCCACTTGCTCAAATAAGGCTTGCTGTTCGGCGGTTCGCCCATCTGGAGCATACCAATAGCCTAGATCTGGCAATAGGCGGCGTTGTGCGCCAGAGATGCTCCAATGGCTGATTTCATGCAGGGCACTATTAAAAAAACCATGGGCAAATTGGATTCTTGCAGCGTGCTCATTAGTCGCTGGGAAATATTCTGGTTCAAAATCACCTTTAACTAGTGTGACATTATGGTGGGAAAACCAGTGATTAAAGTGTAAAATAAGCCAATCGACCTGTTCTGGTTCTGATGTTAACTTTTGCCAAGATGAGCGTTGCACTTGATCTGGCGTTAATGCAGGAGCAGAGGTTGAATGGGTGCTTACAAGTAATGAAGTTGTTACTTCAAGTTGCGGCTGCAACAGGTGCATTGCTTAATTTACCCCGAGTTCTGTCTAAAGAAGTGCAAAATTGTATCTTAATCTTTGACAGAGTACCGATGAATTTGTAGAATTGCCGCCTTAATTATGTCAGCAAATACCTTTCCGGCACAGATTGAGCCGTTTAAATGGGCTGAACAGGGCTTTACATGGTCAGGCACACTGCCATTGTCTCGCTTTGCTCGTATCGCTCGTGAAGCTGTTGGATCAATTAATGATCGATTGATCAACGTAGACTGTAAGCTATCAATGGATGCATATCATCGCATTGTATGGCTAGATGGACATATTGAAGCGAAAGTTCCAATGGAATGCCAACGTTGTTTGGATACTGTTGAAACTGAACTTACTTCAAGTTTTCATTTGGCTTTGATCGATGATGAGTCACTGATAGAGCGCTTGGATGAGGATGCTGATTTCATCGTTTTAGGTGAAAGCGAGTCTTCGAAAAAAGGTGATTTTGATACACCTGCTTCGATTGATTTGCTCGCACTACTAGAAGATGAACTGTTATTGTTGATGCCTTTATCTCCCAAGCATGATGTTTGTGAGCATAAGCATCGACCTACCATTCAGGACGTTGTCGAAGAAAAGCGGGATAACCCGTTTGATGTTTTGGCAAGTTTGAAGGGTAAACTTAACTCATAATTTGTGATATAATGTTGAGTTAAGACAACTGAATTTGTTTCTGATCCATTTTTTCGATCTTTGTAAGGAGCCATCATGGCCGTTCAGCAAAACCGTAAAAGTCGCTCTCGCCGTGACATGCGCCGTTCACATGACGCTTTAACCGAGAATGCATTATCTGTAGACCAAACTACTGGTGAAACTCATCGTCGTCACCACGTGACTAAAGACGGTATTTACCGTGGTCGTCAATTATTCGCTAAAGCAGCTGATGCTGAATAATTGAACCATATGCATTAAGCGTTAGCTTAAAGTATAGAAAAAATGGGAGCGAAAGCTCCCTTTTTTGTTGTTTTTCGCAATTAAAAAACGATTTAATCAATGGTAAATTGCCGCATCGGGAAAGAGTCTATTGTCATTCTCATGTAAAATCATGCGTGTTGATGAAATTGGCGATAGACCATTTTAAGGATTTTTATATGTCGACTAAACGACTTGAGCAGGCTGCTCAAGCAACAAAAACAGCATTTGTTTTTCCAGGTCAGGGCTCACAAAAAGCGGGCATGCTGGCTGAACTTGCAGAGCAGTTTAGTGTCGTTAAAGATACATTTGCAGAAGCATCAGAAGCGCTAGGTTTTGATCTTTGGCAGATTGCCCAAAGCGGTGAGGGTTTAGACCAAACTGAAAATACCCAACCTGTGTTACTGACTGCAAGTATTGCCTTATGGCGTGTTTGGTTGGAACTGGGTGGTATTGCACCGAAATACTTGGCTGGCCACTCTTTAGGAGAGTACAGCGCATTGGTTGCAGCAGAGGCAATGACTTTGGCTGATGCAGTGAAATTGGTGCATTTACGTGGCAAATTGATGCAAAGTGCCGTTCCACAAGGGACAGGCGCAATGGCTGCAATTCTTGGCTTAACAGATGAAAAAGTGATTGAGCTTTGTCAAAAAGCCAACGCTTCTGCTGCAGGGCAAGGTTCGGTTGAAGCGGCAAATTATAATGCACAAGGTCAAGTTGTGATTGCGGGTAGCACTGCTTTAGTTCAGCAAGTGATGGCAGATGCAAAAGAACAATCAGGAAAGGCCATTGCGTTGCCTGTTTCTGTGCCGTCACATTGTACGTTAATGAAACCTGCTGCAGAAAAGTTTGCTGAAGCTTTGGAACAAACTGCCATTGAGCTACCACGCCTTCCTGTAATACAAAATGTCAACGCGGAAATCGCGACAGATGTTGCTCAATTAGGTCAGGCATTAACGGCTCAATTGTACCAATCGGTACAGTGGACACGGACCATGCAATATCTGCAAGATCAGGGTATTCAGTACGTGGTCGAATGTGGACCAGGTACGGTACTGAGTAATCTTGCTAAGCGATTACCGAACATAGAAAAAGCATTTGCCATTGATAGCAAAGCACGTATGGAAGATGCCCTAAACGCAGTGTTAGTGGCAGAAGGAAAAATTGCATGACACAACAACGAAAAGTTGCGTTAGTGACAGGAGCAAGCCGTGGTATTGGCGCAGCGATTGCACAGCAACTCATTCAAGACGGTTTTTTTGTGGTAGGTACCGCGACTTCTGAAGCAGGCGCGCAAAAACTCACAGAAAGCTTTGCTGAGCATGGAACAGGCGCTGTACTCGATGTTCGTGAAGGTGAAGCCATTGATGCACTGGTATCAGACATTGAGCAAAAATACGGTTCAGTGCTGGTATTGGTCAACAATGCAGGCATTACCAAAGATAACTTGTTGCTTCGGATGTCTGAAGATGATTGGGACGATATTCTCAATATCCATCTGAAAGCTGTTTACCGCTTATCTAAGCGCGTATTGAAAGGCATGACCAAAGCACGTTTTGGTCGCATTATTAATATCAGTTCGGTGGTTGCACACTTTGCCAACCCTGGACAAGCGAACTACTCCGCAGCAAAAGCAGGGATTGAAGCATTCAGTCGTAGCTTAGCCAAAGAGATGGGGAGCCGTCAGATTACAGTGAACAGTGTTGCACCT
This sequence comes from Acinetobacter gyllenbergii, assembly GCF_001682515.1. Taxonomy (NCBI): domain Bacteria; kingdom Pseudomonadati; phylum Pseudomonadota; class Gammaproteobacteria; order Moraxellales; family Moraxellaceae; genus Acinetobacter; species Acinetobacter gyllenbergii. The sequence goes on along the minus strand of NZ_KV575265.1, from coordinate 37,051 downwards.
GGTTTCATTGCCACTGAAATGACTGATCAGTTAAGCGAAGATATTCGTAAAAAAATGACTGATCAAGTAGCTTTAAATCGTCTAGGTGAACCTCAAGATATTGCTGATGCAGTGAGTTTCCTTGCCAGCGATAAGGCTAGTTACATTACTGGTACAGTTTTACACGTAAATGGTGGTCTATACATGGCCTAACTGGCGATGTATAAACTTTTAAAAAATCTTATATTCAATTAAACTAGTGGCAAATTAAAACGCCACAAGCAATGAGGAGAATTCCTGTGAGCGATATCGAACAACGCATCAAACAAGCGGTAGCTGAACAATTAGGTATGCGTGCTGAAGAGATTAAAAACGAAGCATCTTTCATGGATGACTTAGGTGCTGACTCTTTAGATTTGGTTGAACTTGTAATGTCTTTCGAAAACGATTTTGACATCACGATTCCAGATGAAGATTCAAATGAAATCACAACTGTTCAATCTGCAATCGATTACGTAACTAAGAAACTTGGTTAATCATCTTGCATGATCAAAAGCCACCGTCAGGTGGCTTTTTTGTGTCTATAAATTTTACAACAGTGTGTTTTTCATTAAGTTCTAATGCATATACATATATTTACAAGACCGCGTTAAATTGAAACTCGAGTGTTTTATTTTTTCTGTATAACTAGATATAAGTCTATTTTGACGATGAATGCGGTTAATAATTACAGAGGAAATAACAATGGGTCTTTTTGATTTTGTTAAAGGTATTGGTAAGAAAAATACAGCGCCTGCAGAGCCTCAAGCTGCGCCAGCAACACCAGCTGAACCCTCAGCTCAAGAGATTGCAAATAAATTATTAGGTTTGATCAAAAGTTTAGGTCTTGGGGTAGATGGCTTATCGGTGACGTATAACGGTAATACTGATACGGCAACCATTAAGGGGCAAGTGAAGAGTCAGGCCGATAAAGAGAAGATTGTACTTGCGGTCGGAAATATTGATCATGTTGCACAAGTGGATGATCAAATGACAGTCGAAACACCTGAGCCAGAAAGTAAATTCTATACGGTGAAATCAGGAGACAATCTGTCGAAGATTTCGAAAGAATATTATGGTGATCCAAACCAATACAATAAAATTTTTGAAGCCAATCGACCATTACTTAAAAATGCAGATGACATTTTCCCTGGTCAGGTCCTACGTATTCCACAATAAACCTTCTTATTCATTGATAAAAAAGAGCAATTTCAACAATTGCTCTTTTTTATTGCTATAATTTTAGCCTAGCCATATCACCTCTTGATTAGCCAATCTTTTAAACATAATTTAAGGATAACAAATGAAGGTTGTTGTGATATTGGTGGCTTTGTGGGTAAGCACTGTAGTTTGGGCACAAGAAGAAAGCGAAGCTATACCGAAAGAATTACTTGATTTTAGAGTTGATAAGCAACTGGCTTTGCCAGCAGAAGCACAGCTACAACCCTCTATTGATCCAAAAAAAATTCAGTATCTCAGAAGACCGAAACTTAAATATCCTGAAAATATACAAAGCTTTGGGAATATTGGTGATGTTGAGCTTGGTGTAATGGTGGATAAAGAGGGTAATGTAGATAGAGTACACACATTATATTCTGTCCATCCTGAATTGGAACAGGCAGCGGTTGCTGCCATGCTACAAGCGAAGTTTAAGCCATTGCATATCCCGTTTCAGGTTCAACAGAACATGAATTTTGGACACTGGAGTGAAAAAGGTGGCGTTGAGCCATATCGAGTTCCTAAAGCATCAAAAAGTTTGCCTGAAGATTTACAATATGATGAAGCGCCCAAAATTAAAATTGTTGCACCTGTGGTTTATCCATTCGAGCTTTTGCAGTCAAAAACTTCAGGCAAAGCCAAAGTTTTTATTGTTATTGATGATCAGGGGCGAGTGCGTAAATCTGGTGTTGTGTCTGCAACGCATCCAGAATTTGGTTTCGCTGCACAGGCTTCTTTTCAGTCATGGTTATTTTATCCTGCAAAGAAACAGGGGAAAGCAAGTTGGTCAGTGATTACACGAGAACAGAAATTTAATTTAACAGATCGTGATAGCCAACAATCTAAATCAGCAAAAAGAATTCAGGCTTTATTAAAGCAGCCTACTTCATCAGATATTTATACACAGTCCCAACTAGATCGAGTTCCGAAAATACTGTATCAGCCTTTGCCAAAACAGATCACTGAAACTGGCAATAAACATGTCACGATTGAGTTTTTTGTAGATCAAAATGGTTGGGTACAATTACCTCGAATTGTCTCAACAGATCATCATGAGCAGGCTTGGCTTGCATTGATTGCACTTAAACGTTGGCAGTTTGAAGTACCCACTGTGGATGGAAAACCTGTGATTGCTCAGTTAATTTTACCTTTACAGTTTCAGTAATTATTATTTTAAAATGAATTGTGATTGCCCTGACTTGACTCAGGGCATAACATTTAAAAGCGTTTTGGTATCTTTTGCCCATTCGGTACTGGGGTTTCTGCATGTTTTAACACACCAAATAACCAGGTTTCAGCATGTTGAACTGCAATTTTTAACGAATCACCCAGCGCCAAACGTCCTGCAATAAAACTTGCCAGTGAACAACCAGAACCGTGATATTGACCTTCTAAGCGTGGACAGCTGCTTTCTGCAAGCATTTTACCATCGGCATAAAGCACATTACGGATATGATCAGGGGTATCTTCATGGCCACCTTTGACCAATACCGCTTTTGCACCCATTTCAAACAGTTTTTGGGTCGCTTGTTCAATATCATCCAGACCCGTTAAGGCCCTTAGTTCAACCGTATTTGGCGTGATGACTGTTGCCAGAGGTATCAACTCTACAAAAGCCTGAACTAAGGTTGCTTGGTCACCGAGCGAACCTCCACTATTTGCGACCAATACTGGATCAAGCACATAGAGATAATCGGGATGTTCACGCAAAAACTCAGCCAGTGCCGCAATATTATCTGTTGTGCCGAGCATACCTGACTTCACGCATTTAATCGGCAGGTCACCGACTACAGCATTGGCTTGCGCCAAGAGTAATTCTTTTGAAGTGGCTTCAAAACCAAACACTTGTTGCGAGTTTTGAATGGTTAAAGCGGTACAGGCAATGGCTGCATGTGCACCACTTTGTCCAATTGCTTCAATATCGGCCTGTAGGCCAGCTCCACCCGATGGATCTAAACCTGAAAAACAAAGTACGGTTGGACGCACTGCAATTTCCTTTTATTCTTCAATCTACGGTAGTATAGGGAAGTTTCGAGAAACTCTCGACTCTGTTGTGTAAGACTGCAAGAGATTGAACGAATGACGATCAAAAATATTCTCATCGATTTGGATGGAACCTTAACCGATCCTAAAACTGGGATTCATGGTTCAATTCGTTTTGCGCTAGAAAAATTAGGCCAACCTGTCGCTGATGATGTAGATCTGGATTGGACCATTGGGCCACCCCTCAAAGCATCTTTGGCAAAATTACTCAATACTCAGGATGATGACTTTGCTGAGCAAGCGTTACTTGCCTATCGAGAGCGTTTTTCGGTGACAGGTTTATTTGAAAATGAAGTATATCCAACCGTGGTGGATACTTTGCAACAGTTGCAGGCGCAGGGCTATGCTTTGTTCTTGGCAACGGCTAAACCAATTATCTACGCCAAGAAAATTTTAGCTCATTTCCAGTTGGATCAATATTTTACCGAGATGTATGGCAGTGAGTTGACTGGTGAGAGAACTAACAAGGCGGATTTAATCGCTTATATTCTTGAACAACAGCAATTGGATGCTCAGCACTGTATTATGGTGGGGGATCGCCAATATGACATTATTGGTGCGCGTGCCAATGGCATTGAAACCATTGCGGTCAATTATGGCTATGGTCGAGCAGAAGAGTTGGCACAGGCGCAGCCAGTGACGCAAATTTCACAGTTTAGTCAGCTCATTGAAACAGTGGCTGAACTGAACGCAGAACGAAAAGTTTCATAAAACGAATTGTAAAAAGCCTCGATAATTCGAGGCTTTTTTATATCTAATCAGACATTGTGTTTTAAGCGGTATTGCACCAATTCTTCGATGCTAATCACAGTTAAGTTATGTGTTTGTGCATAAGCAAGCACTTGAATCCCTGAAGCCATTGAGCCATCAGGATTGGTCAATTCACACAGTACCCCAGATGGTTTTAAACCTGCCAGACGTGCTAAATCAACAGTCCCTTCAGTATGACCGCGGCGACTTAGCACACCGCCTTCACGTGCACGTAAAGGGAATACATGACCTGGACGACTGAGATCACTCGCCACAGCACCTTCTTGGGTGGCTGCCAAAACAGTGGTGACACGGTCTTTAGCAGACACGCCTGTGGTCACGCCTTGTGCCGCTTCAATGGTTACGGTAAATGCGGTTTTAAACTGACTAGAATTATCGACCACCATGGGTGGAAGTTCTAAATGGTCAGCCAAGGCTTCGGTTAGGCATAAACAGACAATACCCGAGCCATCTCGAATCATTTGTGCCATCGTTTCAACAGTCAGTGTTTCGGCAGCAATAATAAGATCTGCTTCATTCTCACGGTCGAAGTCATCCATCACCAATACAGGTTTGCCTTGGCGGATATCTTCTAAAGCTTGTTGAATACGTTGTTCAGCAGGGGAAAGGGCTGAAAAGAACAGTTCGGGTTGGATTAAACTAGACATAATGAAACGCTCTCGTAAATAGGATACGGTTGAACATTTCAGGACTGATGTAAAAAATAAGCGTGCACAAAAACAACGCAAAAAGCGTGTTTTAGTGGTTTCGTCTTCTTTCATCCGGACTATACCGTCGGCTTTGGTTTCTCACCAAATCTGCGAGTATATATAAATATATATACAGGCTCGTGGGCTGATTAGGTCATTGCAATGTGATGCCTAACTTACCACCGGTGGGGAATTACACCCCGCCCTGAAGCGATGTGTCTTGATTATAGCCAGATTTTTATGAGAAAAGGCAAGTTTTTATAGAATGAATCGTTCTATAAAAATGAAAAAATAAGCTGAGAACTTGTTCATGTTTTTCTATTTATTGGTGAAACTGGTAATCGATTTAAATTGAGCATACACTCGAAAGATAAAACAACAATAATGCGGAGGGTTTAAGGATGGAGAAATCCGAGTTGGAACAATTAGCACAACAATTACATCGGCCTGTGATGAGTCTTAAAGCATTTTCTCAGCTGCCCCAACAGGATTTGGCTTGGCTTAATCAACAATTACAACATACCTTAGCGAATGAAGACCAGAAAATGAATCAGAGCTTGTATCAAACGCCTTTTTTTCTACGTTGGCTGTTCCGAGATAAAGCATAGGGAGTGCAGCCATGACTCGACTTGCGGTACAGGCAGAGATTATTAAATTGGCGCGTATTTTGAAGGTTACCGAAGCTGAATTGGCTTTTATGCAGCCCTTGGCACCAGAAAGTTTAAGACAATTCCGTTTTGCCATATTAGAGCGATTACAAAATCAGCAAAAAAAGCGTTTCCGTTATTTGGCTGCATGGGTGAATTGGTTACCGCGCTGGATTAGTGTGTTTATGGTGAAGCATTTTTTAGAACCCTTTATCGTGGCTCAAATTGCGGTGTATTTATCGACAGAAAGTTCTTATCGCATCGTAAAGCATCTGCCTGCTAAAACGGTTGCAGCAATTTCAGTGTATTTAGACCCACGCTTGGCAAGAGAGTTATTGGGCTATCTCACCACCCATCAGATTACAGACATCACCAAAGTTCTACTGGAACAACGTGATTTTGTCACGATAGGTCGCTTTGTCAGTATGTTGTCTGATGTAGTTCTACAAGATGTGGCGCAAGTCGTTGAGAGTGAAAGTGATCTGTTAGAGATTGCTTTTTTTATCGAGTCACGTGAGCAAATCGACCATTTGGTACATGTATTGCCCAAACAGCGGATTGAGAAAGCCTTATTGATTATTGGTGATCCAGCACAGCGCTTAGTTTGGCCCAAAGTTTTGGCCTTGATGAGTTATATCAGTTATGGGCTGAAGCAGGAGTTGGGCGATTTAGCAGTTTTGCAAGGCGAGCCTGTGGTCAATGCCATTATTCAAGCCACACAGGAAGATCAGTTGTGGGAAGATATGTTACCTGTGGTTGCTTGCCTGTCGGCACAAGCACAGCGTTTCGTAGCCAATTTGCCTGCATTGAGACAGGTAGAGATTATTCAGAGTATCGTCGAGGCAGCTGATCGTTGCGATTTATGGACCGATATGTTGGTGATTGTGAATTATATGCAAGATGAGGCTAGAGATGTCGTTGCAACCGCGATTGCACAAATTGATGAGCAAGTCCTGCATCATATTGCTTATGCTTCATTATTGCGCTCACAATGGGAGGTGACTTTTGACATCATGCGTCGCATGCCTGTTGCAAAGCAGCAACAATGCCACCGAATTCTAGATGGTTATATGCAGCAATTAGATCCGGAAACCTATCACTATTTAGATATTTTACTAGATCGTTATCAGATTCGATCTGTACAGTTGTCATAGTTCAATCTAGTGGCTTTATGCATTAGGCAATGTTTCGCGAATGGGTAACAACATCTCAATGGCGTGGTTATAGCCAAGCTCAACCAATTCATCCAGTTTATGCCAATCAAACATCCCGATGCCTTCGATCGGCATGCGAACATGTAAATTTGCCCGCTCAATTGCAGCTGTTTGGATCATGGTATCACTGGCAAGAGTCGCGGTACGCATCAAGATTTCTGCCAGTCGTGGTGCGTGCAACAGTTTATCTTTAATAATTTTATTCCAGTTAAGCAGGGCGCTCTGATCTGGTTCTTCCAAGCCAATTCCAGGAACTCGAATGTCATCGTGCAGGCTGACATTACTGGCAATTATGGTCCCTCTTTCTAGGTTTTGCATGACATCTGTGGGGAGGTTGTTAATCACGCCGCCATCGCAGAGCAGATTTTCATGCCAAGCGACGGGTGGTGCAACACCCGGCACACTCATACTGGTACCGACCCAAGTCGCCAGTTCACCTTGATCATGAATCACGGCTTGACCTGTAGTAAGGTTGGTTGAAATACAGTAATAGGTCTGTCTGAGCTCTTCAATTCTGCGACTTCCAAAGATGGCATGCAGACGACTGTGGAAACGTTGTCCCCGAATGAGGGAAACCCGTGGCATGGTGTAATCATTGAGATAATTACGCGCCACAAAAGTCTCATAGGCAATATGCGTCATTTCGACACTGTCAAAACCACAGGCCACTAGCGCCGCGACAAAAGCTCCCATACTGGTACCACCGACAATATCAATCGGGATATGCAGTTGTTCCAAGGCACGGATCAAGCCGATATGGGCGAAGCCGCGTGCACCACCGCCGCCAAGCACCAAACCCACCCCTTGACTGGAAATCTGTCGTGCTACCGCACAAATATCATTCTGTGCCCAAGGATGGACAAAGTAATGGGCACGAGCATGATAGAGTTGTTTCCAGATCAGGGTGTGTGGTGAAGGATCACCTTCGGAACGCAGTAAGACCAATTCAATTGGGCTTTGCCAGTCATGTTGGCTGAGGACATGCGAGAGTGGGGTTTGGGTCGGGGTTTGATTGGCTTCGGCCAGAATCAGAATGCGATCTGCCTGATGTAAACAGCGTTTTGACCATTCATCTTCACTGTTATCGGCAGCATAAAGGACATAGCAATGTTTTTCTTCTAAGCTGGCAAGCCATTGTCTCAGTTGTAAATCCTCAGGGCTATAGTCCAATGGGGTTTGGCTGAAACCTGTCCCAAACAGGGCATCAATATGTGCTGCAGTCACCAAACGCACATGCGGCCAGCGCTGTAAATGTTCAGTCAGTTTTTCTGCCAAATGGGTGGCGGGAATATGAGCGGAGACAGGAATGACTGAAAGTGTGCGACTGCTTCCCATCACATGGCAATGCTGTTGATCGGGCTGGGAGCGGTTGATGATCAGCCGAGATAAAGCGAATAGGACTTTGGGGTGTAGGTGAATAAAATCCAAAAATTGCTGCTGTGGAATTCCAACAAGCGCTGTATCTCGAACAGCATTGACTGTGCAATGATGAGGCTGATTGGAAATCACGCCAGTTTCACCGACAAGTTCATGACGACCATAATAGGTCAGTAATCCTGTTGTGCTGGTGAGTTTGACACGCCCATAGGCAACAATATAGACATGATCGGCAATGTCATGGGCGCAATAGAGTTGTTGTCCCGTTTGCAGATGACGTATATGGCAAAACGGAAGCAATGTTTCAAGCATCGCATGATCTAGATCAGCAAAGAGGCTAACTTTACTTAAAATATTAATAATATCCATATTGTTCAAATTATCTTTATTGTCTTTTTATTGAACAAATTTTAGTGCAATTTTACAAGTTTGCTTGCGTAAAACTTAGCCTTATTTTTCAGTATTTTTGTTCAAGTGCATGAGTGGGTTGTATTCATGCAATAAAAAAGCCATGAGCTGTGGCTCATGGCTTTTTAGGAATCTTTTATGGCTTATGCAATTTGTACAGGAATACAGTTTGCAGTGTGGTTCACTGTATTGTCTGGGTTTGCATAAACTAAACGTGGTTTGTGAAGATTGGCTTCGACTTCGGTAAAATCGCCGAAAGTTGCAATAATCACTAAATCACCAACATCAGCTTGGTGTGCTGCGCCACCATTCACTGAAATAATACCTGAGTCATCTTCACCACGGATTGCATAAGTGGTGAAACGTTTGCCGTTAGTGACGTTCCATACGTGGATTTCTTCGTATTCACGAATCCCTGCTAAGTCCATTAATACGCCATCAATTGCACAAGAACCTTCATAATGAAGCTCTGCATGAGTCACAACTGCACGGTGAATTTTACATTTTAATAAACGAGATAGCATGGCTAGCGTCTCCTGAGTAAGACCTAAGATGATTATCTTATGGTTGACTTGTCACGTTTTCCGCGGGCTATAGGCGGTTTGATGCGCATTTTGCGCTTAAAAATGCAATATGGCAAGCGGGATTGATCAACAATTCAGTTTAAGCGGGTTTGTAAGCGTTAATTTGATTCATTGCCTGAGACACTTGTCCACCAACAAGCATTTTCACTTGAGAGAGGGCATGGTCAATGGCTGCATCCATTAAGCCTTGTTCACTACTTGGTGCTTTACCAAGTACATGACCAGAAACGCGTTCTTTGGCACCCGGATGTCCAATTCCAATACGTAGACGATGGAAATTAGCACCGATATGCGGGACGATATCGCGGAGACCATTGTGTCCACCGTGTCCGCCACCTGTTTTCAAACGAATAATGCCAGGATTCATATCCAGTTCATCATGCGCGATCAGGATTGCTTCAGGTGCAACTTGATAAAATTTTGCGAAAGGGACAACACTTTGACCAGAACGGTTCATAAAAGTGGTAGGGAGTAATAAACGGACATCATGACCTTCGATTTGGCCACGACCGCTGTATCCATGAAACTTAGGATCAGCTTTTAAAGAGATGCCATAACGATCTGCAAGCTGTTCAACGAACCAGAAACCTGCATTATGGCGGGTTTGGGCATATTCCTTTCCAGGATTGCCCAAACCAACAATTAGCGAAATATTTGACACTAATTTACGCCTTTAACACTTATGCGCGTTTGAAGTCAGCGTGCATAGGCGTGTTTTTAGCTGGGTGACGTTGTAACGCTTGGATTTTAACGTTTTCAACTTTGTCACCGATTTTGATTTCGATTACTTCTTCGAAGAAAGCGTTGTTTTCTAAAGCTTTAACGATTTCACGAAGTTCTAAAGTAATGGTTACAGGCTCAGCGCTACCACCGTAGATGATTGCTGGAATTTGTGCTGCATGACGAAGGCGGCGGCTCGAACCTTTCCCTTGTTGTGCTACTTCACGTGCTTGAGCGTTTAATACGAAGTTTGCCATGGGCATATCCTCATTGAGTTTAATGAACTAAACTTGCGACCAGTTTAGTGATAGAAAAACCCTAGCGAGCTAGGGTTTAAGAAAAAAAGCTGGGCTATTATAGATAACTATCGAACATTGCGCTAATAGATTCTTCGTTATTGATACGACGAATTGTTTCAGCAACCATGCTAGCAACAGAAACTTGGCGAATTTTGCCTAAGCTCAATGCTTCATCTGAGAGTGGAATGGTGTCTGTAACAACCAATTCATCAATCACAGAATTACGAAGGTTATCAATCGCTTTGCCTGATAGAACAGGGTGAGTTGCATATGCAACAACACGGCGAGCACCAAATTGTTTCAGTGCATCCGCAGCTTTGCATAGCGTACCTGCTGTATCCACCATGTCATCTACGATGACACAGTCACGATCTTTTACATCACCAATCAAATGCATCACTTGTGATTCATTTGCTTTTTGGCGACGTTTATCGATAATCGCTAAGTCGATATCACCCATTTGTTTTGCAACAGCACGAGCACGAACAACACCGCCAACGTCAGGTGAAACCACCACGAGGTTATGATGTTGTTGTTGACGTAAGTCAGCCAATAACGCTGGCGTACCGTAAATGTTGTCAACAGGGATATCGAAGAAACCTTGAATTTGGTCTGCATGTAGGTCAATCATTACCACACGGTCAATTCCAACGGTTGTTAGCATATCTGCAACAACTTTCGCTGTAATTGGTACACGAGCAGAACGCGGACGGCGATCTTGACGTGCATAACCGAAATAAGGAATGACAGCAGTGATACGACCAGCACTTGCACGACGCAAAGCATCTGCCATGACCAAGATTTCCATGAGGTTATCATTGGTAGGCGCACAGGTAGACTGAACGATAAAAACGTCTTTACCACGAACATTTTCAGTAATTTCTACTGAAATTTCACCATCAGAGAACTTGCTTACAGAAGCAGCACCTAAAGGAATGTGTAAATGGCTTACGACTTTTTGAGCGAAATGTGGATGAGCACTTCCACTAAAAACGACAAGATTGGGCATGAAGCACCCTTGGCGGTTGGCTTATAATGAATTTGGATGGCAGGGGCGGCTGGATTCGAACCAACGGATGCCGAGATCAAAACCCGGTGCCTTACCACTTGGCGACGCCCCTAATGCGGCAGAACTTTAATAGTTTTACAGGATAATGTCAATATATTTGATCAAATATCAATATAAAACAAGTCTGTCTTAGATATGGCAGGGGCGGCTGGATTCGAACCAACGGATGCCGAGATCAAAACCCGGTGCCTTACCACTTGGCGACGCCCCTATATATTACATATATCTATCTACAGATGAAAATTGGCAGGGGCGGCTGGATTCGAACCAACGGATGCCGAGATCAAAACCCGGTGCCTTACCACTTGGCGACGCCCCTATATATTACATATATCTATCTACAGATGAAAATTGGCAGGGGCGGCTGGATTCGAACCAACGGATGCCGAGATCAAAACCCGGTGCCTTACCACTTGGCGACGCCCCTATATATTACATATATCTATCTACAGATGAAAATTGGCAGGGGCGGCTGGATTCGAACCAACGGATGCCGAGATCAAAACCCGGTGCCTTACCACTTGGCGACGCCCCTATATATTACATCCCTAAATTCGATGATATGTAATGGCAGGGGCGGCTGGATTCGAACCAACGGATGCCGAGATCAAAACCCGGTGCCTTACCACTTGGCGACGCCCCTATATATTACATATATCTATCTACAGATGAAAATTGGCAGGGGCGGCTGGATTCGAACCAACGGATGCCGAGATCAAAACCCGGTGCCTTACCACTTGGCGACGCCCCTATCAGGTAACTTTAAAATGTCTAAGAGGTGATTCTGCTAAACTATTGACCAAGTAAGCTTTACAAGGCGCGTTTTGCAAAATTTGCTCTATATCCATTTCATTGGTTACTTCAGTAAAAACACAAGCACCTGTACCTGTAAGCTTTGCTAGACCAAACTGATCTAAATATTGCATTGCTTCTTCTACTTCAGGATATAACTGTCGAGCCAGAGGTTCAAAGTTATTTCCAAATTTAGAAGGTTCTATCTGATAGGCGCAAAATGTAGTGATCTTAGAATCTCTTGTCAATGTTTTTTGCGAAAAAAGCTGTTGAGTGCTGATAAAACAGTCAGGTTTTAGGATTATGAATTTTTTTTGAGCTAAGTCTATGAATGATAAATGTTCCCCGATGCCTTCGGCCCATGCATTTCGACCTAAAACGAAGATGGGAACATCCGCACCCAGTTGCACAGCATACTCGGCCAATTGTTGCTCATTTAGATCGCATTGCCAGAGTTGATTGAGCACAAGCAGGGTGGTGGCGGCATTGGATGATCCGCCACCGAGTCCTGCACCCATTGGGATATTTTTTTCAATGGTTATGTTCAAACCACAGATTTTTTTCGCATGAGGTTTGAGCAGTTGTGCTGCACGATAGATTAAGTTTTGTTCAAGAGTGACTTCGCTTAGACCCTCAATTTGAATTGTTGGCTCTGCAATCGGTTCAAACGTCATCCAATCATATAAATCAATCAGTTGGAAAATGGTTTGTAATTCATGATAACCATTGTCACGACGACCTGTGATATGCAGAAATAAATTCAATTTGGCAGGAGAAGGCACTCTAATCATATAAACAATCTAAATTATCGGTTTTGAATAACCATTGTAATACGGTTTTCTTTGTCATCGGCAAGCGCTTGCTTCAACAAAAGTTTATTGGGAAGGGTTTGCGCATCGTTATAGCTAAAATCAACCGTCCAGCCATCTTCAACCAATTGCTTTAAACGGTTACTTTCATCTTTACTGGTTTGGGCGTTTTGAGTGGCTGGCTTAGCTTGTACCCAATAGGCAAGATGCATAATCGGAGCTTGCCAACCGGTCGCCTTCTCAAGTAGTTCTTCAGGTGTTTCAGCCGTAATCAGGCCTGTTTTGGCGCTGTTTAAGGTCACTTGCCCTGGTTTCCCTTCAATTTGGGTTTTACCAACCCCTAAAATTCCGGTGAGCTCAATATCAAACTGATCTTGTTGCTGTACCCATGTAAAAAAAGCACTGCCAGATTGTTGTGGTGTACGGACACCAATTTTGCCTTGCAGGCTAAAGTTGTTTTCATCTTGCACTTGAGGGGAAGTCACGACTTTATTTGGCTGGCTGAAATGTTGACAGCCCGTTAATAATAAAACGCTGCTGCTACATACCGCGACGCATAATTTTGAAAACAAGCGCATGGGTTTAACTCTTTTTTACGGTGATGGGTAAGATTAAGCTATCAAGTTGTTGTAATTGTGGGGCATTGGCATGTTTTTGTTTCAATTGCTGTAACACCTCGCTAAATTGCGTGAGTGCCCCTTGCATATACAAGGCTTTGGCATAACGGATGCCGATATTGACATTTTCACTTAAGGAATAGGCTTGGCCCAAAACTTTGGCCGCGGTATCAAAATCATTTTGCAGGAAGGCGATATAGCCCAAAGTATCTAAAATTGAAGCCTGTTCAGGGGCAAAATCCAGTGCCAACTCTGCATATTTTCGTGCCTCTTTGAGACGGCGGTTTTGCAGCGCTAAGGTATAGGCATAGGCATTCAGATAGGTGGGGCTATTTGGCTCGATCGCTAAAAGTTGTTTGAGGGTTTTGTCCAACTTATCGCGATCAGTATACGGGTCGAGCAATAACACCTCGGCATAAATCAACTCTGGATCGTCAGGTAGACTCTTAATCGCTTCATCCAGTAAGGCCAAAGCCGCCTTTTTATTATCCATCTTCTTTAAAATATCGGCCTGTGCCTGATACAGGAAGCTGGCATGTTGTGGATAGTTTACTCGTTCCTGCGTCAAGAAACGTAAGGCATCATTCAGTTGCCCTTGTTTCTCAAAAATCGAAATCATATTGCGTCGCGAAACGATATATAAACTACCATCTACCAAGCGATAATAGGCTTTTGCGGTTTCATAATGCTGTTTACGCTGTGCATTGATCGCAAGGTAGTAATACGCTTCATTCTGATATTTTGCCGATGAGCGCAATTCAACCAGATATTGCTCGGCTTTTTCGTATTGTTTTAAGTCAATACTGGTTAAACCTGCAATAAACAAGGCTTCTTCGGCCTTGGGATGGTCCTTGATAATATCTTCAAGTTTTTCCAAGGCTTCTTGCTGCTGATTGATTTGAATGTAATAACGTGCTTCTGCCATACGAACATCAACATTATTTTTGTTTTTACGACTGGCTTTTTCAAACCATTTACGTGTTTCTTCATCATCCTGCAAAGCCATTAACAGGTTGGCTTTCATCAGAATAAAACTGGTCGATTTTGAGCGTTTGCGCAATGCCCGATTGATATTATTCAGTGCTTGTTCATACAAGCCATCTTGTGCTTCTAAACCTGCGATCAAGGCCAGAATTGAAGGGTTATTACGTTCCTCGCTGGCACGGAGTGCATTCAGCAAGATTTCTCGATCCTGAGCCTGTTCAGGGGCAATCCCTGCTAAAATTTCTTCTAGATCGGCGGTAGGATCAATATTGAGAATCTTATCCAGCGTTTTTGCTGCTAACTCATATTCATGGGTCTTGAGTGCAATATGAGACAAATAAAACAGGGCGGGAACATCTTTCGGTTCTTGCTCAACCCAATGCGTGGCAATGTTTAAAGCTGATTGCAAGTCATTGTATTCTAGAGCAATATCTAGGGCGCGCTGTTTGATTGTGGTTGAATTGCTGCGAATCGCAAGTACCGTATAATTGTGTAATGCGGTTGCAATATCATCATAAGCAAGGGAAAATTCAGCCACCATGCTTTGTTGTAGGGCATGTTCAAAACTCTTGTCTGCATACATGTCGTGTATTGCTTGTGCAGAGACATAAGAGCTCATGCTACCTAACAACAAGATTGTGGTAGAATACCGTCTAATCGTCTTGCCGCTAAAAAGGGTACGGCGATATAGCTGACGCAATTTTTATTGATCCAAAGTAATGCTTTTTATGACACCGATGTTGCACAATAACATAAATTTAGCGAAATGATGATCTGATATGTCTTTCTTTGCATTGGGCGTCAACCATCAAACAGCTTCTGTTGAACTTCGCGAACAAATTGCTTTCAATGCAGAGCGATTAGCTGCGCTATTGCTTGAACAAAACCAACATTCATCGCTGAATGATCTGGTGGTGGTGTCAACCTGCAACCGCACCGAAGTCTATGCCATGACAGAAGATGCGGATAGCGTTCTGACTTGGCTGGCCCAAGTGAATAATATTGATGTAAAACAGTTAATTCATCATGTTTATCGTTACGAGAATGCCCAAGCAGTTACACATCTGATGCGTGTTGCCAGTGGTTTAGACTCGCTGATGCTGGGTGAGCCACAAATTTTGGGGCAGGTGAAAAGTGCATTGGCGCTGTCCAAAGATGCAGAAACCGTTTCGCCAGAATTAAACAGCGTATTTGAATATGCATTTTATGCGGCAAAGCGTGTCCGTTCTGAAACTTCCGTAGGAAGTCATGCTGTTTCAATGGGTTATGCGGTTGCGCAGTTGGCTTCTCAGGTGTTTAGTCATACTGAAAAACTGACGGTGATGGTGGTCGCAGCAGGTGAAATGAATAGTCTGGTTGCCAAACATCTGGCAGAAATGGGTGTGGCGAAGATCTTGATTTGTAACCGTAGTCGAGAGCGTGCTGATCTTTTGGCCCAAGAGATTGCCCATCAAGTTGATGTGGAAATCATTCCTTTTGCAGAACTTGCACAAAACTTGCATAGAGCGGATGTGGTCTCAAGTTGTACAGGTAGTTTGCATCAAGTGATTGAATATTCAGACGTTAAAGTAGCCCTTAAAAAGCGCCGTTATCAACAGATGTTGATGGTCGATTTAGCTGTTCCACGTGATATTGACCCCAAAGTCGAATCATTGGATAACGTCTATTTGTATGGTGTTGATGACTTACAAAGCGTGATTGATGAGAACCTGGCACAACGTCGTCAGGCCGCGGTTGAAGCTGAAATTATGGTGAATCAATTGGCGACCCAATTGATGACCCAGCAAAAAGTCAAAGAAGCCAGCGGTACCATTCAGGCTTATCGCCAACATAGTGAAGAAGTCAGCCAAAAAGAGTTGGCGCATGCTTTGGAAGCACTGCAACATGGTCATGCGGCAGAACAGGTGATGCAAGAGTTTGCGCATCGTCTGACGCAAAAACTGATGCATCCCACTTCGATTTTACTGAGAGAAGCGGCAAAAGCTGAAAATCCAGATTATTTCGAATGGTTACAGCAGCATCTGCAAGATGTGTTTGAACATGAGCGGAAGCCACGTCAGTAATCATCGTTATGACAATAACCGCAAGCTAATCTGTTTGGTCAACTCATTTAGTTGTTGACGCAAATTACGTGACTCAATCAAAGAAATGGGTGATTTGAGCTTTAAACGCAAATATTTCTCTTGTAGGCCTAAGGCGTACTCTTTGGCAAGTTTATCCGCAATTTCAGGTGCCTGGGTCAGTGATTGAATATTGGTTCGCTGTATGATATCCGCCAATTCATGGCTAAAACTGCTACATGCACCGAGCACATAATAAGTTGCCAATTCCTGATCATCTGGCAAGTCATCAAACACAATATTCAATGCTGCCAGAATCTTGGCCAACAGTTCATTTTGATCAATCACTGCCCGTAGCTCTTCAAAATGAATATAAAGAAAAGGGTGGTGCATCAAGATTGCCACTGCAAAATCTTCATCTTTGGTCTGAATATTAAATGACAAAGAAGCATCATGGCTGATTTGTGGCGTAAAGCGTTTACCCAGACCGAGCTTCTCACGGAAAGACTGACTCAGTAGATAACGAAATGAGCCATGTTTAGGTAACAACTCCGTTAATTCACGTAGTTCACCCATGACCAGACTTTTACCTTCTGGCGTACTGACATCATGCTGTCCTGTTAGGTGGGCAAACACAAAGTCAGATAACAGTGGTGCTTGTTGTAAGAGTTTTTGGAAGTTTTCTAAGCCTTCACGGCGAATTAAGGAATCAGGATCATGTTCATTCGGAAGCACAAAGAATTTCAATTCACGACCATCATTGAGTAATGGCAGGGCAATTTCTAAGGTGCGTCGAGCCGCTTTTTGACCTGCGGCATCTCCATCAAAGGCAATGGTAATTCGAGAATTTTGTTTAAACAGGGTGGTTAAGTGATCGGCATTACTGGCGGTTCCCAATGTTGCCACCGCACCATTAATCCCATATTGCTGCAACGCAATCACGTCCATATAACCTTCGACCATCAACCAGTCATTGGCCTTGAGTTTACGGCCTTCGTATAAGCCATAAAGCAATTGGTTCTTATGGAATACTTCCGAATCAGGCGAGTTGATATATTTGGGCTTAATCTCATCGTTTAAGGCACGACCACCAAAACCGACCACACGACCTTTATGATCGCGAATCGGGAAGATGACACGTTCACGCAATAAATCGAAATCTCGACCACTGTCACTGGAACGAATCAGGCCAAGTTGTTTTAAACCTTCAATATCTTGCGGAAAGGCTTTTTCCAAATGCTGCCAGTCTTCAGGGGCATAACCCAAACGCCAGAATTGAATGGTCTGTGGGGATAAGCCACGCTGTTTAAAATAGTTCTGTGCCTTTTGACTATTTGGGAGTTGGCGTTCGTAGAATTGCGCTACATTTTCCAATAAATCGTAAAGATTACCTTCCTGTACCTGTTCATCGATAATATTGAATGAGGGATCGAACTGGGCAAAAGGATCATCCATATAACGATCCATATCGACAAAATGTCCGTCGATAAATTCCTCAGTCGCAGGTGCGGGGACGGCATTCTCGACTACAGGTACAACTGTTGGCTGTGGAGCCGCAACTTGCTGAGGGCTACGTCTATAAGAGAGTTTTTTATTGTCCTGATTGTCTTTGGGGAGTTCGATGCCTGTCTTATTCGACAGTTCTTTCATCACATCGACAAAATTACGACCATCAATATCCATCAAGAAGCGAATGGCATTGCCGTTGGCCTGACAGCCGAAGCAATGAAAATATTGCTTATCACGATAAACATGGAAAGAGGGTGATTTTTCTTGATGGAAAGGACAACAGCCCGAATAAGTACGTCCCGTCTTTTTTAACTTCACACGCTGACCGATCAAATCGACGATGTCGGTTCGATCTAAAATTTGATCAATCGTATGTTGTGGAATTGCCATGTGTGTTTAACCATTTAAGACGGGGGAGTAGAACATTGTTGCATTGCAAAATGTCAGGAATCATTGTTGCATAAAATAAAAAACAGGCAAGGGAGACTTGCCTGTTTGATGTATCAGGTGATTGCAAATTAGTTTGCGGCATCGTCCTCAGATGTATTGTTCGCTTCTGGCTTATCGAGTAAGCCAAAGCTTAAACGGTTTTTCCAACTCGGTTTATTTTCCGTGGTTGCTGCTGGTGCTTCAGGTGCTACCACTGGAACAGGTGTGGCTTGTTCAGCTTCAGGCTTACCTAATAAGCCAAAGCTGAGACGATTGGTGAGGCTACGTTGTTCAGTATCGCCTTTTGCTTCATCTTTAACTTGTACAGTTTTTGATTCACGTCCGAGTAAACCGAGTGTGGCGCGGTTGACCCAACTGCCTTCTTTACGTGCAGCACGTAAATTCACTTCACCATTCGATTTGACCAAGTTTGGATAGTTGAGTTTTAAAATCTCAATATATTGTTGCGCAGTCGCTTGATCGCCCAACTTTTGATAGCTATACGCCAAAGTGGCTAAAGCTTCAGGTGTTTGAGGTGTTTGCGGATAATGTTCAATTACCCATTGTGCACGCTCAGCTGCTGCTAGCCATGCTTTACGCTCAATGTTGAAACGTGCAGCATTCATTTCGCTTTCAGCCAATTCTTGACCGATAAATTTCATGCGCTGTGCTGCATCGACAGAATACTGACTACTTGGGAAGCGACGGATTAACTCGACAAAGTTTTGATAAGCCAGTTTGACATAGCTCACATCACGGTGTGATTGCTGTAAAGAAGTATAACGAATCAAGCTATCGTAGTTCATTTCCATGTTGGCTACACCACGAACATAGTAGGCATAATCGACATTGGGATGTTGTGGATTTAAACGAATGAAACGATCTGCAAGTGCAATCGTACCTTCATAATCTTTTTGTTTAAATTTCGCATAAAGCAGCTCAAGTTGAGCTTGTTGCGTATATTGCCCCGTTGGATAATAGGTATCTAAAGCTTCAAGTGACTTGACTGCATCGGTATATTGGTTGCGTTCAAGTGATTTTATCGCTTTTTCAAAATAAACTTGTTCACTCGATTGTGGTCCTTTATCAACCACTTCTTTCTTACTTGGATTGCTGCTACAGCCCACAAATGCAGACGCTACACCTAAAGATAGTGCAAGCACCGTAATTTTATAACGTGGTAGCGACATAAAAACTCCTCTGTTATTCTGGGCAATGAGCTACAATGGTGCTATTAAACCATTTTTGTACCGATCATCAAATGACTTCAGCACAATCTTCCAATTCAAACTTCTCTGAAACAGATTTCTTACTCGAAGATTCTGTCGATGCAGATAATCATAATTCCGACTCAACTGCAACACGTTTATCGTTGCAAATTCAACTTGATGAAAACTATTTAGGTCAACGCATTGATCAGGTTGCCGCAATGGTTTGGAGCGAATTTTCTCGTGAAAAACTCAAGCAATGGATGAAAGATGGTCATCTGTTGGTAAATGGTAACATTGTTAAGCCCAAGTACCGCTGTGAAGGCAATGAACTGCTCACGCTTGAAGTCGAACTTGAAGCGCAAACCTCGAGCCAGCCAGAAAATATCCCCTTAAATATTGTCTATGAAGATGACGATATTATTGTCATCAATAAAGAAGTCGGCATGGTGGTTCATCCAGGCGCTGGTAATCCAACTGGAACTTTAGTCAATGCCTTACTTTATCATGCCCCAAAATTAGCTGAGCTTTCTCGCGCAGGTTTGGTGCATCGTATTGATAAGGACACCAGTGGCTTATTGGTGGTTGCGAAAAATCTAGAAGCACAATTCTCACTCAGCAAGCAATTGGCTAAGAAAACGGTTTACCGTGTTTATGATTTGATTGCCTATGGCAACATCATTGCGGGTGGCACCATTGATGAACCGATCAAACGCCATCCTGTCGATCGCATCAAAATGGCGATTTTACCAGGCGGACGTGATGCAGTAACGCATTACAACGTGAAAGAACGCTTCCGTGACTTTACGCGCGTTCAGGCGCAGCTGGAAACAGGTCGTACCCATCAGATCCGCGTGCATTTTAGCTATCTAGGTCATGGTTTGGTGGGGGATCCAGTGTATGTCAATCGTGTGCGTTTCCCCGCAGGTGCTTCAGAAAAACTGACGGATATGTTGCGTAGTTTTAAACGACAAGCCTTGCATGCTGCAAAGTTGGGGCTGGTACATCCCCGTACGGGTGAAGAAATGATGTTTGAAGCACCGTGGCCAGAAGACTTTACCCAATTGCTTGAAGTCCTGCGTAGTGAAAATGAAGCGTATTAAGTAAAGCGCTACCGCCCTCTAAATCTACCTCCTTAAAAATGAGGTAGATTTACGTGAATTCAATGTTTTAGAGTGCTTTAAATTCCCTCTCTTTTTAGGAGAGGTTGACGGTAGACAATACAGCTCAGGAGATATTTATGGAATTTGTACAAGGTCTGCCGAAAGGGGTCTATGTGGCTCAAACACGGATTGAACATCCTCAGAGCATTGCAACATCCAATCAAAATCTATCCGGATTTAATTTGGCTTTGCATGTCAATGATGATGCGCAACGTGTTCAGCAGCATCGCATGTTATTACTGAATCAGTTATCTGCATTTGGTGTGGATAAAATTACATGGATGACGCAAACACATAGCACCATTTGTCATACCATCAATGAACAGATTCCATTTGTAGCTCTTGAAGGCGATGCTTTGGTCACCCAAAAAGCAGGTCATGCCTTAATGATGATGACGGCTGATTGCTTGCCTGTGGTTTTGGGTAATGCCGAAGGGACAGAAGTTGCCAATTTACATGCTGGTTGGCGTGGCTTGGCTAATGGCATTGTCGAAAATACAGTGGCTGAAATGCAGTCTCAACCCACTTGGGCGTGGTTAGGTGCTGCCATTAGCCAACCTTGCTTTGAAGTTGGTGCTGAGGTAAAAGCAGCTTTCTGTGACAAATACCCTGAATTGGCTTCGGGATTTATTGCGGGTCAAGTTGAAGGGAAATACCAAGCTGATTTATATGCGATTGCTGGCTTTATTCTTAATCGCTTAGGTGTCAAGACTGTTTTGGGTGGAGATCAGTGTTCTTATCAACAGGCCCAAGACTATTTTTCTTATCGCCGTGATGCAAAAACGGGACGGATGGCAACGCTGGTATTTATGCAGTAAAAGACATTCTTGGCATGCTTGATTCGCCTTGTAGCCTTTAAAAATGTTAAACTTGATCTAATTCATTGGTTTTTAAATTTTCCATGTCTGTGATTGAACAAGTTAGTTCCCAAGTTAAAGTTTGTGTGGTCTATCATAGTCCTTATGGACATACGGCCAAAGTTGCGCAATACATTGCTCAGGGTGCGGAGCAGGCAGGTGCGGAAGTACATCTACTTTCTGTGGCTGCACCCCAATGGGATTTACTCGACCAAGCCGATGTGATTGTGATGGGCTGTCCGACCTATATGGGAAGTCTCACCTCTGCGCTGAAGCAGTTTATGGAGGATTCTTCTAAACGTTGGTTGGCGCGTACTTGGCAGGGAAAATTGGCCGCTGGTTTTACCAATGGTGGTGGACTCAGTGGTGATAAACTGGCTGTATTACAACAGATTAATTTATTTGCGATGCAGCACGGCATGTTGTGGGCTGGTTTACCGTTTATGCCAACAGGACGAAGTCCTTCGGATATTAACCGTATGTCGAGCTTTTTAGGATTGATGACCCAGTCGGATAATGCCAGTGTAGAAGTCACTCCACCTGAAGGGGATTTGGAAACTGCGCGCAAGTTTGGGAAATACTTGGCTGAGTTACGGTTAAAACATATTCCTATTTAATTAAGAATGATAAAAAAACCTCCAATTGGAGGTTTTTTTATTACTTATGTAGCAGACGAGATTTATCTCGTTGCCAGTCCCGGTCTTTTTCAGTGGCTCGTTTGTCATGTAATTGCTTACCTTTCACCAGTGCAATTTCGAGTTTGACCAAATGGCCTTTCCAATAACATGCCAAAGGTACACATGAATAGCCTTTTTGATTCACTGCACCCAAAAGCTTTTCTAGCTCACGACGAGAGAGCAGTAATTTACGCGTACGTGTTGCTTCTGGAACCACATGAGTTGAGGCAGACAACAAGGGCTGAATTTGTGAGCCCAATAAAAAAGCTTCACCATTCTTAAAAATGACATAACTTTCAGTCAAGCTCATGCGCCCAGCACGTAGGGATTTTACTTCCCAACCTTGTAGGGACATGCCTGCTTCAATTTTTTCTTCGATAAAGTAATCGTGGCGCGCTCTTTTATTTTGAGCAATCGTGCCACCATTATGTTTTTTTACAACTGTTGCTTGCGCCATAATTTAAACTTCCACAATTGGCTCTATTGTGCCGTAAAACGCAACCTTTTTCCAATGTTTAGGAATTTCGCATTTAGAGCCAGCATTTGTTAAAATACACGCCTTATCTCATTAACTAGAGTACAACGCATGTCTAAAACACGTGTGATTTATCCGGGGACTTTCGATCCAATAACCAATGGACATGTTGATTTAGTTGCAAGAGCATCAAAAATGTTTGATGAAGTTGTGGTTGCAATTGCGATTGGTCATCATAAAAATCCAGTGTTTAGTTTAGAAGAGCGTGTTGAATTAGCAAAAGCATCATTGAGTCATTTAAACAATGTTGAGTTTGTTGGTTTTGATGGCCTATTGGTCAACTTTTTCCGTGAACAGCATGCAACAGCTGTACTCCGAGGTTTAAGAGCAATCTCAGATTTTGAATATGAATTTCAATTGGCGAATATGAACCGTCAGCTTGATCCACATTTTGAATCGGTATTTTTAACTCCATCTGAGCAATATTCATTTATCTCATCGACATTGGTAAGAGAAATTGCTCGCTTAAAAGGTGATGTGACCAAATTTGTGCCTGCCGTTGTGGTTGAGGCCTTTGAACGTAAACATCAACAAGGTTGGTAGCGTGTCCTTATATATTACAGATGAATGCATTAACTGTGATGTCTGTGAACCTGTATGTCCCAATGAAGCCATTTATATGGGTGAGCTGATTTATGAGATTGATCCTGCACTCTGTACAGAGTGCATTGGTCACCATGATCAGCCACAGTGTCAGTTGTTTTGCCCTGTTGACTGTATTCCGCTCGATCCCCAACATGTCGAATCGCATGATGACTTGATGGCGAAATACAAAAAGTTGACTGCGCAAAAAAATACGAGCAATTAACGGCGAACTTTGATAAGATGCGCCACGAAGTGGGCTGGACGGTCGCTGCTGTGGAGGTCTCCGTGACTGAAACAGGGGAGGAAAGTCCGGGCTTCATAGGGCAAGGTGCCAGGTAACGCCTGGGCGGCGAAAGCCGACGGCAAGTGCAGCAGAGAGTAGACCGCCTCATTCGTGAGGTAAGGGTGAAAGGGTGCGGTAAGAGCGCACCGCGTGTCTGGTAACAGTTCACGGCAAGGTAAACCCCACCAGAAGCAAGACCAAATAGGAATCCTGAGGCACGGCCCGTGCTGGATTCGGGTAGGTCGCTTGAGCGTATGAGTGATTGTACGCCTAGAGGAATGATCGTCCTCGACAGAACCCGGCTTATAGGCCCACTTCTTAAATTTTTTAAAATTGTGCTTGACGTGTGTATTGAAAGTTAAGATAATGCGCCCACAGTTTTCGGCTATGTAGCTCAGTTGGTTAGAGCACCGCACTCATAATGCGGGGGTCACAAGTTCAAGTCTCGTCATAGCCACCATTTTATAGACCACGCTCCTGCGTGGTCTCTTTTTGTCTGCAGTTTTTGTAAACTTTAAAACAATCTTTTTGATGCGAAGTTTTTGATTATGTTTATTTGAATAGCAGCTCAGTCATGACTCAATTTCGTGGTTGAGGCATAGATGTGTTGAAATTTGATCAATTGAAGATTAAAAGCCTAAAAACTGTTCATATATTCTATATTTTCAATGCGATAGACTTGACCCGCTATGCGGAACACTAGATAATGCGCACACAGTTTACGGCTATGTAGCTCAGTTGGTTAGAGCACCGCACTCATAATGCGGGGGTCACAAGTTCAAGTCTCGTCATAGCCACCATTTTAAAAACCACGCTCCTGCGTGGTTTCTTTTTATCTAGATTTTGCTTGAAAAAATAATACACCAGACATGCAAAAGCCTGTAAATGAGTGATTCATTTACAGGCTTTATTTTTTATAGATGCTTTTCGATGGTGGCTAGGGTTTGTGGGCTTTCATAGAACGGTTTTAGGATCAACGTAATGATCGGTTCTAATACGCCGTGCTCATCTAATGCTTTCACAACTTTTGGATAGAATCGTACAGCCTCATTCAGCAGATCGGTTTCTTCCAAGCCAATTGCCGTGAAGACATCTGCTAGACTTTCATCTTTATAGAAGTCATAAAATACTTTAACACCGTATAAAATCAAATCTTGTATGAAGGCGGACTGGCGTAATTCTTTCCAGTACTCATAAATCATGACAAAGAATTCTTCGACGTCGAGTGGTGTTACTTGTTTGGTATATTCGGAGAGGGGCTGAGCTTTGTTGTCATCCCAGATATTGCGCGCAAGACTCTCAAGGTCGTCATTTGAAAGTAGGCTGAGATCGACCAGTTGTTCTTGAATGAATCGGCCAATGCTTTCTTCAATTTTTTGTTCAATACGTTGTTGTTGGCGATGTGAAAAGCTTTTGAGTTTTTGTTGCCATTCATATTTGCTTGCAGAAATCCGATCTTCATCCGATTGAGCAAACAGTTTCGGTAATTTGTTTTGTAGTGTTGTGGTGGCAATGTATTGGCACAGCTGCTGAATCGAAGGGCTTTCTTTTAAAAACTGATTTAAATAATGGCGAATATTTTCCAGCTCTAAAAACTTGGACAGCCACATTTCAAACTGGTGGTCTGAGAATACATCTTGTAATTGTGCCGAGGATTGCAGTGAAAACACATGCAGTCTTTGAGCAATTTCCCCAATAAATTCTAATAAGCCTGCACCGAGCTGCATTTCAAAGGCATAGCGTTTTACTACAGCCTGAATTTGGGTGAGTTCAACCACTTCCTTAAGTTGAATATTGGGTGCATGTTGGAGAAAGAGTTGAATAAACTGCTGGAAGAAATCAGCAGAAAGTTGGGTGGTGAGTTGGTTTTTATAAAATGCAACTTGCTCAAGCATTAAAGCTTGAGCAAGTAATTGTGACTTTTCAGAAACAATTTTTTCAGTCATTCGCGGTCCATCCGTTGACGATAGGATAGCGTCGTTCGCGACTGAAGGCACGTGAACTAATACGAGGCCCGATCGCGCCCTGACGACGCTTGTATTCATTACGATCAACCAGACGAATCACTTTCTCGACCACCTCGGTTGGGTAACCTTTGGCGATAATGTCTGCTTGGCTGAGATCTTCCTCAATATAAGCATATAAGATGGCATCAAGTACATCATAAGCAGGTAAAGAGTCCTGATCTTTTTGATCTGGGCGCAGTTCTGCCGATGGTGGACGTGTAATGACACGTTCTGGAATCACAGGTGTTTCTTCTAGTGTGTTACGGTATTTTGCCAGTTCAAAGACAATGGTTTTGTACACATCTTTGAGCACAGAGAAACCACCAACCATGTCGCCATACAGGGTGCAATAGCCCACTGAGATTTCAGACTTGTTGCCTGTAGAGAGCACCAGATTACCAAACTTATTTGATAAGCCCATCAATAGCGTGCCCCGAGTACGTGCTTGTAAGTTTTCTTCAGTCGCGTCAGCAGGTGAGTTGCCAAAGAATGGGAACAAGGTTTGCATAAAACTATTCACGATTGGGTGAATTTCTGCAATACCAAAAGTCACACCCATGCGACGAGCTTGTTCAGTCGCATCTTCGACACTCATTTGTGAGGTGTAGGTATATGGCATCATCACCGCTTGGACTTTCTCTGCACCAATCGCATCGACTGCAATGGCCAAAGTTAGGGCTGAGTCAATTCCACCTGATAAGCCTAGAATCACACCAGGGAAGCCTGAACGTTGTACATAATCACGGGTTGCCATGACCAGTGCTTGATAAATCTCGGCAAAGGTTTCTAAGGCTGGAATCGCTTCGCTTATTTTATATTGCTTTTGTACAGCATCGTATTCAGCATAAGCCAATGCTTCTTGGAAGCTTGCAATTTGTAATGCCAATTGCCCATTATTATTGCTCACAAAACTTGAGCCATCAAAAATCAAATCATCTTGTCCACCCACTTGGTTGACATAGATCAAATTGAGATTTAACTGTTTTGCCAGTTCATTTAAGGTCTGAATACGGTGTTGTGGTTTACCCACTTCATAAGGTGAAGCATTTAACACCAGCACAGTTTCAACATTCAGCTGGCTGAGTTGTTTGACGGTATTGAGTGACCAAACATCTTCACAGATCAACACACCGAACTTGTGACCTAAATATTCGAACACAAGGTGTTGGTGACCTTCTTGGAAATAACGTTTTTCATCAAACACGCCATAATTTGGCAGGTTTTGTTTGTTATAAACCCCTAATACTTGCCCATCTTTCATGACAGCAGCAGAGTTATAGCGATGACCATCCTCAGTTTGGTGCACAAAACCGAACACCATCAAGATATCTTTTACTTCGCTGAGTTGGGCAAACGCTTTTTGAGTGCGTTTTTGAAGATTGGGGCGGAGTAATAGATCTTCAGCAGGGTAACCTAGCGTAGAAAGCTCAGGGAAGATGATCAAATCAGCCTGTTGTTGTTTCGCTAAATTTGCTTGCTCAACCATCTTTTGAGTATTTGCATCAATATTGCCAATGTGCGGAGAGAATTGAGCAAGGGCAACTTTAAAATTTTTCATTCAAACCTAATCCTGAGTTTTAACAAGTTCTGATATACAAGTTTTTGATTTATATGGGTATAGTTATTAAAAACAAGTGTATATCATGGCGCCAAACATTTTATATCTTAAAGAAAAATGACAAGTTTACTAATATATACTAAATGCACATTTTTCTGCGTAAAAATAACAAGTTTTTCTGTATAAAACAGCAACATTTCTCAATGTTTGCGTGATTATGGTGCATGATTGTGAATAAATTGAATAGAGCAATATAAAGTTTTTTTCATGCTATTTTTGCATTTGGGTGTGACACATCAATTACAGAGTCGATAAATATAAAAAATCTGAGAAAAAATAATTACTTTCACGTCTTTATTTGCTTTATAAGAATATTGAGTACATGTGTACTTTTTAAAAAAATCAATTAATTCATTGCATTATCTATTTATTGTGCGTTTTTTATACCGTTTATCGGGAATATCTTTGCGACACTTGAGTGTACATTTGTGCACTGTTATTATCCTAATTAATGTGAACAGGCGTACACTTTGATGCTAATCCAGTGTACTCAAACACGAAAATGAAGAGGTAACAACAATGTCCGTTTTATTATTCCCTGTGATTGCTTTTGGATTGGCTGTTGTGGTTGGTCGTGTAGGCACCGTAATGTTCCAAGAAAAAGATCAGCAAGTTTAATTGATCGCTCAATTTTGATTGATTCATACATGAGGTAAAGACAATGTCGGTTTTATTATTTCCTGTGGTTGCATTTGGTTTAGCAGTGGTTGTTGGTCGTATTGGGACAGTGATGTTCCGTGAACAAGATCAACAATCTTAATTTATTGATTTTAATAAAAGGTAACCCATTATGGTTTCAACAATTTTATTGCCTGTCATTGCCTTTGGTTTAGCCATTGGTGTAGGGCGTGTAGGTACCATTGTTAAGGATGCAATGCGCGTAGATTTTTCGACTGAAATGGATGATAGTCATGAACACCCAATTGAGACTGGTAAAGGCACTGCAGCATAAGTTCAAGTGCGAATTACTCACTTAAAAAGCCCTGTAAATGCAAATTACAGGGCTTTTTCATTTTTGAGGATAATATTGGGGATTCGCTTTAAAAAAATATCGCGTGCAATATCACCTTGCTGTTCAATATTGTAACTAGAAAAAGCTTTACCTTGGATCAAGTGATATTGATAAGGGTTATAGTGTTTAAAGCTGAGATAATAGCCCGCCTGAAGGATTGCACCTTTGACAATCACATTGGTGTGCTGTTGAAACTGTAAAATATGTGCCAATTCGTGAATAAAAATTCCCTGCAAGGAGATGGAGCAAGTAGAGTAGTCTTCGTGGAAATATTTTTGATGGACGAATAGGTTGCCATTGGGTGCCATAAAAATATTGACAGGTTGCCAAGGTAAATAGGGGATATTAAAAATTTTGACTTTTGTATAATCAATTAACTGCCCAAAGATGGGACGCGCCATTTCGATTTCGCCAGAAGTCAAACCACGATATTGAAATTGATTCATTTTGAGATAAAAGATTAAGCTGGAAATGAATCGAGCTTTTAATCCTTGTATCGTGTGCTGAATTGGTTTGTTCATCTGACCTAGGCATCTGAAAAACGTGAAATCTGGTTTATTCTAAAATAAAAGTGAACTGAGCAGGGTGAATTTTGGTATGCGAAGCATTAAATTAATGGTTCTTTCACTCTGCTGGGTGAGCAGCGCAGCTTATGCGGATTTAGGGATACAGCACTATAAAAACTGTACGGGATCATCATTGAAAGCCTTACAAGCTGATAGCACGCTTTTTTTCTTAACCATTGATGCTTATAAAAATAACCAATACAACTACGCTGCAATCTTGGATGCATCTGAAACTGAAATGACGCAGTGTCTTATTGTGGATCAAAACCGAAACGTGATTTTAGATACGATACCCAGCATGATTTCTAACAGTTGCAGTGGACAATGGGATAAACAAAGTCGTACACCTGTGTGGATGGCAGATATTGGGGGTGGGAAAGATGGGGTTAACTATTTTCCTTATTTAGCCTCGGAGCAATTAAAGCAAGTCAATAAAACTGATGTATCGGGGATCAAGCAAATTATTAAAAGCATTGATTGCCAATTATCGACCTATAAAAAACAGGATGCAGCCGAGCTAAATGATGCTGCATTTTTTCTCTATCAATTGGGTTATTATGATGCTTCATTAAGATTGTTAAACTATGTCATAAAGTTAGATCCGAATAGAACTGTGGCTTACTTAAATCGAGCGGATGCTTATTTAGCTTTAAAAAATATAGATCAAGCCAGAAAAAATTATAGGATGTATGCTGATCAAATGAAAAAGTTGGGCTTATCCAACAAAGTCCCGTTAAGAATAAAGAAATATTTATAATCTGAAGATAAGAGCAGAAATATAGAGCAGTCATTGCTAGCAAGAGATGAAATGAATGATGAAACAAACTTTATGGTTGTGCCTATTTTTATCTGTGTGCGTACAGGCTTATGCAAGTAATGAATATTACTGTTTTGCGGATGGCAAAAAATCAATTTTATTGGTTTCACCAGAATATCAAAAGATACGGTCGATTAAGTATTATCCTTATCTCAAAAATATCAAGCTTTCTGAGCCAGTCCATATTGAAGAGGTTGAGATGGGTGAAGTCGCTCAGCCCGAAGTGTATAAAACCATGAATGAGCTGATTGATGGCAAAGTGACAGGACAATATACCTTTGTGTCGCAAGGCTATATTCTTTATGACGTCAGCTATCGAAATTTGCAAACAAAAAAAGAGACCCACTTTGAGCAAGTGTCTTTAAACTTGAAGGGGATAAGCTGTTTGTAGTTTGGATTGGGGTTAATGCTGTAGTCTAAGCTACAGCATTAGAAAAAGAACAATGCTGTTGAGTTAAAACTGAGGTTTTACCACGACTAAAATGACTACCGCGAACAAGATTAGGGTTGGCATTTCATTAAAAAAGCGCCAGAACTTGTGCGACTTATAGTGAGCGTTGCCAATCAGTTTTTTACGGTAATAACCACAGACAAAATGGTAAATCACCAATAAACCGACCAGACCGACTTTGAGGTAAAACCATAAAGCTTCATGATAATGTCGGCTTGCATCGCCCCAGTCGACCAGAAAGTGGGCGGTAATGAGTGTGGCAATCATGGACGGCCACATAATACCGCGATACAACTTACGTTCCATGACTTCAAAGCGTTGATGACTGACGGCATCTTCGCTCATGGCATGGTAAACAAAAAGACGTGGTAAGTAGAACAATGCAGCGAACCAACACACTACAGCAATAATATGTAATGCTTTTACCCACAAGAAAGCATCAGAAGGTGCATCCATCGATAATCCTGCTAAATGGGATTATGCATCCCATTTCTTGAAAATAAGGCAGGCGTTAACACCGCCAAAGCCAAAACTGTTACTCATGACAGTATTCAGTTTTGCATCACGTTTTTCAAGTACAATATCGAAACCTTGTGCGCCTTCATCAAGCTCAGTCACGTTGATGTTTGGCGCAATAAAGTCATTTTGCATCATTAATACTGAGTAAATCGCTTCCTGTACACCCGCTGCACCTAAGCTATGACCTGTCATTGACTTGGTCGAGCTGAGTGGTGGAACCTGACCTTCACCAAATGCGCGCTCCATGGCTTTAAGCTCAGTCACGTCACCGGCTGGTGTTGATGTACCATGCGTGTTGACATAGTCAATTTGCTCTACACCATGCTGTTTTGCTTCATCTAATGCCATGATGATACAACGTGTCGCACCTTCACCACTTGGGGCAACCATGTCAGCACCATCACTGTTTGCCGCATAGCCAATCACTTCTGCTAAAATATTCGCACCACGTGCTTGCGCATGTTCAAGCGATTCAAGCACCACGAAACCACCACCACCAGCGATGACGAAACCATCACGGTCTTTTGAATATGGACGTGAAGCCGTTTCAGGTGTGTCATTATATTTTGAACATAAGGCGCCCATCGCATCAAACAATAAGCTTTGTGACCAATGATCTTCTTCACCACCGCCGGCAAGCATTAAATCTTGTTTGCCTAATTGGATCAGGTTGTAGGCATAACCAATGGCATCAGCAGACGTTGCGCATGCACTGGTAATTGAGTGCGCAACACCTTGCAGTTTAAAAGCAACCCCAACGTTCGCAGTAATGGTATTACTCATATTACGAGGTACAAAGAAAGGACCGATTTTACGCGCGCCTTTTTCTTCTAATAGTTTGATCATTTCTGCAACAGATGCAGTTGAGTTGCCGCCAGAGCCGCCAGCAATACCGTAACGTGGATTGTTTGCCAAATCTTCTTGTTTCAGTCCGGCATGTTCAACAGCTGCGACAGCTGCGTTATACGCATACATCGCACAGACGCCCATAAAGCGTTTGAGTTTACGATCAATGCCATCAAAATCTTGTTCAGCGGCTGCACTGACATGGCTCTTGAAATTCAGTTCTGCATAAGTTGGGTTTAAACGTGTGCCTGAGATTCCATTTTTTAAAGAATGAGTGACCTCTTCTAAAGAGTTACCGATACATGAGTTAATGCCCATACCAGTGATTACAACACGTTTCATTTACAGATCCCTTTTATGGTAATACTAAGCCTGTGCATCTCGCTATGAATACAAGTCAGGAGAAAAATAACGATTAAAATGGCTTATGAGTGAATGACACCATGATAGCAGAAAGGTTTTTTATTTCTTATGGCAAATTTTATGCCTATTTTCAGTTGTGTAAATATTCGTAAATATTCGCGATGTTGTGACGAAACGAAATGAAAGTACACAGATAAAAGTTGAGATAAATCTGCATTCAACCTAGTATTTACCTAGACATGCACAGATTACACGACAGAGGTACTTGATGACAAAATCTAAAAACAAGCAATCTTCAGGTTTATTTGCACAAGCCTTTGGAGTGGCTAAAAAGCTCAGTTCTGAATTACAGAAACTTCAAGTTGCCCCAACCACTTCTGGTGCAGAACTTGCAAATTCAACTCAGATTGTTGAAGGCAAAGCACGTTTCAAAAGTCCATTTGAAATAGAAAAATATGAGAGTCCACAGCAAATGCTACGTCAGCAGTTTCCAAAACTATCTCATCAGCTGTTAGGTCGTCATTATGCTAGAGTGAATAATGTGGCGTCATTTGTCTCGCCTGATTTGGGAGAAAAGGTTTCTGATTATTTATTCCAATGGTTGAATGAGTTTAGTTCGAATAGTTCTCTGACTGAAAAAATCCTGGAAGAAGCAGGGGTCAAGGATATTATTGAGCTAACCCAAGATACGGGGCGTTCGCAACGTTTAAGTCAAGCCCTGATTGAGCAGAATAAATTGCTTGCAGCAGCTCAAGGTGCTATTACGGGTGCGACAGGCGTATGGGGTGCGGCGATTGATATTCCTGCTTCGATTGTATTGGCGCTCAGAACAATTTATCAAACGGGTCGTTCACATGGTTTTGATTTAGCTGAAGATGCAGATCAAGACATTGTTGCCTTTATCTTTAAAGAAATAGATTTAAGTCTGGTGGCGGAAAAACAAACTTTATTGCTTGCCTTAAAAGCTTTGAAATCAATGCTTGAAACCCATGATTTGCAGCAGTTCCAACAATTGTTAGGCTCGAATAATGATATCGAGTTAGTGAAAAAGTGGCTGGTAGATGAAAGCGGTCAGTTTAAATGGAATTGGTTAAACCGTATTCCTCAGGCATCGGTGATTGGTAAGTTGACCCCAGTCGCAGGTGCCGCACTCGGTGGTTTCTATAGTTGGAGACTTTTAGAAGACGTTGGACATAAATCTCAATCTGTTTTTGGTGCGGCGCGTTTCTATATGAATGAGCATCCGCAGGAAAAGCTTTCGCCTTTAGAAGCTTACTTTAAAGCCGAAGCGATGTCGAAAAAGAGTCCACGTTTATTAAGTGCGACCAGCGTTGAAACCAATAAAGCCCCATCTGATGAACAGAATGCCGTGATTACCAAGGTCAGCGTTCAAGTTAAAGAGCATACAGCTGTTACGGTTTCTGTAGATGATAAGGTTGAAGAGGGTATTCAACAATTAGCAGAGCAACATGTGGTTGAGCATTCGCATAGCGAACAACAACCCGCATTAAAGGCTCAGCCTGATGAATTATTGGCTGAAGGTGAGGCTGAAATTGGCACTGAAACTAAATCAATTGATATTGAACCAGCGTCCACAAAACACAGTTAATATGATGTTGTGATGTCATAGATATCGAAAAGCAACAAAATTATAGAAATGGTCAGCACTTGCCTTGTCTTGCAATGTTGACCATTTTTACTTCTTAGCTTACAATTATGTGCCCTTAAAAAGAGGTTCTTTTCTTTTTTTAAGGTTGTTTAATAACGGGAGAATTGCCAAATGGCAACAACAAATCAGTTGATCCGTAAGGGTCGTACGACTTTGATTGAAAAATCAAAAGTTCCTGCGTTGAAGGCTTGTCCACAACGTCGTGGTGTATGTACACGTGTTTATACTACTACACCTAAAAAACCTAACTCAGCAATGCGTAAGGTTTGCCGTGTTCGCTTAACTTCAGGTTTTGAAGTATCTAGCTACATCGGTGGTGAAGGTCATAACCTACAAGAGCACAGTGTTGTTCTTATCCGTGGTGGTCGTGTTAAAGACTTACCAGGTGTACGTTACCATACCGTTCGTGGTTCTTTAGACTGTGCTGGCGTTAAAGATCGTAACCAGTCACGTTCTAAATATGGTGCTAAGCGTCCTAAGAAGTAATTCTAGGAAATTAGCCCAAGCAACCCTTTAGCGTTTCGCTTGTTTGAATTCTTCATAGATTTGTAATTCAAGCGACGTATAGTAAGGCCAGCGTCGTGTACATGACACTTGTACAAACTGCTGGATTATCCTGAAGTGTCATATTATTAGGTGTATTAAAATGCCAAGACGTCGCGTAGTCGCTGCTCGTGAGATCCTTCCAGATCCAAAATTTAGCAGCCAAACAATCGCTAAATTCATGAACCACGTAATGCAAGATGGTAAAAAATCTATTGCTGAAAGTATCGTTTACGGTGCTTTAGACCGCGTTCAAGAAAAAAACAAAGTAGACCCAGTTGAATTTTTCGAGACTACTCTTGAAAAAGTTCGTCCTATGGTTGAAGTAAAAGCACGCCGTGTTGGTGGTGCTACTTATCAAGTACCTATGGAAGTACGCCCATCCCGTCGTACTGCTCTAGCTATGCGTTGGTTAGTAGATGCTGCTGCTAAGCGTTCTGAAAAAACGATGGCTTTACGTCTTGCTGGTGAGTTGCTTGATGCGGCTGAAGGTAAAGGTGCAGCGATCAAAAAACGTGAAGACGTGCATCGTATGGCTGAAGCCAACAAAGCCTTCTCTCACTACCGTTTCTAAGCGGATAAAACAGTCCCTAATCAGGAGAATATTCATGCGTACCGCAGCTCGATTCAACATCGCTCTTTACCAAAGTGGGGGCTTTGCGGGTATTTAAGTTGCCTGCTTGGATATTCGTGCGCATCAATTTAATTGGTGCGTCCTGTTTTAAATATAACATTTAGGAATGTAGACATCATGGCTCGCCAAACCCCAATTAGTAATTACCGTAACATCGGTATTTCTGCGCACATTGACGCAGGTAAAACAACTACAACTGAACGTATTTTGTTCTACACAGGTGTATCTCACAAAATTGGTGAAGTACACGATGGTGCAGCAACAATGGACTGGATGGAACAAGAGCAAGAGCGTGGTATTACAATTACCTCTGCTGCTACAACTTGTTTCTGGTCTGGTATGGCTAACCAATTCCAACAACACCGTATCAACGTAATTGATACACCGGGACACGTAGACTTCACAATCGAAGTTGAACGTTCTATGCGTGTTCTTGACGGTGCGTGCATGGTTTACTGTGCAGTTGGTGGTGTACAGCCTCAGTCTGAAACTGTATGGCGTCAAGCGAACAAATATAAAGTGCCTCGTTTAGCATTCGTGAACAAGATGGACCGTACTGGTGCAAACTTCTTCCGTGCTGTTGAGCAAGTTAAAACTCGTTTAGGTGGTAATCCTGTACCTATCGTTGTGCCAATCGGTGCAGAAGATACGTTTGCAGGTGTTGTTGACCTTATCGAAATGAAAGCGATTATCTGGGATGAAGCATCTCAAGGTATGAAGTTCGAATACGGTGATATTCCTGCTGACCTCGTTGAGACTTCTCAAGAATGGCGTACTAAGATGGTTGAAGCTGCGGCTGAAGCATCTGAAGAGTTAATGGACAAATACTTAGAAGAAGGTGATCTTTCTAAAGAAGAAATCATCGCTGGTCTTCGTACACGTACATTGGCATCTGAAATCCAAGTTATGCTTTGTGGTTCAGCGTTCAAGAACAAAGGTGTTCAACGTATGTTGGATGCTGTAATTCAATTCTTGCCTTCTCCAACAGAAGTTAAAGCAATTGAAGGTATTCTTGACGACAAAGATGAAACTAAAGCATCTCGTGAAGCATCTGACGAAGCACCGTTCTCTGCACTTGCGTTCAAAATCATGAACGATAAGTTCGTAGGTAACTTGACCTTCGTACGTGTTTATTCTGGTGTTCTTAAACAAGGTGATCCGGTTTATAACCCAGTTAAATCTAAGCGTGAACGTATCGGTCGTATCGTGCAAATGCATGCGAACGAACGTCAAGATCTTGATGAAATCCGTGCAGGTGATATCGCAGCGTGTGTAGGTCTTAAAGACGTTACAACGGGTGATACATTGTGTGATGAGAAAAACATCATTACCCTTGAGCGTATGGAATTCCCAGAGCCAGTAATTTCATTGGCTGTTGAACCAAAAACTAAAGCTGACCAAGAAAAAATGTCTATCGCTTTAGGTCGTTTGGCTAAAGAAGATCCATCGTTCCGCGTTCGTACAGACGAAGAATCTGGTCAAACCATTATTGCTGGTATGGGTGAGCTTCACCTTGACATCATCGTTGACCGTATGAAGCGTGAATTCGGTGTTGAAGCGAACATTGGTAAACCAATGGTTGCTTACCGTGAAACGATCAAAAAGTCTGTTGAACAAGAAGGTAAGTTTGTTCGTCAAACAGGTGGTAAAGGTAAATTCGGTCATGTATATGTTCGTTTAGAACCTATGGATGTTGAAGAAGCTGGTAAAGAATACGAATTCGCTGAAGAAGTTGTCGGCGGTACTGTACCTAAAGAATTCTTTGGTGCGGTTGATAAAGGTATTCAAGAACGTATGAAGAATGGTGTATTGGCTGGTTACCCTGTTGTGGGTATCAAAGCGACATTATTCGATGGTTCTTACCATGATGTCGACTCTGATGAATTGTCGTTCAAAATGGCTGGTTCATATGCTTTCCGTGACGGTTTCATGAAAGCAGATCCTATCCTTCTTGAACCAATCATGAAAGTTGAAGTTGAAACTCCAGAAGACTACATGGGCGATATCATGGGTGACTTAAACCGTCGTCGTGGTATGGTTCAAGGTATGGACGATCTTCCTGGTGGAACAAAAGCAATTAAAGCAGAAGTTCCATTGGCTGAGATGTTTGGTTACGCGACTCAAATGCGTTCTATGTCTCAAGGTCGTGCGACTTATTCTATGGAATTCGCTAAATACGCTGAAACTCCACGTAACGTGGCGGAAGGCATCATCGCTAAGTTCCAAGCTGGCGGTAAAAAAGGTGACGACGAGTAATCTTTCGATTACTATATTACCCAACTAAAATTTAGTTAAAAAACCAAGTGCTCATGGGCGACCCTCATGAGCAGTTTATAAAGGAAGATCATCATGGCTAAAGCCAAGTTTGAACGTAATAAACCACACGTAAACGTGGGTACAATTGGTCACGTTGACCATGGTAAAACAACTTTAACTGCTGCG
>NZ_KV575264.1:179466-263658 GCF_001682515.1 Acinetobacter gyllenbergii | reverse complement strand
CCATGCAGAAGCGGTAGATGCCCAAGGCAACATCGATACAGCGAATGCAGATGTGACCATTACCGTGGATACATCGCCAGCTGACTTGATTGGTGCAATCACAGTGCCAGATGACTTAAACGGTGACGGCATCTTGAATGCGACTGAATTAGGTGCGGATGGTAGCTTCGATGCACGCGTAGCATTGGGACCAGATGCAGTGCTTGGTACAGTGGTGACCGTAAATGGCAACAACTTCACGGTGACTGCCGCAGATCTCGTCAATGGCTACATCACAGCAGCAGTTGCAGTGACAGGCGATGGCCCGATCACCATCCATGCAGAAGCGGTAGATGCCCAAGGCAACATCGATACAGCGAATGCAGATGTGACCATTACCGTGGATACATCACCAGCTGACTTGATTGGTGCAATCACAGTGCCAGATGACTTAAACGGTGACGGCATCTTGAATGCGACTGAATTAGGTGCGGATGGTAGCTTCGATGCACGCGTGGCATTGGGACCAGATGCAGTGCTTGGTACAGTGGTGCTTCACGGTGACTGCCGCAGATCTCGTCAATGGCTATATCACAGCAGCAGTTGCAGTGACAGGCGATGGCCCGATCACCATCCATGCAGAGGCGGTAGATGCCCAAGGCTACAGATACGGGTGCTATTACGATAGATACCATTCCAGCTGACTTGATTGGTGCAATCACAGTGCCAGATGACTTAAACGGTGACGGCATCTTGAATGCGACTGAATTAGGTGCGGATGGTAGCTTCGATGCACGCGTGGCATTGGGACCAGATGCAGTGC
This sequence comes from Acinetobacter gyllenbergii, assembly GCF_001682515.1. Lineage (NCBI taxonomy): Bacteria > Pseudomonadati > Pseudomonadota > Gammaproteobacteria > Moraxellales > Moraxellaceae > Acinetobacter > Acinetobacter gyllenbergii. The sequence continues at coordinate 262,856 of NZ_KV575264.1, read as the reverse complement.
TTGGTACAGTGGTGACCGTAAATGGCAACAACTTCACCGTGACTGCCGCAGATCTCGTCAATGGCTACATCACAGCAGCAGTTGCAGTCTTGGCGGATGGCTCATTAGCGATTCATGCAGAAGCAGTCGATGCACAGGGCAATATTGATAGCGCTGATTCATCAGTAACCATTGATATTACACCTCCTGATATCACGACTGCTGCAATTGCAATTAATGCAATCACTGGAGACAATGTTCTCGATGCAGCGGAAGTATCAGGTACAGTCACATTGACTGGTACCTTGACGATTCCAGCTGATGCAGTAATAACTTCAGTTCAAGTGAATGTAAATGGAACCAATTACACCGCAGTGGTTGATCCTTTAACAAGTACTTGGAGCATAGGCGTTCTAGGTAGTCAACTTGCCGCCGATACAGATTTAACGATCGAGGCGATAGCAACCTTTACAGATACAGCTGGTAATAGTAGTACGCTTCAAGACGCACAAACCTATACGCTTTCTAGCTCAATCATTGCATTCGATAATTTTGATACGGCAGTACTTGCTCCTCAACCATTGCTGATTTCAGATGATGCACTACTTGGTAGCAAAACATACTTAGCACTTGTTTCACTTGCAGGGCTTGATTTACAACTCGGCTCTGAAGCAATCGGCTTTAGTGTGGCGGCAAATCAAGAAGGTAATGCAACATTTACCTATAGTGCACTCATCGGTGTGAACGCACTGGCTGATTACTCACTTGTGGTTCAGAAATTGGATCCTGTGACGGGTCAATGGACTTCAGTGTATGGCGGTGGCCAAGCCGATATTATTAAACTGACTTTACTAGGTTCGACCCCAGGTGTAGCTCTAGATGGTCTTGAAGAAGGTCAATATCGTGCGTTTATGACCTATACAGGCCTTGCAGGTATCGGCTTACTTGGTACTTTAACTGCGACAATGGATATCTACGATACCACTCAAATTGGCGGATTCTACACAGAAACGGCTACGGGTAACGTGATTGTAGACCTCAATGATAGTGGTCAAGCTGATGTGGTTACTCCAACAACTGTGATTAATGCAGTAAATGGTCAACCTGTGTTAGCAGATGGTACTGTAATTACTGGTGCTTTCGGTGATCTGGTTATCAATCTCGATGGTTCATATGTTTATACACCGAACTCAAATGCGGTAGGGATTGGTCAAACTGATCAGTTTGTATATACCTTAAGAGATCCTGTAACGGGTGATACGGCTCAAGCGACATTGAACATCCAATTAAGTTCAGTGAAAGCATCAGATAACCTTGCTGTTGCGGAAATTAATCCAGAAGCATTGTTAGTTGCTGATGATGTAGCCCTTGGAAGTGCAAGTTATCTCGCTGCTGTTTCTCTGGCTGGATTAAATTTACAATTGCTGGGTGATGCCACTGTTGCATTCAATGTTGATGCTGATCGTGAAGGTACAGCAACATTTACTTTCAGCGGATTATTGACTGCGAACCTCTTGAGTGATTACTCGCTGGTTGTTCAAAAATATGATGCAACAACAGGACAGTGGGTCTCTATTGGTGGCACTAATCCAGAAGCAACATTGGTTGATTTATCCCTCATTGGTGGGGTGGCAACTGCGGTGATTGAAGGTTTGGAAGCTGGTCAATATCGTGCCTTTATCGGTTATGAAGGCTTGTTGGGTGTAGGCTTAGGCGGAACATTAACAGGTACAATGGATGTTTATAATCCATATGTTATTGCTGGATATTCTGTTGAACCAATCTCTGGCAATGTCATCAAAGATGTGGGTATTAATGGGGCAGTTGATGCAGCGAGCAGCAATGCTGTCATCTCAATGGTGAATGGTGATCCAGTAAGTGCAACAGGTACAACCACTATTGTGGGCACATACGGTAACTTGGTGATTGATCAAGATGGTAACTACACTTACACACCAAATGCGAATGGTTTAAATCTTGGACAGGTTGACCAGTTTACTTATACCTTACTCGATCCTGTTACAGGCAATACTTCACAAGCGGTTCTCTATGTTCACTTGGATAGTAACGGTGTCGATATGACATGGAATCCAGCAGATCCATCTCAACCTGCTGTGATTACAGGTCCAGTTCCAGTGGATGCAATGGATAATGTTGCTTCGGCTGAAATTGACATGGTTTATCCTGTCACCACAGAAGTCCTTGATAATGCGATTAGCTATAACTGGTTACTCGGTATTGGCGGTATTGTGATCGGTACTAAACAAGGTACAGCGACATTTGACGTAGATCCAGGTCATCTTACTGATGCGATTATCTCTGTAAACTTTGGTTCAGTGGCAACGATTGTCGATGGCTTACATGTGGTATTAACACGAGTCAATCCAGACGGTAGTCGTACAGTGATTGCTGACAGTGCCAATACGGGTGTACTTGATCTGTTAGGTATCTTTGGTTCCGAAGTTCAATTCAAGGTTGATAACTTGAGTGCAGGTACTTACGAGCTGTTCATGGAAAGCAATACACTTCTGACTGCTTTAGGTAATGTCACTGCGGATATCACATTGAATCATGGTGATATTACTCAGCCGCCAGTATTGGTTGTTGATCCAATCACAGGCAATGTCCTTGCTGATGGTGACTCAGCGATATATGGTCCAAACTATACGCCAGACTATATTACCACCACGACTGTTGTGACATCAGTGACATCAGAAAATGGCAATGTTGAAGGTGTTATTGTTGGTGTTCCAACAACGATTGTTGGTGCATATGGAACATTAACAATTGGTTCAGATGGTACTTATACTTACCAAGCAACAGCGAATATGGCGAATGTCGGTAAAGTGGATAGTTTCACCTACACCGTCGTAGATCCTGTAACAGGTAGAACCGATACCGCTACATTACATATCCAGGTGGGTTCACCTGATGTTGATGTGAATTGGAACATCGCAGATCCTTCTGCAGATGCAACACTTCCAGCACCTTCGGTTATTGCTGATACTGACGATGCAACCATTAGTATGAAGCATGTCACTGATCCTGTTGTAGATGTAACAAGTGGTAATGTGACCATCGGTAATTTAGCTGGTTTCCCAATACCGCTTCCTGTATTGAGCAGTACTGTGACATCTAACCAATTTGTGATTGCTGCTAATACTGTAAGTGATGTTCATGTGCAGTTGAATTATACGGCATCATTAAGCTTGTCTGCTTTCCCAACGACTGGATATACAATTCAGCAATTGGTTGGCGCGTCTTGGGTTGATACTGCATATTCGGGTTCGGCGACGGCTTTAGCTGGTGTGTTGGGTGCTCCAGCATTCTCTGCAGATATCCCTCATCTGTCAGAAGGAACTTATCGTGTGGTCTTTAGCTTATCTAGCTTGATTTCCTTAGGCGTGGTAACTCTAGACTCAGTTGTCACTACAACAGCTACGCATCTAAACCAATACATACCAGACGGTCAAACAGATTGGATTACAGGTAATGTATTAACGAATGATGTTGCTGAGGGTACCCAACTGCATGTCTTTAACTCAACAACAGGTAGCTATGAGTTAGCTGCTGGTCAGGGTGTGAATACAGGTGAAGGTACATTGTATCTCTACAATGATGGTTCTTACTTCTACAAACCATTTGATAGTGCTGCAAATGCAACATCTGATGTAATCGATTACAAGTTGGTTTCTGTGATTGATGGCAGTGAATACACCTCTTCATTGACGATTAACTTGAGTCAAGAGTTGAATAGTTTGGTGGTGAGTACGTCTGCAAATGATGTCTTCACATTGGGTAATGGTTCTGACACCTTGATCTATAACACATTGACCGCTGCGAGCGTTACCAATGCAACAGGTGGTAATACAACAGGTGGTGGTGTAGACATCTGGACTGACTTCCATGTCGGTAATACAGCGACAGATGATCAAGCGGATAAGATTGATTTAAGTAACTTGTTGATTGGTACTCAAAACAGTCTAACCATTGGTCAATATGTTTCGGTGAGCTACGATGCAGGTACACAAACTGCAACGATCAGTGTAGACCGTGATGGTGGCGTATTGATTGAAGGTACCTATACCGAAACTCCATTGTTACAGCTCACAAATATTACAGCACCGTTAACGCTGAATGATTTGTTGAATAATGGACAAATCATTTACTAATCCAAATCCTTCACTTTAAAAAAAGAGAGCCTTCGGGTTCTCTTTTTCATTTTGAGAAGATCATAAAAATATGTGATATGGTGTGTAAAACACTTAAAAATTCTAAAAACCAAAGATATGAGCATTACAACGATTTCAGCACTTGAACAATTGACACATTTGCTGAGTGAACACTTTTTTAAGCAAGTACAGCCGCATATTGATGTGTCTAAAGCGGTGATTTTCTGTTCCTATGGAGAACACACACAACGTTGCCAAGTCTGGAACTCATCCTGCTCAGATTCTGCTGATATTCAAATGCAATTATTTAATTTTCTTGAGCAAAAAATCGCTGTAACTGAAAAGCTGCCTACATTTCTAAAATTTGATATTGCCTTTAATATCCAACAAGAAAATTGGCAAAATCTTGAACAGACTTTAAAAAACCAATTCCATAATAATCATTATCGTAAAGGAATCAGTTTCGATGCAGATTTTAACTGCTGCTTCTTAGAGCAAGAGCTATATGGCAGAGCCATTATTCGTGCGCTGAGCTATAACAGCCCTAATTTTCTTGATGAAAAAAACTTAAATAATAGCCTTTTAAGAAAATATCCGAATCAGCAGCACCGTATTAAACTTGAACAACTCCAACAGCTTTGGACTTTTGATACTTATGCTGTGATTTATGAGGCAGGGCAGTTGATTCCTTTGCGCAGTCAGTTCACTGAAAATGGTGTGCGTTATCTACTGGAACCGAAAAAGCAGCATTTAAAAAAAATGATTGAAGGGAATGCACAATTTCTTTTTCAGCAAATCCAACGAGATGGGCGATTCGCTTATGGTTTTTTCCCCGCCTATGACCGTGAAATCCGAAGCTACAATACAGTGCGACATTGTACGTCGGTGTATGCCTTGCTCGAAACTTTAGCAATTCAATCACATCAGGCCGATATCGAAAAAATTCAGTTGGCGATTGATTATGCTTTGCAGCATTTCTATATCGAGAAACAGACGAAATTGGCGTATATGCTGGACGGTAATGAAGCCACAGGCCTAGATGAAATTAAGCTAGGGGCCAATGCTGCAGCGATTTTAATGCTTAGCAAATATCAAGAAGTCACAGGTGATGATCGCTATCTAGTTTATGCGCAGGCCTTAGCCAATGGTGTTTTATCGATGGTCAATGATGCTGGTGAAACTACACATGTACTACATTACCCAAGCTATGAGATTAAAGAAAAATTCCGCATCATTTATTATGATGGTGAAGCAGCCTTGGCCTTACTACGTCTTTATCAACTTCATGCAGAGCAAAAATTACTGCAAACTGTCAAATGCATGTTTGAACGATTCATTGAAAAAAAATATGATCGTTATCATGATCACTGGCTCAGCTATTGTAGCAATGAACTAACCAAAATTTGCCCTGAAGAAAAATATTTCCAGTTTGGCCTGAATAATTATTTAAGGCATCTGGTATTTATCCGTAACCGTAAAACGGCCTATGCCACTTTGTTGGAAATGATGATGGCAGCGTATCAAATGGTTGTTCGACTTCGAGCACTAGGTTTAGGAGATTTGTTCGAAAAGGCACAGTTTGATGATCTTAAAAAGCTGATTGAGTTTCGGGCTGAGTTCCAGCGCACAGGATTTTTCTATCCAGAAGTGGCCATGTATATGGCACGGCCAGATAAAGTATTGAATGCTTTCTATGTGAGGCATGATCGTTTTCGTGTACGGATTGATGACCAAGAACATAATCTTTCAGGTTATGTCGCCTATGTTCAGCATTTTGAAGCTGAAGCTTGAGGGTGAAATTGATGAGTACGTCTCAAGAAATCAAAATCATCAGCCAGCTAGGCAATGAAAACTTCCAGCATGCCATTTGGCAGACAGAAATTACAGGGGATTGCTCCGCTTGGATTCTATTATATTTAGCTTTAGAGGCAATTGTTGAAGGCCAGTTACAACTCGAAGATCTGATAGTTGTTGATTCAACTCTCCAAGTGAAGCAAACGGATTCCTCTGATTTGATCTGGAATTCAAGCAATTCCGTTTTACAGTTATTACAGTATCTCAGTTTTAGCCCAAACCATGCTGCCCAACAGCTACTGGGTTACCACCTGTTTGGAAATTGGCAACAGGCAAAAATTGAAATCGCCAATAAAGCAGGGCAGTTTGGATTGAACATTCAGCATCAATCTGTTGCGACCAAAAATACCCTGCAAAAACTCTATGGTTTGGCGGAATCCATCTTTAATCTGCCGATTGAATTGCTGAAGCAGGTTTTTGTCAAAGCACTCAAGATCAATGGGCAGGAGATTGTTCCGATCCATTCATTATCAAGCTGTACACAGCTGGATGCAGTGCTTTATCTCAAGGATCAAAAACACGATTACTTTTTTTCTTATCGCCATGAGAATCAGAGCTTAGGTATTTTTCTGCTCTTAGATCAGCTACATCGAATTGATCATTTAGTTCCGTATTATCATTATTTCCAACAAGGGTTATTGCCAACTAAACATCTACAAGTCAAAACTGAATGGATTAATATTCTTGGCGATACCTATTTGGGTGAGTTTTATACCCAGAAAAGAAAAAATAAAGGCGTTGATGATGCTTTGCAACGTTATGGTTATAGCCATTCTTTTGAAGCAATTAAACAATTTTTTGGCCCTGATGATATTAATATTGCCAATCTAGAAGCGGTTTTTAATCTTGAAGAAAACTCAGTTTTAGATGGAAGAAAAGCCTATATTTTGGGGGCAAAAGCTGAGGAAACTTTATCCGAATTTAAACGTATTCATCTCAATACCTTGTGTTTGGCCAATAATCATTTAAAAGACTATGGTGAAGCCAGTCTAAAACATACTTTAACTCAGCTAGAGCATGCCAAGATTGATTTTATTGGGGCCGGTGAGAACCAACAACAGGCACATCAATGTCTAGAAATTAAAAATAATCAGGGGCAATGCTTGGCTATTTTTAATGGCTATTGGCATAGAAGACCAGCCTATCAAAACTATGATTTTTATGCACTCGGTAACAGTGCTGGGGTAGCCTGTCTCAATGCGATTTTATTCGAACAGCTGATGCAATACCGTTTGGCACATCCAACGCATAAAATTATGGTGATTTGTCATTGGGGAGTGGATTTTAAATCAATCCATCTTGAGCAAGAAAAACTGGCTAAGGTCCTGACTCAGATTGGCGTCGATGTGGTGATTGGTCATGGCGCTCATACTATCCAGCCGATTCAATCCATTCATCAAAAGCCCGTTATTTTTGGTATTGGTAATGGGGTGTTTAACAGTAATGGTGATTTTGAAAAATATCAGGCCTTGCCGTATGGGGCAATTGCGCGAATCAATTTAACTGAATCTCAATTAAGACTATATCCAATCTATACCCATAATCGCGAGACCTTTTGGCAACCTCGCGTTGTTGATGAACTGCAATTTGAACAGGCAAAATCATTATTGACCCATCAACTAGATCCAGCAAACTACATTGTTGGGCAGGATGACTTAGGTCATTATCTTCAGCTCTGTTTTTAAGGATATTGGTTGTAATTGTTGAGCATGATGTTCAGTTGTTCTTTGTTAAAACCTAGATTGCGTAAGCCGCCACTGCCTAAGCGACAATCATAACTGCTCATAATATTGGTCGGTGTGGTCTTGGTGGCTTTAGGTGAGCAAACATGACTGAGACCAAAGGCGTGTCCCATTTCATGGATACTGGCAGCTTGAGTTTGGTAATTCAGTCGTTGCCAATCAATCAAAATAAATGGTTGTCCCTGATTGCGGAATCCCCAACTGGTGATATCGGCATCTTTTAATTTTTCGCCATAAGAATCATAAATGATAAACAGCACTTCCTTACTCTTTCGGCGAGGGAAGCAGCTTCTGACCGCACTAGGTAAATTGTCTGGAACGATGGCTTTGGATTGGCTTAATTGATTGGCAAGGTCACATTTGCGTTTACTAAAATCTTGGTAAGAATAGTAACGATGAATTTTAAACATAAAGATTTTTTGATTATTTTCATCAACAAAATAGCGATTTAAAATCGCCAATTCTTTATACATTTGTGCTTTACGATCTAGGGCTTTTACTTCTGGGCGATTGCTGGTCACAATAAAACTGACATTGACCACAGGCAAGTGCTCGGCATCCAGCGGATACTGATAGGGTAATTTTCTTATCGGGGCTTTTTGAGTGGTACAAGATGCACTAAAGATCAGACATAATAGTGTCAGGGCCGTGATTTTTAACCGCATTTTTTGTTCTCTCAAATGGTTGCGTTTTAATTATTGTAAAGCTGGCTTTTCGCATGATTTTGATTATCTTAGCAGATTTTTGGAGCTTGTATGGTGCAAGATACCAATGAACTACATCGGCAAATTTTAGAAGTGATTGCCTTAATTCCTTATGGAAAAGTGGCAAGTTACGGGCAAATTGCCAAGTTAGCAGGCCTGCCTAAACATCCGCGTTTAGTGGGTTATGTACTTAAGCATTTAGATAAAGACAGTGAGATTCCTTGGTATCGCGTCATTAACTCACAAGGCAAGATCAGTGTGTCTCGAATCAATGAGAAAGGTGAAAATGTTCAGCAAAGTTTATTAGAGGCAGAAGGGGTATATTTATTAAATGGCAAGGTCAGTTTAAAAATATTTGCTTGGCAGCCTTAAAATAGTTTCGGACGATCAGATTTAATATTGAAATTAGCTTACGGTTTATTTACAATCTGGATACATAAAATTACATTGAAATGATTTTGGTATTTAAATGAAAAAACTGTCTGTTATTTTTGGGGTTGCTGCACTGAGTTTATCTGGATGTGCAAGTATTATCTCGGGTAAAACCCAAACCATGACGTTCCAAAGTACACCTGAACTCAGTGATATTACGATTTTAAATCGTGATGGCAAGAAAATTCATGTTGGAAAAGCACCTGTAACGGTAAGTCTGAATCGTGGTGCTGGTTTCTTTGTTCCTGAAAGATATACAGTTATTTTTGAAAAAGAAGGCTATGAAAAGAAAGAAATCAAAGTTACTTCGAGCATGAATGGCTGGTATATCGGGAATATTTTATTTGGTGGCATAATCGGTTTATTAATTATCGATCCTGCGACTGGGGCGATGTATAGTTTAAATACAAAAGATACCAACGTTGTTTTAAACGACTTAAACAAAGAAAATCTCCAAGCGAATGGTCAATCATTAACGATTGTTTCAACGAATGTGCTTTCTGAAGAGGTTTTAGAAAAAGCAAAACCAATCAATTAAAAGCTCAGTAATAAAACAATAAAAAGCATGATAAATATTTATCATGCTTTTTTAATATTTCTAAATAATCAATATAAATTATTAACGTACAACTAATACTGGAATATGGCTTTCTGCTAAAACTTTTTGTGCCACACTACCGAGTACAAATTGTTTAAAACCTGTACGCCCATGTGAACCCATAATAATTAGGTCTGCACCTAGGTTTTGCGCTGCGCCAATAATTTCTTGATGGACTGAAAAACCTTCCAAAATTTGTGTTGCAACGGTCAGACCGTGTTCTTCAAATTTTTGCTCAGCTTTCGTTAAATTCTCTTGAACATAACCTCTGACACGTTCAATCAAATCATTGCTTTGTCCCATACGAATATAGGCATCTGCAAGATAAGGATCTAAAGTCATCACTTCTACAACCGTCAATTCACTGTTTAAAGCTTTGGCAAGTTGGGCTGCTTCTCGAATGACATTTGCCGCAATTTCAGAGTCATCGATCGCCACTAAGATTTTTTGATAAGCCATGTTAGTTACTCCTTATACTTATGATTTTGCATTGAATTTCTGGATTAAAAATTGTTTAAAATACAGACTATATTTCTATATTAAACCTGTTGTTAAGAAAATAAAACCTAGCATTTTTATAGGGATAGTTATTATTTATAGCATTATGGTTAAGCTTGGATGTATTTAAGAATAGATGAAATTTCCATAAAATAAAAGACGTATATCATTATGATTTATCTATAAAAGTAGTCTTAATCACACTCAAAGAATTGAATCAGTGCATCCACATCATCTGTCTGCAACTGCTCACGCATTTTTAAAATTTGCTTTTCATCTAAGTCATACAGTCTGAGGGAAAGCAGTTTTTCGATGTCTTGTTCAGGAAAACGATATTTTATCACTTTGGCTGGCACACCACCGACAATGGCATAAGGCGGTACATCTTGCGTCACCACTGCACCTGTTGCTACCACAGCACCTTCCCCCAGTTTAACACCTTGCATGATCATGGCGCGGCTGCCAATCCAGCAACCATCAGCAATGACTGTATCACCCGCGGGTTGAAAGCTACGTGTATTAAAAGGGAAGGTTGAAATCCAGTCTGGGCGGTGCAGTTGATTGCCACCCATCATAATCACGCATTCCGCACCAAAGCAGACAAAATTGCCAATATGCAGTTGATCAATTGGTTTTTCAGGCGTAGCTGCTTTGTCATGCAGATAGCGCACCACACAGCGTTCAAAACCCTGATCCCAGTAAGCTGAATAATAGGAGTAATTGCCTTTGATATGGATATTCGGATTGTTTACCGTTTTAGCAATAAACTCAAACTCACACCAATGTTTAACAGGGGAGTTGATTAGTGGATCCATAACTGAGACAAAATACCAAAAGAAAGCTGTGCCATTATAGCTTTTAAATGAGCAGAGAATGCGAGTTGGAGGAAAATTTCCACAGCCAAATCACACATCTTGAATTTGATTGGGTAATATAAACTCTAGAATGACATCGCGTTGGATAGTGAGCAAACTTATCATGGGGAATGTGTTTACATTTGCGATATATTTTTATAAGTTTTAAGGAAAAATAATGAAAGTAAGGGTACTTAAAAATAAAAGCGATGATATTTATGATGATGTCGTGAAACAACATGCATTAATTATTGGCAAAGAATATGAGGTGCTCGAAATCAGCGATAGCACATTTCGTTTATTCAATGGACGGATGGAACCAATTTTATTCGATAAAAATTTATTTGAAATCACCGATCCAACAATTTCTAAAAACTGGATTAAACAAGAATATGAAGATGGAGAGTACTATATCACTCCACCAGAGTTTTTAACCCATCGTTATTTTTTTGAGGAATATTTCGATGGTAATCCAGATATCGTTCAACAGTTCAATAATTACATGAAATCTATTCAAGGCTCATAAATAAGCCTCCAATAGGAGGCTTATTTATTGTTAAATATTAAAGATATTCAACACTTACGATTTCGTATTCAACTTCACCTTGCGGTGTTTGAATTTTTGCTTCGTCGCCTTCATTTTTACCTAAAAGACCACGCGCAATCGGTGAGTTCACTGAGATTTTATTGATTTTAAAATCTGCTTCATCATCACCGACAATTTTATAAGTCTTACGTTCTTCGGTATCCAGATTTTCAATGGTTACGGTCACGCCAAAGACAACACGGCCATTTTGCTCAAGCGTCTTGACATCAATTTCTTGTACTGCGCCCAGTTTACCTTCGATATCCTGAATACGACCTTCGCAGAAACCTTGCTGTTCACGCGCAGCATGATATTCAGCATTTTCCTTTAAATCACCGTGTTCACGAGCTTCAGCAATCGCTTGGATAATACGTGGGCGATCCACTGTCTTGAGCTGTTGTAATTCTTTCTCTAAGGCAACCTTGCCTTCGGGAGTCATAGGATAACGTTGCATTCTGGTCCCCTCTAAATTGGTTGGGAAAATACAGGATTAAAAAAAGAAAAAGCCCGCCACCGATAAGGTGACGGGACTTTATCGGTAGAGAATTAACCTACAGTTTGTAAATCTTGCAAGCGGTATACATCCATTGGCAATTTCACAGCAAATGCTTGGCAAACTGCTTCAGCACCGTTAATTGTCGTGGTGTAATACACCTTGCCTTGGAGGGCAGCACGACGAATCATGGCAGAATCATACTGAGCTTGTTTGCCTTCAGTTGTGTTGACAATAAGATGAATTTCACCATTTTTCAAGCGGTCAACAATATGCGGGCGACCTTCGGTCACTTTATTCACTGCTTCACACTCAATGCCTGCTTCTTTGAGTACACGATGTGTACCATTGGTTGCTACAAGCTTAAAGCCATACTCGATCAACTGTTTCGCGATATTGGCAATGTATTTCTTATCTGATTCACGAACCGATAAGAAGGCATGCTTCACTTCACCTTCAGTTGGTAAGCCTGGTAAACGTTCATTTGAACCAAGCACCGCTTTATAGAATGCTTCGCCAAATGTTTTACCCACGCCCATCACTTCACCTGTAGATTTCATCTCAGGCCCAAGCATTGGGTCTACGCCAGGGAATTTGGCGAATGGGAATACAGCTTCTTTAACTGCAAAATGAGTTGGAATGATTTCTTGAGTGAAACCTTGTGATTCCAACGATTGACCCGCCATACAGCGTGCCGCAACTTTTGCTAAAGAGTCACCAATACATTTAGAAACGAAAGGGACGGTACGTGATGCACGTGGGTTCACTTCAAGTACATAAATGTCGTCGCCTTTGACCGCAAACTGAACGTTCATCAAACCGATAACGCCAAGTTCTTTTGCCATTGCAACCGTTTGGCGGCGCATCTCATCCTGTACTTCTTGAGAAAGCGAGTATGGAGGAATCGAACATGCTGAGTCACCTGAGTGAATACCGGCTTGTTCAATGTGCTGCATGATTCCGCCAATCACAACATCTTTACCGTCAGATACGCAGTCAACGTCAACTTCTGTTGCATCGTCAAGGAAACGGTCAAGCAGGACAGGGGCTTCATTCGACGCTTGTACGGCTTCACGAAGGTAGCGTTTAAGTTCTTCTTCGTTATAGACGATTTCCATTGCACGACCACCCAATACATAAGATGGACGAACAACCAGTGGGTAACCCACTTTAGCTGCTTCAGAAATACCTTCTTCAGCAGACTTTACGATGCTGTTGTTTGGCTGACGAAGCTGTAAACGTTGAATCATTTGCTGGAAACGTTCACGGTCTTCTGCACGGTCAATTGCATCTGGAGATGTACCGATAATTGGTGTACCTGCTTCTTCCAAAGCACGTGCCAATTTCAAAGGTGTTTGACCACCGTACTGTACGATCACACCTTTAGGCTTCTCGGTACGCACGATTTCAAGTACATCTTCAAGTGTTACTGGCTCGAAGTATAAACGGTCTGATGTATCATAGTCGGTTGAAACCGTTTCAGGGTTACAGTTCACCATGATAGTTTCATAACCGTCTTCACGCATTGCAAGCGCAGCGTGTACACAGCAGTAGTCAAACTCGATGCCTTGACCAATACGGTTAGGACCACCACCAATGACCATGATCTTGTCACGGTTTGATGGATTTGCTTCACATTCTTCATCGTAAGTTGAATACATGTAAGCAGTACCTGATTCAAACTCGGCTGCACAGGTATCAACACGTTTGTAAACTGGATAAACACCCAAGTTCCAACGTTGTTTACGGAATTGCTTTTGTGAAATACCCATCAAGTCAGCAATACGCAGGTCAGATAAACCTTTACGCTTGAATGAACGGATATTGTCAGCGTTTAAATCACCAAAGCCTAAAGTTTTTACTTGAGCTTCAGTTTTAATGATGTCTTCGATTTGGATCAAGAACCAACGGTCAATCTTGGTCGCTTCAAATACATCATCTAAAGAGAAACCATGACGGAATGCATCGGCAACATACCAAATACGCTCTGGGCCAGGAACTTTAAGCTCTTTTAAGATGATGTCTTTGGCATTGGCTGTACCCGCTTCAACTTTTTCATCAAAGCCACTGACACCCACTTCAAGACCACGAAGTGCTTTTTGTACAGATTCTTGGAAGTTACGACCAATTGCCATCACTTCGCCCACAGATTTCATCTGAGTTGTTAATACAGGCTCAGCTTGTGGGAATTTTTCGAAGTTGAAACGTGGAATCTTGGTCACAACATAGTCAATCGACGGTTCGAAAGATGCTGGTGTTACGCCGCCAGTGATGTCATTTTTCAATTCATCAAGGGTATAACCTACCGCAAGTTTCGCTGCGATTTTCGCAATTGGGAAACCTGTTGCTTTAGATGCAAGTGCAGATGAACGTGACACACGTGGGTTCATCTCGATCACAACCATACGGCCGTCTTTCGGGTTAATACCGAATTGAACGTTTGAACCACCAGTCTCTACACCGATTTCACGAAGAACTGCAACCGATGCATTACGCATCAATTGGTATTCTTTGTCTGTCAATGTTTGAGCAGGTGCAACCGTGATTGAGTCACCTGTGTGAACGCCCATTGGGTCGAAGTTTTCGATTGCACAGACGATGATACAGTTGTCGTTTTTGTCACGAACAACTTCCATCTCGTATTCTTTCCAACCAATCAATGATTCATCAATCAGTAACTGATGCGTTGGAGAGAGGTCGAAACCACGTTCACAGATTTCAAGGAATTCTTCGCGGTTATAAGCGATACCGCCACCAGAACCACCCATCGTAAATGATGGACGAATGATCACTGGGAAGCCGAAGCCCGCTTGGATCGCCAAAGCTTCTTCCATTGTTTCTGCAATGGCTGCTTTCGGACATTCCAAACCAATTTTACGCATCGCGATATCAAACAGTTTACGGTCTTCTGCTTTTTCAATCGCTTCTTTTGATGCGCCAATCAGTTCTACATTATATTTTTCAAGAACACCGTGCTCGTCTAGGGCAAGGGCACAGTTCAATGCAGTTTGGCCACCCATGGTTGGCAGGACTGCATCTGGACGTTCTTTTTCAATGATTTGTGCAACTGTCTGCCAAGTGATTGGCTCGATATAGGTTGCATCCGCCATCGCAGGGTCAGTCATGATGGTCGCTGGGTTAGAGTTCACCAAAATAACGCGGTAACCTTCTTCACGAAGCGCTTTACATGCTTGCGCACCTGAATAGTCAAACTCACACGCCTGACCAATGACAATAGGACCAGCACCAATAATTAAGATGCTTTTAATATCCGTACGTTTAGGCATTATTCGCTCCTTAATTACTTCTTAGCGGCTTCAATAAGTTCGATGAAATGATCGAACAATGGAGCACAGTCATGTGGACCCGGGCTAGCTTCAGGGTGACCTTGGAAGCTGAATGCTGGTTTGTCAGTACGATGGATACCTTGGTTTGTACCGTCAAACAGTGAACGATGTGTCACTTTTAAGTTTGCAGGTAAGGTACTTTCATCGACAGCAAAGCCGTGGTTTTGAGAAGTAATCATCACTGTACCATTCTCAAGATTTTGTACAGGATGGTTGGCGCCGTGGTGACCGTGATTCATTTTCATGGTCTTCGCACCCGAAGCAAGCGCTAAAATTTGATGACCTAAACAAATACCGAATACAGGTAGTGTTGTGGTTTCAACAATGGTTTTCACTGCTTCAATCGCATAATCACATGCTGCTGGGTCACCAGGACCATTTGACAAGAACACGCCATCTGGATTCAATGCGAGTACTTTTTCAGCAGGGGTTTGCGCAGGAACAACTGTTAATTTACAACCACGGTCTGCGAGCATACGTAAGATGTTGGTTTTGACACCATAATCGTATGCAACAACATGAAATTTAAATTCTGGTTGAGTAAAGCCTTGACCTAAAGTCCAAGAACCTTCAGTCCATTCGAAACCTTCAGGATCACAGCACTCTTTTGCAAGATCTAAACCGTTCAAACCGCCGAATGCACGTGCCTTGGCAATTGCTTCTTCTTCTGTAATATTTTCGCCAGCAAGGATGCAACCATTTTGTGCACCTTTGTCACGCAAAATACGTGTCAATTTACGGGTATCAATATCAGCGATTGCAACAACATTGTGTTGTTCCAAGTATTCACTTAGTGATTGTTCAGCACGGAAGTTACTGTGTAATAAAGGAAGATCACGAATAATCAAACCATTCGCCCATACTTTATGGATGCGACCTGATTCAACGTCTTCACTATTACAGCCAGTATTTCCAATATGAGGATAAGTCAACGTCACAATTTGTTGCGCGTAGCTTGGGTCAGTCAAAATTTCTTGATAACCAGTCATGGCTGTATTAAAAACGACTTCACCAGTCGTACTACCCGATGCACCGATAGACGTTCCTTTAAAGATCGTTCCATCTGCGAGGGCTAAAATGGCGGGGGTGCTCAAACCAAAGCTCCTGAACTAAGACCACAAAAATAGGGCTGTAAAAAAGCGAGTAGACATAAAAAAAGGCAGGCCGTCTTAAAAAAAACATGCCCCTCCTTCCAGTCTGCTCGCTTGTAACTTAACAGCGCATTATACGCATGAGTGTATGAAAAGTCTATGTGTTTTATTTATTAAAGTCACAATTCAGCAATTTCTTTTATAAGCATCAGTAGGGCAATGTCTATTGCAATATCAATCATCCTTCTATCGATATTCTGAGATATTATGCAAATTGTCAGACAATTTTTTTTGAGTTTGAGGGGCCGTGGTTTTATCTTATATCTAGCCAAAAAATCAACAATCAATAAAGAGGGTAATCAACATGGCTGCGAATCAAACAACTCCTGCTGCAACTGCTGAAGAAGTGAAAGATGCTGTAGTGGAAAAAGCTGCAAAAGCAAAAGACACTGTTGCTGAAAAGACTGCTGAAGTCAAAGAAGTGGTTGCTGAGAAAACTGCAAAAGCGAAAGAAGTGGTAGCAGAAAAAACAGCGAAGGCAAAAGAAGTCATTGCTGAGACTCAAGAGCAAGCAAAAGAAGTGATTGCTGAAACTCAGGGTCAAGTTAAAGAAGCACTTGCTGAAACTCAAGAGAAAATTGAGACTGAAGCGAAAGAATTGAACCAGAACATTCAAAATCAATTGACTCAAATCAAGCAAGATCTTTTAGAGCGTATTGAGGTGATTAAAACTCAACTTAATTCATCTCAAGGTAACTTGCTTGAATTGAAAAATGCATTGAAAACAGAACTAAATGCATTGATTGAAGATCTGACTAAAGTCAGCAAAGAATTGAAAGATGACATTAGCCAGATTTCAGTGAAGCACAAAGATACTTTAGTGGGTAGTTTTAAACGTACCAAAGAACAAGCAGTTGAAGCTTGGAACAAAGTACGTGCCAGCTAATTTGGCATAGCGATAAAAAAAGCGAGAATTTTTCTCGCTTTTTTTATGCTTAAGATATTAAAACTGATGTAACCAATCGCGCTTGTTATGGAAATCGGCTTGAGGGCTACTGTGTTGCATTGCAAAATAATGCATACCTTGAGTGGTATTTAACACGGCCGTTAAACCGATATACAGATCCGCCCATTTGAGTTGATGCTCACGCATAAATTGCGACAGATCTAAACTGACATTCAAACCGTAATGAGTACGCTGTAAATGATTCAACTCAATATCATATGCGGCAATGGGTGGCATATCTTCTGGGAAGCGGTATTCTTCAAATTGATAGGCTTGCCAAGCTTGAGAAGGGGAAAGATTGATTTCACGATAGAAATCTTGATCTTTCACACCTACAAAAATTTCATAGCAAGTTTGTTCCCATAAAAAGTCATGGCGTGGATTCGCTGCAACTTGATCTGGGTAAATCAAAAATTGATTTGGGTCACGAACCCAAAAACCAACATTCAGTGTTGCTGGTGTTTGTTGCTCAATCGCGCCAACCACCGTAATGGCGCTAAAGCGATCAAAAGCAGACAGTTCATAACTTGCCATCGTAATTACTTATTATTTAAATGAGCAAAACGAACCAAGTTAGACAGGTGTTGGTTTTGCTTTGCTGCTTTTTTATAAAGCAAAACAATTTTACCAATTTTCTGTACAGATTCCGCACCTGTTGCTTCAACAATGGCATCAATCACTGCAGCACGCGCATCACGGTCTTCACCCGCAATTTTCACTTTAATTAATTCGTGATCATTTAGCGCACGATTTGTTTCTTCAATGACGTTTTCTGTAAGACCTTGACCACCAACCATTACCACTGGATTAAGTGCATGACCAATTTGACGTAAACGTTTACGTTCATGGATAGATAAAGCCGCCATTAAAAATACCTGATTGGGAAAACGACCTAGTATAACTTGCATCCCGTTTCTAAGATAGATTCAGCAGACAGTCACTTGAAACAAATCTGTGAAAATTGCCGAAATAACCAATGGTGATGATCGAAAAAAATCTGTAAAAGTTCGTGTGAATGAAGTACATCCGTACTGTAATGAGAGTAATTTTCACGTACAATGACTCATCAGAAGTTTTTTGAAATTTAGTGAGTTATGGCGACACGCATTACCAATCAAAAATTGTCTAAAAGCAGTCGTGTGTGGATGCGAGAGCACTTAGATGACCCTTTTGTAAAGAAAGCACAAAAGGAAGGTTATCGCGCACGCGCGGCATATAAGTTACTTGAAATCCAAGAAAAATATAAAATGATCAAGCCTGGGATGACGGTTGTCGACTTGGGCGCTGCGCCAGGTAGTTGGTCTCAAATTGCCGGTAAACTGGTTGGCTCAAATGGTTTAGTCATTGCTTCAGATATCTTGGCAATGGATGCTCTTCCAGATGTGACCTTCTTGCAAGGTGACTTCCGTGAGGAAGAAGTTTTCGAAAAATTGTTAAATATTTTAAATGGACGTCAAGTAGACGTTGTAATTTCAGATATGGCCCCCAATACATCAGGTAATAGGGCTGTTGATCAACCTCGTCAAATTTACTTATGTGAATTGGCTTTGGATTTTGCTCAAAAAGTACTCGGACCAAACGGACAGTTTATTGTTAAAGTGTTCCAAGGGACAGGATTCGATGAGTTCAGAAAACAAGTGGTCGATAGTTTTGATGTATTAAAAACAGCCAAACCTGCGGCTTCACGTGCTCGATCGAAAGAGGTTTTTTTGATTGGTCAAGGTCGTAAAAAGGCATTGCAATAAAAGTGTACTTGCCAAGTTGTTAAAAATTGTGCATTTTGTACCTTTTAAGTTTTTTGCAAAGCAAATTCATTGCTGTTTTTGTGAAGGTCAGCCAAGATTAGGTATGATCAAATTAGATTGATATGGGAATAAAGCCTTGAGCGATTACTTCAAGAATGCCGTATTGTGGCTCATCATACTCGGTGTTCTGATTTTGATTTTTAGCAACGTCAGTGACCGCAATAAGCCTGCAGCGATGAAATATTCTGATTTCGTTGCAGCGGTGAACGCTGGGCAAATTAAACAAGTCACAATTGACGGTTTAAATATTAATGGTGAAAAAACCAATGGTTCTTCATTTGAGACGGTTCGTCCACAAGTAGAAGACACTGAGTTGCTACCAAGCTTAAATAAACAAAATGTAGTGGTTGAGGGCACAGCGCCACAACGTCAAGGCATTTTGATGCAACTTCTCATTGCGAGTTTCCCAGTATTGCTCATCATCTTATTATTCATGTTCTTCATGCGTAATATGGGTGGTGGTGCTGGTGGCAAAAACGGTCCTATGAGTTTTGGTAAGTCAAAAGCAAAAATGTTATCTGAAGATCAAATCAAGTTAACATTTAGTGACGTTGCAGGTTGTGACGAAGCAAAACAAGAAGTGGTTGAAATCGTTGATTTCTTAAAAGACCCAGCCAAATTCAAACGCTTAGGCGCAACCATTCCTCGTGGTGTATTGATGGTTGGCCCTCCTGGTACAGGTAAAACATTATTGGCGAAAGCAATCGCGGGTGAAGCTAAAGTTCCATTCTTTAGTATCTCGGGTTCTGACTTCGTTGAAATGTTTGTCGGTGTCGGTGCTTCACGTGTTCGTGACATGTTTGAACAAGCAAAACGCCATGCGCCATGTATCATCTTTATTGATGAGATTGATGCAGTTGGTCGTCATCGTGGTTCTGGTACAGGGGGGGGGCATGATGAGCGTGAACAAACCTTGAACCAAATGCTTGTTGAAATGGATGGTTTTGAAGGCAATGAAGGCGTTATCGTTATTGCTGCAACCAACCGTGTAGACGTATTGGATAAAGCTTTGCTTCGTCCAGGCCGTTTTGACCGTCAAGTGATGGTTGGTTTACCTGACATCCGTGGTCGTGAGCAAATCTTGAATGTTCACTTGAAGAAATTACCTTCAGTGACAGGTGTAGATCTTAAAGTACTTGCACGTGGTACACCGGGCTTTTCTGGTGCACAATTGGCAAACTTGGTCAACGAAGCTGCATTGTTTGCTGCTCGCCGTAATAAAAACACGGTGGATATGCATGACTTTGAAGATGCGAAAGACAAGATTTACATGGGTCCTGAGCGTAAATCTATGGTGATTCGTGAAGAAGAACGTCGTGCAACGGCTTACCATGAAGCAGGACATGCGATTGTTGCTGAAATTTTGCCAGGTACAGACCCTGTGCATAAAGTAACGATTATGCCACGTGGTTGGGCATTGGGTGTGACTTGGCAGTTGCCTGAGCAAGATCAGACCAGCCACTATAAAGATAAGATGTTGAATGAACTTTCAATCTTGTTTGGTGGTCGTATTGCTGAAGAAGTATTCATTAACCAAATGTCGACTGGCGCATCTAACGACTTTGAACGTGCAACTAAAATGGCGCGTGCAATGGTAACCAAATATGGTATGTCAGATCGCCTTGGTGTGATGGTATATGAAGATGAAAACCAAAATGGTTTCTTCGGTAATGTGGGTAGCCGTACCATTTCTGAAGCTACACAACAAAAAGTAGATGAAGAAGTTCGCCGTATTTTGGATGAACAGTACAAAGTTGCACGTGATATCTTGGAAAATAACAAAGATATCGCACATGCCATGGTAAAAGCCTTGATGGATTGGGAAACAATCGATCGTGATCAAATCCGTGACATTATGGAAGGGCGTGAACCACAACCACCTAAAGTTTATGTTGCTGATAATCCAGTGGCTGCATTTGAACCACCGAAAGATGGTCCATCGACGCCACCACCATTACCAGCAATGGGCTAATTAAAGATAAAATAAAAAGAGCGACTTCGGTCGCTCTTTTTTTGTCTTGATTTTGGCCTAAACTGAAAATAAATCAGCTACGCAATAATCTCTGTCTTGTTAAAATAAGCCGATTCCAATGTGGAGCATTTTGATGCAATTGATGCCCTTAGCACAATGTCAGTTACAGTGTGGCCGTTTTAAATTAGACCTCTCCCAACCCCAAGTGATGGGTATTTTAAATGTCACGCCTGATTCATTTAGTGATGGTGGGCAACATCATCAAAAAGACCAAGCCATTCAACATGCGTTGCAGATGATGCAAGATGGTGCAACCATTATTGATATTGGAGGAGAGTCAACTCGTCCCAATGCATCACCCGTTGCTTTAGAAGAAGAAATTCGCCGTGTGATTCCTGTGGTTGAAGCATTATCTAAATACGATGTGATCATCTCGATTGATACCAGTCAGCCTGAAGTGATGCGTGCAGCCGTACAGGCTGGTGCGCATATCTGGAATGATGTCCGTGCATTAACTCGCCCACAGGCTTTAGAAACCGCAGCTGAGTTGAATATCCCTGTGGTCTTAATGCATATGCGCGGTGAACCTACTAATATGAATCAACTGGATCAATATCACGATGTGACTGAAGAGGTGATTCAGGAGTTGCAACAACGCTTAGATCAAGCAGTTGCAGTTGGGGTGAGAAAAGAAAATATCATCATTGACCCTGGTTTTGGCTTCGCTAAAAATGCACAGCAAAATTTCCAATTACTTAATGAGTTCTGGAAACTCAATCGAATGGGCTATCCAATCTTATCGGGTCTGTCGCGGAAGCGTTTTATTGGAGAGGCCTTAGATGGTGTACCGGCGCAGGAGCGAGCGGTTGGAAGCGTAATGGGGCATGTATTGAGTATTCAGCAGGGTGCTAATATTGTACGGGCACATGATGTAAAAGCCACCAGTGATGCCATTAAAGTCTGGAACAGGATGCAAAATAACTAAGCTGGGCTGAGTCAGTAGAGCGCTAAGGCTCTATTGACTTGCTGAATCAGATTAAATATAACAAATATATAATGAAGATGAGTAATATTAAAAATGGAAAATAAAACAATCACATATAAAAGTTTATGGGTGTTTGCCCTGATTCTGAGTCTTGGTTTTATTGTTTCTGCTGGTGTGATGGGTTATGCGCTTAAACAGTTTAATAGCACAAAAAATTCAATTACAGTCAAAGGCTTAGCGGAAAAGCCGATTCAAGCAGATTCTGCACGATGGGAAATCAACTTACAAACTAACCACACTTCTGACACGATTCCAGAAGCCTATCAATTACTTGATCAACAAATGAAAGCATTACAGGCGTTCTTTGTTGAACATGGCTTTAAAGCCGCAGATATGCAACTCGGAAATAAACGTTCTGATTCTTATTATGAGGAAGTCGATACAGGTGAGGGGCGTACTAAGCGTGAGTTCAAAGGCTATATCGCATTACAATCGTTGGTGATCAGTAGTCGCGATATCAAGAAAATTGAACAGGCGGCAAAAGATGCTTATTTACTGGATGAAAAAGGCATTTCGATTGAACAAAAACCTGAATATCTGGTATCAAATCTTGAAGAAATCAAAATGTCCTTGATTGCCAATGCCACCAAAAATGCCTATAGCCGAGCCAATGAGTTTGCCAAAGTTGGTGGGGTAAAGGTCGGGATGATGCGTTCAGCCAGCCAAGGTGCATTTTATATCCTGCCTGAAAGTGGTTCTGACGATGATAGTGATTATGGCGGTGCTTATGACAAAGCCACCATCAACAAAATTGCCCGTGTGGTGGTGACCATTAATTATGCAATTGAGTAAAATTCAAGCTTTAGATTCAGGATAACTGATTTTAGTAAGATACATACGAATACCATGTATCTTTGTTTTTTTGCATACAATCTTTGCATATATATTTCATTTGAAAAGACAAAATAGAATTTGGGAATTTAAGCATGCATCAATCTACAAAAATACTTACACTCAGCTTACTTAGTTGTATGATCATGGCTTGTAGTATGCCTGTCAAACACAATGATCAGGTGATGATTGAAACGACAATGCCAGTCTCACCGGCGCCTGTTACGATTTCAAATCAAGGCCTTGCTCAAACGCGTAAGATGGTCGCTCCTGCATCTTATATTGCAGTCATGCCAACAATGGAGAGACCACGGTTAGAGCAGAATACTGAAAAATACCAAAACAATGAGGTCAATCCTGTTCATCGTGTGGCTGATCAGGCCGTTTCAACGTTTAGTATTGATGTCGATACAGGGAGTTATACCAATACCCGCCGTTTTTTGAATGATGGTCGTTTACCGCCTGTTGATGCGGTTCGTGCTGAAGAGATGATTAACTATTTTGATTATCAATATCCACAGCCGAATAGTATTCATCCCTTTTCAGTCACCACTGAAACTGTTGATTCGCCGTGGAAAGAAAATGCCAAGTTGATTAAGATCGGGATTCAGGCCAAAGATCTCACCACCAAACAATTGCCTCCTGCTAATCTGGTATTTCTAGTCGATGTCTCTGGCAGTATGGATGCAGCAGATAAACTCCCTTTAGTTAAGCAAACATTGCGCTTATTGACGGAGCAATTACGCCCTCAGGATAAAGTCACCATTATTACTTATGCCAGTGGTGAAAAGCTGGTTTTAGAACCGACTGCGGGGAATGAAAAAGATAAGATTCTCGCCGTGATTAATGCTTTGCAAGCAAGTGGCGCAACTGCGGGTGAACAAGCGATTCAACTGGCCTACAAACAAGCTGAAAAAGCCTTGGTAAAAAATGGGATTAACCGAATTTTACTCGCGACCGATGGTGACTTTAATGTGGGTATTACCGACTTTAATACTTTAAAAGGCATGGTGGCTGAGAAACGAAAAAGCGGGATTTCATTAACGACTTTAGGTTTTGGTACAGGCAACTATAATGAGGAGTTGATGGAACAACTTGCAGATGCAGGCGATGGAAACTACAGCTATATCGATAATAAAAATGAAGCGAAAAAAGTGGTACAACGTCAGCTTTCCTCGACATTGGCAACTGTCGCTCAGGATGTCAAAATTCAGGTCGAATTTAACCCAGCCACGGTGAAAGAATATCGCCTAGTCGGTTATGAAAATCGCATGTTAAAGCAGGAAGATTTCAATAATGATAAAGTCGATGCAGGTGATATTGGCGCAGGGCATAACGTTACCGCAATCTATGAAATCATTCCAGTCGGTCAGCAAGGTTGGCTCAATGATTCACGTTATCAGGAGTCTTCGAAAACAGATGCAGCGAAAAAGTCTGAATATGCCTTTGTAAACTTGCGTTATAAATTACCAAACCAAGAAAAAAGTATTTTACTCAATCAAGCGGTGAAAGCTGAAAGCAAAACCCTTGCACAGGCCAATAACGATACTCGTTTTGCGATTGCAGTGGCTTCCTATGCGCAGCAATTAAAAGGCGGCCAATATAATGGTGCTATGGGCTGGGATCAAATTATCCAGTTGGCACAGCAATCTGCCAAGCCTGACCCCTATCAAATGCGAGAGGAGTTCGTGGAGCTTGCCAAGATTGCCAAAAGCTTGAGCGCGAAAAAAGATTGAGCTGTGTTTTTAGAAAAGCGGTCGGAAACATCAAGTGACTGATCGCGAAAGCCTTTGATTTTCACAATAAAGAAATGATCGTTGATATGAAGACCCCGTTGATTAGATCGAGTAAGCTAAGTGAGTTGAATGACTGCAATGTGTGGTTAAAAATGGAGTCTGCTCAGCCTACAGGTTCCTTTAAGCAACGTAGTATTGGTAATGCCTGTTTAAAATATGCTGAAAAAGGCGCGAAGAAATTTGTGAGCTCTTCCGGTGGTAATGCAGGGATTTCTGTTGCGCATATGGGTAAGCTGTTAGGCATTGCAGTGACGGTGGTTGTCCCGAAAACAACGTCACAAAAAGCAATCGATTTAATGCGACAGGAAGCTGCTGAAGTGATTGTTCATGGTGACTCTTGGATTGAAGCCAATGAACTTGCGCTCTCTTTTGTCAGTGCGGAAGCCATTTATATTCATCCTTTTGATGATCAATATCTGTGGGATGGCGTTGCCTGTATCATTGATGAAGTGATTGCCGAGGGAATACGTCCTTCAGCAGTGGTTTTATCGGTTGGTGGAGGGAGCTTACTTTCTGGTGTTGCTCAAGGATTGCAAACGCATCATCTGGACATTCCCATTTATGCGATTGAAACAGAAGGCACAGCATCTTTGAATATGTCAATACAACGTGGGCAGCATATTAGCTTAGATCAGGTTACAGGTATTGCGACCACACTTGCAGCGAAACGGGTTTGTGAGCAAGCATTTAAGATCGCCCAACAGCAAAATGTTCAGGGAATAATGGTTACTGATGCAGATACAGTAAGCGCATGTTTAAAATTCTTAGATGATCATCGTACCTTGGTCGAACCTGCATGTGGTGCAACCTTATCTATTTTATACGATCAAAAACTCAACTTTAGTCCATCTGATGATGTACTGGTGATTGTTTGTGGTGGTGCATCGATCACTTATCAACAGCTCTCAAAATATGCGCAACAATTTGCCTTATAAAAATCAATTTGGCGGTGTTTCATCTTTGCAAAATGCTGATGATTCAGATCAAAAGGGAAGGCCTGAAAAAGTAGATCATTATCCATGTTCAAAAAAGCGGTCGGAAAAACCGCTTTTTTTATGGCTAAATATCGTGATTTTGGTTGGATTATGTTATAAGCATGGCGTTTTATTGCATATTATTTTTTATGTTTGAAAATTTACTCCTCCCGATGTTTGACGATGAATATTATCCCGATATTCTCGTTGCTGAAGTGAAGCAGCATATCCAGCAGTTTTCCAAAAAGGTCAGTCGTACCGATTTATCTGAGACTGAAATCTATCGTTATGCACATCAAACCCTGATTGAAATTAACGAAATGAAGCCGCAGTTTGAAGACTTGGAGTCAAGTTTAGATGATACCGCCGCAGATTATATTGCTGAAGCCATGATGATGGTGGTGCAAGATGTGGGTTATCTGGACATTGAAATGGAAGAATTGATTGCCAATCGAGAGTGGTAAATTTCACTCTCGTTGGTTTTTCTATAATAATAACTAATTCGCAGCTGCTCCCTGCCAAAGTTTTGGTAACACAATTTGCCCTGAGATCCATGCTTCAATTTTGGGCTGTTGTATTTTTTGATAATACAGACTTTCGTTATTGATCAATAAACCCAGCGTATCTCCCTCATTGAGTTGTCCATACACACTAGGTAATTCGATGCTTTGTATTTTTCCATTCTGAGCCTTTAAACCCAATCGAATTTGATCATAACTTATTTTCTTGGCTGGATTAAATGGGGCAGTTTGATCATTTAAAATCGTATATTTTCCTGTGATCTTGGATTTAATCGCCATGGAAATAAATAAGGTCGAGTCTGCATATTTCGCTGTGGTTTCCATGTTTAAACTTAGCAGCGCTGAACCTGTGATTGAGATAGGCTGTTGGGCAGTATGGATAGGCACAAAGACGGCTTGGGCTGTTGTCGGTGCAATCCATGTTTTTTTCAAATCATAGCTGTTGCTGGGTTGCAGATCGGCAAAATGATTGACGGGACTTTGATCGACACATAACTCGGGTAATGATGCAGTCGCTGATTGATCTTTTAACTTGCGGTTAAACCAGTCCAAGATGGTTTTTTGTAGATTGTAGTGTTGTTGATTACCACAACGAACCGATTGGCCAATATACCAAAAGGGGGTGTTCCCTCGTGGTGAATGTTGGGTAAATGGCTGTAAATGTCCTCCTTGTACTCCAATTAAATGAACTTCATGCTGCGCCTGTTGGATACATTGTGCTGCTTTAACCCCTTCATTAAAAGGGAAGAGCACATCCCTGAAGCCTTGAATAATCAGGGCATCAGCTTGAGGTGCTTGATTGTGACTGCAAAACCAGCTGGCTTGATGAGTGTTAAGAAAATCATAGGTGGACTGTTTTAACTGTCCTTGTTGAGTAGCTAAATACGCCTGCTTCAGTTCAGGGTCAAATTTATTCCAGTTCCACCAGTCTCCAATTAAATTGAGAAAACCAATCCAATTACTTTTAGGTACACCATTGGGTGCTAGACTATCCACGATGTCATACCAAGTGGTAATCGGTACAATGGCCTGTAAACGTGGATCTAAAGCTGAAGCAAGATACTGCACACCACCTGCATAGGATTCACCAATCATACCGGTACGGACACCGTTTTGATTTTTGGCCAGTTGTGGCAAGTTTTTTTCTGCCCAGTTCATCATGGTGATGACATCTTGCGCTTCTTTTTCTGGATCAGTCAGACGAATTTTGCCCTGGCTGCCTCCATGCCCACGTTGGTCGTAGCTGATGACCCAATAACCATTTTGCCAAGCAGTTTTTGCCACTTGCCCTGTGGGTAATAAAAAACCATACAAACTGAGCTCAGGGCGTTTCATTCGAGACAGACCAAAGCCATGGGTATGTATGAGTAAAGGGGCAGTTTGATTCGATGTTAAATGGGGTTGATACACGGTAAATGCGAGTACCGTGCCATCAGGTGCAGTGGTTTTGGCTTGGTAATAGCGCTGTTTGAGTTCTGCTGTTTTCAGCGTTATTGAATGAGGTTGTGTCGTCGCATGTACACAACCTTGTAACACCAATATCAGACTACAGCAAAGCCATAAAACGTAAGAACGCATCGATTATTTCATCCTTGAACAAATCTTTGTGATGTCACGCGGAGCGTTAGCACAGTGTACTTGAGCCGATCAATAGATGCTATCACGGATCAGTATTGTTGCCTGACCGAGCCATTTGCATATTTATTGTGGGCGTGGTCGATTGCGATAGGCGTAAAGAAATAGACCGAAACACAGCAACATTAAGCCAATAACCAGATGTGAGCTGACAGGTTCATGGTTTAACCAAATGCCCCAACAGGTGGCAAACACTGGTGTCAGAATGGTAATCAGCATGACTGTGGTTGGATTGAGTTTCTGAATTAAATGAAAGTAAAAAATCATGGCCAGCACAGAAGAAAATAAGGCGCTATACAGCAGGGCCAAACTGGTTTGCAGACTAGGGAGTTGCGTTGGTGCCTCAGTGAGGAAAAAAGGCAATAAACATAGATAACCGAACCATGAAACTAGCGTTGAACCTGTGGTTTGGATAATGGGGTGAATCTCGGCACCAACTTTGGCAACGGCAAACATGGAAAAGACATATAGTAATACGGCAATCATTTCATACAACACCCCAAGTGAGTCTAATTGAATATGATCAGTACCAATCCCCAGTGTCAGAGACAAACCAAAAAGTGCCAGTGTGAGACCATACCACTGACGTTTTAAAAAGTGTTCACGTTTCAGAATAAACACGGCAATCAGACCTGACCAGAGTGGCGCCGTGCCATAAATAATTGAAATCATACCCGATGAAACACGGGTTGCACCCATATAACAAAAAGTCATAGAACCAAATAATCCAACAGCACCTGCGCTATAACTGATCAAGGCCTGAGGTGTCAGAATAAGCTTTTGTCGAAAATAAAATAGGCAAATCAATGCCAATGGAATGGCGATACTGAATCGGAAAAATAGTCCCCAAGCCCAATGAATCTCGTGCACGGTCAAAACTGCGGCCAAAGGTGTGAATGACCAGATCAGCACGACTGCAATAAATTGACCGACTGTAGCAAGGCGAGGGGAAACAAGGGCCACAGCCGGCTGTATCTGTGTGCTGGATATAAAATTCTTTTCGGGTAACTGGCTCATGTTGAAGTTCCTGTTATAACAACGCTAGATGGGGTTAAAAAATTTAGGCAACAAAAAAGGTCGCTGTTGAGGCGACCTTGGGATTCAAATGATGCTTTTTTTAAGGGGTCATCGAATGAAGCTGTACAAAGTCTCCTCGCATAAAAATGCAGACACGTCGCCATGCTTCATGGGCAGAAATAGCATGCGACATCATGATGAAGGGTGGGGAAGACACTTTGTTGCTGAACATATCAACATTCTTAAATTAGCTTTAGATTTTTATAACATAGGCTTTAGGTGGAAAAATAGTCGTTTTCTCAAATAAAGATAAAAATATAAGCAAAGTAAATAAACAATTGGGCATTGCTAAAATTGCAGATTTTTCCATAATGTTGCCATCAAATTCTGAAAGAAGTTTGCTCTTGTCTGCCTTTGAAATTTTTGCGGTAGTGATTAGCTTGATTGGCGTGACCTTAACCATTCGACGCAATATGTGGTGCTGGTGGTTTAATTTTCTAGCGTGTAGTTTGTATGCTTATTTTTTCTTTAGCATTAAGTTATATGGTGAAACGATCCTGCAATTTTTCTTTATTGCGATGAATGTTTATGGATTCTATTATTGGCTCAAAGGCAAACGTGAAGACCATGATATTCGGATTGAACCAATTGCCAAGACCACTGTTTTGGCGCAAATGTGCTTAGCATTGATCTTTGGTGTGCTGTTTGGTTTGCTTCTGAAGCATTTTACCGATGCTGCTGTACCGATGTTAGATTCACAATTGGTGGCATTTAGTTTACTTGCAACCTATTGGACCAGCCGTAAGCATATTGCCACATGGATTCTCTGGATTTTTGTCAACATCATCTATGTGGGCATGTTTATTTACAAAGAGGTTTTTCTGACCGCGGGACTCTATGCGGCTTTTGTTGGCTTGGCTGCTTATGGTTGGTGGCAATGGCAACAGGTCAAACAAAAACAACAGTTTCACTTATAAATAAAAGGGCAGCTCAGCTGCCCTTTTTATGTGTATTTAAGTCTTATTTCGTCGTTGCTTGATAGGTCTGTACCGCTTGACGGCCTAAGGCTGGATCATCGGTAAACACGCCATCGACCCCCGCTTTAAAATAAAGCTGCATTTCTTTGAGTGATCCTGTAGGGCAACGTTCAGCTGCTTTCGCAACATCAGCACTACATTTCAATGTGTCAGGTAGGAAGTTGTTTTCTGGGCGGAAAGTATAAGGATGTACTTTTAAATTCACTTTATGTGCATCTGCAATAAAAGAGGTGGTTTGTGTCATTGCGGCATCTTTAAAGACATAGACTTTCCATGGACCGACGCCATTGGCATAGCTTGAAACGTCTTTGAGGCCCTGTGCCGTTGCCAGATCTGCATAGGTTTTAGGATTGTTTTGCGCGACATAATCTGCAGGTTTTGCTTCTGGCGCATCGTAGAGTTGAATCAATTGCGCATGCTTAACACTCTTGTGTAAGTCGAGTTGGCTTTTTAAATATTTTAAATTTCCAACTTCAAACGACTGTAAATAAATAGGTGCAATATCTCGGCTGTATTGATATTTGGATAAGGTTTTGAGTAAAGCATCTTCCATTGCCAAATTCTGTTGCTGAAAGTAGGTCGGATGTTTGGTTTCAATATATAGGCCAATGATTTTGCCTGTTTTTTTATAATGTGCTTCTGCCAGTTCAATAATTTGTTCTAAGGTTGGAATGGTATAGAGATCATTATATTTTTGGTTGTCTGGTCGGAATTGTGGAATACGTTCACGGGCTTTTAATTGTTGTAACTCTTTCAACGTAAAGTCTTCGGTAAACCAGCCTTCTAAAGTGACGCCATCAATGACTTTGCTTTTTTTACGATCCGCAAATTGAGGGAGGGTGGACACATTGGTGGTACCACCGATTTCATTTTCATGGCGTGCGACCAAGACACCATCTTTGGTTGAAACCAAATCAGGTTCAATAAAATCTGCGCCGTCATCAATGGCTTTTTGATATGAGGCAAGGGTATGCTCTGGTCGAAGTGCACTGGCACCACGATGTCCAATCACTAAAATTTTTGGCAGTTGATATTCAGGTTGAGTGGTATTACTTTGATTATTATCGTCATCATTACAGCCTGCAAGACTGATCAAACAGAGACAAAGCGCAGCTTTTTTAAACATGAATAAACTCATCATTTTTTATTTAAGCGGCTAGTTTGAAAGTTAAAGTTATCAAATCAATGACAGTTGCATGATGCTTTTATGAAATTATCAAGAATCTTGAAATATGTAGGCAATTAATAGCAACTATCCAGTTGGGCAAGTGATCACAACTGGATAGTTGAGTATGGTTTCAGGATTTCTGCTTCCAATACGGCCAATTGATCTCTGGGGTAAATTGATAGTTTTTATCTTGCCAATAAGACTGTCCAGGCGATGACTTATCCTTGAGTCCCATGATATGCATCAAATTATTATCAAGTTCAGCGGTATTGATGGTTCTGTCTTTATTGACACCCGTAGTGAGCATTTTATCTGACCACATGATCACAGGAACTTGATAGCCAGCTTTGGTATTAGGACTATGCCCAGCATAGTCAATTTCATGTCCAACTTCATTACCATGATCTGACACAACCGTGAATGATCTAAAGTCAGGTATCGCATCGGCTCTCAAGCTATCTAAAAATTGAGCCAGCAAAGTGTCTTCGTATAGCACGGCATTATCATAATCATTACGTAAGGAACGAATCCAAGGGTCAATATCGCGATTCTTCAGCTCGGTCTCTACAGTATCATTACTTTCACTGCTGAATTTATTAAACAAGGCCGGATAACGCTCTTTATAATTTGGATGAATACCGACTAGGTGAAGAATAATTAACTTTTTCGGATCCGGGTCTGCCAGTGCTTGCTGATAATCAGGGAGCAAGCTTTCGTCTAAAGAGGTACTGCTGCGTCCAGAGCGATTGTTTTTATACACGGCCTTGTCCGCATAGGAACCAAATAAAGAGGACAGATAGGTATCATCTTGGTTGCTGAGCCAGTAGATCTTATAGCCAGCAGCGCGTGCGTACGCTAAAACACTTTCAGGCGAATATTGATCATGTTCAGATGCAGGACTTTCGGTTAACAAGACCCGTAATGCATTAATAGTCGATGGTGAGGGTGAAAAAGCATTGCAGAATACTTTGATATCAGCCAGTCGTTTCGCTAATTCAGGTGTGGTATCTCGTGCATAACCGCAAACACCTAGATTCAAACTGGTGAGGCTTTCGGAAAGTATCAAGACATGGGTCTGTTTTCCAACTGCTTGTTGGGTCAATGTTAGATTTTGCCGAGCACTAACATCCCATTGCTGATGAACATCTTTGTGCTGCTTAATTCTATTTCTAAAGTCTTCAATTTTAGTCTCAAACTCAGTCCAAAAAATAATAGGGTGGACTTTTCGAGAGGGCTTCATCACATAGCTGGTAATGGTTAATAACACCAATAAGATCATACAACTACGATAAAGGCGACTGTGCCAGAGTTGGCTAAAATGGACAGGTTTAACCAGTTTAAATACAGAAAAACTATAGAGAGTCAGCACGCTGAGTAAAGCAAAAACCACTGCGGCAATCGTGATTAGATGGAGCTGTAAAAATCCCCAAATCTCTTGATGATTGGTATTGGCAATCGCTTCAATAATAAAATAGGCTTCATTATCACTATTGAATAAAAACCAGGTACTGGAACGTAGCAAGGCATCTAGCCAAGCGATAAACCACCAAGCAATACTAAGCACGTACCAATATATTTTCTGCCGTGTAATGGCCAAATAGATAAACAAAATACCAGGGAGAGACAAAAAGCCGAGCCTTAAACCATCTGATAAATTACCTGCGGCAATCAGCAAGCCGCCTGTAATGAATGCAGGCAGCAAAATCAGCAGCAGAATATTCAAGTTTTTTAAGCTGGCCTTCATATATGCCTAGTACAGTGAGGGAGAGGAGTTAAGCGTGCTAATATCGGTTTAACGAGGGGATGTGTCAATTCTAAATTAAGAAGTATTTGATTGCACAGTGAATTAAATGAGTTAGCACAGTTAAACTGTTAAATTCGTGCAAATACAGCGCATTAATTTATGCTGAACTTGATCAAAATCCATTATTCCTCCTCAATTTCTGCTTTTTGAAATGATATGTTAATAGGGATGGTGTTTGCCTGAAAGCTCAGTAATGATCGTAGATCGAAAGTATTCGTTTTTTAGCTATCTTTTTGAAAAATTGACTGTTTCTAGAATGGAATAAAACAGCCATGTTATCTAAGTTTTTTATTCATCGCCCGATCTTTGCTGGTGTACTGGCAATCATAGTCATGGCTGTCGGTCTGTTTTCAATTCTAAAATTGCCAGTGGAGCGTTATCCCGATATTGCACCGCCACGAATTACGGTTGCGGCAAATTATAGTGGTGCAGATGCACAAGCAGTTGAAGACAGTGTTACCCAAGTTTTAGAACAACAAATTAAAGGTATTGATCATCTGCTGTATTTCAACTCGAGCAGTGATGCCAGTGGTAATAGCCGAATCAGCTTGTTCTTTGACCAAGGTACAGATCCAGATCAAGCACAGGTTCAGGTGCAAAATGCGATTAATGGCGCGATCAATCGCTTACCAGAAGATGTACAACGACAAGGCGTCAATGTCCGCAAGTCGCTGAGCGATTCATTTATGGTGATTGGTCTGGGAGATAAATCAGGGCGTTCAACCAATTTAGATATTTCAGATTATTTAACCAATAACTTTGAGTTAAATCTCAGTCGAATCGAAGGCATTGGCGAGGTCAGTGTATTCGGGTCGCAATATGCCATGCGTATTTGGCTCGACCCACAGCGCCTAGAACGTTATCAATTACAAGTCAGTGATGTTCGTTCAGCCTTGGAAAATCAGAATGCACAGGTAGCAGCAGGTGCGATTGGAGATTTACCTGCCGCTCAAGATCAATATTTAAATGCCAAAGTCACCTCAGGTTCTTTATTACGAACACCAGAACAGTTTGAAAATATCATTGTCAAAGCCAATACAGATGGCAGCTTTGTCTATTTAAAAGATGTCGCTCGTGTCGAAGTCGGTGCTGAAAACTATCAGGTGTTTAACCGTCTAAATGGTTATCCCGCATCGGGGCTTTCACTGTCCTTGACGGTTGGGGCCAATGTAATGCAGGTTGCCGATGCGGTGTATAAGGAAGTGGCACGCTTAGAAAAAGCGCTCCCTGAAGGCTATTTTGTGGTCTATCCACGCGATGATACACCTTTCGTAAAAGAGTCGATGTCGCAAGTGGTATCAACCTTGATTGAAGCCATTGGGCTGGTGGTCTTGGTGATGTTTATCTTCCTGCAAAACTGGCGAGCTACTTTAATTCCCGCGGTTACTGTGCCCGTGGTGATTCTTGGAACTTTCGCCGTTTTAGCGGTTTTAGGGATGAGCATCAATACCCTGACTTTGTTTGCGATGGTACTGGCGATTGGTTTGTTGGTTGATGATGCGATTGTGGTGGTGGAGAACGTGGAGCGGCTGATGCATGAACAGCAACTCAGTGCCAAGCAAGCCTCAATTCAGTCCATGCATGAGATTAGTGGTGCCTTGGTCGGGATTACTTTGGTACTGACCGCCGTATTTATTCCAATGTCTTTCTTTAGTGGCGCAACAGGGATTATTTACCGCCAATTCTCAATTACGCTTGTGGTTGCCATGGGACTTTCCTTGCTGGTGGCTTTGATTCTAACCCCTGCCTTATGTGCGATTTTATTAAAGCCTCAGCACAAACAGGCACGTTGGGCGATCAAGTTCAATCAGGGTTTGGACTATATTAAAACGCGTTATCTTCGTGCTTCACAAAAAGTCATTAACTTAAAAACCATTTCGCTGTTGGGGATCGTACTACTGATCGGTAGTTTTATTTGGGTTTATCGTGATTTGCCAACCAGCTTTTTACCACAAGAAGATCAAGGCTTGTTAGGCGTTCAATTCCGTTTACCGGAAGGGACACCGATGAGCAAGACCGAAGAGGTCGGAAAACAAATTTCAGATTATTTCCTTGAACATGAAAAGGCCAACCTGAATGGCGTGATGGTGATTCATGGGCGTAACTTTTCAGGAACAGGACAAAATCTGGGGCAGGCTTTTGTTTCATTAAAACATTGGAATGATCGCAAAGGTACAGAAAACAGCGCTCAGCAGATTCGTGCGCGTGCAATGAAGTATTTTTCACAAAATAATCAAGCGCGTATTATGGTGCTGATGCCTTCTGTTATCCGTGGTTTAGGTAACTCTGACAAAATGGAGTTTTGGCTGCAGGACACCAAAGGCTTAGGTCGAGAAAGCTTATTGAGCTCTTTCCGAAGTTTACAACAAGAGGGTAATGCACTGCCTTCGGTCGAAAATCTAGATAAAAAGGGCAACGATGATCAGGCGGTACTGAATATCAAGATTGATCATAAAGCAGCGATGATTCATGGTCTCAATGTCAGTGAAATTAACCGCACACTCTCGACGGCATGGAGTGGTAGTTATATCAATGACTTTATTGATCGTGGACGAATTAAACGCGTCTATTTGCAGGGGGATGCGCCGTATCGTTCGAAGCCCGAAGACCTGAATTACTGGTATGTCAAAAATGCCAATGGGCAGATGGTGCCATTCTCACAATTTAGTCAGATTAATTGGCAAGGTGCGCCACCGATGTTGGAGCGCTTTATGGGTTATCCTGCGATCAGCTTGGAAGCAGATGCAGCAAATGGCTTTAGTAGTGGGCAGGGGATGCAGGCCATTCGTGGTTTAGTCGATAAAATGCCAGACGTGGGACTAGAATGGAGTGGCTTGTCTTATCAGGAACAGGAGTCCAGTAATCAGGCAATCTGGTTATATCTGGTGTCTGTGGCCTTTATTTTCCTCTGTCTTGCTGCACTGTATGAAAGCTGGTCAATTCCTTCAGTGGTCATGGCCGCGATTCCGCTCGGGATTGGCGGAACCATTTTGTTTAGTTATTGGTTTGGTTTTGCCAATGATATCTACTTCCAGATTGCGTTACTGACCACTATTGGCCTATCTTGTAAAAATGCCATTTTAATGGTGGAGTTCGCAGCAAGTTTGCAGCAGCAAGGCCAGACTGCACTGGACGCTGCTTTACATGCTGCGGGTCTCCGTCTCAGACCGATTTTGATGACCTCGATTGCCTTCGGCGCGGGTGTGATTCCATTGATGTTCTCTAGTGGTGCAGGCGCATTAAGCCGACAAGCGATTGGCTATAGTGTGTTTGGTGGCGTGGTGTTTGGTACAATTCTGGTGCTGATCTTTATTCCGTTTATGTACGTGTTGGTCAGAACCATGTTTAAGCCAAAAGTAAAAATTGAAACGGCTTAAGCACAGTCAAAATCAGCGGCAGCAATGAACAATTCGTTCCATTCATCAAGGTTCGAATTGTTCATTTTTGTTGTCTAAGTTGAGAATATAAAAAAATATTTGTAGTATTGCGATGCCGCATAAGCGGTTGAATGAGGTTTGATCTCCCAAATGGACACGCAGAGTTGTAGTTTATTTCAAATTACACATTTTTATCTTGATTCACATCTGAATGAAGCTCCCTATTCGACAGTAAAATAATACGCTGCGTCTAGTCACCTTCATTGCAGATGTTTTGTAGTGAAGAGGCAGACATGAGCTACAATAATTTTTTGTATTTATTAAACGACGCACTTAAAAATAATCATATTGATCTTGCATTGGCATCGGTTGAAACCTTTCAGGCGGTGGATATTGCCGATGTATTAACGCAACTTGCGGTTGAGCAGAGTCAATTACTGCTGACGCATTTACCCGATCGGGCCTATGTCTTTTCCTATCTTCCCCCTAGTGAACAGGTCAAACTGGCCCAAGCCATGCCTAGAAATGTCTTGGCTGAATTGATTGGTGAAATGTCATCGGACAAACGTGCTGACGTATTCAAATGTTTGGATGAAGAACAACAAAATGCGTTGTTGCCTGCTTTGGCGCAAGCGGAACGCGAAGATATTCGCCAATTGTCTTCCTATTTAGAGGGCACAGCAGGGGCGATTATGAGCTCCGAATATGCGACTTTAAAACCGAATATGACGGTCAATGATGCAATTAAAATGTTGCGTCTTGAAGCACCAGATACCGAAATGATCTATTTTGCTTATGTGTTGGATGAAGCACGTAAAATTCTGGGTGTATTGTCTTTAAAACAACTGATTCTTGCACCTGAAGAGCAAAATATTAACCAGTTGATGGAGACCAATGTCTTAACCGCTTATGTCGATACCGACCAAGATGAAGTGGCAAAAACCATTGCTCGTTATGACTTGCTTGCATTGCCAATTATTGATCATCAACAGATGATGGTCGGGATCGTCACCTACGATGATGCGATGGATGTGGCGAGTGAAGAAGCAACCGAAGACTTCTTAAAAGTTGGTGCGGTCAATGCATCATCTAAGCTCAGTATTAAATCTGCGCCCATTCTACAACTTTACCAGAAACGGGTGTTTTGGTTGGTTTTCTTGGTCTTTGGTAGCTTGCTGTCGGGGATCGGTATTGCCCACTATGAAGATGTCATTGCCAAAAATCTGGTATTGGTGTTCTTTTTACCTTTATTGGTGGGAAGTGGCGGGAATGCTGGATCTCAATCTTCGACCTTGATGGTGCGTGCCTTAGCCACAGGCGATGTGCAGTTCAAAGACTGGTTTCATTTGTTAGGACGAGAAAGCTTAGTGGCATTATGTTTAGGTGGCACCATGGCGGTTGCAGTGTCATTGTTGGGCTATTTCCGTGGTGATGAGATGGTGGCCTTGGTACTGGCACTGAGTATGATGGGGATTGTACTGATGGGCTGTCTGATTGGTATGAGCTTGCCGTTTATTTTAAATAAGGCTGGACTTGACCCTGCCAGTGCTTCTGCGCCGTTGGTCACCTCAATTTGTGATGCGACAGGGGTATTGGTGTATTTATTTATCGCGTCGATGATTTTATTCTGATTGGTAATAATAATTGTACCGACAAAATGGAAAATCTGCTTTATTCTCAAGCATAAACATCGTTTTAGGTTGTATGAATGACAGCTCCAACAGAACAAAAAAAATTAACTCAGCAGCAAGCCATCGCTGTAGAGCGTGATTTAGCCAAATTTGCCAACACCATGGATAGTTTGGTACGGATTCCTTTTACCAAACAGGGAGTCGGGGCCGATGCTGCATTGAGTACTATTCCTTTTGCTGGCGATATCGCGGGTTTTGTTTTGACACTATATGCCTTTAAAAAAGCCAGAGAAGTGGGCGTACCGCAACATAAACTCAAAGGTGTGCTTAAGCTGGCAATTATGGATATGCTGGTCGGATTTGTTCCCATTGTCGGCACTGTATTCGATGTCTTTATTCGACCAAGCCGCAGGACACTGGAAATCGTACATGCGCATATCCGTGAAGAGTATCAGGTGCATAGTGATATTCATGTGGTGCATCCATTTCTACACGAATCACTGGAACAAAAGCAGAAAACATCAGCTTTTTGGCGTAATCCGATCGTGAGTTGGATTTGGTTAAGAATCCCCGATTTATTGGGTATTGCTGTGCTGATTTTATTGGTTGTCGCGGTGTGGGCTGGTTTTAGCTATCTATGGCAATTTTATCAGTCTTTTCAAGCCCACTAGATTTTTAAGCAAAAATAAAGCCTCCATGATGGAGGCTTTATCATTTATCTGATACTGATTATTGAACATTTAATTGCTGTAAGGCAGCAACACGTTGTTCAATAGTTGGGTGGGTTTGGAATAAAGCCGCTAAGCTAAAGCCTTGTTCCTTACCTTCCGCAATCGCAAATGCTTTCATTTCTTTCGGCATTTGGTCTGGCATTTCTGATTCTGCTTGTAAACGAAGCAGGGCAGAGATCATTGCTTGTTTACCTGCTAAACGGGCACCAGCTTCGTCTGCGCGGTATTCACGTTGACGAGAGAACCACATCACAATCGCAGAGGCCATAATACCGAATACGATGTCGAGTACGATGGTAATGGCAAAATAAGCAAGACCTGGTGCTTCACCTTCTTCACGACCGAACACATTGCGGTCAATAAAGTCACCTGCAATACGAGCAAAGAACATGACAAAGGCGTTCACTACACCTTGAATCAATGCAAGGGTCACCATGTCGCCGTTGGCAACGTGACCAATTTCGTGTGCGAGTACTGCACGAAGTTCATCTTTGTTCATGCGCTCAAGTAGACCTGTTGAAACAGCTACCAGGGCGTCATTTTTATTCCAACCTGTCGCAAATGCATTGGATTGGTAAGAAGGGAAAATACCGACTTCAGGCATTTTAATACCTGCACGTTGCGATAATTGCGCGACTTCTTGTAATAACCAAGCTTCTGCTTGACTACGAGGTGCATTTGGGTCGATTAATTCAGTTCCAGTGGTTTTTTTCGCCATCCACTTCGACATGAATAAGGAAATTAAAGAACCTACCATACCAAAGACAAAACAGATGACCAGTAGGTTGCCTAGATTCAAGCCACCCGCGCCATGGTAACTACCGACACCGAAGAGTGACAAGATAATGCCAGCTACAACCAGTACCGCGAGGTTGGTTAGCAAGAACAAACCAATCCGCATCATTGAGAAAACCCTCTTATAAAGAAAAAGTGATCTGATTTATAAATTATAAATCATAACGCTAATATGCAGGGCGAATTGTAAAAATTCAAGCAAAAAGTGGGCACAGATACATTTAGCCTATAAAACGATGAATTGGCTATGAAACAGTGACTTAAATGAAATTTTGTCTAAAAAATATCAGGCAAAATCATTCTGCGAGAATAGCTGGCCTGAATTGTTAATCACTGAGGCGTATTCTGGCAGAAGCAGTGGCATTGGTCGTGGTATATGTTCCTGATGGTGCATCGGTAAAGGTACCATCGTCAAGGGTAATAATTTGGCGATTATATTGCCTTGGGGCTGGTGTGGTTTCAGTCGTTTCATTGGCAGGGGCTGTGTAATTTGCCGATTGGGCCAATACTTGGGCATTTGTAGGTGCGTTGTTGGAAGTATTGAGCGAGTTGCCTAAGCCTGAGGCATAAAGATTTTGATAACGGCTGGTCACACGACGCACATAATCTTGGGTTTCACGAAATGGTGGAATGCCACCATATTTATCCACATTGCCTTCACCTGCATTATAGGCTGCAATCGCCAGTCGGGTATCGCCATTAAAGCGTTTAAGTAACCAGCTCAGATAACGTGCACCTGCAAAGATGTTTTGTTGTGGGTCATAGGCATTATTGACATTGAAGCGGCGTGCTGTGGCAGGCATGAGCTGCATCAGGCCTTGGGCACCTACCGGTGAGCGTGCATTAATATTAAAACCTGATTCGGTATGCATAACGGCTTTAATTAAGCCTTCTGAAATACCATGTTGTTGTGCTGCTTGGCGAATCAGGTGATCAAAGGCATTTTTATTACGGCTATAGCTTGGCAGTACTGAGGCCTCACTGGCGCCCCAGTTGCTATAACTATGGATATTACTGTCTGGATAATAGGTGGCTTTAATCACTTTTAAATGACTGTATTCGGCTTTTTTCTTATTGGTGAGCAGGGTAGTGCCATTATTGTCTTTAAATTGATAAATGGTCTGCCCCGCATAACTTGAAGTTATGCCATTAAAAAAACCGATTGTCCCCAAGCAAAGGGTAAAAAAATACGTTGTTTTGTTCATCATTATAATATTCACGAAAGGATGAGCATAAGTTCTTCACAGCAGTTTAACAAAAAAAAGTAAAAAAAGAACTTTGGCTACAATTTTTTTATTTTTGGCTGTCGGACAAAAAGCAAGTCTTTTTGTTCGAATGTTCAGCAAAAAAAATTAAAATATTTTTTTTAAAAACCAAGTCTTGACTTATGTAACTAGTTGATTTTATTTTAATAAAATCATTGGTTAAAAAATGATCAATCTAATGGGAAGCCTTATTTTAAGATAAAAACAGTTTGTCAATAGCGAAGAAATCCACAAATTTATCCACAGCTTTTGTGGACAACTGTGGAAAAGTTTGAAATATAAGCAATCTAGGCCAATTTGACATTTTTTGATCAGAATTTTACCAGTATGAAACTGAAATATGACGATTGAAAGAAATTGAAAAATTCTTTAGATGCGCATTTTTTCGGAATGAGATAAAATCTTGCGGTATTTTTGTTTATGAGTAAATCACGTCTATGTACGCGCCAGTGGAGTCCAATCAAGGATTTAATTTCAAGCCAGAACTACCGACAAGTTCAGCGTATTATCGTCTATTGAAAAAGCTTCGTCGTCAGGTTGGGCATGCAATTCGTGATTACAACATGATCGAAGATGGCGATAAAGTCATGGTCTGCGTGTCTGGTGGTAAAGACAGCTATACCTTGCTCGATATCTTGTTGCAGTTTAAACGTATTGCACCGATCAATTTTGATATCGTTGCGGTGAATCTTGACCAGAAACAACCGGGATTCCCAGAAGATGTATTGCCACGTTATATGGAAGAAAACAATATTCCGTATTACATTCTGGAAAAAGACACCTATACCATTACCAAACGTTTAACCCCAGAAGGTAAAACCTATTGTGCAGTGTGCTCACGCCTGCGCCGTGGCTCGCTTTATGGCTTTGCACAAGAAATTGGTGCAACCAAAGTCGCGTTGGGTCATCACCGTGATGACATTATGGCAACCTTCTTTTTGAATTTATTCCATGGTGGTAGCTTAAAGGCAATGCCGCCAAAATTACTTTCTTCAGATAAAAAGAATATTTTGATTCGTCCTTTGGCTTATGTCGAAGAAAAAGACATTATCAAATATGCTGAGTTACGCCAGTTCCCGATTATTCCGTGTAACTTATGTGGTTCACAAGAAAATCTACAGCGCGCCATTATTAATGATATGTTGCGTGAATGGGATAAACAGCATCCGAAGCGCTTACACAGTATTTTTGGTGCCTTACAGAATGTTTCTCCCTCGCAATTGGCGGATCGTGAGCTATTCGATTTTGAAGCATTGGATGGTCAACGTGAATTTGACATGAAAGATCCAGAAGAGCTGAAAAATCGTTTGGATGTGGTGAATCTGAGTTTTGCTGCTGAGTAAAGTGTAAAACTTTTTTTAAAAGGTACTGCTTAAGTACCTTTTTTTTATAAAAAATTTAAAAATTGAATCACGCGTACAAAAAATCATAGCCTAAATTAAAAATTACATGCTATAACAGGGCACAAGCAAATTGCTTCATGAGATGTCGTCTGGATAGATGGCACAAGAAATTGAACAAATACATTTGAGGAATAATCATGGCTGCATTTTTAACTGATGATTGGTTTGCAACTGTTGAAAAACTGACTGCTGAAGCTGGTGATTTAAATTTACCACCAGCACTTGCGAATTTAGCGATTAACTTGGTTGTAACAGATGCAGCAGGTAATACTGAATTGGCTTTAGATGCAGGTAAAATCCAAAAAGGTTTATCTTCAAATGCGAAAACAACTTTGAACATGGATGCTGAAACTTTACGTAAAGTATTCTTGGAGTTTGACATGGCTGCTGCAATGCAAGCATTCATGACAGGTAAAATCAAAGTACAAGGCGATATGTCACAACTTATGGCTTTACAAACAGCGAAGCCAAGCCAAGAACAAAAAGATTTATTTAAGAAAGTACTTGAGCAAACAGTTTAATTACTGTTGCCATAAAAAAAAGCTTACCCAGTGGTAAGCTTTTTTTATCTCTATTTAGACATCAATACGGCTATTGGTTTTGAGGTGTTCTAAATAAGTACGGATACGCGTTACATATTGTACCGCTTGCTTATAGCGACCATTTCGCGCTTGGTTGCGTTGTAAATAGTCATATAAGTTGACCCATTGATTCGGGTCTTTGCCTTGTGCACGAATACGTTTTTGAATCTGGCTGACTGCGCCAGGTCCCATATTATATGCCACTAAGGCGTACCAGTTACGATCTGGATAAGGTACATTGCCAAATTGGTCTAGCATCAGATCAAAATATTTCGCACCGCCTTGAATACTTTGCAGAGGATCTGAGCGGTTGCTCACACCCATTGCCTTGGCTGTACTATTGGTCAACATCATTAAACCACGGACACCAGTGGGAGAAACTGAGCTTGGTTTAAGATAAGACTCTTGATAGCCAATTGCTGCGAGTAAGTGCCAATCTAAATTGTATTTAGACGCGCTTTGTTTAAAGCTGGCCTTATAAATCGGTAAGCGTTGTTTCAAATCTCTTTGAATGGTTGACCACGACTCTGGTTTAACCACATTGCGGTTATAGAACGAGGCCAATTGCTGGGTCATACCCGATTGCTTACTTTGACAGATAAAACCACTTGCGGTCAGGGTGAGCGGATCATCAGCTTGTTTGAATACCCAGTTTAACTGAGGATTTAAACCATTTTTGCTCAAACTTGCTTGGTCACCACAACTTGCTGAA
Source organism: Acinetobacter gyllenbergii (assembly GCF_001682515.1). Taxonomy (NCBI): domain Bacteria; kingdom Pseudomonadati; phylum Pseudomonadota; class Gammaproteobacteria; order Moraxellales; family Moraxellaceae; genus Acinetobacter; species Acinetobacter gyllenbergii. The sequence continues at coordinate 219,400 of NZ_KV575264.1, read as the reverse complement.
AATGAAACCAGTTGTTTACTTTCAATTGCAGCCAGATTCGCTGTGGTCATCGCGATATTCGCTTTACCTTGTGCAACCCATTTCAATGCCGTGGCATTGTCGGGAACCGTTTTAAAATCGAGCTTTACATTTAAACTTTGTGCGTATTTACGCGCTAAATCGTAACCAAAACCATGTAGGAATTCACCTTCTTTAAACACTGTTGTTGGGGTTTCAACCGCAACCACTGTTAAAATATTGGTGTTCACAATCGTGTTGTATTGATGTGATTTTTCAGCATTCAAGCTATTGAAAGGAAGGATGGCTACTCCTAAGGCTAAAGCTTGAAAAGGTCGTTTGGAAGATAAAGAGTTAAGGCTAGGCCTCGACCCAGAACTTGAATTACTGTGCATGTTGTCTCCGCTACAGATAATTTATGCCCAAAAAGTTCAGCAAAACACTGCCTTAACTTTTAAAAGTTGATAAATTCAATAAGGGGTGGGCAAATCATGAACGTCATTCAAAATGACATTGATTAAAGGGAAAAATGATGCAAATGTTTCACAACATTTACAAAGTGTATAAAAAATAAACAAAAACAAACTTAGGGGCGCATATTAAGCGGCAAAACTAAGAATGTCAAATTTTGCACAATAAAAAACTGAGAGTTGCATCACAAACCTATGATTTGGAAAAGAATAAAATTTATACACTTTAGTGGTGGCGAAATAAGGAATACAATGCAAAAACTTGTAAATGGACTGTTGTATTAACGTATTTGGGCTTATGAAATCGAATTTAATTACGCGTACTGGACATGATTTATTGGTCGCCGAGCTCAAAAAGCTTTGGCATGATGAACGTCCTGAGATCACCAAGAAAGTGAATTGGGCCGCTAGCCTTGGAGATCGATCTGAAAATGCAGATTATCAATATAATAAACAAATACTTAGAAAGATTGATCGTCGGGTCCGTTACTTAGGAAAGCGTTTAGAAGAATTAAAAATTGTTGACTATGTACCTGAGCAGGAGGGGAAAGTCTACTTTGGTGCTTGGGTTGAAATTGAAAATGATGCAGGGGAGCAAAAAAAATTGCGTTTGGTGGGGGTCGATGAAATTTACGATCATCACCCGCAACATATTTCGATTGAGTCACCAATGGCCCGTGCTTTACTGGGGAAACAAGTGGATGATGAAGTAGAAGTACATACACCCTTGGGAAAAAAACTGTGGTATATCAATTCCATTCGCTATGAAAAACCTGAAAATGCTTAAAATTACAGGCTGTTGATTTTATTTTGAGCGGTTGATGCATTATTTTGAATAAAAGATTTGCCAAGTTGAACTTTTATTTATATGATAGCCGCCATTGGAAGCGTGGCAGAGCGGTTGGAAGCGTGAAGCGTGGCAGAGCGGTTTAATGCACCGGTCTTGAAAACCGACGAGGGTGTGAGTCCTCCGTGAGTTCGAATCTCACCGCTTCCGCCACATTGAAGTTTCTGACACTGTTTAACACTGCATAAGTTATTGACTTATAAGGTTAAAGTTAGAAACGAAACGATATGACAAGCTGTGACGCACTACGCCAATCAGTAGTTATAAAGTAGTAAAAAATGCAGTAAGATAATTTCTTACTGCATTTTTTTTGTTTATACGCTATGACTGCACGTGGAATCAATAAACTGACTGCTTTACAAGTTAAAAAAGCAAAAGCAAGTCCTGATAAAATGTATAAGCTTCCTGATGGGGGCAATCTTTACTTACGTATTGACTCTAGTGGCAGCAAATACTGGATTTTTAATTATACTCGGCCATATATTGGCAAACGCAATGATTTGTCTTTAGGGACGTATCCAGAAGTCACTTTAGAAGAAGCACGAAATATTCGTGATGAATATAAAAAATTGATCAAACAGGGCATTGATCCAGCAACAGTACGTTTAGAGACTAAAAATCAAAAATTGAAAGAAGCGGAACATACGTTTCGTGTAGTTAGTGCAGAATGGCTTAAAAAACGAGAATTAGAAGGTAAACAAGACGAGGAAACACTTCGTCGATTAAATCATGATGCGTATCCTTACATTGGAGATATGAGTTTTCCTCAGCTCACCTTAGATGTACTAGAAGTCAAAGTATTCCAGCGTATTATAGAGCGCGGTGCCTTATCGGTAGCTAAACGATTAAAGTCAGATTTGAACCAAATCTTTAAATCGGCTAGAAAAAAGAAGCTAATCCAATATAACCCAATAGAAGATATTGAATTACCTAATCCACAAGGTGGAAATTTTGCAGCAGTGACAGAAGAGCAGGACTTAGCTCCATTGCTGAATAAAATTTGGAACTATTCATCATTACATGCTAGATGCTTAATCACTACACAGGTTGCATTAAAACTTTCAGTATTAACTTTTCAAAGACCTGGTGAAATCAGAAAACTTAAAAAGAGTTACTACTATCCTGAAGAGCGATGCTTTAAATTTATAGCTAGTAAAACCAAGCAACAGCACGTAGTTCCATTGTCAGATCAAGCTTATGAATTGGTTGAGTCGATTATTGATCTTTATCCACATAGTGAATACCTATTTGTTGGACGTGATGCAAAGAGTTATCTATCAGACAATACCATCAATACGGCTTTAAAACGCTTAGGGTATGGTGGTAAACAAACAGCACACGGCTTAAGAGCAACAGCAAGGACAATGCTTGATGAGATTCTTGAGCAACGTGTGGATTTTATTGAGCATCAACTGGCGCATAAGGTTAAAGACAATAATGGTACTGCATACAATCGAACAAAGTTCCTGAATAACCGTCGGGAGATGATGCAAGAATGGGCTGACTATTTAGAATCTTTCCTTGAGCTAAATTAGTTAAAGAGGGTATCTACTAATTAAACTTGTTATGCTTTCTTAATGTTCAGTATTAACCTAAAACTACTTGCACAGCTAACAAGGCAATAGTTAATTAAAGAGAAACCCTAATTGAATAAAATAGTGTCTAAATTAATTTCTGACATAGGTTTTTATCTTTTTCTAGCTTGATATTAATATCTTTTACTGAATCTAAAGGAAGAGATTTGCAGTCAACGGCATAATCACCTAAAGGGTATTTGGTATAACATTGTTCTGAAGCTGTTTTATAATCAGCACCTTGGTTTTTTAGGGTATTGATACATAGATCATTTTTCTTAGATACAATCTCAAATTGTTCCTGACAACGTAGGCTCCATGTATCATTGTAGTATTGATATGCTTGATCAATACATGTGTCATATTTTTCTTGTTTAATTTCGAGTTGCTTATTTTTTTCTTTTTGGATGCTTGGTAAATAAATAACATATCTATAAAAGAAAGCAGAACCAATCAAAAGCAGAGCAATGGATATTGAAAAAGTGAGAGTTTTTGATTTGAGCATATGTATTATTTACGATGATTTATAAATATATTTATTCTATCTTAAAGATGATAGTTTATTGTACTAATTCAGAAACAAAGTACGATATTAATTTAAGAATTTTAATAAAACAGCCTGCTATCGATAGGCTGTTTTGATTTATGCAGCTTTTAGCTCCTTCAGTTCAAGCCAATCATTTATCTGGCTTTCAGTCCAAGTGGGTATACTTGCTGTTAAGTAGGTGGGTTATGTAGTAAATGTTTTATGTAAAGAAGGCCTAACATTAAGTTAGGCCTTCTTTTATTCGTAGTGATAACGACAAGAAATGATAGTTATCGCTACCTCAGTTGCTTCATAGACTAATCTATTTTTTTCATCTATTCGTCTGCTCCAAAACCCAGCTAAATCACCGAGTAATGGTTCAGGCTTGCCAATACCGTCAAAGGGAGTACGAAGACACTCTTTGATTAATGTATTGATGCGCTTAAGAGTCTTTTTGTCTTGGCTTTGCCAGTACACATAATCTTCCCAAGCTGTTGGAGTAAAACTAGTCTTCCGTTTCATCTAAAAGTTCTCTTTCGATTGCTTTAGATGCCCGTAATTCTGCAATTGATTTCGATAGGTGTGCTGCGTTACTTGGAGAAGACATGAGGTGCAATGTTTCCATTATACTATTGTAATAGTCTTGTCCCATTACAACTGCATGTTGACCTTCTTTCCTCGTAATTACTGCAACATCTGAATCATCAATAACACGGTCTAAAACAGTTTTCAGATTATTGCGAGCATCGGTATAAGTGAAAATTTGCATAGTCTTAATTTTCCTATTACTCAAGCATTACAAGTCATTAATTACGATCTGTAGGATATTCGCCACTATATTTTGACATTTCATTTAGCACTATTTTGGTCACTTTTTAGATACATTGATCATTACATTTGGACACTATGGCTGGCTGTATTTGCATCATTCATTTCTGGGCATTAATTTAGATACTTAGGTAGACACTAGTTAGCTTATTACTCTTACAATTGCGACTAAGCATACTAACTATAAGTCTAATTAATTAAAGTGTCAATATTCTGTACAGACAATATTTTGTACATAATCTACAGATGGAAGGAAAAAGCTGTACCAAAGTCGCTGTGCTTTGAGGTATTGATGTTTTAATTATGGATATAAATACAAATAGCCTGTCATAAGACAGGCTATTTCAGTTTATGCAGCTTTAAGCTCCTTCAGTTCAAGCCAAGCATTTATCTGGCTTTCAGTCCAAGTGGGCATACTTGCTGTTAAGTAGGTGGGTTCTGGGAAATCACCTCGTCGAATCATCTTCCAAAATGTCGACTCTGCGATATTCAATAATCCCTTACTCGCAGGCTTGTGTGAGAGCTTTCTTCTACGGCCCTTCCGATCAACATAGTCCTTTGCAGGACGTTCAGGATAGTTGACGAGGTCTTTTACACGGTAGCGCTTTTCAATCATATCTTTGTACCTATTCAATCAGCAATCTTTGCTGATACAAATACCGTTGAGATTTATTGTATTCTCGACGGTATCCAAGTTATTCGGCTAATGCCTTGTCTGCTGGGGTATTGCTGTATATAAAAGGCTCTTCGGCTTGATAGAACACCTCAAATGAGGGTTTATTATCAAAAATCCGAACATAGTGGTCCGTACCAATAAAATAAGCCTTGAGAATCTGAAGTCGTTTACCAATATTGATTTGATTGACGTTATAGAAAATTGGCGTCATCACATTTGGTAGAGGAGTCCATGCCGAGTGAATTAATCCAGTCTGGTCGATGAATTGATTTAGACTTTGATAAATTATGGTTTCTTCAAAAGGTATGAAATCACTTGTTTTTCTGGCAACAAAGAAAAATAAGTTAAGATTCACCTGTTGAAAATGAGTGGCTTCCCATTTACCAACAATAGCCAGAATATTTGCCTTTTTAGTGTCATGAGCAACTGCAACGATCTCTTGAATATGATGATCGAATAGCAAATAAGTTCTGTTTAGATCCTCATGACTGATTTTGCCGACATCATTGATCAAGGTCATACAATAAACATCAAAAGAGCGTGTCATTCCCAACAGCTTGGTTATGAAGTCTTCATAAAGCCAATGTCCCTTTCTTTGCTCTCGTATCCATGCTTTTTCCAGGCTTTTATGTTTCTGAGTCAAAATAAGCATTTTGTAATGCGCCATATACATATCAACCGCAACTTCAAAGTTGGGATGTAAATGATCCATCATAGGCAACCGATGTTGTTCTATAAGATCCTTTTGCAATTGAATCTTGGGAGCAAGTTGAACACATGGAACTGTCCCAAGAATATATGGATTAGTTTTCATTCCATTTAGGGCTGCACAGAATCTGAGCCCAAAAGGCAGCAATTGCAACGTTGGGGCATCACCAAAACTTCGCATCACTTTAAAAACCTTGCTAGATTTTTTGTTTTCCATCTCTGTCCCTAAAGTATCAATCTCACGCAGTGTGGCTTGATGAGATGTTGCCAAGGACAAAGAACCAGGCATAGGTACGTGTTGAGGATTTATACTCGTAAGGAAGTGCTCAGCATAAAATAATTCGAATTTATCCATTAGCGTTTCCCCTTATAGAACTTCTTGACAGAATCAAAAGTTAGAGGTGTACTTTGTTTCTCACGAGGTCTGCCAAGCCCTGATTTCTCTTTAGGAGCTACACTTTTTTGGATGGTACGAAAGCAGGTGAGTGGTCCAAAAAGAAAATATTGATCAGCCTTTGTTAAATAGGCGAGACAACGACACAAATTATGAATTTTTTCATGATCGTCATAAGAGATCGTTCCTGTACAAGGATATTTATAATCTGAGCTGTTCCGATTGCAATTATGATAAGTACCTCTGCCATTGGTAAGCTTGACCCAATGTTGACCAATATTCTCAGCCCACTTCACATCTTTTTGATGATCGTGCCCATCCAGTAGAAAGATACAATGCACATGCTGTCCCTTGTACGGCCCGTGCTCAAATTTCAAATAGTATCCAATAATTTCTTTCAATATAGGATCAGAGCGGAAATCACCAAGCAACTGTTCTACATCTGCTTTAATGGTCATTAGACAATGTACATTGTGTCTAGGACTATTAAAGTCTGGAGAGGTATTGGTCAGCTCGGAAATATCATATTTGTAGTAGAGGTCTAAACGAAGCACCAGCAGTTTACTGTGAGTGTTTAAATATTTACCCAACCATTTAACACTGCCACGGTAATTCTTACGGCAGTGCTTTCTACGTTTTCTGAGTTCACGTTTAGTTTCAGGACCTAACATGTTCTCTCGGATACGGTTTACAAATAGGTTTATTCGCTGAATTATTTCGATATGACAAGGTTCTAAAGGAACACCAGCAGGAGGAAGCATCTGTAATAACGGCGTGTCTGGATAAGCTGATGTGGCATCAGCATAACAGAGAATCTCCCTCCCAACTTTAAAATGTCCTGACTTAAATAAAATACATTGATCAAAAGTACTGCGAGATGGTTCAAACCATGGTGCATATTGATAGGTAACAATTTCACCTTTAGCAGTCCTTTTGGTCTGAAGCACAATTGCAGGAGTTTCATTTTCCGCACAATTGATGGATAGACGAGAGATAGCTGTCATCGTTGTGTATTGACGTTCATCTGGTACCCTCAGATGAAAAGGTACGTTATCAAAGGACTGGAGGTTGAATAAGTCCAATTCACGCTCATCCAGTAACTCTCGATCCGATAACTCAAAACAACCAGCAGCAGAGAGAGCTTGAGCAAGCGGGTTAAAGGGAAGGTTCATATAATTCCTCTTAGCAGAATTTTAGGCAATAGAGTGCCTGCATTGATGATTCAAAAGTCATCAATGGCGGTTAATCAAAGAGGATATTCATCGGTTCGAATTATTTAGGCATGAGAAAACTCCAGACGCAATTCATAGTAAATGCGTAATTGATTTTCTGCTAAGAATGGGCTAGTTTGTATTGGCTTCAATGTCTGAGTTTATGTGTGATTCACTCATTCATATGATAGTGATAACAATCAATGAGTTTGATCGACTGGAATCTCTCCAACTCATTTCAATATCTAATAAATATATCCATATAAATATTATTAATAAATAAGTATTAATATATTCATATAAATATTACTAATATATAAGTATTAATATATTAATTAAAATTAATAACCCGAACTCTTAAGCGCCAATAAATCGAAAATCCATATGGATATCCATTGCGTTTTCATTCGTTTGTTGCGTTGATCACTTCAATAGTTAGTGTCCTTTTCAGAAATGGTTGAGGTGCAAAATATGTATTTGATGATCGGGGATTAGCAGGTCCAAGCATTAATTTTCCATAGCAGATCATCAGCAAAAGCGAGTAGCTCATGAGCACTAGTGTACTGGATTAAATAGTGAGTTTTATTTTCAGTAAAATCTAAAAAGATTTGGCTAGCGTCATATTTTTATTATTGATTTTTAAAGGTTATTTCAATGATTCTTTTATGGGTTAAATTTATGTTTACAACTGAGATAATCAGTGATTTGATGTAGCTTGAAGTGTGATTTGGATGATTAGCTAGATCAATTCAAGCCAATAACCGAGTGGTTGAAGGTATTAATATTAAAACTCAATATGATTCTCTAAGCGGTATAGAGCTTGATAGTAAATTGTTGAAATACAATTGAAAGATATTAACTTAAATGGTACGGGTACTAACTTTAGATTAGGTGAATAAGTGGATGTAGGTATTCCAAGCAAAGAAGAGTTGAATCAATTAGAGCGACATCTCTATGCTCAGGCATTTTATTGCTTTGGTGTTGGAGCTGATCAGGAGGTTTATGCCGAGATTGAAAAGCGAGAGATTTTAGAAAAGTTAAGTGAAGGGGTGCAGGCTGTCAAATATGCAATATGTACCAATAGTATTCTATTAGCTGAAATAATGAATACACTTCATCAATTGCAAGAAAATATAGATGATACAGCTGACCTAGATCAAAAAGTTGAAACATTGAAGTTATTATTTAACAAATATAGTGATACTTTCAGTGAATTATATGGATTACCCAGTGCTTTTATAGATCGAGTGAAGGGAAGTCGGGGGGCTAATAAGCGTAATCGTAATTATCTAAATCGAAAATATGAGATTTTTTACAAGATCTTAGGACAAGAAGTTGCAGCACAGGGTAAATTTAAAAATGCTAAACAGGCGGTTGAACATGTTATAAATGAGGTCGAGCTTGCCTTTAAAGAATTTGATTATCACTATGCTTCAGAAAGAATAAACGAAATAAAGAAAAAAATTGAAGATGAAAGACAAGCGCTTGAAAAGTTTAAAGTATCCAAGTCTCCAGCTTTTTCTATAAGGCCAAAATCAACTACGAAACGAATTGAGAAGCTTGAAGAAGATTTAGAGAAGTGGTCTGAAGCCTTAAAAAAGGACGAATTGTATTCGAAATTTCCTAGTATCTTTTTGCTTAAGCCAGATGATTTTATTGATGACATATTAGCCAGAAAACTTAGAAAGCAGGAAGTGCTTTATGCTCAAGTTGTAGAAAAAACATCAAAAACTTAAATTTAATCTTTTGGATTTAAGTGTTATTCAAAATGACAAACATAATCTACGACTTCACTGGTCTGAATCTTGAATTGGCTATTAGCTGGGATTTGAAAAGATTCGCCTGAAGCATAGATTTGCATTTCAGGATCATCACCAACTATAACAGAGCATTGTCCGGATATTATTTCAATACGTTCAGCTAAATGAGTCTTAAAGGTGAGAGGATCATCGGATGGAAGAATGACACCTAAAGTTTTTTTGGTTCCATCTTTTAATACAAGAATGTGGCTAATGGATGTGCCATTAAAATGAACATTAGCTTTCTTCTTAATCGAAACAAAATCGAATTGCTCAGACACAGTTGCGTTCCTAGTTTTTATAGTAGATTAGGATGAATATTAATGATTTGCAGTAGCTCATTTCAATATTTTTAATATGCAGAGAAACTAAGTAATTGTAATACTGATTAAAATATATTTTTAAGTGTGTTTAATAACCTAAACGTATCGATATCCTAAAAATATCCTCTATATCGCTAATTATCATTTGTTTGATGCTCTACTTTTGGAAATACATCAAAGGTCAGGATGTTATAATCAATCTAAGAGAAAAAGAATTTTTACATTTAGATTTAAATTTTCGTGGTCTATTGCTCATTTTTTAGTTCAATCCCATATAACAACAAGCTTGGCAAAATTTCTATAGCCTATTTGGATATCTAATCATTTGTTTTGAATGGATAATCAGATTTTTAAGAAAGTGAGATTTTGGTAAGATATTGATTGTTAATTTTATTTTTTGAAATTGAATGTTGAGCTGGATTGCACTTCTTGCTATTGTGTATGTGCAAAAAAAGCACAAAATAGGAAGAATAAATGAATTTAAGTCTTAGAGTGATTTGCATAGCTGGACTAGTAACTGCTTCAGCAGTTTATGCTTCTACTACATTATCCCCAAATCAAAATACGAATAGTGGCAATATACCAACTGGTTATGCTGATCTAAAATTTGTTTTAGCAAATGGCAATTGGGTAAAAAATATTTATTTGCCAAATAATGCGAATAACTTAGACAAGGTAACCATTCAATCAACTGCGGGCTATAAAAGCTATTTAGATACTTCAAACACAAACTTACCTATTGAAGTGCTGGAAATACAAAGTGGAGACACTTTTCAATTTGTCTACAATTCCTCATCGAAGAAATGGGTTGCTCAACTTGCTACTGTAAGCCCAAGTAATAATTCGCAAATTGAACAAATCGTCTTGAGTAATGTTAAATTACAGCAGGTTTCACTTGCCGATGGAAAGTGGGCAAAAACAATTGTTTTGCCAACGAATGTGATGGACGGTGCATTAGTTCAAATCGTTTCGACGGCGGCTTATGCTTCTGAAATTTCGAAAGATAACTTACTTTTTGCGAGTAGTTATAATCTAAATAATGGCAGTGAATACTGGCTCAAATATAATGCTGCTTTACAGAAATGGGTTCCTGAGTTTATTAAACCCGTGAAAATAAACGTTAAGGATATTGGAGCAAGCTTAAATGCTGTAACGACACCTGTAACGGAAGTTAATTTTGCAGATGCAAATTGGGTTTCAAATTTCACATTGCCAACTACTGCAAATGATCGTGATCGTATCATTATTAAATCAACAGCAACTTGGGCTGCAAAAATTAATAATACGAATACCAATAGTGGTGCGACATTGAGTCTGAAAACTGGTGACCAATATGAGTTTATGTATGTAACAGATAAGGCTCATTGGGTTCTAATGTCTGCTCCAACAAAAACTATTAGTTCAAGCAGTGCAATTGCTTCAACTTTACCCAATATGACTCAGCCTACACTCAAAGTGAATATTTCTGATTCTAATTGGAAACAAAGCATCAATTTACCGACAACTGCACAGGTTGGCGATAAGGTCATTTTGTCATCCACAGCTGGCACAGATAGTTTTATTACAGCTGCCAACGGCTTATCCACAACAATTAAGACGGGTGAAAATCGTCGATTTATTTTTACCGCTCAAGGTTGGGTAACTGATAGTTATACCATCGATATGTTGCTAGTCAACAGTCCAGAAGTTTCTACGATTCTGGGTGAAAGTGCATCAAAACTTCGTATGATTGAAGGATTGAATTTAACCAATTTAACTGCGGAAAATTCATCAGCCAAATTTTATTTAAGACAAACAGGCTATTTAACTTATAAAATTCCTGCATCAACTTTATTAGATGCGATCAATGTTGGGCGTTCGGATACAACTGTTCAAGCGGAGCGTAAACGTGTCTTAGCGGATGGAGTGTATTACCAAGGAAATGAGCCTGGCGCTGGCGGCTGTGGTTGGGCTTGGATCAATGCGAGTTCATATAACATGATCGGTGCTAATGATATTGCTGGCTGTTCAGTTGCAGCAATGCGTCATGAAGTCGGTCATAACTTAGGTTTGTATCATGGTGACTCAACCAATATCGGTTCAGGTTTTTCTCATCCATTGGGGAGCACTGCTTTGGGTGGAAATAACTTAAACTTTTATTCGAGCCCATATCTTTATAACCCTAAATACGGCGTACGCTTAGGTGAAGAAGGTAAGAAAGATGCTGTTAGTGTCATTAATGCTAACGTTATCCGAATCTCACAATACAATTAAGTTGTTTTCAAACATATGAAGCATTATAAAATTTTAACTTTACTTGCAGTCACGTTTATCGTGACTGTGGGTTTATTTGTTTTTTTTAAGCCAGATCAAGCTGGGGCATCTACACAGAATGGCTCAAGTCAAGAATCGAATCGTTTTAGTTCCTCTGATCAATCCACATCTAATTTTCCGCGAGACAATTTGAATATTTCAAAACAGGAGTTAGAAAGTGCAAAGAAAGAAATGGTCTTGTTTCATGAAATTCAAGACAATGATTTGAAAAATAGTGAAGCCTTACCACTCTCTAAAAGCAATAAAGGAATGGCTATTAACTATAATCAAAATATCATTGAAACCAAAAGCATAGGAGATGTGGTTAAGTTCCAAATGCTTGAGTATGGACTCAATCGTAGTGGGAAAATTGTTGAAATTGAAAAAGTAGATGATGATATCTTACGTTGGCGTGGCGAGTTTGAACAAGGTATACCAGAACGAAACTATTTTACGATTACTCAAAGTCAAAAAGATCAATATACGATTATTCAAATTTATAGTGATAAAGGAAACTATACAGCCGAGATCAAAAATGGGCAGGGTATTGTGCAAGTGATGGATCAAGGTGTTGAAGATAAAGAATTGCATGCACATGATGACTAAAACATGGATGTATTTGAGGTTTTTACATAAATTGAATATGTATGATGATTTGAGATATTCTTCACTTCAGCCCTGACATGATCTATTTATAAGAGTCTTCTAAATTGCTAAAAATACCAAGCGATGACTTGGTATTTGTTTACTTATTTTTTTTCTACTACAATTTTTGAAAAACCAGGCTAGAGTAATTTTGTATTTTAAGAAACGAGATAGGTCTAATATAAGACGAATTGAGTTTGTATTTTATTCATTTAAATCTTAAAGATTGACACCCTCTCTATCGCTGATTATCCTTTGTTTGCTGGCCTACATTGCCAGTCGGTTTTGACAGACCGTTTTCATACAGCACATCAGATTTACTCCTTCTGAGGGGGAAGTCTGTGTGAAACCCACTCGTCCCCCTCACGTTGCGGTAGGGCGGGAAGGGGACACCCTAGGGTGTGCTGGGTCTGTATGTCCAGTCTGTCAACCCCTTTTCGTTCTGCCACCCTAATCAATTGACAGTGATTTGGTAGAACTTCTATTACATACAGGAGTCCGCCATGCGTACTATTTCTATTCTTAACTTCTTCTTTTCTTCTCACTATTTGTCTGTGCTTGATCGCAGAACATAGCTTCTGCTGATTTCACTGAAATCTTTATGACGATTGAAAGCAATAATGAACTTGGGATTTACCCAGGATAAGTCATGTCTGGGCTTTATAAAAACAACTTCATTGATTTCGTTCTAATCTTAATTAAAGCAATTTCACTTACACATTACCTCAGTGAAGCCATATCCGAATATGGACTGGCATGCATATGTATTGATAAGAGGAAGAGATGAGATTAACACGATTATTTTTATTATTCGGCTGCGCCTTACTCACAGCCTGTAGCAGTTCATTTGAATCCGAGTTTAAAGATGGTTGCCGTAACTTTGGCGGCAATCGAAGTTTCTGTTCCTGTAGCTATGACAATGTTGAAAAGCACTACGGTGTAGATCGGCTGAAACAGATCAAAGAGCCATGGCAATTCCCTGAAGACTGGGAGGATAAAGTTCAACAAGCAGGCTTTGCCTGTATGGCGAAATTGAAATAGGGAGCTGAATATGAAGAACGTTCTTATTACTTATTTGCTGATCATGGTGGGCTATTGGATCAAACTGATTTGGAGTTTTCCTGCGGGTTATTCCAAAGCCTATCTCTTAGGCCGAGCTTTTGTTTGGCCCTTTAGCTTTCTGGAGTGGCTGTTCTCATAGCCACATTGAGTCATTCCTCACCCAGTAAGAATAGAACAATGAATAGGTAAAAATGATGAAAAAATTAATTGCTACGGCAGTTTTCGCCTGCGGTTTGAGTGCCCTAAGCCATGCAGCACCTTCTTATGGATTAGGTTCAGCAGAAACCATGGCGCATTTAGTCAATGTACAGCAAGGCAGTGGTTATACAAGTGTTTGTACCTACCGCTCTGCAACACGCCATTATGGTGTACATGAAGTTCAAGCCTCAATGTCCAATGGTTGTGAACAACAGCTTGCCTATACCGCAACTTGGGAAGGAGGTGGTGTCTTAAGAGTATTCGGCACAAGTAACAATTTAATTGTTCGACGAGTCGGCTACCGAGCACCTGCCAAAGCTTCACAACCTGCACCAACCGCAAGCAAATATAAAAAGTTATGTGACAACCCGAATATGTCGAAAACATTTAACCAAAAAACGGGTGAGACCACAGACTGTCGAACAGGAGAGGTGACAATTGATCCTCAAATTAAGGCACTTAAAGAACAGGGCCTATGGCCGCATTAAGGGAAGGATAGATGATGCAAAAACTTCAAATATCCAAGCTGATGATGCTTGGGCTATGTATTGCGGTGATTGTTGTGGTCGCAGCTGTTTTATTTAATCAGCATCAACAACGTAAAACTGATATTGAGTTGGCACAACTTGCACTAGAACAATCCAAAGTCCAGAACCACACAACGGATATGGCTCAAGCTGCATCTGAACTAGTTGAGCATAGGCTTTCAGGTATTGAAGGCTTAACCGAAGATCCCGAGACCCAAACAGCGCATCTAGAAGTCAGTGCTGATGAAGTGGCAGGTGCCTTAGAAGCGGTACAAAACGCCAAAGCAACAACACAGGCTCAGGCGAAGAAGAAAGCCACATCAGGCATGATTGCTTATGCTGATTTGCCTCATGCCTTACAGGAGCAACTGCATTGGCTGAACCTAAAAATGATGGAGCAGTTTGCCGCTCATTTTAATACCCGTATTGGTGCCGTAGGTGCGGATGAGGGGAAAGCGTTCATCATTAATGAGCAGACTCCAGACATCATCTACGAAAATAACTTCTATTTAGACAATGGGACTTGCCGTAAAGCGGAAGCAGGCTTTAACCGACAAACAGGACAAGCGACAGCGATTGAATTCTACCCATGTTCTTAGTCTCAGACATCAACATGGTGCAATACTTTAAACCTTTCAATGATTTAAAAATATAGGCATATTGATATGAAAAAACTCAAAGTGATTTTAACTGCATGTGTTTTCTCAGCACTCTCAACAGCTGCAATGGCCAAGGCTGAACAGATTACCTTAAAGGCTAATGTACACTATGGCGAGGAAGCCGTGATCTTCCCAACGACTAAGGGTGAAGTGATCCTGAATAGTTATGCATTGCCAAGTCAAGTCGCCAAGCAACTAAAACTATTCAAGAAAGGCCAGTGCCTTGAAATTCAATCCAAGTATGGCTTCTATAAAGATACAGGGGATGGTGCCTATATCCAAAGTATCCGTCCCTGTAAAAAGAACAGTCAACCCACAGCAAGTAACGTAAAGCGTTAATAGCAATCAAGCACCAAAATTCTCCATACTACATAACCTTAAAAACCACGAGCCGATGCTCGTGGTTTTTTTATGCCTCAATTCTTCAATCTTTAAAGGAGCACGCCATGCCGCAATGTCCCTATTGCCATTCACCGCATGTGCAACTACTCAGGCAAAGCCAAAACAAACAAGCCCGAAGCAAGATTTCCTTTTCCTCCTGTTCACCGATGTCTCTAGCCACCGTGGGGATGCAAATCTCAAAACGACTTGGGATCAATCCCATCATTGGTGGCTTCATTGGATTGGCAGCAGGAGGAATGTTTCTGCTCTATATCCAGCAAGAAGACAACCTCATTACTTTGCATTACCAATGTGAGCAATGCTTAGACCACTTTGAAATTCAACAACCTGAATAAAATCAACCGACTTAAAAGGACAACATCATGGCCCATCAACTTGAACAAATGGCCTATATCGGACAAACCCCATGGCATGGCTTAGGCAATCAACTGAGTCAAAACCAACCTATCGAAGTGTGGGCACAGCAGGCGGGCATGGACTGGCGTATCGAATCCTCCAATGTCAGTTATATGGCACAAAACCATCGTGGGCAAAGTATTATCATGCCTTTTGAAGAACAGCGAGTGCTGTATCGCTCTGATACCCATGCACCACTATCGGTGGTCAGTCAACGCTACCAAGAAGTCCAACCCCTTGAAATTCTAGAATTCTATCGGGATCTGACCGAGCAATCAGGCTTTGAACTGGAAACAGCAGGGGTACTCAAAGGCGGTAAAAAGTTCTGGGCATTGGCGAAGACTGGACAGACCTCAGCCCTTAAAGGTAAGGATGTCAGCAATGGTTATATCCTCCTTGCTACAGCTTGTGATGGCACACTTGCAACCACGGCACAATTTACTTCTATTCGCGTGGTATGTAACAACACTTTAGCTATTGCTTTAAAAGGCCAACAAAGCAGTGCAGGTGTAGTCAAAGTGCCTCACAGTACCAAGTTCGATGCCGAGAAAGTCAAACAACAACTGGGGATTTCAGTACGTGCATGGGATGAACACATGTATGAAATGAAACAACTCAGTCAACGTAAAGTCACACAGCAGGAAGCCGCAGCCTACTTTGATGCAGTATTTAACAATACCAGTCTCAGTATGGCTGAACAGGACGAAAGTATCATTCAGTTCTATCGAAATGTAGCCATGCCGAATCAAATAAGCTCAACGCGATCAGACAATAAAACTGAACCCAATGGACGTGCCATGTCGAAAGTCATGACCATGTTTAACGGACATGGACGAGGGGCCGAACTGAGTTCAGCCAAAGACACGGCTTATGGATTACTCTGCGCCATAACAGAATTCACCGACCATGAACGTCGCGCCATGAGTACGGATCACCGACTCGATTCAGCATGGTTTGGGGCAGGGGCCGCGATTAAACAACGCGGTTTAGAACAAGCCCTTCGTATGGTGGCTTAACAGACTGAATGATTATTAAGTTTTATTTAAGAAAATAAGCCTATTTTAATCATCATGTACAGCTTAACCCGTATACCCCTTTCGCCACGTCCCCTCGATGTGGCTTTTTTTATGCCCAAAATTCAGCTTTTACGATTTTACTCATACAGGAATAGTTACAATGAATAGCAATACTCAAATTCAGAACACGATAAATCATCCACCCTTACAACCTTATGTACCAAACTTAAATCAGCCCACTCAACAGGTTGAGGTGGGAACTCGAACTAGACGAGACCGACTGAACAAACAGCCAAGAAAGACCAAAGCTCTGACAGCGAAAAGACTCGCCAACACCAAGCAAATGAACTACCAGCAATGGCTAGAGGTCAGAAAACAAGGCATTGGTAGTAGTGATGCCGCTACCGCATGTGGACTCAATCCCCATATGTCGATGCTGGAATTATGGATGATTAAAACAGGTCGAATGCAACAAAACATCGAAGATGAAAGTGCAGGTTATGCACCGTTGTACTGGGGCAAACAGTTAGAACCTTTGGTTGCGCAATACTACAGCATGCACACCAATAATAAGGTGCGTCGAGTCAATGCAGTCTTACAACATCCTGATGAAGACAAGCACTTTATGTTGGCAAACCTTGATTATGCGGTAGTCGGTAGTGATGAAGTGCAGATTCTCGAATGTAAAACGGTCGGGGAATATGGCTCAAAGCTTTGGCGAAATGGTGTACCGCTTTACATCCTCTGCCAAGTTCAGCATCAACTGGCTGTTACAGGCAAACAGGCAGCGCATATTTGTGCCTTGATCTGTGGACATGAAACTAAAATTTATAAGGTCACACGAAATGAAACCGTGATCCAGCACATTATTAATGCAGAACGTCACTTCTGGCAATGCGTGGAATCAGGTATTCCACCCAGCGTTGATGCTTCGGATTCAGCAGCCAAAGCTTTGCAAGAGCTTTATCCTGAGCAAATTCCATTAACAGTAGAAGACCTGACTCAAAATGAACAAGCTAACTACCTATTTAACCAGTTACTTGAGGAGCGGCATAAAGTTGAGCAACACCAACAATATTTTGATGAGCTAAAACATCAATTGCAAATGATGATGAAAGACGCTGAACGGGCTGTATTTACTAGTGGCTCAGTGACGTGGAAGAAATCTCAAGACTCTATTAGTCTCAATAGTAAAGCCTTACTTAAACAGTATCCTGAATATCTACAGCAATTCCCACAAACTAAATCAGGAACACGACGCTTTCAGATTTATCCAAATGGTGGATAAAACATACTTACAACATCCAGAATCCATTTCAACCACCCAAACAGCAACTGATCCCATACCTGTTTTGGTATGGGATTTTTTATGCTCAAAATTTATTAACTTCAAATTCAAATACGACTTCAACCTTATAGAGGAAAACACAATGATTAAAGGTCTAGCTATCACACCACCCGTATTGGGCCGTATCAGTATTGGTAAAATTGTAGAAAAGAATGGTAAAAGACAGCCTGAACGTGATGACCAATTCACCATTACCAGCCAAATCCAAAACAAAGAAGGATGGGTGAAACATCCCCTCGATGAACAACTGCGGGCTAAAGCACAAAACCAAAAGCTCAGAACCATACCAGTACGGATGATTTTCAATGATCCAGAACTGAATCTACGTGCAGAATACAGCCTATTTGACCGACAAACAGGACGATTAATCTGCTCAGGTAATGGCGAAACTTGCCAACGACTTAGTCAAAATGGGATTGAACAACATCCGTGTCCATCCCCTGATTTATGTCCATTGGCACAGGGCGGATTATGTAAGCCTAATGGCAGACTATACGTCAATTTAGGTGAATCGGATGAATTTGGCTCATTCATCTTTAGAACCACAGGCTTTAATAGTATCCGTACTTTGGCAGCTCGACTGCGTTATTACCAAGCAGCTTCAGGTAATTTACTGTCATGTTTGCCATTGCAATTGACCTTAAGGGGGAAGAGCACTACCCAAAGCTACCGTACCCCGATTTACTACGTGGATTTATCCTTACGTGATGGCACAAACCTGAAAGATGCGATTACCTCAGCCAAGCAAATTGATGAACAAAGCAAGGCAGCAGGATTTTATCAGGAGGGATTAGATCATGTGGCACGACAGGGTTATAACAATGCCTGTTTTGAGATAAATGGCGAAGAGGGTTTGGATATTGTAGAGGAGTTTTACAATGATGAATTAAAGCCAGAGCAACATCAGCAGACTCATGACCTAACCAATGTTCAGGATATTCAGCAAGGTTTGCAGCAGAGTGTGAAGTCTGTAAATTAAGAACGGACGTTCTATATTCGGTTGAGAGAATAAAATTTAGAATTGATAGCGAAGTTTACAGCATAGACAGAACTGTATTGTTTTTGTGATTGAATATTTATTTTGGTTTTAAGTATGTGATAAAAAGCACACTTAGCGATACATTTCTCCAATGGAATATCAATGTCGTAATCCCATGTCCTTCCCCAAGGGTTTGGGATTTTTTTTAATTTAAGTAATTAACTTTTATATTTATTGGGTATTTGCATGAAAAAAATTTTATTTGTGGGACTATGTGTTTTAGGAATACAAGGATGCACGACTCCGTATCAAAATATGGGAGCGTCAGGGGGAGTTGAAAGTACAATTATTGATGATAATGTATTTCAAGTGAAAGCATCTGTGAATGGTTATACTCAGAAGTCGGTAGCAACACAATATGCAATTAGAA
This sequence comes from Acinetobacter gyllenbergii, assembly GCF_001682515.1. Lineage (NCBI taxonomy): Bacteria > Pseudomonadati > Pseudomonadota > Gammaproteobacteria > Moraxellales > Moraxellaceae > Acinetobacter > Acinetobacter gyllenbergii. The sequence continues at coordinate 200,093 of NZ_KV575264.1, read as the reverse complement.
AAGCTGCTGAAGTCTCAAAATCATTAGGATGTAACTATTATTCAGCAATTAATAATACTAGCCAGAGCTACGATCAAAATACATCAAAAACGAATACTGGTCTTATGACGGAAGATGGTGGTGTTTACTATACTTCAAGTGTAGGAACACGATATCGATTAGTAAAACCTTCAAGTCGAAATACTTATGTTTGTTTTAATGAGAAACCAAATACAGTGTTACCAGGATTAGTTTTTAATGTTAAATATGTTTTAAGCTCAGAATTGCCTAGTGGTAGTGGGAAGTTTAAAGTACCGAATAGTTGGCGCTAATATTTTTATATTTTAATTAAGTAAACTCTTGTAGATAAAAATCCTACCCTCCCTTGTTTTAATATACTAAAAAAAGGGGTGTAGGATTTTTTTTCAATTAACCGTTAATCAGTGCGTCTAATCGTCCTATCCATAAGCTTTGTTCTCTGTCACTGGAAACAGCGAATCTTATTTCAGGTATTTGGGGATCAGCAGTACGTACAGTAATATATCTAGCAACGGTTAAAGATTTAGAGCCAGCATAAGCACCTTCACTATTTCTATATTGGGTTTCATGAACATCTGAGCCTGAATACCATTGTCTAACATCATCAAAATTACAAATATACACAATTGGTTTCGGGTCTAAGGTAAAAATAAGTTTTCTATTTTTCTGATCGACCAATAATCCAGTTGTAGAAAAATCAATGTTAAACCCATGTTTTTTTATTTCGGCTTCTTTTTGTTGATGTAGCTTCTTTATATCTAACATCAGCATGGTTCTAAAGAGAAGGTATACGGAATAAGGAACTGTACACAAGGCACTTACGCCTAAAAAGGCAAGAAAAAACGTACCAAAAAATCCTCCTCCATCTCGAGTAAAAGTTACAATTAATGCAATTACTAAGATGACAAGAAAAAAATTTTTCCAATGAGAGCCTTGTGACTTAAATTTACCTATATTCTGGAGTTCTTTAATTTCTACAGTCATGTTTGTCTTCATTCTCAGATAAAAAATTTGGAATCAGTTAGAAAGCTAAAGAATCTAACTGCAATAATTAACTTAATTTTTGTGAGTTTATTATTTAAAACTGGAATTAAAAAATCAACTCAATTTTTAAATTATTAAAATACGAATTTAGTAAAATGAATAGTTGCATAACTTATTCAAGTAGTTGTTAGACAGAAATATAAGGTTGAATAGTTCCAAAGGTTTTGGTGAAATTAAAAAAGTAGGTCTTTTCGATTAATCAATTGTAATGCCATCCGTTCTGCAAAACTTCTTTCAATTAGATTCGTTATGAAGAACATATGCTCATATATTTTTTTGTGTGTTTTGCGTTATCTTGCATCGGCAAGATGGCTTTACTACTTCTTTGCTATAGCTTCCTGAATGATTTCAGCTTCAAGTTCTTTCAGATGAGCAATTAGAGATTAATCCATTCCTCCGAATTTTATACACCACTTATAGAAAGTAGCATTCCTCATACCATCTTCAGGGCAAAGGGGTGTACTTAATTCAGCTTACTTCTAGATGAGCATGATTTGGCTGCCTGTAAATCTAGATGCTTTCATGCAGAATCTACTGATTATTCTTTAAGAGAAAACTCTATTTTTTACATCCATTTTTCAGAGAGATTATACTTGGCATAAAAAGTCAAACGATATGAAAAGTGTCAAGACAGCTCCAAGCTGCATCATTATCATCACTATCAAAGCTAAAGATAATCATATCTGATCGTTATTAAGAGTGTAGTGTCATGATGGGATAGAAACGTATCACTGAATATAAAAACGAAGGATTAATTTTTAATGTCAAAGATCAAGGTCCTTTGGATGGAGAGGTGATTGTACTATTACATGGTTTTCCAATGACGAATATATGTTGGGAAAATATTGCATCAATACTTAATCAACAAGGTTATCGTACTATTGCACCTAATCAGCGTGGTTATACCAACACTGCATATCCAAAATCTATTTGGGCATATAGTATCACTAAACTCGTAGACGATATTTATATATTAGTCCAGTTAATTAATAAACCCAAAATATATTTGGCTGGACACGATTGGGGGCGCTAGTAGCATGGGGTTTTGCAGCTAAATACCCAGGTAGATTATATCATCTTATTACAGTCTCTGTACCCACAAGTGCTGCATTTGTTAAAGCATTATTTACTAGTGATCAATTGGCACGTGTTTATTACATGGGACTTTTTCAGATACCAAGATTTCCAGAATTATTTATAAAACATAAATATCCAGTATTTAAAAAAATGTTAATGGGTACTGGACTAAGTTCGGATGAGGTGGAATGGATTAATGATCAAGTACTAAAACCAGGATTTTTAACAGGCAGTTTAAATTGGTATCGTGCAATGCCATTTACCTCATCATTGGATTTAATTAAAAGAATACATGTACCTACAACATTTATCTGGGGCGAAAAAGATGCCTCTGTTAATAGATGTAGTGCTGAAAATGCAGTATTAAGTGTATCGGCAGAGTATCAATTTATACCATTGGCACAAGTAACACATTGGATTCCTTTACAACATCCTCAAGAGCTTGCTGAAATTATATTAGATGTTAGCCGCAAATATTCTTAAATACCTAAAGCTTATGAAAATTGTGAGTAAAAAAATGAATCAACATATCAAAAGTATTCAAGAGCCTCATTCAGTTTCTTCTTCTGATTGCGAAATTAAACTTCGAAATATCATATTGGATTGGTCAGATGTACCCTTGAGTTGGATATATAATGATCGATTTTCTAGTAATGCTATGAATGCTCTTAGTTATTTTTTGGTAGATGCTGAATTTTCGATGTGTCGATTATGTCATGAGTCCATACCTTATATTAAGGATGAAAAGTTAATAGATGATTTGAAAAATTTTGCTAAACAAGAAGTATTACATGCTCGTGCCCACCAATTTTAATTTCACCGTACTCAGGTGTTAAGTTACCTAATAGCAGATTCATAAGCGTGATTTTACCACAACCCGTAGGGCCAACAATTGCTACAGATTGTCCTTCTGGAATATTAAAGTTAATGCCATGAATGATCCAAGACTCATCTTCTGAATACCTGAATCTTAGAGATTTAACATCTATCTCTGTTTTTTGTAGTTCTGACGATTCAGATGCAAATAAATAGCTATCTGTTTTTTCTTGATCAGTAAGAACGATGTCCGCTAGACGCTCACCATGTAGGCTGAGCATCTTGACTTCAACATACTTATCAATATGGGAGCTGACTCGACCACTGAATTGATTTTTATAGGCAAGAAGGGCCATTAATATACCAACAGTAAACTCGCCTTTAATGACTAGAGTCGCGCCTAAACTCTCAAAACAACTTATTTAAGTTGATAACTTATTCCTTAAAAAATCAATAAAAATGCGAACTTTTGCTGGTAATAAACGTGTTTCTGTCAGAGCATAGACGGGCAAGACATCGCCTTGCCATTCTGAAAGAATGGGCAATAATGAACCATTATTTATATCATCTTGCACCACTTCATAAGGTGTAAATAAAATGCCTTGACCAAGAAGAGATAGCTTTCGTGTCATGCCTACATTATTCAGCATAAATCTAGCCCCAATCTTTACTTCAACTGTTTCTTGAGCTTGATATAGCTTCCAAAGTATATTGTTTGGAAAGCTCAAACACTCATGATGAATCAAATCATTCGGATGTTGGGGAATACCATGTTGTTCTAAGTATTTGGGCGATGCAAAAAGTTGTCCCCTGAATTGCATGAGTTTATGTGCAATTAGATTGGAATCAGGAGGATTGCCCATACGAATCGCTAGATCAATATTCTGGGCAACTAAATCAACTAATCTAGGCGTGAGATCAATTTCGAAATTAATATTTGGGTAAAGCGCAGCAAACTCTACCAAAAGTTCAGTTAAAAAGATCGTTCCAAAATCAACAGGCAATGATATTCGTAATGTTCCGCTTGGTTTAGAAAGCATCTCACCTAATTGTTCGTGAGCAAGCTTCGATTCTTCTACAATTCGTTTACAACGTTCAAAATAGATCTGCCCCGCTTCTGTTAATTCAACTTTTCGTGTAGTTCGATGCAGCAACCGTAAACCAATTGCTCCTTCCAAATGGCTAATTCGTCTTGAAAGCGTTGAACTAGGCATTTCTAAATTCTCTGCGGCCTTTCTAAAACTCATGACTTTACAGACTTCAACAAACAACGCCATGTCATTTAACATTTCCATTATTGTTCCATTTATGCATTAATCATTTTCATTTTAGCTTATTTATTCCTTTTTTAAATTAATTAATACTAATGAACATACAGTAATGATGAAATCAGATTTAAGCTTGATTGTAAAAATTCAGAGGAAAATTCTGACATGAACAAGATATTCAAACCTGCAAACTTTGGTCGCTACACCTTAAGTAATCACCTAGTGATGGCACCAATGACCCGGTCTCGCGCGCTCTTTGATGGTACTCCTGATGAGTTAGCCGCAGAATATTATTCTCAACGAGCAAGCATTGGCTTAATTATTACAGAAGGTGCCCAACCTTCAGATGATGGACAGGGCTATCTTGCTACACCTGGTATCTACACAGATGCGCATATTCTAGGTTGGAAAAAAACAATCGACGCTGTGCATGCAAAAGGGAGCCATATCTTTATCCAATTGATGCATGCAGGGCGTATGTCACATCCAGACAATACACCTCATCATCGTTTAGGGGTTGCGCCTTCAGCCATTGCACCAGGAACGGGTATGTTTACAGCCACTGGTATGCAAGATATTCCAACACCTAAAGCCTTAAGCATCGACGAAATTAAACAAACGATTCAGGACTTTAGACATGCAGCTAAATCTGCAATTGAGGCTGGCGCAGATGGTATTGAGATTCATGGTGCTAATGCGTACTTAGTTCAACAATTTTTTGCTCCAAGTGCCAATACACGTACCGATGAATATGGTGGTTCTATTGAAAACCGTGCTCGCTTTGCTATTGAAGTCGCTACAGCAATTGCAGAAGAGATTGGTGCAGATCGCACAGGTATTCGCCTGTCACCTGGAACAACTATATGGGGAATTGATGAAGGTGAAGAAGGTCCAGAGTTATATCGTTATCTAGTGAAAGAACTGAATAAATTAGGACTTGTTTATGTACATGTGATGCATCAAGGCAATGAAAAACTCTTAGCAGATATTCGTAATCTTTGGACGCAAACACTCATTCTTAATCGCCCTGGCCAACCACGAGAAAAAATTGGAAATGATCTTGAAAGTGGTTTAGCTGATTTAGAAGCCTATGGACAAATGATCTTAGCCAATCCCGATTTTGTAGATCGTTTAAAAATCAACGCTCCCATGAATGAAGCAGATCGTATGACGTTCTTTGGTGGAACAGAGAAAGGCTATATCGATTATCCAACATTTGCTCAAACATAAGCCAAGTCAATTGAAAGGAGGAGAAATCCATGTCTGAAATCTTATCACTTGAACGCATGAACATTGGTAGCCATTTTAGAGCGTATGGCTTAAGGGGAACGTACAACGCAACTAATCCATTTATTGGTGTTGATCATGCTTGGATGAGTGGACCGACTTTTCCTCCCCATCCACATCAAGGCTTTTCAGCAGTTTCATATTTATTCCTTGATTCAGAAACAGGAATGAATAATTGTGACTCAATTGGAACTAAAAACCTTATAAAACCAGGTGGTCTACATTGGACTACCGCTGGTCAAGGGATCGTACATGAAGAAGTTCCTGCTGAAACAGGAAAGACCGTACATTCCCTACAAATCTTTATTAACTTGCCATCGCACTTACGAGAAACAGCACCAAGCTATCTGATTCTTGAAGCTGAAGATGTCCCTACAGTACATCGAGAAGGGGTTAAAGTTCGTGTGCCTTTAGGTCATTTTGAAAATGTTCAATCACCACTGACCCCACCTACTGAAGTCACAATGTTGGACATTAGTTTTGAACCAAATGCAGAACTTATATTGACCTTAGCACCTGAACATTCTGGCTTTATCTTACCTGTCTATGGCGAAGTTTGTATAGATGATCAGACTTTTAAGCTTGATGATTTACAAATTCCTATTTTTAAAGCAAAAGAAGTAACTCAGTATATTTCTTTGAAAGCTCTCGAACGAGGAGCAAAACTCGTTTTCTTTAGTGCAAAACCATTATCAAATTAAATGAGGTGTTCAAATGACTTTTAAAAGATTTACAAGCGAAGACTCAGCATTATTGTTGATTGACCATCAAGTCGGAACTATGAGTTGGGTGAATTCGATCTCATTCGAAGAGATGAAACGCCATGCAATTATGTTGGCTAAAACAGCAAAAATTTTTAATATTCCAACGTTACTTACCTCAAGTATGGAAGAATATGCTCAGGGTCCTTTGATAGAGGAACTTAAAGAGATTTTCCCCGTTGAATTTGAGGCACGTATTAAACGTTTAGGTATAGTTAATGCCATGGATGATGAAAACTTTGCCAAAGCTGTCATAGCAACTGGTCGTAAACGTATTATCATTGCAGGTGTAACGAATGATGTCTGTACTGTTTATCCAGCACTAACTTTGATTGATCAAGGTTATGAAGTTCAAGTGGTGGCTGATGCAGGTGGTTCTCCAAGTAAAATGGCAGACGATATTGCTTTACAACGTATGTTAAAAGCAGGTGTTACATTAACAAGCACAAATCAATTAATCGCAGAATTGACTGGCAATTGGAGTACTCCAGAAGGTATGCAAATTGTGCAAGAAGTTATGATGCCAGCGTTGCAAGGTTAAGTTATAGGGTAATCCTCCTCAACTGTAATGTATGGTACGATAGTATCACTCGATATATACATTATGTTGAGGCTTGTAGGGCTGAATATAATCAATACGGATGTCATACCGAGGCAAGGATAGCCCTGCTTCAATTACAATCCTTCACAGCGATAGTCATCAATCACGTTCTGTAGCCGATAACTTCGCCCATTATTGCTGGTTTTAGGGTGATATGTTAATGAAGATCTTCGTACCTTAAAGGTAGGGCATGGAACCCTTTGATTTTCTAGGAATAGGGCAATGGAATTCATTGCTCTTTGAACAATAATTTTTAAATAGATATTATTTTTTAGACTTATTGTCTTCATATTCATTTATGGTTCGCTCTAAAACTTTTTTTGGAATTGCCGTGCTATAGCCTTCGGGTAAGTATGTTTTGATTTCTAAGCTATTGACTTTTATACCCGCACATTTGTAATGCCCACAAGCTAAATTATATACATGTAACTTTTCTTTACCCTCTTCTAGTGTACCAATTCCTGTTAAGAGCATTTGTTGAGATTTTTTTTCATTATCTATTATTTGTTGATAATATGCGATTTCTAAAGCTTTATGAAAATCATCTTTACCATGATTGTAATAGCTTAAATACAAAACAATTAATAATGTAAATAAAATTAGAAGAAGATATGATTTTGCTAAAAATTCAAGAACTTTTTCAACAAAGTCATTTCTTTTTTGGTGGAATTTTATATTGCAAGTTATTGAATAGTAAATATATCTTAGTTGTTCTTTTTTTCTTTCATTTGTTTCTGGTTTCCACCAGTACCAGATAAAAAAAGGATAAAATATTAAATAAAAAGCCTTTAGAAGTACTTTGGGAGCAAGTTCAATTATTCTATTTAGAGCTGCTAGAGTATTTGCCAATAATTCATTAGCACCTAAAAAGGTAACTTCATAATTGTTGAGTCCGAGAGAAAATACTTTAGATTCTGATATGTAAAATAGACCAAAATAATAAAAAAGCTGACACCCGTAACAGAGTGTAGGTATATAGATAATGAGAATGGATAATCGTTTTATAAAACTTAACATAGAGTCCTTTATACCTGCTGTAAGGTACTTATCTCTTTAAACAATTGTTTACCGATCCAGAAATTAGTTCGACCAACAATGATGAGTACTAGTTCCTCATTTGAAACTAAATTAGTTCTCCAACTATTTATATCTGTTGGTGAGGGGGAGGGAACATCTTCTGGGTGTGTGTGCCACTCTCCTATATAAAAAGGGTTACAGCAGTCAGTTCAAGCTTTGAACTAGATGAGCTTGGACTACATTGGACCCGTAAAATTTTACTGGACTGACCTATCATCTGAGCGAATACTCGCTCGCATCAATGATTAGGAGAAAACATCATGAATGCGTTTTTCACAGGTCAAACTTTTCAGATGAATCAAATAATTAATATACATCAAGTTGTATTATTTGTTGGTGTTAGCCCTTCAACAATATACGAAATGATGGATGAAAACTCGCCTTACTATGATCCAACATTTCCCAAACAGACAAATTTAACAGTCGGTCGTGTAGGATGGGGGCTGCTTGGGAAATCAATGTATGGATTGAGTCAAAGCTGGGAAATCGATAAATGATGGGAGCTTATGCTCCCTTATTTTTTTAGAAAATAAAATCTTAAGATACTCATGGCATTCATAGAACTCGAGAAAATTATAAAAATCAATTCTTTTAACAGGATATATCCTTAATTTCCCATATATCTCGATCTATTGTGCTAAGATGTTGCACAAACCTATCTTTGTGAATCGCTATACACAGTAGCTGAGTCGCTCGTGAAAACCCTACATATGCCATTTTTGTTGATTGTTTCGCTCTTTCTGTAGTTAGATTAAAGGAATTTCCTAAAAATTGATTTGCTAGTCTTTGCGACTCATAAGATTTAGCATTAGTGCCTTTTCCATCTTCATAATAATACGATTCTAAATATAGCGTTGCATCATGTGTTTGACCTTTAACAGAATGTACACTAGTAATTTCAATTTTTAGATCATTTTGTTCAATAATATTTGAAGCGGAGATATGATTTTGACTAGTCTGGTCAATGCCAGTTGTGTCATTATTGATAAAGTCACTGCACTTTGAAGAAAGTCTATGATTTTCTCTAAAATAAGAAATGAATACAGGAATATAATTTTTTAAGTCGTACAAAGCCTGATTATTTTCATTTCTAATTACTTTTAAACAGCATTGATAAACTTTTAAATTTAGAGTTGTATAATTTGGCTCTGAGGTTGCCTTTAAGTAGTTAATTAAGTTAGAAATGGTATAAAGACGATTTTCATTTGTCGAAATATTTTCAATTTTTAAAACTTTAAGTAGAGCGTAAAAAATATTTTTTCTAATCATAGATAGAGTGGTGTGTTTTTTATCATAGAAATGGAGGTAACTTTTTAAACACTTATAATCCTCTTTTGGTTTTTGCTCATTTTTTTTAAAAACTTGATGATAATCTTCTAATCTCAGTTTAGTAGGATTAGCTCGGCTTGCTTCATCATCTTTCCAATCAGTATTCCAACTTATGACTTTTATTTGTAAATGCTTGTCTTGACGAAAGTTAAGCTCACCAGAATCTTTATATTGTTGCACAAGTTGAGAGAAGTGTGAAATAACATTCTTAACAGATGAATCTGAAAATAATAAGATATGTGGTTTAAGTAGGCATTCATTCATGCCTTGAATATCCGTACAATGATCAGGATACAGAGCAAAATTTTTAACAATATTTGCAATAGGTCTACTTAAACGTTGACTATTAGAAAGATGAAGAACCTGATCTCTATCTTGCCAAATTGATTCTACTTTTACAGAATTATATATAGATTGATTTTTGTCTCCAATTCTTTGAAGAATTGATTGGCTATTCCCATCATCATAGAATATTTTTTCTATTAAACTATATTGATGAGTATCTATATCTTGCATTTCATCGATATATACAAAGCTAAATCTTTTTTGTAATAAAACTTTGAGTTTAATGTTGGAATTAAGGTAATAATCACCTAATTTGTATGCATAATCAAATGATGTAATTCCTTTATTAAGAACTTCAAAAATTGCCTTTTTAAGACCAATAAACTTTTTATTTGTAGTTGTTTTAAGGCTGAAGTCTGACTTAAAATTCTCAATTTTGTTTGTATTGAAATTAAAATAGAGATTTTTTACTTCATCATCAATATGCGATTGTATTAATTTTTTTCCTTCTGGTGTTTTTAAAATGTGCTGCTGTACTTTATTTTTATGCCTTATATAAAAGAGAGTTGTTGGTTTTTCATATGTTTCATCCCAAGCAATCTTTTTAAATTCTTGAAGAATTTCATCTTGGTACTTTTCTTGGTCCACCCAAATTAATTTTTTATTAAGATAATTTTGAAAAAAAAGTTTTGTAAGAAATTCATCTACGAAACTTTGTATAGTTCCAATAAAATTGGGATAACGAAAAAGTTTTGGACAGTACTGTTGAATTCTTTCTCTAATTTCATCCACTGCTGCATTGGTATGCGACAGAACTAAAATTCCTGAGCCATCATGCAAAGGGAGCTTAGTTTCTAAAATTAATAGTTTTGCCAAAAGAGCAGTTGTTTTTCCACTACCTGGAACAGCTTGTAAATCTATTGTAGATAAATTTCGGATAAAGTCACGTCGCTCATCATCAAAGATTTTACCGCTTGGTAGTAAGATACTTTCAGCATAACTAATATCTTCATCTGTGATTTCAAGTGCTTGTGACATATCGAATCGCCTCAATTAAATAATAAATGCTGTCTGTTGAATCTGTTTCATGAAGATTTAATGATTGATGAGAGAAATCTTTAGCGATTTCATCTAGATCATGTGAAATTTTGTAGGCAATTTCTGTTTTTTTAAGCCCTTGATTGAAAAGTTGTTTTGCTAGTTCTAATTCAAAATCATTATCGTCAGAAAAAATTAGAGGATGCGTAGACTTTGCATTTGATTGAAAAATTTCAGTTAACTTAGGTGATTTAAATAAACAATATTCAAGTGTCCACTGAGGAGCAGGAAAATATTTTAGATTACTAGATGATTTAGCTTTAATTTCAGCTATTTTTTCTAAGGTTTCTAGAGAATTGTCTTTTTTTACGTATCTTATAACGTCTTTTTGTTCAATTTTTTCAATAATTTTTTCATAGGTACGAATATCTGTATCTGTAATAACTACAACAGGGATCGTCATATATGGGGGGGTTTGTCTAAGGAAAATATTTGCATAATGTTGAAAACCAACCCCACCAATATTAACTACTGAAACCCCTTTTGCTGTTAAATCGATTCCAAAAGCTTTAGCAAAGCTTGGAATCAATATTTCTTCAGCCCATCCTTCAACAAGAATTACTCCCTTAGCGAAGAAAAGGTTTGCTTTTGTTGTATCAAGAAATTTTTCAAGATATATATAATTTTTTTCATCTAATTTTGTATAAGATTTTCCTAAAGGAAAAGCATTACCTTTATTGCAAAGAATTAAATTTTCCAGTTTGACTTTTGACGCTAAATTGGGGCTATGTGTTGAAAGAATTAATTGAATATTTGTTTGTCTTTGTAAAGCTTCAATGACTTGCATTTGGGCTTGAGGGTGTAAGTGGGCCTCTAACTCTTCAATTAATCCTAAACGTAATCCATGCCAATCTTCTTTATTTAGATGAAGCAACTCTGCTGCCATAAAAAGTCGATTTAAAGTGCCTAAACCTACATTTCTTTGTGATTCTAAAAAAAGAGAAAATTTTTCTAAAATACTTTTTAGTTCTGTTGAGGAAACATTAAATTCAGTAAAAATACCTTCGCTATAGAAATCTTTAATGTAACCATCAATTTTATCTTTAATTGCTTTTCCGTCATTGTATGTTTCAATTGTTTCACTACCATCTTTATTAAAAAATTTTATTTCTTCACCTTTAAAATATTTTTTCAAATTTCTATTAAGACCTTCAAACATATGAACGAGTTCATGGTTTTGATCTTTATTTTTGAAAGTAGGATCACCTAATAAAATTTGAGAAAGCCGAGAATTGCGTTTTGAAACCAACTCATTTTCAGCATCTCTTAAGGGTCTTAAATATGTTGTTTTGAGATACTCTTTAGCCTCTGCAGTTAACAAATAACCCTCTGAGTCAGCACCTGCTTTTATATCTGATGGATTAATTTTGTTATTATTACGCGTAACATCATAATTTAACTTTAAAAATGTTTGGGCATCAGCTCCCGTACCTTTCCATCCTAACCATTCTGTAAAATTTTTTGCTTCATCATCAGTTAAATCACAAAATTCAAGCTCAATCCTAAATCGTGTCGAACCATCAAAAAAGTCCTTATCTTCTACTTTGATGTAATCGTAACTATGAGTTTTTAAAACTAATTTAATGGCATCTATGATTGCAGTTTTTCCTGAATCATTTTCACCGATTAGCAGATTGAGACCTTTTGTAAAATTAAGGTCTAAATTAGGTTCAGCTAGATCAAAAGGATTTCCAACTTTACCGTATTTTCTGAAATTCCAAAGTTTTATGTTTGATAAGTACATAAGTTATGCTGTTTTAGGTAAGTAATTTCTATATCAATTATTTATATCATAAACTTATGATATAGATAATAAAATTATTATAAACTTCAGTGAATTTAGTTTTATTTATTATTTAGTTAAGATGTTCTTAATTTATTAAATAAGAGGTTTAATTTGTCGAGATATCGTTTGCTTATATACACCCCGTTAAATAGCTAATTTATCTAAGTCAGCTAGTATTAGTTGTCTATGAAAAAGTCTTTAATTCATCACAGTAATCTGCCCACCTTTGCATTATCTCTTCTCTAAATGCTTGGTATGGTTATATGAACGGCCATGCATGTCTTTCACTTGGTGTGCAAGTTGTTGCTCAATCAGTTCAATAGGAAATTCTCAAATTGTACCATTACAGTACCTCTACGTTACTACCAAGCAGAATCAGGTGATTTATTCGTAATCAGTATGAACTGGAATATAATGGAAAAAATATTTTATAGGCTTACTATTCATTGATCGTATTTTGCTAAGTCTCTTTGTAATTGAATTAAAGATAGGATATTTTAAGGCGAATTATGTTGGTAAAATGAATCTATATCTATCTTTTTTGATGGAGTAGAAAAAGATGAATACGAAAATCAGTTTATTGTCATAATTTTTTGTTCCTTTTAATATCCTTTAGATGTGGAACTTGCCTTGCTGGATGTGGTTTAGCCTCTCGGGGGAGAGGATAAGTATAAATTCCTACTATCTAAAAATAAACTGCAAACTTTTGTATCCAATGAATTAAAAAAATTGAGTTGATTGGTGATGAGCAAGGTGAAGGTGACGCTTAATAGATAGTTAGGTCCACTGAATAGCCTATTTAAGTAGCATATGGAGTTAACATAAAAGTATGTCTTATACACAAGATAGTAAAGAGAAGTCACGTCAGGAATTGTGGCGCCACGCAATATCAGCAGTTACTGTAGATAGAAAGTCCTCGCGAGTACTCAATTCAGAATATTTAGAGACACTTTGGAACTATGCATGGGATGATGTGCTGTCTAATGTTCTTCATGATATGTCAAAAGAACAACGCCATCGTATTGCAGAATATTTTGACAATTGGGCAGAATATTCTGAATCTTGCTATGGTCAGAAATCCCCCAAGGATCTTCGTGTAGCATATTTTTCTGGACCCGAGCCTGAAAATGATCTCCGTATCCTCCTTTCTCTCGGAGTTCGAATTGAAAACGTTTGGGCTTTTGAGGCAGACAAAAATATTTATAGCAAGGCTTTGGATAAAGCGCGGGAAAACTTTCCTTCTTTAAAGATATTTCCTGGTTCTTTGGGGGATTTCTTTAAAACAAATCATCTCACCTTTGACATCATTTATCTTGATTTCACAGGATCACTGGTTGCAAAGAATCTCAAAACACTGTCGGTTCTCCATGCTACTTTTGATGAGCAAGCACTTTCAGATTTAAGCGTATTAGTAGTAAACTCATGCGAGCCTGACGCTACACAAGATAATTGTGACTTTTTGTCAGCCTACTATTCTTTTCAACCAATGGTTGAATGCTCTGTTTATGGAGAGTTACCACAGCAAGAGCATAATAAGCTTGTTTCTTGGTTCAGCGAATCAGCATTGGCGCATGGATATGAGCCAGAACACTTATCACAAATGGTTTCCAAAAACATGCGTGGAGTTTACTCTGCATTCGCTACAAGTTACCCACTTTACTACTCAAATTTTATTAGCCCCACTCTAAGATTTTTAAGAAATTCCTCGCTACGGAAGCAATTGTTTAGCTCTGATCAAGCAACCCACAAAGAAGCGTTTGACCGAATGGGCGATGTTTCATCCTTATTGTCTGAGTTTATAACTGATTCAGAGTCAAATGATGACAATATAATCAGTGGGGATCGCATTTTTAATCCAGACAGCTTCCCGTTTTGGAACTTCATAGACTCATTGCAATCGATGGGAGGAGCTTTAGGGCAGTACTGGTTTAATGAGTTTTCTAAGCCCAAAGATGGAGCGTCAGTTCTTGATGCTGCTAAATTTAGGGAGTCACTAGCAGAAACTCTCTCAGGCTATGATGGTTTACTGTCAGATAATATTAAAAGGGAAATTAGGCGAGTTAATTCGGCAATTCCAGATGCTCGTGGTGGCTTGTTCTGTGACATTCCCATGGCGCACTTATGGCTAGAGTTAAGTTTGAACCAACTAGGTGCACCTTACCACTCTAATATAAATAATCAGCGGAGATGGACTTATAAGGCTAAGGTAAGACAAATGCATTTGGATGCATTTACCTTTGATCGATGTCGAAGTATGTATGACTACTTGCCGATGGTGGATATGTATGGAGACGTCCTTCGGGATCTTCTTCCTCAATTAATTATTCGTTGCTGCATTGACGCCATTGGAAAGCAGATTCGATGGCCACTTCCCAACCTTTATTATGGTTCAAATATAGCGTGCATTAATGAAGATATTAAAGGGGCAGACTTTGGCGAGTTGGAGGCTAGAGTTGAAATATAAACCTAACAAATGCTGCTCTCGGACAAATTTTCAGCTGTACTTCAAATTTGGCGCAGAGTGTAGCATTATCAGGTTATTCACAGTAATTGAGTTTAGAATGAACAAGGATTGAATTAGTGGAGTTTTGAAGTAGTAAAAATATTAGTAAAAAAATAAATTAAATTATTTTTAGTGTTGTTAATCAAACAGTTATTTTAAAAAAGCCCATGTTTTTACATGGGCTTTTTTATAAAATTCAAAATTTCCTATATGCAATCTGTTAAGGCAAATGGAAAGAGTGAAAAAGCAATTCATTTTTACCTATGCATAAAGAATTGATCAAATCATTTTTAAGCTTTAATTCTTTTTTGTCATCTACACTCAACTGATAGATTCTATTAAATTCTATAAAGATTCATGTATGGAAAAGACTTTCCACTATTGCAGATATTTTCCTTAAGTAAAAGTAATTCAGCTAACGTGAATCAATACTTAATGTTGAACAGTTTTGTCTATTAATTCTATGAAAGGCATTTTAGTAATCTAATAAATAAATTTAACGTACACTTAAGCTAAATATTTAGGGTGTAAAGGATAGTCGTAATTGGGGAGAGCTAAACTAAGAGTACAAAGTTAAACACTTAATTATTGAATAAAAATTAAAAAACGTGATTTAATTCACATTTATCTTTTTGTTTTCTATAAGAATTAAAAAATTATATATACAATTCTGTATGAAAAAAATACAGAATAATAGTAATATGCATATTACGAAAAGCTTAAAACAAACTTAAAAATGCATATTCATTTTACTATTGAAGACGATCAAAAAAATATCGGGGAAGGGCCAATTCAGGTTGGCTGGTTTTTAACAGAGGATAAAGCATCCATTCTATACGAACCGCCTTATCGGATGCGTTCGCAGTCACAGACCAAACATGCCAAGTCAGCAAGCCGTTGTCCTGCGGTATTACAGTTGGAAAGCCGCTATTTCGCGGTGAATTGCCCATTTGATTTTCACCTACGTTTTGCAAGTGATGCACAGGGCAAGCCGACTTTAGTTAATGTATTGGGCGATCAGTCACCTGTACGTGCCAATAAATTGCGAGAGTTGCTCACACTCGTTAATGAAAATGAATGGCGTATGCCTCAAGTCCCAATCTTACAACTAAAACTCCCATACTGCTTTATTGCAGATGAGGTGGTGTATCTAACCCAATTGGATGCATTTGGTCATTACCGTAAGCATCCATTGCCAGGAACAATCTTTGGCGGACGTTTTCCAATTCATATTTGGCCTAGACCATTGATGTGGGCATTTGAATGGCATGACACTTCTAAAGATTTAATTCTAAAACGTGGTGAACCATTATTTTACTGCCAGTTTGATGGTTATGACCCATCACGCACTATAAAAATACTTCAAGCTGAGAAAACGCCTGAACTTATGCAATATATGAATCAGATTTCAGGTGTGGTGAATTATGTCAATCAGACCTTTAGTTTGTTTAACGAACTGGAAAAAGTCCGACCTAAAAATTTATTATTTACAAGTAAGGAAGTGAATTGATGAATAGTTTTATTAAAAATACTATAGAAGATGATATGGTTAATAATACATTAAAAATTCTTGATTATAGCAAGGCTAACAAAAAATGGTTTGATGAGCGTGGATTTGTTGCTGGATATCATTCATTTACTTTAAATAATCAGTTTTTCAAAGGCCAGAGAAATATTGAAGAAAGAGTCTGTAATATTGATGAAAAGTACTACTTAGATAAGAATATTCTAGATATAGGCTGCTCTACAGGTGGGCTTTTATATCATTTGTCAAATAAAATTAATAAAGGTGTTGGTGTGGATTTTAATACAAAATGTATTAATGCTGCGAATTTAATTAAGAATAATTTTAATCTGGATAATCTATCTTTTTATACTTTTGACTTGGATAAAGAAAATCTTGATTTAATAAAAAGCTTTACTAATAGTATGAAAGTGGATCTATGCTTTTTTATGAATCTGTCCTTGTGGGTAAAGAAGTGGAAAGAGGCTTTTACATTTCTTGCTGATATAGCAGAAATAATGGTCTTTGAAGCTCATGGGAATCCATCACAACAGGAAGAACAACTAAGCTTTATAAAAAGTGTGTATAGAGAAGTTGAATTAGTTAATGAGCAGTCGTCTGATGATGAGTCATATCTAAAACGGAGTATGTACATCTGTAAAGATAGAATTACAGGTACTGAAACTAAAGAAGTACATCAGATATCATCGTATGATATAGAACCTATTGGTGAATTTTATAAGAAATTCTTTGGTACAGATTTTAATAAAATATATAAGTTTAATGGTACACATGAGTCACACGTTTTTGAAATAGATGGCTATATTTTAAAATTTCCTAGAGCAAAAGATTATAGTTATATAAATAAGGAAATTAAGCTTGCACAGCTCTTAAAAGATAGAGTTGGTATCAAAATCCCAGAAATATATATTTATGAAGCTGATAATTTATGTTTCTGTAGATATAAAAAAGTTGATGGCTATAATTTTAACTTAGCTCAGTATGAAAAATTAAGTGAAGAAATTAAAAATAAGCTGGCATTACAGCTTTCGAATTTTATGTATGAACTGCATAGAAGTACAAATGATGTTTCTGAAAAAATAAAAGAGAATTTACAGGGGTCTTGGTCTATAAATTTAGAGAAAATAGAACATGAGTTTAATAATAGTAATATTTTTGCAATAGATAGTTTATTAAAAGAAATTGTTAATAATCATAAAAATTTATCTGTCAGCCAAGAAAATCTTAGATTTGGTCATTTTGATCTTCATGGTTCGAACTTCTTGTTAGATAAAGAATACAGGAATCTTATAGGAGTCATTGATTTTGGTAATGCAAAGTATGGTGACATTCATCAGGATTTTTCTTCTATTGCATTAAGTTCAATAGATTTGATGGAACGAGTGATTATTAGTTACGAAAAAATCTCAAATCGAAAAGTTAATAAACTTTTAGTCTATCATTATGTCACTATTTTTTATTTAAATCTTTTGGCTGGTCTAAAAAGTAAAAATGCCAAAAATTATGATAGTTGGTTAAATAGATATCAAGAATGGTATATCTATTTAATTAAGAAAAAAGCAGAAGTAACGATTGGTACATATAAAACGAATTTACCAAAGAAATGGGTTAAATGGATAACCAAGGCTGAGTTAAAAAATATACCACATTTGCATATTTTTAAGGTCTTATACGACAATGGATATTCTAGTTTAGATGTTGCTACAACCCTGTTAGAGCTAAAAGATGATCCTTGTTTTGAGTTATTAAAAGAAACAGACTTTACTTTAAGAAAACGTGAATGGCTAATTGATACTGTTGATCAGTTAGCTCGGTTGAACCCTGCGTATAGTCAAACGATTGATAGAATTAGTACGCCCGATTTTCAATATTTCATGAATCATTATTATAGCCGCCATTTACCAGTAGTGCTGACCGATGCAATAGAACATTGGGAAGCATTGAAAAAATGGTCTCCTGAATACTTCTACAGTGTAGTAGGAGATACACAGGTTGAAGTTCAATATGGTCGTGAAAAGGATCCATTATTTGAAAGAAATGCTGGTAAACATAAAACCAAGATGTTGATGAAAGATTTTGTTGAAGAAATTTTATCAGTTGATTCTTCTAATAACCTTTATATGACTGCGAATAATACAAAACGTAGTTTTGATGGTATTGGAAAATTATTTAATGATATTGATATATTTGGACGAGACTATACGAATCCTGAAAGAATTCACGAGCAAAGCTATTTATGGCTAGGGCCGAAAGGAACATTTACTCCTTTGCATCATGATTTAACTAACAATCTATTAGTGCAAATATATGGTAGAAAGAAAGTAACATTGATTCCAGCCTTACAAGTACCAAACTTATATAATGATAAGGGTGTATTTAGTGAAATTTATAATCCTGATGATCTAGCTGAAAAGGAAAAATTTAAACTTTTAGAAAAAGCTTCAAAACTTGAATACATTCTTAATCCTGGCGAAAGTATATTTATACCCGTTGGTTGGTGGCACTATGTGGAAAGTTTAGATATTTCTATTAGTCTAACCTTAACAAATATAAATTCAGAAAATGGAATGTTTTCAAAGTTTTTTGTGAGATGAAAATTAATAATATATTTTTTATTAATTTGATGATTTTTATGGAGAGAATAGTATGCATAAGATTGCTTTCTTAGTTTTGTTTTTTTGATTTTTTATCTAATATATTTGTTTTTTTTATCTTAATGGTAAAATTTATGAGTCTTTGGTTGATGGTGATTAGGTTAAAAAATGTGGTTGTTTCTTAGGTATAAAAACTGTAAGTCCACATTGTTTTTCTAAAGATATTAATAATGTGGAGTATTGTTTTTTTGAACTGGAGGGTTGGGAGGTGCGGAAATTTAGATTCATTCCTAAAATTCATAAAAATATGGTTTTAAATTTAAAAGTTGGTAGTAGAGTTTGTTATTATTATTCTCTTAATTATAGGGGTGATTATGAAAACTATATTATTAGTAATATTGAATATTAATTTAATTTATAATTTTAGGTTTTTAAATGAAAAATTGTGTTTTTTTTATTTGTTTAGTTATATTGGTGCCTTTGTTTTTTTGGTACAGCAATTGGGCTCCAAAAAAATCTTTTGAGAATATTAAAGATTATGATTTGGAAAAAATGTGTGGAGTATTTTTGGGGTATTCTAAGAATCGTAAAAGAATGGATGATAATGAGTTTTTTAATTTAAAGACTGAAAGTGGGGTGGTTAAATTTAGATATATTAAAGAGGTGCATGGTGATTTGGAAGTTCTTAAGTTTCTAAAATTGAATACTAAGGTATGTTTTTACTATTCTAATAAAACAGCACTTAACTATTCATTAGTAAAAAAAATATTAATTCAGAATTAATGAGGTGAGAAATGTCAGGTAAAACTGCCCTGCAAAGTACAGATGCTTCAATTGCATTTGCAAGAGCTATAAAAGATCATAATGATATTATGTTGATAGAAAATCAAGGCATGCAAGCAAGTAATCATAACTATGCTTCATTACTTGGAAATAGTCTGGTTGGAATGGGGGAGACACTAGCTGCTTTGAATATGCCTAATACTGGCACAGGTCCTGGTACAGTTGTTAGTGTTGCTAATAATGCTATTCTTATTGGTAATAAATTAAGAAACAATCCTGATTACAAATTAACAATTCAAGAAAAAGCTTTAATAGCAGAAACAGCCTCATTAATTGCACAAAACACTCCTTTGAATAAAAATCCTTATGTTAAAACAGGTTTAAAATTGACAGAATGGGCTTCAATAGGTGTTCAGTATTTAATGCCAGATGGTACGACAAATACTTCTCCTAAATTACCTCCTTATTCTAACCCTGAATCTTATAAACTTTATAAAGATTTACAAGATGCAGAAAGAGAAAGGAGTATTCAACAACAAAATGAATGGGAAAGAAGAAAAACACCAGATGGAAGAGCAGAGGATTTTGAAAAAACTAATCCTGGCAGTGAAGTAACTGTTATTAAATTTCCCGATGGAAAAATTGCTTATAAAATTATACACCCTGATGGCAGTACTGAGTATTCAGATCATCTAGAACCAAAAGATACTAACGAGGAAAACACGCCGACACCAACCCCGACCCCGACGCCAACCCCGACGCCAACGCCGACACC
>NZ_KV575264.1:0-179284 GCF_001682515.1 Acinetobacter gyllenbergii | reverse complement strand
ACCAACCCCGACACCAACTCCGACACCAACCCCGACGCCAACGCCGACCCCGACACCAACGCCGACGCCAACGCCGACGCCGACACCAACCCCGACGCCAACTCCAGTTCCTGTACCAACCCCTGTGCCACCAGTACCAGTACCAGTACCTCGTGATCCATTAACAATAGATTTAAATAAAGATGGCATTATCTCAACTATTTCTAAGGCAAATGGCGTCAATTTTGATTTAGATAATAGTGGTTTTGCCGAGCGAACGGCATGGGTTGCCCCTACTGATGGGCTGCTTGTACTCGATCGAAATAAAAATGGTCAGATTGATGGTGGAGCTGAATTATTTGGTACAGAAACATTATTGTCAGATGGAAGATTTGCCAAAAATGGATTTGAGGCCTTGGCTGATCTAGATAGTAATCGGGATGGCTTCATTACTAAGGAGGATGCCTTATTTGGTGATATTAGAGTTTGGCAGGATTTAAATACAGATGGTTTAGCAACTGCAAATGAACTAAAAACTCTGGAAGAAGTTGGAATAGAATCTATCGCTCTAGAACATACTGTGAGAGCAAGAACGGATCAGAATGGTGTTTTACACAGAGAGCAAGGTAAAGCCTTTACAAGTACAGGCGCAGAGTTATTGGTTGAAACTTTATGGTTTGATACAGATGCCCGCATAGGTGTACCTGTCCAGATTCAACAAGGTGGCAATATAGAAATATCGGAAGATATTTTGGCACTGCCTGACGCCAAGGGATTTGGTAATTTGTACTCATTACATCAAGCGATGGCATTAGATGAGTCTGGTACATTAAAACAGTTGGTAGAAAGCTTCGTTGCAGAAATAAACCCATATCAGCGACAAGAAATTCTGGAGAGTATTCTTATTGCCTGGGCAAAACAGGATGATGTTGCTAAAAATAGTCGAGGCTATTATGTCGATGCTCAACACTTAGGAGTATTGGAAACAATATGGGGGCAAAAGTCACCACAAGATAGACCTGATAACTTATTTAGTCAGTCACTTGAAAAAACATACAGCCAGTTTAAACAGTCTGTTTATGCTCAGATCATGAATGACAGTCATTATAAAGGCTTTCTATCCAAATTTTATAATGGTTTAGATGGGAAGTTTAATGATTATGCTGCAATGTGGAAATTCATTGAAAATCATTTAGAGAAAAATTCTACTGATTTCCTTGGAGACTTTAGGGACTTTATTGAGGTTGTTAAAGGGCTGGATCCTTATAAACAAGGAACTTTCGAAGCTTTTAAAGCTTATTATGATCAAGCTGAAATAGAAATTTCTGGTCTTTCCCATGAGTTTATTATGTTGATAATGTATGAAGGTGATGATGTTATTCATCTTCAAAATTCAAATTATGTTTCATCTTATAGTGGTAATGACATTATTTATGGGGCTGAGGAAAATGATTTAGTTTATGCGGGTACAGGTAATGACTCGATTTATGCAGGTCAAGGAAATGATACTGTTTATGCTGAAGAAGGTAATGATGTCATTTATGGTGGAGATGGACACGACACTTTGTATGGTGGAGATGGTACGGACAATCTTTATGGTGGACAGGGCAATGATCAACTCTTTGGTGGTTTAGGAACAAACTATCTGCATGGTCACGATGGAGATGATTTATTATTCCTTGCAGGGAATGATTATGCCTACGGTGGTGAAGGTCGAGATACCTATGTATATTTAGAAACTGCTGGTCATGTTTTTATTGATAATTATGAAAGTGTTGAAAGTAAGGACGGATTATTAATACATGGTGTATTAGCAGATAACGTTATCTATAGAACAAGAAAGTTTGATTTAATCATTGATATTAGTTCAAATAAATCAATTACAATTAAAGATTTCTTTAATAATTTGGGTGAAGTTAACTCTAATTATGCCTTAGATCATATTGTTTATGTCGATTCAAATTTCAAAACATTAAATGCTGAAGATATTAAGAATTTAGTGATTCGTAATCTGGAGTTAACAGGCACAAACGATGATGAAACAATCCTTGGTGATGACGGTCATGATATTTTAACTGCTTTAGATGGCGATGATATTGTCATTGCTAAAAAAGGTGATGATGTTGTTTATGGTGGTGCTGGTCAAGATGAACTATATGGTGGTTTAGGACATGACCAATTATATGGTGATGCTGGAAATGACCAGATCTTTGGTGAGGACGGAAATGATCGACTTTATGGTGGTGATGGAGATGATCATTTAGATGGAGGACAAGGTTCAGACGCACTTTATGGAGGACAAGGTTCAGACACACTTTTAGGTGGTTCAGGGAATGATCAACTATATGGTGATGCTGGAGATGATCTTTTAGTTGGTGGAGCTGGTAGCGATTATTTATCAGGTGGAGCTGGTAATGACACCTATATATTTGCTCTAGACTTTGGCCATGATGTGATCAGTAATTATGATACTACACAGAATCGTTTGGATATTATCAAGTTTATTGATGGGTTGGTGCAAAGTGACTTTAGTTTCCAACGTAATAATAATGACCTGATCATTCGGACTCTAGATAATCAGAACAGTATCACAGTCCAAGGTTATTTTGATTCTGATGCTTTAGGGCACTATCGTATTGATGAGATTAAATTCTCTGACAACACAGTACTTACTGTGGAAGATATCAAAGATATTGTAATTCAGACTACTGAAAACGCTGACATCATTTATACATATGCCAATACACAAATATTGGAAGCACAAGGTGGCGATGATACCGTGTATGGTGGTGGTGGTCATGATCAGATATATGGCGGTTTAGGAAATGACCAGCTTTATGGTGGTATTGGAAATGACCAATTGCATGGTGATGAAGGTAATGACCGAATCTATGGTGGTGATGGGAACGATACACTGGTTGGGGGAATTGGTAATGATACTCTTGATGGTGGTGCTGGTAATGATACCTATATATTCAGCTTGGGAGATGGGAAGGATACGATTCAGAGCTATGAATATAATGCTAATAAACTAGATCGTATTGTATTTAATGAAGGGATTGATCCTGATGATGTTAGCCTAAAACGACAGGGTAATGATCTGATTGTTCAATATTCAGAACAAGATCAAGTTACCGTAAAATATTATTTTGATACGAATGGTGAAACTGCTTACCGAATAGATCAGATTGTGTTTGCAAATGAAATCATTTGGGATATTGCCACTATCAAAAATATCCTCCTCGGTGCAACAAATGGTGATGATGTTATTCAGGGATATGGGAGTTCGGATCAATTAACTGGCCTAGCAGGCAACGATACTCTATATGGCAATGGTGGTGATGACACACTTATTGGTGGTATAGGTAATGACTATCTTGATGGCGGTACTGGTAATGATACCTATATCTTTAGCTTGGGAGATGGTAAAGATACGATTCAGAGCTATGAGAATAGTACCAATAAGATGGATCGAATTGTCTTTGAAAATGGGATCAATTCTGATGATGTCAATTTAAAGCGTCAAGGAAATGATCTGATTGTTCAATATTCGGAACAAGACCAGATTACTGTGAAACAATATTTTGATGCTAATGGTGAGACGGCTTACCGAATAGATCAGATTGTGTTTGCAGATGAAACAGTTTGGGATTTATCTATAATCAAACAGAAAGTTCTTGCTGCAACAGAAAATGATGATGTTATTCAGGGTTACAGTAGTGCTGACCAACTCAGTGGCTTGGCTGGTAATGATACTTTATATGGTAATGCAGGTAACGATACCTTAGACGGTGGAGACGGTACAGATCGATTATATGGTGGCTCTGGCAACGATATTTTAATCGGTGGCACTGGTAATGACATATTAGAAGGTGGCACTGGTAATGATATCTATATCTTTGCCCCTAATTTTGGTCATGACACTATCTATAACTATGATAGTACCGCAAACCGTCAGGATATTATTCAATTTGTTGATGGATTAGTACAAAGTGATTTCATTTTCCGAAGAGATAACAATAACTTGGTTATCCGTACTCTGGATGGTGAAAATAGTGTTATTGTACAGCACTATTTTGAGTCTGATGCTTTAGGAAACTATCGTATAGATGAGGTTCAATTCTCTGATGATACTCTACTGAATGTGGAAGATGTTAAAGCCTTGGTTTTATTGGGTACACCAGAAGCTGATACTTTAATCGCTTATGAAACAGGCAGTATAATTTCGGGTGAAGCTGGTGATGATGTAATTCATGGAAATACTGGATCAGATGAACTTTACGGTGGAGATGGTTTTGATAAACTCTATGGTGGAGCTGGTAATGATCATTTAGACGGTGGATCTGGTGATGACCAGCTTTATGGCGGAATCGGTAATGATATCTTGAGTGGCGGTACTGGCAATGATCGACTTGAAGGTGGTGACGGTAACGACGACCTCCAAGGTGGTGCAGGAAACGATATTCTTATTGCTGGTTCTGGAAACGATATATTAACTGGTGGTACTGGAAATGATGAGCTGACTGGTGGAGCTGGCAATGATACCTATATTTTTGCCCGTAATTTTGGTCATGACACGATTTATAATTATGATAGCACCGCAGACCGTCAGGATATTATTCAATTTATTGATGGGTTGGTACAAAGTGATTTTACATTCCGACGCAATAACGATGATTTAGTGATTCGTACACTGGATAGTGAAAACAGCATCACAGTACAGCACTATTTCCAGTCAGATGCACTGGGGCATTACCGAATTGACCATATCCAGTTTTCGGACAGTACCACACTGGATGTTGAAGCCGTAAAAGCTTTAGTTCTATTGGGTACAGCCGGAGCCGATATTTTAAAAGCCTATGCCGTAGGTAGTACGATTTCAGGCGAAGCTGGCGATGATGTCATTCATGGTAATTCAGGCGTAGATGAGCTTTATGGAGATGATGGACTAGATCAACTCTATGGTGGCGATAGCGATGATTACTTGGATGGTGGAGCTGATAATGACCAATTGTATGGTGGTGCAGGTCATGATGTCTTAATCGGTGGTACTGGCAATGACCGACTTGAAGGTGGTGACGGTAACGATAACCTCCAAGGTGGTATTGGAAATGATGAGCTGACAGGTGGAGCTGGCAATGATACCTATATTTTTGCCCCTAATTTTGGTCATGACATTATTAACAACTACGACTCAGGCCAAAATCGTCAGGATATGATCCAGTTTACAGAAGGTTTAATCCAAAGTGACTTCACATTCCGACGTAATAATGACGATTTGGTGATTCGCACCCTTAATGGTGAAAACAGTATTACTGTACAGAACTATTTCCAGTCTGATGCATTGGGGCATTATCGAATTGACCAAATCCAGTTCTCAGACAGTACCACACTGGATGTTGAGGCTGTGAAAGCCTTGGTTTTATTGGGAACAGCCGAAGCTGATATTTTAAGAGCCTATACAACGGGTAGCACGATTTCAGGTGAGGTTGGTGATGATGTCATTCATGGAAATATCGGTTCAGACCAGCTTTATGGTGGTGATGGACTAGACAAACTTTATGGCAGTGATGGAGATGACCACTTGGACGGTGGTGCTGATGATGACCAACTCTATGCTGGCAATGGCAATGATGTCCTTATCGGTGGTTCTGGTAACGATCTGTTGCATGCAGGTGATGGTTCAGATCAGCTCTATGGCGGGACTGGCGATGATGTTCTCAACGGTGGAGCGGATAACGATCTTCTGGATGGAGGCGATGGTTTCGACCAACTGAATGGTGGCACTGGAGATGATATTTTAGTTGGTGGTACAGGTGATGATGTACTGATTGGTGGACAAGGAAACGATATTTATCGCCTTGATTTTGGTTGGGGGCAGGACACCATCCAGTACGAATCCAAGAATCAAACCGATATTGATACGATTGAGTTCATTAATATCAATCCAGATGACCTGATTGTCAGAAAAGTGGGTCAGGATATGGTCATTATCCACCGTATTACGGGAGACCAACTGATTGTTGAGTCGCAATTTAGTGACTATCTATCCAATAAGCCAATCAACAAAGTTTGCTTTGATGACCAAACAGAATGGGATGAGGCTGCACTCAATATTCAGGCGGTTAAGGGAACTGAATTAGACGATATCATTGAGGGAACAACCGATCATGATGTGATTCATGCAGGTGATGGTGATGACATTGTTTATGGCCGTTCAGTCTATTCAGAAACACCAGAAACCCAATACTTTGTGTATGGCGGAGCAGGTAACGATAAAATCTATGCCACAGGTTATCTTGATGGTGGTGCAGGTGATGATGAAATTGAAGGCGCTGGGCATTTGCTTGGTGGTGAGGGCAATGACATTCTCAATGGCCAAGGTGTCCTAGAGGGGCAGGCCGGCAATGATACCTTAACTGGACAAGGTAAATTGTATGGGGGCGATGGACAGGATCATCTTACCTTAACAGGTTTGTATGGTGATGAGCTTGGATTGCTTGCTGGCGGTTCGGGTGATGATATCCTGATTGTTGATGTAAACCGAAGACAATTTGTAAATGGTTCTAATCAAAATGAATTTATACAAGATGACGATGGTTATCATGCTATTCAGGATACGGAGCTGACAGAGGCGCAGCGTGCAATCTATGTTGAGGGTGGTCAGGGTAACGATACCATTTATGGTTCATTTGGGGATGAGGTTTACCTGTTTAATCTAGGGGATGGTCAGGACACAATTATTGAGCGTCCAGCAGGTCAGAACTATAGCAATGTCGCTGTATCATTTGATGTATTGCGTTTTGGTCAGGGTATTGCAACAACAGACATAAGCCTCCATCGTTATGGCAATGATCTGGTCATCCAGCATGGCAACCAGACAGATCAGGTTACCATTCAAAACTACTTTACGGGTGGTCATCATAAGGTCAATGAAATTCAGTTTGCTGACTCAACTACTTGGAACAATAGCTATATTGAGAACCATGTCATCTATCATGGTACAGCCAATAATGATGAGGTTTGGGGCTATCGTGATACCCATGAAACCTTTGAAATGGGTGCAGGTGACGATAAGGTTTATTCAGGTGCAGGCAATGACATCATCTATGGTCAGGCTGGAGATGACACTCTGTGGGGACAGGCTGGAAATGATACGTTTTATGGAGGGGTCGGCGCTGATTATTTAGAGGGTAATGAGGGTGACGACATTCTGTATGGTGATCAGGACAACGACATTCTTTATGGTGGGGCTGGTAATGACATCCTTTATGGTGGGCAGGGCGACGATACACTGAGGGGCGGTACAGGGCACGATATCCTGGATGGTGGTGCAGGGAATGATAAATATTTCTATTACTTGGTTGATGGTACAGAGACCATTGACCAGACAGGTGGTGGAACAGATGTTCTGTGGTTGATGGATCAGGGTATTACCGAGGATAGGATTAAATTTACCAAAGAAAATAATGACCTGATTGTGACGATTGACAATAATCCAAATCAGTCGGTCCGAGTCAAGGACCACTTCTTGGGGGGGGAGAAAGCAATTAGCAGTGTACAGCCGAATGGGGGCTATACCATCACAGCGGCTCAAATTGCAGTCAAGGTCAATGCTTCTTCTGGAGGTTCATCCGATCCAGCAGGTGATACCATTTATCAATATAGCTCTGGTGCAATGACGATCACGGAACAATCGGGTAATGATACAGTTCTATTTAAGAATGGCATTACCTTTAGTCAGGTGGGTAATCATCTGACTAAATCAGGGGATGACCTGATCCTGAAAGTAAATGGTAGCAATACCAATAAAGTCACCATCAATAACTTCTTTAAGGCAGGTCAGTATCTGGTTGAAACCTTGCAGTTTGAAACAGGTGGACAACTGACGGCTGAACAAATCTTTGGAGCATTCGGCCTGACAATTCCATCAGGAACAACCCCAACGCCACCAAATCCCGCGGGAGATACAACCTATACCTATAGTTCTGGCGAATTGACCATTACTGAACAGTCGGGTAATGATAAGGTCATCTTTAAAAATGGCATTAGCTTTAGCCAGGTGGGTAACTATCTGTCTAAATCAGGTGACGATCTTATTCTTAAGGTGAATGGTAGCAACACCAATAAGGTCACAGTGAAAAACTTCTTCCTGGCAGGGAATTATCTGGTTGAAAACTTTGAATTTGAGATGGGTGGTAATTTAACGGCAGAGCAGGTTTTTGGAGCGTTTGGTTTAACATTGCCATCTACAGGTGGCGGAAATCAGGGTTCCAGTGAGGTTGCAGGTGACACTGTCTATAACTACACCACAGGTGCTTTAACCATTACTGAACATTCAGGCAATGACAAGGTCATCTTTAAAAATGGTATTACTTTTAATCAGGTGGGAAGTTATTTGACCAAATCAGGTGATGACCTGATCCTGAAAGTGAATGGTAGCAACACTAATAAGGTCACGGTGAAAAACTTCTTCCTGGCAGGTCAGTATCTGGTTGAAACATTCCAGTTTGAGACAGGGGGGCAAATGACCGCTGAGCAGATTTTTGGGGCGTTTGGCATCACCATGCCACAGCAAAGTGCGCCAGCAAACACACCACCTGAAAATACGAATTTAGATGCTTTTAACACCACCTATAACTACAGTTCAGGTGCCATGGTCATTGATGAAAAGCTGGGTACAGATCAGGTGGTTTTTGGCAACGGAATTACCTTTAGCGAGGTGGGTAACTATCTAACTAAATCGGGTGATGACCTGATCCTTAAGGTGAATGGCAGCAATAGCAACAAGGTTACAGTAAAAGACTTCTTCCTTGGAGGTGCGCATGAGGTCGAATCTTTCAATTTCGAAACAGGTGGCAGTATTTCCTCACAGCAGATTTATCAGGTATTTGGTGTGGATCGTCCTGTCAATGCTGAGGATGAAGTCACCAGTATTGTAATGGGTGATTCAGGTGATAACGTGCTGAGCAGTGATGCGGCGGTGAGTGAATTATTCATCTTAAACGAGGGCAATGATATTCTTGAATTGTTGCTCAATGCTTCAGGTGAGACTGCTGTGGATTATGTAACTGACTTTGATATGGCGGAAGACCAGATTGATTTGTCGCAAATATTGGACAGTCATGCAACCAGTTCCAATCTTTCCAGCTATATCGAGATTATTTATGATGCAGATGCTAAAACAAATACATTGAGTGTTCGTAGTCAGTCAAATGTAAATCCCAAAGATCTTCTCATTCTTACTAATCAAGCTGAACAATTATCAGTAGCTGATCTCATGATGAATCAGTCCATCATTTATTAATACTTCTTGAGTTGTAGGGTAGAGAGTTGCCCTACAACTTTATAAACAATCAATTATTCTACTTAAGCACTCATCAAAGCTTTACGTTTTCAAGAAAGTTAGCAGCTTCACCCTCATCTGGTAGCTTATGAGCAAGTACATTTTCATAGAGTTCACGTGGGTAGTCAGTTAGTGTACTTGGAGCCATATCTCAAAATTATTGCGCTTAATGTACAATCACCAAATTATTGAAGAAAATTGAGTTCACTTAATAAAATAGCAGCAAATAAAGAATTGAATTTTTTGTAGTAAAAATAGTAGTAAAAAAATAATTTAAAATATTTAATTGTTTATTATCAATAAATTATATTTTTAGTTTGACTGTCACCGCTTCCGCCAAATACGAAAAAGCCCTTATGAAAATAAGGGCTTTTTTCTTGTCTGTAGATTTACCCCTTAATTTACCCCACATCAAATGCTGGATTGGAATAGCCAAAATAAGAATAATTCAGATAGGTTTAGATAAAAGTGAAATTGAACACTCACAAAACTTCAAAAACATACCGATATATAAATGAGCTGTGTATTTATTTTTGATGCTTTTTAAATTGTACGTAGTCAGGATAATTTCTTATTGAGATTCTTATTCTGATCTGAGATTGAGAGCGGTGTGTACTTAGTCCTCTAAGAAAACCACAAATACATTTAATTTGAGGCGTATCTGTTAGAGTTTTTGATTGATCACTTACGACATTATCAAAATTTTTTTGATATAGAATATATATCGTACTTATTTTTGAAAGAACATTATTGGAAATAATTTTGGATGAAAATTATAAAAGGAACAAATTTTTGGAGGTTACTCTCAATCATTCTGATGTTCATTATTTTTCTAGGATTGTATTATTTTTTTATTGTTTATCCTAAGGATACACTGAAAAACCGTTTGGCAATTGCTGAAGAAATTCTTATGGCATCAAATTGGCAAGATTTGGCATATAAGCATGACTTGTATAAAGCATTACTAAATCAGAATGTACCGCTGAATCCTATTAACGATGAAATTTACTTGGATGATCTGAATAGGCTTAGAGTGTTATATCAAAGTGGAGAAGGCGAAAAGTTAATAGATATATTGAACAAATATTCTAAGTACTCAATTTATCAGGATAAAAGTGTTCGTGGGCTATGCCTACAATTAGAGTTTCTTCAATTGTATAAAGATAAAATTAAGCGAGAGAAGTACCAGACTGAGAGATTAGCTCGTTGGCAAAATTTTAATGAGAAAAATTGGGAAACGGTTTCTTCTTGGTTACAAGAGAAAGATGCATTTAATCAATTCTTTAAATCAAAAAATATGCAAGTTGATTGTTCTTTTTAAGCCTAAGCCAATAAAGTAGGGCCGCCTTGCATACTTATACAGTATTTGATAAAACCACCAATCAATCACGGAAACAAGCTCTATAAATCATTATGGCTAAAAAGTATATTCTTTATCCAATAAAAACAATTAAGGATTGGCAGGGTGAAGACTGGGATGTTTATGAAGAACGAAAAACACAAACCAAACTAACTTTAAATTTTGGTTGGTTATATGGCGTACCACGAGTAGGTTCAAAATCTCTTATTCTTACATTTGAGTTGGTTGAGTATCTAAAAACAGTTACATATCGTGAGACGATAGAGCAACTTGGGATATCGACTTCCACTGCAACCAAGATAAGACGTAACTTAAATCTCCAAAAAGAAGTTGTTCGGCGTGACAGGGATTGGATTATCCAGCATCAAAATGAAATCCTGTACTATAGCTATCCAATGTTATTGGAAAAATATGGACTTCGAAAAGGCATTGTTAAAAGTTACTCTAACTATTTGGTTGCTGAAGTTGGAATCAAAAGAAAAGGAACGCGTCATCACGAAAGCCAATTTGCTGTAGAAAAAATCTATCTCAGACATAAAGAGGAAATTGCCCAGTGTCGAAGCCCCAAAGTATTACAAAAAATGCTTCAGACAGATGAATATACAGCCCGAAAATTCCATGAATTGGCCTGCGCTGAATTGAATCTAACGGTGATGACTGAAGATTTTCTCAAAAACTTAAGAGATACTTGGCAGTGGCGTTATCAACATCAAGCGACTATTTTAAATTCTCAGATGTCAATTAAACAAATTGCGGAACAGCTCAATACCACAACGGATGAGATCAATAATGCCCGCAAGGCATTAAGACGCAGATTAAACATCAAAGAAACTATTGGCGTGGTGAGGGAAGTAGATATGGAGAAGTGGGTATTAGAACATGCAACAGAATTAAGAAATTTAAAAGTGAGTCAATTAAGAGAGAAATATCAACTCACTAAATCGCAACTTAAATATCGTCGAATGCGACTTAAAAAGCTTAAACAAAAAGAGACATAAATAGTCGATTTTCACGAATGTTTTAGACAGGTCTGTATAGACAAATTACGTCATTTTTGATTAAAATTTGTCACAACCTAAACTCAATAATAAGCTATGTTTAATAATATTTATGCTGCATTAGAGCAACTTGGGCTTACTGCGCAGAAGCGTGCGATTCATGTGCAGTTCAGTAATAATAAACTTAACGACCAAGTCTTTCTCCAGCGTATTGATGGAACACATGCCATTAATGACGGAGTTCAGTTACAACTGATCTGCCTTTCAACTTCAGCAACGATCCCTTTAAAGCAGTTTATTGGTAGCCAAGTAGCCGTAGATATCGTCAATGACAAATCTGAGTTAAATCGTATTTCAGGCATTGTAACTAAAGCGGATGTGGGTGCTAGTGATGGCGCACTGACAATTTATCGTCTTACGATTGAAGACCCAACTGCATTATGGAAACATCGTAGAAATTCCCGCGTCTTTATGGCGAAATCTGTTGTTGATGTCGTGCAATGTATTTTTTCTGAGTGGCAGCAACGGAGTTCCTTATTTGCTTCAAGTCTGACTTTGGATATCAGTGGGCTAACCAAGGACTACGATGTAAGACCATTCATTATGCAGAATAATGAACTGGACAGCGAATTCATTCAAAGATTACTATTTTCCGAAGGTGTTAGTACTTTAATTGATGAAGCACAGCTAAAAGTATCGAGTTCAAGTGAACAAATCCAAGCACAAAAACTCAGACTGATTGACAGCAATGATCAATACAAGGCATTGGATCGACGTAGCATCCGTTTTCATCGGAGTAGTGCGACAGAACAACAGGACAGCATCACAGCATTTACAGGTTTACGCTCAATCCAACCGACTTCAGTGCATATCCAACGTTGGCAAGCCGATGCATTGGAAACAGAGGAAGGGGCTGGTTCAGTTCAAAGCAAACACAGTCATAGCGATAATCAGGATAATGCCAGTCTAGGTCTAGAACAAGCATGGCATTTTTCACCTGCATGGATACAAGACTTGAATGGTGAAGATGGTGTAACAAAATCAGGCAACAGCCAGATTGAAAAGTTCAATGAAAACCTGAGCAACTATTACGACTCACAAGCCAAACAATTTACTGCAACATCAACGGTACGTGATGCACATGTTGGCTACTGGTTTGAATTTAACGAACATCCAGAAATTGATGGGCACGATGGCTCAGATAAAGAATTTCTGATCACATCAAAGAATTTCTATAACCAAAATAACTTACCGAAAGACCTGACAGATCAAGTCACTGTCTTATTAAAACAAAGCAACTGGCAACAGAATGAAGTGTACACCGATCAGCAAGATGAACGCCAAGCCAACGCATTAGTCCTGCAAAGACGTCATATTACGCTTGTCCCTGAATATAATCCCTTAACCCAAAGACCGACAGCTCATCCAATGCGCGCAAAAGTGGTTGGGCCAAGCGGTGAAGAAATCCATGTGGATGAATGGGGGCGGATCAAAGTCCGCTTCCTGTTTACCCGCAATGACGATCATAGCCACGATGGTGGTGCGGGTGCTAATGACAACGACACCGATTCAGCATGGGTGGATGTACTGACCCCTTGGGCGGGTGAAGGTTATGGCGCACGCTTCTTACCGAGAATTGGGGAGATGGTAGTGATCAGCTTCTTTGATGGCAACATTGACCGTCCTTATGTGGTTGGGCGGATTCATGAGGCGCAACGTCATCCAACTAAATTCGATGATAAAGGCAAACTACCTGACACCAAAAAACTGGCAGGGATCAAGTCCAAAGAATATCAAGGTGAAGGTTTTAACCAACTGCGTTTTGATGACACCACGGGGCAGATTAGTGCACAACTGCAAAGTAGTCATGCTGCTAGCCAACTCAATTTAGGTAAACTCAGCCATCCAAAAGACATCGCGACAAGTGAAGATCGCGGAGAAGGTTTTGAACTCCGTACCGATCAATGGGGCGTAGTCCGTGCAGGCGAAGGTCTACTGCTTTCCACCTATAAACAGGATCAGGCTCAAGGCGAACATCTAGATGCACAGCCAGCCAAGCAACAGCTAGAAGGCAACCAAAACAATGCCAAAGCATTAAGTGAAGTTGCCAAGAATCAGCAAACCGATGAAATTGAGTCTTTAGAGCAGTTAAAAGAGTTTGCAGATCAAATTCAGAACAAGATCGCAAAATTTGAAAAAGCTTTATTGTTATTGAATTCACCTGCGGGGATTGGACTGAGCACCAGTGACGATATTCATGTATCCGCGGATGGACAGATCAATCAGTTTGCAGGGGGTAGCATTAACCTGAGTACGCAAAAAAATCTGGTTGCACATGTGCAAAATCGAATCAGCCTATTTGCCGCACAAAGTGGGATCAAACAAGTGGCTGCCAAAGGTAAGTTTGAAGTACATGCCCAGTCGGATGGCATGGATTTACTTGCCAAGCAGGGTATTCAGATTATTTCGACTGAGGACCGTATTGAAATCATCAGTCCTAAAGAAATTGTATTTACTGGTGGTCCATCACAACTCAAGCTGAATGGTTCAGGAATTTTCCCTATCACCAGTGGCAAGTTTGAGGTGAAGGCGGGGCAGCATTTATTTGAGGGAGGGCAAAGAGTAAAAGCTGAAATACCATCTCTCCCTATTGTAAGTGATATTAAGACTTTTACTAATAAATGGGATTTTTATGATTTATTTTATGAAGCTGATTTTTCAAAGGTTCAATATAAATTAATTAATAATATAAATAATATTTATATTTCAGGAACTTTAGATGAACATGGTCGGACTAAACGTATGAATACTTCTAGTAATGAAGGATATGACATTCTTATTGGTAAGGATGATGATTGGACTGTTTCCGTGGATGATGAAAGTGAAGTTGATGATTTTGAATATAATTGTAGTTGTGGTTCACAAGGTAGCCATGAACATGAGGATGGGATCTAATCATGGATTGTTTAGCAAATATCAAGTTTTTAGATGCTCTTGATCAGCCAATAAAAGGGTTAGTTCACCAACTATGGGTTGGATCGACATTGATTTCTGATTATATAACTTCTGATAGTGGTGAATCTGTTTGGATTAAACGTCCTGTAGGTACAATTATTGATGTTCGAGTAAGAAGTATAGTTACTGGACAATATAACTCTCAAGTTAAAATACAGCTTATTGGTGAAAAAACTGTTTTTATTGTGCGTAGCCCTAAAATTTTACTCAAAGGAGTAAATCTTTCAGCCAAAGATGTCGCAACTGGCACATATGTACGATCAACATATATTGTTGCCGAAGGCGATTATTTAGGTCGAATTGCTGATGATAATCATACAACTACAAATGAATTAATTAGAATTAATAATTTAAAAAGTGATACTGATATTAGACCTGGGCAAATTTTAAAAATTCCAGTCAGAAAATCTGAAGCATCAACGCCACCACCTGAAACTAAGTCTAAACCACAAACACCAAAACCAAATCAACAAGAAAAAACCAAGGTTATCGTTGTCCAGCAAACGGATACTTTGCCGTTAATTGCAAAAATTACAGGCAATACGGTTGATGAAATCAAAAAATTAAGCGGTCTTACTAGTGATAGATTGAGCCATAATCAAAAGTTGAGAGTTTATGATCGTCAAGTAGCATCTACAGCATCAAAACCTACAACACCGAAGAAAAATGAAGAGAAAAAGCCTGCAACACTACCAAAAGTTACCCAAGATGCTTCTAAAAATAAAGAAAAAACACCTGTAGCTAAAGTTGAAGCCTCTACGCCAGTCAATGTAAATGGCTTATTGCCGCAAGCTTGTGGTGGAGAAAAACACTACAAAAGGACTTTGGCTCGAATAGCTGAATTACATGCTGTGTATCAACCATATGTTATTAAATTAATAAATGCTGCTTATCAACAACTTGGTATTACATGGGTTATTACAGATGGTTATAGAAGCCCATCAACTCAAAATGCTTTACCAAGTGCCAATACTAATGCTAAAGCTCTACAGAGTTACCATCAATACGGGTTGGCAATAGATATTGTTTCAGTCAGAAATGGAGAAATAACATATCTTACAAATGCTAATCAGTCTATGCTGGATAGTAAAGCATTAGGACCAATAGGTCTGAAATTAGGTTTAGGCTGGGGGGGAACATGGAAAAAGAAAGATTGGCCTCATTTTGAGTTACAACCAAATGGGAAAACTTGGCGTGATTTAAAACCCCAACTCTTAGAGTTAGGTGTAAAAAACTATAAAAAGTTAAAATTTTAGGTGAAATTATGAGAAAAGAAATTATAGGTTATTTTGTCCTAACGTTGTCTATCGTTGGGTGTATTGATAATCAAGCATTAGCTTATACTTATACTGGCTCTCAAATAACCAGTAAGTTTAATAAATTACAATCAATTGTTATCCCTTATGAATATGAAAATGGAGTGCTGTCAGATAAACATGCAACAATATATAAAATGAAAAATGGAGAATGTGCAATTGTTGCTATTTTAAATAATGAATCAAACTTTGGTGGATATGAAGATGTTATATATTTTTCGAATAAAAAAATGAAATCAGGATATACGCGGAGTTTTTTTTCTATATTTCTGGATAAAGAAGCAACAAAAAAATCAAAGAATATTAAATATGATGAGTTCATTAATGATTCTGATACCCAAAATGAGTTACGTACAGATTTGAACAATTATCTAAAGAAAATGAATAAAAGTACTTTAGACAAATGTTAGTTAATATTTGATCTAGTTGGAGGAGATTCTTGTAAGGTAAAGTACGATGTTAACTAAATATTTTTCTAAATCTTATATACTGCTGCTAATATTTTTAGCGGCTTGTAATAGTTCTGCAAATCAGGATATTAAAAATAAAGTATTCGAGTTAGATCTGACAGATGAGCAGATAAGTGCAGAAGGTGGGGGAATTGAGCTATATAAAGGTAAAAATTCTTGTCACCTTATACTTAATCTTTATGGGGAATCTGGCCAAGAAAAATATGACTTTAGATTTAAGAAAAAGACTTTAATAGAAACTTACTATTTAACATATAGGTATAAGAATGGGGTTTTAGGCGCTGATGATGATTTAAAGGAACTTATGGCCGTT
Source organism: Acinetobacter gyllenbergii (assembly GCF_001682515.1). Classification (NCBI taxonomy): domain Bacteria; kingdom Pseudomonadati; phylum Pseudomonadota; class Gammaproteobacteria; order Moraxellales; family Moraxellaceae; genus Acinetobacter; species Acinetobacter gyllenbergii. The sequence goes on along the minus strand of NZ_KV575264.1, from coordinate 162,487 downwards.
GATAGTACTCATTCGGATGGTAGTGATATGGAGCTTATTGGGCATGAGTTAGTAGCAGGTGAGAAAGACAAAAATCTTGTTAAAAAGTTCGAAATCTATAAAAAAAGAGTCCCTACAATGATTCTGAGAAAGAACTGTGATTAAAGCTTTAAGTCTCTTGCTATAAGAATGATCGGGGGAATTGAGGCAAGTTAAAAAGCTCCAATATTTTCATATTGGTGGAGCCTGTAACTTATTTTGTGTAATTCCATTTAAAACTAATGCTTCAGTCTAAGATGGCCGAAGTATTCGTTTTATGATGTCTACTCAAAGTACGCACAACAAAATTCAGCCCAATCAGCTATTAAGCCTTTACGTTATCTCAAGATAAGCTCCACGTAAGTAGGCTGCTTCAACTTTATTTGGTAATTTATGTGCAAGTACATGTTCGCAGACTTCGCGTGGATAATCCATCTTATCAGCTGACCAGTCACGGAAAGTAGAACGGAAACCATGTGCTGTAATCATTCTGTTTTGTTTAGGATCTATATAGCCTAAGTCATTTGCACCAACCATAGTGAGTATTGTTCTCCTGTTAGAGTTCGAAAACTAATATGATATAAAAGTGGAATCGAACTGATATCAGCCAAGATAAACAAGCTGCTATTTTGAAATAGATAGAAAAAAGAAATCTCTATGTAGTAAAAAATTAAATATAAAATATTTTATTTTTATAAATCAAGTGATTGTTTTTTTAATTTGACTGTCACCGCTTCCGCCAAATACGAAAAAGCCCTTATGAAAATAAGGGTTTTTTTATTTCTCTGTATTTAGATTAACAGCTTCGTTGCAATTGCCCACATCATAAGTCCAACGACAACATCTAGAATTCTCCAAGAACTGGCTTTTTTAAACCAAGGCAATAAAACTCTTGCTCCATAGCCTAAAGTGAAAAAGAAGATCCATGAAGAAAGTATGGTTCCAGCCGCAAACCAGTACAGGTGATCGGCAAACTGAACTGAAATCGAACCAACCAGAATCACGGTGTCTAAATAGACATGTGGATTCAGCCATGTAAAGGCCAGACACATGCCAATGATTTTAAGGAGGGAATCTTTCTCAATCTGACTAGGATTCAGTGCTGAGCTATTATTGATGGCTGAGTAAAAGTTTCTGAGACCATATAAAAATAAAAAAGCAGCACCGAAGTATTTGGCAATGGTCACAATCAAAGGAAAGTCGATCACGATTTTTGAAAAGCCCATCACCCCCAGATAAATTAGGATAGAATCTGAAAGTGCACAGATTAAACAAACCCAAAATACATGCTGCTGTTTTAAACCTTGTTTGAGGACAAATGCATTCTGTGCACCAATGGCTAAAATTAAAGAAAAGCCAATACCGAGCCCATAGAAAAATGCAGTCATATTTTGGTTCCTCAATCGTATCGGGTGGTCTGTGTTGGCTTTGGATGGAAAACAACGTGCATATGCTTAGGCAAAGGCAGTTCGTCTAACGCTTAGATCAAGTGTTAGATGCTTTTTTTCCATTAAAAATTTACTGTTTGCTATTATCTTTTTATATTTATAAAAGTCAGTAAAATTAAGATTGTTTTGGTTTGGCTAAATTTTTTTTAAGGTTTAAAGGTGGGAGTACAACAAAGCAGCTTAGATATTGTTGTCCGAATTACCCCCCTTATTCTTCAATTATTGCCCTTATTTTAAGAATTGTTTTAGATCAAAATTAAAAGCAATCGACACAGGAAGTGTTCGAGGGAATATCCCAGTAAATATTTAAAAAAGAACTAAGCGAGCCAGGCATGGACCTCAATCATCATATTCAAAATGTAAATAACCGAATGCTCAGTAAAACAAGGACAGTGATTTCGCTCGGTTTTGCCACACAAGGTCTGGGTTATGCGACTGTGATGACCGCACTCCCTACAATAAAAGGCCGATTCAGACTTTCAGATGATCAGTTATCGCTGATTATTCTGGGGGTATGCATTGCAGCAGCGCTCGGCTCAATTTTAGCTGATCGTATCGCGGTAAAACTTGGATCACGACTTGCCGTTGTGACTGGTTTTATTTTTGAAGCCATAGGAATCGCAATTGCTGCATTTAGTCCCAATGTGATTGTCATGATTGCGAGCTTTTTGCTTTATGGACTTGGACTCGGTTGCTTAGATGCAGCGCTGAATATGCAAGCAGTTATCATGGAACAACGACTTGGTAAAAGTGTCTTTGGTGGTTTTTTTGCATGTTATACCGCGGCTGCATTTTTAGGGGCATTAATGATGTCAGCCACTGTTTCAACTACACTTGGAGCAACGACAGCATTATGCATTGCAGTGGTGATTGCATTCGTCACCTCACAACTTTCTAGACACTGCTTATTTCAACAAAAACAATGCTCAGACATACATCTTCAAGAGAAAGCAGCGATTCCATATCAACAACTTCTCATTTTTGGCGTGATTATTCTGATTGTGTTCACTGTCGATTCTGCAATCAGTACATGGAGTTCCATTTATCTTAAAGACGTTTTAGCAAGTTCAGCAACCATTGCTCCTTTAGGTTATGCGGCCTATCAAATAGGAATTTTGCTCACACGCTTAAGTCTTGATTATTTACTGCAATTTAAAACAGCAACATGGGTTGCTTTGGTCACGCTCCTGATTGGAGCATTCGGATGCGTATTATCTGGAATAAGTCATTCATTAGTGACGGTTATTGTTGGTTTTGCATTGGCTGGTGTCGCTGTAGGTGCGTTGGTTCCACTGACCTATTCTGCTGTAGGTCGTTTAGATGAAAGTCGACGAGATGAAATTATTGCGCGTGTTAATATTTTTAATTATGGAGGGGCAGTAGCTGGAGCCGTCATCGTTGGCTTGTTAGCAACGCCTTTTGGCTATGCGCCGTCCTTTATCGGCTTGGCATTTGCTTTACTTAGTATTATTTATTTGAGAAAAAGACTGGCTTGATCTACCTCAATCAGGACAGAGGCATTTTGCGTTGGTCGTGATCAGGGGGAAATTAATAACGATCTTGGAAAGCCCCGTGACGCCAAGGCAAATCAGAATCCTACTTGAAAGTAGGTAGATCCATTGCCTAAAAGAATGAGAACTTTTCAGAGAGAAAAGTTACGAGTTTAGCATCATCTTTTTTTCTTTTAAAAATTCAGTAGAATTAAGATTAATTGGATTTAGCTAAATTTTTTTAAGGTCGTTATGCTGGACAATAAACAATGTGAGGCCTTTTTTGCTGTTGCTGAAAATGGAAGTTTTGAACAAGCAGGGTTGAAGCTGTGCATTACTGCATCAGCGGTGACTTTAAGAGTTCAGGCACTGGAAAAAGAACTGGGACAGTTGCTATTGATTCGTGGTCGCCCTTGTGTCTTGACGCAAGCAGGTCAACAAATGTTTGAGCATTTACAGCACATCAGGCGTTTAGAGCAAAACCTGTTGCATGGTTTGACGGGTGCAGGAGAGTCACATTTTTTTAAAACCGTGATCGGTTCTAATGAGGACTCCTTGGCAACCTGGTTACTTCCAGCATTAAAGGAAGTGTTACTCAAAGAAAAGATCGTGATTGAGCTGAGAACAGATGACCAGTCGCATACTTATTCATTATTAGAAAAGGGCACAGTCAGTGCTTGTATTTCGATTGAAGATCAGCCGATGCGAGGCTGTCATGCTGAATATTTAGGACTGATGCGTTATCGCATGATGGCAACTGAGCAATTTAAAAAGAAATGGTTTGCAGAGGGAATTCATCGAGAAACATTACGCGCTGCACCCGCAATTATTTTTAATGAAAAAGACCGTATGCATTTCGATCTTCTCGAAAAAAATTATGGATTGATGAAAGGAACTTATCCTTGTCATTTAATTCCATCATCAGAGTCTTTTGTGACCGCCATTAAATTGGGGTTAGGCTATGGCATGGTGCCCGAGCTACAACTGAATATTGAAAATAAAGCAGAAGTATTGGTTGGGTTATTGCCTGATATTAGTGTTGATATTCCACTGTATTGGCATCATTGGGATCAGCAGTCAAAACCATTACAGCTTTTGACTGAACATATTGTAAATCATGCTCGATTAATTTTGGCGTAAGTAAGCCACAGTATAAATAAAACTCGTAACCAAGCTTATAAATTGTTTGCTTATAATCATGTCATATAAGTACTGATTTAGAAGCTTGATTCAAATTCGATATTTTAAATCATTAAAATATTCTAGAGCTTTGGATATATTGGGTAGAGACATTATTAAGGGCGGTTAATATGTGCATTGCATCTTGGGTTATTAACGCTTGGTTGAGCTCATTCATATAAGTTAAAAGCTGAGCTTTTACTTTGTTGGAAAAGTCTGGTGTAACAGGTTGATCTTCATAAAGTAAGACATAGTTTTTTGCAAAACCATAAATCAGCAATAAAGCACTGTGTTCTAGCGGGTACTCTGCAGCAACAATCGCTTGTTCACATTGATTTTTTAATTGTTTGTAGGCATCCGTTCCATTCGGAAGAGTCTGGAAAGTTTCAAATATAGATTGGAAAGTCATTTGAATCACTCGCTCAAAAAGAAAATCTACAGATGATCGAGCTGAAAATCAAGCCTTAATTTTTTATTTATTTTAACTCTATTCGTGTATACCTTTTATCCAAAGATTGGCATTCCGTTTTCTTAAAAAATTATCGAATGTTGAGAGGGTTATGCTAATGAAAATATTAAATTGTAGTTGTCTTGATAAAAGCTAATTCAAAAAATGAAATTGAATATAAATCTTGGATTGGGATTTATTTAAACTGTTTTTACATTTCCGATACTTGTCATATACATGGAGTACAAATTAAAAAATTGCTGATATGTGAAAATGTTAAGAATTATTTGATTTTTATCGTTTTAGGTGATGGTTGTGAAAAAGATTTTATTCCCCGTTATTTTTGCATTTGCTTTAGTGGGCTGTACCTCGATTACAACAATGTCGCCTGCTCAATTTAACCAGCTCACCACAACCCCGATTCCATTTGCTGGAAGTTGGACTGGTGAAGCGGGTGCTGCATCAGTCGCGTTAAGTCTGAACCGTCAAGGCAGTGGGTTGCTGTGTATGGATGACCGTAAGGAAGTTATGTCTTATCGGGTAAAGTTGGTCGATAACACCCTATACAGTGATAAAGGGGTCAAGTTTAAAGTCAAAGCGTTGAATAATAGTAAGGCCAACATTCACATGAGTCTATTGGGATTAGGGGTTAATCTTGATCTGAATAAAGATGATTCTCTAAAGAATGCCACAGTAGGTTGTAAGCAAGCCCTAAATTAATTTTGTATTGCTATTCTAAACCTTGCCTGTGATTGCAGGCAGTTAAGTTTTTCGCAGATGAAAGAGACCGTTATGTTTTCTCCTTATATTCATGCGTTTGCATTATTTTTCTCATTACTCAATCCCTTCCTGATGAGTGTTTATATGGTGGGGATGATCCGTAATACCGATGCAAAGGTATTTAGTAAAGCCTTGATACAGGGGAGTTTGATTGCCTTCGGGGTATTTATTCTATTTGCCTGGGGCGGTGAGAATATTTTTAGTCGCTATTTAAATGTTCGTTTCGAATCTTTTCAAATTTTTGGTGGCTTAATTTTCTTGGTCATTGGTTACCGTTATGTATTCCAGGGTGCAGAAACGATCGGAGAAATGCGGGGTGCGCCTGAACATCTGGCGGGTACTATCGCGATGCCATTTATGATCGGTCCAGGCACAATTAGTGCGGCGGTGGTGACTGGGGTGAGTGTACCTTTTACAGGGGCAATGGCTGTTATTGCAATTACCTTGATTCTAACCTGTAGTATTTTGATCTTGATGAAGTTTGGTCATGATCATTTACGCTATAAACATGCAAAATATATCGATCGCTATTTTGATATTGTCGGACGTTTATCTGCTTTGCTGATTGGTACGATTGCAATTGATATGATTGTAAATGGTATCGTTGGTCTGATCCGTTCAGCTAATTTGAGTTAATTACCTTCTAGCTTGATTTAATATATCTGATATTGAAGCTGTTTTTTCTTTCATTCATCTACCAGTTTGAAGAGCGTATTTGGATAAAAACAGTTTCATTGTCATTATTTTGAATTGAATGATAGAAAGAATATAAAAATAATTGATGATGTTTTATCATTTTGCGCATATTTTTACGCGCATGAATGAACGATAATAACAATGTTGCATTCTCAATGAGCTCTCATGTATCAATTAGATCAAGCAAACCAAGCACCTGATGACCAGTCTGAGTTGACGATGACGGTTTTAATGACACCTGATATGGCAAATTTTTCAGGTAATGTTCATGGTGGAACGATTCTCAAGTTGCTCGATCAAGTGGCTTATGCATGTGCCAGTCGATATTCAGGTAGCTATGTGGTAACCATGTCGGTTGATCGCGTCAATTTTAAAGAACCCATCTATGTCGGTGAATTGGTAACTTTCCTTGCCAGTGTCAATCATGTCGGCCGTACTTCAATGGAAATCGGCATTCGTGTTGAAGCGCAAAATATTCAAAAGCGGACAATTCGACATACCAATACTTGTTATTTCACCATGGTTGCCGTAGATGAACAGCGTAAGCCAAAAGAAGTTCCACAGCTAAATTTGGATACAGAATGGAAGCGTTGTCGTTTTGAAGCTGCTGAGCAGCGTAAGGCAATACGGTTGCAAGAAGTTCATCAACCTTCATGCAGTGTTTTTAAGAAAACCCCTTAGTACTCAGTTTTTAATAGAGTGCTGATGCAAAAAAGATCGAACCGCAGCATGGTTCGATCTTTTTTTACATTGGTAATGAAGTAAGGGTTAAATCATTACCAATGTGAGTCTAAGGAACTGGAGGAACCTTGAGATCTAATTAGTTTGTTGGTGCAGGTGTAGATGCAGGCGCTTCAGCTGCTGCTACATCAGTTGCAGCTTGACCTTGAGTTTCAGGTTGTTCTTGAGTAGAAACAACGACTTTTTCTTCAGTTTGAGCTTCTACTGGTGCTGCAAATGTAGACGCTGCTGCAAGAGTAAGTGTAGTCGCAAGAACAGTTTTAATCAGTTTCATGTTTGGCATCCTTATTTCATTTAAAAATAACAACCTTCATGGGATGATTCGGTTAATCCAAATCTCTCAATTTCGGCATGAGGTTCATGCTATGTGCCAAACCCATTTGCGGCAATATTCTTAACAATCTATTACGACTATCTTAACAATATGAAATATTGCGTGCTGTTTTGTAGCTGCTATGTAAAACAGCATGGAGAAATTAAGGATGAAAATGTATGTAAATATGTTTTTATGGTTAAAAAATAATCGCTAATTTTACGTGTTTTAAACATTAAGTTTGGTTTTCTAAAAAATGCTTAATTGAATAAACCATTTATTTTGAATATTTAAATAAGATTTTTAGATTTTAATTGTGATGTATATCACTTTATTTTTGATTGATGGGGTGTGTATCTAATTATGGGTAAAACCATTCTTTATTTTATTTCATCAATTTTTCGCTTTAGAATGAAATAAATTTTTAATGCGAGTCTATCGTGAAGCTTGTTGCTCCGAAAACAGTGCCTACCCATATTATTTCTGGTTTTTTAGGAGCGGGTAAGACCACATTATTGCAGCATTTATTGGCTCAGAAACCAGAACATGAGGTCTGGGCAGTTCTGATGAATGAGTTCGGGCAGATTGGTGTTGATCAGCAACTGATTACTCAGCAACAAGGCTATGCGGTAAAAGAATTGTTGGGGGGCTGCTTGTGTTGTAGTAGTCAATTACCGATGCAAATTGCATTGTCCCGCCTGCTGAGTGATAGCAAACCGGATCGTTTATTTATCGAGCCCACAGGTTTAGGGCATCCCGCACAATTATTAGAACAACTGACTGAACCGCATTGGCAGAGTAGTTTGGCTATGCGAGCTTTAGTCATTGTTGTGGATGGTAGTCGCCTACATGACCAAGACTGGGTCAAACAGAATTTATATACAGATCAATTAAAAGCAGCACAAATCGTGGTGTTATCGCATATCGATTGTATGACCGCAGCAGATCATCAAGCCTATGTGGCTTTAAAACAAGAATATGACACTTATGTCCAGCATTGGATTGAAGCTGAAAATGGGCAAGTAGAGATTCAACAATTGGATATTCAGCAGCAACCTGTACAACGTAAGATCCAACCCTTATTAAGATTGCAGCAAACGCAAGCTGTTGAACCGCTGCCTGAAATAAAACAGCTGCCATACCATTATGTGGAAACGACGCAAGGTTATACGGTAGCAGGTTGGAAACTGCCTAAACGCTGGCAGTTTAACTTCTATGATTTGTTGGATCTATTATGTGCTCAGCAGGATTGGGTGCGTATTAAAGGTATATTTAATACTGAGCAAGGTTGGAAAAGCTTTAACTTTAACCCGCAGCAGTTTAACTATAAATCGGCTGAGGAAAGCATCGACAATCGAATTGAGCTGATTTGTCAGTCAACACGAGACTGGTTGGCTTTTGAAACACAATTATTGCAGTGCCGTATCAATCCGATTGATGATCAACATGATCAAATCGCACATGCTTCTGGGTAAAATAGAGTATGCTTAGCGCCAAATTTGAGTACACCGTATTGAAGAGTATCGTTTATGGCGCTAAAAGCAACAATATATAAGGCAGATCTGAATATTGCCAATATGGATGAGCATATCTATGCAGATTATCAGCTCACACTTGCTCAGCATCCTTCTGAAACCATTGAGCGTTTAATGGTGCGTATTTTAGCTTATGCGCGTTTTGCCGATGAGCGTCTAGAATTTACCAAAGATTTATTTGAAACTGATGAGCCTGCACTATGGCAAAAAGATCTGACAGGGCTGTTAGAGAAATGGATTGAAGTCGGTTGTCCATCTGAAGATAAAGTTAAAAAAGCCAGTGCGCGTTGTAAACAGGTTGCAGTGGTGACCTATGGCGCTCAATCGGATGATTGGTGGCAGAAAAATACCAAGATTAAAACCTTAAGTAATGTGCAAGTATGGCAATTGGCCCCACAAACCACACAAGCACTTGAAGAGTTATGTGAACGCACCATGCAATTGCAGTTGAATATTATGGATGGTGAGTGGACTTTGTTAAGTGACAAAGGACAGGTCGACATTCAGTGGCAACAATTGCAATAATTTTAGTTTGAGTGATGTGGAGAGATAGAAATGAGTGCAGAATTAGAAATCATTGACTTGAAAGTAGGTGAAGGTAAAGAAGCGGTTCGTGGTGCTTTGATCACGACTCACTATACAGGTTGGTTGGAAGATGGAACCAAGTTTGACTCGTCTTTAGATCGTGGCAACTACTTTGAAACTGTGATTGGTACAGGTCGTGTGATTAAAGGTTGGGATCAGGGCATCATGGGTATGCGTGTGGGTGGAAAGCGCAAGTTGATCGTACCTGCACATTTGGCCTACGGCTCACGTAAAATGGGCAAAATCATTCCAGCCAATGCTAATCTGACTTTTGAAATTGAACTATTCGATGTAAAAACACGCGACGAATAACCAGTTTTGATTGAATGAATTGAAGCGGTTTAGTTTTTTTAGGCTAAATCGCTTTAAAATCATAAAGATAAAATAATATTAATAATTGTATAATAAGATTTTGATTTTAAAAACATTTCTTTCATCTGAATTTTATTACAGCCCAAGAAAAATATATTGATTCTATATACAGTCCTGTATATCTTTGAGTTAAAAGAGCAATTTTTCTATGACCCTTATTGTTACAGCATAAATCGGTATTCTCAGGGTGTGAAATATTGTGCTTTAGGTGACGATAGGTTGATGGGGGTAAGTCAGCTATAGTTCATCGATGATAAAAATGTGGCAAAAAGTAATGATAAGAATTTGAGTGAGTAGAGGTCGATATGAATGATTATTTGGATATCACTGCATCAGAACTATTAAGAGAGTTAGATCATTTTTTTCTGATTGATACCCATGATGGCGCCCAGACTGGTTTTTGGGTCAATGAAAAAGCGCTAACGGACAAACATTACTGGATGGATGGTGATTATAAGGTTGAAATCCTCAGGTCTTTACAGCCTTCGCATCAGTATGCACCACATGACTATAAAATCACGCGTTTAGCAGTAGGGGAGAATGACAGCAATGTGGTGTTATTGGATTATGATGGCGTGCATAAAAAAATTCAGAGCTTCCGCCGAGGTGAGTGGGTGAACCGTCTGAATAAATATTTTTATCAAAAAGAGCGCCACTATTTACAGCAGCTTGCAGACCATCCCAATTTTCAATTAATACAGTATTAATCTCGTACGACGACGCTTAAATCCCCCCTAATTCAAATATTGAAATAGGGGGTGGTGTGCTTACCAAAAAATATTCAATTAAAATGTGATTGATTTCATAAAAAATACATTTAAGTTTATTTTCAGCTTTTAAAATTATAAATACAATCCGTACTTCCAGCTGACCATTAAAAACATCTTATTTGTCCATAAAATTGTAAGATGATGCAGGCATGATCTGCGATCAGCGAATTTCTAATCTTGAGACGATATCTCTATGACAACACGTTTAGTGTCTCCGACGTTAAAAACTTTTTTAGGTCTTGTGTTTGGGGTTGTTGCCAGTACTACAACTTTTGCGGCAAATCCAAAAATCGATGCAACCACATTGACTGTCATTGGATATCACGAAATTACAGATCGAAAAGATGCACTGATTCCAAGCTATGCGGTTACCGCCAAACAGTTTGGTGAGCACATCGACTGGCTAAAAAAGAATGGTTATCACTTTATTAATGTTGATCAACTGATCAAAGCACATCAAGGCAAATATAAATTACCAAGCAAACCTATTTTGCTGACGGTGGACGATGGTTATCAGTCGTTTTATCAAAATGCTTATCCGATTATTCGTGCGAAAAAAATTCCAGTGGTGTTAGCTGTTGTCGGATCTTGGTTAGAGCCTAAAGCAGACCAGAAAGTTGACTTTGGGGGGGAGCTGATTGAGCGTAATAAAATCCTGAGTTGGGATGAACTCAAGGAAATGCAAGACAGTGGTTTGGTCGAAATCGCTAGCCACAGTTATCATTTACACCAAGGCATTAATGGTAATCCGCAAGGAAACTCAGAACCTGCTGCGATTACGCGTATTTATGATCCTAAAACCAAGAGTTATGAAAGTGATGCAGCTTATCAAGCTCGCGTTTATCAAGATTTAAAAAAGAACAATGACCTCTTAAAATCACATGGTTTACGTTCACCACGCGTGATGGTCTGGCCGTATGGCCGCTATAATATGCAGTTGGTACAAACCTCCAAACAGTTGGGGATGCCGATTACCATTACTTTGGATGATGGGGCGGATCATGCCAAGCAATCACTACAAAATATGAGTCGTATTTTGATTCAGGGTAATATGTCAACCAGTGCTTTAGCACAGGAGATTAAGAACCGCGAACTGAATCTCAATGACAATAATCGACCGCAAAAAATTATGCATGTCGATTTGGACTATATCTATGATCCAGATGAGAAGCAGCAAGAACGTAATCTTGATCATTTGATTGATCGTATTAATGGTATGGGCGTGAATACGGTCTATTTACAGGCTTTTTCTGATCCAGATGCCAATGGTTCTGCGGATATGGTGTATTTCCCAAATCGTCATATTCCAATGCGTGCAGATTTGTTCAATCGTGTGGCTTGGCAAATTCAAACCCGTACGCCTGTACAGCGTCTATATGCATGGATGCCATTATTGGCGTGGGAACTGCCTAAAACTGATCCAGTGTCGAAAGATTTAGTGGAAACCCAGCAAGCAAAAGCGGGTGAGCATTTGAATATGGGCTATATTCGTCTCAGTCCATTCTCACCAGCAGCACGACAAACAATTAAAGAAATATATCAGGATTTGGCTAAATCAACGCCGTTTGATGGCTTGTTGTTCCATGATGATGTGACTTTGTCAGATTATGAAGATGCCAGTCCTGATGCGTTGGCGGCATATGCCAAGCAAGGCTTGCCAACAGATCTTGCTAAAATTCGTGACAATGATGCCGATTTGCAAAAGTGGACCGCTTATAAAACCCATTATTTAGATGATTTTGCAATGGAATTGGCTGGAGAGGTGCGTCAGTATCAGCCATTTTTGGTGACGGCTCGTAATCTCTATGCGCAAGTAGCTTTAAATGCTTATGCGGAAAATTGGTATGCACAATCTCTAGAGCAATCACTAAATCGTTATGACTTTACTGCGATTATGGCGATGCCTTATATGGAGCAATCGGACAATCCTGCAAAATTCTATTCAGACATTATGAATCGTGTGAAGCAGTATCCAAACGGCATTAAAAAGACCGTGATGGAGTTACAGGCGGTAAACTGGCGCAATGACCAGAAAGTACCATCTGAAGAAATGGCGGCAACGATTAAGTCCTTATATGAGCAGGGTGCAATGCATATCGCTTATTATCCAGATGATCCGATCAAAGGACATCCAGATGTAGAAACTATGCATAAGGCTTTTGGTCTAAAATCATCTCAATTAGTACCATAGTCGAGTAATGTAGATGAGTTGGATTGCTTTATTGTGGTCATATGCCATTAAATTTGTTTTTTACTATCCATTATTTATGTCGTATTTATGGATGGTTGGCGCAATTATTTTTTATTGGAAAGAGCGTCAAGATCCTCCCTATCAGCAACCCGCGGCCTTACCTGAGTATCCCAAAGTCGCGGTATTAGTCCCTTGTTTTAATGAAGGGGACAATGCTGAAGAAACCATTAGCCATGCACTCAAATTGGATTATCCGAATTTTGAGGTGATTGCGATTAATGATGGTAGTTCTGACAATACGGGTGAGGTGTTAGATCGATTGGCGACACAGTATGAAAAATTACGTGTCGTACATCTGGCACAGAACCAAGGTAAAGCGATGGGACTACAAGCGGGTAGCTTGATGACCGATGCAGAATTTCTGATCGGGATTGATGGCGATGCTTTGCTTGATCCACATGCCGCTAAATGGATGATACGACATTTCTTAGAAGATCCAACAGTTGCCGCAGTAACGGGAAACCCGCGTATTCGGACCCGTTCGACTTTACTTGGACGAATTCAAGTCGGGGAATTCTCTTCGATTGTCGGCATGATCAAACGTGCACAACGTACTTTTGGCCGGTTATTTACCGTGTCGGGTGTGATCACGGCCTTTCGTAAAAGCGCTGTTCATCAAGTGGATTATTGGTCACCGAATATGTTGACTGAAGACATCGATATCACATGGAAATTACAACGTGCAGGTTGGGATGTCCGCTTTGAGCCAAATGCTTTGGTGTGGATATTGATGCCGGAAACCCTTAATGGTCTATGGAAGCAACGTCTACGTTGGGCGATGGGTGGCGCACAGGTCTTAGTTAAAAATATTGATGTGTTTTTAAAGCCTAAACTTAATTTTTTATGGCCGTTGATGTTTGAACTATGTTTGACACTCATTTGGTCATATTTGATGCTTATCATGGCGGTGATCTGGTTATTGCACTTTATCTTTGCAATTCCAGCTCTTGCGGTGGTGAGTTCACCATTTTTACCATACGGTAGTGGAATTTTATTAGGTGCGACCTGTTTAATTCAGTTTGCTTTAAGCAAATGGATGGATAGTCGTTATGAACCAAACCTAGGGAAAAATTATTATTGGATGATTTGGTACCCGTTTGTGTTTTGGTTGATCACAATTACTGCTACAATCGTCGCCTTTCCAAAGGTGCTGTTGCGTAATGATGAGAAACGTGCCCGTTGGATTAGCCCAGATCGTGGAATTCGTTGAATCGAAAAGATTCATTTTGCTGAGTAAAAAGCAATGAAAGCAGATAGCTTGATTATTGATGTACGTCGCCAGCTCCCATGGCATAAACGTTACTTCTCAACCACCACCACTGCAATGATGTGGGCGGGTTGGTTACTGTTATGGCGTCCATTTATTTTAGTGTGGGTGTTGGTTGAATTACAAAAGACGCATATTGCTCAACGTTTGATGGCTGCATTTAGTGATGGCATTGAGCATGGTGTCACTGCATTATTTATGTGCGCGGTTGCATTATTGTTGTGGGGATTGTTGCCTGCTAAACGTGTGCATAAAAAGCATGCTGTTGAAAAGACCTTGCCTGATTATGCGCGTTATTTCGAATTACCGGAGCAAGAGATTCAGGTAGGACGTCAGCAGAAGATCAGCATCGTTCATCACGATGAGAATGGTAAAATTATTCGCGTAGAGTAATTATTTATTATTCTAAATCAAGAAGATCGAATGCCTTAATTTTTGAATTAAGGCATTTTTTTATGCTGGGTCTTAAATTTCAGACATAAAAAAACCAGCTTTCGCTGGGTTTTTATTTGCACCATCTTTCACTAGTTGGAAGATGGTGCCCGAGGCCAGACTCGAACTGGCACGCTTTGTGGGCGGGGGATTTTAAATCCCCTGTGTCTACCGATTTCACCACTCGGGCATGTGCGCAATGATAGAGGACACTTTAAAACTTGGCAAGAGTAAAACTTGCTATTTGCTTTCTTTTCAATCAATTCATGTGCTTATCTGATGAAAATTAAGCATTGTCATCATATTTTCATGATTCTTTCATCAAATTGAGATCAAAGCTTCATCTAAGCCCATTAATTTCAATCATTTACTTATAGTGATAAAATTAAGGTAGCTATCCAAATGACAGCAAAAATTTCACGACGGGAACTCATTCAAAAAAGTCTATTCGGTTTCGGGGCGTTGTCTTTATCTGCGGGATTTACAGGCTGTAATGACAGTTCAGATCAAGAAACAGCAACATTGCAAGTGAGTTTTGAACATGGGGTTGCCAGTGGTGATCCTTTACAAGATCGCGTGATCTTGTGGACCCGCTTGACGCCAAGCGAGAGTAGTGCCCGTCTGCAAGTGACATGGGAAATTGCTTTAGATCAGCAATTCAAACAAATCATTAAAACCGATAAAGTTACCACGGCTGCAGCGCAAGATTTTACTGTAAAAGTGGATGCCACAGGCTTAAAACCAGATCAGTCTTATTTTTATCGGTTTATCTTCGGCGATAAGGTTTCACCTATCGGACAAACCAAGACATTGCCAAGCAGTGCGACAAAAGTCAGTTTTGCGGTGTGTTCATGTTCAAACTATCCAGCAGGTTATTTCTATGTGTATCGTGAAATGGCCAAGCAAAATGTTGATGTAGTTATTCATCTGGGGGACTATATTTATGAATATGGTGCAGACGGCTATGCAGCAGAAGATGCGGCTAAACTGGGGCGTACACTTGCAGCTGACAACAATAAGGAAATCATTAAACTAGATGATTATCGCAAACGCTATGCGCTCTATCGTAAAGATAAAGATCTACAGGCATTGCATCATCGTCACCCATTTATTGTGATTTGGGATGATCATGAACTTGCGAATGATGCATGGCGCGATGGGGCTGAAAATCATCAGCCAAACGAAGGGCCATTCCTTGATCGTAAGCTCGCGGCTTTACAGGCTTATTTCGAATGGATGCCAATCCGTCCTGTCGATGATCAACATACCAAGATTTATCGCCAGTTCGATTTTGGTAATCTGGTTCAATTAACGATGTTGGATACGCGAATTATTGCGCGTGATGAGCAATTGGACTATGCCAACTATATGACAGCGAATGGTTTGGATATTGCAAAATTCCAGGCAGATTTGACCAATCCAGCACGTACTCTAATGGGCTATACCCAACGTGATTGGCTGATTGGAAAACTGCAACAGTCGACAGCAACTTGGAATGTGCTCGGTCAGCAAATTTTAGTGACCAAGATGTTAGTTCCTGCTGAGTTGCTACTTGCTTTGGCTGAAATTACTGCGGGTAATCCGAGTGCAGATACTTTAAATAAGATGAATGCCCAAATCACTGAATTAGTAAAATTGAAACTTCGGTTATTACAAGGTGATCCGACTTTAACAACACAAGAAAAAGCACGTGTTCTGACGGTTGCACCTTATAACCTAGATGCATGGGATGGTTATTTTGCTGAGCGTGAGATTGTGTATGCTGCTTTGGCGCAATTAAAGAAGAAAGTCGTGGTGCTGGCGGGAGATACGCATAACGCATGGTCATCAAATTTATACAGTAAAGATGGTGCATTCGTTGGGGTAGAGTTAGCAACCAGTTCAGTGTCTTCACCAGGCTTGGAAAAATACTTAAATATTCCATTGGCACAGTTGCAACAGTTTGAATTTGCATTTACGACTTTGATTGATGAGTTGAATTACTGCAATTTAAATCAAAGAGGCTATTTGATTGTTCAATTTGATACTACTCAAGCGCAATCACAATGGATTTATCTGGATTCGATCAAAAAGCCTGAATATGTGATTGATAAAACCCGTGGTTATCAATTGAGCTTGGATAAAAACTTATTGCCATTGAAAACAGGGCAGCAAGTCGCATAGTTGTTTTGTTGTGGCTAATTCATTATTCGATGAATTAGCCATTTTAATCTATGTTTCTCTTAGATCTTATCGTTGTTCTCATTAATTGTCATAAAGTGACTTTATTTTTCTAAATTTGGCAATAACTGCTGTTGTCCTTCAAAAAAATAATAAAAGTAAAAATAATTAATTAATCAGTATAAGATCAGTTTTATTTTAAGCGGAATGGTCTATCAAAATTGAGTGAAAAAATAAAAGATATTAATTCTGAGTGACACAACCTGTCAAAGCAATGTGAATAATAAGCATAGATTGATTAAAACCAAATAAACTAGGTAAATAATGGCAAAAGTTTCTGAAAAAAGTGGGCAACTAGCTGAGCGTTTAGCGAAAATTTTAGTCAAGTTAAATAGTGGGATGAAACTTGATATTAAAACATTGGCAGACGATCTGAACGTTAGTGAACGTACTATTTTCCGTGATATTGGTCGTTTAGAGTCAGCAAATTTAGTTTTACTGCGAGATGATCAACAGCGATATTATCTAGACTCCAAATCAATGGGGCTGTTTAAACAAAAAGATATTAAAGTCTTTGCTCAGATGTCAGGTATTCATAGTTTATATCCAAATTTAGCTACACCATTTTTAACTAAGTTGTTAAATCAGGGTCAGCTTACCTATGCAGCAAAGGGGTATGCTCATGAAGATTCAAGTAAATTCGAACATCTATTAGATATATTGTCAGAAGCAATTGAAAAGAAGCAACAAATTGGTTTTCTATATAATGGAGAGTCACGTGTCGTAGAACCTTATCGTTTAATTCATCATCATGGTAGTTGGTATTTAGCAGCCGTAAGAAAAGGAAAATTGCGGACTTATCGCGTAAGTCGTATCAACAAATCTTATGAACAACACCATTTAGAAAGATTTGAACATAAGCCAGATGTATTAAAACAGCTTGAAGATGAAAATAGTATTTGGTTTGGACAAGAAAAAATTGAGGTTAAATTAAAAATCCATGCAGATGTTATCTCGCATTTTAAGCAACGGAAACTTTTGCCTGAGCAAGATGATAATCTGATAGAACGAGAAGATGGCGGCTGGGATGTTTCTTGTAAAATCAGTCATGCAATGCAGCTTTTGCCTTTAGTACGGTATTGGATTCCACATGTGGAGATTATAAGTCCTGATTATTTACAGGATGAGTTGGAAGCTGATCTAAAAAAATATTTAGCTCGGTAAATATTAAAGTTAAACTGATAGGAGAGGTTTATGCCATTACCATTTATTTTAGCAGGTGCTGCTATCGCTGCTGCAGTTGGTGCAAAAAAAGGGTATGACGGTTATCAAGACAAAAGCCGTGCAGACAATATTATTGAAGAGTCAAAAAAACTCTATCGTAATAAGAAGGATGTATTTGATGTTGTTAATAATAATACTAGCCAAGCCTTAGAGAGTTTGGGTGAGCTTGAACTTAAAATAGGTGAAGATTTTGATAGGTTTGATCGGTTAGTTGAAGAGATACTTCGTAATAATAATTTTCAGAAATATGGAAATACTAAAATTGAACTTCCGAAGCATAAATTGAATCAAATTAAGGAGGTTGCAATTAGTGCAACAGATTATTTGAGAACGGCGGTAGGTGGTGGGGTATCTGGTGCCGCAGCTGGATTTGCTGTGTATGGTGGGGTAATGGCGCTAGGTGCAGCCTCCACAGGAACACCAATAGCAGCTTTGTCTGGTGCAGCTGCATATAATGCAACAATGGCTGCAATTGGAGGAGGCTCTCTAGCTGCTGGGGGGTGGGGAATGGCTGGCGGGGCAATGGTTTTAGGTGGGGCTGTAGTTGCACCTGTATTGGCTGTAGCTGGTATTGCTTATGCGATACATGGTTCAAAAGCATTAGAAAATGCGCAAGATGTTAAACAACAAATTGCTGATGCTGTGGATAAAATGGATAAAGCAAAAGAGCAATTATTCAGGGTAGAACAATATGCTCAGAAAATTGCATCAGAATTAGAAAGAATATATGTCATTTTTCAAGAGTATTTTGAATTATTGAAGGATGTAAATGAAATTGTAAAAAATGGTGATGAAGAAAAAATTAGAAATCTTACCGCTACTGCGAATTTATATATTCAAAATGGAATCATACTCGCTGCTATTATGGCTAAGCTTATTTCGACACCATTATTTAAGGTCAAAAGAGATTTTGAAGGTGGGGCTATTTTAGGTAATGATAATTTGCCTCAAATTCAAGTTGATGCAGATGGTATACAGATTTTAGATAAAGCTAGATTGGATAAAGCTTTGGAAACAGCAAGTGAAGATTTTTATAATTTTAAAAATCCTCGTTAATTAAAAATAATCATGCATCCTTTATTTTTATAAAGTAAAGGATGACTTTGGATGTTGGTATGGTAGCACAGGCATTTGATTGGTCAGAAGAAATTAATAAAGTTGTGACTAAAAGTTTAGTAACGACTTTTGGTCTAGATTTTCTATTGTTAGAAGATAAAAAAGGTGGTGATGTTGATACTATTCATAATGTTAGGCAGGGGATATGGGCAACAGAGCAAGAAATGCAAAATTATGAGTGTCGAGGAAAATACGATTCAGAGGCTTATCATCGGCATGCAAACTATATAGAAACAAATAGAATAAATAAAGAATTACAAAAATCTGGTGAACTTAAAGATGCCTACAGGAATAATAAAACATTTGCTTTTCAAAATAAGCAAGAAAAAACAAACTTAGACCATGTTATTGCAGCAGTTGAAATTCATAATGATGCAGGTCGAGTCCTAGCAGGGCTTGATGGAGTGGAGCTCGCAAATAAAAGCTCAAATTTGTGCGTAACTGGAGAAACAATTAATAAGGTAAAGAATAAGCATTCCATTACAGAGTTGCTAGGAGATGGGAAACCATTGCAACAATCTATAGCAAGTCGTGAGGTGAATATCGAGAAGTTAAAAAACAAATTAGAGAGTATGCCGCAAGATTCACCACAACAAAAACATGAGTATCAACAAGCGTTGAACACTCTAAAAGTACAGCAAGAACGATTAGAGCAATTACTGCAAGTTAATCCTGATACTATGAAAAAGGTAGATGCAAAAGCAAGGGCTGAAAATGAAAAACAGATTAATTCATATTATACAAGCTCGAAATTTTTTAATGCAAGTATAAATGCAGCAGGTGTAGCTGGAATTAAGATGGGGCTAAGAGAGTCTCTTGGTCTTGTTTTTGCCGAAATTTGGTTTGAACTTAAAGAACAGATACCAAATATTTATGAAAAGTATAAAAAGATTGAATTTAAAATTCTAGATTTTTTAAATGATTTGAAAGAAACAATAATCAATATTGTTGAGCGAGTGAAGATAAGATTTAAAGATCTTTTATTAAATTTTGGAACAGGTACAATTTCTGGAATATTTTCTAGTATTACGACGACTATATTAAATATATTTTTAACAACCACAAAAATTTGGGGGAAGATGATTCGTGAAACATGGTTGAATATAGTTAATATTGCTAAGTTAGTTTTCTTTAATCCTGAAAACTTAAGTACAGGCCAACTTGCAAAAGCAACTTTTAAAATTTTGTCGGCGAGTATAGGTGTTGTTGCAGGGACGATAATTCATGAGAATCTAGTTGTATTAGAGGCACTGCCTTTTTTAAGTGCAGAGATTCGTGGTTTTTTTACAGCTCTTGCAACTGGTATTATTACCTTGGGTTTGAGCTATTTTATTGAACAAAGTCCTATTATGTTGAAGTTTTGGGAGTATTTGGATGGATTTAAAACAAAATATGAACGGACTCTTGATCATTTTAAAGAAATAAATACTGAACTAGATCGATATATATTTGAGTTAACTCAATTAGAGTTTGGACTAGACCTTAATGAATTATCACAATTTGCATCTCAGTTAGAGCGAAAAAGCTCAGAATTTGAAAAAAATCTAGTGTTGAAGCAAGAAGTTGAAAAGCAAGGCATCGTTTTGCCATTTGAAACTGGTAATCAGGATAGCACAACAAATTGGTTATTGGGGTTAACTAGAGAATGAAACCGTTTCCATGTACTCAATGTGGTGCATGTTGCCGTCATGTCAATTTATCTGAATTGACTGCTTATCTAGATCGTGGTGATGGTGTTTGTCATTACTACGATTTAGATACACGTTTATGTGGTATATATGAGAATCGACCAGAAATTTGTCGAGTTGATGATTATTATAAAAAATATTTAAAAGAGCGGTATGTTTGGGATGATTTTATTGAGTTAAATTTGATCGTATGTAAACAATTAAATGAGTTGGATTAAAATTAAATCTATGGTTTTTGATTTTCTAATAATTTTAATTAATCATTTTTTAGAGCTGATAAATCAATCTGCTGAAGTGGAATTGGCTGAGGCAATAAAAAACTGAACGATTGAGTTTGGTTTTAGTTAAACTTTATCTAAAAGCTGTATGTACTCAGATAATAGATTTTAGATTTAATTTCTTGCCTTTGAGATGATTTAAACGGTAAGCCATTCCTTACGAATGTTAGTGACTTGATCATACTGATTTAAATCAAATGTGACTTTAAACCCCAACTTTAAATCGATGTCTTCTCGCCATTCTTCACTAGAGAATTGATAGCGAACAGAATTTTCATCAATAACTATGCCTGCTTTATTCAAAGATGAATAATGTAAAATAAGTCCAATAATCATGATGTTCTCTTTAATTGGTGTTTAATGTGGCGTATTTATAAATAAAGAGAATGACAGCTAGTGTCATTTTAAAAATTAAATATAAAAATAAGAAAAATATTTAATACTGACATAAGCTGTCAAACAGCTTGTACATATTCAATCTGTAACTTTTATAGGAAGCAGATAATGGAAAAAAATCTTAATCTTGAAGAAAATTTGGCTAATGAATGGTTTTATGAAAAGAATGGGGAGCGTATAGGGGCAATTTCACAATCACAAATGATTAATCTTATTCAAACAGGAGGTTTGCATCGAGACACTGTGGTATGGAGAAAAGGTTTAAAGGATTGGGTATTTTTAGAAAAAACTGAGTTGAATCAATTTGTTGATAATACTCTTCCACCTCCATTAACTGGACAGCATGTAAATAATACCATGGTGTGGGTATTGGCTTTTGCACCTATTTTAGGGCTATTTCTTGAATATTTTGTCGCAGGCATATTCTCTGGGGGCAATGTTGAATTAGCGACTTATAAGGTAGAGGAAGGCTATTATTTTGTAATTACCATTGCCTTAAATATTATGCTTTCTATTCTAGATGAGAAACGGTTGGACAAAGCTGGGGTGAAAACAGAAAAATTTAAAGGTATGGTGTGGTTAGTGCCTGTGTATTTATTCCAACGTGCTAAAGCGCTAGATCAGAGTCTTGCTTATTTTATCGTATGGATTGTTTGTTTTATCGTGGCAAACTACAGCTAAAACTGAAAATGAACAATTTACCATGAGGCTGCTTAGGTTGCCTCTTTTAGATTATTGGGGAATATTCAGACATAAAAAAACCAGCTTACGCTGGATTTTTATTTGCACCATATTTCAGTAGCTGAAAGATGGTGCCCGAGGCCAGACTCGAACTGGCACGCTTTGTGGGCGGGGGATTTTAAATCCCCTGTGTCTACCGATTTCACCACTCGGGCTTTACCAATGGAGGCGGAGGTCGGAATCGAACCGGCGTACACGGAGTTGCAGTCCGCTGCATGACCACTCTGCCACCCCGCCATCTCTTGGTGATGCACATATTAGCAACCTTTAAAAAAAAAACAATAGTGTTTAGAGCGAATATGCACATAAAAACAACATCTAAAAGAATATTGCTCAAATTATCATGTATTATTTACGCAATTGATTCATACCCACTTTGGAGATGCGCTGTGGCATTGGTTTTAGACGGTCGTGCATTAGCAAAACAAATTGAAACGGATTTGTTGGTACGTGTAGAAGCATTAAAAGCAAAATCGGGGCGTACCCCAATCTTGGCAACCATTTTGGTTGGTGATGATGGTGCATCTGCCACTTATGTGCGTATGAAAGGCAATGCTTGCCGCCGTGTTGGCATGGACTCGCTTAAAGTTGAGCTTCCAAAAGAAACCACAACTGAACAATTATTGGCTGAAATTGAAAAATTAAATGCTAATCCTGATGTGCATGGCATCTTATTGCAACATCCAGTGCCTGAACAAATTGATGAAAGAGCCTGTTTTGATGCGATTTCATTGGCAAAAGACGTCGATGGCGTGACGTGTTTAGGTTTTGGTCGTATGGCAATGGGCGAGGCTGCATATGGTTCTGCAACGCCAGCGGGCATCATGACCATTTTGCAAGAAAACAAAATTGAAATCGCAGGTAAACATGCGGTTGTGGTTGGGCGTTCTGCTATTTTGGGTAAACCAATGGCGATGATGTTATTACAAGCCAATGCAACTGTGACGATTTGCCACTCGCGTACTCAAAATCTGCCAGAATTGGTTAAACAAGCCGATATTATCGTTGGTGCAGTCGGTAAAGCTGAGTTGATCCAAAAAGACTGGATCAAGCAAGGTGCAGTTGTGGTTGATGCAGGTTTCCATCCGCGTGATGGCGGTGGTGTCGGCGATATTCAATTGGTCGGTATTGAAGAAATCGCATCTGCTTATACCCCAGTGCCGGGTGGTGTGGGGCCGATGACAATCACGACTTTGATTCGTCAAACTGTAGAAGCTGCTGAAAAAGCATTAGCGTAACGATTAATAACCCCTCGTTAAGAGGGGTTTTTTAGAATTCAAAAAATATGAGTTGCACTTTTCAATTTGCCAAAGCACCTGAACATTTGTTACAGGCCTTGCATCAGGTGATTCCCAATACTGATTTACTCGCACAGCAGTTACCTGAAACGCCGATTTCACTGTGGTTAATTCCGCCAGTATTTCCAACAGACCGCTTAGATGATGAAGTGATTCGACGGATTTGGAATGAAACACCGTATTGGATTTTTTGTTGGGCTTCTGGTCTGGCAATGGCGCAATGGTTGTTGGCTGAGCCGCATCACGTTAAAGACAAGGTTGTGTTAGATTTTGGTGCTGGATCTGGTGTCGTTGCGATTGCGGCAAAAATGGCAGGTGCTAAACGCGTCATTTGCTGTGATATTGATCCCGTAAGTCTTGCATCATGTCGTGAAAATGCCTTGCTGAATGATGTTGAACTCGAGTATCTAGACGATTTGTACCAGTCAGAACAAGTTGATGTGTTATTGGCGGCAGATGTACTGTATGACCAATCCAATCGTTTCTTTCTGGATGAGTTTTTAAAATTTGCACCTGAGGTTTGGGTCGCGGATAGTCGAGTCAAAAACTTTAGTCATCCTCAATATCTAAAAATTGATGAGCGTAGCGCAAGCACTTGGCCAGATTTGGATGAAGCCAAAGAGTTTAGAAATGTTAGTTTTTACCGAACCAAATAATACGCCTCAGTGAAAAGCTATATTGTATTGAGGTTATCAAATCTCAACACACTCTGTTCAGTATGCGTGCTAAAACATTCAGACGAAATAAACAGATAGCCTTCGGGCTGTTATAGAGAAGAATGTTTAAAAAAGGAAGGTGTATGAGTATCCAGCAGACTGATGATGGGAAACATGGTGCATTTAAGCTGTTTGAGGGCGAGGTGCTCGCAGGTGAAATGGCTTATACATGGGCGGGAGACAGTATGCTCATTATTGATCATACCGATGTGAGTGATCAATTTCGTGGGCAAGGTGTCGGACATAAGTTGTTAAAAGAGTTGATTGGTTTTGTGCGTGAACGTCAGGTGAAAGTCATTCCTCTATGCCCGTTTGCAAAATCGGTGTTCGATAAAGATCTTTCGATTCATGACGTATTAAAAGGATAAGATGAGTTGGATGTATTCTTAATACTGGAATACATCCTTTCTCATTGAGCAAGCTATACAATTAAGAACAGGTATAGCGAACCACTTTGAGAGTGCTTGGACGTGCCTCAAGTGCCTGACGGGTTGCATAGCCTTCACTATTATTTAAATCAGGTGAGTTCGATAAGCCAAATGTTGCGCGGCTATTACCGATTTTTACGCCGTATTGCTCTTGTTGGGTTGGGTTAACGATCTCATTGACACTCAATACTGCAAGTTTATAGGTCTTGTCTGCACCTAAAATTTGCTTGCAGGCATGTTGTAATTTCTTTTCATCTAAATCGCTATTGCTCCGTGCCGCGAGAGTATAGGCAACAGTCGCGGAAGTGGCCGTTTTATTTTCGATTTGATAACCCGTTGTGCCGTTGTATTGATGTGGACTGCTTTGACAGGCTGCAAGAACAAGAGCACCGCTCATAATTAACAATAAATTGGTTTTTTTCATATCAATGATCCTGTTATTTCTGGTTTTAGTATCGCATAAAATAAGTTTTTTATTGTGAGGAATCTTTAAAACACAGGCTATTCATCGTTTTTTAGCTTCAAATATCAAGAAAGAATTTTCGTTTTCGAACAATTTTGCATATAATCTGCCAAGTTTTTTATTTAATACAGAAGTCATTGCTTTTTTGTAGTATTTGAGCCCGTTTTTTAACGGGCATTTAATTTATTGCACTATACATAAGCAAGTCTGGATAGGTATGTCATGATCTCTACAGATAGTCAAAAGAAATACGTGGTTGCATTTGACCAAGGTACAACCAGTTCACGTGCGATCGTATTGGATCACGATGCGAATGTCATCAGTATTGCTCAGCGTGAATTTACGCAAATTTACCCACAACCAGGTTGGGTTGAGCATGATCCAATGGAAATCTGGGCGACACAAAGCGCCGTATGGGTTGAAGCTTTAGCGCAAGCAGGTATTTCTAGTGAGCAGATTGCAGCAATTGGAATCACTAACCAGCGTGAAACCACTGTCATCTGGGATAAGCAGACCGGCAAACCTATTTACAATGCAATTGTATGGCAAAGTCGTCAAAGCAATGAAATTTGTAATCAACTGCGTCAAGATGGTTGGCAGGCTTATGTTCATAAAGTCACTGGTTTAGTTCTTGATCCGTATTTTTCTGCAACAAAAATTAAGTGGATTCTGGATCGTGTTGAAGGCAGTCGTGAACGTGCAGAACGTGGTGAGTTGCTGTTTGGTACGATTGACACCTGGTTACTATGGAAATTGACCAATGGCCAAGTGCATGTCACTGACTATACCAATGCATCTCGCACCATGTTATTCAACATTGAGACTTTGCAGTGGGATGACAAGTTACTTGAAGCCCTGAATATTCCTAAAGCGATGTTGCCAGAAGTACGTAGTTCTTCAGAAATTTATGGTTATACCCATACCATTAGCGGACAAGAAATTGGGATTCCAATTGCTGGTATTGCTGGTGATCAGCAGGCTGCACTCTTTGGACAAATGTGTGTAGAAGTGGGGCAAGCAAAAAATACCTATGGTACAGGTTGCTTCCTGCTTATGAATACGGGTAAACGCATTGTTCAATCTGATCATGGTTTACTGACCACAATCGCCTGCGGTCCACGTGGTGAAGTGAACTATGCATTGGAAGGTGCGGTGTTCAATGGCGGTTCTTGTGTGCAATGGTTGCGTGATGAGCTGAAAGCGATTAATGATTCGCACGACTCTGAATATTATGCAACTAAAGTAAAAGACAGTAATGGGGTTTACGTCGTTCCAGCCTTTACGGGCTTAGGTGCACCGTATTGGGATCCAACAGCGCGCGGTGCGATTTTGGGGATCACCCGTGGCGTCAGCATCGAACATATTATTCGTGCCACATTGGAGTCGATTGCTTATCAAACTCGTGATGTGCTGGATGCCATGCAGCAAGATTCGGGTGAGAAATTGCGTACTTTACGTGTCGATGGTGGTGTAACTGCGAATAACTTCTTGATGCAGTTCCAAGCCGATATCATGGGCACTTCAGTTGAACGTCCTGCGATGAAAGAAACAACGGGTATGGGTGCAGCATTTTTGGCGGGTCTGGCGGTCGGTTTCTGGTCGGATTTAAATGAATTGAAGAGTAGAATGACCATCGAAAATACCTTTACCCCAGAGTGCAGTCAGGATGTGACTGAAAAACTCTATAAAGGTTGGTTAAAAGCAGTCGGACGTACTCGTGATTGGGCGGAAGATTAAGTTAAAATAACCCCAATTAAAGATGACTAAAACAACATAGGATGGATGAGCATGAGCTTGATACTACGCCAACAGAAAACCCTCGAATTAGTGAGAGAGCGTGGCTATATTAGTATTGAAGAGCTTGCTCAGCATTTTGATGTCACGCCGCAAACCATCCGTCGTGATATTAATCAACTGGCCGATGAAGGCTTACTTCGCCGTTATCATGGTGGTGCAGCGCATGATTCAAGTGTGGAAAACACTGAATATACGATGCGTGTTGGCCATATGTTGGAACAAAAAAGAACGATTGCAGCCGCAGTGGCTGCAGCTGTTCCTGATTATGCCTCTTTATTTATCAATATTGGTACTACTACGGAAGCCATTGCTCACGCATTGCTGAATCATACGGGTTTGCGGATTATTACCAATAACCTCAATGTCGCTAAAATCCTCAGTACCAAAGAAGATTTTGAGGTATTGATTGCCAGTGGGCGTGTCCGTCCGGATGGTGGGGTGATTGGTCAGGCGACGGCAGACTTCTTTAAGCAGTTTAAAGCGGATTATGCTTTAGTCGGCATTAGCGGCATTGAAGAAGATGGCACCCTGCTGGATTTTGATTTCCAAGAAGTGTGTGTCTCTCAGGAAATTGTTTCCAGTGCCCGACAAGTATTTCTTGCTGCGGATAGCAGTAAGTTTGGTCGTAATGCCATGATTCGTTTGGGCTCACTCAAGCAAGTCGATTGTATTTTTACCGACCAACAACCAAATGATGAATTTATGAAAACCATTCGCGATTTAGATGTTGGCTTGATTGTTGCCCAATAAATCTTCATTTTCGAAAAATTGTTACTTTTCTTGAGTCAGAACTATTTGGCTCAAGTCTTTTCAAATAAGAACTAAGCGCTAAGCATCAGCCGCCTTTATATTGAAAGATTCTCTTTGTTTTAATGCTGCTATTTTCAGTTTTGACCATTTATCTAAAAATGCCTAGAAATTGGCATTTTTTTGACGTTTTTTTATTGTTTGTTTTCATTTTACATGTTTAAATGTTCGTTATTGAACAATAATGAAAATTTGCGGTGACTTATGCAAACTTCTCCTCAGTCAAATGACAAAATATACGACCTTGCTGTGATCGGTGGTGGTATCAATGGTGTTGGTATCGCAGCAGATGCTTCGGGTCGTGGCTTATCTGTATTCCTATGTGAAAAAGATGACTTGGCCAGCCATACATCTTCTGCAAGCAGTAAATTGATTCATGGTGGTTTACGCTACCTTGAACATAAAGAGTTTCGCTTGGTGCGTGAAGCCTTGGCTGAACGCGAAGTATTGTTGGCAAAAGCACCCCACATTATCCGTCCAATGCGTTTTATCATGCCGCATCGTCCACATTTGCGTCCAGCATGGTTGATTCGTACTGGATTGTTCTTTTACGATCACTTGGGCAAGCGTGAAAAACTATTGGGTTCGAACAACGTTTATTTTAAAGAAGACAGTCCATTAAATACTGCAATTACTCGTGGTTTTGAATATTCAGATTGTGCGGTAGATGACTCTCGCTTAGTTGTGCTAAATGCTATGCATGCCCGCGAAAAAGGCGCTGATATTGTGACACGTACTCGTTGCCTATCAGCACAGCGTGAAGGTCAATACTGGATTGTTGATTTGGAAAATGAAAAAGGTCAATTCCAGATCAAAGCCAAGGCTTTAGTGAATGCGGCTGGCCCTTGGGTGGCACAATTCATTAAGCAAGATTTACAGCTTAAATCACCGTATGGCATTCGTTTGATTCAAGGTAGTCATATCATTGTGCCGAAGCTGTATGAAGGTGATAAAGCCTTTATCATGCAGAATGATGACCGTCGTATTGTGTTCGCAATTCCGTATTTAGACCAATACACCATGATTGGTACCACGGATCGTGAGTATCAAGGTGATCCTGCGCAAGTCAAAATTACCCAAGAAGAAATTGATTACTTAATTGAAGTAAGTAATGCACACTTTAAGAGCCAATTGACACAAGCTGATATTATTTCGACTTTTGCTGGTGTACGCCCATTATGTGATGATGAGTCGGACAATCCATCTGCAATTACCCGTGATTATACTTTGGCTTTATCGCAAGAATCGGAAGATCAAGCCCCATTACTGTCTGTGTTTGGCGGTAAGTTAACCACGTATCGTAAGTTGGCTGAGTCTGCCATGCAGCAACTCAAAGCTTTCTTCCCTGAGATGAAGGGCAGTTGGACCGCAACAGAAGCTTTGCCTGGTGGCGAAAATATGGCATCTGCTGAGCAGTTGGCAAATGAAATCCGTGCACAAGTGACGGATACGTCTGAAGCGTTAGCAAAACGTTGGGCATCTGCTTATGGTTCACGTATTTGGAATATTTTAGGTGAGGCAACGTCGGTTGAGCAGTTAGGTCAGCATTTTGGTCAAGGTTTGTATGCCAAAGAAGTGGACTATTTATGCCGCTTTGAGTGGGTAACGACCAGTCAAGATATTTTGTGGAGACGTTCTAAATTGGGTCTCAACTTTGCACCAACTGAAATTGAAAGCTTAGATGCCTATTTAGCAAATAAGCCAAATACCACGGTTGCGGCTTAAAAGTTTTCAATAAAAAAGCCCCTTTGAATAAGGGGCTTTTTTATTGAGCTTAATTAGTACTTGAAGCGGAATGCTACAGTGTAATTGGCGGGTGCGCCATAGAAGGCTTGTCCATCAGTAAAGCTGTTTAAATATGTTTTATTCGTAACATTATTGGCATTGGCTTGAATAGAAAGATTTGGACTAATGTCATAGCTTGCCATCAAATTGAGCAGTGCATAATCACTTTGTTTAAGATAAGTACTATAGCTTGGGTCAAAACGGGTGATTTTACTTTGCCATTTCACACCTGCACCGACTTTTAATTTTGGTAGCTGAGCAGGGGAGTAGGTCGTTAATAGATTAAAGCTTTGTGTTGGGTTGTAAGTTCGTGCAGCTCCGCCATTCTTCAGATCTTGCAGGCTAAACTGGGTATAGCCGAGAGAAACATTGACTTGATCTGTTAATTGTCCGGCTAAACCAACTTCTACACCTTGTGAGCGCAAGTCACTAATTTCAACTTTACGATTGATCGAAGGATTATCGGTTGAGCGAAGCGGATAGTTATTTTCCTCGGTTCTAAATACAGCCAGTGTCCCAGTAAGCTTGTTGTCTAGCCAAGAACTCTTAAAGCCGACTTCATAGCTTTTACCTTCAATTGGATCCGCAACTTTGCCCGTTGCTTTGTCAACGGCGGTTTGTGGGCGGAAAATCGAGGTATAACTCATATAACCGGTATATTCAGGAGTGAAGTTATAGGTAATGCCTGCATAAGGTGAAACTTTATTTTCATCGTAAACCATAGGTGCATCGTAACTTATGCCTTCGCTCTTGGCTTGGACGTAATTTGCACCGAGGGTTAATTTTAAATCCTCATTGAAGTGTAGGCGTGTCGCTGCATAAATTGATTGATTGCGTTGTGTATAGTCAGCTGTTTTTGTAAATGCGCCCCAAGACACATTACTTGGTGTCCAACTTGCCCAGTCTGTTGTACATTGGGCTTCGTAAGTATTTGGGCTTGTACCACGTACACATGTGCCAATATTACTGTCTTGAATATCGCCTACAATTTGAGCATCATTTTGTTTGCTCTGGGTAAAGCTATAGCCAATAATGGCTTCGTGTTGTTGACCAAATAATTCAAATTTTCCATTTAGATTAAGATCAACACTGTGTTGTTTGTTTTTTTCATGAAAGCCCTTGGCGGTAAGATCGACATCTGCGCCGTTTGCCATCGGATAACCATAATAGTAGAGCAGTCGGCTGTCGCGATTTTTTTCATTATAGTTATAGTTTAGGTTGGCTGACCAGGACTCGGAAAGTTTCTGTTTGAGTTCAAAGAAAGCATTTCGAGATGTGTTGTCCCAATAGGCCCAATCTGGATTAGGGTTGTAAGAGCGATCATAACTGATTTGTTTACCATTTGAATCCATTAATGGTAAAGCACCCCAGTTATTGGCATTGGGCTTATTTTTTTCTTGGCTAGCTCCTACTGTGAATAAGGTGGAGTCACTTAGATCGGCTTCTAAAATTCCTGCAATGCCATTTTTCTCAGAAGAATAGCGGTCTAAGTGAGAATCACCAGTTTGTTGGAAACCAGATATACGACCACGTACAGCACCATTTGATGACAGACTACCTGAGGCATCGGCCTCATAACGTTGCGTATCCCATGAGCCATAGCTCAGCCCAGCATTGGCTTGGAATGCTTTGGTGGGGCGTTTACGGATATAGTTGATGGTTGCGCTTGGATCACCAAAAGCATTGGTGAGTGCATCCGCACCTTTAATCACTTCAATGCGATCATAAAAATAGCTGTCTGGATTGGTGTCGTTATAATTCCATTCGCCTGAAGGAAATCCAATCCCATCAACCAAAATGTTGGAAATTTCAAAACCACGTGCCATATAAACAGAGCGTTCGGTTTCAAGGGAATTAACCGTCACGCCTGGGGTATTGTTGAGCACATCTCTAGAACTGGTTAAGCCAAAATCTTCTATTTGTTGGCGTGTTACTACATTAATTGTTTGTGGGATTTCTTTGGCTTCAATATCGAGTTTGGTGGCGCTTGCACTATTTTTAATAGCATATGCTTTGGTTTTTTCACTGGCATCGCTGTCTTGTGATGCTTGAACTTTGATGGTTGGAAGTTGTTGTGATCCTTCCTCAAGTGCATGACTGTATGAACTGATGCTGACGAATGTGGAGATGGCTAAAAAAAGAGGGGTGCGTTTGAATAGCGGGGAGAAGCTCATATCTACAACCATGTAAATGAGAAATATTATTGTTATAATTATTGTTAATGTTTGTTGGTTTTGCAATTTATTTCGTCTGAAGCTCGATAGAATTACTGACTCCGAGTTTGAGGCTTAATAGGAATTTTCGAAAAGAGAGTAAGAAAAAGGCCGCAGAAGCGACCTATGAGCAAGTTATGTCCAATCAAAGGTAAATAGGACGCGTCGAGTTTCGGGTTGATAAAACATCAAGATATTGTCGGCACCATGATTGCAATATTCCCAACCCGATGCGGAGGCAATAAAATAGTAACGCCGTTCGTGTTGATCAACGATCTGTACAAAACAATTGTCATCTTGTTCAATATTTTGCAGTTTAAGCTGTTCCTCAATTGGGTAGCACCAGTTACCGTATTCAGCATCACCACCCAGTTGATTGAGTAAAATGGTGGGTTCTTTATTTTGATAATTGACATCAGATGTACTAATCACTCTTTTTTGTTCTAAGAAGCGTTGTTTGACCTGTCGAAAATCTTCATGCATTTCTTGGCTATGAGTCAAAACTTCAGCGTATAAAGGGTGATTTTTATTTTCTAAAATAAAATAGTGTTGATCAGCCAGCCAATGATATTGAGACTGCTCATCCAACTGTAAAATAAACCAATTTTCATGCGCAAATTGATTATAGAACTCAGCAGTTTCTGAGCCGATGTAGCACTCATAAGGCTCAATTGGATTGACTAAATGGATCCAGCCTTGCCATTCGGGATTGACCTGAGCAAGGTCAATCGAAATGAGGGGGAGTAAATGCTTTGCCAGAAAAGCGTCTTTGGCTGTAAAAACAGTGCCTGAGTCTGGGAGTAATTTTAAAAAATCTTGTGCGGTTGTAAGGTCTTGTTGCATAACTTTTTCCTGCTTAAATGGATAAGATACGGATCTCTTTATATTTTTTAATGGACTTTTGCTGGCATCTTAAAGTCTTCATTTATTCATCTTCGCTGGATGAAAATCACTTTTGAGGCTGTTAGTTTATTATAGTTTTGCAATTTAAGATGATAAAAAAGGCCGCCGTAGCGACCTTTTAATCTCCCTGAATCCCTCTTTAATAAAGAGGGAAATTAAGGTGCTTAAGCAGATTTAACAGCTGCTAATAATTCATTTTGACGATCTTTAAGTGCTTGAGGTAAGCGAGCGCCAAGTTTAGTGAATAACTCAGTGTGGCTTTCAAGTTCTTTGATCCATTGATCTTTATCTTGCGCTGTTACGGTATTGAATTGCTCTTTAGAGAAATCGATACCAGTCCAGTTCAACTGTTCGTAAGTTGGAACCAAACCGATTGGTGTTTCAGTCGCATCAGCACGGCCTTCACAACGATCAATGATCCATTCAAGAACACGCATGTTTTGACCGAAACCAGGCCATACGAAGTTGCCTTCAGCATCACGACGGAACCAGTTTACGTTGAAGATTTTTGGTAATTTATTACCAGCAGCTTCAGCTTTTTCGCCTACTTTTTTACCCATGTCTAACCAGTGACCGAAGTAATCAGCCATGTTATAACCCGCAAATGGAAGCATTGCGAATGGGTCACGACGAACGATACCTTGTTGGCCAACAGCCGCCGCAGTGGTTTCAGAGCCCATGGTTGCAGCTTTATAAACGCCATCAACCCAGTCAAATGCTTCAGAAACTAAAGGCACTGTATCTGCACGACGACCACCGAAGATGAATGCAGAGATTGGTACGCCTGCTGGATTTTCCCAGTCAGCGTCAATTGAAGGGCATTGACCCGCAGAAACGGTAAAGCGTGAGTTTGGATGCGCTGCTTTTTCGCCTTCAACGTATGGTTGACCTTTCCAAGTGATCAGGTCTGCTGGAACTTCTTTAGTCAGACCTTCCCACCATACTTCGCCATCTTTAGTCACTGCAACGTTGGTGTAAATCACATCTTTATGCATGGTTGCGATACAGTTCGGGTTAGTCTTGGTATTTGTACCAGGCGCAACACCGAAGAAACCAGCTTCTGGATTGATTGCATATAAACGACCATCTTCACCTGGTTTAATCCAAGCAATATCGTCACCTACAGTTTCGATCTTCCAGCCTTCGTAGCCTGCTGGTGGAATTAACATTGCAAAGTTGGTTTTACCACAAGCAGAAGGGAATGCTGCTGCGATGTAGTGTTTTTCACCTTGCGGATTGGTCACGCCTAAAATAAGCATGTGTTCAGCTAACCAGCCTTGCTCACGACCCATTGCAGAAG
This sequence comes from Acinetobacter gyllenbergii, assembly GCF_001682515.1. Taxonomy (NCBI): domain Bacteria; kingdom Pseudomonadati; phylum Pseudomonadota; class Gammaproteobacteria; order Moraxellales; family Moraxellaceae; genus Acinetobacter; species Acinetobacter gyllenbergii. The sequence continues at coordinate 128,789 of NZ_KV575264.1, read as the reverse complement.
CAATACGTAATGCTAAGCATTTTTTGCCTAGAAGTGCATTACCGCCGTAGCCAGAACCGTAAGACCAGATTTCACGTGTTTCTGGGTAATGAACGATGTATTTTTCATTGTTACATGGCCAAGCAACATCTTTCTCGCCATCTTTAAGTGGCGCAGCAACGGTATGTACGCATGGGATAAACTCGCCATCTGTACCTAACACGTCATAAACTGCTTTGCCCATACGTGCCATTTTTGTCATGCTGACAGCAACGTAAGGAGAATCTGTTAACTCAATACCGATGTGAGCAATGTGGCTTCCTAAAGGACCCATCGAGAAGGGAACCACATACATGGTACGGCCTTCCATTGCACCGTCAAATAATCCATTTAATTTTGCGCGCATCTCAGCAGGAGCAACCCAGTTATTGGTTGCGCCAGCATCTTCTTGATTTTGAGAGCAGATATAAGTGCGATCTTCAACACGAGCAACGTCAGAAGGGTCAGAATTTGCAAGATAAGAACCAGGATGTTTTTCTTGGTTGAGCTTTTGCATGGTGCCGTTAGCGATCATCAAGTCCATTAGACGTTGATATTCCTCTTCGCTTCCGTCACACCATTCGATTTTTGCTGGTTTGGTTAATTTTGCAATTTCTTCCACCCATGCAATAAGCTTAGGGTGACGAACGAATTCTGGTGCGTTCACTTGGGTCATGGTGATGCCTTTTTAAAGTGTGTACAACGTACAAATTCTATCTACTGGATGGCAGTAAGACAGATGAAGTAAAAAAAGTGGCTGTATTAAAGCATAAAATCATAAAAAATATAAGACTAAAGAATAGGTGGTACTGTTAATGCAAAAATGTATATTTAATTTTATATAGTTGTTTTTTATCAGTTTTTATATTTTATATTTTACTATTTTGTTTATTTATATATGTTATTTTTGTTATAAATCACCAATAAAAACAATAGCTTGATTTTATTTTTATTTTTATGAGAATTGTTATTGATTATATGAATGAAGCTCATTCAAAATTTACATAAACAAGCTTTTATTTGTTGATTTTGTAAACAAAAATATGATTATTCTCGCCCTAGAGGTTGATGTTCATGAGCCAAAATTTAAAGCCTTTATCGATTATTTATAACCAAAAATCAGGATTCCATGCTGCGCAGCAAGATGAAGAATATGAACGCCTCATGACTTTGTGGACGCAATATGGATTTGAGATACAGGTGTTTGAGCTTAACCCACAGATCAACTTTGAAGAAATGATGGCAACGGTTTTAGTTCGACATCAGCAAGCGGATTTACGTGGCGTCGTCGTTGCGGCAGGAGGAGACGGTACACTGAATGCCGTAGCAAAAAAGTTAATGCATACGGATATCCCAATGGGAATTATGCCATTGGGGACATTTAACTATGTGGCTCGGGCATTGAATATTCCAATTGATGTTGCTCAGGCTGCAGCAGTAATTGCGACTGGAGCGATACAAGAAGTCCATGTTGCTGCAATCAATGACCAGATCTATCTGAATAATGCGAGCTTAGGGCTCTATCCCTTATTTATAAAAAAGCGGGAACGCTATAATCAACGTTTTGGGCGATTCCCTTTGAATGCATATACATCCGGCTTAGATGTATTGCTGCGTGAATATAAATCTTTAAAACTTGCGGTAACCATTGATGAGCAGCAATATCCCGTTGCGACACCTTTGGCTTTTTTTGGTAATAACCAACTACAACTGAGTGATATGAAATTAAGGATTGCAGAGTGTGCTGCACATGGCAAGTTAGCAGGGGTTGTTGTTGCTAAAAGTGACCGTCTCAGTTTAATGAAAATGTTATGGAAATTGGTTCAGGGTAAAATTGATCAAGCTTCGGATGTGTATTCATTTTGTGCCGAACATATACAGGTGAACTGTAAAAAGCCAAAATTAACGGTGGCAATAGATGGAGAGCTTATGGAGATGGACACGCCATTAAAATTTTCAGTTAAAAAATCAGCTTTAAAAGTGATGGTTCCGAATGCTGTTACATCTGTCTGATCTGCATTTCGGTACTGAACGTGAAGGCTGCATTCAAGCGATAAAGCAATTTTGCCAGCAACATCGCCCAGAAGCCATCGTGGTGAGTGGAGATTTGACACAACGTGCGCGTTTTAAGCAGTTTTATGCATGTCGGCAATTTCTAGACTCTCTCAATCTTCCTTATATTGTTGTCCCTGGTAATCATGATATTCCGCTGTATCATGTCTGGAATCGTTTTTTCTCTCCCTTTGTGCGTTATCAGGCATTTTTTGGCCGCTTAGAAACAACTTTAGAAACTGAACATTTTTATATAGTGGGAATGAACAGTATTCGGCGGAGATATCATACGCGTGGGCATATTTCGCTTGATCAAATTCATGAAACCTATGAAAAGCTCAATCATGCACCTGCGAATAAACTAAAACTGGTGGTTTTTCATCAGCCCTTTTATACCTTTCCGAATGAGCATGGTGATAAAGATTGCCCTGTACTTGGAAAAATTGCTTTAGAACGTTGGGGGGCAACTGGTTTATTCGGTCTATTACATGGGCATTTACATAAAGTTGCTGTACATGATTTAAATCAAATTTTTCAGTTAGGATTTGATCACCCAATTTTAGATATCCATGCGGGGACAGCGACTTCAAATCGACTACGCTTTGGATTAACCAATAGTTTTAATGTGATTTCAGATGATGGAAAGATTGAGCATTATTGGTTTGATGAGAAAGAACAAATCTTTGTCCCATCTCAAATTGTTGTTTAATTCAGCAGCTTTCGTTGTTGTGTTTAAAAAAACATCTAATAAGTACAATTTTTTTTCTTTTGCCCCTTGAAGCTATTTTTTTCAACCCCACAAAAGTGGCATATCAAAATTTTATGTATTGCCATGCATTGGCGATACACATTAATCAAAAAGACTAAGTCTGATGGAGTTAACTATGAGCAACATTCGTCCATTACATGATCGTGTTGTGATTCGTCGCGTAGAAGAAGAAACTAAAACGGCTGGTGGTATTTTACTTCCAGGTTCTGCTGCTGAAAAACCATCGCAAGGTGAAGTAATCGCAGTAGGTAATGGTCAAATCACTGACAACGGTATTCGTGCTTTAGACGTTAAAGTTGGCGACAAAGTATTGTTTGGTACTTATGCGGGTACAACGGTAAAAGTAAGCGGTGAAGAGCTCTTGATCATGAAAGAGTCTGACATCTTAGCGGTACTTGAAGGCTAATCGGCACATAACTCACAAATTATCAGATACAGTAATTTAAAAAGATTCGGAGTTTCACATGTCAGCTAAAGACGTAAAATTTGGTGATTCAGCTCGCTCAAAAATGATTGCAGGCGTAAACACACTTGCAGATGCAGTAAAAGTTACTTTAGGTCCTAAAGGCCGTAACGTTGTCATCGATCGTTCTTTCGGTGCACCACACATCACTAAAGATGGTGTAACAGTTGCGAAAGAAATTTCATTGAAAGACAAGTTTGAAAACATGGGTGCTCAGCTTGTTCGTGAAGTGTCTTCTAAAACTAATGACATCGCGGGTGACGGTACAACAACGGCAACTGTACTTGCTCAAGCCATCTTAAATGAAGGGATCAAATCAGTGACTGCTGGTATGAACCCAATGGATTTAAAACGTGGTATCGACATCGCTGTAAAAACAGTTGTTGAAAATATCCGTACCAATGCAAAACCAGCGGATGATTTCAAAGCAATTGAACAAGTGGGTTCAATCTCTGCGAACTCTGATACAACTGTAGGTAAACTGATCGCTCAAGCGATGGAAAAAGTCGGTAAAGAAGGTGTTATCACTGTAGAAGAAGGTTCTGGCTTCGAAGACGCTTTAGATGTTGTAGAAGGTATGCAGTTCGACCGTGGTTATATCTCTCCATATTTTGCGAACAAGCAAGATACTTTAACTGCGGAACTTGAAAATCCATTCATCCTTCTTGTTGATAAAAAAATCAGCAATATCCGTGAATTGATTACGGTATTAGAAGCTGTTGCTAAAACAGGTAAACCACTGCTTATCATCGCTGAAGATGTTGAAGGCGAAGCGCTTGCGACACTTGTTGTGAACAACATGCGCGGTATTATCAAAGTATGTGCGGTTAAAGCACCTGGTTTTGGTGATCGTCGTAAAGCAATGCTTCAAGACATCGCGATCTTGACTGGCGCGACTGTGATTTCTGAAGAAGTCGGCATGTCTTTAGAACAAGCTTCTCTTCAAGATCTAGGTACTGCACACAAAATCACTGTTTCTAAAGAGAATACTGTGATTGTTGATGGTGCTGGTAATGCTGCACAAATCGCTGAACGTGTTCAACAGATCCGTGCGCAAATCGAAGAATCTACTTCTGAATATGACAAAGAAAAACTTCAAGAACGCGTTGCTAAATTAGCAGGCGGTGTTGCAGTCATCAAAATTGGTGCGGCAACTGAAGTTGAAATGAAAGAGAAGAAAGACCGTGTAGACGATGCACTTCATGCAACTCGCGCAGCAGTTGAGGAAGGTGTTGTTGCGGGTGGTGGTGTTGCTCTGGTACGTGCTGTAAACGTATTGGATGGCTTAAAAGGTGCAAACGAAGATCAAACTGCGGGTATCAACATTTTACGCCGTGCGATTGAAGCGCCACTTCGTCAAATTGTTGCAAACGCAGGTGATGAGCCTTCAGTTGTAATTAACGCGGTGAAAGGTGGTGAAGGTAACTTTGGTTATAACGCTGCAACTGGTGAATATGGCGATATGTTAGAGATGGGTATTCTTGACCCTGCTAAAGTAACGCGTTCTGCACTTGAACACGCAGCTTCTGTTGCTGGTTTGATGTTAACCACAGAATGTATGATTACTGATATCCCAGAAGATAAACCTGCTGCTCCAGATATGGGCGGCATGGGTGGTATGGGCGGCATGATGTAATACATCTAAGTCTAGATCAAAAAAATCCCTGCATATGCAGGGATTTTTTACGTTTGTAGAATGGTAAAAGCCAAGATAATACGCTAATTCATATTTATAACTTTAAAAATTTAATAGAACATAAATTGCTGGGAGCCTATACATGTATAAATCTTGCTGTTTCATTGTGATATGCAGTCTATCGGGATTCCAAGCCCATGCTGAAAGCATTAAAGAATCTTTTGCGGGGGAGACCAAAGTCTTTTTGAATATCTATGGATTTGCTGCCGATATTGATGGAGTGATTGGCTATCAAGGTTTGAACTATCAACTTGATCAGCCCTTCAAAGATACAGCTGATGCCCTTGATCAGGCTCTCATGGGACATTTAGAAATAAATAAAGGCAAGTGGGGGATTTTCTCTGATATTCAATATGTGAAAACTGAAGAGAAAAAACAAGTTTATTCATTTCCTGTGGTTTTATCGACTAAAGTTAATCTTAGTAATTTAGGTATTTATTACCGAGCCTATGAACAATTTCCCGATGGTCAGGGGCTGGTTATTGAGCCGAGTTTAGGTGTGAATTATACCGACTTAGAAGGTGTGTTAGGGGCGTTGGGTAAGCAAGTTTCTGTTGGAGAGGATTGGTATGAATATTTTGGTGGAGTAAGGCTTCGCTACAATAATGATTCACCTTGGAATCTTGCTGCTCAATATACCTATGGTACGGAACAGACTCAAATCGCACAGGCATATTTAGGTTATCGTCAAAAAGTATTTACAGCACCTGTAAACTTTAGAGTGGGTTACCGTTATGTATCCCAAGATTATAAAAATGGCAGTGTTAAATGGGATACGGTACAACAAGGTCCTGTCATTGGTATCGGGGTTGGATTCTAAGCCGATGAAATAAATGAAGAGAAGAAATAGTCATCCTGTTTCTTCTCGATCTCAAAATTATTTCAATAAAATAATCATCCATGTAAAGAAAATAATTGCTAAAGAGACAAATTGCGCGGCGCTGCCCATGTCTTTGGCATTTTTAGACAGCGGATTTTTTTCTAAAGAAACGCGATCAACCACGGCTTCAATTGCTGAGTTAAACAGTTCCACAATAATCGCCAATAAGCAGACAGCAACCATTAGGGCCTGTTCAACAGCTGAGACATGGAGGAAAAAACTGAGTGGGATGAGAATCACGTTCAGCAATAGGACTTGTCGGAAGGCGGCTTCATAGCGAAAAGCTGCTTTAAACCCAGCAACTGAATAGCCCGTTGCATTTAAAATCCGTTTAATGCCATTTTTGCCTTTATAGGGAGAGTATTGCGTCATTACGATTGAGGAATGATAGAAAGCTCTAGTATAAGAGCAAAGATGTTGCAGTAAATTGGCAATATGTCGTATGCGTGTACGAAGGTTAGACTTTTTCTGTCATTTAATCGGCACTGTGATGTATTTAAGAATTGTCAATTGGGATCACGCTAAGGATAATAAGTACAGACTTATTGAAGGACATTTCTGCATGAAAATTATCGCTGATGAAAATTTGGCATTTACCGATTATTTCTTCGCGGAATTTGCAGAAATACAACATCGGGCAGGGCGTACCCTGACCCATGTTGATGTACAGGATGCCGATGCATTGTTGGTGCGCTCTGTCACCAAAGTGAATCATGCTTTAATTGATCAAACGAAAATTAAATTTGTAGGCAGTGCTACCATTGGCACCGATCATCTAGATATTCAGGCACTCGAACAACAACATATTGCTTGGAGTAATGCCGCAGGCTGTAATGCACAAGCTGTTGCAGAATATGTGATTACTGCGTTGCTACATTTAGATATCAATCTCTTGGAAAAAAATAAAGCCTTTACTTTAGCTATTGTGGGGCTTGGCAATGTCGGTCGTCGTCTTGCTGTGATGGCGCAACTCCTTGGCTGGAATGTAGTTGGTTATGATCCTTATGTACAGCTAGCAGACATCGAAAATGTTTCTTTTGATGAACTATTAAAACGTGCTGATGCCATTTCGATTCATGTGCCCCTGACCAGATCAGGTGATTTTCCCACACAGCATTTATTTGATGCAGCTGCTTTAGCTGCAATGAAACCTTCAGCTATTTTAATCAATAGTGCGCGTGGACCCGTGATTCAACAGTCAGCATTAATGGCAGATATTGTTGCGACGCAGCGTCAAGTCGTTCTCGATGTTTTTGAGTTCGAGCCTGAAATTTCAGAACAGTTATTGGATATGTTGGCATTAGCGACCCCGCATATTGCGGGTTATAGTCTGGAAGGTAAGGCCAGAGGTACGCAGATGATTTATGAAGCCTTTTGCAATACTTTTCAGCATGAGGTATCGAAGCAATTTGAAAGCCAATTGCCAAGCGTAGAGCAGTATTTTGAACAGCAAGATTTAAAAACTGTGCTTAAACAGCATCTCACTCAAATTTATGATATTGCTGTCGATGATCAACAACTTCGTGCCTGTATCCAAGATGGCAAAGTAGAACAAACAGCATTTGATTTACTCCGTAAAAATTATCCTTTACGCCGTGAATGGGCTGCACATGGTGGACCAAAAGCATGAGTCAAGTAATGAAAAGCTACCAACCGACCTGTTCAATTGAGGCCTTAAAAGCACGTGCAGAGATGTATCACAAGATTCGTCAGTTCTTTGCACAACGTAATGTTTTGGAAGTAGAGACTCCGATTTTATCGCAGGCAGGCGTTACAGATGTACATTTGGCTTCAGTACAGGTACAGCGTCATATTCATGGCAAATTAAATACCCAGTATTTACAGACCTCGCCTGAATTTCCAATGAAACGTTTATTGGCCAGTGGCAGTGGTCCGATTTATCAAATCTGTAAAGTGTTTCGTGATGATGAGCATGGTCGTAAGCATAATAGTGAATTTACCATGTTGGAATGGTATCGACCGGGTCTGGATTTAAAAGGCTTGATGCATGAAACTGCGGAGCTGTTAGAAACCTGTTTGGTACATCGTTTTGGCGAAATTCGTCCTATTGTTCTCAGTTATAAGCATGCGTTTCAGGATCGTTTGGATATTAATCCTTTGCAAGCGAGCTTGAAACAACTCAAAGATACAGCCAATCGTGTTGGGCTTAATCTTGATTTGGGTGATGATCGTCTAGCTTATATGGATTTATTGTTCTCGCATTTTGTTGAGCCAAGTCTGGGTTTTGATGCCCCAGTATTTTTAACTGATTTTCCACCTGAAATGGCATCACTGGCAAAAGTAAAACAAGATGAGGATGGTGAATCCGTTGCAGCACGGTTTGAGGTATATATTGAGGGTTTAGAGCTAGCCAATGCCTACGATGAGCTTTTGGATGCAGGTATTTTAGCTTCTCGTTTTGACGCGGATAATGCCGAGCGTGCGAAGCAGGGTTTAGCAGTCATCCCAACTGATCAGTATCTGTTGGCAGCTTTGCCGAATATGCCAGAATGTTCGGGTATTGCCTTGGGAATTGATCGTTTGCTGATGGTGTCGATGAATCAGGTCAAAATTGACCAAGTGATTGCATTTCCTGCTGAGATTGCCTAATTACAATGTTTATAAAATCTGCATCAACAATTGAATCAATTCAGTTTGTCGATGGGTTTTGGTTTTTTTGAAAATCGCTTGCAGATGCTTCTTCACGGTATCGGCCTGAATTTCATGTGAAAGCGCAATTTCTTTGGTGGTTTTTCCTTCTAGAAGTTGCTCACATATTTTATGTTCAACAGGCGTAAACATAAACAGCTGGGTACAGATGTCTTTTTGATATTTTGGCTTCTGTTTTAATCCAGAGAAGGTTGCAAGTAAGACTGGACGAAGGCCAAAAATCTTATGGGTTTTTTCTGGGCTGAGTAAATCTAGTGTTAAGAATAAGTGTTGATCCAACAGCATGATTTTGGAACGTTTATGATTCGTCTGCTCTGGATTGTTTTTATAATGACGCTCCAATTCAATCAGGTTTTGATCAAACTGAATTTGCTTATCTTCATTAAAAATAAATCGGCGTTGTTGGATTTGGATCTGTGCATTATTTTTCAGTAACTGCTCAGCTTCATTATTAATTTCTAATATATCCCCATTCAGATTAATAATTGCAATCGGTTGATTCATTTTCTGAATCAACTGCGAGCCCAGCAAGGTCATGGTTGAATATTCAAAATGATGACGATACTGCTGAATTTTTTGTTGTACGATGGGCAAAATGTCATGAATTGGCTGAAGTTCAGAACAACTTAAAGCACCGCGTTCAGGATTAGTGAGAAAGGCCAGTAACACACAGACTTTTTGATCGTAAATAATCTGAATGGCTGAACAAAAACGTAGATCGAGCGGTTGTAACACGCGTTGATAGACCTGGGTTTGGGTTATTTCCTGTTCTTGAAAATGTTGTGCACAATGCATCCATCCACTCATCGGTGCGATGAGCATTTTTTTTAGACGTGGATCGTCATCAATATCTAAACGAATTTGGGTAAGTGCCGCTTGTTCGAGTTGATGTGTATCAAGATTGACGCCGTGATGCACGCTAAATGAAAGGGCTTGGACTTCAAGGTCCACAGCCAACAGTTGCGAAGCTTGTACATTCAAATAGTGATTTAATTGCTCTAGAAAAAAGATCCAATCATCTGCATGTTGAACTTTATTCAAGATGTCCATAACAGTGCGATGCTGGGTCAAATTCATCTAAGAATCCCATCGAAATAAATAGAATATATTCCATATAGTCTATATGGGTTTTTAATAAATGAAATTACTAAATGAAAAAAAATGTGATTTTTTATGCAATTATCTGACAGAAAGGTGTTTAGTGTTAAATCATGGATAAGATAAACAGTGAGGCGTATAACTCTGCCTAAACTCAATAGGAGTTTAAGCAGAGAAGAATTTAGCAGCGTCCTTTTTTAGCCTGTCCTGGGGGACAAAAATCACCACGTCCATCATGATGGTTGTCTGGATCAACAATCACACTGCCATGAGGGGTATGCACAGCACAGGCGGATAAACCCAATGTCAGTAAAGTGCTGAAGCAAAGTAGTATTATTTTCATCATTACATCCTATTGTTATTGCTTTCCCTTCTACTGTAAATCGAGCAGTAGGTTTCAGCTAGCAGAACGATGCAGCTTTTTAACAGAGATTTGTATCATTTGGTTGTGCGTAAAACGGTTCTAAATCCGACATGCGTTGCGGCCAAATCAAATTCTTGTGGATAGCGGCTGCTATTCCGATAACGGGCGCAAAAGTTGGAAGCGCATAAAAAAGAGCCACCTTTAAGGACATACTGCGTTGTGGCGGTGTCTTGCTGACGGAGTTCAGTATAATTGCCCATATGTTGATCATGTGCGCCATGATAAACAGAGGAGGTCCATTCCCAGACGTTGCCAATCATATCGAAGAGTTTAAAGGCATTGGCAGGATAACAGCCGACAGGTGCGACATTTTGAAAATGATCTTCAACCGTATTGTTGAAAGGAAATTCCCCTTGCCAGTAATTGGCCTGTGGATGTTGATGCGCATCCTGTGGCGCTTGGTGTAAAGGCGTATCTGTTTTAGAACCTGCTTTGGCTGCATATTCCCATTCTTGTTCTGTGGGTAAATCTCGACCCAACCAAACGGCATAGTGCTCGGCATCATTTTTAGTGACATAGCGAACTGGCTCAGAGGGTGATGGGGGCTGACCAGCTACACCATTTGGCGTTTTCCATGTGTAATCTGCTTTCAGTTGCCACCATTGTTTGGGGTTATTCGCATCAGGCGAAAATACTGCCGCCTGCTTTTGTTTTTCAGCATCAGTGATATAGCCTGTCGCTTTGATGAAACTGGAAAACTGAGCCACAGTGACTTCGGTTTGATCGATCCAAAAACCTTTGACCTGACGTTGAGATTTTCCAAAATTCAGCTCATCAGGGTAGGCCAAATTTGATCCCAATTGAAATGAACCTTCAGGAACCCACACCATCCCCGCAGTTTGACTCTTTTGCCATGCCTCAGGTAAACCCGAATACTGTTGGCATTGTGGTAATGAACCCAATTGCGCCACTATCGTGTTATCTAGAGGGGAGAGGTTTGTATCGGGTTTAACTTTACTGCAGCCTGCCACAAAGGACAGGCTACTCAGTGAAATAAATAAACTAATCCATTTCATTTAAGGAAATATTCCTTGACCCCATTTTGCTGGGTGTATTGGTTATAGACATCGACAAGCTCTTGTAACTTGGCAGGATTGTCTTGAGCGAGATTCTGGGTTTCACCACGATCATTTTTCAGGTTATACAGTTCCCAAGACCCAGTCCCAAGTTCTGATTTGCCTTGTAGTGCAATTTTCCAGTCTCCTTGGCGCGCGTATTTACTGCCATGTAATTCGTCGGCAAAATTAAAGTTGGCTGGACGAATGGCTTGGGTTTTATTTTCGAGTACAGATTTCCAAGAGTAACCACTTGGCGTATTGATTTGACGACCTTTGTATTGACCTTGTGGGATGGCAATATTGGCATAGTCGAGTACGGTTGGGAACACATCTAAGACTGAGGCAAAACCATGATGCGTGGCTTGAGCCTTGGTTTGGTATGGCAGTTTCACAATGGCAGGTGCGGTGGTTGCACCTTCACCCGCAGTGTCTTTCCAGAGGTGGAAGGGCGCAGCACTGACCTCCGCCCAACGGGGGCCGACATAATGATATGAACTCGACGTACCGACATTATTGACGCTGTTATCAAAACCTGATTCAGCTCCATAATTGCCACGGATAAAGCCTTCAGCACCATTATCTGAGACAAAGAAAATTAAAGTGTTGTCATATAAGTTATTGCGTTTTAGATATTGAATCACACGACCAATATTGGCATCCAGATTTTCGACCATGCCTGCATAGATTTCCATTCTGCGGGCTTCCAGCGCTTTTTGCTCAGTTGAAAGTTCATTCCACTTGCCATATTTTTGCGGTGCATTTGGTGTGGCGATTGGTTCAGCTGCTTTAAAGTTTGCTGGAATTAATCCGAGTTGTTTTTGACGGGCAATCCGAGCATCGCGAATCACATCATAGCCTGCATCATAAACACCACGATAACGATCACGATATTCAGCAGGTGCCTGTAAGGGCCAATGGGGCGCTGTATACGCTGCATAGGCAAAGAATGGCTTGCCTGAGTTCTTACCTGACTCTAAATAACTGATCAGTTTATCTGTGAAGTAGTTGGTAGAGAAGAAATCATCAGGTAAGGATGAAATCGGAACTTGTTTGCCGTCTTCGGTATACGTTGCATTACGCTTATAGGCACTCGGTGCTTGTTTAAAATGTAGGTCTAAGCCTTGCAATAGCGTAAATGAATGATCAAAACCTTTGGCTTGTGCGTTGGTTGCATTGGTTAAGCCTAAGTGCCATTTGCCACTGATATAGGTTCGATAGCCATTGTCTTTGAGGACTTCAGCAATAGAGAGTGAACGCTCATTTAAATAGCCCTCATAACCAGGTTGGCCTCTTAAATGCTCTGGTGTAAGTTCCGCCATTGCCCCAATTCCTGCTAAATGATGGTCAGTACCTGAAATCAATTGTGAACGTGTTGGTGAGCAGGTTGGTGCGGTATGATAATCCGTTAAAATACGACCTGCTCGGGTCAGTTCATCAATATTGGGGGTATGAATTTCACCACCAAACGCCCCTAAGTCTGAATAGCCTAAGTCATCGGCCATGATGAATAAAATATTGGGTTGTTTTTTGGTTTCAACCACAGTGTTGGAATTATCGGAATTATTATCACTGCAAGCTGAAATTGACAGACTAAATAATGCAATTGAAAGTGTGCTCAGGAGGCTGTTACGAGACATGAGAGTCGACTTAATTTTATAGAAGAATTAGGGCGAGTTTAGAGAGATGATTTTTATGATAAAAATAATTAAAATTTGATTATTAATCTAAAAAAAAGAAAAGCCCCAATACAGGAGCTTATTTCTAAGATGATTTAAAATGGGATTTTGCTGAGTTGATTCAAGAAATGTGGAATGACCCGTGGCTCTAAAATGATAGTGACCACTACACCATAAGCGGCACCCCAGAGATGCGCGCTGTGATTAATATTACTATTGCCACGTTTGCCCGACCAAATGCTGTAAGCCACATACAAAATCGCAAAAATAATCGCAGGAACAGGGATAAAGAACACGAAGATCAAGTTCCAAGGTTGGAACAGGATATAAGCAAACAAGACTGCTGAAACTGCACCAGAAGCCCCTAAGCTCGCCCATCGTGCATCGTGGCGATGTTTTAAATAGCTCGGTAAAATGGCAACAATTAGTCCGCCCAAATAGAACAAAACAAAGCCCATGTCATAGAAAAACTGACGATAGAAGCTTTCAATGATATTGCCAAAGAAAAACAGCGTAATCATATTGAACAGGAGGTGCATACCATCGGCATGGATAAAGCCATGCGTGATAAAACGATCATATTGTCCACGTTGCATGGCCGGAGGCCAGAAAATTAAACGGTTCATCACCGCCTGATTGGAGAAGGCCAATAAGGATATTGCAACGGTAATAATGATCAGAGTCACAGTGTGACCAAAGGGTAGATGTAACATATAGGTTTTAAATTGATCAGTGTCTAAGCAATAATGCCATTAAAAACTTAATAAACAATGATCTTGCATAGAATTCCTACAAAAATGGTTGATTTTTTTTTATTACCCTCCATCTTCGGTTAATATAACGACATCAGCTTGAGGATTATTGTTATGTCGACTGAGAACACCAACACTGCTGTCGCAGAAGAAATTCCAAACCTTTTAATTACTCCCTCTGCACAAGAGTATTTAGGTGATTTATTAGCAAAGCAGAATACCCCAGGAATTGGCGTTCGTGTTTTTGTAGAGCATCCAGGTACTCCACGTGCTGAATGTTGTATGGCATATAGCGCACCTGAAGAAGTGGTGCCAACGGACTATAAACAGGACTATCCTAATTTTCCTGCTTATGTTGATGCGCCATCAATTCCGTATTTGGTTGATGCGGTGATTGACTACAATAAAGACCGTTTTGGTGGGCAATTAACATTCCGTGCACCAAACTCAAAAGTACCACGTGTCGGCCCAGATGCTTCAATTGAAGAGCGTATTACTTATGTATTGCAATCTGAAATTAATCCAGGTCTTGAAGGGCATGGCGGTAACTGTAGTTTGGTAGAAGTCAATAATGATCCAGAACACGGTCTTACTGCTGTATTGAAATTCGGTGGTGGTTGCCAAGGTTGTTCTGCGATTGATGTCACCTTGAAGCAAGGTGTAGAAACCACCTTAAGACAGCATGTGCCTGAGTTGCAACGTGTGGTGGATCAAACCGATCATACACAAGCAGAAGGCGCTTATTTCAAATAATTGCTGGAAAGTTAACGTAATAAAAAAAGTCCTTTTAAGGACTTTTTTTATTGTTTAATCAAAACCAAGATAAATTTTCTTTATTTCATAAATGGATGTATTCTAAAAATAATGAATATATAAATAATAATAATTATCATTTTTATTGAGTTTTATTTAATTTTTGTTAGAATTCTCATGAATTTTTAAGCAAATCTTAAGATTTTTCTGAATCGGGTGAAAATATGTCTAATACGATCGTGCGTCAATCACTCCTCACAATTTCTGTGTTGAGTAGTATGATGGCAGTTGCACATGCAGCAGAAACTCAAACCAATAAAGATGCGGTGCAATTAGACAAGATCGTTGTCACTGCAAGTGGATTTGAACAAGATATAAAAAAAGCAGCGGCTTCGATTTCGGTATTGACACAAGAACAAATTAATAAAAAAGCATATCGTGATGTGACGGATGCACTTAAAGATGTGCCAGGGGTGGTGGTCACAGGTGGGGGCAGCTCAAGCGATATCAGTATCCGTGGTATGAGCAGCGCTTATACAGTGATTTTGGTAAATGGGAAGAAAGTAAACTCGCGCTCAGTGCGTCCAAATAGTGATAATTCAGGGATTGAACAGGGCTGGTTACCGAATATTGGGGCGATTGAGCGTATTGAAGTCATTCGTGGGCCGATGTCTGGTTTATATGGTTCAGATGCAATGGGTGGTGTGATTAATATCATTACCAAGAAAAATGTAACTGAATGGACTGGCTCATTGAAGCTTGATACCACATTACAAGAAAATTCAGATTCAGGTAATCAATATCAAACCAATGCATATATTGCAGGTCCGTTGATTGCCAATCTCTTGTCTTTTAAAGCCAATGGTTTGTATTCTCAGCGTGATGAAGATGAAATTTATGGTGGATATAAGAAACAGAAAATTCGTGCGGGTGGGGCAGCATTTAGCCTGACACCAAACGATGACCATACAATTGAACTAGAATATCAACGTTCAATTCAAAACCGAAATGCGACTGTTGGTAAAAGTATTTCACCAGTACAAACGGGACGAAACCCGCCAGCAAATTCACTGACTGATTATTACCGTACCGAATATAGCTTAACGCATCAAGGTAAGATTGGTGCTGTGGAAACTCACTCTTATATTCAACGTGAAGAGAATGAAAATCCATCCCGTAATATGGAAGCAACGAATACGACATTTAATACCCTCAATAAAATTAATTTTGATCGGAACAGCCTGAGCTTTGGTGGATCATATTTAAAAGAAGAATTAGATGATAAAGGCAACCAGTTAAGCGTGGGTGGGGCAAAGCCAATTTCGAGTCTTGAGCGCTATAGCTGGGCTTTATTTGCTGAAAATGCTTGGAACATTGTCGATGATTTCACCTTAACAACATCATTGCGTTTAGATAAAGATGAAAATTTTGGTGATCACTGGAGCCCTAAAGTCTATGGTGTCTGGGGACTCAATGATAATTGGGTGATTAAAGGGGGTGTTTCTACAGGCTATAAAACACCGACACTGCGAGAAACTGTGGCAACATGGGGACAGGCAACGGGTGGTAGTCAAAGCAATGGTGTGATTGTAGGAAACCCAGACTTAAAACCAGAGAAAAGTGTGAACTATGAGGTTTCTTTCAATTGGGATAACTTAGATAATCTCAATGCTGGTTTGACACTCTTCAATAGTGAATTTAAAGACAAAATCACAGAGATCCGTGATTGTGACAAAGGTGCAGGTTCAGCTGGCTGTGATTGGTTGGGTGAAAAATTTGATTTTGTGAGCTTGAAGGAAAACGTGGATAAAGCCAATATGCGTGGTGCGGAAGCAACCTTTGGCTGGAAAGTACTCCCGAATGTGAATTTGAGTGCGAACTATACCTTTACGGATACCGAACAAAAGAGTGGCGTGAATAAAGGCAAGCCTTTAAATGAAATGCCTAAGCATATGTTTAATACCACTGCTGACTGGGAAATAAATGACCAGTTCTCAAGCTGGGGCCGTGTTAACTATCGTAGTAAAACTTCAGACTACTTAAGCCGTACCGCAATGGCGAAAGGTAAACCTGCATATACGATGGTGGATGTTGGGGTTAATTATAAGCCAACACAAAATATCGCAGTGGCAGCAGGGATCTATAATTTGTTTGATAAAAAGATTGATACAGCAACCTACAATTATGTCTTAGATGGTCGCCGTTACAATCTTGGTGTGACCTATAGCTTCTAAATAATCGAAGTGAAGGATAGGGCTATAAAGCCTTATCCTTCTGATTTTATAATTTTAAGAACTTGATCAGAATAATAAAATTTCTCTAAATACGTGCGGGCACGCTGTCTTAAATAACCTGTTGTAATGACTTGCTGTAAAACTGGGCTGAGCAAATGGCTCAGTTCATTTTCAACCAATTCTTCATCAATATTCAGGTCACGTAGTAACAGGTCAAAAGTGCGTTCCTGATTACGGGCATACCATGCATAGACGCCATCATGTACTTGCTGTTTTAGGTAAGGCGTTTGACGGATATGCTCCCAAATTTCATGTCCCATGCCCACGGTCTTAGGCAAATCTTGTACTTCGACATAATGACGCAAAACCGATAAAGGCATGACTTTAATTTTATGCCAGAGGTTGGCCTGAAAATGATAAAGCTTGTCATCATTAAAATGTTGATTTAATACTTTTTCACTCATTTGACTGATTTTTAGAATGTTCTTTTGTAGATAGTGGTTAATCGTGTCATTCAAGTTGGAATCGGTCACTGTTTCTAAAACCGATTTTCCCATTTTCATAAAATGTCCAACCCCAGGAACACGTTTTGACATGGAATTATCCAGATAATCTTGGATTGAGTGCTGAATCAGTTGGGTAATCAATGCAGAAAAAGCAGGGTTGTTGACCACTGTTTTAATCAAACGCTGTCGATGGCCGCTTTTGCTTGCTACATATTGTGCAATCGAGTCAATGGTCAGAACAGGAATGACTTGTTCAATCGTGGTTTGATCATTGATTGGATGAATCAGGGCAAAACGAATATGTTCCGCAATTTGTTCGATTAAAAATGGACTGGCTGGTGTGGCCAAAATCTGCTTGTCAATCAGCTCAAAGATTTGTTCAAACGACCAAAGATGCTGTAATTGTTGTAAGCGCAACCAATGATAGAACTGTTTAAACTCGTATTGAATCGTTTCTGCTTGTGCAAACTCCTGCTCTAGAAAATCAAGTTGTGCATCAATCAGTTGTTCTATCATGGGTTGTTTCGACATAAAATCTCAAATCGCTAATTAAATTTAGGGTGAAGGTGCTGCTGCAGGCTTTTGTGCCTGAATCTTACTGAGGAAAGGTAGATATTGCTGTACCACCAATTGATCTGCTTCCAAGATTGGCATATGTCCAACATTGTCCAAGATCACAGGCGCTTGCGCATTTTTCAGCAGTGATTTTAACTCAGGTGCAACTTCAACATTGATAATTTTATCTTGTTTACCCCATAAAATTAGGGTGGGTGCATCAATTGAGCGTGCTAATAAGGCAAATGAATCAGGTGTGTAGAGTTTATTCAAGGCAATGATTTGATCCACCATCTTTTGAGTTTGCTCAATCTGACCAATCATCATTTTCTCTTGCGCTTGTGCAATTTCCTTAGGAATGAAGGGTGGTGTATGCATGGCTTGTTGCATCAAGAAATTAAAGTCTCCTTTTTTGCTCACAATCATGTTTCTTACTTGGGTTGGATCTTTGAGATAAGGCGTGGTAGCAGATTTATATACCCCAGCCGCATCAATCAAGAACAGGCTCTTGGTTTCAAACGGATATTGACCTGCATACAGCATCGCAATTGAACCACCCAGTGAATGGCCTGCCACATGGGCTGGACCAGTGAGGTTTGCCGCTTCGACAAAACGACGTAGTTTTTCAGTCACGTTGGGAACTGAATAATCAAAATCTTTCGGTACCTGCGTTTCACCACTGGCAGGCAAGTCAGGGATGACCACATGGTAGTTTGCTGTTAAGGCACGTGCGACACGGTTCCAGTTATCGCGACTGCCTGCTAAACCATGAATTAAAATCACAATCGGTTTGCCTGCTTGCCCGCCCTCACTATAGGACCAAGTGATATCACCTACTTTTAGGGTTTTACTTTGTAAGCCTGCCCAAGCACGTTCTTGTTGCAGTAGGTTTTGGAAACTCATTTCAATTTCCGCAGCCTGTGTGGTGCTGATTGCAACTGTAGTCAAACTGCATGCCAGTAAAGCTGCAGTGAGTGTCCTACGAAAGGGCATTGCAAATTGGTTTTTTGTATTCATTGTTCTGTCCTTGATCTATTTTTACGCCCATTGATTATTGGGGAAAGTGCTAAAGGAGTCATTTGCATAATCTACAGCTGTATGGAAATTCTTGCCAATGAAATCATCAATTTTCCATTATTTTCCTGATTAAAACATTAGCAGACCGACTGAGAGTTTTTATTTTTGTCAGTGACTTTCAAACAGGCGCACATTACACTATTTGCTCATGTCAACCATAGATGGATTTAAGCATGCTCACTGCTCAAGAAGCCCTAGAACGTTTAAAAGCTGGTAATGCTCGTTTTGTAAAGGGAGAGGCAGTTCAACAAAAATTATTGTCTCACCAAGAACGTGCCGAAATGGCAAGTGAACAAAATCCTTTTGCAATTGTTTTAGGTTGTTCTGATTCCCGAGTCCCTGCGGAAATGGTGTTTGACCAAGGTTTAGGTGACTTGTTCGTGATTCGTGTAGCCGGCAATATTGTTGCGCCATCACAGGTGGGGAGTGTTGAGTTTGCAGCAGAACGTTATGATTGTGCTGTCGTAGTGGTGCTAGGGCATAGTCACTGTGGTGCGATTCAAGCGACGATTGATACCTTGATGAATCCACAGCAACCGCCATCGTCAAATTTGATGTCGATTGTTAATCGGGTACGTCCTTCGGTTGAAATCTTAATGCAAACAGATTTAAAAAATGATTTGAAAAAACTGTCAGCTCATGCGGTTCGTTCCAATGTATTTGCTTCAGTGAATCAATTACGTCATGGTTCAGCGGTATTGGAAAGTCTGATTGAGAAAGGCAAAATGATTGTGGTCGGAGCAGAATATTCACTGGAAACAGGTGAAGTCAGTTTCTTCGATTTTTAAAGCAGATGGCGAGTTGAGAGACTCGCCATTATTTTAGCATTCATACTTTATATTCTTTATTGATAAAATTTAGGTGTTTCAATCAAAGCGTAGTTCCACTATGAATATTATGCCGATATCTGAATCACAATTATCAGATTGGCTGGCATTAAGACGTTTGCTCTGGCCTGATCATGAAGAAGCGCATTTACAGGAAATGCGCCAACTGATCACACAGGCACATTGCTTACAATTATTGGCTTATACCGACACCCAACAAGCAATTGCCATGTTGGAAGCTTCAATTCGGTATGAATATGTGAATGGCACACAAACATCGCCTGTGGCTTTTTTGGAAGGGATTTATGTATTGCCTGAATATCGCCGTTCAGGTATCGCAACGGGGTTGGTTCAACAAGTAGAAATTTGGGCGAAACAGTTTGCATGTACAGAGTTTGCTTCGGATGCAGCGTTGGATAATCAGATCAGCCACGCCATGCATCGAGCACTCGGTTTTCATGAAACTGAACGTGTGGTGTATTTTAAGAAAAATATCGGCTAAGCGGCTTTAGCGACTCAACTGGTACTTATAAGGCGCTTTTGATATAGGGATAAGCCACATTCAGCATAATTGGTTGCGCTTTGGCATTGGGATGAATCTGGTCATTCTGAATTAAGTTTTTATGCCCAGCCACGCCTTCAAGGAAGAACGGCAAGAGTTTTACTTTATATTGCTGACTTACAATTTTGTAATTATTTTCAAAAGCTGTGCTATAGGCGGTCCCATAATTCGGTGGTATTTTCATACCAAACAGTAAAACATTGGCGTTCTGTTTTTGGCTCAGTTGTACCAATTGAGCGAGATTCTTTTGAATCATTTGTGGTGGTTGGCCACGTAGACCATCATTGCCGCCAAGCTCAATCACCACAATTTCAGGCTTATAGGTTTGTAATAACTTCGGAAGTCTTGCTAAGGCACCACTGGTGGTTTCACCGCTGACACTTGCATTGACCACTTTGTGTTGTTTCGGATACTGTTGGTCTAGGCGTTGTTGTAATAATTGCACCCAACCTTGCTTTACATCGATGCCATAACCTGCGCTCAGGCTATCACCCAAAATTAAAATAGTCTTTGCTGATACCAATGTTGGGATCAAGCCAATGGCGATGATTCCAACTGCTTTTGATAGTGACCAGATAACTTTAGATTTTTGCATCGTATTTCAAATTTGTCCTAAAGGATACGTGACATCATGCCACAACCGATTATCTCTGCCCAAAAAGTTACACAAAACATTCAAATCAATCAGCAAAGTCTGAGCATTTTAAAAGACATAGATTTAGACATCTATCAAGGTGAACAGATTGCCATTACTGGCCGTTCGGGCTCGGGGAAATCAACACTATTAGGTATTCTTGCGACATTGGATCGACCAAGTCTGGGGGAATTATGGGTCTGTGGAGAAGCCGTTCATAAGCTTACTGAAGAACAACGTGCCCGTGTCCGTTTAGAAAATATTGGTTTTGTCTTTCAATCTTTTCAGTTGTTGCCGCAGTTAAGTGCCTTGGAAAATGTGATGTTGCCGTTGCGGCTACAGCCAGATTTTAATTTCAAACAAGCTGAACAAAAAGCATTAGTATGGTTGGAACGGGTTGGACTGATTCGACAAGCACAGCAAACGCCGAAAGTGCTTTCAGGTGGAGAGCAGCAACGTGTTGCAATTGCACGAGCTTTGATTGCCGAGCCGAAAATCATTTTTGCCGATGAACCCACAGGCAATCTGGATGGGCAAACTGCGGAAGAGGTTGAACAACTATTATTTGATTTAAATAAAGAACTCGGCACCACATTAGTCTTGGTCACCCATGATCAAAACTTGGCTTCATTGTGCCAACGCCACGTCAAACTCGCCGATGGTCAAATTCAGGAAATCGTCAAGTTGCAGGAGGGGGTATGAGTTCAGTCCTGAAACCCTTACTGTTACAAAGTTTTCGTACTGGGGGCTTATATCTACTGATTATAGCCTTGTCTTTGGCAATCAGTGCAACCACGGCGCTCAAGTTTAGTAATACCCAAGTCCAAAATGCGGTGGCATTACAGGCTGCCGAAATGTTGGGTGGTGATTTAGTCTTATCAGACAAGGACCCTATTCAGCCGAATTGGCTGCAACAGGCAGATGAACTGAAGTTAAAGCATGCTCCTGTGACGGTCTTTAGCTCGATGGCACATACCCAAGATCAGTTTGTGATGGTCAATGTCAAAGCTGTAGATGGACATTTCCCATTGCGTGGTCAGTTGGTGATTCAACCCAAAGCACAGGCGATAAAAGCAGGAGAAGTCTGGTTAAGTCAGCGTGCCATGGATTTATTACATGCCAAGCTGGGTGAACCACTGGCAATTGCCGATGCTCAGTTTAAAGTCACGGGCATAATCGAGCGTGATTCTAATCAAGAGACAGGTTTTTCAGGTTTCTCTCCGACAGTGATTATTCACCAAGCTGATATTGCCAAGACCAATGCAATTCAAGTTGGAAGTCGAATTGAATATCGACTGCTACTTGCAGGAGAACCTGAGTCAATCAAGGCCTATAAAAAGATTTTTAAACAATCTCAAAAAAATGAACAAGACACCGAACAGCAGGCAGATCAACAATTTGAAGGCGAGCAAAGTTCACTGAAACTTAGAGATGCCAGTCAATCCAATACCCGCTTAATGAAACCAATTGAAAATCTGGATACCTTCTTGCAGCTGGCTAATCTATTGACCATTTTACTTTGCGGTATTGCGATTGCCTTAACCAGTCAACGTTATGTCCAACAAAACCAAGATCATATTGCTTTGATGCGATGCTTGGGTGCCAGTAAGCGACAAATTTTATTGGCCTATATTGCCTTGCTTGGAATCGTCAGTGCTTTGTCGATTGTGTTAGGGAGTCTGATTGGGGTTGCTTTGGGTTATGGTTTATTGCAACTGATGCTGCAATTGATTCCACAACTGCAATTGAGTTTCGCAGTCATCGATCTACTTTATGCCTTGCCGATTGCGATTTTTACCAGTGTGATGGTGTTGATTGGTTTTATTTTGCCAAGCATTTGGGAATTATTAAACACACCTCCGATTCGGGTGATTCGCCAACAGGAGCGTTCACGCAAGTCTTATGTGGCAATGTTTGCGATTGGTATTGTCAGCTTGGTTCTGTTTAGTTTGGTGCTGAGTGATAACCTCCAGTTGAGCTTGTTGGTACTCAGTGCAATCTTACTACTTTGCACAATGATGTATGCTGTGATTTGGCTGTTCCTCAAGGCGATTAAACAACTGAAACATCCTCTCGCGGCTTATGTGCGGATTCCACATCAAACTGCTTTGCAGATCACCGCACTGGCTTTAGGCCTGAGCTTGATTACGGTATTGAGTGTATTGAGAACGGATCTATTGCAACGCTGGCAACAGCAATTGCCTGTGGGTACGCCAAACCAATTTGTCTATGGTTTACCGCCATTTGATATGCCTCAGTTTAAGCAACAGATTGAGCAAAATAATTGGCAATCCACGCCACTGTATCCCAATATTCGTGGGCGATTGGTTGCTAAAAACGGTCATGCCTTTGCACCTGAGTTGGTTAAGCAAAACAATTCATTACGCCGTGAGCTCAATCTGACTCAAGCCAGTCTTTATCCTAAAGACAATGTGATTACTCAAGGCGGTGCTCATTTTAGCAAAGCAGGACAAGTGTCGGTTGAGGAAAAAACTGCACATGAGCTTGGCATTCAAATTGGGGATCAACTCAGTTTTAGCCTGCCTGAAGGTAGCTTAGAAGCCACAGTGGTGAATTTGCGTAGCGTCGAATGGGAAAGCTTTAGTCCGAATTTTTTCTTCATCTTCTCACCAGAAACGATGGATGAAAACGCGGGCAGTTATTTAGGCAGCTTTTATTTGCCACCTGCTGATCAGCCGAAAATGGTGCAATTGATTCAGCAATTTTCCAATACGGTATTTATTGATGTCGGACGGATTCTGGATGAAATTAAACGCTTGGTGAATGTACTGGTACAGATTGTCACAGTACTGGCTGCCTTAGTTGGTTTCTCGGGTATATTGGTACTGATCGCATGTTTAAATGTGCTGATGGATGAGCGTCGTAAAGAAGTTGCGTTGCTACGTTCATTTGGCGTTGCCAAGAATAAGCTCAAACGGATGCTCAGTCTTGAGATTGGTTTTATTGGATTATTGTCAGGTGTGGTGGCGTGTTTATTTGCAGAAGTGATTAGTGCGATTGCTAGTCACAGGATGCAAATGGCCGTGCAATGGCATCCTGAGATTTGGTTGATCTTACCGCTGAGTATGATGATTATTTGTACTTTAATTGGTCGTTATCGCCTGAGTTATTTATGCGATATTCCACCCTTACAAAGCCTAAGAGAAATGAATCAGTCTTAAAAACTTAATTGGTTTTGGTGCAGGATTTCATGCCATAAAGGATTAAGTCCTGTGCTTAACACCGTGCAATACCAATAAAATGCAGCAAGTAGGAGCAGTCCAACCCCTATGGCGATCATTTGGAATAGGCCTTTATTTTGTACTTTTTGACTGAAATACCACATCGAGGCTAACAAAGCTCCCATGATCATACCGCCAATATGTGCAGCATTATTAATGCCTGAAACAGTAAAACCAAAGACTAAGTTAATCCCCATGATTATCAGTAATGATTTCTTATCAAGCCAGAAACGTTGCTGTGGCAAGGGCGGAAATAAGGATACGACCGTCAGTGCTGCACCAAGACCCATGACAGCACCTGATGCACCGGCACTAATCCGTGGCAGGAGGTTTGGATCAAAGTGTTGCAACAATTCATAGCCATCACGAATGCTTAAATAGCTTGATAATACACTGCCCATTAAACCGGCTAGAAAATACAGACCAATATAGTAGCTTCGACCAAATAGCTGTTCGGCCACACTGCCGAAAATATACAGAGCCCACATATTTAACATTAAATGAATCATGCCAAAATGAAAAAACATGTTGCTGAATAAGCGCTCAGGTTCAGCTGTAAAGGTGAGTGGGGTAAAATCTGCACCCCAAGCAATTGCATCTACAGGGGTAGGGTCGGTAATATTCACCCCTGAAAGAATCTGCCAGCCAAATAATCCGACATTGACTGCAATCAATAGCGCAGTAAACCACCATGTTTGTATTTGCAATTTTTGATTAATTTGTGGTGGAGTCGTTTCAGTCATGTGTTTACGCTAGTTATTGATATAAAAAATAGCTTAGCATGAATTAGTTGCACGATGGAGTGATGCACTTTAATGAAAGCCTTTTTAGCACGCGCAGTAATGTTGATTATCGGCGTCATTCTACTGATTCAATTATGGATCTTTGGTAGTCTGGTCTGGTGGCGTACCCATCCTGTTGAAACCACAATGTTTATGCGGGCAGACTATTTAACCGATTTTAAGCCAATCAAACAAGAATGGCGTGACTATGACAATATTAGTGATAATTTCAAGCGTGCCATTTTAGCGGGTGAAGATGCCAAGTTTATCCATCATCATGGTTTTGATTGGGCGGGGATTCAATTTGCATTGGAACGCAATAGTGAAAAAGGGGAGTTGGTTGCAGGCGGTTCAACGGTTTCGCAACAACTGGCAAAAAACCTTTTTCTTTATAACAAACGTTCGTTTATTCGTAAGGGGCAAGAAGCCATTGCCACATGGATGATGGAACGAATGTGGTCAAAACGCCGCATTTTAGAAGTGTATATGAATTCGGTTGAATTTGGTCAGAATATCTATGGGGTCGAGGCAGCGGCACAATTTTATTATGGCAAAAGTTCAAAAAGTTTAAGTCGAGAACAAGCCGCATTCTTGGCGGCATTACTGCCTAATCCGAAGTATTATCAAGACAATCGCAACGATCGCAAGCTGCAATTTCGCAAACGAGTGATTTTGAAATATATGAATGCGATACAAATTCCAGAATAATTAAATAAATTTTAAAAAAGCCCAATATTTTTGGGCTTTTTTACCAAATTGACATAATTTTGCAGCATACTTAAATCATCACTTGATGAATGATAATGCGACAAGGTTCGGTATGAATACTGCAGTGACGACAACAGCGCCCATAGAATATAGTTACAACGACCGTTATATTAATCGTGAACTTTCGATTCTCGATTTCCATCTTCGTGTACTTGAACAGGCCGTCGATCCACTTCACCCACTGTTAGAACGGATGAATTTCCTTCTGATTTTTTCACGTAACTTAGATGAGTTCTTTGAAATTCGTGTTGCAGGGGTAATGGAGCAACTGACCTTAGGCAATGAAAGCCGTACGCCAGATGGGTTAACACCTAAACAGGTTTTAGATCAAATTTCAAAAACGACACATGCTGCGATTGAACGCCAATATCGTATTTTAAATGAACAAATTTTGCCAAAATTGCGTGAAGAAGATATTTGCTTTTTACGCCGTGGAGAACTAACGCCGGCCCAATCGGCATGGATCAAGAAATATTTCCAAGAACAAGTTGCACCTGTACTGACTCCGATTAGCCTCGATCCTGCACATCCATTCCCACGCTTAGTGAATAAAAGCTTAAACTTTATTGTAACCTTGGAAGGCAAGGATGCGTTTGGTCGTCAGATTGATCTCGCTGTTGTCCCAGCACCACGTTCATTGCCTCGTGTGGTACGTTTACCTGATGAACTCACCGATGGCAAAGAACATCATGTGATGCTTTCAGCGATCATTCATGAACATGTCTCTGATTTGTTCCCTGGCATGACTGCAACTGGCTGTTATCAGTTCCGTGTCACGCGTAATGCCGACTTAGCCCTGAATGAAGATGTCGAAGATTTGGCCAAAGCGCTCAAAGGTGAATTAAGTTCACGCCGTTTTGGTCGTGCTGTACGTCTGGAAGTGACACATAACTGTCCAAAGCATATTTATGAATATTTGTTGGATGAGTTTGATTTAAACGAAGAACAACTTTATCGCGTTGATGGGCCAGTGAACTTGGCACGTTTGTTATCGAACTTTAAGCGCCCGCATTTACGTTATGACTCGCATACCCCTGTGATTCCAAAAGCATTTAAAAAGTCGGAAAGTATTTTTGCGGCAATGCAAAAGCAGGACATTTTATTGCACCATCCATTTGAGTCGTTTGCGCCTGTGATTCAACTGTTGCGTGAAGCGGCACGTGATCCACAAGTGTTAGCAATTAAGCAAACGCTTTACCGCAGTGGTGCAGATTCAGAAATTGTGCAAGTCCTTGCCGAAGCAGCACGAAATGGGAAAGAAGTGACAGCCGTCATTGAACTACGTGCTCGTTTTGATGAAGAATCCAATATTGAAGTGGCTAACGTTTTGCAAGAAGCGGGTGCTGTGGTGGTGTATGGCATCGTAGGTTATAAAACTCATGCCAAAATGATTCTGGTAGTGCGTCGCGAAAATAATAAATTGGTGCGTTATGTACATTTGGGGACGGGTAACTATCATGCCACCAATGCACGGATCTATACTGACTATGGTTTGATGACCACAGACAAAGACCTGTGCGAAGACGTACATCGTATTTTTCAAGAATTAACTGGTATGGGGAAAATGGCGAAGCCGAAAAAGCTACTCCATGCACCTTTCACTTTGCATGCACAATTGATCAATTATATTGATGACGAAATTGCCAATGCCAAAGAAGGCCGACCTGCGCAAATTATTATTAAAGTTAATGCCTTAACTGAAGTTCAGTTGATTAATAAATTGTATGAAGCATCGCAAGCTGGTGTTCAGGTCGACCTGATTATTCGTTCTATTTGCTGCCTACGCCCAGGTTTGCCAAATTTATCTGAAAATATTCGTGTACGTTCGATTGTTGGACGGTTCTTGGAACATACTCGCGTTTACTATTTCAGTAATAATGGCAATCCACGCATTTACGGTTCGAGTGCGGACTGGATGGATCGTAATTTATTCAACCGTGTTGAAGCTTGTTTTCCAATTGAAGATCCAGCATTGAAAAAGCGGATCTACCAACTCGGTTTATTGAATTATCTCAAAGATAATCAGCAAGCATGGCTATTACAAGGCGATGGTGTTTGGGATCGTGCACGACCTGTGGAAGGTGAAGAGCCACATAATGCACAACATACCTTATTAGAAGCGATCAAGTAAGATCATAAAAAACCGACCTACTAAAGGTCGGTTTTTTATGGCAGGGTTTAGTTGGATTTCATTTCTAAGACCAGTTGATTGACGAGATCTACGGCTTCTAATTCTCGGATTTGCGCTACATTACTCCCTGCCCAAAAGGCACCATAGCTAAAATCATGCTGTCCGCCAGCAATGCTCATGAGTTGTTTGGCAAGGTCATAGGTATAAGGGTAGGCTGGTACTTTCGGGCGTTGAGGGCTGTCAATCTGGGTATGCCAAGTCCCGAGTAAACCACGTGCTGGACGACCAGACAGACTTGCACTGATTTGAGTAATTGGTTGGCTAAACAAAGCTTTGCGATAGGCCGCATTGGCACTGGAACTTTTGCATTGAACAAAGGCTGTACCCAATTGTACCGCCACAGCACCGAGTTTTAGCATGGCTCTGGCTTGTTCGCCATTCATAATTCCACCCGCTGCAACCACAGGCGTGTTGCAATGTTTTACGAGCAGTTGTACTAAATCAGCGGTCTTGATGGCTGCATCAAATTGTTGATTGAAAATACCTCGATGCCCTCCTGCCTCAATCCCTTGTGCAATAATGATATCAATGCCCGCAGCTTCAATCGCTTGCGCCTCAATTAAATTGGTGGCAGATACCATGGTTATGATGCCAGCTTGTTTCAAGGCTTGGATTTGATGTGGATGGGGGATACCAAAATGAAAACTCACGGCTTTGGGACGTGTTTCAAGCAGCACATTGAGAAAGTCATCATTATCTAAAAAACTGGGATAAATACAATTGAGTTGAGTCGGTGCTTGTGCAGCAAACTTTTCAAATTGTGGACGAATGTAGTCAATCCATTGTTGCGCTGTTTCCTGATTCAATGACTCGGATTGATGGCAAAAGAAGTTCACTTGAAATGGATGATCTGTGAGTTCTTGAGTTTTTAAGATTTGTGCTTTGGCGGCTTCAGGGGTATTGGCTCCAAGTCCTAAAGAGCCCAAACCGCCTTGGTTAGAGACCTCAGCTGCAAGTTCAGGCGTGGAAACACCCGCCATCGGCGCAAGTAAAATCGGGTGTTTTATTTCTAATAATTCTAAAATTGACATGCTGCAATACTCATTCCCTTTTCAGTCACCATAACGTAAAAACAAAAAGGCTTGCAAATAATAATCGCTATTTAATTATTGAATATAGACAGTATTTTCAAATCTAAAAGGAATGCTAAAGCGGCGTGACATTAAACAGAGAACCGACCCAACTGGAAAAGGCCATAGCGAGCATGCCCCATAAAGTAATGCGTAAACTGCCTTTGAGCATGGAGGTACGGGCAAAATAGCTGGATAAGGCACCTAATAAAGCCAGAGAAATCACCCCTGTGATCAGTACAGAACCTGCGACCCATGAACTAGGGCTCAGTAAAATCACCAACATCGGTAAGGCTGCACCGCATGAAAATGATGCTGCGGATGAAAGTGCCGCTTGAACAGGATTGGCAGCGGTATTTTCATGAATCCCGATTTCATCTCGTGCATGTGCACCGAGGGCATCGTGTTCAGTCAGTTGTTTGGCAACTTCTTCGGCAAGTGCTGGATTTAGGCCACGTGAAATGTAAATTTGCGTCAGTTCTTTTAGTTCGGCATGTGGATTTTTTTCCAGTTCCTTGGCTTCAAAGCGCAGATCAGATTTTTCGATATCTTCCTGTGATTTAACCGAGATGTATTCACCCGCCGCCATTGAGGTCGCACCTGAGATGAGACCTGCAATACAGGTAATCAATAAGGTATGTGAACTGGCACCGCTGGCAGCCATACCCATAATTAAACTGGTGACGGAAATAATGCCATCATTGGCACCTAAAACAGCGGCTCTTAGCCAGCCTGAACGTTGGATTACGTGCGGTTCTGCATGTTGGGAGTAGGACATAATCTTGCTCTTTTTGATCGAGTGAATTTAATTATTTATAAAGGTGAATGTAGCGAATGTTTGTAAAATTCTATTGCTGATTCATAAACTTAATCTATTATAAAATAACGTATTTTAACGATAGCATAACCATGACTTGGTTATAATATGTGAATAATTTAACACTTTAACTTTAGATTACATTGAGTTTTTATTGTCTATATTCTGAGTATATTTAGTTGAGATCTGCGATGAACAATTCCAAAAATAAGCTGCTGAGTCATACACTACTATTCTTGGGCCTCATTCTACCTGCACAACAGATATTCAGCGCTGAAGCTGATTTTGTAAAGGAAGGGGATGCTGCTTATAAACCCGGCAACCCCATTTACGATCGTTGGGATAAATTTTATAAAATTGAACAAAGCCAGCCACGAGACGCTGAGAAAATCCTGCTTGAATTAGGACAACTCACACCACTAGATATCAAAGTCTGGAAAAGTTTGACCTATTTGCAGATTCGTTTAAATAAACACGATGAGGCCATTCAGAGTGTGCGCAAAGCTGAGCAGCTTGCACCTGAAGATGATCAATTGAAATTACAAGAAGGGTATTTGCTGAATCAGCAAAAAAGGAACAAAGAAGCCTTAGTCATTTTTAAAGGATTATCGACCTCCTCAGATACTGAAATTGCTACAAAAGCACTGCAAGCCGTACAGAATTTAAGTGGTTCATCTGTTCCCGCGACGTTTAAAGATGTGTATTTTGCCCCGTCTTATGAGTCACGTTATGACGATTTCATTTTTCCTTTAAAAATGCGCTATGGGAAAAATTTGGAGGGTGGTCGAGCACAAGTCTATGGCTTTGTGAATTTGAACCGTGATACCAAATCTAAAGGTGGCGTGCGTCCAGAAATTATTGATGAAAATGCAGTAACTATTGGCGTGGGGGCAAACTATCAACCATGGCAATCGATTCCTGTTCGGGCCTATTTAGAAGTGGGGGGCAGTTATGATCTGATCGATCGCAATCGAGATAAGTTCAGAGAAAGTGTGGTGGGTGGGGTAACCGGTTATCAAGAGTGGTATGCCAATCCAGCGATAGAACAACGCACAGTATGGAATGATTATTTCACGGATCTGTATGGCAATGTGGCGAGTTACTCTCGGGAGGACTATAACGTGATTGCTGATTTGCGACTGCGTTCTGGTTTTAATCTGTACCGGGGTGAGGCGGGTACGGTGCAAGCCTATGGAAAACTACATACCTTAGCTGATTCTAAAGGTGAAAATTACAATAATTTATTTGAATATGGTGCTGGTTTTGCATGGCAACCGTTTAATTATATGCCTGTGAAACTCCGCGTTGAGCGTTTGTATGGACACTATTTCAAAGATGCGCTCGCTGATGGTACTGAAAATTATAACAACACCCGCACTGAACTGGTTTTTTATAAGGATTTCTAACAATGAAAAAACGAATATCAATTGTGTTTGGAACACGACCTGAACTGATTAAATTAGCACCTGTTATTTTGCAGGCCCAACAAGACCCTCGTTTTCAGGTCGAAGTTATTTTTACTGGTCAGCATGATGAATTGGTTCGTGATGCGATCGATTTTTTCCAAATAAAAATCGATCATCGTTTGAAAATGATGAATGCAGGCCAAAGCCTAAATCAATTATTAATACAGGGGCTAAGTCAGTTAGAAGGTATTTTTAATGATGGACAACAGCGTAATGCAATCATCATCCAAGGGGATACCACAACTGTTTTAGCGGCAGGATTGGTTGCATTTTCTATGAAAATTCCAGTTGCACATGTCGAGGCGGGCCTACGCTCTTATGACTTAGCGCACCCATTTCCCGAAGAGGGCAATCGACAACTGGTTTCACGAATTACTCAATGGCATTTCGCACCCACAGAACAGTCTAAGCAAAATTTACTGCAGGAGCATATTGCTGCCAATACAATTACGGTCACAGGTAATACAGTAGTTGATGCTGTCTATTTAGGTCGGGAACTGATTCAGCGTAAAGGAGCTGAACAAAATTATTTACAGCAACATAATTTGAATTTTCCTCCCGATGCACGAGTGGTCTTAATTACGGCTCATCGCCGTGAAAATTTTGGTGAGGGCATTCAGAACATCTGCCATGCCGTTCAGCATTTAGCTCAGAAATATAAGGATGTGCATTTTGTTTGGCCTGTGCATTTAAACCCTGCTGTGCATGACCTTGTTCATGCTCAATTTGATGGACATACACAAGTACATTTAGTTAAGCCACTTGATTATCCAAGCTTACTTGCTGTGATTGATCGGGCGACTTTTATATTAACTGATTCAGGTGGCCTACAAGAGGAAAGTCCTTCATTCCATAAACCTGTATTGATTTTAAGAGAGACAACGGAGCGTCCCGAGGTCGTACAAGTGGGTGCGGGGATATTGGTTGGGACAGATCAAGCAAAGATTGTCACTGAAGCTGAAAAATTATTATCTGACCAAGCCCATTATACACGTATGGCCAATGTCCCAAATCCCTTTGGAGATGGGAAGGCTTCGCAACGCATTTTAGACCAAATCGCGGCGCGTTAATGCGCGCTGTCGATTCTAGTTGTATCGGAGTTTATACCACAACGCAACTGCATAAACGGTCATACGGTTCATATAATGTGGGCCGTCAAAAATATAGACGGTTTGCCCTTCGTAGGCTTTCAACTGCTGCATGACTTCCCAAGGATAGGCGGAGCGAAATTTTCCGCCTTTCACGGGACGAAATGCTTCTAATACAATCACAATATTGTCTTTGCCAAACTCTTTTTGAAGGTCTTCTAATACAACACGCGCTTGTTGTGGTGTCCGCGTTCCAACGCCAACGCCATCTTGGAAGAAGACGCCAGTATGGCTTGGTAACCAGCTTTTAAGCCAAGAATCTAGATGCTCTGGTGCCTGCTCTCCACTATAGATACTGATCCACAGCGGTTTGGGCAAAGTTCGGATGGCATGGGCCAGATCATCAACACCGATCCAGGTTGGGTCGGCTTCTACAGGAAAATAATAACCTTTAAGGGGAATAATTTGGGTGTTTTTAATGATTTTTTGGGAGCTCTCAGCAAGTTTTAAGACATTGGCGCGAGCTAACTTCTCATCATATTCTCCTGCTAGGCCAAGTAAAATATGCTGAGCCCATGCTTTTTGCTGGAGCTGTTTTAGATTGATGTTTTTATCCCATTTTTCTAAACCGATGTCGTGATCAAACCATGATTTAGATTGTACAACTGACCATTGTGGCACAAAAGTAGAAACACCAAGTAAGTCCCAATTGCCTGACGGTGGCGTGGTTGCCAAGTCAGGCTGCCAGAACATACCTTCAATGTGCGGAGCGTGTACGTCTGTTTTGAGATGATGAATACAACCTCCTAAAAATAAGAGTGCTGATAATGTAAATGTGATTAAAAACGTTGTTTTAGTCAGCCTTATTTTTAGCATTTGGTCTTTGTCGCCAGTACCAGAGCAAGATTGCAACAATCATGATAGCAGAGATTATAACGACCAAGAGAAAGAAGGAGGATTGTTTTACCAGAGGTGCTTTTTGATTTCCGACCATAATCTTTTGTAAAATAAAGACTTGTCCGCTTTCAGTCACCAATATTTTGCTGGCATTATTTGGGATGTTTTGTTGAATCTTTTCCCAAAGCTTGGTGAAGTTTTGTGCCCCTTGCATTGAGTCGGTAATAATATCAAAGCGTTGATCATGGAAACTTACCAAGAAGCCACTCACGGTTGCTGGTGCGTACAGTGTACTCTGATGCATTAAAACCTGTTGGCGATAAATGTTGGGATTGACCTGTACATTGAGCAGTTCAGGTTTAGCTGGATCCAACTTGACCAGATTTAGTGGAATCGGGTCATTGGTCATCAGCATTTTTTTGGCCACTTGGCTGATGATCATCGCAACTTCTAAGCTTCCCGCATTACCGTCAATCGCAATAGTGGGATGTGTTGCAAAGGTCATCGATAAAGATGCAACACCATTTTTCAATTTGTGCGGTAATTTCACCGTCGATTTTTGCGTATCAATCCACAGAGAACCTTTCGCAGTCGGTAAACATTGTGAGTTGACGATAACCGAGTTTTCAAGCTTTAGGTTGAAGGTGGTATTATCTGAAATGGTCTTGGCAAAGTAGTTAAATTGGCGGTTAACAGGGTCTGAATCTAAATTGGCTGTTTTCAAACTCCCCGCAAAACCGCCATCAATCCAAGTGGTAATATTTGAGCCTTCCAATAAACCACTTTGCACACGCAATGCAATTTGGCCTTGTAAAATGTCGGTTGGTTGCCAAACTGCAGGGAAATTAAGGAAGAGATTTTTTTCAGCTTGATTCAAACGGAAATCGCTAATACCTAAATCTGCAAGGGTATGGATTTGTTTGATTTTAGCCCAGTTCGGTGCTGCCAGTTTATTGGGAAGAAAGGTTGCCGAAGTATTGAGTTGTTGTAAATAGTCTGAGTTAAGTAAGCCATTGATTGCGGAGACCAGTTTTTCTGGTTGGTCATATTGAATTTGTAAGGTCGGAATATCATTTGCCGTACTGATTTGAACCAGTGTTCCTTTGGGTAAGGCGGTTGCTGATTTGACAATTTCAATATAAAAGTTGGGTGCTTGTTCCGTTGCTGCATTTTGCTCATACCATTGGATTGGCGTCACTGAACCCCAAGCACTGATCAGTCGCCCTAACATTGCAGCTTCATTGAGATTGGCTGGGTTATACTTCAGCACACCGACAAAAGGTGTTGGTCGCACAACCTGAGGATTGAATAAGGCATCAGGTAAATCCTTTAAACGATAAATGGGGCGATGACGTATATACTCAATCTTAGAATTGCTTAAATAAGTCACTTGATCGACATCCTCACTACAGAAGGTAGTGCGGTCAGCCGCAGGCGAAGTGTTGGGTGAATACTGCTGTAAAATAAAATCTAGGCGATGGAAGCCGCTTTGGGTTGCTGGGATATCAAAACTCAAAGTACCATCACCATTTAAGGTGGTGTTATAAATCAGTTTGTCATCAAATTTCACCAATAAAGTAGTGAAATGCTCGGTAGAGTAATCACTGCTAAAACGGATGTTCTGCCATTCAGAGCCTTTGCCAACATAGAAGAAATGCGGCTCAATGGTATATTTATTGGACGTGTTGATGTTGTCAAAGGTCCATGTATTCAAGGTATCTGCCAAAGCAAATACGGGCAAGGAGAGGGCGACACTGGCAACTACAGCTTTTAAAAGTGGATGTTGTAAAGTTCTATTTTTCATTTATTTTTTCTCCTTGCTACGCTCAGTTTTATACCACTGTAACGAATTTCCCTGAATCTTATTTTTCAGCATGTCATAAGCAGCTTTAAACACGATAAATAAGAACACTTGTGAATAGGTTACGTAAGATAAGACCGAGAAGAAATATAGTTGAGGTTTAGCTCGTTCTAAAGATAAGGTGAACCACATTTGTGCGACATATAAACAGAAGGATAAGCCCCAAAGCAGGGTGAATGGGCCGGGAACAGTAATCCCAGCAATCCCAAGCAATCCTAAAGCTAAGGTAATGTGACTCCAGATCAGTGCCGGTACAAAGAGAACATAGCACATGATGTTGTTGAAAATTTCGATGCCGATTGGAAACGGTTTTCTCAATGCAATTGGCAGATATTTACTGGTGACATAAAAGTTTCCTTGCGTCCAGCGTGAGCGCTGTTTGACAAAGACGCTCAATGAAGGTGGGTCTTGTTGCCAACCAACTGCATACGGTACCCATTTAATTCGTCTTTGGCCAAGGAAGATACGAAAGCTCATTTCGGTATCATCGACTAATGATTTTTCATCAAAACCACCCAGTGTTTCCAATGCATCGCGCCAGATTACATAATTGGTGCCCATCAGGGTGGACAACTCAAAACGTTGCCAACGCCCCCCTTGGAAAATCCATTGGAAGAAAATAAATTCGATCGCAATAAAACGGGTCAAAATACTGTCGCGCCAGTTACGGGTACGAACTTTACCATTCACTGCAACTAATTTTTTATCCGCCAGTAAGGTCTGGGCTAATAAGCGCACACAGTCTGGTTCAGGGGTACTATCGGCATCATAGACCACAATGAGCTCACCGGTGGCATGGGGTAAGCCATTGTTCAGCGTGCGTGATTTGCCTTTCCCTCCCATACCTTTGGGTACATTGACAATTTTAATGCAGGGATAAATAGCAGCCATAGCTTCTGCAATTTCTAAAGTATTGTCTTTTGAACCATCATTAATCAGGAGTACTTCATAGGCATGGGCAGGATAATCCTGCTGGGCAATCGCATGTAGGGTATCTTCAATCACCACACCTTCGTTATAGGCAGGAATCAAAACACTTAACATAGGCCAGTGTTCGGGAACTGGCATGTTTTCCAGTTCCTTGGCTGCATTTTTTGAATACTTCCATGCCTGAAAACTGAGCCAAGCCCAGAAGGCTTGAGGAATCCAGATGCCTAAAAAACCGAATAAGAAAAGAATATCAATTGCGGGCATTTATTCTTCTCCTGCGGATAATTGAAATAATCAAGATCAGGAGGAGTCCACCACCGAGCAGCAGCGAAACCCAAGAGATCGAACTACCAAAGGAGCTGAGAAGACTTGGATAATGTGCTGAATAGATATAATCCAGTGGAATGACCACTGTACTTAACCCAATTAAAATATAGCCAAATAAACTAGTTTTAACCCCTTCGGTGCTGCTGGTAAATTTTGTACGATTCAGATCCCAGGAAATACCCAATTGAGGATATTGAATAGTATTTAAGGGCATCCCAAGTGGTGGATTAATCACGACTTGATAACCTGAGCTTTGTGAGGAGTCAGTAATGGCTTGATAAAAATAATGCTGATGATGCTGAATTTTACGTGCGGGAATACGCAATTCATCTGGAAGATCGGACTGAATAATATAACTTCCAGCAGGCTGCGCAATGATGTTTTCATCCCAACCTGTTTCGATCAATGCTGCTAAAGGGCGTAAGCCAATTGCCGTTGAAAACGTGGCTTTGGCGGCAAAATATTTGGCATGGGTCATCTGATATAAGGCAACAGGAATAGCGCCTTCATTGACGGCTTTTTTAATTTTATAATATTTCACTACGCTAAAATATTCATTGGGTAAAATCACACCGGGCTTGATCCCTTGTTCAAGCAATTGTTTAAAGCTTTCAGAGTCTAATTGATCGGAAGTGAAAATTGGCCACCACGTGGCAGGTTGTGGAAAGAGCTCTGCTACAGTTTGGGGCGTTTGAACTTGAGTACTGAGATCTTGTTTAGCTGTTTCAATCTGGCAGTGATAATACTGCTGATAAAATTGCTGCAAGGTGGTATCTGGAAAATGACTGGTGGCGACCAAAACACCACAAATATTGAGGAGTACCGACATTAGCTCACCTCACTACTTGGAGGGGCTAAGTATTCAGTATGTTGCTCGATCTGGAGTTTAAGGACGGTAAGCTCTTGAAGGTCTTGAATAAACTGAGGAAATCCTTGAGTTTCATCTGAGGTTGTTTCATGAATCACGATACTTTGAATTTCACTGAGTTCTTCATTGATGAAGTGGTAAATTACACTGTCACGCTCAGTAGATAGGATTTCCATAATTTTATTTTGTGTGTCTTTCCAAATATCTTCACCCAGCATTTCACGAATCAGGACAGTGTTGCTAATACGTGTCGTAATGATTTTATAGTGATCTTTTTGGGTAAGCTGAAGTAACTTTTTTAATTCGCCTTGGAAATGTTTTAACGCAGTGAGCGGCAAGATATCGTGTTGATAATTGCGGTCATAACTTTGAATGGCTCGGAAACTTTTTAATGCATTTTGAATATTATGACGGATAGCACTCAAAAAAATCGGGGTAATTGGAAGTA
Organism: Acinetobacter gyllenbergii; assembly: GCF_001682515.1. Classification (NCBI taxonomy): domain Bacteria; kingdom Pseudomonadati; phylum Pseudomonadota; class Gammaproteobacteria; order Moraxellales; family Moraxellaceae; genus Acinetobacter; species Acinetobacter gyllenbergii. The sequence goes on along the minus strand of NZ_KV575264.1, from coordinate 91,330 downwards.
CAAACAACAATAACAATTGGCGTTCGACATAAGTCTGATTGGCCAAGTCGAGGAAAAAGTAAACGGCAACGCCTATAAACGTGAGTAAACCCACGATGATGGCCATGCCAACATTTAAGAACGCACCTGAGATTAACAAGATGAGTAGAAATACCCAACTTCCACGATAACTTGCTGGTAGCCATTCATACGCAACAATGCCCATAAAGATTTGGGCTGAGATAATCCATAAGACGAGTGCTGGAGCTGGATTTTTTTGCATAATCGTTTTTAGTTTTAATATATGTCTTTTGTGGAAAAGTTAGCATTATTTTACGGTTTTGACGATAGTTTTTCTGTTGTTAGCTTTGTAAAATAATTTTATAAACAGTAACATACAGTATAGCCTGTATTTCAGAGTAATAAACAGTAGTCAAAATGATAAGAATTTTTAATTTATGTAAGCTGAGTTAGATTGTTTTAAATGCTGCTATGGCTCGTAGACGGCTGTGCTTTAAATCAACCATTGGCTTAGGATAATCTAGTACTAAGGCTTGATTCTTTGCATAAGGGTCATGGATTGTTTTGTGATCAAGATGAGCCAGTTCAGGGATCCATTGGCGAATATAAACGCCATCGGGATCAAACTTTTGTGATTGTGTAACAGGGTTAAACACTCGGAAATAGGGGACCGCATCGGTACCTGTTGAGGCACACCATTGCCAACCCCCATTATTTGCTGCTAAATCGCCATCGATTAAATGCTGCATAAACCATTGTTCTCCCTTACGCCAGTCAATCAACAAGTTCTTGCTTAAGAACATGGCACAGATCATACGTACTCGATTATGCATCCAACCTGTCGCCAACATTTGCCGCATGCCCGCATCAATAATCGGAATCCCTGTTTGCCCTTGTTGCCATTTTGCTAGAGCAACATGATCATTACGCCAGCTGATTTTTGCAGTGGAAGATTGGAAAGGTAGATGCTTTGAAACTTGGGGGAAATCAAACAAGATATGTTGATAAAATTCTCGCCACAGCAGCTCATCTAACCAAGTTTGTTGCCCTTCAGACTGAATTTCAAAATGCCCGTGTTGTTGTCTAAACAGGGCTTGCAGGCATTGTCGAATGGAAAGAATCCCGATATTTAAATAGGCAGATAACTGACTGGTGCCTGAAACAGCTGGTAAATCACGTGCAGTTTTATAATCTGCTAAGCGAGTATGGATAAACTGGTCGAGTAAGGTGAGCGCATAGTCTTCACCCACTTGCCATTCAGCAAAATGCGGATGTTGGATCTGTTCTAGATAATCGTGATGTAATTGTTGAATGTTATCTAGCTGAAAATAGGACACATCGAGCGAGAGTGGTTGCTGCTGCGTAGGAGCCGGGTAGCATTGCGGTAAACCATGCTGTAAACGTTGATAACAGGTTTTTTTAAATGCGCTAAAAACTTTATAGGGTAAGGCAGACTGATTGCGGATCGAAGCCACAGGAAATAAGGTTCGATCATGAAAAAGTATGAATTCTTTTTGCTGCTGATGGAGTTGTTGTTGGATGGCCTGATCGCGTTTTAATTCATTGACACCGAGTTCGACATTGGCATAGACATGTTCAATCTCAAGTCGTTGGAGCAAATCAGCAAAAAAATCAGGTAGATCTTTCCAAAGTGAAATGGTCTGAACCATTAAAGGAATATTGAGTTGATGCAGTTGTTTTTTTAATTCTTGCAGTTGGCGTAAATAAAATTCGATTTTAATGGGCGCATCATTATGTTGTTGCCATTGCGCAGGCGATAAGATCACCAGTGCCAGACATGAACCAGCCTGAGTCGCATGCCAAAGCGCAGCATGATCTTGGATTCTTAAATCTTGGCGAAACCAAATCAATTGATAGGGATGAGACATAGTTGACAACGTAGATGGTGATTGAAATGACCTTAAGCGATTTTCTGATTTTAAAAAAGTATTTGCTAATAAAAAAGCAAAGCCGAAGCTTTGCTTTTTGCATCTAATTCAAATCATGAATTAGTGGTGGTGGCCACCTGCACCGTGAACGTGACCGTGATCTAATTCTTCTTGAGAAGCATCACGGATTTCAACGATTTCAACTTCGAAAGTAAGATCTTGACCAGCAAGTGGGAAGTTCGCATCAACAATGATGTTGTCGCCTTCAATTGCTTTAACGGTTACGATTTGAACGCCGTCATCAGTTTGAGCTTGGAATTGCATACCAGGTTGGATGTTGTCCACACCTTGGAACATTTGAGCTGGAACTTCTTGAACGAGGTCAGGGTTGTATTCGCCATAACCTTCAGCAGCTGGAACGTTTACAGTGAATTTTTCACCAACAGTTTTACCTGTAAGAGCATTTTCTAAACCTGGAATGATGTTGCCCGCGCCGTGCAAATATGCAAGTGGTTCACCTTGAGATTGATCAAGTGTTTCACCCTCAGCGTTTGTTAAAGTGTAGTGGAATGAAACCACGTGGTTATTTGCAATAGCAGTCATGTTTTGAATCCATGTCATCAATAGTTTTAGCTGTATATCATAAAGTGAAAAATAGATTTTGTTGACTATTTTCCACTTTTTGAAACGATTTACTTAAATATTGAGTCGAAATATCAAATTTCAACTCAATACAGTTTAATTTTTGGACGGACACGACGCGTTAGGAAATCTTTCATGGTGAGCATACCCGCTTGGGTATAACCATGAATATTGGCTTGATGTAGTCGGTATAAAGAGACGTACATAGTTTTGGCAATAAAACCTTGTACGCTAACATCGCCCAACAGCTCTCCCACCGCTTGATTGTGGCTCAATGACACCAGAGACCCTTTTTCATTAAAGCTAAACATTGGCTGAGGTGAACCCGACAAACGCGCAGCCATGGCATCTACCAAGAAGGTGGCCTGCTGACTTGCCACTTGCGCACGTGGACCTAGTGGAGGCTGGCGTGCATCCAACTGACAGTTGGCGCAGTCGCCGAAAGCAAATACATTTGGATCAGAGTAGGTTTGCAGCGTTGCATAGACCATTAAGCGATTAATCTTGTCCCGTTTAAAATCATGGAATGATTCTAAAACTTTAGGCGCTTTAACACCTGCGGCCCAAACCGTAATATCTGAGTGTAAAACACTGCCATTGCTAAAATAGACATTGGATTCATCGACTTTCTGTACTTTGTGTTGCGTCAAAATGTCGATGCCCATTTTCTTGAGTTGCTTGGCACTATGTGCAGCGGTTTTCTCAGTCAGTGCAGGCAAGATACGATCAGAAGCTTCAATCAAGGTAATTTTGACTTGTTTAGGGTCAATTTTCTTTAAGCCATAACGATAAAAGTTTTTGGTGGTTTCAATCAGTTCAGCTGCCAGTTCAACCCCCGTTGCCCCTGCGCCGACAATGCCAATATTTAAGGCACGTTCAGTTGGCTGGTTTTGTGCTTCGATATACAGATGGAACAAATCCTGTTGGAAGATGTCAGCTTGTTGACGACTATCAAGGAAATGACAGTATTCACGCACACCCTCGGTACCGAAGTCATTGGACACAGAGCCAACAGCAAGCACTAGCGTATCGTAGTTAAGTGTCTGGATCAGTGGGGTGTGTTCTTTGGAAAGTTGTGGAGGAGAGAGCGTAATTTGTTTTTTATCTTTATTGACATCAGTGAGGGTACCAAGGACGAACTCAAAATGATGTTTTTCTGCATGAGCAAAGTAATTGGTCTGTTCTTCGTGGGGGTTGAGTGAGCCAGCTGCGATTTCGTGAAGAAGTGGTTTCCATATGTGAGTGAGGTTTTGGTCGACTAGGGTAATTCGGGCTTTCTTACGTCGGCCAAAACGTTCACCTAGTTGTGTCGCAAGTTCTAAACCACCTGCGCCACCGCCTACAATCACGATATGATGTAAGGTTTTACTCATGATTAACCTAATTTTTTTTGTGAAAGGATGGCAGGATTATGCCATCCTTTTTTCAATATTGTATTGGTAATCTTGATAGAAAAAGTAGGTTTTTTTTAACCTTGATTTAAAGGATAAAGTTTCGGGTTTTGAGTATCGTTGGTTGAAAAAAAACTGAACAGATTAGAAAACCAGATCATAATTTTTTGAAAAATGTTGGCTTCTTCAATCTGAACATCATTCTCAATCTGTAAGCTACGAATCAATTGGTTGTTTTGATAAATCGATACCGTGGCCAAGTTCATGACTTGAGTCAAAGGTGCAGTTAAATGCTGTTCATTCAGTTCGATATTGATATGTGTATTCGTCGTTTGAAGCGGTTCAACGGTCGTGACTTGCTGGTTGGCATCAGTCAAATGAATACGTTGTGTCAATAAATCAAAAGTATTTAAATCAATCGGCGCTGCTTGACCATAAAGTGAGGTGGTGACAATCGTTGGTTGCTGTGTTTCAACTTTAAACATTTTCAAAGTCGATTTAATTACAGGTAGTTCAGCAATGAGTCGTTGTTTTGGAATTACTTCTTCATCTCGGGTATAGGTATAAGCCAAATTCATCAATTTATGTGCCACTTCTGCACGCTTTACTGCGCTTGGTGTACCTAACACCACCACAATCAAACGACGTTTTTCAACATGCGAATTAAAGGTCGGACGCTCAGCAGTGAGGGCTAAGTTGTAACCCGCCGCTTTGGTAAAACCTGTTTTTAGACCATCAGCGGTTGGGTCCATTTTCAAAGCCAGATTAGTTGCATGATGGAAGCGTTGGTTATAACTAAAGCTTGGCATTTTTGAATAATATAAATATTCAGGGGTTTGCTTCACAATGGCTTTCGCAAGCAGGCTGAGATCAGCAGCTGTAGAATAATGATCGGTCATGGTAATCCCAGCTGGATTACTAAAATGCGTATCTTTCATGCCCAAGGCTTGTGCCTCTTGATTCATACGCGCCACAAATTGCGGTACGCTGCCCGAGATTTTTTCTGCAAGCGTGACGGCTGCATCATTGGCAGACATCACGATGAGACCTGCTAAAAGCTGGTCAACAGAAATCTGTTCACCTGCTTTTAGATACATTTGTGACTCATCCCACATGACTGTGCTAACAACAGGTGTTGCGGTCAGTATGTCTTCTTTACGTAATTTACCCGCCTCAATTTCTTTTAGCGCGATATAGGCCACCATCATCTTGGTGAGTGAGGCTGGTGCACGCTGAACATGACTATTATGCTCAGCAATAATTTGTCCGGATTGAGCATCAATCACAGACCATGCTTGAGCTTCAACGGTTTCAGGGGCAATGTTGAGTAAATTTGCATGTGCAAGGTTTGCACAAATGAGACTAAACAACGTAAAGAGGGGGAGGAGAAATTTCACGTGAATACCTTGTAGTGCCGATCCGGTGGCCTTAAATGTGAGAGGAGAATGCTATGACTTTTTTGTTGAAGAATCCAGCAACTTTTGCTGACAATTACGACATCTACGCATGACTTTGTAAAAAAATGCTAAGCTGTGTGAAATTGTTCCTATTTTTCATGATTAGAAATTATGTTGCACTATCAAATTGAGTTCGACGATTATCGCCAACACCTGATTCATGTCACCTTACGTTTCCTTGCCAATCCCAATCAAGAACTTTGGTTGCCAACTTGGATTCCAGGCAGCTATTTAATTCGAGAATTTTCCAAACACATTGAATCGGTAAAAGCATCTGATGAAGCAGGGCGTTTACTCAGCATTAAAAAAACAGAGAAAAATCGCTGGCGTTTATTCAATACCGATCATGAACTGATTACGGTGGAATATGATGTCTATGCTTATGATTTATCGGTGCGCGGGGCCTATGTTGATCAAACCCGTTTATACGTCAATCCAGCTTGTGTTTGTCTGGGTTTAAAAGATCAAGAGCAAGCGCCGTGTGAAGTGGAAATCTTCCTCCCAGATGAACTCAAGCATTTTCAAATTGCGACGGGTTTGCCAACCAAAAGCTTGGTTAAAGGACGTTTTACTTTAAAATCAGATAACTACGATCAGTTGATTGATAGTCCATTTGAGTTGGCTGAGCAAAGTCGTTTTAGTTTTGAAGCCAATGGTATTGCGCATGAGTTTGTGATTTCTGGCAAGCATGCGACCAATTTAACTCGTTTAGAGGCAGATATTAAAAAGATTTGCCAAACTGAAATCGACATCTTTGGTTCAGCACCATTTCAAAACTATACCTTTATGACCATGGCAACTGGTAATAGTTATGGTGGATTAGAGCATTGCAATAGCACCAGTTTAATTACACCGCGTGATGATTTACCTAAGGCGGATGAGGCAGAAGAACCGTCTAAAGATTATCAACGCTTTTTAGGTCTATGCAGCCATGAATATTTTCATTCATGGTTAGTAAAATTTATTCGCCCTGAAAATTTTACCAACTATGATTTGCATCAAGAAGCCTACACGAGCTTACTGTGGATTTTTGAAGGCTTTACTTCATATTATGATGATCTGATTTTGTTGCGTAGTGGCGTGATTTCACAAAAATCTTATCTGGATTTACTTAAAGCGCAAATTGACCGTTATTTACAAAACCCAGGGCGTTTGGTGCAATCTGTTGCTGAGTCAAGCTTTGATGCTTGGATCAAGTTTTATCGTCAAGATGAAAACTCGAATAATGCAGGCACGAGCTACTATAATAAAGGCAGTTTGGTGGCACTTTGTTTGGATTTGGGGTTGCGCTTACGTGGTTCAAATTTAGATGCCTTGATGCGTCGTCTATATGAAAATACCCAAAATGGGATTCAAGTGAATGATCGGACGATTTTTGACTTATGTCATGAGTTGACAGGGGATAACTGGATTGAGCAAATCAATCATTTGATCAACACCACAGATGAATTGCCACTGGATCAACTCTTCCCTGAATTTGGTTTAAGTTATAGCACCAAAGAAGACAAGGCTTTGCCATTTGGCTTAAAAGTTGTTGATAAAGCTGAAGGTGTGGTAGTGCAACAGCTTCGTCGAGAGAGTGCTGCGGCAAGGGCTGGATTGTCTGCCAATGATGTGATTATTGCGATTGATGGCATCAAGGCTTCGGAAAAACTGTTGGCAAAGTATGCAAAGCAACAAGGTAAATTTATTGTTTATGCATTCCGCCGTGATGAGTTTTTACAATTTGAACTGGAAGCAGGTGAGAATGCACTGACAACAGTTGAACTCAAAGTTGAAGATCAAAATAAGCTGGATCGTTGGTTGAAGTAATCATGTGTTGATTAAAAAAGGAAGAGCTGAATCTCTTCCTTTTTTTGTATTTAATTTTGGTATGAGCGTGGATTTATTCCTGCTGAAACTTTGATTTTGAGAGAGTGAATCGTTAAAAGGCACATCTATTTCTGCTTAGTCACTAAGCGTGAAATTCCTCTAAACTCGGCAATAATTTCATTGTGCTGATTGGCGATTGTAATATCATAAATTTCAGATCGTCCACTTGGCGCTTTGAAGCTTGCTGTTGCAGTTAAAGTATCGCCAATTTTTCCTGGTTTGATATAGCTGATATTGCAATGCTGTCCGACAGCAGGTTGTTCACTATTACATGCAATCGCAAAGGCACTGTCTGCAATCGCAAAAATAATGGCACCGTGGCAGGTGCCATGCCCTTGAGTATGATTTTCTTTCACTGTTAAAGAGACTGCGGCTGAACGATGACCTGAGGCTGTTAGTTTTGCACCGATCATTTGCATCACAGCATCTTGTTGAAATAGTGCATTCATCTTGGCAAGATCCATCTTTTTATATGATATGGTTTTAAATATAAATTAATTTTTTTGAATCATAAATGCTGTTTTGATAAATGATCGATAAGATCTGATAAAAAGCGCAATATTTTTGACGTTCAAGCAGGTCGTGATTGAGTTTCGCTGGGCTTATGTATAGGTCATTAAATCGTGAGTTAACAAAGATAAAATCGATTTAAAAGTGTGTCGATTACATTGAACCTACCACTAAAGAATTAACGAATTGTTCATCTAAGCCTGTCAAAATAGGACGAGTTATTTAGCAATTTATGTATTTGTTTGCTAAATGATCAATTCGATATTTATATTTAAAGCAGACAGTGGTTTGTATTTGAAAAGCCAAAACTTGACCGCATATAGATATGGCGAGATGCTACTATTATATCATTTTGTAGTATTTTTTATCGAAATGTCGTTATCACTGGATATTGCGTTGACTCGCATGTGATGAACACTGATACTCTCAAGTTTGTTTAAGCAAATCGGTTCTAGGAGCTGGGCCACAAGCACAGTTATCCGTAACTCAATCCAACACAAGGGGCTATATATGGCTGGTGGAAAGTCAAAAATCATTTACACACTGACTGACGAGGCGCCGTTATTAGCGACCTATTCATTGCTACCGATCATTGAGACCTTTACAAAACCTGCTGGCATTGAGATTGTTAAAAGTGACATCTCAGTTGCAGTACGTGTACTCGCAGAATTTTCAGATTACCTTAAAGATGAGCAAAAGGTAAACAATAACCTTGCAGAGTTAGGTCGTCTTACACAAGATCCAGATACCAATATCATTAAACTTCCAAACATCAGTGCGTCTGTTGCTCAGTTAGTGTCATGTATTAAAGAGCTCCAGTCGAAGGGTTATGCGATTCCTGATTACCCAGAAAATCCAACCACTGAAGAAGAAAAAGAGATCAAGGCACGTTATGGTAAATGCCTTGGTTCAGCAGTAAACCCTGTATTGCGTGAAGGGAACTCTGATCGCCGTGCGCCAGCTGCTGTGAAAAATTATGCAAAAAAACACCCGCATTCAATGAGCGAGTGGAAACAATGGTCTCAAACTCACGTTTCTCACATGGATGAAGGCGACTTCTACCACGGTGAAAAATCAATGACTTTAGACCGTGCACGTAATGTGAAAATGGAACTCATCACTAAGTCTGGTGAAACCATTGTGCTGAAGCCAAAAGTCGCACTTCAAGATGGCGAAATCATTGACTCAATGTTTATGAGCAAGAAAGCGCTTTGTGATTTCTACGAGAAAGAACTTGAAGACTGTCGTGAAGCGGGCATTTTGTTCTCATTACACGTGAAAGCAACCATGATGAAAGTGTCACACCCGATCGTATTCGGTCACTGTGTGAAAATTTACTACAAAGACGCTTTTGAAAAACACGGTAAATTATTCGACGAACTCGGTATTAACGTGAACAACGGTATGGCTGGTCTTTATGAAAAGATCGCAACTCTACCAACATCTTTACGTGAAGAAATCATCGAAGATTTACATGCTTGCCAAGAACACCGTCCTGCACTTGCAATGGTGGATTCTGCTAAAGGCATCACCAACTTCCATTCACCAAATGACGTGATTGTCGATGCTTCTATGCCTGCAATGATTCGTGGTGGAGGTAAAATGTGGGGTGCTGACGGCAAACCTTACGACTGTAAAGCTGTGATGCCAGAATCAACTTTCGCGCGTATCTACCAAGAAATGATCAACTTCTGTAAGTGGAATGGTAACTTCGATCCACGTACTATGGGCACAGTACCGAACGTTGGTTTGATGGCGCAAAAAGCAGAAGAATACGGTTCACACGACAAAACTTTTGAAATCTCAGAAGCGGGTATTGCCAACATTACTGATTTAGACACGGGTGAAGTGTTGATGTCACAAAATGTAGAAGAAGGCGATATCTGGCGTATGTGTCAGGTGAAAGATGCACCAATCCGTGACTGGGTGAAACTTGCAGTAACACGTGCACGTAACTCAGGCATGCCTGCGATCTTCTGGCTTGACCCGTACCGTCCACACGAAAATGAATTGATCAAAAAAGTTGAAAAATACTTGAAAGATCATGACACCACAGGTCTTGATATTCAAATCATGTCACAAGTACGTGCAATGCGTTATACGCTTGAACGTGTAGCGCGTGGTTTAGATACCATTTCTGTCACTGGTAACATTTTACGTGACTACTTAACTGACTTGTTCCCGATTATGGAATTGGGTACTTCAGCGAAAATGTTATCGATCGTGCCGTTAATGGCTGGCGGTGGCATGTACGAAACAGGTGCGGGTGGTTCAGCACCGAAGCATGTTCAGCAGTTGGTTGAAGAAAACCACTTGCGTTGGGATTCTCTCGGGGAGTTCCTTGCATTGGCTGTTTCTTTAGAAGAGCTTGGTATCAAAGAAGATAATAACCGTGCGAAATTGCTTGCGAAGACGCTTGACCAAGCAACAGGTAAACTTCTTGATAACGACAAGTCTCCATCACGTCGTACAGGTGAGTTAGATAACCGTGGCAGCCATTTCTACTTAGCATTGTACTGGGCTGAGGCATTAGCCGCTCAAGACGAAGATGCTGAGTTAAAGGCGAAATTTGCTCCGCTTGCAAAATCGCTTGCTGAAAACGAACAGAAGATTGTTGCTGAACTTGCTCAAGTTCAAGGCCAAGCTGCTGATATCGGTGGTTATTATGCAATCGACCCAGCGAAAGTAAATGCAGTAATGCGTCCAAGTGCAACGTTTAATACGACACTTGCGTCACTTTAATTGTTGATATATCACCGACAATATTGTCGGTGATACAAAAAAGCCGATGTGAAAACATCGGCTTTTTTGTGCGCTCAGTTTAGATTTTAACGCCCATTACGGTTACGGCCACGCGGTGCTTTGGTATTTGGACGGGTTGTGCCATTGGTCTTACGACGTGGTTTATCGGCATCGTCAGTTTGCCAAATACGGGTTGTACCACCACCTGCTTTTTTCTTGCCTTTAAATGGTTTTTCACCTTTTTCTTCTCGAGCTTTATCTTTAGCGCGTGAGAAGTGCGGTTTATTATTCGATTTTTTCGCGAAAGAACGACCTTCATAAGGCTTATCGGCAGGAACATCTTTAAAATCAGGATAAAGCAAAGGTTCGATTTCCAGTTGTTCTCCTGGCTGTAAACCTAGTTTGACCAGATCAATTGTACCAATTTGAGTGCGAATCAGACGTAAAGTTGGGAAACCAACAGCAGCGGTCATACGACGTACTTGACGATTACGACCTTCGCAGATTTGTAGTTCGATCCACGTCGTTGGAATATTGGCGCGATAACGCACAGGTGGATTACGTTCCCATAGCCATTCAGGTTGATCGACTTTCCGTGCTTTGGCCGGTAAAGTCATACCATCTGCAAGTTCAACGCCCTTTTGCAGTTTTTCGATTGCTTCTTCTGAGACATCACCATCAACTTGAGCAAGATAGGTTTTATATTTTTTATTGTCTGGATGAGTGATGAATTGATTTAAACCACCATGATCCGTAAGAAACATTAAACCTTCAGAGTCTAAATCTAAACGTCCTGCAATACGAAGTTCAGGATCTTTGATAAAACTTGAAACTGTTAGATGTTTTTCATCTTCGCGAAACTGTGACAAAACGTCAAAAGGTTTGTTAAATACGACTACTTTCATATGAATATACTACTTTGGTTATGGGCGGCATCATAACAATAACGGTTTCTATTTAATGGGAAAATGTTGTTATTTCCCGTATAAATCTCAAAAAAACCAGTTTTGAACTAAACTGTTTCATGCAATAAAAAACGAAAGTATGCCATAGAAGGCATAGAGATAATCGCTAAATACATGAGGGAGAACCTACAAAATGGGTTATCAGAAGATTGTGGTTCCTGCTGATGGAGACAAAATCACAGTAAATGCAGACCTGTCACTGAATGTTCCAAATCGTCCGATCATTCCTTTTATTGAAGGTGATGGTATTGGTGTGGATATTACACCAGCAATGAAAGCAGTAGTAGATGCCGCCGTGTTAAAAGCTTACGGTGGCAAACGTTCAATCGAATGGATGGAAGTCTACTGCGGTGAAAAAGCAGATAAAATTTATGGCAATTATATGCCAGAAGAAACTTTTGATGCTTTACGTGAATTTATTATATCAATAAAAGGGCCATTGACGACACCCGTTGGTGGCGGTATTCGTTCTTTAAATGTCGCATTGCGTCAAGAACTCGACCTCTATGTTTGTGTGCGTCCAGTCCGCTGGTTTGAAGGTGTTCCATCACCTGTTCAACATCCCGAACTGACCGATATGGTGATTTTCCGTGAAAACTCGGAAGATATCTATGCAGGGATAGAGTGGAAAGCAGATTCACCAGAAGCAAAGAAGGTGATTAAATTCCTGCAAGAAGAAATGGGTGTGACCAAAATCCGTTTCCCGACAGATTGTGGGATTGGGATTAAACCCGTTTCTAAAGAAGGCACACAGCGTCTGGTGCGTAAAGCAATTCAGTTTGCGATTGATAATGACAAGCCTTCGGTGACCTTGGTACACAAGGGCAACATCATGAAGTACACCGAAGGTGCATTTAAAGAGTGGGGCTATGAACTCGCCATGGAGCGTTTTGGTGGCCAGTTATTGGATGGTGGGCCTTGGGTAAAAATCAAAAATCCAAGAACGGGCAAAGATATCATTATTAAAGATGTGATTGCCGATGCCTTCTTACAGCAAATTTTAATGCGTCCAGCCGATTATTCCGTGATCGCGACGCTAAACTTAAATGGTGACTATATTTCGGATGCACTTGCCGCTGAAGTGGGGGGCATTGGGATTGCACCAGGCGCGAATATTGGTGGTGCAATTGCAGTGTATGAAGCCACACACGGCACGGCACCAAAGTATGCAGGGCAGGATAAAGTCAATCCGGGTTCTATCATCCTTTCTGCTGAAATGATGCTGCGAGATATGGGATGGACGGAAGCAGCAGATTTGATTATTCAAGGTGTTTCGGGTGCGATTTCAGCAAAGACCGTGACTTATGACTTTGAACGTTTGATGCCAAATGCAACCTTATTGCGTTGTTCTGAGTTTGGACAAGCCATAATTCAGCATATGGAAGATTAAGGTCTAAATATGAAATGAAAAGAGCGGTATAACTGCTCTTTTTTATTTGAATTTGAGATCAGTAAGTCATAAGAAAAGCATATACAAACGAGCGTCCATGGCATATGTTGATCTATTCGAAAATAAAAATTGAACATCATGGCTGAACGAAAATATGGTGCAGCTGCACCAAAAACTACAGAGACTATCACCAGTTTAGATTGTTATGGGCAGATACTGAGTAATCAAAAATATGAGCGGACTTTGTTTGTTGACTTAGATTTATCAGAAGCACAAAGCACAGGGGCTATTTTTAATGAATGTACCTTCCGTCGGGCACGTTTTAATGCCTCAGTTCATCAGCATAGCGCATTTTTAAATTGTACTTTTCATTTCTGCAATTTCTTTGATAGTAAATTTATCGACTGTAAATTTGTCGGCAGTATGTTTAGCAATTGCCAATTTCATCATATGCGAGTGGAGGATAGTGATTGGGCTTTTGTTGGATTGCCAGGTGCTGATTTAGAAAAAGCTTCTTTTTTGAGAACACGCTTAAGAGAGGCTGATTTGACAGGTGCACGTTGTCATGGAAGCTCAGTTCGAGAGAGCGACTTATCTGGTGCATGGCTTCATAGTGCAGATTTTACCGAGTGTGATTTAAGAGGCAGTGATTTGAGTGCTTTAGATCCGAAAGAAACACAGATTAAGGAGGCGATTATCAATCTTGACCAAACCTTAATGATTGCAGAAAATTTAGGCTTCGATGTCAGGGTTGATTGAAGCGCTCCGAATGTTGAATATAAAAATGAGTGGCCTAAACCACTAATTTTTATGGGAAAAGAAATTAAATCCTTTTAAGACCAATACAGTCTGATAAAAGGGACTCATTGTGATCTAAAGAAGCCCGTTAAACGGTTACTTAAATTCAATGCGTGTAGAGATTATCTGTAATAATACCGCTTGTATTTGTGGAGATAGCACATTGGCTATATGTGATATTAGACACGCCACAGTTCAAGAACTTGCGTATTATCTCTTTTTAGAAGGTCAATAGGAAATTAAACAATATGGGAAATAGGAGTATTGACCGATATGTAATAGGTGACATATTGCAAATTGAGAACTAATTAAATTAATACCTTGCTAAAACAGCCTCAACTTTAATTATTAAGGCTATTTTTTGATTATATTTTTTCGCTATTCAAATCTGAATTTCGATGACCTAATTCTGGCTGCTCTCGCTCTAACCAATTTTGATAGCTAATACTGATATTAAATAAATTCATGCTTATACTCAGTAATAACGCCATAATGCTAACTAGAATTGCTATTTTCTGCTTCAGAATTAATGTAATAATTAATATTAAAGCTGAGGTGGAAATGAAAAATGTATCAATTGAAACAGCATAGTGATTGTTATTTGTCATAAAAGACAGGATATAAATGAATACAACTCCAATAATGTTTAGGAGAGCAACCCAAAATAAGATTTTAACTTTCATATCACTTCTTCTTTTCTACAATTAACGCTGGGATTCGTTCCCCACCGATTACGTTACCTACATAGCTGTTATTCCCTCTACTATAGGCCCATAAATATATCTCTTTATCTGTTGGCGAAGTTCGTTTATAAACAGCTTCTTTTCGAGAAAAATAAGCCCAGCCTTTTTGACCGTGCACTCTACATTTTTCTTGTCTAATTGCAAATACATCCGCAATAGATTGTACAGACGTTCCTCTAAGACCTGTGTTGCAACCATGTAGAACTAAGTTAGCATTTGGAGACCAGCGCAATTTCTCTAATTGGGATATTTCAGTATAGGAAATTGTACCGTCCTCTAAAACTTCATTACTCGCGTTTCTGGTGCCTAAAAACTCTAAACCATCGTTACCGCCGTCTGTTTTGCTAGAGTGGCTAAAAACGTGCATTTCTTTTACTTTGGCAACGGTTTTATTTATCTCGTCATAGATCTCGGCCCAAACCTTTTTAAAGTCCTGTCCTGACGTAACTTGGTACTCTTTAAATACATAGTTATCACCGCAGTTTTTTAGCTTCAGTTGGGATAGCCAGTGATTTGATGCTCTTTGAAAAGCCTTGTCATCGCTCTTTGATGGTTTGTAGTAATAAACACATATTAAATATTCTTTTAACTTGATGGGCTGTTTATGTACAGATTCAGCCTTTGTATTGGTTTTGCAGATTCCTTGTGTCACTCCAGCTCTCCGATAAAAATGTGAATATCTTCAGCTTTGGTCGTATGAAACCTTTCTGTATATCCATTTTCATCTGTGGTTCCTGAAGCTACGACACTACCAGTAGAGTCTTTGAGGTGATAGGGGATGTTTGCCAAGGGTTCATTATCATCTCTATCGATCAATTGAACACGTTCATCAAAATTTAATTGATCAATAATATTCTGAACATTACTTGCTTGCCCTGAACTGGCACCCGAACCAGAGCCACCAGTTCGCACAGCTAAATCTGAAATCTTCATGTACTTTGCGCCACATGTTGCTTGGTCACCAGCCACAATTAAATTACGGCCATTAACCTGCATAAAACCTCGTTGCGTTGCTATGGCTTTTGAAATCACATTACATTTAGGGCAATAATGTTTCATTCCCTCTAAATGAGCCGCTTTACCATCTACCAGCCAAAAATCATCTCCTTCAATGATCTTGCCACCGTGATTAGTAAAACATCCTCTTGTTATAAATGCTTGCATATTATGAATATCCAGGGTTATTAAAATAATTTAAAAATAATTGGATAAAGATTGTCACCTTTATAATTTTTATGCAAAGAATTGCCTGATTTGTTCATAAATTAGATTTTTTATGTATATTAAATTGGTTTTTATATAATGGGTTGGAATCATGTTTAATTTATTATAGGGTTGTCAGCTTTCATTAATAAAAATAGGCTATCTGAATTGTGTGCGTACTTATTTTCCCGTAATGTAAAAATAAAAATTTGCTAAATCTTTTATTGTTTAAAATAAGTGTCTTGCTGTAGGTAGTTTAGAAATCCAACACACCAACAGCAAGTGATAATACATAAATCTTGATATCCAGTTGTTGGTTAGTCAGCTTTTACTTTACAGAAGGGATCAATGTTCGGGTTGCTATTCCAAATATATTCTGCCTCTTCAGCACACAATTGAGCCATTTCTTCACCCTGTGTGTTATGAATAAAGGCGAGGGTCATATCCATACCCGCACTCACACCAGAAGACGTATAGAATTTTCCGTCAATCACCCAACGGGCCTGAGCTTGCCACAACACTTGATCATTGAGTTTTTGTACAAACTCAAAGGCCATTTTATTCGATGTTGCTTTAACGCCATTTAAAAGACCCGTCGCTGCTAGCAATGAACTGCCTGTGCAAATGGTTAGAACATATCTGCTTTGTGCCGCTAAGTTTTTGAGTTGGTCAAGAAATTCGTGGTTTTTGATCAGTTCAAACGTCACGATACCGCCCGGAATCAGCAAAATGCTTTCTGCATTGGTCTCGATTTCACGGAATGATTTGGTGTGGATGCAAACACCATGTTTATTGGAAACCAGACCGCCATTTAGACTATAAAACTGGACTTGATAGTGCTGTTGCAGTAAGCCAAATAATTCAACAGGCCCCATAATATCGAGGGTTTCAAAGTCTTCAAAGACGATGGCATTTACAGAAATAGGCATTTCTTTTCTCACGAATTAAATCTGGTTAACACCATAGTCAGCTGCAAATTTTTTATTGTGAATATTCTGTATGGCTTATTTTGAATTATGCTAAATCAGTGGACTTTTGGCCTGATCTGTTAGCAAGCGAAACGTATTTTTGGCTTAAAATTTAAACGCTTAAGCATCCTGAATGAGAAAAGCAGTGGTGTATCGTAAATTTAGAAAAATCTGTATCTATAATTTCTGGACTAGATGTTCAAAAATAACTGAAAAATCGAGCGAGTGCCGTGTTATGAAGATGTATCAAGTGGATGCTTTTACCCAAGAATTATTCAAAGGCAATCCTGCAGGTGTAATCATCGTTGATGAATGGTTGGATGAGCATTTGATGCAGAATATTGCCATGGAAAACAATTTATCTGAAACGGCTTTTGTGAAAATCATTGATGAGCATAATTATGAAATTCGCTGGTTTTCTCCACTCAATGAGGTTGCATTTTGTGGACATGCCACTTTAGCCAGTGCTTTTGTTTTATTTAAAGATTTTACTAAGCTAGAAACCATCCAGTTTCATGTACGCGATTTGGGAATTTTTATCGTTAGCCAAGACACTGATGGCAAAATTAAAATGAATTTCCCGATTCGTAAAGCAGAATTGGTTGCTGATTATCCTCAAGTATTACGTGAAGGACTCACCAAGCCGTTTAAAGCGGTCTATCGTAATGTCCAAGCCTATATTATTGAATATGAAACCGTTCAGGATGTCTTAGATGAACAACCTGATATGGAAAAATTAAAACAACTTGGACAAATTCGTACTGCGATTACAGCTTCTCAGCCAGACGTTGCAATTACTGCTAGAGGTGAAGGACAGTTTGATTGTGTGTCTCGCTATTTTGCGCCAGCAATTGGCATTGATGAAGATCCTGTAACAGGATCAATTCATACGGCGATTGTTCCGCTTTGGGCTGAAAAATTGAATCAGACTCAATTAACGGCCTTTCAGGCGTCTCAACGAGGTGGAATTTTAGAATGTGTCATTGTATCTGAAGATCGTATTGAAATTTCAGGTTATGCAAAATTGTATCTGCAAGCTGAACTGGCAATCTGAATTTTTACTTAAACTGTGCAAAAACAAAGATAAAAGCTGTTTAAATAAACAGCTTTTTTCAAAACATAACTATTAAAAATGCGAATCGTTCTCTACTATAGCTTGACGTTTTTATTTAAATCACCATAAATACTTGGATAAATTATGTTAATGCGGTTTAAGCAGCTTACTCTCTCGCTTTGTTTGATCGGGTTGAGTGCGACGTCTTGGTCTCAGACAGTACTCGTAAAAAGTGAAAAAAATATTGAAGAATATAAATTAGATAATGGTTTCAGAGTTATTCTTGCGCCAAACGATAAAGAAAACAAAGTTTACGTCAATACGGTTTATTTTACGGGTTCATTGAATGATCCAAAAGGTAAAGGTGGTTTGGCACATCTGTTGGAACATTTGGCGTTTAAAGGTACGCAGAATGTCAAAGGGGATGAGTTTCAGCGCCGTTTAGATCAATTTACCTTGATGACCAATGCCAGCACGGACTATTACTCGACCAAATATTTAAATATTGTTCGCCCTGAAAAGAATGCGTTGAATGAGATTCTATATCTCGAATCTGAGCGTATGGACAAATTGGTACTGCAAGAAAAATTTGTACCTTCTGAAATTGAGATCGTCAAACGCGAACGTGAAATCCGTATGGATCAACCATTTGCGGTTTTAATGGATCAAATGTGGAAAGCAGCATATGGCAACCAATATTTGGGTCGTTTGCCGATTGGTGATCTGCCTGAATTAAAATCCATTCAACTGAATGAATTGAATCAGTTTTATAAAACTTGGTATGCACCGAATAATGCGGTAATGGTGATTTCGGGTAAATTTGATAAGACTGAAGTGTTGAATAAGATTGATCAATATTTTAGTCCAATTCCCGCGCGTGCTGTACCAGCTCAAGTACAAGTGCCTGTGCTGGATTCAAGTAAAATTGAACAGCGTCAATTTACGGTGCACAAGGGCAGTGATTTGGCCAAATTCCATATTTATATGAATGGCAAGAATACCAAGTTGCAGCCTGCGTTAGCTTTGGCACCTGCACTGTATACCATGCAACCAAGCGGTACTTTGTATAAAAGTATGGTAGAGACAGGTATTAGTACGGCTGTGCAATCGACCACATGGTTAGATCAAGATTTTAATTTGGTGTTTATGGGTGCAATTTACGCACCGAATCATGATGCCAAAAAGGTCAATGATGCACTCACGGCAGGTGTAGAAAATAGCCATGAGTTTAGTGAAGCAGAGTTGCAACGGATTAAAAATATCACGCAGAATGATGCGGATACGATTATGAATGATGCGGTGGCTTTGGGTTCACGTCTAAGCGATTATGCAGTTTCATCTCATGGTCAATGGGATCAATACTTTAAAGATTTGCAGGCTGTTAAAGATTTAAAATTAAAAGATGCCAACCAAACCTTAAAAGACTTTTTAGTGTCATCCCATCGTATTTCAGGTGATATTTTACCGACGCCTGAAGATCAGAAAAAAGCGATGACGTTGAAAGCTGAACAAAAGCCAAAAACGCTCGACCAAACCGCGGAAAAGCCTGAGCCTTTAAAAGATGCCAGTGTGTATAAGCAAGAAGTTAGCCAGTTTATGACGCAGTCTGCTCAGCAATTGCAAAAGAATGAGCAGAAAATTCAGCGTGGCGAGTTGAAGAATGGCATTCGTTACGCGTTATTCCCAACGCCTACACGTGATGATAAAACTTATGCCACCATTAGCTTAGATTTTGGTGATGAGAAAGCGCTGTTTGGTAAGGGTGTAACTTTAGATTTAACCAGTTATTTAATGCTACGGGGTTCTGAGAAGCATACCTTGCAGGAAATTACCGATAAGGCGATTGCGGCGAGTGGTGGCGCATCGGTCAGTTCAAATGGCAATGGTTTTACCATCGTTGTTCAAGCGAAAAAAGACAAATTTGAAGACTTCTTAAACTTTATTATTGATGTCATCAAACAGCCGAAATTCTCGCAAACTGAATTTGATTTGGCAAAAAATCAAAGTTTGTCGGTACTGGATCGTCCATATACAGAACCTGCAGTTGTGTCATCAATGACTTTATCTAAAATTTTGGAAATCTATCAACCAGGGGATATGCGTTATCACTTTGAACCTGAGCTTGCCAAAAAGCAGATTAGTGAAGTCACTCAGCCACAAGTCAAACAATTCTATGATCAATTCTTTGAGACCGATCATGCACAAATTGCGGTAACAGGTGATTTTGATGCCAAGAAAATGCAGAAGACCTTACAAAAGGCCTTTGGCTCTTGGAAAGCAAAGCAACCGTTCACAAAAGTGACAGGTCAATATACGGTGTATAAAGCACAGAAAGTGCATGCTTTATCAGAGCAGCGTGAGTTCGGTAGCTATCAAAGTGTATTGGCATTGCCTGTTGGTTCGTACCATAAAGATGCGCCTGCTTTGATTATTCTCAGTCATATTTTGGGTAACTCACAATTGTCATCTCGTTTGGCTCAAGAGTTACGTGAGAAAAATGCGTTGGTGTATGGTTTTGGCAGTGGCTTAGACCTCGACCCAGATATTGATGATGGTACGTTGAGTATCACTGCAAATTATACTTCTGGTCGTTCAGAGCAAGTTTCGCAATCAGTACACAAGGTATTGAATGAGTTGCTGAGCAAAGGCGTGACTGAGCAGGAAGTGGAAGCAGCCAAAGCAGATATCATGAAGAAACGTGTGACGGCTTTGGAAGATGAGCGCAATATTCATGGTATGTTGACAGGTCAGTTAGAGCGTAACAAGACTTTGTTGGATCGTGCTGAACGAGATCAAGAGCTTGCAAAACTGAGTAAAGAAGATGTCAATGCTGCCATCCAGAAATACATCAAACTTGATCAGTTTGTCGAAGTCATGGCTGACCAATATGGTCAAGCACAAGACTTGAAGTAAATCATAAAAAGAAAGCCACCGATGAGGTGGCTTTTTTTATTGGAGATAATCAGTGATCATGTTTATGCGCATGAAAATCTTCATTTTTGCGGAAACGTAGGTAGTTTTCAAACTGTTCGCAATATTCGTCAAAGTTATCTTCCAGCATCATTTGGAATTGTTGCAGCAGATAAGACATCACTTGTTCTTTGGCAGCACGCATTTCTTCGCCGTCTTTGAAGTTATTGGCTGCGACCCAAGTATTAAAACGAGCAGTGGCGAATAACATGGCTGCGCTGACCTGACCCCGTAATTCTTCTGGCTTGGTTTGCTGACCTTTAGGTGGTCGGCAGAAATCATTGGCAAGCTTAATGAACTCATCTGCACGCTCAAAAAAGACTGCATTTAAAGCTTCTTCTTCCGTCACATCAGTGGCGTTAATTTTTTGAGACATGGTTTTTCCCAGCGACAAGTTAAGACACATTATTATAGACAAAGCCTTGTCGAAACTAAACCTTTGCCTTAACCTAAAATAGCCTAAGCAATTAGAATAATCACTATGCAAGATGCGATCGCGATTCAAAGTTTAAAAACGGATATTGCTTTATTACGCCAGCATATTTATCCACCCCAATATTTAGAGCATGTTGAAGGCTTGCCGATTTATTATGGGTTGCAACAAGACGTGGATGAATATTATCGACAATGGCAGCCTTTAATTGAACGGGCACAACAGTTATGCCAGCCTTTTATGGAAGATGAGGTGGTGGATGCGATTCATTTACCGAGTCATTTAAATCTGCCGCTGTTTTTCTTTCATGTCGATCGGATTCGGATTAATAAAACCCGTGCTAAAGAGTCGAAAACTTTTCGTGGTGTCGCTGCCTTGTTAGAAAAATGTGGGCAGTTTGAGACGGATCAGATTTTTGCAATGCAGGAATGGTTGGGCAGTGACGATACAGCTGCTTTGGTGGCACATCGTGAGTTTATTGATTTGCGCACCTACGTCTTTCAGCATGGCCAAAGTGACTATACCCGAACGCGGTTTTATATGAATGGAGTGATTCTCAGTGTTGAACCGCATTTTAAATTGGTGGATGCACGGGATAAGCCGCGTAAGCAGCGTAATGATCGTTATAGCGATCCGATTGCGGATAATGGTACGTGGAAGATTTTTGGGAAATATCGGTAAATGATTTAAGTGGAATAAATAGTTTAACACTCTAATTTTCATTAAAAAATAACAGCACAGCCACAAGAGCTATATAAAGTTTGGAGGTTTTCGCGTAGGCGATTTCCTACTTTGTTTTCGGACAAAGTAGGCAAAACCTGAGGTGCGAATCGCAAAGATTAATAATCTTTGTCGTACCGCAAGGCGAAAGCTATGCTTGAGTATAGACTACGCACTTCGCTTGTCTTGCACTAAGTCAAAGCTTTAGTCGCTTTGACTTGCTCAGGTTGCTGATGACGTTTCCGAGTATCCGCTTTTTGTAGGACTTAAATTATTTGTGGCGGCATCCATGCCGCCATCACGATAATAGAGTGAGGTGATTTTCCCTTATGCAGCTATTGCTTTTCATCCCAAAAAGCGTCCTGAGCAGATAGGGTCTGAAGCTTTTTATTCGCTTTCTTGGCCACATGTGGTTGCTGTGCTTTAACCCAACCTAATGCAAATAAAAACTGCGGATGCTTCACAGCCTGTTGCTCAAAGATTTGCTCAGCAACAAACAGGTCATTATAAAAGCCTAAATATTCCTGAATTGGCTGTAACTTATTTAAGAATTGTTGAACCTGCTTTTCTGGATACAGCGCTGAAATAAAGTCGATGCAATAACGCAATTGTTTGACGCGTTTACGGGTACGGTGTTGTTGCTCGACTTCTAACTTAGAAAATTGGGCTGCATCTTTGAGAATTTTTTGATATAGCCTACTTAAGCTTTTCGCTGCCTGTTTGGAAAGTTTAGATTTAGACTCATGCTCACTATAGGTGAAGCTGAATAATGCTAAAAATAGCTGTGTGGTTTTAGGATGACTTAATAACTGAGAAACACGACTGTCAGTACTCTCAGGGAATGGGAAATCAAAATCACAGACTTCTTTAACTAAAGGAATAACGGAATCTTGAATCGCATCGTTATCACGTGATTGTCCCAAAGCTCTAAAAATATCTGCTAACTGACTTTCCCAGGTAGGATCAATTCGTGTAGACCAGTTAGAAAAATGTTTTAAAGCAGAACGTAAACGACGTAAACCAACACGGGCTTGATGAATATGGTCTGCTTCTGCTACACCATCGGCGATTGCAGCTGCATTGGGTAAGATATGATTTAGGGTATTTTCGATAATCAGTTTAAGAGCTTGTTCAGCACGGATATCTGTATCTAAAATCAGTGATTTCGCTTTGCTGGCAGGGGATACCGTCTTGCCAATAGCCAATAAATTACCACGTTCAGCCTTACTCCGTACATCGAGCCAGAGTTGGTATTTGTCTACCCAAGTTTTGGCAAAATCAATCAGAGACTGTGCTGATCCTTGTTTTAATTCAAATTCAACTTCACAGATTTTAGTTTGATCAGTTGGCGTACGGATTTCGCCATCATCCAAGCAAACTTCAATCTGTGAACCTGCAAACTCGAAGACATGAAAGGTGCGTTGGACGTCAGTTTGAAACTGTAGCAATAACTCAGCAGGTGACTCACCTAGGACATCACGCAGTACAGTTTGGACTGTTTGATTATGTTTATATAGAGATAAATCCAGTTCGGGTTCTTTCGTACATTTACCTAAATAAATATCTTCTTCGATGCGTTGTAAATGGTTTTTACTGGCAGCTTTAAAGGTTTGTACCCAATGTTCACCTTCCTGACGCAAACGAATGGCCACATAATTTTTTGCCAGTAAACGGTCGGCCGTATCATAGTATTTTGCTTGTAGCTGAATTTTTTGTGCTTTTTGTTTGCTTAACAGCTGTAATACACTTTTTTTCTTAGATTCAGGTAGTTGAAATTTTAACTCTATTTCCATGATGTTATGACTCCTGACCATCGAGAATGATTTAGACAAAACTTAGTATAACTTGTTGATCTCAAAAATCATTGTAAAGTTGTTTTAAGCAGGAAAAGGATGGCACGCAATGACTTTATTTTGTACAGAAAATGCATTAACGTGTGGAGAGTCTTGCACGATTAGGATGATCTTAAAATGAATGCGCCAGCGAATATTACCAAGCCAGTGGAATTTTCATTACCGATTAAAAACTACGATGAATTTTATCACTTTTATTTAACAGAACATCGCAGTATTGCCAGTCGCCGTTTGCATGTCGCAGGCAGCTCGATCGGTTTATATTTCTTTAGTAAAGCCATCCGTAAACGTCAGGCAAAATATGCTGTGTATGGTTTGGTATCAGGCTATGCCTGTGCTTGGGTTGGACATTTTTTCTTTGAACATAATAAGCCTGCCAGCTTTAAACAACCGCTGTATAGCTTTATTTCAGATTGGCGTATGTTGTCAGACGTTGCACGTGGTCGTTTGAGTCTAATTGATCGTCAGTTTGATAAAATTGAGTCGTAACACTCATTTGATATTTCAAAAGCTGCTTTGGCAGCTTTTTTATTTGCTATGATTTACAGCGATTAATGGTGTAAATACACTCCCTATCTTTAAATTTTCACTAAGAGAATATACTCTGAAGCTAATGTAATTATAGTGAATAGTGAAACGTTCATGCGCGGTCTTTATCTCATTACCAATGACGATCCAATCCAACTATTATTAGAAAAATTAGACGTTGCATTAGCGACAGGGCAGATTGCCATTCTGCAATATCGTCGTAAGAAAATAGCAAAAGCTGATCAGCCACTTGAAGTGGAAAAAATTAAAGCACTGTGTGAAAGACGCCAAACTCCTTTTGTGATTAATGATGATTTGGCCTTGGCGGAGCAATTTGGTTTAGGTGTGCATCTTGGACAGTCCGATGGTGAAATTAGCGATGCAGCTACACGTTTGCCGTCAGGTGTGATTATTGGGCGGACTTGTCTAAACTCATTAGAACTGGCGGAGAAGGCAATTGCAGATGGGGCGACTTATGTGGCATTTGGTGCGGTCTATGCCACCTCAACTAAACCTGAAGCGGGCAATGTAGGTATCGAAGTCATTAAACAGGCGAAACAAAAATTTGCTGTGCCGATTTGTGCGATTGGTGGTCTGACTGTGGAAAATTCTCAAGTCGTGATTGAGGCTGGGGCAAGCCTTTGCGCGGTAATTAGTGATATATTAGGACGATCAACAGCCGAAATTCCTGCTCGTGTACATGCATGGGCAATGTTATTTGACTAATTATATGTATCCGCTTCGCGGAACTTTTATTGTTTCTCGGAACGACAACGTTCCTCGTCCTCGATTCTAGGTTGAGTCTTTTATGAGCTTATCTCCAAAGCAAGAACAGCTATTTAAACAAGCAAATAAACATATTCCAGGTGGCGTAAATTCACCGGTACGTGCATTTAACGGTGTTGGTGGTACGCCTGTCTTTATCGAAAAGGCCAAAGGTGCGTATTTGTGGGATGTCGATGGTAAGCGTTATGTGGATTATGTCGGCTCATGGGGACCAATGATTTTAGGTCATGCGCATCCAGATATTATTCAAGCGGTACAAACCGCAGCAGAAGATGGCCTAAGTTTTGGTGCACCAACGGTCTATGAAACCACTTTGGCAGACACCATTTGCGAGATTATGCCATCCATTGAATTGGTACGTATGACCAGCTCGGGCACTGAAGCAACCATGACTGCGATTCGTCTGGCACGTGGTTATACCGGCCGTGACAAGATTGTGAAATTTGAAGGCTGCTATCACGGTCATTCAGATTCACTCTTGGTCAAAGCGGGTTCTGGTTTGCTGACTTTAGGTGAGGGCGAGCCAACCTCAAAAGGTGTACCAGCAGATTTTGCCAAACATACCTTAACGCTACCGTATAACAATATTGAAGCGCTGAAAGAATGCTTTAGCAAATTTGGTCATGAGATTGCGGGTGTCATCATTGAACCTGTTGCAGGCAACATGAACTTGGTGACGCCAATTGATGGCTTCTTACAAGCGATTCGTGACGTCTGTGATGAATATAAGTCTGTCTTTATTATTGATGAAGTGATGACAGGTTTCCGTGTTGCTTTAGGCGGTGCGCAATCAGTCTATAAAGTTAAACCAGATTTAACCACATTGGGTAAAATCATTGGTGCAGGCTTACCAGTTGGTGCTTTTGGCGGTAAACGTGAAATCATGGAATGCATCGCGCCTTTAGGCGGTGTTTATCAAGCAGGTACATTGTCCGGGAATCCATTGGCAATGCGTGCTGGTATTGCGATGTTCAAACATCTTCGTGAACCAGAGTTTTATGACAAGCTGACTGCACAGCTCGCAAAATTACTTGCGGGTTTACAGGCTGCAGCAGATGAAGCGGGTATTCCATTTAAAACCCAACAAGTGGGTGGCATGTTTGGTTTGTACTTTACCGATCAAGAAGACATCACCAGTTTTGATTCAATGTTGGCCTGTGATGTTGAAGCATTTAAGAAATTCTTCCACGGCATGCTAAAGCGAGGTGTTTATCTTGCACCATCGGCATTTGAAGCAGGATTTATTTCATCGATGCATTCTGATCAAGATATTGCAGAGACCATTCAGGCAGCAAAAGAAACCTTTGCTGAAATGAAATAACGCTGTGATGCACACATAAGCCCGATTTATTCGGGCTTTTTTTATGGCAATGGTTTCGGTAGTTCTCAAAACAGGCTGCCCTCAACTGATTAAACAATAAGGGTGGATCGTCATGAACGCTCACTGCGTTCTGATGTATTTGTAGTCTGTATCTAAGCTTTGAATAGCAGTAAAGATAAATAATCTTTACTGTATTATCAGGTTAAATATGATTGAATAATCCACTATCTTTGCGTTTGTCTTTGGTTGTTCCCAAGGGCGAACGTTTTGGCTGACGCTAGCTGTGTATGGCGTTGCTAGAGATTGTATGCTAGACAAGCTTTTGATAAGAAACTCATAGGAATGGAGTAAAAAAGATGAAAACTAAACATTATTTAACTGCCGCAGATGTGGAAATTTTGGTTGATGCAGCCTTGCAGTATGCAACTGCACACAGCTTTAATGTCAGCGTGGCAGTTGTCGATGATGGTGGAACGCTGTTGATAATGAAGCGTATGGATGGTGCATCGGTATTATCGACACAGATTTGCCAAGAAAAAGCACATTCTGCCGCAGTCAGCCGAAGAACCACCAAGGCATCGGAAGATATGATCCGTGATGGTAAGATCGGCTTTTTAACGATCAATGCAGCAAAAGGCATGTTAGAAGGTGGTGAGCCGATTGTCTATCAAGGGCAAGTTGTCGGGGCTGTTGGTGTTTCGGGTGTACAATCTTTTCAAGATGCAGAAATTGCTCAACATGCGATTCAACAATTTCTAGAGCAACAGACCTAAATCATCCTTTAAATTCGATTCTGGATGAAATATTAAGAGAAACACGAAAAAAAATAGTAAAAATACGTGTCATGCATTGTAATTCAGCGCTAAGCTTTTTATGATTGCCCGCTTGTTTTCATCCAGTCGTTGGAAGGCTACCTTGAATGATTTTCTAAGTGAACATTTGATTCATCGTGATGAAGATTTTATGGTCATCCATAAACCTGCAGGCTTACTCACTGTACCGGGGAAAACACCTGATTTACAAGATTGTTTAATCAATCGTTTATTAGAATTAGAACCAAAAACTTTACTGATTCATCGTTTAGATCGCGATACTTCTGGCATCTTGGTCTTTGGTTTATCCAAATTTGGACAGAGCAATATTTCGCGCCAATTTCAAGATCGTCAAACCTCAAAAATTTATCAGGCTTTGGTTGCAGGGCATTTAGAAGGTCAGGGCACAGTCGACATTCCTGTGATTTATGATCCAAGCCGTCCACCATTACATATTGTTGATGCATCCTATCACAAGCCTGCATTGACCGAATGGCAAGCCATCGAGCATCTAGAAATTCAAGGACAAGCTGTAACTCGAGTCAAACTCATTCCGATTACAGGGCGTTCACATCAGCTTCGTGTGCATATGCAATATTTAGGTCATCCGATTCTGGGTGATACCTTATATGCCACACCCGAACAGCAACAGCTTTATCCGCGTTTATGTTTACATGCAACGCAATTGAGCTTTGCGCATCCTAAAACAGGTGCACAACTCAGCTTTGATTGTGCAGTACCGTTTTAGTCCCAAAACTTTTTTATGAAACACGATGTGATGCACGCTATTTGATTGCGCTTTGTGTCAAAATACATCGTTGAAAACTACATAAAATGCCTTAACTTTTATTTGGGTCAGGGCATAAAATATGTAGGCTAACTTGAGATAAAGGTGGAAAAATTGCAGCAGTTTGCTATTGGTCAACGTTGGTTATCAGATACTGAAACTGAACTCGGTTTAGGGGTTCTTATTGATGTAGATGAACGTTCTATCAGCATTTTATTCCCTAAAAGTGATGAAACTCGTGTTTATGCACGTAACAATGCGCCTTTATCTCGCATCATCTTTAACGTTAATGATGAAGTCCAAGACCAAGAAGGTATCAAGTGGACTGTTGAGTCGATCGAAGATCGTCATGGCGTACTGCGTTATGATGTGGTTCGTAGCCTTGAAAATGGCGAACAAGAACGTAAGTCACTGAATGAAACCCGTATCGGTGCACAGATCCAGCTGTCAAAACCTTTAGAGCGTCTGTTAGCCAGCCAAGTTGATTATAAAGAATGGTATGACCTGCGTATTGAAGCGATGTTGTTGCAAGCACAAATGCACACCAGCCCTTTACGTGGTTTTCTTGGTGCGCGTGTGGGCTTGATTCCACATCAGCTTTATATCGCGCATGAAGTCGGTAAGCGTTTTGCGCCACGTGTCTTGTTAGCGGATGAAGTGGGCCTAGGTAAAACCATTGAAGCAGGTTTGATCATTCATCAACAACTGAAAACAGGGCGTTCAGAACGTATCCTGATTTTAGTGCCTGATTCTTTGCAATATCAGTGGATGATTGAAATGCGTCGCCGTTTCAATTTGCAATTCTCGCTGTTCGACTTAACCCGTACTGCTTCGATCAAAGAACATGATCCTGATCTGAATCCATTCTTGACTGAGCAATGTATTATTGCCAGTGTTGATTTGATGGTTGACCACGATGATTTACGTGAACAAGCCATGGAAGCAGGTTTTGATCTATTGGTGGTCGATGAAGCCCATCATTTGATGTGGAGTGAAGAAGAGGGTGGCAATGATCGTTATGATCTGGTTGAAGAACTCGCTGAACAAACTGCTGGGGTATTATTGCTCACCGCAACACCTGAGCAATTAGGCGTTGAAAGTCATTTTGCCCGTCTTCGTTTGCTTGATCCACAGCGTTTTAGCAGTCTAGACCGTTTCCTTGATGAAGAAGAGCAATATCAACACACTGCAAAAATTGCGGAAGTGTTGATGTCAGATCAAGCATTAACAGAAGAACATTTGGCTGCGTTGGAAGGCTTGTTGGGTCATCGTATTGATGATCAGCCTGAACAGCGTATGCGTGCGATTCATGAATTATTAGACCGTCATGGTACAGGTCGTATCTTATTCCGTAATACTCGTGAAGCGATTCAAGGCTTCCCAGGTCGTGATTGTCAGCCAGCACCTTTACCAGCACCAGAAGATTGGTCATTTGATGGCAAAATGCGTGAGCAAATGTGGCCAGAAGAAGGTCAACTCGATGGCGCATGGATGGAAAATGATCCGCGTGTGCCTTGGTTGATGGAAGTGCTGCGCAAAGATTTAAAACACAAAAAAGTGTTGTTGATTGCACGCAGCGGACCAGTGGTAGAAGCATTGGAAAATGTTCTACGTTTACATGCGGGTATTCGTACCGCAATGTTCCATGAGGGCATGAGTTTATTAGAGCGTGACCAAGCTGCAGCATATTTTGCGGAAGATAGTTATGGCGCTCAAATCTTATTGTGTTCAGAAATTGGTTCGGAAGGGCGTAACTTCCAGTTTGCCAGTGATTTGATCTTATTTGATCTGCCTGCAAACCCTGACGTATTGGAACAACGAATTGGCCGTCTGGACCGTATTGGTCAGGAAAATCGTATTCAAATTCATGTGCCGTATTTGATGGGCACAGCACAAGAACGTATGTTCCGTTGGTACAACGAAGCACTCAATATTTTCAGCAGTATTTCTCCGACGGCGCAAACGCTACAAGAGAATTTTATTGTTGAATTAAAAGATTGTTTATTGGCCGATCAAGGTCAGACGTTTGAAGATCTACTTGAAGAAGTGAATGTACAGCGCCAAGCCTTGGAAGCTGAGTTACAGGCAGGTCGTGACCGTTTGCTTGAGTACAACTCGTGTCGTCCAGTGGTTGCGCAAGGCATTGTACAAGCGCTTGAAGATTATGATGACAACACCACTTTACCAATGTTTGTGAAGCGTTTCATGTCATCCACCAATATTGACTTTGATGAGCAAAGCAATGGTACGGTGATCATCAAGCCGACTGATCAGATGCAAGTTCAAGGCATTAGCTTGGATGAAGAGGGCATGACGGCGACCTTCTATCGTGATCAGGCACAAATTCGTGAAGATGCGCAATATTTGACTTTGGAACATCCGTTTATTGAAAGTGTGATGGAAATGATCCGCACACAATCATTCGGTAGTACCAATGTGGCCTTATTGAAATCGAATGCACTAAAACAAGGTTCAGTCTTGTTGGAAGTGTGGTTTAAGGTTGATGTGGTTGCACCGAAGGCATTGAACTTGCCATCAAGCTTACCGAAGCAATTGATTCGTGTATTGCTCAGTGAAAATGGTCAGGATTTATCGACCAAGATTGATCCAAGTATTTTACGTCCGTACCTGCATCATCTAGATGGCAATAGTTGCCGTCAAGTGGTAAAAGCACGCCGTGAAGTGATTGAGTCACGTTATGCGCAAGCTTTAGAGATTGCCAAGGGATCATTGCCAGAATTAATGCAGCAGGCTAAAGAGCACTACAGTGGTAAATGGCAGTATGAAATTGACCGTTTAAGCTATCTCAAGCAATTTAATCCAAGTATTCGCCAAGATGAAATTGAGCGCTTACAGAAATTCCAGAAAGAAGGCTTAGGTCTACTAGATGGTCTGTCTGTGACACCAGAGGCAATTCAAGTGTTGGTTGTGGTTAAGCCTTAATTGAAACGGCAATAAAAAAGAGGACGCTTAAGGTCCTCTTTTTTATGTCTATGGATTTAGTGATCGATATTGGCTTCCAAAAACCATAGGTACTGATCTAGATCCTCGAGTGCTGCATGGATAATATCTTCAGAAATTGGGTCTTGAATTTCGTCAATGGTATCGCGTAGATGGTTGGCGACCACACCATAACGATCCGCCAATTCTTTAAGATGGTCTTGTACCGCGTGAATGGCAACAGGGTACGGCTTGAGGTGTGAGGTTTCTGCAACTGTTTGTGTTGTTCCTAATGCGGTTCCACCGATCTGTACCGCACGCTCTGCGACGTTGTCTAAATGAGTGATGAGCGAAGTACGGAACGTATCTAACATTTCATGTACCGCAATAAAGTTGCTACCCCGCATGTTCCAATGCGCCTGCTTGGTCAATAAGGACAGGTCAATCAGGTTGGCAAGGATTTGATTTAAAATTTTTACCGTGGACTCTTTAATTGAGTCATCTAAATTATTACGTGTATATACTTTTAAAGCTTTCGCTGTTGAAGAATTCATAGTTACCTCATTCAATTATAATGTGATGAAACATCGTGAATAAAAACCATTCATTTCATGACTAGCTTATCGCTTGAATCGAGGCTTGAGTGTTTTCGTTGTCTAGGCTTTTGTAAGTTTACTTATCATCAATTTTGTTTTTGATTTTATTGGTTTTGATTCAGATGGAATGATGCTTCCATCTGTTAGACTTCTTTTAGAATTGTTAAAAAATGGCTTAAATGAGCCCTGCATCCTTACATTCCAGTTTGATATAGGCATAGAAAATCGGCGCAACAATCAGACCGCTGAGTCCAAAAATCGACTCAAAAATCAGCATCGCCAATAACACTTCCCATGCACTGGCATTGATTTTGGTACCAATGATTTTGGCATTGACGAAGTATTCCAGCTTATGAATGATCACCAGATAGGCCAATGCGATGGCCGCCACGGACAGGGAAATGGTCAAACCCGCCATAATGATCAAGGTATTTGAAATCAAATTGCCAATAATCGGCAGTAGACCAAAAATAAAGGTCAGAATGGTCAGTGTTTTGGCAAAAGGTAAATGGATATTGAAGATTGGCAGAACGATAAAGACAAAGATCATAAATAATACGGTATTGATCAGTGAAATTTTCACTTGAGCAAAGACCACATTTTTAAAAGAAACAGAAAGCTTCTGAATACGATGCAGCACAGCTGCTTTAAATGCAGGTTGTGGTGCATGTTGTTTAAAATTCTGGATCGACACCAAAATCCCGACAATCAGACCAATCACCATCGTCGCCAGATTATGCAGAATATCGGTCCCAGTATTTTTGACGATCGAAATATTATTTTTAATGAAAGACAAAATCTGGTTTTTGATATCCGCCACGCTATGCGGCAAATAACCCGGCAGGTAATGACTCATTTCCTCTTGGAATTTAATCAGTGTTTGATCGATCTTAAAGTTAAAAGAATTCAATCCAGTCCCTTTTAAATCATAGATCACGAAGCTAATCAGACTGGTAATAAAAAAGCCAATCAGGAAGGTGGTTAAAATACCTAGAATAATACTGATAAAGATACGTGCACGTTGTCCATCAATATGTTTTTCAACAATCGAACTTAAACTGTTAATAATTTCAAAAACTAGAAAACCTGCAAAAAAGCTCGGAAGCAAGTGCAAGGGAATGACCATCATTAAAAACAAAGCCATCAGGATAAAACTGGCGATAATGCTTTGACGGTCACTGAGTAGATTCATGCTCTAGATGCCTAGTTTAAGTTGTTGTTATGTTAAAGAACAAACATATGATTTTGATGACATCTATCCTATTGTGCTGCGATCAATTAATCAATTTCCATTTCATTGATATGACGCGCGCCTTCTAGAATCATACGAATCATGACCATGGTTTGTTCTGCTACTTCAGTACGTTGTTCCGCAGGCAGATCCAGCACTTTTGCGCCCATGTTGAACACCAATTGCGTAATAGCTTTGGCTGCAAGATCAGCATGACTGAGCTTACTGTTATTCAAACGTTCTAAACGAATCAGGTCTTCTTGCAGCTCTTGCTGAAAGAAGTTGAGTTGACGGTCAACCGCTGCTTTATACGAAGTAGAACCCGTGTAGCCTTCGCGTAATAACAAACTCAGATTGCCTTCGTCGGTATTCAATTGTTGAATAAACACTTCAACCGAACTACGGATAATGCTTTGCTGCTTTGAAGCCTGTAAACGCGCTTCACGAATAATACGGCGTAGTACCAAGCCAGATTGATCAATCAAGGCAATTGCCAGTTCATCAATGTCTTTAAAATGACGATAGAAACTATTTGGTGCAATACCTGCTTCGCGTGCAATCTCACGTAAGCTGAGTGAGGCGATACTTTTTTGTGGACCAATCAAGTTGAGCGTGGCTTGAAACAACTCTTCTTTGGTAATGGTTGCTTTTCTACCTACTGAGCGCACAGGAGTTTTCATAGGAATGACATCTTGTTCGTTTAAGTTGTCATGGCCGAGTGGTAAAAAAGAAGAATGAACCATTGTTTTCAATATATAAGTAAGCTACTCGGGATTATAGCGATTGTCTGTGGACTTGTGAAATGTAAATTCTTATACGAGTGTATATACAAATATATATACATATGTATAATAATTAGCAAACAACCAGAGTAAACCTGCTCATGCAAGCAATTGAAAAGAGAAATTCTCTATTTAATTCGTTGGCTCACAGTGTGATGAACAGCCATGACGCCAATTTTTGGTTACAGAAAATCAATCCATTGTGGTCCATTAATCAGTCTCTAGCCAAAATCGTAAAAAAACAAATCGTGGCAAAAGACACCGTCAGTCTTATTCTGCAATGCAACCGACATGTTGCTCGTGGTGTTGCTGGGCAGCATCACCCTGTGACGGTTGATATTGCGGGTCGTCACTATGAGCGTACTTATAGTTTGATGCAGGTGGATGCTGATCATCTCTGTTTAACCGTGAAAAAAGTGGATCAAGGCTTAGTCAGTTCGTGGTTGGTTGAAGGCAGCCAAACTGGGGATATCTTACGTTTGGGCCAACCTTATGGTGAGATGCAGCAGACCGTTGTGACTCCTCATTTAGTATTGTTGGCAGCGGGGAGTGGTATCACACCGATGCTAAGTTTGATTGAAGCGTTATGTCAGTCAAAACAATTGAATACAACATCTGTCCAGTTGATGTATTGGGTGAAAACCCATGCCGATGCTGCTTATGCCGAATATCTGAAAGAAGTATCTGAAAATTTTTCAAACTTTAGTTATCAAATTTTTTATACCCAAGAACAAGATCAACGTTTAAATCAAAGCCATGTTGATCAAATCAGTGGTTTAGCTGAAAGCACAGTCTATGCTTGCGGACCATCTGGTTTTGCGGCAACAGCAGAAAGCCTATTTCAACAGGCTGCAGCCTTACAAACTGAAGCTTTTAGCTTGAGTCAATTTGATGTGGATGTAACGGATACAGGCTTTATCAATGTCACCTTGACCCAATCCAATAAAACCCTTGCTATTCCTAAAGGGCAATCGATTCTATCGAGCTTAGAACATCAAGGCATCAAGCCAAATCATGGTTGCCGTATGGGGATTTGTAATAAATGTGCCTGTAATAAAGCACAAGGCGCGACCAAAAATTTATTGAATGGTGCTGCCAATAATGAACCAACACAGTTACTAAAAATTTGTGTCAATTCAGCCCAGTCTGATCTTGTGATTGATCTATAAGAGAGTAATTGATTATGAACATGCCTGTTAAGATGGAATTTTTTAAAAATCCCAAAAATCGTGATTTAACTGCTGCAGAATTAGATGCTTTTGCTCGTGAACTGGATCAAATCAAACAAGAAGTATTAGATGATTTAGGCGAGAAAGATGCCAAATATATCCGCCGTGTCTATTCCACCATTCGATATAGCAGTTTGGCTGGGCGCGCTTGTTTGTTTCTAGGTTGGTTTCCGCCAGCTTGGTTGCTCGGGACAGGCTTGCTTGGTTTCGCCAAAATCATGGAAAACATGGAGTTAGGTCATAATGTTATGCATGGTCAATATGACTGGATGAATGATCCGAAGTTCAATGGTCAAACCTATGAGTGGGATACAGTCGGAACCTCAGATAACTGGCGTCAAACCCATAACTATAAGCATCATACCTATACCAATGTAAAAGGGATGGATGATGATGTCGGTTATGGCGTATTTCGTTTGTTCCCTGAACAGCGTTGGTCGAAATTCACTTTAATTCAGCCGATGTATATCGTGCCATTCAGTCTGCTGTTCCAATGGGGAGTTGCAGTGCAAAACCTTGAATTAGGTAAAGTGCTGTATAAGCGTAAAACCATGGCGCAATTCAAGCGTGAATGGCAGCCTGCGCAAAAGAAAATCCTCAAGCAAATGTTTAAGGACTATGTGTTTTTTCCATTAATTGCTGGCCCTGCTGCGATTCCAGTATTTACTGGCAATTTGGTGGCGAACGGGATTCGCAATGTCTGGACCTTCAGTATTATTTTCTGTGGTCACTTTACCAAAGATGTTGAAGTATTTCCGAAAGCGGTATTAGAAAATGAAAGCCGTGGGCATTGGTATATGCGTCAGATCCGTGGTTCATCCAATCTGACTGGTTCAGAAGCCTTTCATATCTTAACGGGGCATTTGAGCCATCAAATTGAGCATCATTTATTCCCTGATATTCCTGCACGTCGCTATCGTCAAGTTGCACCGAAAGTACAGGCGGTGTGTGAAAAATATGGGTTGCATTATAACAATGCCAGCTTTGTGAAGCAGTTTGGTGAAGTGGTCGGGCGTATTTTTAAATACGCACTGCCTTTTAAAAAGTAAGCCATAAGGTTGAAAAAAGCCCTGAATGCATTTGCTTCAGGGCTTTTTTATTTTATTTCTTCTTTTTTGAAATCCACATGGTGATAGTGGCATGGAAAACTTTTTCATTTTGCTGATCCACGACATCAACATTGACCAAGTATTCACCAGCTTTGTCCCAATCGTAATGCTCATCAACAGGGCTAGCAATCGCAATCAGATCGGTTTCAGCCTTCTTTAAATATTCAACCGTCATGCCTTTGGGAATCCAGCGATGGGTTGCGGGTACCGTCACTTCAGTCATGGTCCCACCCGCAAGTTCTGCCATATTACACATCGCGATTGCATGAACTGTACCAATATGATTCAACACGCTCCGTTTTTTCTTGATACTGATTTTGCAAGAATTGGGTTTTAGCTCCTCAAATAAGGGAGAGATACTGCTGAAATACGGTGCTTTAAGGCACAACATTCGGGTGAATGTCCATTTACCTGCAGGTAAGGCCGATACTTTATTCCATAAATCTAAGGTGCTTGCCATTTTAAATGTCCTAATACAGAATTAAATTCTTAAACAGAATATAATTCTGTTTACAAGCTGTGGTCAAGTCATACACAATAGTTCCGATTATTGGTTATTTTGATGAAAGCATGCAGGCAGCTCAGCAATTATTAGAACGTTTATATCCACAACGCAGGTCTTTATTAAAACGACAGATTTTGCTGGATGCTTTGTCGTGCTTTCTTGAATATGGTTTGGACACCACCAGTATTGAAATGATTCGTGACAAATCTGACAGTAGCGTGGGGGCGATTTATCATCATTTTAAGAATAAAGAAGGGGTGATTGCAGCACTGGTGTTTGCTGCGTTGGATGATCAAGCACAATTGCGTGACCAATACTTAAAAGAAGCAAAATCACTCAAAGAACTACTCTATGCGCTGATTTATAGTTATATCGACTGGGTTTCTGATCAGCCCAAGTTTGCGCAGTTTCTATTATTTGCTCACTTGAGTGTACGGCAGGGTGAATATCGACAAGTCTTAAATGACAAAAATAAACTGAGAAATCAAAACATCATTGGTTATATTTCAAACTATGCTGATGCCAGTTTATTAAAATCAGTGCCAACAGAGCTAATGATGTCTTTGGTGATTGGTGCAACTGAAAGTTATTGCCGCGCTTGGCTCTCTGAAAAAGTCGTGACTAATCCCAAAGCGTATCGTGAGACTTTGGCTCAAGCAGCTTGGGATTCATTACAACATTTGAGCCAAGCTCAACCAGATAAAAAATAATCAGGATTATCATTGATGAGAGCAAACCATCAGAAGATACAATTTACAGGGGCTTGTCTGTGTGGCGCGGTCAGCTTTCAGTTTCATCTAGCAAACATCAAAATGATGTATCGTTGTTATTGCAGCCTATGTCGCAAGCAGAGTGGCGCTGCATCGAATGCTGCAACTTTTGTACAGACGGAATCCTTTCAATGGCAGCAAGGTCAATCATTAATCCAGACATATATCAAAGATACGGGCTTTAATAGTAGCTTCTGTAAACAATGCGGATCACCTGTACCGAATGCACTAACGATCAACCCAAAGGTGATGTGGGTTCCTTTGGGACTGGTTCAGGAGGATTTTGTTGCAGCGCTTGAGTTAAATTTTTGCGTAAACTCCAAAACCAGTTGGGCTGAGGCACATCAAAAACTTAGTGAATTTGATGAGTTACCCAATAGCATTGAGTTGACACATTATTTTGAAATCAATCAATAAAAAGCCGAATGCGAACATTCGGCTTTAGAGTGTTAGAAATCAAACGAAGTTTGTAAATAGTAGGTACGAGAAGGACCCACGTAGATGCCGCCTACCTGATCTGCGGAACGGGTGTAATAGTCATGATTAAATAGGTTTTTCACACCTAAGCCAACTTTTAAGCCTGATAGAGAGGTATCAGCGAAATCATAAGCGGCACGAACACCAACGATACCGTAGCCCGGAATATTGCCATAACGACCCGTACCATCATTGTTATTTCCTGAGGCAGTTTGACGCGACTGCGCATAGAGATTGGTGTTGAAGGTCCATTGATCACGTTTGTAGTCCACACCCGCATTGCCAACCCAGTTCGAATAGAAATCTAATTCATTGCCTGAGTCTTGACCTGCCGACGCGGTTGCTTTGGTATAGGTGGTATTGGCATACATCGAGATATTGGCTAGCGTATCATTGATTGCGCCTAGATTATATTTAAAGCCGAGCTCAGCACCTTTATGTTTGGTTGCACCCAAATTTGAATAGGTTTGTGTGGCATCATCTCGCTTGAGCTGATCGGCGAAATCAATATAGAACAGGGTGAATTCAAGTGATAAATAATCATCCAGATAATGGGTGCCGATTTCATAATTATCTGCTTTTTCAGGATTTAAACCATCCATGGTCAGATAAGCACCTCTGGCATTGGTATTGGCCATTTGACTATATTGCAGTGGTGCAAATGATTTGCCATAGTTGGCAAAGATATTCCATTGATCATTGGCTTTGTACATCACCGCAAAGCTTGGCAGCACAGCGTCATAGGACTTGCTGGCATTGACCCCATTTAGAACAGAATAATCACGGTTTAACTTATACATGTTTTCATTGGTTTTAATTCGCTCGAAACGAATCCCTGGCGTGAAGGACCATGCGCCTAAATCGGTACGGTTATCGACATAGACAGCATGTGCTTCAGTGTCTCCATCCGCTTTGGTCCAGCCATAAAAATCAGTTGGGCCTGTGTCACTGTTATAATTGGCACGATCAACGGATTCACTGCTCGTTTCTTTTAGATAGCGATAACCGACAGACACTTCATTCAGCGTATCGCCCAACTGAAATGCATGTGAATAACGCGGTTCAATGGCAGTCACTTTATAATCACGTGGGGCAATCTGATAGAGACTAGAACCGCTGCGTTCTACACCTGCATCACGATAACTGTCGAGGTGGTAAGCGAGAACCTCAAAGGCATTGTTGTCTTTTTTATAATTATATTTGAGTGAGATATCATTACGGTTGCCTTCCATATAGTCATGGTTGCGTAAAGACTGATATGGGTTTTGCGCATACTGTGCAGGGGTTAAACCACCAGGCATATCGACCTTGGCTTCATAACGATGTAGATTCGCTTCAATGCTTGAATAATCATCTAAGGCATAGCGGGCTTTTAAACGTAGATCATTGATATTGGCATAGTCATTTTGATCGCGATACCCATCACCATTCACCCCAGAGTAGAGCAAAGCAAGACCGAGGCCATTGTCTAACGTTGTGCCAACAAAAAGATTGGGATTGACTTTTAAGTTGCCATTTTCAGCCACTTCTGTGGTCATGCCAATACTGGCTGCGAAATTTTCTGGAATGCTGCGCGTATTAAAATTGATAATCCCACCAACGTTTTGCGGCCCAAAGCGGACGGAACCTGCACCACGAACTACATCAATCGACTCCATATTACCTAAAGTCGTTGGGGCTAATGAAAGTTGGGGTTGTCCATAGGGTGCTACCGCTAAAGGTACGCCATCGATCATCAATTGCGAACGGGGTGAAAATCTTGAGGTCAGACCACGAACACCAATACTTAAAGATGCATCGCTGCCAGAGGTGCCTGAGTTCTCAGAGACCTGAACACCGGGAACGGTACGCAACGCTTCTTTAACTGAAGTTGTGCCGCGTGCTTCCAAACTTTGTTGATCAACTACAGTACGAGCGCCAGGGTGGTTGAGCACTTTTTTTGTATTGGCTTGTTCTAACCAGTTACCTTCGGCTTGGATGGAAATGGTTGCCAGCGTTTGTATGGTACTACTTTGACTGTCAGCTGCGAATGTTGTGGAGGCAACACAACTGATCAGGGCAGTGATTGCACAGCTTAGGGCAGAAGGCTTAAATTTTGGAAAAGCAACAGGGTGAGAAAGCGAACATTTCATAAGTTGATTGCCGAGCATCTGAAATTGGAGGAGTTATTTTGCGCCGCCATATTAATTGATTATAATTCTCATTTATAGCTATTGTTTAGTTAAAATTAATTCAATTATTACATAAAAGATATAATTTTTTTTGCTAAGAGAGAAATGTAGCGAGATAGACTGAATAAAAGTGTTGATTTAATTAAGGTTGTTGGTTTGGGGTATTATCCACTGCAAAAGAGATAAAAACGCCGAACTTAAACGTTCGGCGTTTGATATTTAGAAATCATATGAAGTTTGCAGGAACAAGGTCCGCGGTTGACCCACATATTTACCCCCTGTAGAGTCAGATGAGCGGGTATAGTATTGCTTGTCAAACACATTCTTTATCCCACCCGCTATTTTGAAGCCTTTGAGCTGATTACTAAAGTCATAGCCTGTGCGTACGGCAAAAGTTGAGTAACCTGGAATATCACCCGTGCGACCATCTGCAGTTTCTTGGGTTTGATAAATATCACCTGAACCCGGCGTATGTTGTTTTGATTGTGCAAACATATCTGCATTCACTGACCATTGATCAACTTGATAGGCTAAACCGAGGTTACCGACGTGGCGTGAATAAAAAGGCAAGTCTTTGCCTTCAAACTTACCAGCTTCAGAAGTTGCTTTGGTAAAGGTGTAATTTCCGTAGACCTTGAGTCCCTCTAGTGCATCAGCGAGTTGACCGAAATCATAACTGAGCCCAGTTTCAACACCTTTATGGCTGGTTGCACCCAAGTTTGTCCAAATTCCAGTCCCAATTGCATCAGGACGTTCTAACATCAGTTCTTTATCAAAATCTAAATAAAACACCGTCAATTCAGCACTTAGACCATTGCCTAAATACTTGGTTCCGATTTCATAGTTTTTAGATTTTTCAGGATGCAAGCCATCAAGCGTGGTAGAAGCAATATTGGTCTTCTTGTCAACGGTTACTAACTGGTTATATTGCTGTGGGCCAAATGACACACCTGCATTGGCAAATATATTCCAGTTCTCATTGGCTTTATACAGCACCGATAGGCTCGGCAAGAATTCTTCTGACTTGATTTTTGGATGAACTGTATTGGTGGCGGTACCATTTTGATAAGCTGTGAAATCATTGTGCGTATCAATCGATTCAAATCGAACCCCAGGCGTAATCACCCAATTCGCAAGGCCAAATCGGTTGTCGATATAAATAGCGTGCGCTTTGGTACCGCCGTCACTGGTGGTATTGGCGATGCGTTCACCGGGTGTCCCTGTGAGGGTGTTATAGGAAGCCGTGCGTCCTGAGAATTCAGAGCTTTCTTCCTGTAAATAACGGTAACCAACAGTGACTTCATTATCCATACCAGCCCAACTGTAGGCACGTGAATAACGTGGTTCAATGCCGAAATAATTATAATCACGTGGTGAGTTACTGAGTGTATTAGTGCCTTTATTACCAATGGACTCTAAGTCGCTGGTACGGAAAGAATCAACGTAATAACCCAATACTTCAAAGTTATTCAATTCATCTTTATGGCTATATTTCAAAGAAACATCGGAACGGCGGCCTGCGAAATAGTTGCGGCTTTGATTGGATTGATACGGATTATCAGCAAATTGTGCTGCCGTTAAACCTTCAGGCATTTCACCACGGCCTTCATAATGATGTAGATTGACGGCAATCGCATCTTGATCAGTCCATTGGTAGGCGGTTTTTAACATGACATCATCAATATCAATTTTATTATTGGCTTCACGATAGCCATCACCTTTGCTGCCTGAATACAGTAAGGCCAGCCCTAAACCATTATCGAGTGTGCCGCCAATAAACAGATTCGGTGTGTACTTGAGTTGGTCTGTCCCCGTTGCAAATTCAGTGGTTAAACCGACTGAACCTGAAAATTCTTTGGGGATTGCCCGTGTTGCAAAGTTGATAATCCCACCGACATTTTGTGGCCCAAAGCGAACTGAACCTGCACCACGCACCACGTCTACAGACTCAATATTACCCATTGATACAGGCGCTAAAGATAATTGTGGCTGACCATAAGGCGCGAATGAGAGCGGTACACCATCCATGAGAACGGTAGAACGTGGGGAGAGGCGTGAGGTAAGCCCGCGTACCCCAATATTTAAAGAAACATCACTGCCACCCGTACCATTGCTGTCTTGGACTTGCACTCCGGGGATTTGTTTTAAAGCATCACGAATAGAAGTCGTGGCAACCTCATCCAAACGTTTGCGGTCAATAATGCTGCGTGCGCCTGCATGTTGTTGAACTTTTTCAGCATTGGCATTGTCCAGCCAATTGCCTTGCGCCTGAATGGAAATCGTCGCAAGCGTTTGCGTTTCAGCGGGTTGTGCTTCATTGGCAAAAACAGCTTGAGATAACCCAAGTAATGAAATGGTGATGGCAAGACTGAGAGAGGAAGGCTGGAACTGTATTAATGAAGCAGCAGAACGAGATGCAATTTTCATAACTGTGGTCAATACTGTAAATTTCCCGAATCTTAATCAGTTATTGCACCGAATGAAATAAGAATCATTATCACTTATAACTATGAAATGAGTTAAGTTAATTGTTTTTTTGCTCAAGATATTTTTGGCTATTTCAAACAACAAAAAACCGTGCTTAAGCACGGCTTTTTGTTATTGTCAGAGCAATTATTTAAATTGGATTGAACCATTGGCACTGACCGTGATTTTTGATTCACCTGCTGCCATATCCTGAGCAGGGGCTGCTTCAGCTATGGCAAACTTGGCCATGCCACCGCGCATCATTGGTTGCGGGAAGTAGTTGCTGGTATTCAGATTTAAACTGACAAGGTTATATTGGCCTTTATTCCATGCTTGGGTGATGGCTTGTGCACGTTGTTGAAAGTTCTTTGATGCTTCGATCATCAGCTCATTTTCAACTTTTTTACGTTGCTCATCCGATACGGTGAAATTAATCGACTGGGTCTGGAAACTTTGCTGTAATTCGCTGATCAGCTGGCTTGCCGCTTTAAAGTCTTTACTTTCCAGCTGGATTTCCGCGCGAGCACGCCATTCTTTCAATTTATTGCTGTCATTGTCATACACAGGGTAAGTACTTTGGGCACCTGTTTCGACTTTGACCTGTGAATATTTACGTGCAATCGCTTGTGCTTGATTCATCAACTGGTTGATCTGATTTGAGAGTTCTGCAGGTTGTTTATGACTTTTCTCAATAAACAGAACAGCACGCATTTCATCATTGGCAACTTGACGTGAGGCATCCGCTTGGATATTGACGATGTTGTAGTTCAAGTTCTCCGTCTCGTGAGCAAAAAGGCTTGGGCTCAATGCTGCCCCGATCATTAATGTAGCAAGTGCTAAAGTACGCATAAAAATGTCCTTAGAATTTGATATCGAAAATTTATTTTTTACCAGTTCGATATTAAAAAGAACTGATGGGGAACTTCTGCATATTTTGTGGTGACTTTGTAAGAGATTAGCAGTGTTTTGCAACAGAAAAATAAAACAAAAAATATTAAAAATCAGTTTATTAGGTGGAGTAATTTGACCATTTATCTAAAAACGCAGGCGGGATTAAAAAAAGCTTACTTTCTTTAGCTTGTCACATAGTATGATGATAATCCATCATAGTTATTGGAATGAAATATTTTTTCAATAATTTAGATGCATGTAAGACACAAAAAGTGTTTATTTTATTTCAAAATTAGGTATCATCTCGCTCCTAGTTGAAAGATATAAACAAGTGTCTGCACTAGATTCTAAAAAGCACCGAGTCAAACGACCGCAAGTCACCAGACTTATTTCTTTTACCCATATCAGAGATGGTAATTCGATATGAGCGTTACTTCCGTAAATCCTGCCGCTAATGCAACTAACGAATATTATCTGACTCGCCAAAGTCAGATGGAATCGAATGTTCGTAGTTATCCACGTAAATTACCGTTAGCGATAGCAAAAGCACAAGGCTGTTGGGTTACTGATGTTGAAGGTACAGAGTACCTTGATTGTTTAGCTGGGGCAGGAACATTGGCTTTGGGCCATAATCATCCTGCGGTGATTCAAAGTATTCAAGACACATTGGCAAGCGGTTTGCCATTGCATACTTTAGACTTAACGACTCCTTTAAAAGATGCGTTTACTGAAGCGCTTTTGGCTTATTTGCCAGGCGGTCAAGAAGAATATTGCCTACAATTCTGTGGTCCATCTGGTGCAGATGGTACAGAAGCAGCGATTAAATTAGCGAAAACTTATACGGGTCGTAGCACAGTGATTAGTTTCTCTGGTGGCTACCATGGTATGACGCACGGCGCGCTTGCAATGACAGGTAACCTGTCAGCGAAGAATGCGGTCAATGGCTTAATGCCAGGCGTGCAATTTATGCCATACCCACATGAATATCGTTGCCCACTTGGTTTAGGTGGTGAAGCAGGTGTTGACGCTTTAACTTACTTCTTTGAAAACTTCATCGAAGATGTTGAAAGTGGTGTAACTAAGCCTGCAGCTGTGATCCTTGAAGCGATTCAAGGTGAAGGTGGTGTTGTTACTGCACCAGTAAAATGGTTGCAAAAAATCCGTGAAGTGACTGAAAAGCACAACATCGTTTTAATCTTGGACGAAGTTCAAGCTGGTTTTGCACGTTCAGGTAAAATGTTTGCCTTTGAACATGCTGGAATCGAGCCTGATGTTGTAGTGATGTCTAAAGCGGTCGGTGGTAGCTTACCACTTGCAGTATTAGGTATTAAACGTAAGTTTGATGCTTGGCAGCCTGCGGGTCACACGGGTACTTTCCGTGGTAACCAACTTGCGATGGGTACAGGTTTAGCATCACTTCAAGTGATCAAAGAACAAAACCTTGCTCAAAATGCGCAAGAGCGTGGTGATTTCTTACAAGCTGAGTTCAAGAAACTTGCGCAAGAATTCCCATGTATTGGTAACGTACGTGGT
This sequence comes from Acinetobacter gyllenbergii, assembly GCF_001682515.1. Taxonomy (NCBI): domain Bacteria; kingdom Pseudomonadati; phylum Pseudomonadota; class Gammaproteobacteria; order Moraxellales; family Moraxellaceae; genus Acinetobacter; species Acinetobacter gyllenbergii. The sequence goes on along the minus strand of NZ_KV575264.1, from coordinate 46,796 downwards.
CGTGGTTTGATGATCGGTGTAGAGATCGTTGACGAGCGTAAACCTGCGGACCATATGGGTTCATTACCTGCGGACGCTCAATTGGCTGCTGCAATTCAGACGGCTTGTTTCAACAATAAATTATTGCTTGAAAAAGGTGGTCGTAACGGTACCGTTATCCGTTTACTTTGCCCGTTGATTATCAATCAAGAAGAATGCGTAGAGGCGGTTGCTCGCTTCAAGAAAGCTGTTGCTGAAGCATTAAAAGCAGTACGAGGCTAATTCATGGTTGATTTTGCAGAACATCGTAAAGCGTTACTCTGCAATGATGCTCAATCTATTGCTGACTATCAGTCAGCAATGGGCGAGGCGGTAACTGCCGTTTCAGCATGGTTGCAAAATGATAAAATGTACACTGGTGGTAGCATTAAAGATTTGCGCGAAGCAATCTCTTTTGCACCTTCAAAACAAGGTTTAGGTGTACAGCAATCATTACAACGTATGGTTGAGCTTTTCCTCAACAAAAGCTTAAAAGTACATCACCCACATTCACTTGCACACTTACACTGCCCAACCATGGTGATGAGCCAGATTGCGGAAGTGTTGATCAATGCAACCAACCAATCGATGGATTCATGGGATCAAAGCCCAGCGGGTTCTTTGATGGAAGTTCAACTCATTGATTGGCTTCGCCAAAAAGTGGGCTATGGTGCAGGTCAAGCAGGTGTGTTCACGTCTGGCGGTACACAGTCAAACTTGATGGGTGTATTGCTGGCACGTGACTGGTGCATCTCGAAAAACTGGAAAGACGAAAATGGTAAGCCATGGTCGGTTCAGCGTGATGGTATTCCAGCAGAAGCAATGAAGAACGTCAAAGTCATTTGTTCTGAAAATGCACATTTCTCTGTGCAAAAGAACATGGCGATGATGGGGATGGGCTTCCAGTCTGTTGTCACTGTTCCTGTGAATGAAAATGCACAGATGGATGTTGATGCACTGGAAAAAACCATGGCGCATCTTCAGTCTGAAGGCAAAATCGTAGCCTGTGTTGTTGCAACTGCAGGTACGACAGATGCTGGTGCGATTGATCCACTCAAGAAAATCCGTGAAATTACCACGAAGTATGGTTCATGGATGCATATTGATGCAGCTTGGGGCGGTGCACTGATTCTTTCAAATGACCATCGTGCAATGTTAGATGGAATTGAATTATCAGACTCAATCACGCTTGACTTCCATAAGCATTATTTCCAAAGCATTAGCTGTGGCGCTTTCTTGTTGAAAGACGAAGCAAACTATCGCTTTATGCATTATGAAGCAGAATATTTAAACTCTGCGTATGACGAAGAACACGGTGTACCTAACCTCGTGTCTAAATCATTACAAACGACACGTCGTTTTGATGCATTGAAATTATGGATGACGGTTGAAGCATTAGGCGAAGAGCTTTATGGTTCGATGATTGACCATGGTGTAAAACTAACACGTGAAGTTGCAGATTATATTAAAGCAACAGCGGGTCTTGAATTGTTGGTTGAACCACAATTCGCTTCAGTCCTGTTCCGTGTGGTACCAGAAGCTTATCCGGCTGAATTTATCGATAGCTTGAACCAAAACGTGGCAGATGAACTGTTTGCTCGTGGTGAGGCGAATATTGGTGTAACCAAAGTCGGTAATGTTCAATCATTGAAGATGACCACTTTAAGCCCAGTTGCAACGCTTGAAAATGTTCAAAACTTGCTTGCACTTGTGTTGGCAGAAGCTGATCGTATTAAAGATGCAATTGCTGCAGGAACTTATGTTCCAGCGATTGATTAATTTCAATTTGGTAGACGCATCAAACTAAAAAAGAGGTCTTGAATAGACCTCTTTTTTATTGCCTATTAAAATTGAATTTAAGCATAGACTAGGCCGCAAAAATTGGATTGAATCCCATTTTTCTTAAGAGTCGGCGATACATACTTGAGCTACGGTCTGCTGGAAAATGTGCTTCCATCGATAAATCCAGGGGGAGATATTCAGGTTTCTGGGTTTCGACAATCAGTCGATCTTCTTCAAAAATCTGTAAATTAAATGCATAAGCATCCTCAACAGGTAAATCCTTGTCATAATTACGGCAGATTGGTGCAAATAACCGAGTTTGTCGCGCGCTTACAGGAGATGCCGCATTCATGATCACCTGCTTGCTTTGATTCGGAAAATGGATGGTCAGTGTTGCCGTAAAAGGCAGACTGATTTCAAAATGTCTGAGCCAGTTGAAATTGTCCTGCCCACGTTGCACTGTGCCAATCGGATAGCGTCCGACACTGCTGATATAATCCGCATCGAAGCCATAACTGGTTTCTGTGGTGCTATAGTCTGGTACTTCAACATCATCAGGGTCACCAAAACTATCAGGATGTACCCACGCAAAATGGGCAACATCAATAAATCCTTCCAGTTGCCGACCGGCAAAACAATTTAAATCGACAAAGGGGCATAGCAGTTGTTGGTAGTCTGCATCCTCCCAGTAGGGCATGTTAGGAATAACGGGTTGCTCATTCGGGCGAGCTGCTAAGCAACACCAGATCAGTCCATACTTTTCAGTGGCGGCGTAGGTTGTTAGATCAAAGCGTTCAGAGATTTTATGCTGAGGATGTGCTGGAATGCGATTACATTTGCCCGCATGTCCAAAGCGTAATCCGTGGTAGCGACACACAATGCCTTGCCCGTCATGACGGCCTAAGCTAAGAGGAACCCCGCGATGTGGGCAAACATCTTTTGCAACAATCAGTTCATCTCCCATTTTGTAAATTACCAGTGGCATATCCAGCAACATGGCTGCTGTTGGCTGTTCTGAAATATCACGGGCGAGCGCAATCGGATACCAGTGCTGAGCAAGCAGCTGCCAATCATGCTCTGAAAATGTCATGTGTACAGGTAAATCCGTATGCTTAAACGTTGTAATCACTTTGCTGTTCATCTTTTTATCTTCTGGCGCATTTGTATTGAATATAGCGAAGCCAGCTGTTCTAAGAAATTTCAATTAATTGAATGAAGTGTCGTAACTTTTAGAACGCAGAAGCTGAGATGGTATTACATAAAGGCATGCATTTGGCTTGCTGTTTAGTTGTATTCTGTCCAGAGCCTGTTGGATGGTTTTTTATAATGACATGGTAGAAAATTGTCGCTGTTCTGCACAAACTGTGCATCTTTAATCTAAATCAGAAATAATTATGCATAAACTGTGATGCACAAATTCCATATTGTAGTGATAGATGCTCAATATTTTGATGGATAGATGTCATCACTTTTGCACTTGAGACCCAGAGCTGAGGTCGAATCAGGCAAAACATCATGATTACAATGAATAGAAGGAACAAGGCATGCAACACTTGAATATGCAAAACCAATTTAAACTCATTATTAACGGTCAATCTTGTCTCGGTGAAGCAGGCGAACTTGAGATTATCAATCCTGCAACAGCTGCTGTTGCAGCAAAGTGTGCGCAGGCTTCGATTGCACAAGTGAATCAAGCGATTGCGGCGGCAAAGCAAGCTTTTGGAAGCTGGCAACACAGTTCTCATGAGGAGCGCAAAAGCATACTCAATAAGATTGCGGATGGAATTGAACAACATGCCGAAACTCTGGCAGAGTTGATCGTACTCGAGCAAGGTAAACCATTGACGCTAGCCCAAATGGAAGTGCAGGGTGCGATTGGCTGGACACGTTATACCGCAAGTTTAGACATGCCGATTGATATTATTGAAGATAGTGAACAGAAACGAATTGAACGTCATTATCAGCCCTTAGGTGTGGTGGCTTCGATTACGCCGTGGAACTGGCCGTTGATGATTGCGGTGTGGCATATCATGCCTGCCTTGCGTGCGGGCAATGTGGTGATTAATAAACCATCTGAATTTACCCCCTTAGCGACGTTAAAACTCTGTGAAATTATTCAACAAGAAGTGCCTGCGGGTGTGATTTCAATCTTAGTCGGTAAAGGCGACGTCGGTGAGACATTATCGACTCACCCTGATATCGCCAAGGTGGTTTTTACAGGCTCGACCAGGACGGGTCAGCACATTATGTCTGGTGCGGTAAAAACTTTAAAACACTTGACCTTAGAGCTGGGTGGCAATGATGCGGGGATTGTTTTACCTGATGCCGATCTTGATCAAATAGCCAAGCGTATTTTTAACGTCGCATTTTTAAATGCTGGGCAGACTTGCGCTGCTTTGAAACGTTTATATGTGCACGAAAGCCAATATGACGCGCTAGCACAAAAACTGGCCGATATTGCCAATGCCCAAAATGTTGGAGATGGCATGGTAGCAGAGACTACTTTTGGGCCCGTGCAAAACCAGATGCAATATCAAAAAGTAAAAGCCTTAATTTCTGATGCACTTGCGCAAGGTGCCAAGGCTTTGTCGGGTGATCAGACGGTGCCTGAGCAAGGCTATTTTATTGCACCAACCATTTTAACTGGACTGGATGAAAGTTGCCGCGTGGTGCAAGAGGAGCAGTTTGGCCCAGTGTTACCGATTCTAAAATATCGTGAGATTGATGATGCGATTGCACGCGCCAATGCCAGCGAATTTGGCTTAGGTGGTTCAATCTGGTCTTCTGATTTAAAAGCCGCGCAATTTTATGCATCGCAATTACAATGCGGCACGGTCTGGGTCAATACCCATGCAGAGATTGTTCCACATGCACCGTTTGGTGGCTGGAAAATGTCAGGCCTTGGTGCTGAGTTCGGTTTGGAGGGTTTGCTGGAAAATACAGTAGGACAAACTGTACATATCAATAAAATTTAAACCTTCATATTTTTAAGGCGGATCTAATATCCGCCTTTTTCTTTTTATGCATGGTGCTGCTTAAAACGAGGTTTATGTGGCTGGATGGTAGCTGTGACCCTTGGATTTGCTGAGAAAGTGATTCTGTTCTTTGATTTTTTTTAACACAATGTAAGATTTTATGTGACCAATAAAACCATAAGACAGTAGTCGCTCTGTGACGAATTGGGACAGCTGTTCCAGATTTTCTGCGACGACTTTTAAAATAAAATCAGCATCGCCGCTAATTGAAAAAGCATCTTGAATATTGTCCTCAGCTTCAATTAAGTCCTGAAAGGCTTGCTGTGACTTGGCCTCGTGAATGCGTAAGTTAATGTGAATCATTGCGGTGACCTCCAGGCCTAAAGCTTGTTGGTGGATGCGGGCGGCATAACCCAAGATCACGCCTTTTTGCTCCAGTAACTGTCGTCTTCTGGAACATTGTGAAGCTGATAAACCGATTAAATCTCCAACTTCCTGATTGGTGAGCCGTCCATTCTTTTGTAGGGCCTGAATGATTTGCCAGTCGAACTTATCCATTGCATAAAATCCTTTTATGATACACAAATATTGTATTTTTATTAAAATGCGTTTTTATTATGCACGAAATTTAACAGGTAGATGAAATATTATTTTTCTATGGAATAAAAAATTGACTTGAAAGGATGTAGAGCAATGTTCATAGAAATCGGTGATTTTTTAAATCTTCGTCTAAAACAAATGGGTATCCAACATCTGTTTGGTGTACCTGGTGATTTTAACCTTTCTTATCTCGAACAAGTTGAGGCAGATGCCCAACTCGAATTTATTGGTAATTGTAATGAATTAAATGCGGCTTATGCGGCTGACGGTTATGCACGGATCAACGGCTTTGCTGCTTTGACAACGACCTATGGGGTCGGTGATTTAAGTGCGATTAATGGCATTGCAGGTGCTTATGCTGAGAATGTACCAGTGGTGCATATTTCAGGGATTCCGCCTTTACATGTGGTGCAGAAAGGAACTCTGGTTCATCACACGCTGGTAGATGGTAACTACGACAACATCATGAACTGCATGAAAGAGTTCACTGTTGCACAGACCCGTCTAACCCCAGCCAATGCCGCCTCTGAAATTGACCGTGTGTTACGTCAATGTTTCCTTGAACGTCGACCTGTACATATCCAGTTGGCATCGGATATTACTCACGTCAAAATTGAAGTGACAGATCGTTCACTCGATTTATCTTATCCGAGGGTTGAGCCAGAGCTGTTGCAAAGCGCAGTCAGCAAACTGTGCGAAGTGATTGCACAAGCCAAACGACCAGCGTTGCTGATTGATAATGAAGCCTCTGTTTTTGGAGTGACATCGTTGCTCAGTGATTTGTCACAAAAATGTTCGATTCCCTTTGCCAGCATGCTGACGGCTAAGAATATTATGGATGAAGGTTCACCGCGTTATGTGGGCACTTATGTCGGTGGGGCGAGCCAAGAACATGTGCGCAATACCATTGAACAATCAGATTGTCTGATTGGGATTGGTGTGCGTTTTACCGATGTCGGAACAGGGGTGTTTACTCATCAAATCGCCACTGAGAACTATATTGAAATGAAACCGTATGGTTTGACGATTTTCGGTCAAGATTTTCCAGGGATTGAGATTGGACAACTTCTGGTTGAGTTGAATAAAAAAATTGCACCACGGAAACTGAGCCAACCGATCATTGAGAAGCAAGCGCAACAAATAATCAATGCGCCTGAACAGCAAAAACTCAGTCAAGACATCCTTTGGAACTACGTTGAACGTTTTCTCAAAGAAGATGATGTGATTATCGGTGAAGTCGGGACTTCTAACTCAGCCTTGGCGGGGCTAAAACTACCGGCAACGGCAAAATATATTGCTCAACCGCTCTGGGGTTCAATTGGTTATACCTTACCTGCTTTATTAGGCAGTTTGTTGGCCGCACCTGAACGCCGTCAAATCCTATTTATTGGTGATGGTTCATTCCAGCTCACCGTACAGGAACTTTCGACTATTATCCGTCATGGTCTCAAGCCAATTATTTTCTTACTCAATAATGGGGGCTATACCATTGAACGTTTGATCATGGGCGAAAATGCGGCCTATAACGATGTTCAGGACTGGAAATATAGTGAGATTCCACAAGTATTCAATGGTAGCCAGGACTATAAAAGCTGTGTGGTAGAAACTGCAGGGCAGTTAAAGCAGGTTTTGGATAATATGCATCAGTTCGACGGAATGACTTTTATTGAACTTAAACTCCCAGCCATGGATGCACCATCCAGTTTGAAAAAATTTGCGTCAGTGATTGCACGCTTTGATTACGGCGACCGAGGCTATGAAATCTTAAAACAGCGTGCCCAAGTATCGCCGTGTAAAAAAGCGATTTCCTTCTGATCTGAAGGAAAGTCAAAAATCTTCAAATTTATAAATTGATAAGAGAGCGAATCAGATTCGGAGCTTCATGCTGAGCTTCGAATCATGCGCTGTATAAAAGGTGTACAGGATGTGACACACACATTGGAGATAACATGATGGATGTAAACAATAAACATGAGTTAAAACAAGGATTGTCCAATCGGCATATCCAGCTGATTGCGCTTGGTGGTGCGATTGGTACAGGATTATTTTTGGGTCTGTCGCAAACCATTAAACTGGCAGGGCCCTCTATTTTATTGGGTTATGCGATTGCTGGTGTGATTGCTTTTTTAATTATGCGCCATTTAGGAGAAATGGTGGTTGAAGAACCTGTGAGTGGTTCATTTAGTTATTTTGCCAATAAATACTGGGGCCGTATGGCAGGCTTTATGTCGGGCTGGAATTATTGGGTGCTGTATGTGTTGGTCAGTATGGCTGAACTGAGCGCCATCGGGACCTTTATTCAATTTTGGTGGCCAGATGTGCCCACTTGGCTGACCGCCTTGGTGTTCTTTGTGTTGATTAATGCGATTAATCTGGTCAATGTGAGATTCTTTGGTGAATCTGAGTTTTTGTTTTCCTGCATTAAGATCGTCGCGATTTTAAGTATGATCGGTTTTGGTGCTTATTTATTGCTTTCTGGCTCTGCAGGTCCACAGGCGGGTATTGCCAATTTATGGCAACACGGTGGCTTTTTTCCACATGGCACGCATGGCTTTATTATGGCACTTGCAGTGATCATGTTTGCCTTTGGTGGGCTTGAACTGATCGGGATTGCCGCCGCAGAAACCAAAAATCCTGAAACCACCATTCCGAAAGCCGTCAATCAGATTGTGTACCGTATTTTGATTTTCTATATCGGTGCAATCGGGATTTTACTGTGTCTTTATCCATGGAATATGGTGGCAGAAGGGGGCAGTCCTTTTGTGTTGATCTTTCAGTCTTTGAACAGTAACGGCGTTGCCAATGTGCTCAATTTCGTGGTGTTGATTGCAGCAGTTTCTGTTTATAACAGTTGTATTTATTGTAATAGTCGCATGTTGCATGGTTTGGCCGAACAGGGTAATGCACCTGCGATATTGAAAAAAGTGAATGCGCGTGGAATTCCTGTTGCTGCGGCGATTGTCTCTGCTTCGGTTACGGCGGTATGTGTGTTGGTCAACTACTTAATTCCGGGTGAGGCCTTTCAGTTATTCATGATGCTGGTGGTTGCGGCACTGGTGATTAACTGGTTAATGATTTCCGTCACCCATTTGAAATTTAATAAAGCAATGCGCCTGAAACAACATCAGACCAAATTTAAAAGTATCTGGAGTCCATGGAGTAATTATCTCACCATCAGCTTTGTCTGCTTTATTTTGATTATTATGGCGATGACCCCTGATATGCGTCTGGCTGTGATTCTCGGACCGATCTGGCTGGCGATTTTAGCGATGATGTATGTCTTTAAATATCGTAAAAAAATGCTGGTTCTGCCCGAAGCACAGTCCAATCTTTAAATAAAAAAGGCACAGCAATGTGCCTTTTTTATTACATCAATGCTGTATTGACCTAGAAGGGTGGAAATTTGTCCTGAACCAGATGGAGTTGAATTCCATGTTCTAAATAGGCTTTCAAACTATCCACGACCGTGGTAAAGCCACCTGTACTATCAATCACAAATTGCATCAGCTCATCGCCTTGTAAGGGGATATTATAATTTTGAATTCTGAGATAAGTTTGATTGTCATTGATCGCTTCAAAGATAAAATCCACCGTACTGGTTGGTTCACCCCACTGAATCTGAATCAATTCATTGGCAATGATTTTTGTCACCTGTACTTTTGCTGAAACTTGGTATTTTTCCCAAGTCCATTCAACGGTTTTTCCTTGTTCGAGTGACGCCGTTGCTGAACTAAACCAAAACTTTGAGGTGATTTCAGGATCAATAAATGCTTCAAAAACGCTATGGATTGGTTTACGAATCAGCATTTGTGTTTCAATGATGACAGGATTTAGCATTATATCTGTTCTTTTTGATAGGGAATTGTCATAAAACATATATAAACTGGCTGCGCTGCCCAAGATACTTTTTGTTAAGCAGAATCAGCAGCTGTTCTTTTTAAATCCATAAAATTCAATATTTAAACGTTATCTTTTTACACTAACCGAGTTTCGAGCTGCAAAAATAAAGCAGAACATGTGAATTTATGACGAATAATTTTCTAAAAATTGAGCTTAAGAAATGGCTATCACAAAAGCGTCATAAAGTTGTCACTTAATTGTCATATTATCTGCTCAAAATGCAGTTAACCAAAGTACAACACTTAACTTAAAAAGAGTTGTAAACCAAATTGCATAAATGAGAGAAAACAGAATGCGCTTAAATCCACGTCACATCGCAATTGCATTAGCTGTATCTGGGGCAACTGTAGCAACGACTGCAAATGCAGCTCGTGATACGATTCAAATTGCTGGTTCATCTACTGTATTACCGTTTGCAAGTATTGTTGCTGAAGAGTTTGGCAACACATTCCCACAGTTCAAAGCACCGGTTGTTGGTTCAGGTGGTACGGGCGGTGGTTTGAAACAATTCTGTCAAGGTGTAGGTGATAACACCATCGACATCGCAAATGCTTCACGTCAAATTAAAGACACAGAACTTGATGCATGTAAAAAATCTGGCGTAAACCAAGTACAAGAAATTAAAGTCGGTTATGACGGTATCGTATTTGCATCAAATGTTAAAAAAGCGGCATATAAATTAAAACCAGTACATGTATTCACTGCATTATCTGCACAGCTTCCTTCAAATGGTAAATTAGTTCCAAACCCATATACAACATGGAACCAAATTGATAAATCATTACCAAATGAGCCGATCACTTTAGTTATTCCTGCTTCTAACCACGGTACGCGTGAAGTTTTCCAAGAGAAGATGGTTGATGCCGGTTGTGAAGCATTTGATTACTACAAAGCTTTAAGCAAAGATGATCAAAAGAAAGCATGTTCAACCTTCCGTAAAGATGGTCGTGTGATTGAAATTGCGGGTGACTATACTGAAACTCTAGCTCGCTTGAAAACGTCTCCAAATGCAGTCGGTGTATTTGGTCTAGGTTTCTATGATTCAAACCGTGATAAATTACGTGTAGCGACTGTAAATGGAGTGACGCCATCAGAGAAAACTGTACTCGATGGTAGCTACCTTGTTTCACGTCCATTGTTCTTCTACGTGAAAGGCGAGCACTTGAAATCAATCAAAGGCTTACCACAATTCACAGAATTCTTCTTAAACAAGAAAATTTCTGGTAAAGGTTCTAAATTAGAAAAAGCGGGCTTGATTCCTTTAAGCGACAAAGAGCGCGCAAAAATCCTAGCTGATTTCAAAGCGGGTAAATCAGTTAAGTAATATTGTTAAAAGGGAGGCTGGTGAGACGTTGGATCATCAGCCTTTTTGTCTAGCTAAGTTTTTTCAAATCATGAAAATTGAGAAAACAGTGGAGATTACATGAATCTGCTACTTATCGGTGTGTTATTAGCCCTTGTGGCAATTGCATATCAAATCGGGCTGAGCAAAAGCCGTAACCTAGCAGGTAAGGGAAATAACTCAGCAACACTACATTCTCGTCCAGGATATTATGGGGCGTTGGTTGCTTTGTGGTGTGGTATTCCTGCTTTTTTAATTTTGATTATTTGGAATTTGGTTGAACCAAGTATTTTACAACATATTATTTTCAATAATATTCCTGCATCTGTGAGTTCAACTTTAGATGCGGCAGGTCGTGATGTTTTAACCAGTCGAGTGCAAGCAATTGCTTCTGGTTTCGGGGTAACAGATCAGCCAGCAGCATATGAAGTTGCAGCAGCACAACAACTTGCTAAATTCCAGACCATTGGCTCATTTGCAAAACTTGCAGTGGTGATTAGTGCTGGACTTGCGGGTTTAGTTTGGGCAAAGCGTCATGTGAGCCAACAATTCCGTGCACGTAACCAAGTCGAAAAAACCATTAATGTTGCTTTGATCCTATGTTCTGGTGTCGCAATCTTGACAACAATCGGTATTGTTTTATCGATGTTAAAAGAGGCGTTACACTTTTTCCATTTTGTCAGTCCAGTTGACTTCTTCTTTGGTACCGAATGGAATCCAGGCTTTAGCACCTCAGGAAATGCAGAAGGTAGCTACGGCATCTTACCGCTGATTTGGGGGACCTTAATGGTCAGTGGTATCGCATTATTGGTTGCGGTGCCGATTGGCTTGTTGGTTGCGATTTATCTGGCTGAATATGCATCGCCAAGCTTGCGTTCTTGGGCAAAACCTGCGATTGAGGTTTTGGCGGGGATTCCAACCATCGTTTATGGTGTATTCGCCTTAATGGTTATTGGCCCATTCTTTAAAATAGTGGGTGAAAGTGTTGGTATCAATATTAATGCGACCAGTGCCCTAACCGCAGGTTTTGTAATGGGCATTATGATTATCCCATTCGTTTCCTCATTGTCTGATGACATTATTACTCAGGTACCTCGTGCATTACGTGATGGTTCTTTGGGCTTAGGTGCAACCAAATCAGAAACGATTCGTCAAGTGGTTCTACCTGCTGCTCTACCAGGGATTACAGGGGCATTTTTACTTGCCGTATCCCGTGCTGTGGGTGAGACCATGATTGTGGTGCTTGCAGCAGGAAACAGTCCATTGTTGCATGCAAATCCATTTGAAGCAGTTTCGACAGTAACCGTTACGATTGTGAAGCAATTAACGGGGGATACTGACTTTGCCAGCCCACAAGCACTGGTGGCATTCGCCCTTGGTTTAACGCTGTTTGTGATTACTTTGGGTCTAAACATTATTGCACTGTACATCGTGCGTAAATATCGTGAGCAATACGAATGAGTTCATCAAATACATCTCCTCTGGATCCGAACCTATTGGATCCTCAAGTAGCTGCTGAACAACGTGAGCAGCGTAAAAGAAAGATCCAAAGTTCTTTGGCTAAGCGTCATCGTAAAGAAAAAACCTTTCGCTTCGCAGGTATCTCGGCGGTTGTGATCGCGCTGGCATTTGTTGCCTTACTATTTGGTAGCATCTTGGCGAAAGGTCTGCCTGCTTTTTGGCAAAGCAGCGTGACCGTTCCAGTTTATTTTGATCCAGCGATCATCAATGTTGGGGCGAAGCCAAAACAAACTGCTGGTGAAACCCCAGCTCATTTTGAAGAGCGCATGGTCGCTTGGCAAACTGAAATGGGTATGGTGGACTGGGATGCCTTGATCGTAAATGGCATCGTTGCTAAAAACAAAGCCTTAGAGTCTCAACGTGATTATCTGAGCAGCTTATATACCAGTTCTGAAGCATACCGTTTGCGTGATATGGTGCTGAAAAACCCTGCGCTGATTGGAAGTAAAGAAGAGATTAAGTTCTTAGCCGACGCCAATGTCGATGTGTGGTTAGCAGGTAATATTGATCGTAGTTTACCTGATGACCAGCAACAGCTTGAACCTGAAGTGCGTCAACTGGCAGATCAGCTAAAAGCGGAAGGAATTATTACAAATACCTTCAATACCAACTTGTTCTTTAGTCCAGATTCTCGTAGTTCACCTGCAACCAGTGGTTTAGCCGGCGCATTCATGGGGTCATTATTCATGATGATGATCGTGATTGTGATCTCGATTCCAATTGGTGTTGCCAGTGCAATTTATCTTGAAGAGTTTGCACCAAAGAACATGATGACGGATATTATTGAAGTCAACATTAATAACTTGGCTGCTGTTCCTTCAATTGTGTTTGGTTTACTGGGTGCTGCAATCTTTATTGGTTGGATGCAGTTGCCATTATCAGCACCCTTAGTCGGTGGTTTGGTACTGAGTTTGATGACTTTGCCGACCGTGATTATTACCACACGTGCATCACTAAAAGCGGTTCCACCTTCGATTCGTCAAGCTGCTTTAGGTTTGGGTGCATCGAAAGTACAAACCATTTTCCATCATGTATTACCTTTGGCGTTACCTGGCATTATGACAGGTGCGATCATTGGGGTTGCACATGCGCTGGGTGAAACTGCGCCATTGCTTTTAATCGGAATGAGCGCTTTCGTTGCAAGTGTGCCAACCACACCACTCGATCAAGCGACAGCATTGCCAGTACAAGTTTATTTGTGGCAAGGTAATGAATTACGTAACTTCTTCGAAGGACGTACTGCAGCAGCGATTATTGTTTTACTAGCGTTAATGATTGGTTTGAATAGCCTTGCCATTTGGCTCCGTAAGAAATTTGAAGTGCGTTGGTAATTGAGGAGAGTACAATGAATACGATTGATATTATGAACGCCGTAGAAAAGGATAAATCAGTGAATCCACAGCAAACAGAATTTACGTCATCTGAAGCGCAAGTTCAGCAATCAAATACTGCATTTGTCTCTCAGTTTGAAACGGCTTCTTCAAATAAAAAGCCAAAAACCAGTGAAGTAAAAATCAGTACCAAAGATGTTCATGTTTACTATGGTGAAACTGAGGCAATCAAAGGAATTGATCTTGATGTTTACCAAAATGAAGTGATTGCCTTCATTGGTCCATCAGGTTGTGGTAAGTCGACATTCTTGCGGACCTTAAACCGTATGAATGACACCATTGATAGCTGCCGTGTGACGGGTAAGGTGACTTTAGATAATCAAGATATCTATGATCCAAACCTTGATGTAGTGTTATTGCGTGCACAAGTCGGCATGGTGTTCCAAAAGCCAAACCCATTCCCGAAATCAATTTTTGACAATGTTGCTTATGGTCCGAAATTGCATGGTTTGGCGCGTGATAAATATGACCTAGAAGAAATTGTTGAAAACAGTTTACGTAAAGCGGGTTTATGGGACGAAGTCAAAGATCGTTTGAGTCAGCCGGGTACAGGTCTGTCAGGTGGACAGCAACAGCGTTTATGTATCGCACGTACCATTGCAGTGAGTCCAGAAGTGATCTTGATGGATGAGCCATGTTCGGCGCTGGATCCAATTGCGACCGCGAAAATTGAAGAATTGATTTCTGAATTGTCTGAACAATTCACCATTGCAATCGTTACCCACTCTATGCAACAAGCAGCGCGTGTATCAGACCGTACCGCTTACTTCCATCTGGGTGATTTGATTGAGGTGAACTCGACTGAGAAAGTGTTTACCCAGCCAGACCATCAGTTGACGGAAGCGTATATTACGGGTCGTTTTGGTTAATCCGTTTCATTACAAACAAAAGAGCCTTCGGGCTCTTTTTGTTTATATAAATGAAAATGAATCTATTTTGCAAAATCGCTATTGAATTTTTATTGAGCAGACCACATCTTAGAACAATAACGCCGAACTTATAGAGCACATACTTCATGTTATTCCATTTACCTAAGTTTCCTGCTGAAATTCGTATTAGTCATCTCAATGCGCGTGTGAATGAACAAAGAAAAAGAATTGCGCAAACCACCGCCTCTCGTTTTGAATTATTACAACTCGTTCAACAGCTTGCCAAAGAAGCTAAAATTCGCAAGAAGAACGATCAAAAAATTTATGTCCTTGACTTTAAAGGCGATGTTCAAGCGTCTGCAGTCGATACCATCCGTGAAGAAATTACCTTGATCTTAGCGACTGCTAAAGCAGGGCATGATCGTGTCGTCGTTCGTTTAGAAAGTCCTGGCGGAATGGTGCATGGTTATGGTTTGGCCGCTGCTCAATTGGTGCGTTTACGTGATGCAGGTTTTAATGTCACCATCTGTGTTGATAAAGTTGCTGCAAGTGGCGGCTATATGATGGCATGTATTGCCAATGAAATTATCTCTGCACCTTTTGCAGTGGTGGGTTCGATTGGTGTGGTTGCACAAGTACCGAACTTTAATCGTTTACTCAAACAGCACAATGTTGATTTTGAGCTGTATACCGCAGGTGAATATAAACGTACCGTGACCATGTTTGGTGAAAATACCCCAGAAGGCAAGGCCAAGTTTGAAGAAGAGTTGCAGCAAACCCACTCCTTATTTAAGCATTTTGTTGAGAAATATCGTCCACAACTTGATGTTGCTAAAGTTGCAACAGGCGAGCATTGGTATGGTGAAGATGCACGTGAATTGAACTTGGTAGATAAGCTACAAACTTCTGACGAATACCTATTAAGCTTGTTACCAAAACACGATATCTATGTGATTAATACCCGTAAACGCCCAACCTTTGGCGAAAAACTGGGATTGCAGGCAGCTCAAATGGCTGAAAGTTTGATTCCTACGGTCATGAATAAAATTACAGATAGTTTGGCAAAGGCAAATAGTACATTGGTACAAATGCGTGATCCGAAATTTTAATAATTTACACGCTATAAAGAGCATAAAAAACCAGCCTAAAGGGCTGGTTTTTTATGTTTGATCTTGTAGATTTGGGGTGGAGTTCACCGCTAGATTTGAACATTTGGTGAATTAAACAAACATGACAAAACTATTTGATCGAATAGATTGTAGCAATAGCGATCATTTGATATTTTAACTGCAAGATGAATTACTTAATTATTCATTAACCGAAAAAGTATTTAAAAATATAATTGATAAGTGAGCATAATAATGACAAGAGTCGTCGTTTTTTCAAAGAAAAATTCGAATATTCTACAAGATGCGCAATTGAAAAGTGTGGTACTCGACCAGCCTTCGATCGTACAAATTGGTGTGAATCAAGCCGATATTAAATCCATGATCAAACAAGGTAATGACCTTGTCATTACACTAAAAAACGGTGAAAAAATTATTGTCAGTGATTTTTATAGTGCTGAAAACTTAACAGAGCATAGCCTTGCAGTTGCGAAAGATGATGGGACTTATGCGGTCGCAGAATTTGATGATTCTGGAAAATTTGTTCGTTATACCCCAGCGACATCACTGACGCAATTTGCATATACAGATGCAGTGACACCAGCTCCTCAACCTCAGAATGTGGATCAGGATTCGGCGATTAGTAAGTTACAACTCTTAAAAGTAGGTTTGGCTGCTTTAGTGGCAGAAGGTGTGTATCTATTAGCGGTAAAAGATGATGATGACGATAAAAATAAAAGTAGTAACCAACCGATTGATATAACACCACCTGCTACACCAACTGCGAGTTTAGGTACAGATACACAAACGATTACGGGTAAAACCGAAGCGAAAGCCAAAATTGAAATTAAAGATGCAGCTGGGAAAGTGATTGCAACGACTCAAGCTGACGCCGAAGGAAATTACACGGTTAAGTTGGATCAACCTTTGGTGAATGGCGGCAAGGTCAGCGTGACTGCAATTGATGGTTCGGGGAATACTTCTAAAGCCACTGTTGTGACAGGAAATAAAGATACCATTGCACCAGATGCTCCGACGGCACAACTGAATGCAGATGGAACCATTGTTACAGGTAAGGCCGAAGCCAATGCTAAAGTTTCCATTTATGATGCAAATGGCACGCTATTGGGTAGCGTGATTGCAAATAAAGCAGGACTGTATTCCATTAAAGTTTCACCGGCTTTAACCAGTGAAAAAGGTGGGACGGTTGTCGCTGAAGATGCAGCCGAAAATAAATCTACACCAACTAAAGTGGTTGCAGGCAAAGATACTTTAGCGCCAGATCAACCTTTTGTGGATGTCAATAAGGAAGGTTCATCTATTCAAGGTCGAGCAGAGGCGAATAGCAAGGTACAGATCAAGGATGCGGATGGGAAAACCATTGGTACTGGAACAACAGATGCACAAGGCAAATTTCAGATTACACTTTCACCTGCCTTAGCTGCAGATAAAAAGGCAACCATCATTGTCGAAGATGCGGCAGGCAACCAATCTAAGCCACTTGAGATTACTGCTGGAAAAGACACCATTGCACCCGATAAAGCCGTTGCTGAAATCAATGCAGCAGGTGATTCAGTGACGGGTACAGCGGAAGCAAATAGTAAAATTGAAATTAGAAGTGCGGATGGGAAAACACTGTTTGGTTCAGGTACTGTTGGTGCGGATGGAAAATTTAGCATTACCTTATCATCGGCTTTAACCGATAAAAATGTAGGGAAAGTTTATATCATTGATGCAGCTGGGAACCGTTCCGATGCAGTCGATGTGGTAGGGACAAAAGATACCATTGCGCCGAATAAGCCGATTTTGCAAACCGTGATGGATGATGTGGGTGCTGTAAAAGGTGCAATCGCGGCAGGAGGGGATACTGATGACAGCAAACCGACTTTGGCTGGTGTAGGTGAAGCAAAAACTGTTTTGACGATTTATGACAATGGTCAACCGATAGGTACAGTAACAGTGGGAGATAATGGAAGGTGGAGTTTTGAAGTTAAGCAAGATTTAAGTGTGGGGCCACATAAAATCACCTTAACCTTGACTGATGCAGCAGGCAATATTAGTGAAGCGAGTGATGCATTTAGTTTTAATGTGGTTGCACCTGTAGTGAAAGCCTCTTTGGCCGATGCGATTGATTTGGGTGCTTTACAAACCCAACACGCTGAACCTGTTTCCGAATCAAACAATATTGAGAAACTGAGTCTAAATACCTTATTGTCTTCTTCTGAGCCCGTATCAAATCAGTTGGATGGGGTTTTGAACCAATTGCTGATAGGACAAAATCCAACTCCTGCAACCAGTCATTCTGGAAATGCTGATTTAACCCATCTTGATTATGCAGCAAGTTTAAAAGCTGATCCTTTAGACCAGCTTACTGTATTGCAACATTCGATTATTTAAACTGTATTTATATTTTGAGAGCGTCTATTTTTAAGTAGGCGTTTTTTCTTTGAGGAGTTGAGTGATTCCAATCAAGATAGCTCCGACGGTTGCAAGGCACATATCTTTATGTGCATCCCAAATATCACCTTGCTGGCCATTATAGTTTTCGGCATCTTCAGGGGATAAACCAATCGCGATCCACCATTCAATTAATTCATAAAACATGCTCGATGCCATGACAAATTGAATCACCAGCAGAAATAGGGTCAAAGGTTTGGCAGTCGGTAACCAAACTTGAAAACAGCGATAGAAAAGTGGATAGAGCAATAGACCATAAGCAAAATGCACCAGTCGGTCATACATATTACGCGACCAACCCATGGTTTGATTTAAGTCAAAGTGGAAAAGGTTTTCAATCCACTCATTATAAGGCACATAAGAGTAGAGGTAGTGTGCCCCTAAAATATGAATCAGAAGAAAGCCAAGATAAAGACAAAAACTATAAAAACTAATGCCAATCTTTTTCAGCGTGACAATGAGGGCAATTAGCATCAAAACGGTACCCGCTTGGTGTAGCAAATAAGCCTCAAACTCAAGCGGTTGGATGCTTGCAATTGCCACCACCAGCAGCACTATCGCAAGCGCAATATAATGTTTTAAACTCAGTTGTTGTTCGATCATACTGTATCCTAAATACAGTCAGGCAAGTTTTATTGCTCTTACTCTGTCGTTTTTACAGCGATTGTTTCTTTGGCTGTAGAAACGCCACCGAGTGCCTGACATGCTTGTTTATATAATTGATATTTTTGTTGTACAACTTCATCGAGCGGAATGTCAAAGAGATCTTCACCATTTTTATATTGTTCAATATATGATGCCGCTTTGTCTTTATTGGCAGCCAGTGATTGTTGATAAAAATTTGAAATAGAAGAGGTTGCTAACTCACTGGATTCAATGTTATGACACTGAAAACCTTGTAAGAGTTTCTCAGCGCGTTTTAGTTCGCTAGATTTTCCAAAAATACAACCTGATAAGCTCACGGTGGCAATGAGCAGGAACAAAAGCTTCATGATCGATAGAGTAGAATTTTAAAGGTGCTATTATTGTATATAAGGTGAATTTTATAAATTAATTATTTATGTCTAACACGATAAAATTTAATCTTTTTTTACTTTGCACATCTGATTGCACAAAAATTAAATAGACGGGATTTAAAATGAAAATAAGAAAAGCGCAACGGCGAGATGTTGATGCCTGTGTACCTTTAATTTATAGCGCAGCGGTTTCGTTGTTTGATTATATTTATCAACATAAGCAGATCAGCGCAGAACAATTCATTCATCGTGAATTCCTTTCAGGACAAGGTTATACCAGTTATCAGTTGCATTGGGTGGTCGAGCATCATGAGAAGGTGGTTGCAACAATAGCCTGTTATGGCAAAAAGGATTTATTGAGTATGGATCAGGGTAGCCTTAAAAATATCTGGGCCATTTATAGACTTGGATTTCCTCGTGTTTTGTCTCGAGTCTTACAGGCAGGTTCAGTTGTAACTAAGCCCAGTGACTCATGTTTGCATATTGCTAATTTTGGTGTCCATCCTAATTACCAAGGTCAAGGCATAGGCTCTTTATTGCTACAACATCAGAAGTGTTTAGCTCAACAACAAGGGTTCACTGCATTATCTTTAGATGTCTCACAGAAAAATCCAAATGGGCAGCGTCTATATGAGCGGATTGGTTTTAGCGTTGAAAAAGAAACTAAGTTTAAAGATGCTAATAACAGTGTTATTCCAAATGGTCGTCGAATGGAATGGTGGTTCTAAATTTAAGCGGGTGGAATGAAGATAAAATATTCAATCGGTTGATATAAAATGATTTTTAGCGTTATGCTAAATAAGGCGTCATCAACACATCTTGTTATGCGAATTCAGTGCATTTTCTTATTCTGTTTTTTAATAGGTCTCTCTGCTGGGGCTTATGCGGATGACTATGATTTTTTTGTAGCGCCGAGCGAAGATACCGAACAGATGTTTGATGCTGCTTATCCTGAAATGAAAACAGCATATTCGGTTTTGCATAACCAATTTTTTCAAAATGAGCGTTGGCGTGTCTATAATTATACGGCTTATCAAACTAATCAGTTTAACCATAAGATGTTAACAGGTGACACCACTAGCTTGTCGCTGGATGATTTTTCGATTTCAGTCGGTTATGGCATGATGTATCAGTTGAACCAGACCAATCGAATTGGCTATGAATATCTTTCCAGCTTTCCCTTTGACCGAGGGCAATTGATACGATTTTTCTGGTTACGGATTTTTTAACTGACCTTTTGATATAGCCCTGCTCTGACCATACCGGCTTTGGTTTCTTTAATTTTCTGCCAAGTCAGGGGAAGGGTGAGTTGAGATAAATCTCGATCTGCTTCTACATAAATATAAGCGTGGTTTGCAATCATTGGGTCAGCAAGTTCTGCTAACTCTTGCCATAAATCCAGACTATATGGTGGATCAAGAAACACCACATCAAAATTTGAGTTTAATTTTTTTAAAGCCTGTTGTGCCGTTGCAACATGCAGTTGGCAATTTTCTGCTTTTAACAGTTGAATATTGTCTTTTAAGATTTTGGCTTGTATTGGATTTGGTTCAATCATCACGACTTTAGCAGCTCCACGAGAAAGCGCTTCAAATCCTAATGCACCTGAGCCGCTACACAGGTCTAAAACCTGCGCATTTTGAATGTCCCACATTAACCAATTGAACAAGGTTTCACGGACACGATCTGGTGTTGGACGTAAACCATCAATACTGGCAAAGGGTAAAGTACGGCGTTTCCAGTTACCACCGATGATACGCAATTGATTTTTCATTATTCAGTTACTCCATCAGTAGGTTGAGCAGCTGTTGCTGGCGCGACAGGTGTAGATGCTGGAGTGGATGAAGCGACGGGTGTTGATGCCGCTTGGCTATTTTGTGTTGTTGTGGTTGCAACACTGCTGCTTGGCAGTTCGCCAGGTTTAATGCCTGCTGTCATTAAACCACCACTGACTTGATGGCTGGCTGGGCGGAGTGGATTCTTTTTACGGGTCACTAGCCAATAATCAAATATTGGACGTGCTAACTGCGCCGCAGAACCACCATGTTTACCATTTTCCCAAACCACAGCAATCGCAATTTCTGGATTATCGGCAGGCGCGAAACCAACGAATAAACCGTGGTCCCATTGTCGAGATGAAAGCGCAGCTTCGTTATAGCGTTTACCTTGGGCAATACTTTTAACTTGTGCTGTCCCAGTTTTACCTGCGATTGAATATTGCAAACCACCTTTAATACCACGACCTGTACCTGACTGGATGACATCCACCATTGCATCGTGCATGTTTTTCCAATCTTGTTCGGTGCCATTGAAGTTAATTTTGCCATCGGGTGCATTGTGGACGCTAAATTTTTTGGCGCCTTTGGTCTCTCTTAATACATGGGGCGTGACATGTGAACCTTTATTCGCAGTAATTGCAGTTGCCATCGCAAGTTGTAACGGAGTAGAGGTAAAAGCGCCTTGTCCGATACTGACTGAAATCGTTTCACCTTTTAGCCATTTGGATTTGCGGGTACGCATTTTCCATTCTGGGCTCGGATACAGGCCAGAACTTTCACTTGGTAAATCGACCCCAGTTTTTTCACCAAAGCCAAATTGACGCATCCAGTCATTCATTTTCTCAATGCCCATGCGATAGGACAGGACATAAAAATAAGTATCGCAAGATACAATTTGAGCTTTATGCATGTTCACAGAACCATGACCACTTTTTTTATGGTCACGGAAGCGGTGGCTGTCACCAGGCAATGAAAAATAGCCTGGATCGGAAATTGCAGTGTTCCAATCGACGAGACCATAATGAATACCGCCTAAACCAAACATCGGTTTAATGGTTGAACCGGGTGGATAAGCCCCCTGAACTGCACGGTTATAGAGCGGTTGATCGAGGTTATCACGCAGCCCACTGTAGTCTTTAGAGCTAATCCCAGTCACGAAGAGGTTTGGATTAAAACTTGGACTCGAGACTAATGCTAGAATTTCACCTGTACGTGGGTCCATTGCGACAATTGCACCGCGACGATCTGCCAATTGTTTTGCTGCAATAGTTTGCAGACCATAATCAAGTGATAAATAAAGATCATTACCTCGTGCTGGGTTTTGGCGACCTAAATTACGCAGTACATTACCATGTGCATCTGCCTCGACAGATTCATAGCCAGGCGTCCCATGCAACAGCTCTTCATAACTTTTTTCGACCCCAATTTTACCAATCAGGTTGGTTCCCGCGTATAAATCCTTATCAATTGATTTGAGTTCTTTATCATTGATACGACCGACATAGCCAATCACATGTGCAAACAACTCACCATGTGGATAATAGCGGGTCATTTGAGTTTCAATTTTGACTCCAGGGAAGGCATATTTCACTTCACTGAATTTGGCAATGTCGGCTTCAGTCAAATTCAACTTAATTGCAAGGCGTTCGGTTTTACGTGCAGTTTTCACACGGCTTTTAAAGCGGTCAACATCTTCTTGGGTCAAGCCTAGAATTGGAATCAGACGGCTGATAGTGTCATCAATATCACTGACATCGGCACGACTCAGTGTTGCGGTGAACACAGGGTAGTTATCTGCCAACAGTACGCCGTTACGATCGTAGATATAGCCACGTGCGGGTGCTAAGGGTTGTAAACGAATTCGGTTCTTGTCTGAGGCCGTTGTAAAGTCATCGTAATGAACAATCTGTAAATATGCATAACGACAGATCAATAAAAGTAGAAAAATCGCCACGACAAAGATTGCAAAAAAGATACGACCCTTATAAATGCGCTTTTCTTGTTGCATATTTTTTAAAGGAAAGTGCTGTTTCATAGGGTGTCGACTTAATTACAAAATGGAGAGAATACAAAGGCTACGCATTTTAACGTAAGTTGCATGAACATACTGTAGAATTTTCAACAAATCATGCAAATGATACTGCGACAGCTTTTGACTTTGCAGACATTAAAATTGTATGGTCTTGTATATTAGAAGCAAAATAATTCTGTTAAAGTCACAATCAGTTTGAAATAGGATTTTCCAATACACTCTTAGGGAAAATGGAGAAAATAATGAGAAAAATTTGCCTTTTATTATCGGTTTTAACACTTACGGGCTTAAGTCATGCGGATGACAATCCATTTAAGCCAGAGCCAAAATTAAAAGATGCAAACGTTTCAACATGGAATGTAGGTGCAGGTTTTACCAAGAAATTATTACATGCCAACCTTGAATGGGTAAATCCTTATGGTATTGCCTATGCCAAAGCGGGTGCATTTTTAAATGATGACAATGAACCTGGTGGACAAGTTGGATTCCGTTATCCGTACTACCTAACTGGTACAGATAAAAATGGTTATTACCTTGGTGTCTATGCGGGGCATTTAGACAGCAGAAATTATGGTGGTAAGCAAAAGGGCAATTTGGGTGTCGGTGCCGATCTTGCTTATGTTTGGTTGAATAGCGAACGTATCAGCACATTCAGTGTGGGCGCGGGGGTACGCGAAAAAATAGAAGATGGGAATGGCAATACTGTGAAAAAATCAGAACCTGTCCTTCAGTTTTCTTATACTTTAAGTTTTGGTTTATAAGAGGAAATTAACGTTTATCCTTTTATAGGCCATCATGTATCAATAATTCAGAGAGTCATGCATGTTTGATTACGTCAATGAATTGTGGCAGATTTTTCTAAATCGACCTGACCATCTGGCAGTCTTGAGTATCATCCCTGTCACCGCCTTTGTAACATGGGCGCACGTGTGGATGGCATTGAAAATGGTATTTTACCCAATTAACTTTTGGGGATTCCATTTAGGACCATTACCTGTCGGTTGGCAAGGGATTGTGCCACGTAAAGCTGGACGTATTTCAGGCATCATTACCGATAACACTTTATCTAAACTAGGTTCATTGCGTGAGTTTTTAGAGGCAATGGACCCCGAAGATATGGCCATGATCATTGGTGAGCAAGTCGGTTTTGAGCTTGAGCATCTGATTGATGAAGTGATGATTGATCGCAATGCGGTACTCTGGGAAAACTTACCTTATTCGATTAAACGCCGTATTTATGCCCAAGCCCACAAACAGTTACCAAATACCTTAAGGGAACTTGTGACTGAACTGACCATGAACGTCGAGTCACTGGTCGACATGCGTGAAATGGTGGTCAGCCAAATGGAAGGTGATCGCCGTTTGATGGTGCGCATGTTCTTGAAGGTGGGGCAAAAAGAAATTAACTTTATTTGGCATATCAGTGCATTAATAGGGATGTTCTTTGGTATTTTCCAGATGATTGTATGGTTTGTAGTGCCTTGGCACTGGACGGTTCCATTCTGGGCTGCAATTTGGGGCTTTTTAACCAACTGGATCGCGATCTGGATGGTGTTTAACCCAATTGAACCGCACTATATCCGCTATCCACAGATTTTCCGTTTGACCAAAGACCGTAAATTTCCTTGGATTGTGCCGGTCTTGAAGATTGGAACCTATAATGTCCAAGGCGCATTTATGAAGCGTCAGGAAGAGGTTTCGGATGTGTTCGCCAGTGTGGTGACTGAAGATTTAATTACCTTGAAATCGATCATGACCGAAATGATGTATGGCAGTAAAAAAGACAAAACACGTCGTATTGTCAAGCGTCATATCAATGAAATCATGGAAACCCCATTGGTCAGAACCTCATTGCAGCTTTCATTAGGACCAAGAGAGTATGCTAGACTCAAGACCGACTTGATTGATCGCTCAATTGAAATTACCATGGGACCAGTATGTGACCCAGCTCTGAATGCAAGTCGCGCGCAGAAGATCTTTCAAATGTTTAGAGACCGCATCCGTGAACTAACACCGAAAGAGTTCCAGAACCTATTGCGTCCTGCGTTCCAAGAAGATGAGTGGATCTTGATTGTACTGGGTGGAGTAACTGGTTTCTTTGCTGGTTTAATTCACTTATTTGTTGCTTTCTTATAATTAATTTGATGTTGGTTGAGTGATAAGTCTGTATGATATTGCTCAATTTAAGATTTATTGTTTTTAAATGAGGATGTTCTTTTATGCGCATTATTTTACTCGGACCACCTGGGGCAGGCAAAGGTACTCAAGCTCAGTTGATCTGTAAGCGCTACAATATCCCACAAATTTCAACCGGTGATATGCTCCGTGCTGCAATTCGTGAAGGTACTGAACTTGGCTTAAAAGCGAAAAGCGTCATGGAGTCAGGTGGTTTGGTCTCTGATGAGCTGATTATTGGCTTGGTTAAAGAACGTATTGCTCAGCCTGACTGTGAAAATGGTTGTATCTTTGACGGTTTCCCACGCACAATTCCACAAGCTGAAGCTTTAGAAACAGCTGGCATTAGCATTGATCACGTGATTGAGATTGCTGTACCTGACGAAGAAATCGTGCAACGTCTTTCTGGTCGTCGTCAGCACCCTGCATCGGGTCGTGTTTATCACATCGTTTACAACCCACCAAAAGTGGAAGGTAAAGATGATGAAACAGGTGAAGACCTTGTGCAACGTCCTGATGACCAAGAAGAAACGATTCGTAAGCGTCTCGGCTCTTACCATAGCGAAACTGAGCAATTGGTTGGCTTCTATCAAGGTCGTGCTGCTTCAGGTGAAAATGCTCCGACTTATGACAAATTAGATGGTTTACGTGCAATCGAAAACGTTCAAGCTGATCTTTTTGCAATTTTAGATAAATAATTTAGTTTTTGATAAAACTGCCTTATGTTTACATAAGTCAGTTTTTTTTATACCAATAATTATATGCGACATAACATGTCGCCCTATCAGATTAAATGATATAAAAACTGAGTGAAAAAAGTTATATTTCATTCAAGTGTGCAATTTGAAAATATTGAAACTTAGAATTATTTTAAAGGGTTAATTATGTTGCTGACGATTCAGTCTGATCAAATAGAACAAATTATTCCAGATACAAGTTCAGCAAAATCTGCTAAGAAGTTAGCGAAATTTGAAGCATGGAATAATATTTCAGCTTCGACAGATCATTGGATTTGGGGAGAAATTCAAGGGAGCGCGATTTATCAAAGTGCAATCTTTTTACCTGAACTTAAATGTGAATGTAGTTGTCCGAGTTTTAAGCGGCCTTGTAAACATGCCTTAGCATTATTATTTGTCTATTCCGAGTATCAAGATAAATTTATTGTGCAATCAGATGAACAAAATATACCTGATCGAGTACAAAAATGGCGCGATAAAAAAACCAAAACGCTTGAGAAAAAAGAAAATAAAATTGATAAACCAATTGATGAAGAAGCGCGTGCCAAACGCCAGTTGGCACGTGAAAAAAAAATGGATGCAGGTGTTGAAGCATTACAAACATGGCTAAATGATATTGTAATCATGGGGCTAGGGCGATTACGTCAACAACAGCAGGAAAAATTTCGAGATATCCAAAGCCGTTTGGTCGATGCACAAGTTGCTGGTTTAGTCAGTTATTTAGATGAATTTTCTAGTGCCTTATATCAAACTGATTGGCAATTACAAAGTTCATTTTGGTTGGCTAAACTACAAACAGCTGTTGATTTATGGCAAAACCGCCAGCGGCTTCAGCCAGAACTATATGAAGAATTAAAACAGCTCTTTGGTATTAATTTACCGACAGATGCATGGGATAACATCCCAACTCAGGTGCTGAGTTTGTATGCATTGGGACAAGTGACGCAAGAACTGGTCAACACCCGTGGACGTTATCGTCGTCAATGGTTATGGGATAGTGAAAAGCTATGCGATTATCTGCTATTGGATTTCGAAATTCCCCCTTATTCCAACTTCGGTTTAACCTTACCTTACCAAAAACATTTGTCTTTAACTGCCAAACTTTATCCCGGTGTGAGCCATCAACGTCTGCGTTTAGAAGATAGTTTATTGTCGTTTACTAATGTGAGCCAGACGCTTGTTGCACCGAAGGGATTTACCAATTTTGATCAGGCTTTTGCTCAATATGCCAATAACTTGAAACAGCACCCTTTGCAATTAGTACGCTTTTTTTGGCTGGAGCAATTGCGGTTAGTAAAGTGTGATAAAACGATTTATTTGGTCGATCAGAATCAAAAGATGTGTGAGGTTGAAATTAAGCAATTTGTTGAGTTGTGGTTTTTAGTTGGGGCAGAATCATTTAGTGCTGGCATAGAGTGGAATGGGTTACAGCTTAAACTTGTAAGTATTTGGCAAGGAGGGCATTTTGAATGTGTTTAAACGCATCGTACAGTGATTTTAATCAACAGTTACTTCTCAAACTGACTCTGGGACAGCAATTTAAACAGACTCTAAAAACTCCTGATGTACTACAGACTTATGTACCTAAACAGATTGATTCAGCGCAAGATTTGTTAGTCTTGAATCAATACTGGATGTTCATGCAACACGCAGGTTATCAAGCGAGAACGGTGCCTGAAACGGTGCAAAAGAGTTTGAATAAGATTGAGCAGCTACAACATGAAAAGCAACTGGATAATGAGCTGATTCAAATTTTGAAATGGATTGTTGGGCAAGAATCGCCATTTTTGTATCAGGATTGGGTTAATCAAATATTGAAACTTGCTCAACAGCAGCAGCAAGTGATTCCTCGTTATTTAGTATTGAAAGTGTTACCTCTATGTCGAAACCCAGTGTTATTGGCATCTATTTTACCTGAGTTTGCATTTCAAGGAGATGTTACAACACGTTTGGATGATGCTAAACGGGTTTGGAAATATTTGAAACAACAAGATTCGGCACCATTGGTCCGCCAGCTATTGAAATTAAAAAATAGCGATTGGTCATTGTGGATGAGCCAGTTGTGCAGTCAATTACCTCACTTTATTGATCAACATATTGCGGAGTTTTGGTCACAATCAATTCAGCAAAATCATTTGCAAAGTCAAGCTGAAAGTCTAGTGCTGTACAACCTGCCGATTAAGCAATTTGAAGCGTTATATCGGCATGTGAAAACACTAGAACCACAAAATGCGGCTACAGTGCGCAAGAATGCTGCATTAACTTTTTATTTATACTATCCAGATAATGTACTTTATGGTGAGATTATCGCACTGCTACGTACCTGTTTAAGCTACGATGCTCGGGCGAGAAAAGTTAAATATAATATTAATTTAGATCAAGATGATGCACTCAATGATTATGGTTTCTTTGATCGAGAAGTTAATTTGGTCGAAAGCCGTAAAAATTTAAAAGCGGTTTATCAAAGTGCTCAAATTGAACAGGCTTACCAAGCCTTTTGTGAAAGTTCACAAGGTGTCTTCTATCTCACAAGAGTTTTGATTCAATTGCCACTCGCATATTGGTTAGAAGTATTTGGCACTTGGGATCATCTACTCTCATTGCATTCACAACAGAGAGAGCAGATTTGGAATGCTTTTGTAACATGCTGTTATCGAGAACAACGCCATGATTTAGCGTTATGGTTTTACCAACATCAAACCCAATGGTGTGAAGCTGTGACGACATCCAGTGGGAACAGATTTGAACGTGAGTTGGTCTTTGGTTTACTACATCAAGAGCAAGCAATTGGATGGTTATTAAAACAACTAGAGCTGCATTATCAACAGCAAAATTTAGAGCATTTTTATTTTGTGTTTCAACACGCTAAAGTCTTGCATCAAGATCGGAACATCACAGAAATGGCAGCGGTGTTACTTCAGCATGTATATGCAACTTTAGATTTGCAACAGGATCAGAAAAAATTTGAATTATTAAAAGAGCGGGCACAATGGCTGATTTTGGAAGCTTATCCAATTGACTTCAGTGGCTTACAAGCTCTTTTTTCTATTTCCGAATGGAAACAACTGATTCAATTCAATCAGTACAAACAAAAAATTATTGCGTAATGATCAATAAATCATAAATTAGGATAATCACCATGTCTCAACAAGTTTTACGTGCCCGCGCAGAACAACAGTTTTCTCATGAATTAGATGCATTAAAAGCACATGACAATTTAATGAAGCCTCCACAATGGCAACTTTCGCCGAAAGCGGTCGTGGATTATTTATTAGGAACCACCTTGGCTGATGGTACGGTGATTTCACCTAAATATATTGGTAATCGCCGTTTGATAGAAATTGCAGTCGCAACCTTGGCGACTGATCGTGCATTGTTATTATTAGGGGTGCCAGGTACGGCGAAATCATGGGTATCTGAACATTTGGCAGCTGCCATTTCGGGAAATAGTGCATTATTGATTCAAGGTACGGCTGGAACCAGCGAAGATACTTTGCGTTACAGCTGGAACTATGCCCAACTTTTGTCTAAAGGTCCGAGCGAAGATGCTTTGGTCAAAAGCCCTATGTTGCGTGCGATGCAAGAAGGTAAGATCGCCCGTGTAGAGGAGTTAACACGTATTCCTGCAGATGTCCAAGATACTTTAATCACTCTACTTTCTGAGAAAAATTTACCTGTTCCTGAGTTGGGGATTGAGTATCAAGCCATACAGGGTTTTAGTGTGATTGCCACTGCTAATAACCGTGACAAGGGGGTAAATGAGCTTTCTTCGGCATTAAAACGTCGTTTTAATACCGTTATTTTACCGCCACCGGCGACCATTGCAGAAGAAGTAGAAATTGTACAAAAGCGTGTTCAATCTTTAGGTCAAAGTTTACAACTTCCTGAGATTCAACCTTTAGATGCTCAAATTCAAAAACTAGTCACAATTTTTAGAGAATTACGACATGGTCAAACTTTGGATGGAAAACAAAAACTAAAAACCACTACGGGGACCTTATCAACTGCAGAAGCTATTTCAGTAATGAGTCACGGTTGGGTAATGGCTGGACATTTTGGCTCTGGTAATTTAACTGATCATGAATTAGCAGCAGGTCTACAAGGTGCTGTCTTAAAAGATCCTGTCCAAGATATTGTGCCTTGGAAAGAATATATTGAAACCGTGATTAAACAGCGTGAGGGTTGGCAAGATCTATATCGTGCTTGTCGTGACTTAGAATAATGCATGTTGAATAAATAGCTGGAAGAATAAGGATAAAAAGATGTTGCATATTCTCGGTATTCGTCATCATGGCCCTGGTTCCGCACGCAGCGTGTGTAATGCTTTGGCTTTAATTCAACCTGATTGTATTTTGATTGAAGGGCCTCCTGATGCGAATACAATTATCAGCCAATTGCAACATACTGATTTTAAACCACCTGTAGCGTTGCTGTTGAATACACCTGTACAAAAAGAAGTGCGATCACAGGCGGTATTCTATCCTTTTGCTGAGTTTTCCCCAGAGTGGCAAGCCTTGCAATACGCGATACGGCATCACGTCGATGTAACGTTTATGGATCTTCCTGTGCAACATCGTTTTGCATTAGAAAAGCAATGGGCAGAGCAACATCTGGCGCAAGCTTCAGCAGATGAACAAGAACGAGTAGATGCTGATGTATTTGAGTTAAACACACAATTGCCAGATCAAACTGCGCAGAATATGGAACAGCATTATCTTTCTATTCGCCAAGATCCGATCCAACTTTTGGCAGAACAGTCTGGGTATCAAGACAGTGAGCGTTTTTGGGAGCACCTAGTCGAATTACAGCCACATGCAGGACAAATGTTTGCTGCAATTACAGATGCAATGGCGGCTTTACGTGATTATTTGCAAACACAACAACCTGAAAACTGTAGTAGTGAAGAGCAATTACTTGAGCAATATCGTGAAGCCTATATGCGTAAAGTCATTAGACAAGCAGAGAAACAAGGCTATCAAAATATTGTGGTGATTTGTGGAGCTTGGCATGCACCTGTATTGGCGGATTTAAAGGCATACAATAAAATCGATACGGCATTGCTCAAAGCTTTGCCTAAAGTGAAGGTTGAGGCAGCGTGGATTGCGTGGACACATGGGCGTTTGAGCCGAGACAGTGGTTATGGCGCAGGCGTAAAAGCTGTGGGATGGTATACCCATTTATGGAAGCACTACCAACAAGCCTTGAATGGAGATGTAGATGGTGAAAAAATTACCATAGATTGGTTAAGTCAATTTGCACAAGCGTTACGCCAAGCAGGGCATGATGCTTCAAGTGCTCAGATTATTGATGCAGTGCAATTGATTCAATCTTTATTGCAATTACGTGGACGACGTATCCCTGATTTGGAAGATTTATTTGAGGCGATTCGCTCGGTCTTGAATCACGGCCTAGATATTCCACAACCTATTTTATCTAAATTGCTTGAAGATGAACAGTTGGGGCAAGTGCCTGATGAATGGATTGAATTGCCAATTCAAAAAGACTTTTTACAGCAGGTGAAATATTTCCGTTTGAAGCTTGATGCGCCACATCGAGAAATTAGTCTGGATTTGCGTGAAAAATTCGATCTGGCAAAAAGTCAATTTTTACATTGCGTGAAATTATTAGGTCTTGCTTGGGCTGAGTTAACTGGAACAGGATCAAAGCAAGGCAACTTTAAAGAAATGTGGCAGTTGTCTTGGCAGCCTGAAAGTAGTTTATATCTGAATGAAATGTCATTGTGGGGCAATAGCATTCAGTTGGCGACACAAAGCTATTTAGAAAATCAGATTAGACAATGTGAAGATGTGGCACAGATTGCACAATTGATTGAAAGTATTTTATTGTCTGGACTAGATCAAAGTTTAAATCTGGCTTTGGATAAATTGAATGAACTCACTACTCAGCATCAAGATCCAAGTATTATTTTAGCTACTTTAAAACCCCTGATTGCTGCCATTCGTTATGGCAGTGTTCGTCAGTTTTCAATGCAGCATTTACTTCAAGTAGTAGAACATTTAGCAATTCGGTTGATGTTAAGTTTACCGAGTTATTGTGTACAGTTGAATGCTGAAATGGCACAGCAGTTTGCTCAACAACTACAAACTCTATATGAGCTTTTAGAACAATTACAACAAGATGAATTGTTGCAGCTTTGGCAAGATACCTTGTATCAGTTATTGCAATTACAACAGATGCAAGGCTATTTGCATGGTTGCTGTGTGCGTTTAGCACGAGAACAACAGTTAATTGAGGTCGAGCAAACACAAGGATTTTTGTCTCGTGCTTTATCGATTGGGCAAACTGCAGACTATAGTGCAGCATGGTTTGAAGGTTTTTTGACACATCAAGCGTTGTTATTGATTCATGAGCAAAGCCTTTGGGATACGGTAAGCCAATGGGTTAACCAATTACAAGAGCAACAATTTATTGAATTGTTGCCAATTCTAGCAAGAACGGCCTCAAGTTTTAGTCCAGCTGAGGCACAGCAGTTGATTCAGAAAGTGACTCAAAAATCGACCTTCGTCAAACAAGATATTAATAGCTTAGATATTGTACGCGCTCAAACCGTGTTGAATGAAATTTATGCGTATTTACAGCCTGTGGCTGTAGAAGGGTAAGTGACGATATGAATGAAGAAATGATTTCTTTAGCGCAGCAAGAGCTCTCTGAACAGGAACGACGTTGGCGTTTGATTTTAGGGCAAGCCCCAAATTCGACGACGCATTTACCCAATTGGTCGGTACAAGATAGCAAAATGCAAGCATGCCTGAATGAGCTCTATCAGACACAACAGCCCAATCGTCGTGGTGGTTTGGGGCATTCTAGTCCTAGAGTGGCGCAATGGTTGGGTGATATTCGCCAGTATTTCCCATCTTCTGTGGTGAAAGTCATTCAAAAAGATGCTTTAGAACGTTTGAATCTACAACAAATGTTATTAGAACCTGAATTGTTGGCGAGTGTAGAAGTCGATATTCATTTGGTTTCAACTTTGATTTCACTCAATCATTTAATGCCTGAAAAAACCAAAGAAACTGCACGTATTGTGGTACGCCAGTTAGTGGAACAGTTGGAAAACCGTTTAAAACAGCCATTACAGCAAGCGATTCGAGGGAGTATCAATCGTTCAGCGCATACACGCCGCCCTAAACGCATGCAAGATATTAATTGGCAACGAACCATTCAAGCCAATCTCAAGCATTGGCAAGAAGATTTTAAAACGATTATTCCACATGAGTTACATGGGCATCCGCGTCAACAAACCGCTTTAAAAGACATTGTACTGTGTGTTGATCAAAGTGGTTCGATGGCGCCTTCAGTGATCTATTCCAGTGTCTTTGCTGCTGTTATGGCCAGTATTCGCGCAGTTAATACCCAAATGATTGTATTTGATACTGAATTAGCTGATTTAACCCCTTTACTAGAAGATCCTGTCGATGTGTTATTTGGCACGCAGTTGGGTGGGGGAACAGATATTGCCAAAGCGATTAAATATTGCCGTAGTAAAATTACCCGCCCAGAACAGACTATATTTATTCTAATCAGTGATTTGTGTGAAGGTGGAGATGCTAAGCAAATGCTCAAACAAGTTGCTGAAATGTTAGAGAGTGGCGTGCAGGTAATTACGCTACTGGCATTGTCTGATGATGGTGCACCTTGGTACGATACTCAACATGCACAGATCTTTGCTGATATGGGTATCCCAACTTTTGCCTGTACTCCAGATCAATTTCCTGAGTTAATGGCAACTGCAATTGAAAAACGAGATATTCATGCATGGTATGCAAGCCTGAAAATCTGACATAATAGAAACTGAGGATTACGTTACGGTATACAAGTCGAAACGTGTAAGTTGATTGAGGGTGTTTCTTTGCTGAAAATTATTTTGATCGTGGTGGTAATTTTAAGTTTAGCTTTATTGTTGTTTTTATTGTATCAAAGCCAAAAAATGTTGCGTCATGTACAGCAGCAACAGGCCTTAGAAAATAAAAAACATGGTAAAGCTCGCCAGTTACATCCAAAGCTACAGCAGCATAAAAAACCTCAGGATTAACTGAGGTTTTTTATTGCAATAGCTTTATGGGCACCAAATTCAAATCGATCAGGCCAGTTGCAGACATCGGAAACGATACATTCGCCACACTTCGGTTTACGTGCAATACAGCAATAACGCCCATGCAAGATTAACCAGTGATGCGCATCAATAATAAATTCTTTCGGAATCACTTTAATTAACCGGTCTTCTACTTCTAGAACATTTTTTCCAACCGCAAGTCCGGTACGATTACCCACACGGAAAATATGAGTATCGACTGCCATGGTTGGTTGACCAAAGGCGGTATTGAGTACCACATTCGCCGTTTTACGCCCAACACCAGGGAGGGCTTCCAGCTCTTTACGTGTTTCTGGAATTTGACCTTGATATTGATCGACCAAGATTCGACAGGTTTTAATCACGTTTTCAGCTTTAGAATTATATAAGCCAATGGTCTTGATATATGATTTTAAGCCATCAATTCCGAGGTCTAAAATGGCTTGAGCTGTATTGGCAACAGGATAGAGTTTATCTGTGGCTTTATTCACACTGACATCTGTTGCTTGAGCAGAAAGCAACACAGCAATCAGGAGTTCAAAAGGAGAAGAGTAGTTCAGCTCAGTCTGAGGGGTCGGTCTTTGTTCACGCAAACGTTCAAAAAAAGTCTGAATCTGCTTTTTGGTCATATTCTTTACGGGCATTTAGATGTCCTGCAATTCATTTAAACGTTGTTGTAAAGTAAGTAACTGCGCTTGTTTGGATTCATCCGCACGGACGCTAAGCTGCTTTTCGAGCTTCTTGATTTGCGTGCGTAGCTTGGCAAGTTCAATCGTGGTTTTAGCATCCAGTGTGGGACTGTCTTTGGGTTTGTCTACGAGTTTAATCACGGGCACATTGTTTTGTGATTGTGAAAATTGAGCAAAGAACTCCACATCAATTTCAGCGCGTACAATGGGCCCTTTGCGACTTAAGCGACGTTTTTCTTCACGTTGAATATGGGCGTAATAGCGATGTCTTAAATCATCCTGTTCAGCCGTACGTTGCGCTGTTGTTGGTAAAGGTCGCATATCTGCTACCAGATCAATGCAATCGACAGGACAAGGTGGAATACATAATTCACAACCGGTACACAAGTCAGTCAAAATGCTGTGCATTAATTTGCCACTGCCAATAATCGCATCGACGGGGCAGGCACTAATACATTTGGTACAGCCAATACATTCATCTTCGCGAATCACTGCTTTGATACGTTGCGGTCGACCGTCGAGTTGAATCTCCCAAACACTGCTTTCGGCAGTCAGTTGTGGTCGATCTAATAAAGCTGCCAATGCATCGGCAACAGGTTGTCCGCCAGGCACACATTTATTTGCTTCTTCACCTTCTGCAATGGATTTTGCATAAGGTAAGCAGCCATCACGATGCCCGCATAAACCACATTGCGTCTGTGGTAAGAGTTGGTCGATTTGGACAATAAGCGCGTGTTGTGCAGTTGGGGACATGTATCGAGAGTGAAGCAAAAAACAGGGAGCTTAGTATAGCAAATAAAGCTTTAACACGGAGAAGCAATCTAAAAAGATGTCAATTACTTGGGTATTTTAATGCTTAAAAATGGTGCTAATGATGAAATTTTTTAGTGCATTTTTGTCTATAAATTAGACTACTTCTCTTCTTTGTAATGAAGTTCTGCGATTCATTGATATGCTTTTACTTGTATTTATTATATAAATAGCGAACATTTTTTGATTTAAGATTATGATTTTAATTGATAAAAAGAGTTAAG
The DNA here is from genome assembly GCF_001682515.1 of Acinetobacter gyllenbergii. Classification (NCBI taxonomy): domain Bacteria; kingdom Pseudomonadati; phylum Pseudomonadota; class Gammaproteobacteria; order Moraxellales; family Moraxellaceae; genus Acinetobacter; species Acinetobacter gyllenbergii. Next base: position 11,282 of record NZ_KV575264.1, on the reverse strand, counting down.
CATAAAAATAATATTGTGATGAAATAGTAATCTGTATTTAATAGATGCAAAATTCTATTTTGGTGCATTTTTCGCACCAAGATAAACCATAGACTCGGGGGTGAATGTTGAAATACGATAGCTTAAATGACTTTCTGGATTATGTTAAAGCTAGAGATCCATATCAACCTGAATTTTTACAAGCAGTCGAAGAAGTGATGACCAGCTTGTGGCCATTCATTCAGAAGAATCCTAAATATGCACAATATGGTTTGTTAGAGCGATTGGTTGAACCTGAGCGCGCTATTCAGTTCCGTGTTTCATGGATGGATGATCAGGGGCAAACCCATGTCAATCGCGGTTTCCGTGTCCAATACAATTCAGCGATTGGCCCCTATAAAGGAGGAATGCGCTTCCATCCTTCAGTGAATTTATCTATTTTAAAATTTTTAGGGTTTGAACAAACCTTTAAAAACTCGTTAACGACCTTACCGATGGGTGGAGGCAAAGGCGGTTCAGATTTTGATCCTAAAGGGAAGTCTGAAGCAGAAATCATGCGGTTTTGCCAAGCATTGATGCTGGAGTTGTATCGTCATCTTGGTTCAAATACGGATATTCCTGCTGGAGATATTGGTGTCGGTGGCCGTGAAGTTGGCTATATGACGGGGATGATGAAGAAGTTAAGTAACGACACATCATGCGTATTTACAGGGAAGGGGATTTCTTTTGGTGGTTCATTGGCTCGCCCTGAAGCAACAGGTTACGGTACGGTTTATTTTGCTGAAGAAATGCTAAAAACCCGTGGTGATAGTTTTGCCAATAAAACGGTATCAATCTCAGGTTCAGGTAATGTGGCGCAATATGCTGCCGAAAAGGCCATGTTCTTAGGCGCTAAAGTGGTAACCTTATCGGATTCGAACGGCACGGTCTATTTAAAAAATGGATTTACCAAAGCCTTGCTCGATGAAGTGATGGAACTGAAAAATGTTCAACGTGGGCGTATGTCAGCGTTTGCATCAAAGCACGGTTTTGAATATTTCGAGGGTAAAACCCCATGGCATATTCCAGTCGATATTGCTCTGCCATGTGCAACGCAAAACGAATTAAATGCCGAAGATGCAGTAACGCTATTGGCAAATGGGGTGATTTGTGTGGCAGAAGGCGCCAATATGCCATCTACACTTGAAGCTGTTGAAAAATTTATTGCAGCAAAAATTCTGTATGCGCCAGGTAAAGCATCGAATGCAGGTGGCGTAGCAACCTCTGGTCTGGAAATGTCGCAGAATGCCAATCGCTTGGGTTGGTCTTTTGAACAGGTGGATGAACGCTTACATGCGATTATGAAAGAGATTCATCGTAACTGTGTCAAATATGGGACTCAGGAAGATGGTACGATCAATTATGTCGATGGTGCGAATATTGCGGGTTTTGTAAAAGTTGCTGATGCCATTTTAGCGCAGGGTATTTATTAAAAATCTCCCTCAATCCCTCTGTATTAAAGAGGGGTTGCCATAAAAAAATCCGATGTCAAAGCATCGGATTTTTTTATTTCTAAATGAAATTATGGTTTTTTCACAATCTCTTGCTCAACAACCATATCGAGTACGTCTGCAATGCTTGATTGGTCAGCAGCAGGGTTTTTAATGTCAAAACGTTTAATACGTACAATCACACGTTGTTGTGGGTTGTGCTCAAAACCTTCGATTTGACCATAGTACAATGACCAGTTTTTATCTGCGTAAGTTTTTAAGCCTTTGTCATCGTATTTGATTTCACGAACTTGCATACAGGTTTGTGGTGCAACACCTGTGCATGATTTAGTTTCTGGCGAAATTTCTAAGAAAACAGTTTTACCTTCAGACTGGTATTTTGCTTCAGGTGTCATTTTACCAACGAAAGTATATTTTTGACCTTTGGCATCAGCAAGTACTAAAGTCGGTTGCTCTAGGTTAGTTGCATTCACTTCAAACGCGATTTGACGTTTTTGTAGAAGCTCACCTGCAAACTGTTCTTGTTTCATTAAGGCTGGTTCACATGCCATTAATGTTGATGCACCATCACCTGTCGCGATCAAACCATTTTCAATTTTCCATGAGGTATTTAAGCGGTTACAACCTGTGTCTACAGATAAACGATCGTTGCCCAAGAAGCTTAATACGATAGGACGTTTGGTATCAGCAGGTTGATATGACCAAGTGTAGTTGGTTAACACGTTGCTATTTGTCACTTTTGCACCTGTAAATACATGTTTTTGACCTTTGCTATCCGTCACAGTCAAGATGGCTTGACCATTCACTGTGCTGACTTCAAATGGTACTTTTTTCTCGCTGAAGATGTCAGCAGATAAGCGTTCTTGCTGCATTAAATCATCAGCACAAGCCATCATGGTTGATACAAGCGGAGAGGTAACAATCTTATTGCCTTCAACTGCCCAAGTACCACCTTGGTTGTTACAGCCAGTTTGGATTGCAAGTTTTTGGTCAGCATTAAAAGATAAAACTAAAGGCTTAGATGCCTTAGAACCTTGATAAGTCCAATTATATTCAGTTAAGTTTTTTGCAGCAGTTGTATTAATTTGAGAAATTACATTATCAGTCACATTTTGCACAGTTTGGCACGCCATTAAAGAAAGCGGAAGTAATGCAAGAACTAAATATTTGATTTTCATATTCAAAACAACGATAAATAAATAACAGACATAAGCTTAAAGTATTCTTAAAAAGAGAACATGGTAACCGTTTAGGAATTAAGTTCGTTAAATGTTTCTATTTGTAAAATTTTTGAAAAATATAGTAGATTTATAGGCTTGGCGTTATTTTGCGCAAGCCTATTTTATTATTCTGTGACGCAGTTGGTTATTTAATCAAACCGATAAATATCCATCCCCAAAGAACCCATCGAGAAGCTGCTATGTACGATATTGAAACGATGGCCTGTACCCATCGCAAAGAAGAGCGGTGCAAGATGCTCAAGGCTCGGGTGATTACGCTCAATATAAGGTAAAGATGGCCAATCTAGTACCGCATCGTAATCTTGATGACTGAGTTTGCTGACAATAGTATTGCGAAAAGTACTGGCCCATGCGGGTACATCGGCATTGGCTTGCCATGATAATTCTGCAAGGTTATGGGTGATACTCCCAGAACCGATCAGTAAAATTTGCTGCTCACGTAATGGGGCGAGCACTTTTCCGATCTCGTAGATACCATCTGCATTCATTTGCGTTGGTAATGAAATTTCAATCACTGGAATATCTGCATCTGGATACATATGTAATAGTGGCATCCAAACGCCATGATCCCGAGGACGGGTACTATTGGCATGTGCTGAAATACCAGCTTCGGCGAATAAAGTTAATATTTCTTCTGCCAGTTTTGGTGCACCTGGTGCAGGGTAGCGGATATTGTAGAGTTCAGGAGGGAAACCACGGAAGTCATGCCAAGTTTCTGGGCGTGTTGAGGTATTCACTTCTAAGGCTTGGCTTTCCCAATGCGCTGACATGACGATAATTGCTTGAGGTTTAGGTAAGTTGCTACTCAGGCGATACAGTGCAGGACCCACTTGTTCTGGATCAAGTGCCAACATGGGCGAACCATGAGAAATAAATAATCCGGGTAAAGTTTGTAAGTCCATAAATAAACACCTGAAAGGGAATACACTGTTATCCTGACAAATTCAGTACCGCAATGATAGCCCTTAAAATTCAACATATTGTTCTATAATCAGAACGATTTTAAGCTCGATGATAAGGGTGATTATGATTGATGCTCATTGCACGATACAATTGTTCAATTAAAAGAATACGAACCATTGGATGTGGCATGGTGAGCTTTGACAGTGACCAGTGCCAAGCGGCAGCTTTACGCACCGCATCGGAATGCCCATCAGGCCCTCCAATCGCAAGAGCAATATCATTGCCTTCGAGCATCCATTGTTTCATGGTGTCGGCTAATTTTTCCGTACTCAGCTCACGACCACCCACCTCTAGAGCGATTAAAGTCTCATTGGGTTTGAGTGCATTTAAAATGCTGTCACCCTCAATTTGGCAGTATTTTAAAATATCGGCCTCAGAGTCATTTTTGCCACGCTTTGCCATTGGAAGTTCAATCACCTGAGTCTGTACAAAGGGTTGGATACGTTTGAAATAATCTTCAAAACCAGTTAGCACCCAAGCCGGCATTTTTTGACCAATGGTAAGAATGCGAATTTTCATAAGCGTGTTTGATTAAAGAAATGACCACTATTATAAACACTGTTATAGGTTCATGGAGGAACAGCATAATTTATCTAGTCAGAAAAAATACAAAAAGTAGCACCCACCACACATAAAAAACGCAGCTCAAAATGCGTATGAGCTGCGATCAAAGTGCCATCCGTCTGGAGTTCGGATGACGCTAAAATGAGTTCAGAGTCAAATTTAGCCTTTGTTTTTATCGACTCTATTTTATTATGCAAGATATTGGTTATTTTTCAACCGTATTATGTAACAAAAAAAGAGAGCCGAAGCTCTCTTTTATGTCCAATCATTTACTGATTAGTGACGTGCTGCTTTTGCATCTTCGACTGGTTTTACAATCGGTGTCTTTGGCAAAGGCTTTGGTGTATCTGTCAGTGCTAAAGGTAGAATTTCATCAATGCTTTTCACTGCTTTGATTTCTAATCCTTCTTTTACATTGTCAGGAATCTCAGCCAAATCACGCACGTTATCTTGTGGAATAAACACCAGTTTGATTCCACCGCGGTGAGCTGCAAGAAGTTTCTCTTTTAAGCCACCAATACGCATCGCGCGACCACCAAGACTCGTTTCACCCGTCATGGCAATGTCTGGACGAATCGGAATACCTGTAAATGCCGATACAAGGGCAGTGGTCAGTGCTAAACCAGCAGATGGACCATCTTTTGGTGTTGCACCTTCAGGTAAGTGAACGTGGACATCTGTTTCTTCGAAACGAGATGATTCAATTCCCAATTCATCGGCACGGGTACGAACGACAGTCATCGCAGCGGTGATCGATTCTTTCATTACATCACCGAGTGAACCCGTGGTAATGAATTTACCTTTACCTTTTACTGCTGCAACTTCGATAGTGAGTAACTCACCACCTACTGAGGTCCAAGCCAAGCCATTGACACGACCTACTTGTGCTTCATCTTCTGCAATACCAAAGTCAAATTTATGTGGACCTAAGTATTCAGGAAGATTGGCAGAAGTGACGTCAATCTGTAAGTTTTTAGACTTTTTGCTGACCGCCTCTTTTACGACTTTACGGGCAATTTTAGAGACTTCACGTTCTAAGCTACGAACACCGGCTTCACGTGTATAACGTTGTACGATGTCGCGGATTGCTTCTTCATGAACGGTCAGCTCTTTTGTACGTAGACCATTGTTCTTAATTGCTTTTGGAACAAGGTAGCGTTCAGCAATATTCACTTTTTCATCTTCGGTATAACCCGGTAGACGAATCACTTCCATACGATCCAGTAAGGCTTCAGGAATATTCATACTGTTCGCTGTACAGATGAACATGACTTCTGAAAGGTCAAGATCAAGATCTAAATAATGGTCATTGAACTTACTGTTTTGTGATGGATCAAGGACTTCAAGCAATGCAGAAGCTGGATCACCACGGTAGTCTTGTGCCATCTTGTCGATTTCGTCGAGCAAGAACAATGGGTTCTTCACCCCAACTTTCGTCAATGATTGCACGATTTTACCTGGCATCGCACCAATATAGGTACGACGGTGACCGCGGATTTCTGCTTCGTCGCGAACACCACCCAGTGCCATACGGACAAACTCACGACCTGTTGCTTTGGCAACTGATTCACCCAGAGATGTCTTACCAACACCTGGAGGGCCGACTAAACATAGGATCGGACCTTTGAGTTTTTTAACACGAGACTGGACTGCCAAGTATTCTACAATACGATCTTTAACGTCATCTAAGCCGTAATGATCTGTATCCAGAATTTCTTGTGCTTTGGCAAGGTTAATACTAACTTTGCTCGCCTTATTCCAAGGCGTATCTAAAATCACTTCTAGATAGTTACGAACCACAGCAGCTTCACTAGATGCTGGTTGCATTGCCTTAAGCTTTCGGAATTCTGCTTCAGCTTTTTTGCGTACGTGTTCAGGTAAATCTGCTTCTGCAAGACGTTTTTCGATTTCGGCAACGTCATCTTCAGCACCGCCATTCATGTCGGAAAGTTCACGTTGAATGACTTTCATTTTTTCATTTAGAAAGTATTCACGTTGGTTCTTTTCCATTTGACGTTTTACGCTGTCATGCAGAGTCTGTTCAATTTGCTGTTCAGCAGATTGATTCATCAAATAGCTCATTAACTCTTGCAAATGATCTTCAAATTCGTCGTGCTCTAAAAACTTTTGTTTCACTTCAATATTTAAAGGCACACGAGTTGCAACGAAGAACATCAATTGCAATAAGTCTTCGATTTTATTTGCTGCTGCAATGAGTTCACGTGCATTACGTAGTTTCGCTTCTGCATACTGAGCGAATAGAGTACGTAATTCATTTAAGCGAGTCTCTTGGGTCTCTTGGTCCAAAGGCAATGTCATTGGGCTTAAATGATGTTCAGCTGTTAAGTATTCTTCGCCATCAATAATGCGTTCAAGCTTAGAACGATGTAGGCCTTCAATCAGTACTTTGATGCAGTTTTCATCATTTTCATGATTCACAACTTGTACGATTTTAGCCACAGTTCCATATTGATAGAGGTTGTCGTGATCAATTTCTTCTGTGAGCGAATCTTTTTGCGCAACTACAAATACTAAATTGTCACTGTTACGAGCCACATCCACTGCATTGATCGATTTTTCACGACCCACGAATAGCGCGATTTGCATGTGTGGATAAACCACAACATCACGTAACGCTAATAGTGGTAATACACTTGGAACCTGTGGCTCTAAGCTTGTTTCATTATTTAAAATATATTCAGACATGGGCACTCCTAATGAGTGACAACGGTGTTGCCATGTTTTTATAGTGATGTGCATTTAAAAAAATACAAGGGGTTGGGGAGAGAAAATATAAAAAAAAGACTAAATTACTCAAGATTCATTGCGGAAATAAGAAAAATAACTTGCTAAGAGCTGAAATAATAAAACTTTTTAGGGCTTAGTAATCCGTGTAAAGGTTGATCCCATGTTTGTCTTAGTAGTGGACCATCCACATATTGAAAGGCATGGGCAAGACCGAGACGATAGGGATAGTGTTTGGCTGTTGATAAAGTCCGATCATAATAACCGCCGCCCATACCGATGCGCGTTCCTAAATGATCACAGGCCAATAACGGCATAATGAGTAGCTCTAAATGCGAGACATGTTTTCCTCGACTAGCCATCGGTTCTTTCATCCCGAGTGGGTGATGGGAAAAACGTCTATTTAGGTATTGTTTCGAACTTACTTTTACCCAAACTAAATTCTGATTCATATTGCAAATCATCGGTAAAAACACTTGTTTCTTTTGCTGAAAACAAAGTTTTATCAATTTATCCGTATGTATCTCTCCAAAGGCATGTAAATAAAGTCCAACTCTTGATGCAGCTTTAAATTTAGGTAATCGTCTAAGTAGACGCAGAACTTGTTGTTCAGCCTGTTTTTGTTGGTAATGTGAAAGTTGCCTTCTTTCTGAGCGAAGTTGTTTTCTTAATGAGTTTAATGTAGGGCTCATAAGGTTAAAAAAACTAGTTTTGATAAAACAATCATACTTGATTTATGTCGTAAATTCTAAAAGCAAAGATCCTGTTATTTATAAGTAAAATTTCAAACTCATAGCATTATTTGTATTTTTTCTAATAAATGAGAATTCAATAATTTATTCCAATAATTAAAGGGGATTTTAGATATTGAATATTATTTCGCTATAGATTATAGAGTTATTATTCTATTTTTCACGTTCTTTATAAAATAAAACAAAACGAAAACAAAATAAAACATTTTTGGTTTTTTGTGATTTAAATCATGTATTTGATTAATAAGTTTTTTTGTAAATATGAGAAATATGTCTCATATTTTTAATCTCAATATTTACAGAATCTTTACCAATTTACTCGATTTTATTAGCATCCGCGACTCTTTTTTGGCACCGAAACTAAAAATGCTGATTGGCATTTTTAGACCATCAATAACTGTAGTAATGATCTGAGAATTTTTATGAATAAAGTCTATAAAGTGGTTTGGAATGCATCAATTGGCGCATGGGTTGCAACATCTGAACTGGCAAAAAGTAAAACAAAAACCAAATCAAAAGTTCTTAATTTATCTGCTGCAGTTTTAGTTGGAGCCGTTTCGTTCTCTTCAAATGCTCTTGCAGGGACGGTACTGGGAAATGGGAATAGTACTCCGAGCAAGTGTAATAATTCTGGTTCTGTCATTGTTGGTGGTGGAAATACCCAATCTTGTGCCAATAGCGACTTTGCAATTGCTGTGGGTAATGATGTGCAATCTACAGGTCGAGGCTCGATTGCGATTGGGAGTGGTTCTAGAGCTGAATCTAGACAACCAAATCTTGATGGAAAAGGGGCAATTGCGATTGGTAATGATGCCATTGCTTATGGCGATAACTCAGTTGCAATTGGTGGGCAAGCAAGTACAACAGAAGACTTTACGGTTTCATTTGGACATAAGAAAGGTGATCCTAAATATTATCAAGGTAAAGAACAAGGCACTTGGGCTGACGATAGATTTTTGAGAATCACCAATATTGCAGAAGGTGTTAAAGATAATGATGCAGTTAATGTTTCACAGCTCAAGACTGCTGTAGCAGAAGCGAAAACGCATTATGTAAGCATTAATGATAATGGGACAAAAGGCGGCAATTATGAGAATGATGGCGCTAAGGGGCGTAACTCAATTGCTGTTGGTGTTAATACAACAGCCACATCTGCTGATGCGATTGCGATGGGTTCTGGTGCAACAGCAACATCTTCTGATGCCGTTGCGATAGGTTCGCGTGCAATAGGTGCAGGCTCGGGGGCAATTGCTGTAGGTGGTACAAGTGAAACCGTCGGTAGTGGTGATGTCGCGATTGGACGGAATGCCTCAACTAAAGGTGCTGTTGGAGCGGCTTCTGGCTATAGTAATCAATCAATTGCAATTGGTGACCAAACCAAAGCAATCGGTGATCAATCCATTGCGATTGGTGCGGATGTTATTGCGAGAGGAAATTCTTCAGTCGCAATTGGTGGTGATGATGTTGACAAAATTGCCCGTGATGCCGAATTAAGTCAAAAATATACTGAAATTACGGGTGGCAAACTACAGGCTGGTAAATATCCAACCACAGAAACGGGACATGGCTCAACAGCTGTAGGGGTGCAAGCTGTAGGGACAGGTGCATTTGCGTCATCTTTTGGTATGACCTCTAAGGCAACTGGTGATGCTTCATCTGCATTTGGTGTGATGTCAAATGCCGCAGGTAAAGGTGCTTCTGCATTTGGCGCCGTTGCGCAAGCAACAGGTGATGGTGCATCGGCAATGGGTATTAACTCACTTGCTTCTGGAAATAATTCAACTGCAATTGGTTCTGGTAATAAACCAGGTGAAGGTGCGACTGCAACGGGTAATGGGGCTGCCGCTGTAGGTAGTAATGCTAAAGCAACTGGGGATAGTTCTGCTGCAATTGGTAAAGGTGCTGAAGCAAGCAATGAAAATGCTGCTGCAGTTGGTGGTGGTGCGAAGGCAACAGGTAAAAACTCTGCTGCGATTGGGGGTGGCGCAATTGCTGATCAAGAAAATGCGGTTGCAGTTGGCCAAGGTGCACAATCAATGGTTGTTGGTGGTGTTGCTTTAGGTGCTCGCAGCCGTGTCGAAGCTGAAAATAGTGTTGCATTGGGTCAGGATGCGGTTGCAACTGAAGCAACAGGCAACTCTTTCTTAACGAATCGTGATGCATCTATGTCGAATGGTGTTGTGTCAGTCGGTTCTGTCGGTAAAGAACGCCGTATTACCAATGTTGAAGATGGCTCTGCTGATTCAGATGCAGTGACCGTACGTCAGCTTAAAAATGTTGATAGTCGTGTGAATCAAAACACGCAAAATATTAGTAACTTAGATCAAAAAATTGATAATACTAAAACTGATTTGGGCAACCAGATTGCAGATACCAACAATAATTTGAATGATGCCAAGAAAGACTTAGGTAACCAAATCACGGATACCAAAGATCAGTTAACAACTCAGATTACAGATACCAAGACTGAGTTAAACAATACGATCAATAACACCAAAACAGAACTCAATACCAAGATTGACAACACCAAGACTGAGTTGGAAAACAAAGGTCTAAACTTTGCAGGCAATGCAGGTGGAGATGTGCATCGTAAGTTGGGTGAGAAGTTAAATATTGTTGGTGGCGCTGATGCAACAACAGCAGAAGACAAAACCAGCGGTGAGAATGTGATTACGCGTACCACTAAAGATGGTATCAAGATCGAATTGTTAAAAGATGCGAAATTCGACAGCATCACCACTGGCGACACGGTATTAAATGACAAAGGTGTGACCATTAAAGATGGTCCAAGCATCACCAAAGATGGTATCGATGCGGGTAATAAAGTCATTAGCAATGTTGCTGATGGTAAAGATGGTAAAGATGCGGTGAATGTTGACCAGTTAACCAAAGTTAAAGATGGTTTAGATGGCAAGATTACGGATACCAATACTAAGTTAGATGATGCCAAGAAAGACTTAGGTAACCAAATCACGGAGACCAACAACAAGTTAAATGACACCAAAGATCAGTTAACAACTCAGATTACAGATACCAAGACTGAGTTAAACAATACGATCAATAACACCAAAACAGAACTCAATACCAAGATTGATAACACTAAGACTGAGTTGGAAAACAAAGGTCTAAACTTTGCAGGCAATGCAGGTGGAGATGTCCATCGTAAGTTGGGTGAGAAGTTAAACATCGTGGGTGGCGCTGATGCTGCGACATCAGAAGACCAGACCAGCGGTGAGAATGTGATTACGCGTACCACTAAAGATGGTATCAAGGTCGAGTTGTTAAAAGATGCGAAGTTTGACAGCATCACGACTGGCGATACGGTATTAAATGACAAAGGTGTGACCATTAAAGATGGTCCAAGCATCACCAAAGATGGCATCGATGCAGGTGGTAAGAACATCACTAACGTTGCGGATGGTGTTAATGGCAAAGACGCAGTCAATGTTGACCAGCTGACCAAAGTTAAAGATGGTTTAGATGGTAAGATTACCGATACCAATACTAAGTTAGATGATGCCAAGAAAGACTTGGGTAACCAAATTACG
>NZ_KV575263.1:0-555735 GCF_001682515.1 Acinetobacter gyllenbergii | reverse complement strand
CAATTTCTTAAAAGTCAACAGGTAATTTAGATATTTAGCAAACTTATCAACCAACCCAAGAATCTAACCACTTTAGCCAAATCCTTGTTTCTCAACAAGTTTTTATCTGCATCACCGCCGATGGATGTGCATTCTACAGTATTTCACTCCCAACACAACCCCCTTTTTCAAATTTATTTAAATTATTAAATCAAGCGACTATTTTTTGAACTGAACAGTTACTTTTAATGCTTTTTCTTTATGTTTAAGAACTTTTTTTAAACAATTAAGTCCAGTAGAATATGTCTCTTGCTTCACATTTTTTGGCACTTTTGATTGAAAATACGGTTTGCTGGTAAAAAGGCTCGATATTTATTGCTTGCTGCATCATTTGCTGCGAGCCCGCTTTGCTATGCCATATCTACACATAACTTTTATGAGTTGGCTTTATCCATATTAAGTTATAGCAAATGGTCCAATACAAATCGCCCAACGATTTGTGTCATAGACAATCCAGATGCCGCAAATCAGTTTCAAAGCAACATTCGTCAACTTGCTTATGAATATCAGGTTCAGGCGGTCAGCGCTAAAGATTTCTCCAAAACTGAATGTCATGTTGCCTATTTCACAACAACTTCACCACAACAACAGCAGAATTTGATTCAAGCTTACCCATCTCGATCGCTGCTTTCATTAAGCACCAATAATCCAGCCTGCGAAGTGGGGAGTATTTTTTGCCTATATAATAAAAAGACCTTTTCAACCTTTAAGGTGAATTTGGATGCATTAACTTATTCCAAGGTTCATATTGATCCTCGTGTTTTACTTTTAGCGAAGAATGCGGGGTAAGACAGTGATTTCAAATTTATATCAATCAACCTCCTTACATGCGTTATTCCGTAAATCACAGTTTGCGATCTTTGCCATTACCTTTGTCATCTGTTCTTTTACCTTTGCCACAATTTCCATGTTCACCATGGAAACCTATGCAAAACAGAATTTACAATTACTAAGCCAAACAGTTCTGGAACGTGTTCAACCAGCCGTGGTGTTTAGAGATAAAGGGGCAATTGATCAAATTCTTGATGATTACACCAGTGAACATGCGATCCGTAGTATTCATGTTTATGACCCACAGCAACAGTTATTGGCTGAAAGTACCAAAAAAGTTGCACATACATCAGTAATGCAAGATTTAATGGATCGTTGGTTTTTACATGATCCGGTTAAGCTCATGGTAGTCCATCATAAGAAAAAAGTAGGCGAACTGGTACTGTATGGCAGCTCCGAAAATATTTTGCATTTTTTAAAGACCATTATTATTGGTCTGGCAATTTCAATGTTTTTCATTGTGATTGCATTGTTGTGGTCGGTGAATATTACTTATCGTCAAATTATGCAAGCAATTAAACCATTGACCCATATTGCACAATTGGTGAGTGATCAAAAAGCTTATAATTTACGTTTTCCAAACAACCATATTCACGAGTTTCAAAATTTAAATACGGTATTCAATGAATTGCTAGAAGAAATCCAAATTTGGCATACTCATTTGCAAAAAGAAAATCGTCAACTTTCATTCCAAGCCCATCATGATCAACTCACCAGCTTGCCAAATCGTCATTATTTTTATCAAGAACTATTTAATATCTTTGAAAACCCGCAATACCGTCACAACTCCGCCTTATTATTTATCGACAATAACAAGTTTAAAATGATTAATGATGAATATGGGCATTTAGCAGGTGATGCCGTTTTAAAAGAAATGGCATCTCGTTTAAGACTATCAGTTCGCCATGAAGATTTTATTGCACGTTTAGGTGGTGACGAGTTTGCCATTATTTTACATTCAATTCATCACGCTGATCATTTAACCACAATCGCTGAAGGAGTGCTCGCAAGTTGCGAACAGCCATTGGCGTTTAACGGACAAATGATTCATTTCGGTTTTAGCTTAGGGGTTGCTTTTTCTCAGTTTGCAGAGAATCCAGAGGATTTAATTATGCAAGCCGATCAAGCCATGTATAAAGCTAAAAATTTAAACCCACATTGGTTTCTGTATAAACCAGAAATTTAGGACATGTTATGCGCACTCACACTATTAAAATTTCATTTATTGCGTTGCTCTGCCTAACATTGGCTGGCTGCTTGAGCTTTGGCCCGTTGAAATATCGTCAGGTCAAAATGCTCAAGAAAGAAGGTTTTGTTCTCACGAATGAAGGCTGGACGTTGGGTCTACCTGAGCGCTTGTTATTTGATTTTAATAAGGCAGAAATCAAGCCTGAACATCAACAAGAGATTATTCGTTTAGCAACTCAATTGAATAAGTATGATCTACAGAAATTAAAAATCGTGGGGCATACTGATGATATTGGTAATCCAGAATATAACCAAAAACTTTCTGAAGAACGGGCTCAAAGTGTTTCAAGCATCTTTGTGGCTCAAGGATTCAAGCAAAATAACTTGACTGTCGTGGGTCGTGGTTCACACCAGCCATTTGTTCCAAATACGACTGATGAAAACCGTGCTAGTAATCGCCGCGTCAATGTCATCATCATTCCATAAGTAAATGGATTCAATAAAAAACCGACGCAATGCAGTCGGTTTTTTATTTAAATTAGTTCGATGATATCAATCGTTGGAGGTACCCGGAAACGAAACGGTACACCAACCATCCCTGTCCCCACCGTAACAAACACGTCGGCATGTTCATGGGTATAGAAACCCTTCTTATGACCTAAAATAGAAACGCGTTTCATAATATAACTGGTGATCCAAGGCAGTTCAATCTGCCCGCCATGCGTGTGCCCTGAAAGCATTAATGGTCGTGTCGGCAGTTCAGGCACCATATCGACCGTATCTGGATTGTGCGACAAAATCAGCCAAGGTTTGTCTTGAGGTAAATCAGGCATAAAGCGCATATTGGCCTTACCTGCCCATAAATCTCCAATCCCGATCAAACGGAACTCATCAAAATCAACAATTTTTCCCTCAATATCCATCACGTTATTCTGTTCAAGTGCTCGGCTTAACAAAGTTTGAATTGGGGGCCCAGGATATTGTTCATCATGATTACCAGGAACCGAATACACAGGCGCTTCAATTTGCTTGAGTGCCTCAAGCTCCTGTACCAAGCGGTTCTCAGGTTCATACGTCCAATCACCCGCCACCACCACTAAATCAGGTTGCGCTTGATTGAGTTTCTTCACAATGCTTTTTAATTGCCGTTCATGCCCTGAAAATAATCCGACATGCATGTCTGCAACCAAAGCGACTTTAATTGGTCGGGTAAATTCACGTTCTGAATTGAGTCGATACTGATGATGTTGAACATGAATTTTGTGCGGCTCAATAAAACGCGCATAGATCAACACACTGCTCAGTAAAAAAACGAATCCTGCTTGATGTAGGCTGTAATATTCAACCCAACCGGCATAAATGCTAAAGAACCACAGTGGAACTAATAAATAAGACAGATAAAACGCCAATAAATGTACAAAGGCTTTAAACGGATGGATAGTTTCTGTACGTGCTTGATGAACCCAAGCTTGAATCAATGCCCAAAATGCCAGAACGGCAAAAATAAGATAAAAACCCAAAATAATACTATCCGAATTCGACATTACAGCCCTCATTAACTTTAGCTTAGGGACATACATCTCATCTTATATTTATCTTTTTCGATGAAGTGGTATACTCGAGCCCAACTTTTAACCAGTAACGATTATGACGCAATTTTCTCATTTAAATAGCAAACATACAAAGATAAGTACAAGTACTTACAATAAAAGTATGATTGCGATTTATTGCTCAATTGCGCTCACTGTTACGGGTTGTAGCACCTTACCCAAACATAAAATCGAACCTATTATTCAAACAACTGCACAGATTGATACCTCACAAACTTCTCTAGCGCAGGTGATAAAGCCTTTACAGGAACAACATCCGGACCTCACCGGTTATCATGTTTTATATGAACCTTTAGAAGCACTTGCAGCTCGACTGCGTTTAATTGATAAAGCCGAAAAGACCTTAGATTTACAATACTATATTTGGGACAATGACAAAGTTGGGGCTTTGGCCTTGCATGCACTGATCCGTGCGGCAGATCGCGGTGTTCGAGTGCGACTCCTCATTGATGATAATAATGCCAAGCATACCGAAGGCATTTTTTTAGCTTTGGCACAGCACCCAAATATTGAAGTCAAGCTCTTTAACCCCTACCGTTTCCGCAAATATCGCGCAATTGATATGGTATTGGATTTAAAACGCATCAATCGTCGCATGCACAATAAAAGCTTTATTGCTGACCATCAGGTTGCCTTGATTGGTGGCCGCAATATGACTAACCAATATTATAACGTCAGTGATACTTATCAATTTTCTGATGTGGATGTGATGTTGTTTGGTACGGCTGTGAATGATATTTCCAAATCATTTGATGATTACTGGAATCATGAATATGCCTATGATGTTCGAGAAGTGGTAAAACAAAGTGCTCACCGCTTAAGCTATGAGAGTCTTAAAGAGCAACTTGATGAGCACTATAAAAGGATTACTGTACAAAACTATGTCGATTTAACCAGCCGCTCCCAAGCCGTCGATGCCCTCATGGATCGAGATATTTCACTCGACTGGGTCAAGGCAGAGGTAGTCAAAGACTCTCCAGATAAAATTAAATCCAAAGCAAAAAAAGAAGAACATCTCAACTTCCAGTTAATTAACCATCTCGAACAACCAGAAAAAAACATCGATTTAATTTCGGCTTATTTTGTTCCTGAAAAGAAAGGAACAAAAATTTTAAGTGATTTGGCCCAAGATGGTATCGAAGTCAGAGTGTTGACCAATTCATTTAAGGCCAATGACGTAGCCGTGGTACATGCTTTTTATGGTAAATACCGCCAAGAACTGCTGGAAAATGGCGTACAACTGTATGAGTTTCTACCGGCTTTAGATAAAAGTGATTTAGATAAACACACTGAAGAGCTGGCAAAAAAAGCCAAGGTCAATATCAAGGGTTTAAGCCGCTCCAGTCTACATGCCAAACTGATGGCACTCGATGAAAAACAGGTCTTTATTGGTTCTTTTAATTTTGACCCACGCTCGGCCTATTTGAACACCGAAATTGGCGTATTATTAAACAGTCCACCTTTGGCACAAGCAGTACATGCCACCATGGATCAAAACTTAAAAACCTATGCATATCGTTTGGTTTTAGATGCCAACAAAAAAATTACCTGGCAACGTGAAACCCCACAGGGCCCTCTAATTTATACCAAAGAACCCAAAATGAAATGGTGGCAAAGAGCAGGCATGAAAGTGATTTCATGGCTGCCGATTGAAGGGTTTATGTAGTTTCCACGCTTTCTGGTAGCACGGAGAGTACTTTTTGCTGCAAACGCTCTAGACCAGCTCGCATTTGGCGGTCAACCTCCTTGGTCAGCGTTTCTACCGTATGTCCTTCGACTGGAATCGCAGGTAAAGTCAGTAAATGTGCAGTGACTTTAGGCATCTCCAAAACACGTTGTACATGTTCTGCAAAAGACATCTCGCCAATGAATGGTGCAACCAAATCCAACTCACCCTTTTGGTTGACATAGCAAATCACACAAATCTGCACAGGTCGCTGTGCTTCAATTGCTGCACCTAATAAACGTCCGTGTACCTTTTTTACTTTACTGCCATCCGTTGTGGTGGCTTCTGGAAAGAACAGCACAGGAATATCTTGTTTTAAAAACTCAGTAATTTGCTCACGGATTCGAATCGAATCTCCTGAACCTCGTTTAATAAATAAAGTCCCACCACCCTTTGCCAAGTTTCCTAAAATAGGCCACTTTTCCACTTCTGCCTTGGCCAAAAAAAAGATACGTGCACCTGAGCCTAAAACAGCCACATCCAACCAAGAAATATGATTACTGACCCATAGGGCTGGTTCACGCGGAATGGCGCCATGCACTTCAACTTCGATATTAAAGACTTCACACAAACGGCGACAGAAATACTGCACATAACGGGTATTTACAGGATTATTTGGATCTTTATATAAACCATGACGGTAAATAAGATAGAAGCCCTCACCAATGGTTTCTAAACCTGCGGCTAATTTTTTACTATATAAACTGAATTTCGAAAACAAACTTAAAGGTGTGTTATTTACTGCTGTTGCTTGTTGAGTCATAAATTCTTAAAACCGTACGCATAGATGCACATGTGCATTGAATTAACTCTGTTATATCATGTCGATATTGCCTTATAGAAGTTTCCTTCATAACAAAAAACGAATGTGAGCATAAATTTTTTCAATTTTAAAAGATTTATCAGATCAAATATTATAAATAAATCGAATTTACAGATTAAAAGGTGATGTGATGAACCCGCAAAGCACGACATCTGAAACCCAAACCACCATTCCTTATGGCTATGCTTTAAGAATGTTTTTGGGATGGTCTATTTTATATATGGGAACCTTAGTCGGATTCATTGAGCTGATCCGTCGTAATGTCATATAAATCCGCGAAGGCTTTGCCCTTTAGTTAAAGTTTATTCTAGAATAAGGCTTTAAATATAAGGATTTCATAAGCACGTGGAAAATTTTGAGCAGCGTCAAAGCGGTGAACGGGCAATTTTAGTCAGTGTGTCTGTCCAGCTCCTCGACGATCTTGATGCTGAAGAGTTTCGATTGCTCGCTCAATCTGCTGGCGCTGAAATCCTTGAACATCTCATTGTGCAACGTAATAAGCCTGACCCGAAATTTTTTATCGGTTCAGGGAAAGTCGATGAAATTGCTGAATTGGTCCAAAGCCTCGAAGCCGAGTTGGTCATTTTTGACCATTCATTGTCGCCTGCCCAAGAACGTAATCTTGAACGAATTCTGAAATGTCGTGTGATTGACCGCACAGGTTTAATTCTGGATATTTTTGCGCTACGCGCACGCACCCATGAGGGTAAATTACAGGTTGAACTGGCACAACTCAAACATTTATCCACCCGTTTAATTCGTGGTTTTACCGGTAATCTCGAACAACAAAAAGGCGGCATTGGCCTACGTGGGCCAGGTGAGTCGCAACTGGAAACTGACCGTCGTTTAATCCGCGTCCGTATTACTCAGCTCAAAGATAAACTGATTAAAGTACAGCAAACCCGCTTGCAGGGTCGTGCTGCACGTCAAAAAGCCGCCATTCCGACCATTTCTTTAGTGGGTTATACCAATGCTGGAAAATCCACGCTGTTTAATATCCTCGCCAAAAGCGATGTCTATGCTGCCGATCAACTATTTGCAACGCTCGATCCCACTTTACGTCGCCTAGACTGGGACGGTATTGGCACCGTTGTACTGGCCGACACCGTTGGATTCGTTCGTAATCTACAACATGATTTGGTGGAATCGTTTAAAGCCACTTTAGAAGAAACGCTAGAAGCGACGCTGCTCTTACATGTGATTGATAGCAGTAGTCCGAATATGCCTGAACAGATTGAAGCCGTAGAGTCCGTCCTCAAAGAAATTGGTGCGGATGCCCCGATTTTGCATGTTTACAATAAAATTGATCTCAGCGGTGATGTCGCCAAAATCATTTATAAAACAGCTGATGTCCCTGATCGGGTCTATGTCTCTGCCCATTCAGCTCAAGGACTTGAATTACTCAGTCAAGCTGTACAACAGTGTCTGATGGGTCAATTACAACAGTTTGATTTAGTGTTAAAACCCGCTTACGGTAAATTACGCACGCAACTCTATACCTTGAATGTAATTCAATCTGAACACTATGATGAGCAAGGTGACCTGCATTTGTCGGTGTGTATTGCCCCTCATAAACTGGAACAACTCATCAAACAAGCACATTTACCATTAGACGAAATTCTTGGAAAAAAAGCTTCCCTATTTCAGCGGCCTTTGGAAGAATTTGAGATCGATCATCCATCAGCATAATTGCGATCAGCCATCGTTCAAATAAACGAGAGTAATAAAGAAAATGAAGAATATTGATTGGACAGCTTGGTTTGGCACGATTTTCTTAATTATTGTCTATCGTGAAGGGGCTGTTGCGATCACACAGGCTTTGGGACATCCTGAACTGGGTAATTTGGTGGGACTGATTAGCTTATTAATCACCTTATTGATTTGGAGACGGTTTAAAAAAATCTCCAATCGTTTGATTGATACCAACAACAAAATATTGAAAGAAAGTGGCTTTGCCTTTTTGCCCATTTGCGCAGGCTCATTAATCATGTTGGTGCATATGGGCAAAGAAATTCCTGCATTTTTATTTATCTTAACGTTTAGCACATTATTGCCATTATGGATTTATGCCAAAATGGCGAAGCGTTGGTTATAAGGAGCTGATCTATGTCGATGGTTATTTATGGCTTCATCATTACCTTCATTAGTTATCTTCTTGCCAAGCCACTGAATCAAAAATTTCCGCAGATTCCTTTGATTGTTTTTGGCATGTTTATTGTCATCGCTTTCTTAGCCATTTTTGGTATTCCATATCAACAGTATATGGATAATGTGAACAACGTTTTTAGCCACCTGCTTGGCTATGTTACAGTTGCTTTGGCCATTCCATTGGCGGCCATGCGTTATGACGATTTGCCGCTTAAATCAATGATTGGTATCTTATGTTTCGCCAGCATTAGTGCAGTTGCGTTACCGATGGGCTTGGCCTATTTACTGCACATGTCGGAACCCACCATTATGGCTTTTGCTACTCGTGCTGTGACCACGCCCATTGCATTGAACATCGCAACACTCCTCCATGCTCCTTTAATGATGGTCACCCTGATTGTAATTCTATCAGGGGTGATTGGGGCTGCGTTCTCGCCTTGGATTTTAAAGCATATTCATGACGAACGTGCTTCGGGTCTGGCACTAGGTTTAGCTGCGCATGCAATTGGTACAGCTCAAGCATGGCAACGCGGTCCTGTCACAGGCCGTTATGCTGCCTTTGGCATGGCCGTAAATGGCGTATTTACAGCCATTTGGCTTCCGACTTTCATTCTCTCTTTATCCTAAGATTTGCCACAAATATCACATAAAGATTGAACTAGTTGTCAGATATCCTCCATAATGTAAGCTTAAACGTTAAAAGGATTTTTAATGATGGGCAAACAATTATTAAGTGCGTTACTTTTATCTGCGGTGAGCAGTTTTACTTTTGCAGAGGATATTACGGGGCTCTGGCAAAGTATTGATGACAAAACGGGGGCGCCTAAAGCATTGGTTGAAATTCGTAAAGAAGCGAATGGCACCTATGCAGGCAAAGTAGTTAAAATTACACCACGTACGGGTTACACACCGAAAGAAACCTGTGTGGATTGTCCTGCGCCTTATACCAACAAACCAATCGTGGGTTTAGATGTGGTGACGGGTTTAAAATATAGTGAAGGCCTAAACTATACCAATGGACGTATTTTAGATCCGAATACAGGCAAAATTTATAGTATGAAGGCCAAACTCAGTGCCAATGGCAAACGTTTGCATTTACGTGGCTATTTAGGTGTTTCTGCTTTAGGTCGTAATCAAATCTGGATTCGTGCTGAGTAAAAACCAATTCCGCTAAAAGCCATATTACGCGCTTTTCTCTGATCCTCTTGATCTCGGTTCCAGTCAAAAAAAGCTTCTTCATCTTATATTGCGATGAAGAAGCTTTTTATTTAACACGATAAACCAATTCAAATTAACCTGAGCCGTGCTTGATCATTTGCTCTAGATGCGCTTGCCAAGCTTCAGGTCGACCCAACCAAATCGTGCTATCTAAACGCTGAATTTGGCGATTAGCGTTACCCAATATAAATGTCGGGAAACCACCGCCACCTATACGGTTAAGTAATGCATGACTCTTGCCAAAATGTTGTTGGATTGCCAGTCCAGTTTGCGCTTGCATTGCTGCCTTGAACAAATGAACATCTAAGCCCATTTCTATGGCGATGTCATCCAACACAGAGAAATCGGCAATACGACGACCTTCCAGATAATGTGCTTGTTGCAAACGATGTAACATGTCTAAACCACGCTCGGCAATCGACTCAGCAGCAAGTATCGCAATCGTCGGTGGTTCTGAATCCAGTACTGCGGTCATGTCATTTAACAAAATTTCATGGTAGGCATCACCAAAAGTTTGCCCACTGAGTTGTGCAATACGTAGATCATTAGGTTTAACATATTCACGCCACTCGGGTGTGATCATTTTACGACGACCATTTGCAGCGGTCATCATACCACCACCATGTAACTCAATTTTTAAACCTGCTACTTGACGTGCCGCTTCGACCAAAGGCGCTACGGCATAGCACCAACCACATAAAGGGTCGAAAATATAATGTAATGTCGCAACAGCATCATCTGCTTTGGTTTGGGTATTGATTAAGGCCATTGTAATTCCCCTTTCACCACTTTAGCTCCCAACTCCAAATAAGAACGATCTGCTAAATCTGGATAATGCTTCAACATGGCAGCAATCAGCGCATCAGCCGTCTCAGATGTATTCACTTCTTTTTCATAAAGCTCTAAATACGCTTGCATGAAGGCCACAGATTGAATCGTATAAGGTGGCTCACCATCACTATTCAGTTGGTAATGGCCTGGTATAACCAACTCAGGATTTAAAGATTGAATATGTTCTAACGTTTTCAACCAGTTTTGACGAGAACTTAATGTTGCTGTGTCTGCCATCCACACATGTTGATTCGCTTGTACAGGAATACCACCAACAATCGCTTTCAATGAATCAATCCATACCAAACTGCGCGCTGGGGTCGCACCATCTAGACCAATAATTTGTAATGTATGACCTTCTAGCTCAAAACGATCACCGTCGAGTACCTCAGGTACTAGAATCGCTTTCGGTACATTGTCCTTAAGTTGTGGTCCCCAGTATGCAAGTTTAATTTCTTTGGTTGCATCAATCGCAGCAACTGTAGGGGCAGAAGCAATAATTTTAGCTTCTGGAAAGGCTTTATGCAGTGTATCTAGACCGAAATAATAGTCTGGATCGCTATGACTAATATAGATCGTCGTTAATTTACGTCCACCCGCTTTAATCTTTTCAACCAAAGCTTCTGCATCATTTCGCTGGAACTGGGCATCAATCAAAACAGCCTCACGCTCACCAGAAATGAGGACTGAAGATACTGGAAAAATTGATGCAGGGCCCGGATTAAAAACATCTATAGAAAGAGAATGAGTCATGATGAATTACTCCTTTTAAAAGTAAAATTGGAATAGAACCAATATATGCTCATTTAATCGCGCTAAAAACCGTTTGAAATGAGCTTATTTGTTGCATAAAATGAACAAATAGAATTCATCTAATGGATCACTCAATGGATCGTGTTACTGCCTGCTTCGTATTTATAGCTATTGTGGAACGTGGCAGTATGACTGCAGCAGCAGAATCATTAGATCTATCACGCGCCATGGTGACCCGTTATCTTTCCGTAATGGAACAATGGGCAGGTGCGCGTCTGCTCCATCGGACAACCAGACGTTTAAGTCTTACCCCTGCTGGCGAAGCAACTCTGCTGCGCTGCCGTCAATTATTAGACATTGCCAATGAAATCCCTTCAGCAGTAGGTGATTTGAATGAACAGCCAAGCGGTTTATTACGGGTGAGCTGTTCCCAATCTTTGGCACAAGATGTACTCACTCCGGCGATTACAGACTTTTTACTGCGTTATCCCAAGACCTCAGTAGATCTACACATCAATGACCGCATCGTTAATTTGGTTCAAGAGCGCATTGACCTTGCCATTCGTGTAACCAACGAACTCGATCCCAACCTCATTGCACGTCCACTCGGAAAATGCGCCTCAGTGGTATGCGCTGCCCCCTCTTATTTAGCAAAGCACGGGATTCCACGCACACCTGAGGATTTAGCTCTGCACAATTGCATGCCCTACACACATTTCAACAAAAGCTTATGGCAATTTAATGGGCCTGAAGGCATTACAGAAGTTCTGGTCGGTGGCAATCTGAGTGCCAACGAATCTAACGTCCTCTTAAGTGCCACCTTACAAGGCACTGGTATCGCGATGTTACCTGCTTATGCAGCCCGACCTGGGATTGATGATGGACGTCTTGTCCTACTTTTAGCTGAATGGCAACCACAAACACTGGGGATTTATGGTGTCTACAATACACGCCGACAAATGTCAGCAGCATTACGTGCATTACTCGATCTCTTGGTTGAGCGCTTTGCAGATCCGCGTTATTGGACTTCAGCCTAGACGATATCCTGACTAAAATAAACGTGTCATGTAAATTCCACAGACTGGTTCCGCCTGTTATCGCCCACATTCAGAAACGCTTAAAACCACTAAAAGTCGACTCTTTTTCAGATCTGCGGATTTAAATTTTTCTCAATTAAAAACATAAAAAATTGATTGAAACTTCAATGATTAATAATTTACAACTGTAAAATAATGATTGAATCTGTAATTAGAAATCCGAAATAATAGCAAGACATCATGGCAACTAGGGGGCTTGAACATGAACATTTTGCAAAAACTGATTTCTTTTTTCTTTCTTTTTACCTTAAGTCATTTTGCTTTTGCTCAAGATATTAGCGGGATCTGGCAAAGTGTGGACGATGTGACCGGTGCACCTAAAGGACAAGTTGAAATCACACAAGAAGCCGATGGTTCCTATACAGGTAAAATTATCAAGATTACCCCACGTACTGGCTATACCCCCAAAGAACTGTGTACAAGCTGCCCTGCACCTTATACCAACAAACCAATTCTGGGTTTGAATGCCATCACCAAGTTGAAACATAAAAAAGACCTCACCTATACGGGCGGGAAAATCTTGGATCCCAATAGTGGTCGTGTCTATAGCCTGACAGCAAAACTGAGTTCTAATGGACAACGTCTGCACTTACGTGGTTATGTCGGTGTCTCAGTATTGGGGCGCAGTCAAATCTGGATTCGGGTCAACTAAATACAATAAAAACACTCATCAAAAAGCCCTGTATCACACAGGGCTTTTTGATGACGAGAACACTGTAGTAATTAACGAGACTGTAACTTCGAGTAATCTAACAAGACATTTGCTGCTTCATTGATGAAGGTTTCTTCTTCAGGCAATGGCGGACGTAAATGTGCTTTCATTTTGGCACGCGACTCCACCAAGGCATCAATCGAAGCTTGATAACTTTCCCAGTTGGCATAAGGTGCTAAACCTGTTGCACTACGGCGTTGATTTTCAGCATTCAAGGTTTGTTTCTCAAGATCAATCAATTCGGCACGACGTTGATTAATGTCGAGTACCACTTTTTTCTGATCTGAAGTTTTCTTGGCAATCGCTTTACGAGCTTCTAAATATTTAAATTGAGAATCTGCAGCAACACGTTGCTCAGACGACTGTGATAGTTTTGCCACATAAGGTTGAACAGAGCCTTCACGCTTAAATGGTGCGGTTGGAATGGTATCCCACTTCAAGGCATTTTTCGCTTTACGCTCACCAAACTCTTCGTTGTAGATATCCACCAACTTGATATCTGGAATTACACCTTTGTTTTGGGTACTTCCACCCGTAATACGGTAGAACTTACGTTGAGTTAACGTTGCCTGACCATAAGCCAAAGAATCTAACTGAACCTGTGCTGTTCCCTTACCTGTAGTGGTACTGCCAATGATAATCCCGCGCTCATAATCCTGAATGGCAGCAGAGTAAATCTCACTTGCAGATGCCGATGCCAAGTTCACTAAAACAGCCATCGGGCCTGCATAGATTTGCTCACCACCATCAGTATCTTCAAATACATTTACGTTACCGTTGCCGTCACGAATTTGTACCACAGGACCAGACTTGATCACCTGACCAAGCATACGTGCCACTTCCTCCAAAGAACCGCCTGGGTCATTACGTAAATCGACCAGAATCCCTTCAACTTTTTGTGCTTTCAGTGACTCTAGAGCCTTCGCAGTATCTTCAGAGACTGAGCGATATTCAGTCCCTGCACGGCGTGAACGATAGTCGAAATAGAACGATGGGATTTCAATCACACCAAAAAGATGTTTTTTACCATCACGGGTGATTTCAACGGTACGTGAACGCACTCCCGCATCTTCTTCTTGAATAATGTCACGAGTTAAGGTCACATTCCGTGCTTGACTCATCGATGCGCCGGCACCCAGTAAACGTACCACCACTTTGGTACCGCGCTTACCACGAATCAATCCTACGATTTCTGAACTCGGCCAGCCAATCACATCCACCATTTTCTCGCCATCTTGGGCCACGCCAATGATGCGATCACCAGATTTTACCTGACCTGATTTACTGGCTGGCCCACCTTCAACGATGGTTTCGATCTTGGTGTAATCCTCATTACCACGTTCTGGACGAATCGAAACCCCGATCCCTTCCAGTTGCAAGGTGGTTTGACGATTCAACTCCATCGCATCAATCGGTGGATAGTAGTTACTATGCGGATCATAAGTCGCCAACATCGCATTTAAAGTCTTATCCAGCACGTCATCGCTTTTCACACGGCCAATACGCTCTAATTGACGGGTATAACGTTTTGTTAAGGTTTGAACAGGGGTTAAATCCTCAGGCCCTGTTAAATCTTGACCATTCGCCAGCGATGGATCTGCTTTCAGCGCCTTTTGTTTGGCCTGCTCTTCTTCTTTACTAATGGTTAAATTGATGAGCTGAGAAACCAACATTTTTTGCCAATGTTGTTGTTGCTCAGTCGTCGTTTGAAAGTACGGCGCTTTTTCACGATCCGTATCGAGATAGACATCTTTTTGATTCAGGTTCTGCGGCTTTTTCAACTCAGCCAACATAAACTCATAGAATTGTTTCAAACGATCACGATATTGTGCATGAATCAGAAACGGTCCCGTTAAGTTACCTGCTTTTAACGAACTGCCAAAAGTTGACCCATATTTTTTTTGATAATCTTCCACTTCACCGCTCAGAAATAATGAATGATCTGGATCCAAACTATCCAAATACATATTCAAAATACGGTTTGAAGTGGTGGCGTCTAGGCGCATATTTAAATAATGTTGACGATCAACCAATGTGGCTAACTGACGTGCAACCAAGGCCTGTTCTTGTGATGGCTTGATTACCGTTGAAACGACAGGTGCCTCAGTCGCCGCAAATGCCTCATTCATGGTATGAGAGAAAAATAAACCACCAGTCGCGATTGCAACTGCACACGCTATCATTTGAAGTTTCATAAAATTTTGGTACTTCCTTGGATATGGCAATTATCACATGTGGATGTGATGAAGATGAACATATTTCATCCAAGCACTTCACAACATGTAAAACTTATCAGTCATCCTAAATAAATGACCAACAAGCACTTATCATCAATATCATGTAGTTTTATCATATTCTGTACTGACAAAATGTAGCAAATCATTGCACAATTTAGCTATCGTTTTTTTCATCAAATTTTTTATCAAAAATCTAACGGAATCCTTATGATCGGCGCGTTGATGCTGGATATTGCTGGCACAGAACTTACTCAAGAAGATATTGAACTATTACAAGCTCCGCAAGTCGGCGGCATGATTTTATTTGCACGAAATATTGAATCCCCTCAACAAGTCCGTGCCTTAACCGATCATATGCGTCAAATCCGCCCAGAGATTTTGATTGCGGTGGATCAGGAAGGTGGTCGCGTCCAACGCTTAAGACAAGGTTTTACTCTACTTCCTGCCATGGGTCGATTAGGCGAACGCTACCTCAGCAATCCACAACAAGCACTTGAACTGGCTGAGCAGTGCGGCTGGTTAATGGCGATTGAAGTCCTCGCAGTGGGGATTGATTTTAGTTTTGCCCCTGTTTTAGACCTGAATGATGTGAGCGATGTGATCGGCGATCGTGGTTTTGCCAAAAATATGCAAGACATCGTGCCACTAGCGGATGCCTTTATGCGTGGTATGAAAAAAGCAGGCATGGCCACCACAGGCAAACATTTCCCTGGTCATGGTTCAGTCAAAGCTGACTCACACGTTGCAGCAGCAATTGATAGCCGCTCATACCAGGAAATTTACGACAAGGACATGCAAAGCTTTATCCAGTTGATGCCTCAGCTTGATGCGCTAATGCCAGCCCATGTGATCTATGACCAAGTTGATCCAAATCCAGCAGGCTTCTCACCATTCTGGCTACAAAAAATCTTACGTCAACAACTTAAATTTGATGGCGTTTTATTCTCAGATGACTTGAGTATGCAGGCTGCCTGTGTCGCAGGTGGTGCCGATGCACGTATCCAAGCCGCTTTAACTGCGGGTTGTGATATGGGCTTGGTCTGTAATGACCGTGCAGCTGCCTGTACAGCCTTAGATGGAATCCAAACGTTGGCGTTACCAAATCAACAACGTTTAGAGCGTATGCGCGGCAAAATTCCAAATATTCAGGTCGGTACAACATTGACCTTAGACGATGAAAACTGGCACAGCGTCAGAAAAGTCATTGAAGAGTTTAAAAATTCGTTCTAACTTTACTTAGATTTCTTCATCGTTTTATTAACATAATGGAATCTTGCCGAGTGCTCATCTGATTGAAGGATTTTGCCTTCGGCTCGACTTACTTTTCAGGGATGAAAAGTAAGCAAAAATCCTTTGTTAGGCTGAGGGTACATCCTTGTAATCCCAGCCCAACGTCGGCATCCATGCCGCCCCACGATAGTAAATAACAAACCTAAAATCGGATTTGGTAGAAAAATCTCAATTTTTAAAAAAGAGATTAATTTTATATATCCCAATTAGGAAAAATAGAGTCTAGGACAGATGACACAACAACTTTCGAAACATCGCCATATTTCATTTACCGCGCACTACACTGGCTATATCTGGTATCAAATGGGGATTTCACATCCAGCACTGGCAACCGCAAAAGGGAAAACGCTGGCAGCCTTAGTTCATCCAATTGAAAGCTGGGCAGAAAAATATGTCGGTGGTAGCATGCGCACCACGCTTAAACAACGTCATAGCATGCTCGATAACCAGTTAAAAGAATTGATCGAACAACATCCTGATCTACAAGTGCTTGAAATTGCCTGTGGCTTATCACCACGCGGTTGGTGGTTTAGACAACATTATCCAAATATCAGCTACCGTGAACTGGATTTACCAGACATGGCTGCCACCAAACAAGCAGCACTACAACAAATTGAAAACAATAATGATGAAGTTCTGTCTGTCGACTTGTTTACTGATGCCTTTGCCTCTGCCTTTGAAGTATTTGATCCACAACGTCCACTGGTTATTATCAGTGAAGGACTGATCAATTACTTTGAAAAACCATTATTACAACAACTGATTCAAGCGATTGCCAACTATGGTCAAGGCTTTAAAGCATTGCACTATCTAACTGACATTTACCCAGAACCTACCCAAAATAAATTAGCGACGATTATCTGGAACAGTAGTCGTTTATTAAAATGGATGTCTCGTAGTGCATTTAGCTTTCATTTTCAAACCCCTGCCGAAATCGAACAGTTTTTCCACGAAGCAGGTTTTAATCAAGTTAACGTCCTACAGCCAAAGCAATTTTTTGAACAGGTAACCTTAGAAAATACGCAGCAACATTTAGGCGACTTGGTCTGGATGATTCAAGCCACCAATAAATAGGCACACAAAAAAGTGGCAAATTGCCACTTTTTTTAATCTTGGACTACCCGTTATTCAGTTGGCTTCTGGCGTTGAATAAAACGAGTCAAACGCTCTGCAATATCAAAACTACCGTGTTTAAATAAGATGCGCAGTCCTTGCTCAGTTGCATCAAAGATTAAACATTCAATTTTAAACTCACCTTCTTCATCAGCTAAATGCAGGGCTAAATCACGTGGGTGTTGATTGATAAAATCAAGCTGTTCAATATTGTGGAGCTTTAAATACACACCAAAGAAAGTGATATCAACGATCTTCACATCCGCTTCTGTCGCAAGATGGCGATGCGACAGCTTGCTTTCAGGCTGTAATACCGCAATACGCTCTTCACCACGACGTTCAATCTGCTGCATTTGCTCACGGCTCATCGAGATAATGCCATCCAGATTTTCGATGGACTCTCCCTTTAAAAAGGTGGTAAACAAATTCATGGTTTCTTTACGGCGTTGTAGTTGCGGCACATGATCTGCATTGGCAATCAACGCAAACTGCATATCCTGACACTGCAATGCAAAATCTGCATTTTCATGCGGTAAAGTAAAGCTGTCATACTGCCCTGCCGCAACCAACGTTTTACATTGTGGTACAGGAACATCACTTAAACGCAATAAACGGTTGCAGTTGATTTCATAACGCTCACGTTCTGTTGCACTAAACTCAGCCATCTGTCTGAAGAACAAACGCTTTGCTGTTGGCGACATCCGAGTTTTATCGAGTTTGGCATGATTGACCAAATAAAGAATCACGGCTTGACCGAACTCCTCCATACGGTCTTCACGCATTAAATGCAGTGATTCTTCAAGCAGCATGCGCCAACTCTTACGAGTCTTCTGCATCACCCCCATCAATACCATACGGTCGATCAGCTCAGGGCGTTGGTCTGCAAAGGAAGAAGCGACCACTGAACCCAATGACATGCCCATCACTGAAACTTTATCAATGCCAACAATATCCAACCATTGGCCAAGCATTTTAGATAAATCAGGCAGTTCTAAAATGCCAGCAGACTCACCTGTATCAACATTGCGAATTTGTTGATTCGCACCCATTGAAGGTAAATCGATTAAAATAACAGGACCACTCTCAAAGAGTTGCTCAACACAATACTTATAAGAGTTAAAATTTTGAAATGCGCCCCCGACAATTACAATCGGCGTGTTGTGGATCGTTTTCGGATCTGCAATTGCCATATATTCAATTTTCCAACCATCGATCCACGTCGTACGCGCTGGTTGCTTAAAACTGTTTTTATTGTAAATGTCGAAAAAACCAAAGCCTGTGTAGGTATGATTTATATCCGAGTCCATTTGGATAATGGAATTCATGTCCTTCCTCCATCCTTGTTTATTTTTTTGTTGCAAAAATCTCATTTTCAGCGATTTATACTTGCAAGTTAACAAATTTATAAAATTTGTATTACATTTATCCTATACTTTTTCATTCTATACATATGCACGTTTTATACGCAATCATTTCCTTAACCACTTATCTTGTTTAGAACATTAATCTTTTGCAAAATATGTAATCTCAGCTTTAGATTCAATATCTTCGTCATACTAAAATAAAAACTTTTGTGCCAATTAACGCTTCATAATTTTTTGAATTGTCAGTTCAGCCTATTCATTGTTCAGCCGTTGACTGTTACTATCTTTATAAATACATGCAAATCTCAAACTGCTATGCAAGATTCTATTCAAAATTATATGCAACAGGTCGGTGCTCAAGCACGTCAAGCCTCTCGTATATTAACGAGCGCGTCGACGCATTTGAAAAACCATGCCCTCTCTGCAATCTATACGGCTTTGGAAAATAATCAAGCCCAAATTTTAGCAGCCAATCAAATTGATATGGACAATGGTCGTCAACGTCAATTGGACAATGCTTTGCTCGATCGTTTAGAGCTTACCCCCGCACGTTTTAAAGGCATGTTACAAGGCTTAAAAGATGTGATTGCCTTGATTGATCCCATCGGAGAAATTACTGATTTAGCCTATCGCCCTTCAGGCATTCAGCTTGGAAAAATGCGTGTACCTTTGGGTGTAATCGGAATGATCTATGAATCAAGACCGAATGTGACACTTGAAGCAGCCTCATTGGCTTTAAAATCTGGCAATGCCATTATTTTACGTGGTGGCTCAGAAGCACTTGAATCGAATAAGGCGATTGCAACGGCGATTCAACATGGCTTACAAATCTCGGGTCTACCCGAACATGCCGTACAAGTGATCGATACCCCTGACCGTGCCGCAGTCGGCCATCTGATCACCATGACTGAATTTGTAGATGTAATTGTGCCACGCGGTGGTAAAAGCCTAATTGAACGCATCAGTAATGAAGCACGTATTCCTGTGATTAAACACTTAGATGGCAACTGCCATGTTTTTGTTGAAGCACAAGCAGACCTGCAAAAAGCCTTACCAATTGCCCTCAATGCCAAAACGCATCGTTATGGCGTATGCAATGCCATGGAAACCTTATTGGTCGATGAAGCGATTGCGGAAGAGTTCTTACCACGTATTGCTGAACTCTATGCTGAAAAGCAAGTTGAGCTGCGTGGTTGTGCTGAAACGCAGCGTATTTTAGGCGTATCTGTAAAAACGGCGACAGAGGAAGATTGGTATACCGAATATCTCGGTCCCATTCTTGCAGTCAAAGTGGTCACAGGGATGGATGAGGCGATTGAGCATATCAATAAATATGGTTCACACCATACCGATGCGATTATTACCGAAAACTTTAGTCTAGCCCGTGAGTTCTTAGCGCGTGTGGATTCAAGCTCAGTCATGATTAATGCTTCAACCCGCTTCGCTGATGGCTTTGAATATGGTTTAGGTGCAGAAATTGGCATTTCAACCGATAAAATCCATGCCCGTGGTCCAGTTGGCCTTGAAGGTTTAACCTCGCAAAAATGGATTGTATTTGGCGACGGTCAAATCCGCCAATAATCAAACCGAGCATTTGAACACAGAAACACGATAAAGGCCATTTATTTGATCTTTATCGTGTTTTTTATATATTTACATACAAAAATAATGATAAAACCAACAGATCAATCAAAAGAATCAAGCATTTCCAATCTATACTGAATAGGTTGAATTATAAACGGGTTGTATAGGCTAAAGTCTATCTTCGCCAAGACGACATCCCATGTTAAAACATTGCGCTTGATTCCACTGCCTCATGCGTTGCAGCAAAATCAAGATGTTCATCATAAAATTTAAAATCTGTTAGGTGTTCAAACGTGGCTATATCTGTATTAGTAATTAACTGTGGTTCATCATCAATCAAATACGCACTCATTTCTGAACGTCGTGAAGATCGTATTTACGGTTTGGCAGAAAACCTGGGCGCAGCAGATGCCCGTATCAAAGGCATTACGCTTGGGGGCGAACCACTGGAACTTTCAATTCCCTATGCAGATCATGCCAAAGCGCTTGAAACTTTATTGGCGCGTTTAGCCAACTATAACCCGCAAGCGATTGGACACCGTGTCGTTCACGGCGGCGACATCACCAAAGCAGAATTGCTTACACCTGAACTGGTTGAGCGTATTGAAGCAGCAACACCTCTTGCACCACTGCACAATCCTGCACATTTGATTGGGATTGAGGCCACCATGCGCCTGTTCCCTCAATTACCTCAGGTGGCTGTCTTTGATACTGCCTTCCACCAAACCATGCCTGAACGTGCTTATCGCTATGCTCTACCCCAATATCTGTATACCGAGCATCAAGTACGTCGCTATGGTTTCCACGGCACCAGCCATGCTTATGTGACTGAACGCGCCAGTGAACTGGCAGGCCATAAAAATGAGGGCGGCTGGTTGAGTGCCCATTTAGGTAATGGGAGTTCGACTTGTGCCGTCTGGAATGGTCATAGCGTTGATACCTCAATGGGGATGACGCCACTTGAAGGCGTGGTGATGGGCACACGTAGCGGCGATGTCGATCCAAGTTTACATTTGTTCCTTGCCAGTAATTTGGGTTGGGATATCCAGAAAATTGACAGCATGCTGAATAAAGAAAGTGGCTTATTGGGATTATCAGGTTTATCCAACGATATGCGTACCTTGGTTGAAGCCTCTGAAAATGGTCATGAAGGTGCAACCCTAGCCATTGAAGTGTTCTGCTATCGCTTAGCCAAATCTTTATCGGCTTTGAGTTGCGGTCTACCACGTTTAGATGGTTTAGTCTTTACAGGTGGTATTGGCGAAAACTCGGCTTATGTCCGTGAAAAGACTTTAGGCTATTTAGCTCACTTTGGCTTGCAGTTTAGCAAAGAGAAAAATAATGCTTTAGCTCGTGGCACAGAAGGTCGTATCGACAATGGTGCAGGTCCACAAATTTGGGTGATTCCAACTGATGAAGAAGGTCGTATTGCCAAAGAAACACGCCAAGTACTTGAACATACGATTTAATCAAAATATTAGACAATTTTAAGGTCACTATGAATACGATTTTACTCATCCCCACAGGTGAAGGTGTCGGCTTAACTTCAGCCTGCTTAGGTATGATCTACGCTTTAGATTGCAAAGGGATCAATGCGGGTTTTTTAAAACCCTATTCTCAAATTGCAGACACCACGGTTGACCGTACCACAACACTTTATCGCCATTTATTTCAGCATAAATCTGCTGAGCCAATCACCTATGAGCGACTAACACAACTGATTGCCTTGGGTGAAACCGATGAGTTACTTGAGGAGGCGGTTGCGCTACACCGTCAAATTTCAGCTGATCATGATGTGATTATCGTTGAAGGTTTAGTACCGAATGGACAAGATCATTTTGTCAGTGAAATCAATGCCGCACTTGCACAAGCACTGGATGCACAAGTGGTATTGGTCAGCACCGCAGATTTAGCTGATCCACGTAAAACAGCAGAAAGAGTCGATGCGCATTTACGTCAATTCGGTGGTGCAGCTTCGGCACGCACCACAGGCGTGTTGTTTATGCGGACCAAAGGCTTGCCTGAGGGTACGGCTGAAATTCCGGTCACACTTGATCCAAGTCTGCGCCTTGATCAACACATCAATGCATTTGCACTGGAATTACAACGTTATAACCGCTTTATGGGAACTGATGAACTCCCGATTATCGGACTTGTTCCATTCAGCAATACTCTGAGCGTGCCACGTAGTTTAGATATCGCTCCAATCATCAATGGCACATGGTTGCATCAAGGTGAAGCGAAACAACGGCGTATTTTGCACACCAGTTTAATTGCCTCGAATATCGAGTCTGAACTGCATAAATTCGTTGCCGGTGAATTGATTATTAGCGCCTCACAACGTACCGATGCAATCTTGGCAGCCAGTCTTGCCAGCAGCAATGGTACACCACTC
This sequence comes from Acinetobacter gyllenbergii, assembly GCF_001682515.1. Classification (NCBI taxonomy): domain Bacteria; kingdom Pseudomonadati; phylum Pseudomonadota; class Gammaproteobacteria; order Moraxellales; family Moraxellaceae; genus Acinetobacter; species Acinetobacter gyllenbergii. Next base: position 532,776 of record NZ_KV575263.1, on the reverse strand, counting down.
GCGGGTTTAGTATTGACTGAGCAAGCTGCACCTGCAAGTAATGTCGTGGAATTTTGCCAAAGTGCGATTAAGCAAGGGCTCCCGATCTTACACACACCTTTAGATACCTTAGAAACAGCACAACTGCTACATCGCTTTGGTAATGAAATTCCCATTGATGATACTGAGCGTGCCGAGCAAGTCACGCGTTTCGTATCCAGTCATTTAGATAGCAATTGGCTCGATCAACATACCCAAAACAACCTACATCCACGCTTATCACCTTCAGCGTTCCGTTACGAGTTGGTACAAAAATCCATTTCCGCAAAAAAACGTATCGTCCTGCCAGAGGGTGATGAGCCACGTACCGTACAAGCGGCTGTGATTTGTCAAACCCGCGGCATTGCACAGTGTATTTTATTGGCAAAGCCTGAATCGGTTGCCGAAGTGGCGAAAGCACGCGGTATTCAGTTGCCTGAAGATTTGCAGATCATTGATCCAGATAGCATCCGTGATCAATATATCGAACCGATGGTGGAACTGCGTAAAGGTAAACTCGATGCACTACAAGCCAAAGCACAGTTGCAAGATACCGTAGTACTCGGCACCATGATGTTGGCACTCGATCAAGTCGATGGTTTGGTATCTGGGGCAATTCATACCACTGCCAATACCGTGCGTCCAGCATTCCAGCTGATTAAGACCGCTCCGAATTACTCACTGGTCTCATCCATTTTCTTTATGTTGTTGCCTGATGAAGTCTATGTCTATGGTGACTGTGCGATTAACCCAGATCCGAATGCAGAACAACTTGCTGAGATTGCGATTCAATCGGCAGATTCAGCCAAGGCCTTTGGTCTTGATCCACGTATCGCCATGATCAGCTATTCTACAGGTACTTCGGGTACAGGCGCTGATGTTGAGAAAGTGGCTGAAGCGACCAAAATCGCACAGCAACGCCGTCCTGACCTCTTGATTGATGGTCCATTGCAATACGATGCTGCTTCGGTTGAAAGTGTTGGCCGCCAAAAAGCACCAGACTCGCAAGTGGCTGGGCGTGCCAATGTATTTATCTTCCCAGATTTAAATACAGGTAACACCACCTATAAAGCAGTGCAACGTGCTGCCAATGTGGTGAGTGTTGGCCCAATGCTGCAAGGTTTAAACAAACCCGTAAACGACTTGTCTCGTGGTGCTTTGGTCGATGATATTGTGTTTACCATTGCCTTGACTGCGATTCAGGCGAAGCAACAAGATTAATCCAATATTCGATTGAAATTGAAAAAGCCCTTTAGATTGAAAGGGCTTTTTCATGAGTGGTATTGAGCCAACCAGATGGTATGTCCCGTACATTCAACATCTTCAGCAATCATTTTAATCAGTTTAAACCCATTGTGTTGCAGCAAAGTCTGATATTCCTCCGCTGAGAGACTGGCATGGTACAGTGGCTCTCCACCGAGTTCACCAATTGCCTCGCCCTGTGCAGGCCCACTGCTAAACATTAAAGCAGTACCTGATTGTGCATATTCGGCAAAACGTTTAAACATCTTTCGCTGATCATCTTGGGTGAAGTGGAAGAAACTATCCCACGCAATAATCCCTTGAAACTTTTGTTCAGTAAAGTACTCCCGAAAATCTTGCTGCACCCAGACCTGTTCAGGGAAAGACTGCCGTGCTGTTTCGATCATATGTTCAGAAGCATCAACACCTGTTACCTGATAGCCTTGTGCAATAAAATAAGCGGCAATCGGCTGCGCTGAACCGCAGCCTAAATCCAAAATATGCGCCGAGTTTGGCAGCAGACTGAGAAAACGATCGAGCCAGACCCTCTCAGACAGAAGCTTTCCTCGTAATTCAATCCATTCACGAGCATGCTTCTGGTAGAGTTCAATAATATGCTGCGCTAGATGTTCCTGTACCATGTCATTGCCTATTATGAGTCATTCTTTTTTTAAAGCTATTGAGCAAAATCTTAACAAGATTCTGGCTTATTTAATGTCTGAATTTTCTTGGTTTGCGGTCCTTTTACAAAGAAAATTGCATTCCCGCATAGAATTAAAATGACTCCGATCACCGCATTCATTTGCCAGTGATAGCCTTCCCATACTGTTGAAATCACTAAGGCCACCAAAGGAAATAATAAGGTGCTATAGGCCGCTTTACCTGCACCAATCCGTCCGACCAAATAAAAATAGGCGGTAAAACCTATCACCGAACCAAAGATCGCGAGATACAGTAAAGCACTGATTGCACTGAATTGCATGCTTGGGAAAAACTCATCCTGTCTAAACCATGAGATCAAGGCCATCAGCAGTGAACCATACAACATCCCGTAGGCATTGGTGGTAAATATATCCAAGCCATGTTTTTGATGCCGTGTACTGATCATATTGCCCAAAGAGAAACCATAAGTCCCTAAAATACATAGTCCAATACCGATCAATGTATTGCTGTTTAAAGTGGTGCCCACCACGTCATGCCAGAACAAAGCAATAATCCCGAGCACCCCCAATAATGCCGCAGGATAAAAGCGCGTTGATACTTGCTGGGCAAAGAAGAGCTTAGCGTTGATGGTATTGAAAATCACCGCCATGGAGAAGATCACCGCTTCCAAACCACTACTGATATATTGCACCGCATAATAAAAACAGACGAAGTTAAAACCAAAAATACAGCAAGCCTGTAACATACAAAATAGATGATCTTTAGCCGCCAGTTTCTGCAACTTTCGGCTCAAAGCAACGAAGGCAAATAACACCATGGCAGAAATAAAAAAACGCCAGAACACCGCCACACTGGCTGATATCCCACTTTGTTGTTGCAGGCTAATCGCAATCCATGTGGTTCCCCAAATCACCACAACCAACGCATATAACAGCGCATTCATATCATTAGAACCAAACTCAATTACTTCAACGACTATTTTGCTGCTTTTGCGGCCATGATTACTTGCACCATCTTGCGGTGATTGTCATGGATTTGCGTTTTTCTAGAATTTTTTGACCAGATGACAAAACTGGCTGAAAGTCCTACACTAAATACTTTATTTGGCACTGCGTATAGAAGATGAAATATCAGATTCTAGATCAATTACAGCAATATAAAGCACAATTGCTCGACTCGGTAGAACTGGGTTCGGGTATGCAGTTGGCCATGTGGCACAATAACCAAGACCGTGTCAGCGTCTGTAGCAACCACCATACCTTGAGCATGTATATTCAGGGCGGTTATGAAAGCTATCAAAAAACCCAACAGGGCTGGCACAATGGCGGCGGCCCTGACCGTATGTGCCTGATGCCACAAGATTTCGAGTCCACTTGGGATCTCCGTGATCCACTCACCTTCGTACATCTGTATTACACCGAACAACACCTACAACGTGTGGCCGAACAAGTCTGGGATCGCGAACCCAGCCAAATCATTTTAAATCCACAAATTTTTGTGGCTGACCCACAAATTTCCATGATCTATCGGCACTTTTTACTCAATGGTGCATGGCAAGAACGTGAAAACCATTTGCAAATGAGTACGGCGACGACGCTATTACTCAATCATTTAATTAAAAATTATAGTCATGCGCAATGGCAAGCCCCGGAGGTCAAAGGTGGGCTCTCTCCCTATATTCTCAAACAGCTATTAGAATGGATTGATCAACATCTCCATTTGAGTCTGACCTTATCTGATCTGGCTCAGCAAGCGCAACTCAGCGAATATCATTTTGCGCATATGTTTAAACAATCGATGCAGATGCCACCGCATCAATATGTGATGCAACGCCGTCTTGAACGTGCTCATCAAGCACTTGAACAGACCACAACGAATCTGACAGAGATCGCAGTACAATATGGATTTAGCTCAAGCAGCCATTTTAGCCATCGCTTTAAGAAACAGTTTGGCTATAGCCCATCTCAACTGAGAAAAAACTAAAATCCACAGCGCATCTTTTGTTGCTGCGATTTAGATCAAAGCTTCGCTTTAGACCTTTAGCCAAATCTAAGCTAAAACTCCCACATTCATTCCTTTTTGTCATATAATTTAGCCCGCCAGCTAATCGCCCGCTCAAGAGAAATTTGATATGACAACGATCATCAAACAAGATGACTTGATTACATCAATCAAGGATGCCCTGCAGTTTATTTCTTATTATCACCCACAAGACTTCATCCAAGCGATGAGCCGTGCTTACGATCGTGAAGAAAACAAAGCTGCAAAAGATGCTATTGCCCAAATCCTGATCAACTCACGTATGTGTGCTGAAGGTCACCGACCAATCTGTCAGGATACAGGGATTGTTAACGTTTTCCTTGAAGTCGGCTTAGATGTTAAATTTGATTTAAGCATGAGCTTGGATGATGCAGTCAACGAGGGTGTACGCCAAGGTTATCTAGAGAACTCAAACGTTCTTCGTGCATCGGTTTTAGCAGATCCAGCTTTTGGTCGTAAAAATACCAAAGATAACACCCCTGCCGTGATTCACTACAAACTCGTTCCTGGTAATAAAGTTGATATTACCGTTGCAGCAAAGGGTGGTGGTTCAGAAAATAAATCTAAACTTGCGATGTTAAACCCATCTGATTCAATCGTGGATTGGGTACTTAAAACTGTTCCAACTATGGGTGCAGGTTGGTGTCCACCAGGTATGCTCGGTATTGGTATCGGTGGTACTGCTGAAAAAGCCATGATGCTTGCAAAAGAAGCACTTATGGAAGAAATCAACATGGACGAATTACTTCGTCGTGGCCCACAAAGCAAAATGGAAGAACTCCGTATCGAGATCTTCGAGAAAGTGAATGCATTGGGTATTGGTGCACAGGGTCTTGGTGGTTTAACCACAGTCCTTGATATTAAAATCAAGGATTATCCATGTCACGCAGCAGGTAAGCCAGTCGGTATGATTCCGAACTGTGCCGCGACTCGTCACGCCCACTTCCAATTAGATGGTACTGGCGTTGCACATATTCAAGCACCAAAACTTGAAGACTACCCTGCCGTAACGTGGGATTCTTCTCAATCGAAGCGTGTCAACCTAGATACCATTACTCAAGAAGAAATGAATGCTTGGAAGCCAGGCGATACCTTATTATTGAACGGTACTATTTATACAGGTCGTGATGCTGCACATAAGCGCATGGTTGACATGTTAAACAATGGTGAAGAACTTCCAGTCGATTTAAAAGGTAAATTCATTTACTACGTGGGTCCAGTCGATCCAGTGGGCGATGAAGTTGTTGGTCCTGCTGGCCCAACCACTGCAACCCGTATGGATAAGTTCACTCGTCAAGTGTTAGAAGCAACTGGCTTATTCGGTATGATTGGTAAAGCAGACCGTGGTCCTGCTGCAATTGAAGCGATCAAAGACAATCAAGCAACTTACTTGATGGCTGTCGGTGGTGCTGCTTACCTTGTATCTAAAGCAGTCCGTGAAGCGGAAGTCGTAGCCTTTGCTGATTTAGGTATGGAAGCTATCTACAAATTCGTGGTTGAAGACATGCCTGTTTCTGTTGCGGTTGATGTGAATGGAACATCAATCCATGCAACAGCACCAAAAATCTGGCAAGCGAAAATCGGTAAGATTCCAGTGGTTGACGCTGCTGTATCATAAAGATCAAAAAAAGGAGCATCAGATCGATGCTCCTTTTAAATTTAATCATGACATATTTAAATAATAATTAAATGGGCACTCATGCATTCTCAATATACATGGATTTTCTTGCTTGGATTTTTGTTTTTCGGTTTAACTAACACTTGGGCCAAACCTGCCCAGCCAGAAACTATACGCAAATACCTTGAAGTCACACATTCAAAAGAAACATTTGAACAGTTATACCAAATTCGAAAAGCGTATTATCTCAATCTTGCCACTCAGCGCGTCCTCTACCATATTCAGGCACCTAGACTGGATCCAAGTTTACTTACGCCAGAACAATATCAAGTTGCTGAAAAAATAGCAGAACTCTATCTTAAAAATGATCCTCTCTTTCGCTCACCAGAACAGCCTGATCAGGTCACATTTAAACAACTTCAGCAGTATGTTTCCAATGAAAGTCTGCTCTACTTTATTGAGCAATATCAAACAAAAACAGGACAAGCATTGATCGAGAAGAACATTCTAAAAGAAGTATATTTTGCAAATCATCTCTCTCAGCTTTTAACAGATTATTTAGATGAACAACAATTCATGCTTCAAATTTTTCGAAATATTCTGACCTATAAAAATCCACAAGCGATAAGAGAATTATAATGTTGTTCAATATAAACCCTAAGTTTTTAATTCTTAATATTTTATTGTTGAGTATTAGCACTTCAAGCTTTGCATTGCCTGCAACTCAGGCAACAGCAACTGATGTTTTAAAAGCAAGTCAATTTGATCAAACCATTCAGCACTATCAAACGAAACGTTTAGCGCAACGCTATAGCCAGAGTCTTCTGCAAAACATTCCCGCTAGCGATTTAGTTGAGGATAAAATCTATTATCAAAATAAAATAGAACAACAATTACTCACTCTCATGCACAGTCAAGATTTTAACAAGTACTATATACAACGACTCATCCAACCTTACTTACAATTTTATCAGGAAGAAGAACTGGTTCATTTACTCAACATTTACGAGCATCCACTAGCACTAGACTTTTTCAAACAAAATCTAAAGTCCATTCAAGATCAGCAAGACCAAAGCTATAGCAATGCACAGATCAAAAAAGATCAACAGTTGGAACAACAAATCATCGAACTATTAGAGCCTTTGACACCGAAATAAGACCATAGCATCTCATTCAATCCAAAAATTCAGCTCTCCCCTGAAGGCAAGATCACCTATGAAAAGCATATTGGCGACCTATTCTTTTGTAGATCTATAAAACGCGAATCACTGAGCCTTTATTCTTTTCCACTCCAACATGCTAGAATCCAATATCAAGTATTTTTTACTCAGAACACTCTTATTCTTAGATTAAAGATCACTCAATATCTTATGAAAAAATTCAATCAAACACTCAGTTGCATCCTCTTATCTGTCTGCAGTTTTTCTATTTTTGCTCAACCTGCCACCAGCACTTCCGTAGAAAGAGCAATGGAACTCAGTGATATAAAAGCAACATTGGCTCAATCTCAAAAAGAAATGCGCCCCGTTTACGATAAGCAAGCGGAAGAGATGCTCAAAAAAATCTTCAACACATTAACATTGAATGCTGAACAGAAAAAAGCCGCGCATCAAATTGCGGATGTCACTGAATCGTTTAGCAATAAACTCATCTCTGATCCAAAGTTTCTGCAAATGCTGAAAAATACCTATATGCAAACTTTTACAGAAGAAGAAGTTTTAGCAAATATTCAATTTCTTGAAACGCCTATCGGACAATCAATCAATAAGAAAAATAGCTTGCTGATGAGTAAAATTATGCAAAATAGCATGGAGATGTCGAGTCAAATGATGCAGGACCCAAAAATCCAAAAAGAAGTTAATCAGAAAATCGAAAAGATTCTTATGCCTCTGTTTGAACAGAAAGAAAAAGTAAATAACGGTAATATACACGCTGACTAAAATGGTGGCTTCATTTTATGCTCAATTAAATATCCCGCTTATTAAGCTTCTCGTCAACAATTTCACGGCATCATAATATTCATACAATTCACCTAGCCGAATCATCGTATTCGGCTATTTTTTTGCCTATAGCTTCTGCTAAATTATAAAAAATGATGAGAAGAATAAGGTGATAGACAGATGAATAAATCAATGTTCAGCTTGGTCATTGGACTGTGCCTTCTCGGTAGTATGCAAAGTACTTTTGCTGCCCCAGCTCAGAGTAAATCAGTCAAGGAACTGATTAAACTCAGTGACCTTGAACATGTGTTAAATACGTCACTTGATGAAATGCAACCGACACTTGACCTCGAAGCTGAAAATATTCTATTGCGGGTACTCGGAAAAGAAAAATTAACCACCACTCAAGAGCACCTCGCCGTTTTAGAACTGAGTCAACTACTCAAAGAAACCAGCTCCAAGGTATTTGCTCGTCCTGAAACGCTACAGGCAATTGAGAAAATTTATGCCGACGCGCTTAGTGAAGAAGAGGTGCAGGCTTATTTAAAGTTTTTAAAAACACCTGAAGGCCAATCCATCAACCAAAAGACCATGCAGATCAGCACCAATGTTTTTCAGTATATGAATAATCTCAGTCAAAAAACCTTAAATGACCCCGAGCAAAGTTCGAAACTGCAACAGCAGTTCCTCACTATTATCCAACCGTTGATGCAGGAAGAATAAGCCAATAGCTCTTCTCGTCTACCAAGTTAAAGGATTCCAGAGTTTAAATGGCTTAACCAAATGTACTTCTGATTTTTCATCATACTTGGCTGGTTTTAACTCTTGTGGTTTGGAACGAACTTTGCCTGAAGCATCCTGAGCCACAAAGTTATAGCTCGATGATTTTAATCGGGTAAAGGCAATTTCTTGATGTGCCACCTTATCCGGTGTAATCATAAATGGGCCCGTGTGCTCACTACGTGAAATCTTATTTTCTTCATCATATTTAATGAAGTAGGTTTGTGCAGCATCGACCGTAAAGTCTAAATATTTAGGCTTCTGGAAATGCAATCCTGCCAAGGGCCGACTCACACTCAGGCGATAGGTGCCCGCAGGAAGCTCCAGCCAATAATAGTGATTATGCAATAAACTCGGAATACGGTGCCCATTGATAAATAAATTGGCTGCTGCAATCTCTTGACGATTCCAACGCGTATCTGGACGATATAAATAGACCACCGCAGCTTGTTCATTTTGCGGTTTAATTGGTGCGTAATATTGGCCTAACTTTTGATTGACCCAGCCACCTACACTAAAGCCACCAACATGATATTGATCCAATAAACCTGGTTCTTTTGCTGTATCAACTGGGGGTAGTGTTGCAGTCAGTGCGGTTGGATTTTCAACTGTCTTATGACTTTGACAGCCAGCCAACACCCCTGCACAACATAATGACAATATTAAATAACGCATGACATCCCTCAAGGCGTTTTCTTGGATTTATTTTTAACCGCGCAAAACTATGCACATTTTTTCAATTTTTTAAGATTAACACCTCAACGCCTAATTGCAAATAAAAAAAGCATGAAAAGCCAAGCCTTTCATGCTTTTTTAGATGAATGAGAATTAAGCTGATTTAGAATCAATCACCTTCAAATCCTTCTTTTCAGTCAGCTCTGGCGTACCGACTTGTGGCAAACGCTCTGCTTTAAATGTTGGTTTAGCCGTGCCATTAATGACAGCCTCATCCACAATCACGGTTCCCACATCAGTACGACTTGGTAAGTCATACATGGTTTCCAGTAACACATTTTCTAGAATAGAACGCAGACCACGCGCACCAGTATTACGCTCAAGCGCTTTCTTCGCCACGGCACGTAATGCAGACTCATCAAAGACCAGATCTACATTTTCCATGGTGAACAGGTACTGATACTGGCGTGTTAATGCATTTTTAGGTTCGGTCAGAATCTGCATCAACGCTTCTTCATCCAGCTCTTCTAAAGTTGCAATCACAGGCAAACGACCGATAAATTCAGGAATCAAACCGAATTTAACCAAGTCGGTTGCTTCAACCTGACGGAACAATTCAGAGACTTTTTTACTGTCATCTTTATTCTTCACATCTGCAGTGAAACCAATCCCGCCTTTCTCTTGGCGTTGCTGTACGATTTTTTCCAAACCAGAGAATGCACCACCACAAATGAACAGGATATTGGCTGTATCAATTTGGATGAATTCTTGCTGTGGATGCTTACGACCACCTTGAGGTGGAATAGACGCAACCGTACCTTCAATCATTTTCAATAATGCTTGTTGTACGCCTTCGCCTGACACATCACGGGTAATCGATGGATTTTCAGATTTACGAGTAATCTTATCAATCTCATCAATGTAGATAATGCCTTTTTGTGCTTTCTCTACATCGTAATCGGCTTTTTGCAATAATTTTTGCACGATGTTTTCAACATCTTCACCCACATAACCCGCTTCGGTTAAGGTGGTTGCATCTGCCATCGCAAAAGGCACATCGAGCAAACGAGCCAGTGTTTGCGCCAATAATGTTTTACCTGAACCCGTAGGTCCGATCAGCAAAATATTACTTTTCGCAATTTCAATTTCTTGATGCCCATGAGTCGACTGACCCACTTTCAAACGTTTATAATGGTTATATACTGCAACCGATAAGGTTTTCTTCGCAACATCTTGCCCAATCACATATTGGTCTAAGGCAGCACGTATTTCATGTGGTTTCGGCAAGGCTTTGGTCGCCCAATCCCCTGCTTCAACTTGTTGACTGGTTTGAACCAAGTCCAAGCAGACATCTACACACTCATTACAAATATATGCGTCCTCACCTGCAATCAGCTTTCCAACTTCAGATTGCGTTTTACCACAAAATGAACAATGTTTTTGTCCTTGAGGATGTTCGGACATATTTACTCCACAACTTAAATCTTAAACTTAGGTCCTAAAAATTACGGACGTTTGCTTAGTACCTGGTCAACTAAACCATATTCTTTGGCTGCTTGTGCAGTCATGAAATTGTCACGATCTGTGTCGCGCGCAACCGTTTCATAATCTTGACCACTGTGCTCAGCCATCAAACGATTTAAACGTTCTTTGATAAACAAAATTTCACGTGCGTGAATTTCGATATCAGACGCCTGACCACGAAAACCGCCTAGTGGTTGGTGAATCATGACACGTGCATTTTCAAGGCAATAACGCTTGCCTTTTGCACCTGCATTCAATAGGAACGCGCCCATTGATGCCGCTTGCCCCATACAGTAGGTCACAACATCGGGTTTAATAAACTGCATGGTGTCATAAATCGCCATACCCGCAGTCACTGAACCACCCGGTGAATTAATATAGAGATGAATATCTTTTTCTGGATTTTCTGCTTCTAAGAATAACATCTGCGCAACGATTAAGTTCGCCATGTTATCTTCAACTTCACCCGTTAAGAAAATAACACGCTCACGTAATAGACGTGAATAAATATCAAATGAACGCTCACCACGAGATGATTGTTCAACGACAACAGGAACTAAAGCATTTTCAATTGTTGGAACATACATACGTTTACTTATTCCTAAATTATTGTGACTCGATCTATGCCAACAATATGAGGGATAATCAATGAAATTGCAAAAGGTTCAATCTGAAATATTCGATTTTTTAGACTAAAATCTGGCAATTTCGAATTAAATTAACACTTTCATAACAGAGGCTTTGCAGCACTTTCCGCGATGTTTTGGCTGATCACAAAATGCATCAATAAAAGTGGAGCAAAGCCTAAAAGAAAAAGGCGCATTAAGCGCCTTTTTCTTGAATCAACTTTTTAAAAGATTAGCCACGACGAGCTTGTTGTTCTTTTAATAAGTCTTCATAGCTGATCGCTACATCACTTACTTTAGCCGCAGCTAAGATGTGATCAACCACTTGGTCTTCTAACACTACAGCTTCGATTTGAGCACGTTGCTGCTTATCATTTTTGAAGTATTCAACCACTTCTGTTGGATCTTCATAAGAAGAAGCCATGTCATCGATGTAAGCATCAACACGTGCTTGGTCAACTTCAAGTTTAGCATCAGCCAATACTTTGCTTACCAATACGCCAAGCTTCACTGATTTTTCAGCTTGTTCTTTGAACAATTCATCTGGAAGCATGCTGCTGTCAAATGCGCCTGCACCTTGAGCACCAAACTGTTGAGTGAACTGTTGGATCATTTGTTGACGTTGACGGTCAATTTCTTGAGCAACCATTGAAGCTGGAACTTCGATTTCGTTTGCAGCAACAAGTGCATCAAATGCAGCTTGTTTAACTTGGTTACGAAGACCGTTACGAACTTCACGTTCCATATTTTTACGAACGTCAGCTTTTAACTTGTCTAAGCCTTCTTCTTCAGTCAAACCAAAGATTTTTAAGAATTCAGCATCGATTTCTGGAAGTTTTGCTTTTTCAACTTGCTTCACAGTGATTTTGAATTGAGCCGCTTTACCCGCTAAGTTTTCAGCTTGGTAATCTTCAGGGAAAGTCACATCAATCACTTTCTCTTCGCCAGCTTTCATACCAACGATACCATCTTCAAAACCAGGGATCATACGACCTGAACCAAGTACAAGTTTAAAGTCTTCAGCAGCGCCGCCTTCAAACTTCTCACCATCAACAGTCCCTTCGAAGTCGAAAGTCACTTGCATGTCTTTCTTCGCCATACCTTTGGTCACAGCCCAAGTTTGACGTTGTTTTTGCAAGTTCTCGATCATGACATCAACGTCTTTGTCGTTGATTTCTGATGATTTACGCTCAACTTCCAAGTCAGCAAAAGCTTTCACTTCAACTTCTGGATAAACTTCTACAGTTGCTTCAAAAACTAAAGCATCATCTTTGTTTTCAACTTTCTCAATGTTCGGCATACCGACCGCATTGATTTTTTCTTGTTGAATTGCTTCAAATACGGTGTCACGAATGATGTCATTCACAACTTCTTGATAAATGCCCGCACCATATTCACGGCGAACAACATTCAAAGGCACTTTACCTGGACGGAAGCCGTTGATCTTCACAGTTTTGGCAGTGCGTTGTAAGCGAGCTTCAAACTGCTCGTTAACACGGCTCGTCGGTACAGAAACATTTAAACGACGGGCAACGCCCGAAACCGCTTCAGTCGTTACTTGCATGGCTTCCTCGATATTAGTTAGTAATAACAATTTTTAAAGTGCCACATTATATGACAACTTTCTGGATATACAAAATCGGATGCTAAAAAAGCAAATATATTTCTCATTTTAGCCAAAAACATAGTTTTCTTAAATGAATCTTAAAACAAACGTTATTTTTTGTTGTTAGTGATAAGTATTATCACTATACTTTGCATTCTTTTTGAACAGTTGTTCTATTTTTCTCGTCCAGCTTTGGAACTCTAGTTATGAGTAAATTTAATTTGCACCCTCTTTCATTCGCATTACTCGGGGCGATGACCACATCTGTTTTTGCAGAAACAACGACAGCATCTGAAAATACCAATACCCATCAACTTGCAACGATTGTTGTATCAGCCGCGGGTTTTGAACAAGATATTAAAAATGCACCCGCTTCGATTAGCGTGGTCACAAAAGAAGATATTGAAAAGAAAAATGCAACCAGCATTGCTGATCTACTCGCAGATGTTCCAGGCATTGATATCCGTGACGGTATTGGAAAAACATCGGGTTTAAATATTAAAATGCGTGGCTTAGGCAGTGAATACAGCCTGATTCTGATTGATGGCCGTCGCCAAACCACCTCTTCAGATGTCACCCCAAATGGTTTTGGTGAATCTGCAAATGGTTTCTTACCTCCACTCGCGTCAATCGAAAGAATTGAAGTGATTCGTGGACCAATGGCAACGCGCTATGGTTCAGAAGCGATGGGGGGTGTAATTAACATTATTACCAAGAAAATTAGTAATGAATGGAATGGCAATGTCACCGTCAGTGGCAATGTCATGGAACATGGTGGCGAAGCCGACTCATGGAAAACCAGTGTCGTAGTCAATGGTCCGATTATTCAAGACAAGCTAGGCGTACAGCTACGTGGTTCTTACTTAGATCGTCAAAAATCTGAACGAATTCCCGGTACCTCTGGTCGTGATCCACGCCCAAGTGAAGCAGATATCTACGATGTCGGTGGAAAACTATCCTTTAAATTAAATGAGCAAAATAATTTTTGGGTTGATGGTTTCCACTCCAGCCAAACCTATAAAAATGATGATAATCGTTTAGGTACAGAAGACTGGACTACAATACCGCGAGGTGCTTCAAGACTTGCTGCTACAGGCTATAAAGATAAATTAGAATTTAAACGTGACCAAATAGCCATTGGTCATGACGGTGATTATAATTTTGGTCAGTGGTCATCTTATATTAGTAAAACGAAAACAGAGACTATCGGACGTACTGTTCCATTTAGAACCTTTCCAAATAATGCCTCAGAAGGTGCTGATCGTAAACTAGAGAATACCGATTTCGTCGCTGACTCACATGTTGTGATGCCAATTGCAGATCATAAACTCACTGTTGGTGCTGAATATAAAGAAGCTAAAATTGCAGATGATATTGCAGGCATTGGCGCGACATTCAAGAAAGACTCGTTCTCTATCTATGCAGAAGATGAATGGCGTATTCTCGACAACCTCGGTTTTACCCTTGGAGGTCGTTATGAAGATCACTCGGGTTTTGGTGGTCAATTTAGTCCACGCGCCTACTTAGTTTGGAATGCAAATGACGAACTTACATTTAAAGGTGGCGTGAGCACAGGTTATAAAGCCCCTTCAGCAAAAGATCTTCACAATGGCATTATCAGTATTAGTGGGCAAGGTACATCTTTTAACATTGGCTCACCGAACCTAAAACCTGAAGAGTCAACCAACTATGAACTTGGCTTCAATTATAACAATGGTAATCTCGATCTGACCACCACAGCATTCTTTAATAAAATTAAGAATCTGATTACTGACGGGCCTGAATTACTAAACTGTTTTTATGGAGAAACCCCAAACCGTCCTGGTTGTGTAAGTTATGGATCACATATCACCCAACAAGATACTTTTGCACAAAAAATTAATGCAGACGAAGCCGAAACCAAAGGTGTTGAACTCAGCTTAAAATACAGCATTATTCCTGAATGGGATATCAAAGCGGCATATACCTATATGGAAACCGAAATTACCAAAGGTAAGAATAAAGGTTCATATCTGAGCAACGTCCCTAAAAATGCATTTAATATGACCTCAACTTGGCATATTAACGATGCATTTGATCTATGGTTACAACATGAGTATAAATCTGAGCGTAAACGCTACGACAGCGTACAAACTACAGGTGATGCCGCTATTATTTACAATGCAACCAACAACAAGTTAAAGGGTTATAACTTATTCAACCTAGGCGCAAGCTATAGTGTGAATGATCAATTACGCTTTAATGGAGCAGTGAATAATTTGCTCGACAAAGACTTCACCAGCAATGGTTCATATACTGATTCAAACGGAAATCCAGCCTCTTATTATGACTATATGATGATTGGCTCAGGAATGTCGGGCACTTATCTTGCAGGTCGTAACTTCTGGTTATCAGTGTCGTATGACTTCTAATTGAATATTGATTAAGCTTCAAAAAAACCTGCATATGCAGGTTTTTTTATACGCCCCCAAAATAACAATGAACTCAAAAGTTCCTTTAAAACTTTTCCAAGAACATAATTTTGATATACCTTCTCTATACAGCACAATTTTTTATAAAAACTTATGTAAAATCAAATATATCAATAGATTAAATATAACCATCACTACATTATCATTTCGTCCAATTATTAATCAAAAATACCAATCTCATTAAATATCAATATATTTCAATAAATTAAATATATACAGCTCTTTATACAATATTAAAAGCTATTGATAACGATAATAATTATCAATAGACTTCACACAAATTGTTACATAGCTTAACAATTCATTCGCTTTTACTTCTTTTTTGTAAAAGTTTTATAAGGTTGAAAGTTCTGTCATTCACACTTCAATTTCAGGGGTTCTCTCAATGGCAAAAATCAAAAGTCGTAAACATCTTCGTGCTACACCTTTAGTTGCGCTTGCAGCAAGTCTTCCTTTAGCAGCGCATGCCGCCCCTAAAGAAGAAAGTGTGGCAAAGCTTCCAACAATCGAAGTGAATGCAGAAAACACCTATAAAGTAGATGCAGTAAGCTCTCCAAAATATACACAACCATTACTCGATACACCTCAAACTGTACAAGTCATCAAAAAAGAACTGTTACAGGAACAAGGTGCTGCATCATTAATGGAGGCACTACGCAATACCCCAGGTATCACCCTACAAATGGGTGAGAATGGTAATACCAGCGCAGGTGACACCTTCCAAATGCGTGGCTTCTCTACCCAGACATCGACCTATGTCGATGGTATTCGTGATTTGGGTGCGGTTAGCCGTGATGTATTTAACTTAGAACAAATTGAAGTTGTAAAAGGCCCTTCTGGCTCTGAAGCAGGTCGTGGTGCAGCATCAGGTTATATCAACTTAGTCACAAAGTTACCGAAAGCTGAAAGTAGCCGTGAAGTTTCCGCACGTTATAATACCGCTGAAAATGCACGCTTAACTGCAGACATCAATCAAGCCATTAACGAAAGCACGGCTGTTCGTTTAAATGTCATGGGGCAAGACGGCGGCGTTGAAGGACGAGATGTTTTAGAAAATAATGGCTGGGCAATTGCTCCCTCGATTGCTTTCGGTCTCAATACAGATACGCGTTTCTATCTCTATTCTCAGCATGTTCGCCAAAATAATATTCCTGATGGTGGTATTCCTACAGTCGGAATGAAAGGCTTCTACAATGCTGATGCAAAGTTAAATAGTGCAAAAGAAGTTGATCGCTCAAATTACTATGGCAGTGTCAACGACTATGAAGACATTAGCTCAGATATGGTCACTGCTAAAATTGAGAGTGATTTTGGCGATAAAATCAGATTTACCAATACCTCGCGTTATGGTAAGTCACAAATGAATCGTGCCTTAACTGGTATTAATGGCCTAAGCCGAACAATCCCAAATACCACCCCTGCACAGCAATCAGATAATCCAAATGACTGGACTGTTTCCCGTTCGCATCAAGGGGTCGATCAAGAAAATAAAATTCTTGCCAATACCTCATCACTCAACCTAAATTTTAAAACTGGTGTTATAGAGCATGATTTGGTTGCTGGCTTAGAATTCTTACAAGAACAGCAAATTTCACGCACCTTATCAACTCAGGCACCAGGACAAATTCCTGCTCCATCAACAAAACCGGCAAACCTATACAATCCAAATCATTATGATGTTATGCCTAAACTTGTTTATACAGGTGCATATACGGATGGTGAAACCAATACAGCCGCAGCT
Organism: Acinetobacter gyllenbergii; assembly: GCF_001682515.1. Taxonomy (NCBI): domain Bacteria; kingdom Pseudomonadati; phylum Pseudomonadota; class Gammaproteobacteria; order Moraxellales; family Moraxellaceae; genus Acinetobacter; species Acinetobacter gyllenbergii. The sequence goes on along the minus strand of NZ_KV575263.1, from coordinate 515,832 downwards.
TATTTATTTGACACGATTAAATTATTAAACAACCGCTTGCAATTTAATGGTGGCGTCCGTGTAGATTACTATCATACAGACTATGAAGCACTAACAGTTGCAACCAACTCATCGACTGGCGTTGTAACAAAAACACCAACAGATTTAAAAGCACATGACACTCTAGTGAGCTGGAAATTGGGCAGCTTATTTAAACCAACAGAAAACAGTAGCGTTTATGCCTCTTATGCTAAATCGCTTACACCTCCTGGCAGTGCTAATTTTGGTTTATCTGCAGCTACTTCAGGTACTCAAGCTGCCAATAATTCACGTTCAAAACCACAAGAAACTCACCACTATGAAGTAGGTGCAAAATGGGATGTGTTAAAAAATAAATTGGCATTAACTGGTGCAGTCTATCGCACAGAAAACGAAAACCAGTTTACGCAAGACCCAATTACCAAAGAATCAATTCAAGAAGGTAAAACACAAGTTAATGGTGTTGAGCTAGGAGTCGTGGGTCAAATTACCGATGCATGGAACATTTCTGCGGGCGTTGCCCACATGAAAGTAAAGCAAAAGGAGCAAATTAGCTTCAATGATGCTGGAGATAAAACCGTAACCGACTCTGTGCGCTGGTCACCTGAATGGACTGCTTCATTATGGACCACTTATGACATTGCTGGCTTTAAAGTAGGTCTTGGTACACGTTATGTAGATGAACAAAAACGTGTCATTACCGACAGCACTGCGCCAGCCAATATGCCAAAAGTCCCATCTTATGTGGTCTTTGATGCCATGGCAGGTTATAGCTTTAACAAGAATGCATCGCTTAATCTCAATGTCTACAACTTGGCAGATAAGGACTACATCAGCGCATTGAACAATGGTGGTAGCCGTTTTGTGCTCGGTCAACCTCGTTCAGCAGCGTTAACGTTCAACTATAAGTTCTAAATAATTCAATCAAATTTGAAGATTGAATAGATGAACTCAGCCTGTCAGAAAAGCTATACTTTTTCGACAGGCTGTACTTTTTTGAAAGGTTTTAAATATGATGTTGCACATCCCTGAGCTGCTCAGTAAACAACAAGTGTTAGAACTACGCCAACAAATGCAGTCAAACTCAGCATGGGTCAATGGCGCTCAAAGTGCTGGGGTGCAAGCGCAGAAAACTAAACAGAATTTACAAATTGACGTACAAAGTGATGTGTATCAACCCCTAAGTCAGTTTGTTCTAAATGCTTTACAACACAATTTACTGTTACGTTCAGCGGCCCTGCCCCAACATATTTTATCGCCAATGTTTAATTGCTATCAAAATCAGGGCAATTATGGCAACCACGTCGATAGTGCTGTTCAGGCTTCTGCACAAACAGGACAAATGATTCGCACCGATGTTTCCATTACGGTTTTTTTATCTGAACCCGATGAATACCAAGGGGGTGAACTGATTGTTGAGGATACCTATGGCAGCCACGAAGTGAAACTGGATGCCGGTGATGCGATTTTATATCCGTCAACAAGTCTGCATCGCGTTGAACCCGTCACTCAAGGCAGTCGAATTGCTGCTTTCACTTGGATTCAAAGTATGGTGAAAGATGACTGGCAACGAACCATGCTGTTTAATTTAGATATGACTATTCTAAAACTAAGACAACAGCTTGGCGACACCGAGGAAGTGGTTGCCTTAACCAGTCATTATCACAACCTATTAAGACAATGGGGAGTCTTCTGATGTCAGCTCTTCCCCCATTGACCACAATCCCAGCGCATCTACAAACCGTAGCGGATTATGAACAACAAGCTTCGCAACATTTGGCAGAAGCAACTTGGCATTATTTACAAGGCGGTGCCATGCATGAACTGAGCGTGCAAGAGAATCAGCTTCAATTTCAAGATGTTCATCTTGTTCCACGTCATTTAAATGATTTTTCACAGGGCAATACTCAGCTCAACTTATTTGGCATGGATTACCCTCATCCAATTTTTCTTGCCCCCATTGGGCATCAGGCACTTTTCCACCCTCAAGCTGAACACGCCACAGCACTCGCAGCCGAATTGATGCAAAGTAACTTTGTCCTGAGTACGCTGACTAATACCAATATGAGGGATCTGAATAAAGAAAATCCTTACAAATGGTTTCAACTGTATTGGCAAGGTGATCGAGAACAATCTTTAGCATTAATTCAGCTTGCAGAACAACACAATTACAAAGCAATCGTCCTTACAATCGACGCACCACATACAGGCATCCGTGATCGAGAGCGTAAAACCTTCTTTCAACTTCCCAATGAGATGCCACATCCACATGCACTGACCAATGTAGAAATTGGTAATTTGGCTGCAGACGAACACCCTATTTTTCAAGGTCTCATGAAAAAGGCACCCAAATGGGAAGATATTGAGTGGTTGATTAAAAATACCAAACTGCCCGTAATCCTCAAAGGTGTATTGCACCCTGCCGATGCCAAGAAAGCGGTCAAATACGGTATTTCAGGTTTAATTATCTCTAATCATGGAGGTCGAGTACTGGATACCACGATTTCGCCATTAATTGCGCTGCAAAAAATCAGAGCCGTTGTTCCTGCCAATTATCCTCTACTTTTAGATGGTGGAATTCGTCGTGGTGCAGATGTGTTTAAAGCAATCGCGCTTGGGGCATCCGCGGTACTGATTGGCCGTCCTTATATCTATGGCTTAGCGACTGCTGGGGCCTTAGGTGTGGCGCATGTGCTTAAAATCATCAAGGAAGAATTCGAAATCACTATGGCATTGATGGGAACACCCTGTTTAAACGACATCAATCAAGACTATATTTATCAATGATCAAATTTTTAATTATTTTGACTTTAACAAATTGATATTCAGAAACTTTCAACATTTCGAAGACAAATCATATAAATAAAACTTCAGTAAAATGATAAAAACCATAACATCAAAATTTATAGTTAATATTTAAAACACAATCGTTTTTATAGATTAAGTAAAAAAATCAACAAATTAACAACAATATTAAACAATAAGGGTCAGAAATTTATTAAACTTTCCATTGTAATAATTAGAAACAATTGAAAAAACCAATTCTAAACAAATGAATATAAAAATAAGAATGATTATTCTTTGCATAAATTTTTACACTCTTAGGCGTGCCCCATGTCTTTTATTAAATCACGGAAGAAGCTCGTTTCTTCTGCAATTGCATCATCACTTTCAGTCATTGCAGTACCAGCGATTGCTCAGGATCAGGCAGTTCAACTTCCAACCATTCATGCGCATGCTGCTCAAGAAGAGTCTTTAAAAGTAGATCAATCTGCAAATGCAAAATTTGTTGCTCCACTGAAAGACACGCCAAAATCAGTTTCAATTCTGTCGCAAAAATTAATTAAAGATACCAACTCAAATACCTTGCTTGAAGCACTTCGTTATGAACCAGGGATCACTTTAGGTGCCGGTGAAGGTGGTACACCATTTACGGATATGCCTTATATTCGCGGTTATAGCGGCCAATCTTCTATTTATGTAGACGGCGTCCGTAACACCACTTCACAAAGCCGCGACATGTTTGCGATTGAACAAGTTGAAGTCATTAAAGGCTCTTCTTCTACCCTCGGTGGTGGCGGTAGTGTGGGTGGTAGTATCAACCTCGTGCCTAAAGTGGCGCATCAAGGTGATGTCTATCAGGGCAGTATCCAAGGCGGTACCGATAACTATCGCCATATCCAACTTGATGCCAATAAAGATTTTGGCAATGGTGTTGCAGGTCGTGTCGTAGTGATGGGACATGAAAATGAAAAACCAGGCCAACACAATGGTGCAGAGTTTGCCCGTGCAGGTCTCGCATCAAGCCTTGCTTTTGGTCTAGATACAGCAACTCGTGGCACATTAAGTTATTACTACCTGCGTAGCAATGACGAACCAGATGCAGGAATTCCATTCAATAATCCAACCCGCGCCCCTGCTGGTGTGACGCTTAATCCAGGTGATGGCCGCCCTGTGAGTGTCAAAGCTGGGACTTACTATGGTTGGAAAGATCGTGATTTTGACAAACGTGAAAACCATATTGGTACATTTAAGTTAGAACATGATTTTAATGAAAATCTAACTGTGTCAAACGTGGCAACTTACAACAAGTCAAAGTCAGACTATGTGTATACCAATGCTGATGACTCAAATGGGAATATTTACCGTGGTACAGTTGCACGTCGTGCTTTAAGCCGTATCTTGGATACCGATGCTTATAGCGACCAGTTGTCTTTAAGAGGTAAATTCAATACTGGTGCATTCAAACATTCATTTAATGTGGGTACTGAGTGGAGCTATCAAAATACTGACCAAGGTATGCATACGTTTACCAATGCTGCGGGTCAAACCACATCAACTATTTTGGCATCTAATGTCAGTGGTTGTAATTCAACTGCTGCAATGGCAAACGGTTGGTGTACCAGTTTAAATAACCCTGGTAATGGTCTGTTTAACGACACAATGGGAAGTATCAAAGGGCAATCAACTACACGTAGCCGTACTGCTTCTGTATACGCCTTGGATAGCATTGAATTTAATCCACAGTGGTTACTTAACTTAGGTGTACGTTGGGATAAATTTGAAACCGAGAAGAAATACAATAAAGACGTCTACGGTGCAACTGGTGGAGCTTATAACTCAACCATTACCATTCCGAAAGGAACAAAATACGAAAGCGATTCAGATTTCTTCACTTACCAAGCAGGTTTAGTGTTTAAGCCAACTGAAGCAGGTAGCATCTATGCAAGTTATGCAACCTCTGCAAACCCAGTGGGTGTTTTAGCTGAAGGCGATAGCAGCGATAACGCTTTAGGTACAACGGATATTGTGAATAACCTGAAACCTGAAGAAGCACGTACTTTTGAAATCGGAACCAAATGGGACTTGTTCAATGACCGTGCAAATTTAACGGCGGCAATTTTCCGTACTGAAAAGCAAAATACACGTATTCAAATTGATCCGACAACCACAACCAATGCTGGTGAAAGTAAAGTGGATGGATTTGAAGTCAGCTTAAACGGCAAAGTTACCAACAAATGGGATATCTCTGCGGGCTATAGCTACTTAGACAGTGAAATCACTAAAGCAGCCTATAATGCTGTTGCTCAAGAAGGGAAACCACTGCCATTCGTTGCCAAAAACAGCGCAACGTTGTGGTCAACTTATCGCGTTTTACCGAACTTAACTTTAGGCGCTGGCGCAGAATATCGTGATCAAGTTTTTGTAAACACTACTGCACCAAAATATTTACCGACTTATACCATCTATAACGCGATGGCAAAATATGATGTAAATAAAAACGTGAATGTTCAGCTCAATGTAAACAACATTGGTGATAAACGTTACTTCACCAGCGCACATGCAGCACATTATGCCTTTGAAGGTAATGGTCGTAATGCTGTCTTGGCGATTAACTTTAAATACTAAGTCAATATCCATAAAATATTTATGGAATTAAACTCAGTTCGTATAAAATAGCCTCGACATGAGGCTATTTTTACATATGAAGCAAATACTCAAAAGGTGTCCACAGTGATTCATCATATTCCCAATGTATTAACGAAAGAACAAGTTGCAGAATTCCGTCGCTTGATGGCAGATGCAAATTGGGTGGGTGGAAAAATCACTGCAGGAACTCTTTCCGCTTCCGTGAAAAAAAACCAGCAACTCTCAGAACAAGATCCACTCACTCATGCACTTAGTGATATCGTGATTAAAGCGATTTGGCAAAATCCATTATTCCAAGCTGCTGCATTACCACATAAAATCATCCCGCCATTATTTAATCGTTACGATGAATCTGAAAATTTTGGCTTTCATGTCGACAACTCGATTCGCCTGATTCGAGGAACTTCTGAGCAAATTCGTACCGACCTCTCCTGTACCTTATTCTTAAGTGAACCAGAAGAATATGAGGGTGGTGAATTGGTGATTGAAGACACTTATGGCTATCATGAGATTAAACTTCCTGCTGGTGATGTGGTGCTTTACCCATCAACCAGTTTGCATGAAGTCAGCAGCATTAGTACTGGAAGCCGTTTCGCGTCATTCTTTTGGGTACAAAGCCTGATTCGAGATGACAGTAAACGCCATTTGCTATTCACTTTAGATGAAAGTATCCGTGCATTACGTACAGCTCATGGCGATGCCTATCCAGAAGTGATGAAACTCACCAATATTTACCATAACCTGATTCGCATGTGGTCTGAGCTCTAAATCGTACACTTTTCACATTAAAGAGATAAAATTAATTTTTTTATCTCCAATTAATAAAATTGTGGGAATTTTTTCTCACCAAATATAAAATAGCGCAAAAATTAGGGAAATATTTTCCATTCATTCAAATTAAAATGTTTTATAGACCTTTGCAGTCGTCTGTATTTTCGCCTAGACTGAGTATCGTTAGATGATTAATATAACTGCAAAATTAAATACCCCATATGAATGGTAGATGATGAAAACAAATCGCGGCTTTACCCACCCGTCTCATACAAAACATCTCGCTGCTCTTCTTCTGATGCTGCGCCTCGCGCGCGTATAAATTTTTTCGCCTACATTTTTAGGCGCTCGATCCCCGAATTCGCTTTAAATTAATTCTTATAGACACCATATATATCTGTAGCACGTTGCTTTTAATTTGACTCAGCAACCATGCTACGACAAGGAGTTATCTCATGATGTTGGCTGACCCAAGCAAAAAATACCGCCGTATGTACCAGCGAGTGGATTTACCAGATCGCCAATGGCCGAACAATGAAATCAATCAAGCGCCGATTTGGATGAGTACCGACCTTCGTGACGGTAACCAAGCGATTTTTGAACCGATGGATATGGATCAAAAATTAAAAATGTTCCACATGTTGGTTAAAATTGGCTTCAAACATATTGAAATTGGTTTCCCTTCTGCCTCTCAAATTGACTTCGACTTTACTCGTAAATTGATCGAAGAGGATTTGATTCCTGAAGATGTTTATATCGAGGTTTTGGTTCAAGCACGCGATCACTTGATTGAACGTACTTTTGAAGCATTAATCGGTGCAGAACGTGCCATTGTGCATATCTATAATTCAAACTCTCCAACTTTCCGCCAGAAAGTATTAAATGTCGATGCCAATGGCTCAAAACAACTTGCCATGAATGCGGCAAGCAAAGTCAAAGAATATGCAGCGCAATACCCTGCAACAGACTGGATTTTCCAGTACAGCCCAGAATGTTTCTCTGCAACTGAATTAGAAGTGGCCAAAGAGGTCTGTGATGCGGTCACTGAAATCTGGGAAGCGTCAGCGACCAATAAAGTGATCTTGAACTTGCCTGCAACTGTGGAAGTATCTACGCCGAATGTCTATGCCGATCAAATCGAATGGATGCACCGTAACTTAGCACGTCGTGATGGCGTGATTATCTCTGTGCATTGTCATAATGACCGTGGTTGTGGTATCGCTGCCTCTGAATTGGCGATTATGGCGGGTGCTGACCGTGTTGAAGGTTGTGTATTTGGTAATGGTGAACGTACGGGTAATGTGGACGTTGCTGCGATTGCCTTGAACATGTACACCCAAGGTGTTGCACCAAACTTGGACTTCTCAAATATCAATGAAATCATTGCAACAGTTGAAGAATGTACAGGTTTACCAGTTCATCCTCGTCATCCATATGCAGGTGATTTAGTCTTTACTGCATTCTCTGGTTCACACCAAGATGCGATTAAAAAAGGCTTCGAATTCCAGAAAAACGAAGAAATATGGGATATGCCATACTTGCCAATCGATCCGAAAGACTTAGGCCGTGACTACGATGCAGTGATTCGTGTCAATAGCCAATCAGGTAAAGGTGGTATCGCATACTTATTGGAATCAAACTACAACGTTGCCTTGCCACGTCGTGTTCAAATCGAATTCAGTCAGATCGTACAACAACATACCGATGAAAATGGTACAGAAATCAGTGCACATGAAATCTGGAGCTTATTTGAAAATACCTATGTGCATGTGAAGAATAGCCATTATCAAACCAAGCATTATCAATTGTCAGATATCAATGGTACACAAATCATTGAATTAGATATTGAAATTGACGGTGAAATTCAACGTCTCCGTGGTGAAGGAAATGGCCCAATTTCAGCCATGTTGAATGCCTTACAGTTACCAATTGATGTGGTGAACTATGAAGAGCGCAGTATCAGTTCAGGTGCCAATGCCAAAGCACTTGCTTTGATTGAGCTTCAAGTGAAGGGCACAGGTAAGAGCGCATTTGGTGCGGGTGTACATGACAACATCGTGACCTCATCCATTGAAGCCATTATTGCATGTACCAATCGTTTAATTGAACAAGGGGTATTAACCACCGATCAAGTGGCTGCTGCAGCCGTTTAGATAGGTGAAATATCACATAATCGTCAGTAAAGCTGAGTTGTAATATCAGAAAAAATGACTTTTGAAAGGATACCTGAATTGGTATCCTTTTATTATTAATGATTTATTATAGGGCGAATCATTCCAGTGTCTTTTCCATCGGATTCAGTGGGCGTAGTCACACCACAAAAGTTTCAGTTTGAACAACCCTTAGAACTTGAATGTGGCCGCGTATTGCCGCGTTTTGATTTAATGGTTGAAACCTATGGAACACTCAATGCAGATCAATCCAATGCCATTCTGATTTGCCATGCGCTGTCAGGACATCACCATGCGGCAGGCTATCATCATGAAGATGATAAGAAAGCTGGCTGGTGGGACAGCTGTATTGGCCCAGGAAAAGCCATTGATACCAATCACTTCTTTGTTGTTTCCTTAAATAATATCGGTGGATGCAGTGGTTCAACTGGCCCTACTTCACCGAATCCTGAAAATGAAAATCGTCCCTATGGTCCAGACTTTCCACTCGTTACCGTTCGTGACTGGGTGAAAACCCAAGCCATGTTGTCTGACCGTTTAGGCGTTAAAGTTTGGTATTCTGTCATTGGTGGCTCACTGGGCGGCATGCAAGCCTTACAATGGTCTTTGGATTATCCAGACCGATTACAAAAATGCGCCATCATCGCCAGTGCACCAAAATTATCAGCCCAAAATATTGCCTTTAACGAAGTCGCGCGCCAATCAATTCTTTCTGATCCTGATTTCCATCATGGTCGTTATCTGGAAAATGACAGTTATCCAAAACGCGGCTTGATTTTGGCGCGTATGGTCGGTCATATCACCTACTTGTCTGAAGAAGCCATGAAACAGAAATTTGGTCGCGATTTAAAATCGGGAAAATTTATGTATGGTTTTGATGTCGAATTCCAAGTGGAAAGCTATTTACGTTACCAAGGCGAACAATTTAGCCGCAATTTCGATGCAAATACTTACTTGATTATGACCAAGGCCTTGGATTATTTTGACCCTTCGCGTGAATATGAACATTCTTTGACGAAGGCCATGAGTCAACCGAAGTGCCAATTTTTGGTGATTTCATTTACCACAGACTGGCGTTTTAGCCCAAGTCGTTCTCAGGAACTGGTGGATGCTTTGATTGATAATCATAAGCCTGTCAGCTACTTAGATATTGATGCTGAACAAGGCCATGACTCGTTCTTATTCCCTATTCCACTGTATGTAAAAACGCTACGCGCATTTTTAGGTGGAGAACAACAGTTGCAATCGACATCGCAGGAGCAGCACTAATGCGTATAGATCAACGACTCGCCGAAAAATGGATTAACCCGAACTCTAGCGTGTTAGACTTAGGTTGTGGTGATGGTGAATTGCTGGCTCATATGAGCAAACAGCACAATATTCGTGCCTATGGGCTAGAAATTGATCAAGAAAAGATTGCAATTGCCATCAGTCGGGGGTTAAATATTATCCAACAGGACTTAAACCTAGGTTTAAGCCGTTTTGCCGACCAGTCTTTTGACTCTGTGGTCATGGCACAAGCTTTGCAAGCTGTAGATGCACCCGATGTATTACTTCGTGATATGGTGCGTGTCGGCAAACAGGCCATTATTACTTTTCCAAACTTTGCGCATTGGAAGACACGTTCTTTTCTTGCCTTGAAAGGGAAAATGCCTGTTTCGGAAGCTTTACCCTATATGTGGTATAACACCCCGAATATTCATTTATGTACTTTCCGTGACTTTGAAGCCTTATGTGCTGAGAATCGGATTAAAATTATTAATCGACTTGCCGTTAATGGTGACCAACAAGGTAGTATGCTCAGTAAGCATATGCCGAACCTATTTGGTGAAGTCGCAATTTATCGAGTGAGCGCTCTATGAAAAAGACATTAATCAGCACATTTTTATTTGGTCTGATCAGTATACAAGCGCACGCTGACTATGTTGCTCAACCTCAATCGGTTGCAACGCAGGCAGCGCGATATTCAGTGATGGGTATCAATGAATTGCAAAGCGCAGCAAAATCTGGTCAAGCTGGGGCACAGTTTTACTTAGCAACCCGTTACCAGTTTGGTAAAGAAGTGGCTAAAGATGAAAAACAAGCTTTCACTTTATTCAAGGCAGCAGCAGATCAAGGTTTATCTGCGGCGCAATTGAATGTTGGCCGCATGTATGCAGATGGCATCGGTGTAAAGAAAGACGAAGCTTTAGCTCGTAAATATTTTGAGAAAGCAGCAAGCAATGGTGACAACCGTGCCAGCTTTAATCTCGCAATGATGGAAGAGCAGAAGAAAAACTTTGTTGGTGCTTATCAGTGGTATGAGCTTTCAACCCGTGATGGCATGTTGGATACTAAAGTGATCAGTCTTTCTGAAGGTAAGAAAACCGCATTGGCTGCAAACTTAACTCAAGATCAGATTCGTACTGCACGTGACCGTGCTGATAAATGGATTCAAGCGCAATAATCTTATTTAGATCTATTGAGTGATATAAAAAACCGACTTGTGAAAGTCGGTTTTTTATTTGCTTAGATCTAATTTCCAGTTTCGTGTTAAACGCTTCGATCAAAGTCCTTTTACTTTTCTGGTTCCAAATAGATGATACCGACATCTATCTTTTCCAAAATTCTCGCCCCAGGATTCTCTTTAATAGCGTCAAGAGGTTTCCCGTTTGAATAATCATATGTTTTTGTTAGATACCCTTTAAAATTAATATAAATTTGTGGGGCGCTAGCGGACATTTTTTTTAAATTCGGCCTAAAAAAATAATAAGACTCAGCCTTAGGGGTAATCTTAAATCGACCATGCTCATCTGTCTTAATACTTGTATCATCGTTAAGGCTATACCCGATATATCCTTCTCTACTAGAAATAGGATTTTTTATTTTAATATCAAAAACTTGCCCATATATCTCTGGTTTTAAATAATAGTTTTCGGTGTACAAGCAATTAGCCCTGTAATGCAAAATACAAAAAAAATTATCTTCATAGTCGTATACACAAAAATTAATTGTTTAGATGTGAAGATAAAATTCCAAATAGCATTCATCATAGATACCCACACCAACTATACCCATATTAAAATCAACAACTCAACTAATTTAATTTATAATTTATCAGATTTATAAAACTCCATACACTTTTGGAAAAAAGTATTACTTTTCCTGAGCTAGACTCAATATAAATTGGTAAATTTTCTTTATAAAAATATTTTGTATTTGATTTAACAAAGTCTGAAAGAGCAAGTTGTTGTTCAGGTGTCCCCACATTAAATGAAGAATAGCCCCTTAAATTTTCTTTTTGATAGGCTTTCATTTTCTAATAATTATCATCCAGACAAACTTTCAAAGCAAAATCATTTGGTTTTAATTGAACTGAGTTCGCTTCTACTTAAAAAAAGAACTCAAAAATACAACCAACAGAAAACTTATCGCTTTCATTTACATTAACTCCCAAAATGATATTTTTTGTCGTTTGAACTACCTTTACCTTACAAAATCGCCTTTTGTATAATATACATAAAAATCATAATTCGATATAACAATAAAATTAAAGTCTATTTCTCAGGATCCAAATATACTTTACCTACTTCAACTTTATTATAAGAATCAAAACCTATTTTTTCTTTCGGAACTTGCCTCCAAAAGAATTTTGAATAATCCAGTATTTCCCCTTCATAACCGTCTATATATATATATATCTGCAAAGGAACATCCTTGTAAGAGCTTATATCTGGCTTAAAAATATAATATTCTTTTTTAAGTGGGTATATTACAAACTTACCTGATGATTTTAATGATTGTTTTGGAGTTTTTCCAGTAGGTAATGAAAAGCTTATATAACCTTTTTTGTTACCTAAAGGCTCTTTAGAATTAATATCATAGATATACCCCGTAACTTCCGGGGTCAGATAAATTGTTTTCTTTGAACAAGAAACGCTTGAAAAAATCACTATTAATAAAATAACAATTATACTTTTTCTCATTTTCTAGCAATTCCTGATATGAATAAAAGTCCTATAACATCATTTTCATTTGCTATCATTCGAGTATCCCAATAAGGTGTCCGACTAAGAGATGTCTCAGCATATTTCATTAGGTCAATTTCTCCAGATTGAGGATAAGTAGTTCCAGATTTTGGATTTTGGTTATAACCTGACGAACCATGATGTGTAATAGATTCTTTGAACCCAGCATACGTTTCTACTATCGCGTGCCCAATCTCATGGGCAATTGTTTCTTTAAACTTTTTATCTGAATATTCATGCTTATAAAAATACCAATCATTCTCTAGTTTTAAATATCCTGTTGCGTATGCTGTTTTTCTTGACAAAGCCCAATTAGAACTTCTAAACATAAAGTCATTAGGATTAACATTTGTAATATATGTTAACTTCATCTCAGGCATAGCCTTAGAATCAGATAAAGAAGGTTTCAGGAAAACCTCATATTTTTTACTGTTAATAGAAATAAATTTCCCTGTAGGATGACTACTATTACGGCTCCAATAATACTTAATACCATCCAAAGATAGTTGTTGCAATTGTAAAAAAGACCGCGTTCTTAAAGAGTATGGTTTAATTTTATTCAACTTAGTTGTAATTTCTGGTACTGACCTCTCATTAAACAGTCCACTTGCTCCACCATCAGTTAAATTTACCCTTAAGTTAATTAAAATGTGATTACTTTTCTTATTAATAACTACATCCATCCAGTCTTTACTAATATATTTAAATTGAAATATTTTCTCATCAGAACATTGACAAGAACCACAAGAGTAACCTTTCAGCTTAAATTTAACTCCTAAAGATTTTAAAAAGAACTTACTATCATATAAATTATTTAAGAAACCATCCCAGTCAATATTTACCTTTTGGCCAGCCGTGAATATTTTTTCTATTTTTTTTACTTCTACAAATGTTCCCTCATGTTCAACCTCTAAACTAATAGCATCATAAGTCCCCTTTTTAATATTTACAAAAAAAGTAAAATCTTTAAATTTAGAAACACCCAATGGAATAAAGGGAGAGCTTCTCATATCAGTAAGCTCAATCTCAAATTTTTTTATATTGTCAACAAAACTATCCTTAGTATTTTGCTTATTATTTACAAAAGATGATGTTGCTGTACTTATAGTACTTCCAGAGCCACTGCTCCCAACAACATGTGTTTGTTGAGGCATGATGGTTGCACCACACGTTAGCTTATCACCGACATAAGCGACAGGTTTACCATCAAAAATGACATGATCATGGCTTTTTATCACTGTAGACCAGCATCTACATTTAGGACAAAGATGCCCATCTCCCGCCCTTACAAATAAATTTCCCTGCTGAGAACTCATCATTTGAGTTGCTGGAATCATGCCACCATGATCTGTAAATGCATTATGAATCGCAAAACCCTTTGCCATAATTTAGTCCTTTATAGATTTATCAGAACTTAGAAAGTTATCAATTTTTGGTTGATCTTTAAAAATACGAATCGCAACGGATGTATTTGGACTATCAATAATCTCATCACCATTTTCTAAATGACTCCCTACCAAAGCAACTGGCACGCCATCAAGCACACATGCTTGCCCTGCACCTGCAATAATTTTGGACGTTGTGCCATCTATATAAATGACATCATCACCCACACGGGCAATCGACATCCCTGCAATTTTGTAATAATGATAAGAAGCTCTAACCAAGCCACCATTTTTTGTTTTAGCTCCATTTACAGCAAGATAGTAAAGCGTCTGAGGCTTATTCTCCCAATACAATTGTTCAGCTTTTAACGTCTGTTCAATATCCTCCTGAGACATATGCTGCAATTGCTCTATAGCCAATTCATGTAAAAAGGTTGGACTCATCATTTCCCCTCTATTCTTGTTCTTTCAAGCCTAAGCATAACAAATTCTCTAGAATAGACATACCTGTATGTATAAGGTATCTATTTTCATAAAATTTGCCTAAAATCCTCTTTAATTTTTATTGATCTGAAACTGATATGTCTACCCAATCATGGCTCAACCAAGGCAGCCTTGTCCTTGCAAGTAATAACAAAGGCAAAGTGCTCGAATTTGAACATCTCTTTCAACAACTCAATCTTCCTACTGAAATCATTCCTCAAGGCAAACTCGATATTGAAGATGCAATTGAAGACGGTCTCAGCTTTGTTGAAAATGCCATTATCAAAGCCCGCCATGCCTCTAAACTTTCAGGTAAACCTGCGCTAGCAGATGACTCTGGACTATGTGTCCCGATCTTAGGTGGTGCGCCTGGCATCTACTCGGCACGCTATGCGGGTGAACACGGTCATGATGCTGCCAATAACCAAAAATTGTTGGCTGATCTTGCACCTTTGCGTAAAGAGGGTGAAGCGATTGAAGGGATGTTTGTTTGTGTCTTGGCATTGGTCACCCATGCAGAAGACCCACTTCCACAAATTTTCCAAGGTATCTGGAAAGGTGAGATTTTAGCGGCAGCACGTGGTGAAAACGGTTTTGGTTATGACCCGCTGTTTTGGCTGCCTGAACTCAATGTTTCAAGTGCTGAACTGAGCAAAGCTGAGAAAAATAAAATCAGCCATCGTGGTCAAGCCATGCAGCTGTTTAAAGCAAGTTTAGTTTAAAACCCTAAAGTGCCCTCCTATATGAGGGCATTTTTTATATGTAGCAATAGACCATAGATTACAATCACCACACAGCTCACAACCGTTCCCGCAGCAATATAGCGAGCTGACACCCCCGTACCTTGATAATGGGTTTCCAAAGCGACAATATTGGCGGCGGGTGGTAAACAAAATAGGAAAAACAAAACTGGGAGCAATGATTCAATCTGCGGAATCGCAATAAAATAATAGCTCAACGTACAAATTATGATGCCACACAAGATTTTGAACATTAAAGTTCGAGTACTCAGCCACAAATCAGCCCTATGCACCCGAGTATGTCTCAGCCACATACCTAAAATACACATGCCCGCAAAGCTCATCCCAAATTTGGCAATATCATACAGCCCCTCTAGAACAAAATTATCCTGCAAACGATGAATACCCACCAGCCATAGAATCAGGGCTGCAAACAAGGCCAATACTGGTGGCGACTTAAGAACTTTTTGCAATGTCGATAAATAATTCGTTGGTGCTTCAGAAACAGCAGACACTGCCCATATATTGCCAAACAGCGCCCCCCCAATATACAGCGCGATCATGGCACCGCTGACCTGCTCACCAAATAAGGCGATGGCAAATGGAAAACCCAGCCAGCCAATATTGCTATAACTTACACAGAGCGCTTGTAAGCGATCCTTTGAGAAGTAGAAAAAACCATAAAATAGAAGAATCGATGTAATAAAACTAAATCCCATCAGTGCAAAGCTACCCGCCTGATAAAATACCATGTTGTAGATGATCACCACAGGAATGAATAACCGTGCCAATAAGGAAGCTAAGATTTTCTTCGCCTGTTCCGCGACTTTGAATTGAGCAAGCAACAGCCCGAAGATAAAGGCACTGATGGGGAGAATAAAGGTCATGTCGATCTGTTTTTATCATGTCTTGATATGTTGCTTATGCTAGCACTATTTACCATTGGGTAAATGCGTTGTCTTAAAACTGCAATATAAATGTCACATCGTTGTCATGCCAAGCTGTTGAGATATATCCAAAGTTTTATAGGAATAGAAAGATGGCTGGTTTATCAATTTGGCACGTACTGATTTTTGCAATTGTAGTGATTCTACTGTTCGGTACATCGAAGCTAAAAAACCTCGGTAAAGATGTTGGCGGTGCAGTCAAAGATTTCAAAAAATCAATGAAAGAAGAAGAAGCTGCGACACCTTTAAATGAACCTCGCACCATTGATGCTCAAGTAAAAAATACTGAAAGCTCAGTAAAAAGCTAAGCGAGCACGACTATGCTGAATTTGGGAATGACCGAAATCTTTTGCTTTGCTGTGATTGCATTGCTGGTGCTCGGTCCTGATAAATTGCCAGAAGCTGCGCGGTTCGTAGCGAAATGGTATGGAAAAATTAAAAAGTTTATCAACAATATTCAGAACGAAATTGATCGAGAGTTACGCCTTTCTGAGTTCCGCGAAGAAATGCAAAAAGAAATTGATAAGATCACTGAACTTGAACGCAGGATGCAACAACAGCTGGACGCGCTTAAAAATACACAAACGCCTTCTGAAGCTGAGGAAGTAAAAACTGAGACTAAAGCCCCGATCAGCTATACCCTTTTTTCTCAGCCAGCGATCATCCCTTTCAGTCTTGAATATCAAAAGCAGTTACCTTTCAAATTTGAGCCGAGTTTATCGACTCAACAGTTTGATTCAGAATTAAAGATTGCCGTATGAGCCAATTACCCTCAACTTCAGTCAGCACTGAAGAAACCCTACAACAAATGCCTGTGATGCAGCATTTGATTGTGCTGAGACAATATCTATTTAAAATTGTTGGGGTCACGATTTTTCTTTTCTTCTGCTTATTGCCCTTTAGAAATACCACTTATCAATGGCTGTCTGAGCCTTTGAGACAACAGTTGCCTGCAACCTCCACCATGATTGCCACCGATGTCACGGCAACATTTATGGCACCGTTTAAGCTGAATCTATTTGTCGCATTCATGTTGGCCATGCCTTATATCATTTATCAGATCTGGTCCTTCATCAAACCGGCACTGTATGAAAAAGAACGTCATTTGGCCATTCCCCTATTATTAGGCAGTATCGTACTGTTCTATTTAGGTGTGGCATTTGCTTATTTCATTACCTTGCCTGCAATTTTGCATTTCTTTATCAGCGTTTCCCCAGAAACAGTTGCACCAATGACAGACATCAACAGTTATTTAAGCTTCTGTCTAAAATTATTCTTGGTGTTTGGTTTTACCTTTGAAATCCCAATCATTACCTTAGTACTAATTTTAATTGGTGTAGTCAGTACCCAAAGTCTGGTTGAAAAACGTCGCTTCATTGTTGTTGGCTGTTTTTTTGTGGCGATGTTTGTCACACCACCCGATGCCTTGTCGATGATTATGCTGGCCGTGCCAATGTGGATGTTATTCGAGCTGGGTTTGTTCCTCGGGAAAATACTGGAAAAAAGAAAAGCATCAGCTTAATTCAAATATGTGAAAAATCCTCGAAAACATTTCGGGGATTATTTTTTATAATTTAATATTTATTAATTATTTATAAAATAAAAATTGTCTTCAAACTGCCTTAAAACTGTCAGAAAACTGTCATCTCCGCTTCATAGAATCGATCAGGATTTATTTACCATATATTACAGATACGGATTTACTATGACAGCCAATACTAATCAGCCAAGTCGTCGTGATATTTTAAAATGGTTCGCGGGTGTTCCGTTTTTACCACTAGGGGCAATGGGCACAGCAGCAGCTTTAACAGGTTGCAATGATGACAACGATAATAACGTTGTTACACCACCAGCAAAACTGGTTAAATTTAAAAATGCCAAATTTACGCCAATGGCGGCTCCAACCACCACTGCAGAAATGGCAACAACTTCTGTTAAATCAAGTTTAACAGTGACTTGGGAAGACAATACTACAACCGAATATAAATTAGGTTATCAAGAATTTTTCCGCACTGGTATGGAAGTTGATAATATCAATGGTGGCAAAATTATCGCAGGTAGCTATTACGACATTAACAACAAAGCGATCAAAGATACATCAGTTGCAGGTCAAGAACGTCAATTCTTCTCTGACTGTCCAGATGGCTCTTCAATGATCCATCTCAAAGATGCAAAAGTTGACGGCGTCAACAACCCTGTGTTCCATGTGGTTCAGTTCGAATACACCACACAAAACTTGGCCAAACAAAGTATGTATGGTCAGTTACCGTCTCCAATTGCCGTATTGACCTTAGACCAAGATCAAAAAACAGGACATCTTGCATTGAAAAAATACTTCAATGTCGATATGTCTAAAGTCCATGGTCTATGGATTACTTGTGGAGCTAGCCTTTCACCTTGGAATACACACCTTTCAAGTGAAGAATATGAGCCAGATGCTTTTGATCAAATTGGTAGTACCTTAGCCACATTAAGAGCCTACAGTAAAAATCTGTATGGCAATGAAAATACAGCCAATGCCTATAACTATGGTCATTTACCAGAAATCATTCTAGATGGTAAAGGTCGTGGTACTGCAGTTAAGCACTACTGCTTAGGCCGTATTTCACATGAGTTGATTCAAGTGATGCCAGACAACCGTACCGTGATCATGGGTGATGACTATACCAACGGCGGCTTCTTTATGTTTATTGCAGATAAAGAAAAAGATTTATCTGCTGGGACGCTCTACGTTGCCAAGTACACGGCTGAGCTGAATGAAACCTCTACAGCACCGATCAAATGGATCAAACTGGGTCATACCGACAGTAAAACCATTGAAGACTTGGTCAATGTTCGTGGTATTAAAGCTGACAATATTATGGAGAGCTTAACCACCGCACCTGCAGACTTAAGCGGTTATACGCAGATTGTATTGGATAAGAAAACACTCTGGATCAAGTTAAAAGAAGCCAATAACGGTTTCAGTAAAGCAGAAATCGAATTAGCGGCTGCCTTCCTCGAAACGCACCGTTATGCAGCCCTCAAAGGCGGTAGTATGGCCTTCACCAAAATGGAAGGAACCACCGTGAATATCAAAGATAAAGTGGCTTATTCTGCACTTGCCAATATTCAAGACTCGATGATCGAAGGTAAATCGAGCTGGGTTGCTGCACACAATGTTAAATTCAAGAGCACATTAAAAGCTGGTGGTGTACTTGCCCATGACCTGAAAGGCAGCCAAGTTGACCACTTAAATAATGTGATCAATAGTGAATGGACACCATATCAAAGCCATATGATTCTCATGGGCAAAGATATTCCAGCAGACAGCTTGGGCAATACCGCTGATCCAAATAACATTGCTAGCCCAGACAACTTAAAATTCTCTGAAACATTACGTACTTTGTTCATTGGTGAAGATAGTGGTAACCATACCAATAACTTCCTTTGGGCTTATAACGTTGAGACTAAATCTTTAGATCGAATTCTTTCAACACCAGCAGGTGCAGAGTCAACAGGTCTACATGCGGTTGACTCAGTCAATGGCTGGACCTATATCATGAGCAACTTCCAACATGCAGGTGATAGTTCAAGTCTTCCTGCTGATTTAAAAGCAAAAGTTTTGGCTAACTACAATGGTGGTTATAGTGCAAGTGTTGGCTATATCACCGCTGATCCAGTTGCGCCATCAATTGAGAAAAAAGCTTAATTTAAGCAATCCACTCAAAAAAAAATGCCGACATCATGTCGGCATTTGTTTATCTCAATCCATCACAATCCAATCATTCAGCTCGTACTCGTGCTTATATGAAATGAATCGAACAGTAAGCTCATTTCATTTAAAGATTGAAATGATAGCGGTCACCGAACAGATCAATTTCTATGATAAAAAAAGCCCCTTTAAATAAGGAGCTCAATTCAGTTAATTCAGCTTTATGCGGTTAATCACCAAAGTCTGAATAATCTTTGCTGCTGAATTTACTATAGCTTTTCCACGGTTCTACAATATTCACCTGTTGGATATTGGCTTTTAAAATGTCGTAGCGCAAACCATCTAAACTGCGTACTTCCACCCGTTTGGCAATATTATTGCGATTGTCCCATTCGATGCTCATTTTATTTTTCTTATTCTGACTTTCATACCAAGTGCTATTGCTGTCTTTTTTCTTAACGGTCATTCCCTTTAAGCTTTTAGGGTCAATCAATGAATACACACAGCTCCAACAGCTACTCAGTCCTAACATATCGACATCGGCATCTTGTAAATGCACAACGGTTTTATCTTCCATCAGCACCAAATTGAGTTTGGGCTGTTTCTTCTGATCAATAAAATAATGCTGGGCCGCTTCTGCTAAATCCAAATGTTTATGCCCGCCCTTTTCATGTCCATGTTGGTGATGTTTAGGTAGTACACGTTCAATCCAAATATTCTGAGTATTACGATACATACGCTCCTGAAACACACTGGTACGGGTCACACCATCATTGCCAATACTTTGGGTCTCACGGGTAATGCTGGCACTTAATAACGGCGCTGCATGCAATGACGTCATTCCCACGCTCAGTAATATTGCACTCATCACTAGACGCATGTTATTTCCTACATAAAAAAACCTCAGTCATAGTGACTGAGGTT
The DNA here is from genome assembly GCF_001682515.1 of Acinetobacter gyllenbergii. Classification (NCBI taxonomy): domain Bacteria; kingdom Pseudomonadati; phylum Pseudomonadota; class Gammaproteobacteria; order Moraxellales; family Moraxellaceae; genus Acinetobacter; species Acinetobacter gyllenbergii. The sequence goes on along the minus strand of NZ_KV575263.1, from coordinate 495,262 downwards.
GTTTGCAATATGATGAAAATCTTCAATAAAGTGTTGAGGGTCTGTTAACATTTCAACCATGCCCTGCGTTATTGGCTAAAACAACAGAAACAAGGCATGAAACGCAGACAATGGCTATCCTCTGTCGCCAGTATCTGTGAAATGTTAGCAGCCCCTATTTAAAACCAAACGCTTCTTTTAATTTACTGAATACCCATGCATTTTCACGTGTACCTTTAAATACTTGTGAACCCGCACCTTCAGCAAATAACAGCACATCACCACCACCATGTGTTTCAGAACCAGGATTGCCCAACTTTATCCCAACCTCTTGTAAATAATCATCGGCAGCTGCGTCATTGTCGGTAATGTCGATGCGTGAGGTTGGACGTGGCCCACCACCATTACCAAATACCAAAGTGGTTGAGGTTTTACCATTCACATCCAGATTCGGCGCATGCTTTTTACCATCCGCCAGCACCCGTGTGCGAGTATCTGTCGCTTTGGCTTCTTGATAGCTATAGCTCAAACCCAAAATACCTGGGTTAGTAGTTGTAGTTTTTCCCGTACGCGCGGTATAGCCATTAAAGGTCATGGTATGGTCATGGTCGGCCGTAACAACGATTAAAGTATTCTTTAACTCAGGGTCGGTTTTCTTGATTTTATCCAATGCCGTCTTAATCGCATTATCAAAAGCAATGGTGTCTTGCAATGCACGTTTGGCATTGGTGCCATGTAAAGCATGGTCAATACGTCCGCCTTCCACCATCAAGAAAAAGCCTTTGCCCGCAGTATCTTGTGCTTGTAGCAGGTCAATTGATTTCGCAGTCATTTCAGCCAAACTTGGTTGGTTTGGTGCTGTTCGTGCTCGGTCTAAATCGTATTCCAAATGTGAGGTTGCTGAATAAAGACCGATGTATTTTTTATTCAATGGTGCTGCATCCATCTCTGCTTTGGTCGCACCAACAGTGTAGTTTTTGGCTTTTAATTCATTCAGTAGGTTACGCCCATCAATACGCCCCTTCTTATTATCCGCCGCATTATAAGGGGTGAAATGATTGCGCCCGCCACCCATCAATACATCAACGCCATCTAACAGTTTAGTGTTATAACCTGCACCGCCAGGGATGACCTGACGTGCAATCTCAAACTGTGCATTACGATTACACACATGAGCAAATGTTGCAGCTGGCGTTGCATGGGTCAATTCCGTGGTGGTAATTGCGCCGACTTTTTTGCCATTGGCTTTGGCAAGTTCTAAAATCGTTTCCGCAGGGCTGCCCGCGGCCACACTTGAACCTGGGGTTGGACAATTATTGATGGCATTAGATACTTTGGTACCATCTGGTGCTGTACCCGCACTTGGTTCAACCGCGATCGTCCCAGGCGTCATTCCAATCACTTCATTACGGGTTTTCTTGCCCGTCATATAAGCAGCCATTGAAGGAGCACTGTCGGTGGTTTGACCATCTTCTGAATATGTCTTAATTCTTGCCGTACGGCGCAAGGTGTCCATGGTTAATTTGCCAGATTCACCGTAGCCATAAATACGGCTTGCCGTGACTGTGGTTGGCCCCATACCATCACCCAAGAAGAAAATGATATTCTTGGCTTCGCCCGCAGCTTGTGCACCAGTGCTTGCAGCAACTAATGCAACCGTTAAAACAGATGCTTTCATACCGAACTGACCTAATTTAAATTGTTTTAACATCATCGTTCTCCAGTCTGTTGTTATTTATCTAGGCCAATGGCTTTGCGAACTAGGTTAAAGACTTCGATATTTTCGAGGCTGCCATGGAAGTTGTCTGACCCTACACCAATTGCACCAAGGAACACATCAGTACCGCCATGCGTTTCACTATCAGCAAAACCAGTTTGCACCACAGCTTCTTGCTGGAAGTCATCTGCAGCGGTACCCGTACACCACCCTTCTTTATCAATATCCGTACCACGACTATCGGTAAATTTACCCGCTGGGCCCGTGACTGGATTACAGCTATCGTTATCAACTAAGCCACCACGTGCTTCGATACGATCATTGTCTAAACGCTTTTTACCTGTACCAAAGCCGATAATTGGATATGGGTTGCCATTCACATCGGTTGAGAAACCTGCCTTGTTATAGTTTTTGACTAAACCGAGGACACTGGTCTCACCACCTTTTACATATTTACCGGTACGTTTTGCATAGCCATTCAAGACCATGGTGTGGTCATGGTCAGCCGTGACCACGATCAAAGTATTCTTGAGCTCAGGATCGGTTTGTTTGACTTTATCAATCGCAGCTTTAATTGCATTATCAAATGCAACGGTGTCTTGTAAGGCGCGCTTGGCATTGGTGTCATGCAGTGCATGGTCAATACGTCCACCCTCAACCATCAAGAAGAAACTTTTATTTTTCGCTTGGAGGACATCAATCGCCTTGGTGGTCATATCGGCAAGGCTTGGCTCATCAATTTTCTTATTGGTACGATCCAAGTCATAGTTCATATGGCTGGCATTAAATAAGCCCAATAATTTTTTGGTTTTGCTTGGATCAATTTTGGTTAAATCACTTCCGCTTGAAACAAAGCTATAGCCTTGATCTTGCATTTCTTTGACCAGATCACGACCATCAGCCCGTTTACCGCCCGATACCGTCGTTGGTTTAAACTGGCGTAAGCCACCACCCAAGACCACATCTACACCATCGTTTAATTTAGTATTATACGCGCCCCATCCTGTACCTTTACCTGCAGGAACAAGCTGTGCCGCAATATCGTTCTCGGCATCACGATGGCACACATGCGCATAGGTCGTGGCAGGTGTTGCATGGGTAATACGGGTTGTGGTAACTAGCCCAGTGCCCATGCCTTGCGCTTTAGCAAGTTCAAGCAATGTTTCTGCTGGTTTCTTGCCTTTATTGGATGCAACATCGTCACAGGTACTGGTGCCGTCTGCTTTCGGTGGAGATGCGATGGTACCTGTCTGCATGGAAATGACTTCATTGTTCATTTTCACGCCCGTCATATAGGCAGCCATAGACGGTGCACTGTCTGTCACTTGACCATCTTCTGAAAAGGTACGAACAAATGCAGTTTCTGGCAGCGTATCAATGGTCAAATCGCCATCTTCCCCAACAGAATAAATACGCGATGCGGTTAAGGTGGTAATCCCCATACCATCGCCCAAGAAGAAAATTACATTTTTTGCAGTGGGTGTTTTTGGTACTTCTGTTTTTTCATTGTTATCACTATCGTTACAAGCAGTCAGTCCCGCTGACAAAACTGCCATTAAACTGACCGCCAATAGCTTTTTGGAAAAGCCCGTCTTTGATAAGAACATAGAATATCCCCAGATGTATTGTTTGGACGTAACTTGATTGGCTACACCATAACAATGCTGGGTGACCCTTTTATGTCATCGTGATGACAGTATTATTTCATCTTGTTGTTTTATATACATAATTATGTTATAACATATCAACCTAACGCTTCAGATCAACGTGCAAATCAACCACTTGTCCCTGCTGTTCACCCTGTTGAGATTTTTCTAGCCATTGCCATTTGGTATCAGTTAATCTTAAAAAATTAGAGCATCGTGTTCCATAAACTGGGCTTTGAATAAAGGTGGATGACAATAAGGCTTCCATCTCAGGATTAATTCCCGTATCAGGTAACAGATTAGCAATGACTTTACGCTCATCTTCCAAAATATCCCAAGCGGCAGCATCAATTACTGATTCAGTCATTTGTACTTGCTGCAACATCGGTAACAACTCTTGGGTAAAGCGCTGACGCAAATGTTTGGTTTTCTCCCAATCTTCCGACATCAGACCATTGGACACCACATAGACCCCATTGGCGAGCACTTGGGGAGCTTCGCCACGGTTACTCATATATACTGCTTGTGTTTGATCTCCGATAAATAAATTAAAGCCTGCATAATCCTGTTGCAGTTGTTCCAGTTGCTGGGCAAAACGAATCGGGGCTAAGTCACTTTCCAAGAAAGATTGAATCAAGTGCCCGCGAGAAGTCGTATAATTTTTTTGATCGCGACCATTGCGAAAATTGGTGACAATCGCCCAACGGCCTGATGCTGTCACGCCCATCCAAGTTCCTCCAGATTGCAAATCCTGCCCTGCCACAATGCTGCTGTTTTGCCATACATGCAAGGCAGCAGTGGGTCGATGATAAAACTCATCCCGATTTGAAATTAAACACAGCGGCATTTTATCCAACACCTGCCATGCAAAAGCAACAATACACATAAGTCCTTTTTCTCCCACGTTTTGGGACATTGATCTTTCACATTGAATGTACAACATTTTTCACATCATTCCGCTACAATCTGCTCAAAATATAAAATTGAGGAGCAGCGATGCTGACCTATCCAAATATTGATCCAGTTGCGCTGAGCTTAGGACCAGTCAAAGTGCACTGGTACGGGCTGATGTATCTTCTGGCTTTTCTATGTGCATGGGGTTTAGCATCGTATCGCGCTAAACAACGTGATGGCTGGACAGGCGACATGGTGTCAGATCTGGTCTTCTACGGAGCATTGGGTGTGGTACTCGGTGGCCGCGTCGGCTATGTGTTGTTCTATGAATTTGGTAAATTTTTAGAAAATCCATTATGGCTGTTCCAAGTCTGGACCGGCGGCATGAGCTTCCATGGCGGCTTCCTCGGTGTCATCATTGCGATGCTGTTTTGGTGTAAAAAGTACCAAAAAACATGGTTCCAAACCTTGGACTTTATTGCGCCCTGCGTACCAACAGGCTTGATGTTTGGCCGCTTTGGTAACTTTATTGGCGGGGAACTGTATGGCCGTCCAGTACAAGACCCGAGCTATCCATTCGGAATGATTTTCCCAACAGATCCACTCGGTTTGGTGCGCCATCCCTCACAAATCTATCAAGCCCTCTGTGAAGGTTTGATCCTCTTTATCGTATTGTGGTGGTTTAGCTCTAAGCCTCGTCCGCGTATGGCCGTTTCAGCTCTATTCCTTGTCGGCTATGGTGTGGCACGCTTCTTTATGGAATTCTTCCGTGAACCCGATGCAGACCAAGGCTACATTTTATTTGGCTGGATGACCAAAGGCCAGATTCTCAGCTTCCCAATGATTATTATTGGTCTGTGGATGATCTGGTACGCTTACCGTAAAAACATCTATGACTGGCAGTTAAAGAAATAATAAAAAAGGGAGCAAATGCTCCCTTTTTTAGGCCGATGATTTAAGCTATTTATCAATCATTCAGAAACAGCGTATATTGATACAATCCCGCGTAGGAGAGCATCAATGCAGCAACAACGTCAGTATCTCACCCACTTTAAAGTGCAGGAACTGGTGCTTTGCCTCTCTCCCTTACAGTTCAATCAGCAGTTGGTCAGCCAAATCGAAAAATCACTTGGACTCAATTTCATCAACGACAATGAGTCACATCGGGTGTGTTTCGCCAACCAAAATATCGAATTACAAGATGCGTATAAACAGGTGTTTAGCCCAGTTGATCTATTGGATTATCTCTATGCAAGTTTAATCGCAGACCAGCAAAGTGCAGAAAAAATACAGCTAGATCATCCAGCCTTAGCGCCAATTCCCTACCCAACGGATAATCTTACTTTCTGGAAAATGGTCGCAACTGGGCGGCAATATCGACTTTCGCTGAGTTAAAACTTTCCAACCAATGCTTTCACCACTTCACCTAAACGCTTGCCTTGTGCTTCACACAAGATTTTTTCATCATGACTTAAGCTTTGATCATGACGTGGTCCGCTGACATGACTGGCGCCATATGGCGTTCCACCCGTTTTGGTGTTGGATAAAGCAGGGATTGAGTTTGCTAAGCCCATAATCATCATACCGTGATGAAACAATGGCGGTAGCATGCTCAACAAAGTACTTTCCTGCCCACCATGCATCGAACCAGATGAAGTAAACACACAAGCAGGCTTATTATGCAAAGCACCATTCAGCCATAGACTAGTGGTTTGATCCCAAAAGTACTTCATCTCACTGGCCATATTGCCAAAACGCGTTGGCGAACCCAAGGCCAAACCCGAACAATGGCTGAGATCTTCTAAAGTGCAATAAATGTCACCATCGGCTGGAATACTCGCTGCCGCTTCGGTCACTACGGTGGTTAAATTCGGTACGGTTCGAATGCGCGCCGTCACACCCGCTGCTTCAATTCCATCGGCAATCAGATGCGCCATTTGCTTGGTTGAACCATATTTACTGTAATAAAGAACAAGAACGTAAGGTTGCATCACTTTCAAGAATTTTGTTAAAAAGGACACTATACGACATTTTTTACTTTTTGAGCTGTAGTAAATCCTGTGATTCCACTGGATTTTTATTAAAAATAACTAGGATAGAACCCATGATCTTAAATCGTTATCTAAAAAAACTGCCCTTTTTAGAGAAAACATGGTTTCAATTTATTGTGTTTGTGTTACGACGTTTTGAAGCGGATCGCTGTCGGGAACAAGCAGGAGGTTTGACCTATACCACCCTGTTTGCAGTGGTGCCGATGCTGACTGTTTTTTTAGTGATTATCTCTTCGATTAAAGCTTTAGAACCAGCTCGACAACAGTTACAACAATTGATTTATAGCAATTTTTTGCCGAAAAGCACCATTGCCTTTGATAAAGCCTTAAATGCCTTTACCGAAAAATCCAGTAACCTGACCATCATTGGTGTACTGTTCCTGTTTGTCACCACGGTACTGATGCTGACTTCGATTGAGAATGTATTTAATCGGATTTGGCGAGTAAAAGAGACACGCACAGGTTTAGTCGGATTTATGCGTTATTGGACCATTATTTCCTTAGGACCTATTGTTCTAGGCAGTGCCTTTGTACTTTCTTCGACCGTCGCCTCTATCAATGTACTCAGTAATAACTTTGCGGGTTATCAACTCGATGGCTCTTTTATTCTGTGGCTGATCTCATTTCTATTGACCATTGTCGGCTTCTTTATTTTATATTGGACCATACCCAACCGTATTGTCCCCGTCCTTTCAGCACTGATTGCGGCCTGCTTTAGTGCCACCATCTTTGAAGTGTTAAAACGTTTTTTTGGTTGGGTGATGAGCAATTTCACCAGCTATGAAATCGTCTATGGTGCTTTCGCTGCGGTGCCAATTTTCCTGCTATGGATTTATTTATCTTGGAACATCATCTTATTGGGTGTCGAGATCAGTTACGCTCTGACCGCATTTCATTCGGGTAAAGAACAAAAGCGCCATCCGATTCTGATGTTATTAGATATACTGGAACTGTTTTATAAGAAACAACAAATCGGTCAAAGTGTCAGTGAAAAAGAGCTGTTAAATATTATTGGTCGTGGTGAATTGGGTCGTTTACCTGCCTATATCATTCAACTGGAACAGCAGAATCTGATTATGCGAACCGATAAAGATGAATATGTCTTGGTCCGCAATCTGTCTCAGGTGGATTTTTGGAGCTTCTTCACCGCCCTACCTTATCCACTGCCATTACGTCCCGATGTAGAGCATATTCATCAAGATGATGAATGGATGGAACGGCTTGGTCCTTCCTTGGTTGAGAGTAATGATTATTTAGCCGCCAAACTTTCGATTCCACTGTCCACACTGTTTGAACAGAAGTAAGCAAAAAGGTCTCTTAGGAGGCCTTTTTTTATTTCCTTAACCAACCTTGTAAACTCACCACCACAATGCCGAGCAAAACCAAAGTAGAACCAATGATGAAATTTAGCTCAATTTTTTCGCCTAATAACCAGACACCGAAAGCCATTCCAAACAGTGGTGTAAGGAAGGAAAATACTCCCAAACGAGAAGCCAAATAGTTCCGTAACAACCAAAACCATGCCAAAAAACTGGCAAAAGAAACCACCAAGGTATGGAAGGCCAGACTGCCTATCACCAGAGGGCTAAAGTGAATCGTCGCTTGCCCCAAAACAAGCGCCACGCCAAACAACAATACAAAACTACCTGCCAATTGATAAAACAGCGTTTGAGTCACCGCTGCTTGTGCCAGTGACGATAAACGGACGGTAATGGTGGTCGCCGCCCAAGCAATCCCTCCAGCCAAAGCCAGTAAGTCACCCCACAACATCTGTTGATCCGCAATCGATGCACCTGAATTTGCACGTAAAAAAGTCACCACGATCCCTAAAAATGCAATCCCAATACCTGCCCATTGCAACAGACTGAGACGCTCCGAAGGAAGCTTCCAATGTAAGCCCAAGGCGACAAAAATCGGTGCGGTATACAGCAGCACCACGGCATGCGAAGCAGAGGTCAGCTGTAAGGCCTGTGCCAATAAAAAGAATTCCAAAGAAAATAGCAACGCAACCAGGACACCCGCTTTTAAATTCTGGCGATTGAAGAGTTGACTGCTTTTATCCAGATACAACAAGGGCAATAACAACACTGCAGCCAGTCCTGAACGCAACGCGATCTGCATTAAGGGAGAAATGTCAGGCGCTGCCATTTTTAAAATGACTTGTTGCAGTCCCCAAATCATACACAATACGATCATCAGACCCGATGCAGTTGCATCTAATGCTTTACGCTCATCCATTTCGCGTTCCTGATTTTATGGCTTGAGCATCAATATAAGGCTGTCGTATTTTCATGATATAGTGAAAATACGACAATAGATGCGTGTTTTCAGGCAATTCTCATGTTATGAAAAAATCAGCTCAAAGGATTCAAGATTTTCAGGCCATCCCGACCTACAATGATATTCCTGCCCCCTTATGGCTACAGATTCGAGATGCACCTGCGGAGACTTTTTATCCAAATCATGCTCATGCGTGGGGTGAATTTATCTATGCCTTCGATGGCGTTTTAGAAGTTAATATTGAGCAAATTCATTATTTAACTCCGCCACCTTATGGGATCTGGTTACCACCGAATTTACAGCATAGTGGCATCAATCGTAACGAGGTCACCCATTGCACCTTGTACGTGCATGAATCGCTCTGCCAAAACATGCCGCAACAGGCCGGTATCTTATTGTCTGCACCCTTAGTTTCTGCACTGCTTGAACATATCCGCAAACATCCCTTTGCTGAACAGGATCCAGAGTATTTACGCTTGCTGCAAGTTTTGCTCGACTCACTGACCCATGCCGAACTTGTCGGGAGTTATTTACCCACAACACAACATCCCGCGCTAGCGAAAATATTGACCCATTTACATGAACTCCCTGCGGATAACAGTACCTTGGAGCAGCTTGCACAAATGATCAATATGACTGAACGCACGCTTGCCCGTTATAGCCAAAAAGAATTGGGAATGTCTTTGCACGAATGGCGCCAACGTCTTAAAGTCATGAAAGCGATGTCGATGTTAAATCAGGGTAAGACCATTGAAAATATTGCTTTGGACTTAGGTTATGCCAGTTCATCAGCTTTTATTTATATGTTTAAACGCTGGATGCACTTTACCCCAGACCAGTTTCGTAAGCTGTATCAAGGCAGTTAAGTTTGCGATCAACACCTTAACGAAGATTGGACTCAGCAGAAAATCATGATTTTCAGATATAAAAAATGGCGCTACTCTTTAGAACAGCACCATCCTTTTATTTCAACTTAGGCTTTGACGAACGTATCCCAATCATATTCGCCTGACTGGGTAATCAATTTCATAGTCAATTGATCATTGGCACGTAATGCCCCCACGCCTGCGGGGGTGCCTGTCATAATCACATCACCAGCTTCTAGGCTAAAGGATTGATTAATTTCAACCAATAAAGTGCCGATATCAAAGATCATATCTTTGCTAAAGCCGTGCTGACGGTCTACCCCATTGATGTTCAGAATCAACTCCAACTCTTGCAGGTCGCCAATCTCATCCGCTTCAATCCAGTCAGCCAAAATACAGGCACCATCAAAGGCTTTGGCACGTTCCCACGGCTCACCCTTAGATTTTAAATCGCTCTGTAAATCACGTAGGGTCAAATCCAGACCTAAAGTGATGGCACCAATGGCTTCTAGGGCTTTGGCAGGATCGGTTTCTTGCGATAATGGATGGGCGATTTGCAAACAAATTTCGCATTCATAATGACACTCACCCAAAGCCTGATTCCAGCTGACACCTTGAGCTAAAGAGCCAATACTGCTCGGTGGCTTAATAAATAGCAGTGCGCGGTCAGGAACGGCATTGCCCAATTCCTTGGCATGTTCCGCATAATTTCGGCCGACACACACAATTTTTGAAGGACGTGTACTCATGAAAACTCCTTGTTATTTCAACCGTCGATAAATTTACTTTTTAAAACTATGTTCAAATTTTGTTTGATCTGCTGAATCGCTAAATGCACGTTTAGGCACGATCACCACGGTATGGCTTTTTAGCTCCAACATGTAGGTCAACTTGCCAACCGCAAATGATTGGACTTCGGCATATTGTGCACTTTGTTTTTTGCCTGCCGCATACAATTCAAAATGATCTTGGTAAAGGTCAATCCCTTGTTCACTTTTGCCAAATTGATAGCGTACAAATTGGCGCTTAAACAGCATCGGCAATAACCAGTAGCGCATGACCGCTTGCATCACCAGAAAAAAAGCACCCAGTGCAACGTAATAACGCCCAACACCAGAAAAGCCTAAATAAATTCCCCACAAAATAATCGCAATGCTGATCACAGGAGTTAAAAAGCGGCTAAAGGTTTTTTTGCCAAAAGTGACCAAAGCAAAACCATCTTGTGATTCTTCTAAATTCAAATAATAGCGCACCGATACACTTGGACGTTGTTCAGACATTTTTGATTTCTAACATTTGAAAAAAAACTGACCTATTAGAACATAAATGATTTAATGGGAAATCACATTTATCGCGATTTAATACAAAATTTAAATGTGATGTTTTTCTCTTTTGGGCTCGCCCTTTTATATCAATTTAATTTTATCGATGAATTTAACAGTATGAAAATGATGAAGATGCCACAACAGTTTAGATCTTTGCTGCTTCTTTTAGGTCTTTTGATCACACTCAGCGCCTGTAGCCAACAATCCTTTCTCGAAAAGATTGTACCGCCCCAAGAAAAGGCTTTTGCTGAGGATATGTTTAATCAACTCAGCAACAAAAACTATGCCGCGGTTGAGAAATATCTTAGTCCAGAACTGCAAGATGAATCCACCCAGAGCACTTTGATCCAAATGGCTGGCTTATTTCCGGCTGAACCCGTTAAAAATATCAAGTTAATTGCAGCCAATAAAAGCTTATTTAAAGATGTCGTCACTTATGACTTAACCTTTGAGTATGAATTTGCAGATCAGTGGCTAATGAATAAAATCGTACTCAGTAAACAGGCAGATCAAATCCGTATTATTGGCATTCATGTTCAACCGATTGAGCATTCTGTCCAAGCCCTGCATGGCTTTACATTTGCAGAAAAAAGTCTACTGCATTATGTCGTGTTTCTCCTTGCCATTGTGATTCCATTGTTCTGTATTTATGCCTTTATCTTGTGTATCAGAACCCCGATGGCAAAGAGAAAATGGGTATGGCTAATTTTTATTAGCTTTGGTTTTATGCAATTTTCACTCAATTGGACTGATGGCAGTTATGCTTTTCAAATGTTGAGCTTCTTGCTCTTAGGTGCGGGTTACTTCCAGCAAACCGTTTACAGTCCAATTATTTTGCAAATTGCACTGCCTCTGGGCGCCATCTTGTTTGTTTATCGTCGTAAAAGCTTAATGGCTGAACAATAAACTTTGCCTAGACCCGCTTCGGACAACGACTTAAGCGGGTTTTACACAATGCGACTATTTTTTATGCATAAAAAATTTTATTAATAAGCAGTATTGATCGCTCATGCGCGTATCAAGTCATTAGATGAAATCACGGATAAAAATCAAAGGAATGTGATGGCTTATTTAAATGGTCTAATCTTGCCCTGTCTTTTATTAGGACTCACACAAAGCTGTTTTGCCAAAATATTGCCTTGGACAGACAATATTCCAAGTGCCTTACAACCTTTTCAAAATAATCCTCAACTGTTGGCCAGTTATACCCAAAACAATATTTTTATTTATGGTCATCCTGCGACCAAAACAGCCGTACCCACACTGAAAAGTAATCCTCAGCCCAGTGTCAGTTTTAACTCAGCCGCAATCATTGTCCCCGTCAATGCCCAACAAGTGTCCAAAACACTGACCGATTTCAGCCACTATGTCGGATTATTCCCAACCCTCAAATCGGCGAAAACATTAGAGCAGTCTGGCAACATTGTTCAAATGAAATATCGAGTCTCGATTCCAACCCCAATTCCCGTACTTAACTTTAATGAAGACGTTACGCTGCAACATCAGATTAAGCCGAATAGTATTGCCAGTTTGGTGATTGATGCGCCAATTCCCTACGGCGTCGGTAAATTTGAATGGTACGCCTTGGACGATCACCGCACCTTAATCACGTTGACCCAATGGGGCGATTTGAATCAACCCAAAGGATTTATTGTTAAGAAAATTCTCAATGCCATTCCTGAAGTAAAACTCGGAATTCCAAGTAGTAGCAATGCGTTTATTTTAGAATCCTTAAGAACCCGTTTTATTCAGTCTAACCTGGCTCCCCTGAATGCAGGCCAAATACCGAATTCGCAGTTGAATGCAGCACAACTGAATAAAGTCACACAATTGATTCAATCTGCTCAGCAACCTGTCAGTATTCTGCATGCGCCGACCAGTATGCTGTATACCCATGGCCGAGAATCCATGCGGTTTACCACCACCTACCAATTTTATAAACAACCGACCCAGCCCTTGCAGAAATGGCTCAGTCCATCGGCCTATCAAGAGCTGTTTCCTCGACAAATTAAAAAAGTGGTGACCACTCCCATCCAAAATCAGGCACAGGATGCGGATATTCAAGTCAATGTCGGTCTGGGTGTTATCAATATTCCCTTTGCCTTTAAATTGCGCTTTAACTATCCGCAACTGGTTGAAAATAATTTTTATGCCAATGGTGGAGATTTGCGTTTTATTAAGGGAAAAATGCAGTTGAGTTCACTGAATCAAGGCACCTTATTGAGCATGACCAGCGCGATGAAAATTGATGAGAAAGCCCCATTCTTGTTAAGAGCCATGCGCAGTCTGCCTTATCATGATGTACTCCCCGCCGTTGGGGGTAATGCTGTGTTTGTACAAAAAATCAAAGCAAAAATATAAGACGTAAAAAAACCGCATTTAAGCGGTTTTCTTTGTTCAAATTGGTGCGCTCAGAGAGATTCGAACTCCCGACCCCTTAGTTCGTAGCCAAGTGCTCTATCCAGCTGAGCTATGAGCGCATATTTGATGGAGCGCATTATACGCACTTCTCCTAAAATGATAAGCCTTTTTTCACAAGATTGCACTCAACTGGCTATAGATTCGGCATTTCGCTGTTATTTGCACAAAATACCCCCATAACCACCTTAAAATGCTCCTTCACGCTCTCATTTCATCAAAATCACTTCACCTCCCCCTTTATAATATTCCTCGGATTGGTAAGTTTTTTTAAATAACCCACCAATAACAGCCGAAATACGATAACTTTTGATGGGTATTAATTTTAAAAAATGAATTAAGAAAAAATTTAAAATATTGATCTTTATTAATTAAATATCATTAAAAATTCTTGGAAATATTTTTTTGCAAAGCAGTAACAAATCTTAAAACTTTCTTATTTCGATACCCGTTTTAAGCTCAAATATGGCTTTAATTGTCTGATAAAACAGGCTAAATAAACTAAAAGCAAAATCACCCTTGTTTTTCAAATAAAATACAATTGTAAATTTAATTAAAACAAATAAGTCATAAATATATTAAAATTCAATATCTTAAACTCATATTTAACAATCTTTTTTTAAACGGTTACAGATTGACAAAACAATTGTCACATATAACACTAAATACGATTAATGTGACTTTAATCACAAAAGAATCATAGCCATTTAATAATTACTCAAAACAACACAACTTTAAAAATATAGGTATCGTTATGCTTTTCAAAACTCTTTTATCACCCATTAAAAGTATTACTTCTAGTTTAGTTGATAGTAATACCTCAACATCACACGTTGGCGGTTCAATCCTAGCACCCCTCTCCTTATCCACAATTACAAATACTGTGACCCATACGGTCAGCAATATCACAAGCGGATCAGCCAGTAATCCCGTCAGTGCAGTGACAGGGATTTTAGGAAACGTAACAGGCAGTGCCAGCCCACTTTCAACAGTTACAAATATCATTGGTGGTGTTACTGGCGGGACAAGTGGAAATCCACTTGGAGCTGTAACTGGTATTATCGGAGGAATTACAGGTGGTACTGATGGCGGCCCTCTTGGTGCAGTAACAGGCATCATCGGTGGAATTACAGGAGGGACCAATGGTGGTCCTCTTGGTGCAGTAACAGGCATCATCGGTGGCATTACTGGTGGAGCTGAAGGCGGTCCTCTGGGTGCTGTTACTGGAATTATTGGTGGCATCACAGGTGGAGCTGAAGGCGGTCCTCTGGGTGCTGTTACTGGAATTATTGGCGGCATCACAGGTGGAGCTGAAGGCGGCCCTCTTGGTGCCGTTACTGGAATTATTGGCGGAATCACAGGCGGAGCTGAAGGCGGTCCTCTGGGTGCTGTTACTGGAATTATTGGCGGCATTACTGGCGGAGCTGAAGGCGGTCCGCTTGGTGCCGTAACAGGTATCATTGGTGGTATTACAGGTGGAGATCTTGGCAATAATCCAGTCACAGGTGTGATTCAGGGCGGCATCGATGTCCTTCAAGGATTGGAGAGTTTAAAAACCGATATCATCAATACAGGCATTGATACTGTTGCAAGTACGATTATCGGTGCAGTTCACCAGTCTGAACATCCTATTGGGGACTTAGCCAATCTAGGTACCCTCACTTTTGAAACCTCTCGCGATACTGTTAACGGTACACTTGAAGCAATTTCTGACTTAGCAGGTGCTGATATCGGTGGTGCCGCAGGTTCGCTGACTGGTGTTGTCGGCACACTGATTAATAATGGTTCAACCGCTTCTGGTCTGGTTCAGCATATTGCTGGCGATCTGACTGATGTGGGTGGCATTATCGGTGGTGTAACTGGTGGTATTGGTGGCGGCGAAGGCGGTCCTCTGGGTGCAATCACTGGCATCATTGGTGGGATTACGGGCGGTGATCTGGGCAATAATCCTGTTACAGGAGTCATCCAAACAGGTATCGATGTGCTTCAAGGTGTTGAAAGCCTGAAAACCGATATTATCAACACAGGTATTACTACGGTAGGTGGTGCAATTAGCAGCGTACTTCCAAACGTGCATCCAATCACTGATTTGACTAATCTTGGTACCCTCACCTTTGAAACTTCTCGCGATACCGTTAACGGTACACTTGAGGCAATTTCTGACTTAGCAGGTGCTGATATCGGTGGTGCCGCAGGTTCGCTGACTGGTGTTGTCGGCACACTGATTAATAATGGTTCAACCGCTTCTGGTCTGGTTCAGCATATTGCTGGCGATCTGACTGATGTGGGTGGCATTATCGGTGGCGTAACTGGTGGTATTGGTGGCGGTGAAGGCGGTCCGCTTGGTGCAATTACTGGCATCATCGGTGGCATCACTGGCGGTGGTGAAGGTGGTCCGCTTGGCGCAATCACTGGCATCATCGGTGGAATCACTGGCGGTATTGGCGGCGGTGAAGGTGGTCCGCTTGGTGCAATCACTGGCATCATTGGTGGAATTACGGGCGGTGATCTGGGCAATAATCCTGTTACAGGAGTCATCCAAACGGGTATCGATGTGCTTCAAGGTGTTGAAAGCCTGAAAACCGATATTATCAACACAGGTATTACTACGGTAGGTGGTGCAATTAGCAGCGTGCTTCCGGGTGTTCATCCTGTTACAGACCTTACCAACCTTGGTACCCTCACTTTTGAAACCTCTCGCGATACCGTTAACGGTACACTTGAAGCAATTTCTGACTTAGCAGGTGCTGATATCGGTGGTGCCGCAGGTTCACTGACTGGTGTTGTCGGCACACTGATTAATAATGGCTCAACCGCTTCTGGTCTGGTTCAGCATATTGCTGGCGATCTGACTAATGTGGGTGGCATTATCGATGGTGTAACTGGTGGTATTGGTGGCGGCGAAGGTGGTCCTCTGGGTGCAATTACTGGCATCATCGGTGGCATCACTGGCGGTATCGACGGTGGTGAAGGCGGTCCGCTTGGTGCGATCACTGGTATCATTGGTGGAATCACTGGCGGTATTGGCGGTGGCGGTCCTCTGGGTGCAATCACAGATATCATTGGTGGGATTACTCTGAGCAATAACCCTGTTACAAGTGTGATTCAAACAGGAATTGATGTGCTTTGTGCTTTCAAGGTGTTGAAAGCCTGAAAACCGATATTATCAACACAGGTATTACTACGGTAGGTGGTGCAATTAGCAGCGTACTTCCGAACGTGCATCCAATCACTGATTTGACTAATCTTGGTACCCTCACCTTTGAAACTTCTCGTGATACCGTTAACGGCACACTTGAAGCAATTTCTGACCTAGCAGGTGCTGATATCAGTGGCGCTGCAGGTTCGCTGACTGGTGTTGTCGGCACATTGGTTAATAATGGTTCAACCGCTTCAGATCTGGTTCAGCATATTGCAGGCGATCTGGCTGATGTCGGTAGCACCCTTGGTGCTATTACTGGTGAAGGCAGTCTTTTAGGTACAATCGTTGGCGGTATTACGGGAGGTATCGGCGGTGGTGAAGGTGGTCCTTTAGGCGCAGTTACTGGCATTATCGGTGGTATCACAGGTGGTATTGGTGGCGGCGAAGGTGGCCTGAGTGTGATTACAGATATTCTTGGAACCATTAGCAATGGTGTGAACAGTGGAGATGTTCTTGCTGGAATCGCACAACCTATACAAACCGTTATCAGCAATGGCAATATCGCGGTGGATACCTTACAAGATCATGTCAGCAGTTTATTCAGCGATGCTTCACTAGATAGTATCAATAACCTAATCAGTGTCAGTGTTGGCAATGGAGATTACAGTCTTCATGGCAGCGTAGATGGAATTTTGGATGCGCTCACTGGCACAGTCACTTCTGGTATTGCAATCGGTGAACCAAATCCAAATGGCGGCTCTTTAACAGATCTCGTGTCTCTGCAAGCTCCTCTCAACAACCTGACAGATCAACTCTTCAGTTCCGTGAATCATTTCTAAATAGATCGATTCAAAAAGCCGCTGATATCAGCGGCTTTTTATTTTTAAAACATTTATGAATTCTATTTTTCAGTTAAATTTAGTACTTATATTTTTTCAACCCAACACATTATGTTTATAATTACGGCACAAAATGTTTATTAATTTAAAAATAAAAATTACTTAAAGCCATAGATTTAAATATTTATAAAATTACTAATCAAAATATCACAAAACAACCCTATGTATCATATTGTTTACAGACTTTAATCGCTCTTCCACATGCATCTTTTTAGGTTTGGTATTCTCGAATTCTAGTTCTTTAAGTCGTGTCATTAATGATGTAGCCATACCACCATATTTAGCACGCCATTTATAGAATGTAGCATTGCTTATGCCGTGTTCACGGCAAAGGTACCTACAGGTGTCAGATTCATATTTAGTTTGTATCAAAACTGGCATAATCTGGCTGTCAGTAAATTTAGGTGTTTTCATGTAGAATCTCCTACTCCTATCCTAAGAGAAAACTCCACTTTCGATTCCTATTATTTTAGGGGGGGGATTACCTAGTAAAACAATAACTACTCTTTTTACACTAGCACATTAGTATTCATTTTTTACTAGTTTCTGTGATTCTACAAGAGGGAAGTGCAATTGTGAATCAGCTAACTTAATAAGGGAGTCTGAATGAGAAATAACAATAAGTGTGGAAACACTTTTTCTAATGATGTTGAAAACCTTTTCTGCCATTAAAGAATCAAGAGCGGAAGTAGGCTCATCTAAAATAAGAACTTCCGGCTTAGCTAAAATTGCTCTCACTAGATTAAATCTTTGTACTTCGCCACCTGAGAAAAACTTGAAAAGCTCATCTATTGGATCATCTAAGGAAATATTGTTGCTTACTAAAATTTTATAGAGATTAAATTCCTTAAGTGCTGTGATAAGCTCTTCATTAGAGTATTTTAAATTATTGTTATATAATATATTTTCCCTAACAGTGCCAGAGAAAATAAAGCTTTTCTGCGGGACAAATGACATTGTGTCATAGATTTTTGAAGAAAATGAAGCAGATATGTCCAAATCTCCAAAAAATAACTTTCCACTATCTATCTTATTTATGCCAAGTAATAAATTAATGAAAGAGGATTTTCCAGATCCAGTTTCACCTTTGATAACCAAAAAAACACCCTTAGGTATTACAAAGTTAAAATTCCTTAATATGTCAATACCATTGATGCTGTAGTTAACATTTTGAAATTTATAGTAAAAGTTATCTACCAGATAGCTTTTTTCTACAACTACATCTTTAGGACTTTTATAATATTTTTCTAATTTTTCGATAGAGACAAAGTGACCATTCGTTTGCATTAAGTTCTGTGAGACAAGGACTAACGGAGCGCTAAGTTCAATAATATACGAACTAATTAAAACAAAATCACCTGCAGTAAATTGATTACTATTGAACATGTATACAGCATAAATCATAGATCCTGTAAGAAATATACCAACGGCAACTACTTGATAAATCATTAACATACCAATTTTCAAATTACCATGAAATACACGAGAAATATAGCTTTCGCAAATCAATCTAAATTTACTTGTCTCAAAATCCTCAGAGCCTTGTGATTTAATATTATAGACTGAGTTTACTTTTTCTAAGAAAAACTTAGATTGGCTGTTATCCGCATCATAAATTTCATTAAAATAATTCCCACTTTTTCTGATAAGCATTAATGTTAAAACAAATATAAAAATAGTTGCTGCTGTAAAGAACAAAGAAAAACTTAAGCTAATTTTGAAAGAAATTACAGAAATTATTAGTAAAAACTGGATAATTACAGGAAGAATAACTAAAAAAATCGTATAGATAATCTGTCCAAATGCAAGAGATCCACGTTGTACATCAGAGTTCAAAACACCTATATCAATCTTGTTTACAAAATCAATCTTGGATTTTATAAAATTAGAGAAAGAAGAAAAAATGATATTAGCTTCAATATTCACCATAAAGTAGGCGGAAAAAATATTTGTAGTCCAAGTTAAGACTTTGAGTGCTACCCAAGCGGTTGAAAAACTTATTGCAAGTAAAAATATTAAATTCCTTTTATCAATGATATCAGTTATTAATATATTATTTGATGAATCAACGATTAGTTTCATTAAATATGGTAAAAAGGTTGTGAGTGCCGAAACTAAAATTGTAATTAAAAGGAGAATTGTGGCATGAAAGTATATCTTGGCATACTTTTCTTTAATTAAATTTAAATAGAATAAAAAAAGTTCCAATTTACTTTTCATAATTTTAGCTCAGTTTTTATTACGGTGAACGAAGATGTTGGTACCAAACATACATAAGATGGTTCTAGCGTAGAATTTTATTCCTATAAACAAAATCACTGTTATTTTTTGCAAAAAGACCATAAGTAAGTTTAATTTCCAACAGATAATGCTGATTTTTGAAAATAAAATCAACTACTTCAGTGTTATTTTTTTAAAATATTATTTACTATATTAATTTTAAGTTATCTTTATTATTGCTAATCATAATTAATTTTTATAAAAATTTATTTCAACTATTACTTACATTAAATTAACATTAATTATACACTTTAATTAATTAAAGAATTTAGAGTGAAAAGCTCCAAAACAATCAAAGTACATTATGTGCTAAAGGAAATATCTATGAAAAATTTAATTAAGAAATTAATTCAAAAAAATCAATTAACAAAAATCCATGCAACTTCCAATATTAATGGTTTTGGAGTAGGTCCAATCATTGAACTCCGCATGGGGGTGTACAAAATGGGTGGTGTATAATCTCTTAAAAAGGATAAAGAAGTATTAATTTAATTGATACTTCTTTTATCGATTCAATTTAACAATAAAATATTAAAAATCAGAATTACAGCTATGATTAACAAGTTAAATACTCAAGAGTTGGCCGATGAAGTTGATTTTTTTGATGGAAATCTAAGAGTTAGTAAAAATGGTGATGTTCTAACCATTTACAACAAATACAATTCAAATATTTGTTTTTATATGGAATTTATTGCTGATCACCTGTATTTTTCAGAAAATTTTTATGAACTTCCATCATTCGATATAAATAATATTAATCAAAGAATTCTTTCAAAAAGCCTTGATGGAAATATATTTGGGCATGATGTATTTATTAACAATATTTATCCTCTTTATCATGGTTACAAGTTAATAAAGGACAAAGAATTAATTAAAATTCAATTAATTGAGAGAAACTGTTTCTATACTGATCCTGCCGAGTGTTTATTATCTGTTATGGATAGAATCAGTGACGAAAAAAATATCGCTGTAAGCTTTTCTGGAGGTTTGGATTCAACAGCTATACTTTATTCTGTTAGAAACAAATACCCTAATAAGAATATAATTGCATTCACATGGTACAACAAAGGGTCTTCAAATAATGACCTTAAATACTCGGAAAAAATTTGTAATGATCTGTCTATCGAATTATTAAAAATTGACTTGGATACAGGTTTTTTGTTAAATGAATTTAAAAAAGAAAATTCCACTTTCTCACCATTTCCCTTTACCTACCTAACAAGTCTCGGTTTTGTTAAGTACTATATTTCTGAATTAGATAAGTATTTTAAAAAAGAATCTTTTGTCATTCTTGATGGTCATGGTGGCGATCATTTATTTTTCCAATCTATTCCCTATGAATTAATTAATTATAATTTCATAGCAAAAATTAGAGAATATTCAAATTTATATTCGATAAATTATTACAAGATAATAAAAAAGATTATACTTCATACGCTCAATCCTTCAAGAAGGCTAAAAATAGACAATTTACGTGACCAGAATATTTTTGTAGCTCTCGTAGAATCTTCGGTAGCCTCTGTACGCCTGCCCAGCCATATTAAATTTTTCTTTCCTTTTGTTACACCTGAAATGATTGCTTGTTCAGAACGATTCGACATATCTGAAACTTTCAACCATAGCTTCACACGTTTACATTTCAGAGAATCTTTTAAAAAAAAGTATAATTCAGACTATTTTTTTAGAATAAATAAAGGCCATATGACAGGTGCATATCAACGAGAACTTAAAAGAAATTATGTATTTTTCTCTAATCTTTTGAGAGATGGATATTTAGCTCATAATAAAATCTTAAATTATGAATTATTAACTCAAAAGCTAAAACTTGCATCATTAGGGGTCGGTGGTTTTGATGTTAATTTAATGAACTCTATAATTTTTGAATTGATATACAAAGAATTAGATGGTAGATAAAATGTACAATACAATGAAAAACAATTATTATGCAGTCAACTTGGATGGTGAGATTGTAATATTAGATTTAAAAGCTAACTATTTTCATTTTTTAGATATTGAACAGTCATTAGAAATAGAAAAATATATGAATGGCTTAGTATCTGTTAATTCTAAATTAGATGACTATCTTTTCTTATTTGAAAAGAATTCTATTTTATCAAAAATTGTTAAGTACGATGATATTGAAGGAATTGACAACTACTCATGGTCCGATGTTAGCCATTTTGTCAAAAATAATAACCAAGATATCAACATACTTGATAAAGTTTCAATAATTATCCTTTACTGTATTCTATTCACAGGAAAAAACTACTTTTTTAAACAAAAAGTCAATCTGCTCAAGCTTTTAAAAAAAAATACTAAATATTTTAATAAAGATTTGGACTATGCTAATGCTGCTGCTAGCTTCATTCATAAAGTATCTTCAAAACTTCCTTTTGATTTAAAGTGTTTGGAGAACGCCTTAATACTTGCATATTTCTTAGCACTAAAAAAGCATGACTTTAATCTTAAAATTGGGATTCAAAAGTATGATTTTCTATCCCATGCTTGGATTGAAGTAGATGATGTTGTAGTTTCAGATATGCCAGATTTATCAGCAAGACTTGCTATCATCTTAAAAATTTAAATCTTCATGCTGAGTGCTAATGATTTTAAACCTAAATAATAAATTTTAACTAATAGATTTTCCTATGTCGAAGTGATGATAGCTTATATTATTTAGGTTGTACTTCAAACCAGTATCTTAGTATTTTTAGATCAGTACTTAACGATTGAAAAAGTCCCTTTATCTAAGTCAGAGATCGATTATCAATGCACTGTCACTAAACCTATATTGTGGGCTACTACCTATTGGATTAACCCTGAGTGGATAGTTTTCACACATTTACATTATCTTTATAACTTTAGCGATGCTGATGATATCTAGATAGGAGAGGTTTTATATGCCAATTTTTTAAAACAGTTATACGGTTACACTACAATTATGTCCTGGTGTAGATAGAGGTTGAAGCAAACTACCGATACACAAGTGGATGGGAAAAATGTGAAAGGGCGACCCTAGTAGGTTGGGGTGATTTGCCGAGGGGAAATGTATAGCTTCTCTATACATGACGATTTGATTGAAAATGCCTATTTTGAACAAGATGCAGATAAACAGCCCACACAAGCAATTCAAACTATCTATTATTATCAAACGATACCAATCGAAAACACCCTACCCGAATATCAACTCAAAGCCATTGACTATCTAGATCTAAAAGGAAATTTAATTCATTTAAATTACAATAAAATAGCACCCAATAATCCGATTGCAATGCAAAAACACAACTGGAAACTATGGATCATCACATTCATTGGCGCTTGGCTATGTTTGTTGATTGTTTTTATGATTTCTACTTTATTAAAGATATTTTCAAAAAAAATAAAAGTTACGCTGATTGCTTTACTTGGTCTGTATTATATTTCAAGCCTTTATGAAAGCTTGATGATTTATATCTCCTAAAATTCAGGCACAAAAAAACCGCAATTAAGCGGTTTCTTCTATTAAGTTGGTGCGCTCAGAGAGATTCGAACTCCCGACCCCTTAGTTCGTAGCCAAGTGCTCTATCCAGCTGAGCTATGAGCGCATTACTTATGTGCCTATTCAGGCGTGTGTTACATTAATCTTTACTTGGTGCGCTCAGAGAGATTCGAACTCCCGACCCCTTAGTTCGTAGCCAAGTGCTCTATCCAGCTGAGCTATGAGCGCTTTAAGTAAAGTGGCGGTGAGAGAGGGATTCGAACCCTCGATACAGTTACCCGTATGCATCCTTAGCAGGGATGTGGTTTCAGCCACTCACCCATCTCACCGTAACACGAGCGCAATAATACAAACTAAAACCGTATTACACAAGGGATGTTCCTGTTTTTTTCTTCTTTTTCAGTTCAATCAAATACTTTTTAATCAATTTTCGCATTTTTTCAGCATTTTTTAGCGCTACGCTTGTTAATATAGGCTTATCTCCTTTATTTAGATCGGCACAATAAACAGAATCTTGCAATCTTTGACGTGCAGTTAGAGTTTGAATGACTTATGCTAAACCGATCTGCCAGATGTGAAATGAAACGATATGACTAAAAATTGGGCCGATCCCGAAGCAAAAGCAGAAGCGCAACGTTACGATAATCCTATTCCTAGCCGAACTCTTATTCTAACTACACTAGAACAATTACAAACTGCACAATCTCATGCAGAACTGGTCGATCACTTTAATATCCCCGATCAAAAAAGTATTGATGCCTTGAACCATCGCTTAAGCGCCATGGTTCGCGACGGACAATTGATGAAAGATGGTTTTAAATACCAGCCTGCAACCGATTTACCGAGCCATGAAGCAACGGTCTATATCAATAGTAAGGGCCTAGGCACGGCTAATATCTCAGGTCAGGATGATATCTTGTTACCTGAACGTGAATTACGTCTGGTGTTTAATGGCGATCGCGTTAAAGTCCGTCAAACCTCTGTAGACCGTAAAGGTAAAGCTTGGGGCTTTATTACCGAGGTGGTACAACGTCGCGTCAAACAGATTATTGGTAAAGTAGCGGAACATGAAGGTGAATACTTTATTCAGCCGAGCAATCCGAATCAGCATCAACCGATTACCCTTGAAAAAGAATTGATTCAACACGCCAATGCCAAAGTCGGTGATATGCTGCGTGTTGCGATTGATGACTACCCGACCCGCGAAGAGCTGGCGACAGGTCACATCATTCAATCGATGGCAGACAAAGCCGATACCGAGATTATTATTCCGCAGACCATCTTAGAGTTTGGTCTACCTTATGAATTCCCTGAAGCCGTCATTAAAGAAGCTGAAAGCTTTAAAGAACCTTCAGCAAAAGACCTGAAAGGACGTGTCGATTTACGTGACTTGCCATTGGTCACTATTGATGGTGAAGATGCACGAGACTTTGACGATGCCGTCTTTGCAGAAAAACGCGCAGGTGGTGGTTACCGTGTTGTGGTGGCAATTGCAGACGTGAGCCATTATGTCCGTTTAGATTCGCCTTTAAATGAAGAAGCTGAAGAACGTGGTACATCGGTTTATTTCCCACACTTCGTTTTGCCAATGCTGCCAGAAGCGTTATCGAATGGGTTGTGTTCTCTGAACCCACATGTTGACCGTTTATGTATGGTCTGCGATTTAAAACTGTCACGTGCAGGTAAAGTCACAGGTTATGAGTTCTACCCTGCGGTGATGCATTCAAAGGCACGTTTGACTTATACCCAAGTCGGTCAATATTTTGAAGGCGCAACAGATGCGATTCCTGAAGATAAGAGCATTCATAAATCACTGAACACCTTATTCCAACTGTATCAAACGCTGAAAGAATTACGCGCCAAACGTCATGCCATGGAATTTGAAACCATTGAAACCTACATGACCTTTGATGAGTTGGGCGGCATCAAAGAAATCTTGCCACGTACTCGTAATGATGCGCATAAACTGATTGAAGAATGCATGTTGTTGGCCAACGTTGCCGCAGCTGAATACGCATTAGAACACGATATTCCGATGTTGTATCGTGTGCATGAGGCACCTGAATTCTCGCGTATTCAAAAAGTGCGTGATTTTGTCAAACTACTTGGTTTGCCATTCCCAGAACAACCAACCCAAGCTGATTACCAAGCGGTGATTGAAGCGACCAAAGATCGTTTAGATGCGCCAAGTATTCATGCGGTGCTGTTACGTTCAATGATGCAAGCCTATTATGGCGCGAACAATGCAGGACATTACGGTCTTGCTTATGAAGCTTATACGCATTTCACTTCACCAATTCGCCGCTACCCAGACTTATTGTTACACCGTGCCATTAAAGCCTATCTAGATAAGAAAGTTTACCCATTGTCTGGTGCCGCTTTAGATGATGCAGGTGAGCATTTCTCTCAAACTGAACGTCGTGCCGACGAAGCTTCACGCAGCGTGACCACTTGGTTGAAATGCCATTATATGCAACAGCATTTAGGCGATGAGTTTGTGGGTGTGATTAGTGCCGTAACAGAGTTTGGTCTATTCGTAACGCTCAAAGACCTGTACGTGGATGGTATGATTCATGTCAGCCAGCTCGGTGAAGACTTCTTCCTGTATGATCAAGCCAGCCAAAGTTTGATTGGTCAGAATCGTGGACAGTCATTTAGTCTCGGCGATGAAGTCAAAATTCAAGTGGCAGGCGTAAATCTGGAAGAACGTAAGATTGACTTCCAACTGGTACAACAGCTGACACATTTGGGGCGTGTAATTCGTCAGAAAGCACCACGTACTGCGAATCCTTCTAGTTCGAAGCGTGCTTCAACAACTGAAGAAGTATTTGGCAAACAGCCTTCTACTCAATCTAAAGTCAGTGAAGATGGTGAGAAGCCTGTACGCAAGAAAAAGGATAAGAACAAACCAAGTTCTTATAGCAAAAAGCCAGCTAAAAAAGCATCTGCTAAGCCTGATACGAAAGAAAAGGCCAAAAAGAAAGTGAAAAAGAAAAAGTCGAATGCGAAAGCAAAACAGGACTAATTCAGGTGAGGGCAAGTTCAGTCATGGACTTGCCCTGCTTTAACAATGCAATTCATTCGCCTTTTGTTTAAAAAACCAGTCAGCCAATATCACCCTGCCCTTTATTTCATCATGATTTGGATACGGCGAGGTCTTCGTTATGTGCAATGGAAAATGGATGGTCGCCAATATGCCCAAAGCTTTGACTCGAACCCATTAACATTTAGAGTGAAGAAACACCAATCTGTCCTGATTCGTAAACTTGGTGACAGCGAACAGCTTTGGCAGAAAAATAAAGTGATTAATTTAAAAATCGCAAGTAAAAAAATTTCTACTATTTTGATTAAACCCCAAGAAACCTTTTCTTTCTGTCAGCTCGTTGGTTTACCAACTATCCAACAAGGTTATGTTGAGGGTATGGAGCTTAGTTTTGGACAAGCTCGTGGCGGGATTGGTGGTGGAATCTGTCAAATTGCGAATTTAATTCATTGGCTGGTACTCCATAGTCCATTGCAGGTCATACAGCGTTCACAACATTCTTTTGATCCATTTCCAGATCAGGGGCGAGTTCTACCTTTTGGAAGTGGTGCTGCTATTTTTTATAACTATGTTGATTATCAGTTTTATAATCCAACAGAATATACGTTTCAGATCAATCTCTGGTTTTCCCAAAAATGCCTTGAGGGTGACTTACGTTGCTCAGATGATCTAGGTTATATTTATCATGTCTTTGAACAAAAACATCGTTTTATTAAGATAGGAGCAAACTACTATCGGCAAAATGAAATCTGGCGACATAAAAAAGAAAAATACAAAAGTGGTGAAATCCTTGAAACAGAATGCATGACTAAAAATTTTGCCAAGGTCATGTATGAACCAACCCACATTGATGCAATGTTTACCTCACTTGAGGAAATAGATTAATCCTATAAGATTTGCACAATCAGCCTTGATTTCTCCCCCGCTAAGCCCTACATCTATAACTATGTTTAAAGATGAATATGGCAAAAATACAATGACACTCCAACAAGCGACGCTTCCCGTTCCTCAATTTGATCAAATTCAACTTGCCGATTTAAAACAACAGATTGAACAGACCATTCAAAACGGTCAAAACTTCTTAAACCAACTCAATGAAGTTCCGCAAAGCCCTGAAGCCCAACTGGCAACCTTGGCAGAAGTCGACCAACTTGAAAATAACATGAGTGAATCGTGGGGCATTTTGTCGCATCTCAATGCCGTGATGAACAATGCGGAAACCCGTGAAGTGTATCAAGCGCTGTTACCGAGTTTAAGTGAATACTATACCCAGCTTGGCCAACATACGCCGCTGTACCAAACCTATCAACAGATTCATGACAGTGCCGTATTTCAAACGCTGAACGAAGCACAACAAAGTGCGATTAAACTGGCTTTACGTGACTTTAAACTGTCAGGTGTTGCGCTTCAGGGTGAAGCCAAAAAGCGTTATGCCGAAATCTCAGCACGTTTATCACAACTGTCTTCGGACTTCTCAAACCATGTACTCGATGCAACCCAAGCCTACTTTAAACCTTTAACGGAAGCGCAACTCAAAGGCCTGCCACAAAGCAGTGTTGAACTGTTAAAACAATACGGACAACAGCGTGAGCTTGAGCAAGCCGTTGCCACACTCGACTTCCCTGCTTATTTTGCGATTATGACCTATGCTGAAGATCGTGAGTTGAGAGAAGAGCTGTATAAGGCCTATGTCACTCGTGCCTCAGAACAATCTGATAAAACTGAATTTGACAATACCCCAGTGATGGAGGAAATCCTGAGCTTACGTCAAGAAATGGCGCAACTGCTTGGTTTCAACAACTTCGCTGAATATTCCCTTGCCAGCAAAATGGCACCTGATGTTGAAACCGTAGATAAATTCTTGGTTGATCTGGCAGAGCATGCGCGTACCCCAGCACTGGCTGAAATTGCAGAATTGAAAGCGATTGCACAACAAGAAGGTATTGATGAACTCAAACCTTGGGATGCAACCTACTATTCTGAAAAGTTGAAACAGCAACAGTTCAATCTTTCTCAAGAAGCGCTTAAACCGTATTTCCCTGCACCAAAAGTGGTACAAGGTTTATTCCAAATCGTACAACGCCTTTACGGTATCCAAATTATCGAACGCCAAGCCCCTGTGTGGCAGAATGATGTGCGCTATTTCGAAATTGAAGATCAAGGCCAAGTGGTTGGTGGTTTTTACTTTGATTTATATGCCCGTAACGGCAAACGTGGTGGTGCATGGATGAGCGGTTTCCGTTCTCGTGTACAAACGGCCACAGGTCTACAAAAACCAATTTGCTATATGGTGTGTAACTTTACCCCACCGATTGGTGATCAACCTGCGCTACTCACTCATGATGAAGTGATTACTTTATTCCATGAATTTGGTCACGGCCTACATCATATGCTGACTGAAGTAGATAACATCTCGGTTGCAGGTACGCACGGCGTGGCATGGGATGCGGTGGAATTACCAAGTCAATTTATGGAATTCTGGGCCTGGGACAATGAAAGTTTAGATGTACTCAGCGAGCACACTGAAACTAAACAGACCTTACCGCAAGAATTGCTATCTGCATTATTGAATGCACGTTTCTTCCAATCAGGCATGCAAACCTTGCGTCAGATTGAATTTGCGTTATTTGACCTGAGTATTCACCGTCAAGCACCGGCCTTAAACAGCCAGCAAATCCAAGCCACACTGGACGATATTCGCGATAAATTTGCCGTGGTTCCTGCTGTACCCTATAACCGTTTCCAACACAGCTTCAGCCACATTTTTGCAGGTGGTTATGCTGCTGGTTACTACTCTTATAAATGGGCAGAAGTTTTAGCCAGTGATGCTTTTGATCGTTTCGAAAGCGAAGGTATTTTTAATACCGAGACTGGAAAAGAGTTTAGAAAGTTTATTCTAGCAGTTGGCGGAAAAGATACAGCGCTTGATGCGTTTCGCAATTTCCGAAAAAGAGAACCAAAAATAGATGCATTATTACGTCATCAAGGTTGGACGAACACCGATAAAACCGCTTAAACTACGTCATTATTGTTCACAGGGTGTAATTAACTGACATGAAAAGACAGTTCATCGCGGGCGCAAAATGCCCGAAATGCGGGGCCTTAGATCGTGTCGTTAAAATCATCACTGTGGATGACGAGTGGATTGAATGTATCGAATGTGCTTATAGTGAAAAACGCCCAACCCACGTGGAACCGGCGCAACCTGCTGAGCCAGATGAAATTGGGGTGATACAATTCAAACCTCGTCATTTTGACTAGAAGGTTAAAAATGATGTCCACATACCAAACAGAAAATTCCAAATTATTATGGATGATAATTGGTGGAATAAGTGTTGTCGTGGTGCTGTTCCTTGCTGTGCAATGGTTTTTAGCTCAAAAAGATCAGCAAGCCACAATCTCTGTACCTGCTCAGCCTGTTGCTGAAAAAACCGTTGCTCCAGCATCCACTGAAGCAACGACTCCAGTAGATGAAGTGACGACGGCGAGCAGTGATGTCGCTGCGCCAATCCAATTGGTTGAAGAATCAATTGTAAAAGATCCACTACCGGCAAATGACAGCTTGGCAAAAGAAGAAATTGCCAAACTGGATGATATTCATCAACAACTGCAAGACCAGCAACATGATCTAAAACAGCAAAATAGCGATGTGGATACTTTGCTCAAGCTAAAAGAAGATCAAATTAAGCTCTTGGAAGCTCAGATTGCTGCCCAGAGTAAATCTTAATAAAAAAAGCTTTAACCTCGGTTAAAGCTTTTTTGTTAGGGGTCTGTTTAATCTAAAATTTGCTTTGATGCTGATTTGAATTGAATCGGTTTCTGAATAGTTTGTGCTATCAGAATTCCAATCAAGGTTAGGCCCCCACCAATATAGTGGAACATCTGCAAATGCTCGCCCAGCAAAGCCACCGCAATCAGCGCCGTAAATAAGGGCAATAGATTCATAAAAATACTGTTGCGATTCGGCCCTAAATGTCTCACCCCTTCTATCCATAAATACGACAACAATACCGAGGAAAAAATACTGGCGTAAACGATCAGTGGAATGGTCTGTTGGTTCAGTTGCATCTGCGAAGCGGGCAAAAATATAAAAAATGGCAGTACATAAACAATGGCAAAACAGGATTGTACAAAATTCGATTGCCAAGCAGGGATCGGCATTTTCCAACGTTTCAGCAACACACCATATAAGGCATAGCCTGCTGCCGCAATGAGCATCAAACCATCACCCAAATGTACGCCTTGCTTCCAGATATCGGTAATTGAACCATGGCTCAGCAAATACAAGATGCCATAAAAAGATAAAGCACCGCCAAACAACATGCCATAGCTCAGCCGATCTTTCAGCATCGCACTACTTAAAATCATCGTAAGCAAAGGAATCAGTGCGGTGACAATCGCCATATTGGTGGCTGTGGTGGTGGATGCTGCCTGATAAGACAAGAACTGGAATAGAGACACGGACAGAAAACCACCCAATGCCAACTGTTTCCAATACTGCTTGATGGTGTGTCGATTGTTCCAGACCGGAATCAGCACAAAGGTACTCATCACAGCGAGCGCCAACACCAGACGATAGAACGTAATCGCGACAGGCGAAATGGCATGGCTGGCCATTTTAGACACCACCACATTGCCCGCCCAGAACAAAATGGCAAATAAGGGATAAAAATAAGCTTTCTGAAACATGCGCTAGACCTATACTTTGCAAGATAGATCATGCTAAAAAATAATCAATTCGTTGTTTCTCGACAATAAGACGATTACTATCGAAAAAAAGACAATCTATACAGGATATGTTTCAAGATGGGAAAAAACTTTGAACATGGATTCTTAAATTATCCAGTCTATGCTTTTTCAGAAAACTATCCGCATGGACATATTGAAGATTGGCATAGCCACGATCGAATCCAGTTGATTCATACCCTATCAGGCGTGATTCGAGTACAAACCCATGAAGGGATCTGGATTACCCCACCTGGACGTGGCGTGTGGATTCCGGCGCATAAACCGCATGCCTTACTCAGCAGCGGTGATGTCAAAGCCCGAGGAATTTTTATAGAAACCTCATCACACACCTATCTCAATTCAGAATGCCGTGTTGTGGCCATTCCTGCTTTGCTACGGGAGCTGATGAGTAGTGCAATGCAAATCAAAACAGCCATCCAGTCTGAAAGTCGTGATGAAAGACTGCTGCAACTCATTCTGGATGAAGTGCGCTTATTACCTGCTTTGGCTTTTAATTTACCCGACCCTCAAAGCCCCAAGCTTTTGCAACTGTGCCAAAGGATTAAAGACAACTTGGCCTTGGACTGGGGACTCGAAGATACGGCGCAGCAACTGCATATCAGCAGTAAAACACTGGCACGGCATTTTCAGAAAGAGACAGGACTGCATTTTTCTCATTGGGTGCGTCAAGCCAAACTGATGCAAGCCATGATTGATTTATCCCTGAACAAACCCGTTTTAAATGTGGCCTTAGACTTGGGCTATGACAGTCCAAGTGCCTTTAGTGCCATGTTTAAGCGTGAAACCAGCATGACCCCAAGTGATTATCTTAAACAATTCTCTGACGCATTGAGTTGAGCGTCCTAAGCATAGATTGAGTGAAGAATCTCATTCCTTTCATCCTTACAGCAGCATAAAATAAGCGTAATCTTCCAATACCCGAATCGCTATGGATGCTCAACCCACCAATCGCAACCTGATGCTGGCGATTGGTTGCCTTACCCTTTCTGCGCTGCTTTTCTCCGTGATGGGCATTTGTATTCGTTATGCTTCACATACAGTTGATAACTACACCATTGTATTTTTCCGCAATGTAGTTGGGTTGATCCTGTTTTTGCCTTTTATCTTCAAGCAAGGAACCCGTTTTGTAAAAACAGAAAAACTGTGGATGCATACGTGGCGCAGTATTGTTGGATTGGCGGCCATGTATGGCTTTTTCTACGCGATTGCACATTTAAAACTCTCCAATGCGATGGTCTTTACCTACTCTTCCCCGATTTTTATTCCATTGATTGCTTGGCTATTTCTCAAAGAAAAAATCACCACGGCAATGCTCTGTGCTGCAGGCTTGGGTTTTATTGGGGTGTTCTGTGTCGCCAAGCCTGATCAAGGCTTGTTAAACTGGATTTCTATTGTCGGGATCAGTTCTAGCCTGTTGGCCTCGATGGCCTTTGTCACCGTGCGTGCCCTCACCCAAACTGAACCGCCTGAACGGATCGTGTTTTATTTCTGCTTGATTGGCTCTTTGTTGTCAGTGATTCCGATGTTTTGGGTATGGCGACCTTATCATTTACAGGAATTACTGTTTTTGATTGGTGCGGGCGTACTGGCCAATGTCAGCCAAATTTTTATGTCGCATGCCTACCGTCTTGCCCCTGCTGGGCAAATTGCCCCCGTCAATTATATTGCGATTATCTTCGCAGGCCTTTGGGGCTTTTTACTGTGGAATGAAGTGCCGGATCTATATAGTGTGATTGGTTTTGGCATTATTCTCTCAGCAATTTTATTATGTAGCCCTCTGACACAAAGAGATAAGAAATGGCGTTTCAAAGGTTAAGAATACGTCGCTCTTTTTGATAAACTCACAACAATCACAATGCAGAAAATTCAAATTGATGAAGATAACAAATACTATTTTTGCAAATGAATCCCCTGAAATGATCTTAGCCTTCGAAAAAGCTCAAGAGACCTTTAAATACTTTTGGCGGGAGTTATATTGGGAATATCGCAGAATCGTCCCTGCTTTTGATCTTGCTTATGTTAAATGTGCCTTTACACAAGAACAGATTGATGCGCCCGACTCAGCTCTAGTTGAGTATATGTGGATCGACCAAATTGATTTTGATGGAACGACTATTTCGGGTCAGTTGATGAATCAACCAAACCATATCAACAATGTGCAGGCAGGTGAAAATGTAGAATGCCCCTTTGAAGCTATCGTGGACTGGATGTTTCTAACTCAAGATCAAGTCTATGGCGGCTTTACAATTCAAGAATATCGTAAGCAATTAAATGACGCTGAGCGAAAAGAATATGATGATGCTTGGGGAATAAATTTTGGTGATCCCAATAAAATCTTATATGTCTATGATCAAGAGGCTCACCCAGAGAACTTAATTGAGCATCCCATGTGCGGAAAAATGTTGGAGAGCTTTTTAAACTTTATTCAAAGCAACCCAACCATGCTTCATGAAAAAGATGAAAGTGGTAATCAGCTATTCCACCGTGAAGCGATTGCAGGTAATTGCTTATTCATTCAAGCATTACTCGAACTCAAGCTAGATCAATCCACCCAAAATAATCAATCTATGACTGCCTTAGACCTAGCGCATAAAATGGGGTGGGAAAATATTGCACATGTATTAAAGTAGTTTTCATCTCCTTATAACAGTTCCTGTTCTATATACAGAAACTAAAAAAGCACCCGAAGGTGCTTTTTTAGTTTCAACTGTTAGTGCTTATACCAACCAAACATCTGGAAGATATATGGTGCATACGTCACCAACACCAACGATGAGAACAATACAATAATCGGTAAAATCCAACGTTCATAACGGAAGTAGAAACTGGTGTATTTCTCTTTCGCCTCCTTATCGGCGGCCGAAACCTCCTCATCCCCGACGGAGAGTCGCGTCAGCAAGTGGTTCAAGGCAACCGGCGGTGTGACATAACCGAACTCGAATGCCACCAATACGATCATCCAGAAGTGGATCGGATGGATACCATTCTCGTAGGCGACAGGCGCAACCGTTGCAGCAACCAGAATCACCGCTCCAAATGGATCGGTTGTCATCCCAATAATCGCAAGTAACAACGCAATGAAGGCAAGTGAAATATAGATATTGCCCAAGTGTGTCGGTAATAACTCAACCACTTCAGCACGTTCGATTAAACCACCCACGCTTGCAGACAAGGCCATCAACAGGATTAATGCACCGATGTGCCCCACTGTTTCTGAGGTTGCAAAACGAAGTGCTCCACCAAATCCAAAACTCTTGCTACCATGAGGATCATGGCTCTTCAAGAACTCAGATTTTTTCTCATGTTCACGAACCAAAGCTTCATGCTTCGCATCCACTACTGGCGCAGGTGCAAGTTTTGATGCAAACAACTTGTCAAACAAGATCATTGCAATCAACACCAACGGTAAAATCATTGGCGCAGTAAATTCGTTGATTGACGTATCTAAAGCAAGCTTATAGAACATCACCACAGCAAAACCAATGATCACATAAGGAATCACAGGTACGCAGGCACGTAACATACCCGGTACAGCGATTTTAGGTGAGTTCACACGGAATTTTTCTTCAGCAAGAATCAGAGAAACACCCAAGAAGATGAACGCTGTTAACCAGAAGACATAGATACCGTGATCAAATAATTCTGTCGATGTCACATGACGGCTGTCCAGCATCGAGATCAGGATGACGAGTAAACATGGACGAATCACCACACCTAAAGAACCTGACATAGCCGATACAGCTAATGCGTATTGACGACGTGCACCAGAGTTCCAGACTTCTTTATAGATGATTGCACCCGCTGCAATAACGAAAATCCCCGAAGCACCCGTATAGGCTGTTGGAATCGCAGCTGCAATCAAGATTAACCAGGTTAAGGTCTCAGGTGCCAAGTTCCATGGACGTAAGATATTTAAGAATAAATCCATGACACGGGTTTGGGTCAGCAACATACCTGCCCAGATGAACAATGCCAGATTTAAGAAAATACCCGAGAATTCAACCAAGATACCCAAGTAAATCCCTTGCCCCATTGGATAATCCATGAAGAAGGTAAATACAATCCCTGTCACCAAAGACATGAAGGCATACAGCGGCACGCTGAGTAAGGCTAGACCAAAGTTACCTTTCGGTTGTGCTGTTTTTGGAATAAAGATGAACTGGAAAATACTGATAATGGTCAGAGACACAAACAGTGTAATCCACAGCCAATATAAGACTGCTGTTTTACCTGCAACCTCAACCCCAGAATTCAAGACTGAATGATATTGACTGATGACGGAGTAGCTGAGTAAAGCATTACCCGCAACCATTAACGCCGAATAAACACGGAAGTCGATTTTGGTTTTTGGTGCACGCAAACCAATGTGGTGGTAACGTAAAGACGCTGTAATTGAAGCGAATAGTACCATCACCAACAAAATAACAGTTTGGTTTTCAGAACCGAGTTTAAAGATACCAAAGAAGGTGGTTTCAACTTTACGATACGTACGAATACTTGGATGCGCTTCCAAATGCTTCATTGCTTTATCGTAGAATTGGTATTTTTCTTCACACTGTTGTTGTGCTGCCAATAAAGACGCACGTACATCAGCTTCAGAAGCTGCACCAAACATGCTTGCAAATTCATCGGCAGCATTGGCTTTCATCTGCTCTTGAACTTGTGCATCAATGTTTGGATGTCGATCACAAGATGGTTTTTCAGGTTCAGCACGTAAAAACGAGTATTGCATCCCTGTTGTTTGATCACCGTATAAACGCTCCCCCATACGAAGCATCTGACCGTGAATCATTTCGCCTGTACCAATAAGCAAAGTCATTAGCAACAAAGCAAGAATAATGAAGGTTGATATCCAGTCATTCCAGATATAGCCTAACCGGGCTAATCCAGTCTTATTCTCTTGATCATTTTGCATGTCTATTCCAATTTATTGTTATCAACATCCATCCAAAGATGTTGAATCATGCGATGTCCATGGTTGATAGATAAATGAATTTACCCTTTGAATCACCAATCCCTTTTTAAACCGCTTAAATTTGCAGCAAACTTTTAGAAAAAAGAATGACTGCAATCACTTTTTTGTTGGTTGTTTTTATCAATTTGTATGTACTCTCGACTGCCCTCTATTTTCATCCTTATTTTAATGAACAATTTAGCGCACTAAATTGTCTTTTTTACCGCTCCTTCGATCATAAGATAAATTAGCGCTAAAGCAGGCTACTCCATCTTTTCCGTCTATTTATAGCATAACTATTTCGATCTCAAAATGTTATTTTAATCACATAATAGCCTTATCTGGCCTAAATTCATCTCTCGTTGTTCTTTCACCCTAAATTTATCTGCATAACTCCAACTACAAAAAATAAGCACCCAAAGGTGCTTATCTTGATCTTTAAAGTGCGTGGCTAGCTATACCAGCCAAACAATTTAAAGGTATAAGGAACATAGGCAATGATCAAAATTGCAGGCACCATCACCAGTAATGGTAAAATCCAGCGCTCATAGCGATAGAAGAAAGACAGATGACGCACTTCGGCATCCGCTTCAGCCACTTCAGCATCACCAATCGACTGTCGAGCCAATAAATGGTTCAGTGCAACTGGTGGTGTGACATAACCCAGCTCAAAGCCAATTAATGCAATCATCCAGAAGTGCACAGGATCAATCCCATACTGATAAGCCACTGGCGCAACGGTTGCAGTAATGAGAATCACCGCCCCAAATGGGTCCATAATCATCCCCACAAAAATCATCAACAGCACGATCAGCGTAATCACCATATAGGTGCTGTTAATATCTTGCGGGAACGTTTCCATGATATGGATCTGTTCAAGGAAACCACCGACACTCACTGAAAGTGCCATGAGGATCACCAAAGCCCCAATATGCCCCACCGTTTCACTGGTCGATGCATGTAATGCTTTACCAAAAGAAACACGGCGCACAGGATTACGTGGATCATCTGCGGGGTTGATTGGCGCAGCGGATTGGGAACCATCTGCCGGAATAGTGTAATTATTCAAGGTACTATCCCAATGTCCAACAGGTGCTAAAGGTGCAGGTTCTTTACGTAATTTATCAAACAACACCATCAGTAATAAAATCACTGGCATCATTACAGGTGCGGTAAATTCATTGAGATCTGTGGCCAAAGCATGCTTATAGAACAACCAGATCAGAATAAAGATCACGATATAAGGCGATACAGGTACAAATGCACGTAACGACTTTGGCAATGCAATTTTGAACGGTGCAATTCTAAATTTCTGTTCGGCAAAAAACAGCGCAATCACCAAGAATAAAGTTGAAGTTAACAAGAAGGTGTACATGCCATATTTATACAGCAGGTCAGTAGTCACTTCTTTATTTAAGGATGCCACAACCACAATCAATAGACATGGACGCAGTACCACCCCAAGCGAACCCGAAAGTGCCGTTGCAGCCAAAGCAAATTGACGGCGCCCCCCTGCATTCCAAACCTCTTTATAAATAATTGCACCCGCTGCAATAACGAAAATACCTGAAGCGCCAGTGTAGGCTGTCGGCAAAGCTGCAGCAATTAAGATCAACCAAGTTAATGTTTCAGGCGCTAAATTCCACGGACGTAAGATATTCAGGAATAAATCGACAATACGCGTCTGTTTTAATAGCATCCCCGCCCAAATAAACAGAGCCAGATTTAAGAAAATACTCGAAAACTCGACCAACTGACCTAAATAAATCCCTTGTCCCATTGGATAGGCCATAAAGAAAGTAAAGGCAACTCCAGTAATAATCGCCATATAGGCATAGAGTGGCACACTGAGGAAGGCTAAACCGACGCTACCGCCCTCTCGTGTCGGTGTTGGAGACTTGATCAACTGATACAGACTGATCAAGGTCAGTACCGCAAATAAAATCATCCATAACCAATAAATCAGCGTCATTTCTGGGCTGATCGGAACACCAGAGTTCATGACGGATCGATATTGACTCATTACCGATGAGGTCAATAAACCATTCCCGATCAACATCGCAATACTATAGATACGGAAATCAATTTTTGTTGCTGGACTGCGTAAACCAATATGATGGATCTTTAAGGTAGCACTGATTGCCGCAAACACCACCATAATCACCAAGAATAAAGCACGGTTCTCTGTACCAAATTTAAAGATACCAAAGAAACTGGTTTCTATCTGACGATAGGTCCGCACACTCGGATGAGCCTCGATATGCGTCATGGCCTTATCATAAAATTGGTATTTTTCTTCACATTGTTGCTGTGCTGCCATCAAGGAAGCGCGTACATCCGATTCTGAAGCTACGCCAAACATACTGGCAAATTCATCAGCAGCATTAATCCGCATCTGTTCCTGAACTTGCGCATCAATATTTGGGTTCCGGTCACAGGTGGGTTTTTCTGGTTCAGCACGCAGGAAAGAGTACTGCATTCCAATTGCAGGATCACCGTATAGGCGCTCCCCCATACGTAATAATTGACCATGGATCATTTCTCCAGTGCCAATAATCAATGTCATGAGTAATAAGAAAAGGATAACAAAAGTTGATATCCACTCGGTCCAAATATAACTCAGTAGACCTAATCCAGATTTTTTCTGTTGATCATGTTGCATATCTATTCCAGTTTATTGTGATCAACATCCCTCCGAAGATGCTGAATTTTCAATGTACATGGTTGATAGAGAACACATTTATTCTCACTATAACCAATCCCTCGTTGTACCCACTGAAATATTATTAAGCTGGTTTATCCAATGATCATGACGTTCTAATTTTTATGTTTTTTATCAATAAATAACTCAAACCACAGAGTAGACCACCAATAGCGCCAATCAAATGCGCCTCGGTCAATACTGGACTTCCAATTAACTGGGCTGTTCCCGTTTGCCCAAAGGTATTTTCCCAAATCAATTTTCCAGCAATTAATGCCAACACCAAGATTGCAAATTTTCGCTCGTTTTTATATTGCAAATACACCACACCAACCGCAGTATAAAGGCCGTGCAAAACGCCAGACAGACCTGCATAGGCATCAATATAAGGTAAATAAAAATAAAAAGTTAAACTAATGAATGGTGGCAGAATTAATAGTAATGCACCTAAATGCCAGTTACGTACATGCGGAAAAATAAAAGGTAAACAGGCAAAGGCCATCATATTCAGTAAAAAATGAATCCATCCCACATGCACCCAATGTGCAGTCCAGATACGCCAAAACTCTGTGAATAACGTTGGTCGCCAATAAATAAAATGATCCGCAAATACCTGTAGACAAGCAGATATGGAAATACATATCGCGATCAAAATGATTTTCCTTATCCATATTTGATCTTTCATCTAGCGCTTACCTCTTTAAAAAACGAACCTTTTACAAGTTTAGTTGTTTCACAGGTAAAAGGTCGTTTAATTCAGGTTACTCAGCAGGTGTTTCTTGTGCTGGGGCAGCTTGGTCTTGTGCTGGGGCAGCTTGATCCTGCGCTGGAGCGTCACCACCACCATC
Organism: Acinetobacter gyllenbergii; assembly: GCF_001682515.1. Lineage (NCBI taxonomy): Bacteria > Pseudomonadati > Pseudomonadota > Gammaproteobacteria > Moraxellales > Moraxellaceae > Acinetobacter > Acinetobacter gyllenbergii. The sequence goes on along the minus strand of NZ_KV575263.1, from coordinate 455,992 downwards.
AAACAATGAGTCTAACTCTGCCGAGCTTTCTTGTTTGTCATCCCAGAATGTGGTTAAGCCTTCATCGCTGGCTCTGACACCCGTGTTCTCAGTCCAATAACGGTCTGCGATACCACGAACCATTAAGCCGGCCATTTTATCAATCAATCTGAACTGTGGATTTGCAGGTTTATCGTCCCCAGTCGCTGCGGCATATGAACGGAACGCGTCACGTAGTTTGGCATCATCACCACTGGCTTGCGCAGCAACCGCATAGAGTGCATGTGCTAAACGGACACCTTTCTTCTCACCAATGGCCATAGACTGCTTCATGGTGGCATAGGGTTCAGGTTTACCGTCACCTGCGCCTGGTAATAAGGTCCAGATCACAGCGCGGGTCGCCATTGGCGCACCCCAGAATTTTTCATTATCTAAACACGCCATACCACGCTCAACGATACCTGCAATATCCTTCGGCACATTGATCGCACCACCTGAATTAATATCGTTGGTCATGGCTTGCAAACCACTGACCATGCCGAGTAGATAAACAGTTTGGTCTAGATCATTCCGCATGGTTGGGCATGAGTCGCCTAACTTATATTTGTATTTAGTTTCCCAACGATTGGCAAAAAGTTGATAGCCTGCATATTGACGCTCAGCCGCAATCCCCGCCCAACGCTTTTGTTCAATACGCGCATCTTGTGCTTCTGAAACTTGACCGGCTTTAGAGGCACGTAAATAACGTAATTCAGCTTCCAAGGCTTGGTTCTCGGCACATACACCTGCTGCGGTATAAAGTAAGACCGCCATACGAGTCGGATCAGCACCCATATCTTTGGTGGACATCACTGCAGGGGTTAAGGCATTTCCTGAGTTACACACCATTTCAGCATCATCCATCGACAAAATCGGTGGAACAATATGCTTTTCACCAAAACCAAGTGCCACATTGGCACCTGTTTTAATCACATATGAACATCCTGATAGCATTGATGTCGTCAATACGGCAACCGCCACACCTTGTCCAATTTTCTGGAGTTTAGACATACTTCCTGTCCCTCTAATAATTTGTTTTTTCCTTTTAGCTGTACATTATCAGATGCAAAACCTGAATTAAAGAGTAATTGCTCTAATTTTAACCTGGACATTTTGACACAAATCACACAGGAATGAATTGACACTTGGGCGGGGTAACAGAAATTTCAGGCAAAAAAAAGTAGCATTGCGACGGTTCAGCACATGCTACTTATTAACTGGTAAAATCGTGAAACTCTTTATATTTTAGTTTTGTTGAAAATAATCCTTGAGTAATGTTCCAGCTCTTCCTACTACGATCGCCATAACGATTGCAATTACTAGAAACATCCACATTGAAATCTCCATAGAGACCTCCTACACTTGTGTATCTACTTTTGATAGATACTAGATTGGCGTTCATCATCGATATTCACGGGAGAGTGATATATTGACGACACTTTCAATCTCTTTCTCTTGATCACTGCAACTTGTGATTGACGTGATTCAAGAAATTCCCTGAGTAAAGTTCCTGCTCTTCCTACTACAATCGCAAAAATGATTGCGATCACCAGAAACGACCATGTTGGAATTTCCATTTAGGACCTCCACCACCCTTTACGTTGGTGTTTGTACTTTAACGAAAATAAATCTGACTTGATCGCCAGATTGTCTGACAATCATAATTTTCACGATTTTTTAGAGTATTTAATCTAACAATTTAAAAAAAACGATAACCAAAAAACAACAAGCTATTGAAATTTATATTTTTATTAATTTTATACAGTTGTAGAATTGTCAAACAATCAGCCTAGTTTTGCCTGAACTTTTAGCTTTTTCCATTGTGAATATGACAATTGATCCCACCAGATAATGCAGGGTTTATGCTTTTTATGAGAAAAATACAGCGCGATATAAAGCTGGTGATCCAATATTTTGACAATCTGCCTACGCTGAATTTTCAATGTCGGATCTGAAAATTCGAATGAACAGTCTTGATGATCTAAGTATTGAAAACGTCTAATTTGGGGTTGCTGCAAAAATAATAACCATGCGATGCTCATCATCACGACACTCAGTAACCACCACCAAAGGGGGAGTAAGGGGTAAAGTACACTAAGAATCAGAATAAACAGTAAGAGTTGCAGTACAAACGCAAAACGACTGTATTGCAACTCAAAAGCAGAATTAGCCATGCACATAATGTTTGAGTTTGAGAATAAACTCTTTTAACTCAATACGCGGTGGCTCACCCACTTCCATAAACCAATCCAATAAATCTGGGTCTTCTTGATCGACGAGCTCGGCAAATAAGGCTTTTTCATCAGCATCAGCAGTTAAATAGTAATTTTTAACGTACGGGTCGAAATACACATCGATTTCTTTTAAACCACGACGGGCACGATATACAACCTTACGCTCTTCCAGTGTCATTTCATCAGACATCATTGGTTCCATACTGGCTAACAATTTCATTGCTAGTGTACCCGATCCCCCTCTAAGTTCGCAGCGTTTTTTCTCAAGTGACCAAATACATCAAGCAAATTGAGCATTGATCACATTGTTCACTATTTTCAATTTCTTGTATGGTGATCAAGATGATTTAAATCCAACACACTAGGGAAAAATAACAAATGCAATCAGGTGCTATTCGTCCAGTTCCAAACATGCTCCCACGCAAGCTATTTACTTCAGATCATGAAGCCTTCCGCGAAACTGTGCGCAAATTCTATGAAAAGGAAGTGGTTCCCAATATTGAAAAATATGAGAAACAACAGCATGTTGATCGTGATTTATGGAATAAAGCAGGTGCACTTGGCTTGCTCTGTACCACCATGCCAGAGCAATATGGAGGATCAGGGGTGGATCGTCTTTATAGTATGATCCTGATTGAAGAACAAGCTTATGCCATGGACTCCAGTACCGGTTTCTCACTGCATTCAGACATAGTTGCCAATTACATCAATAACTTTGGCAATGAAGTACAGAAACAACATTGGTTACCAAAAATGGCCACAGGCGAAGCGGTTACGGCCATTGCCATGACTGAACCTGGCACAGGCTCAGACTTACAAGCTGTTCGGACGACTGCGGTACTAGATGGCGATGAATATGTCATCAATGGTTCAAAAATCTTTATTACCAATGGTTATCTCTGCGATATGGCGATTGTGGTCTGCAAGACAGGCAACAATGAAAAAGGTTCAGCCAATTTATCCTTATTGATTGTTGAAGCGGATCGTGCTGGTTTTAGCAAAGGTAAACCTTTGAATAAAATCGGGATGAAAGGCCAAGATACCTGCGAATTGTTCTTTGACAATGTGCGTGTACCCAAAGAAAACCTATTAGGTATGGAAGGCATGGGCTTTATCATGTTGATGAAAGAGCTCGCTTGGGAGCGTATGCTGGTCGCGATTATCTGTCAAGCAGGTGCTGAAGCAGCTTTTGCCCATACCGTGCAATACACCAAAGACCGTAAAGCATTCGGCAAAGCCATTAGCACCTTCCAAAATACTCGCTTTAAACTGGCGGAATTGCGTACTGAAATTGATTTCTGTCGCACCTATCTGGATCGTTGTATGGAACTACAGCTCGAAGAAAGCTTAGGCGTGGATGCCGCAGCTGCTGCGAAATACAAGATCTCAGATATGTTCTCAAAAGTGGTTGATGATTGCCTACAATTGCATGGAGGTTATGGTTATATGCTGGAATATCCAATTGCCCGTGCCTATATCGACAACCGTGCCAATCGTATCTATGCGGGCACCAATGAAATCATGAAAGAACTGATTTCACGTACGCTCTAATCTCTCCAACCATAAAAAAAGATCGTGCTAAATGCACGATTTTTTTATTTCTACTCTTTTTTTTCAACCGCAGGAACAGGCTGTGGATTCATTCTTGCCATCAGTTGTTTCACCGTTGGATGACCAAGATGTTGCTGCATGGTGGTATTCAACGCTGTACGGGCATTTTGGGTGGTGAAATGTGCGACTTCACTGCCGACATCACTGGCTTTCTTTGCCCACGCCTGACCTTCAGCAGATTGATAGAAATTCAACGCTGCCTGTAATTCTTTTTCACTAAAGCTCTCAGCATAACGTTGCACAATAAATTGCTTACGCTGTTCACTATTCAAATTCTTGCTTAAATCGGTATAGAAGCTTTCAGGCAGATCTTTGGGCAAACGCATACGCATTTGTTCTAAAATCATCTTATCCGTGTTTTGCAAACCTTGTTCAGTACCATCAACTGACACCAGCTTTTGTGCAATGATTTGTTTTTGTTTTAGCTCATCGGCACATGCTAATGTACTGAGCAACAAGGTCCCTAAGATGAATATTTGTTTCACCGGATTATCCTTAATCTACGTTTTATAATCTGCCCAATATACGCGATATTCATCAGATTAAAACCCAGCACCAATAAAAAAACCCTATGTATCTACATAGGGTTTTCATTATTTTAGTAGATCATTACGACACTAATTTTGGCTTACGATCTGCTTGTTCACCACGTTTATGGAATTGTAAAACCTCATCACTGAATGATGCATCTTTCAATTCCTTACGGTCAGCAAGATAGTTATTGGTAATTTTCCACGGTGCTTTTTTACCTTGCTTCGGCATCACATTCGCTGCACGTGCGATATAACCTGAAGACATTTTACCCATAATGGTATCGTGTTCACGCAATGCTGGATCGGCATGTGCAATCACTTCATCATAGCCATTTTTGTCCATGTGATTAAGTAAACGACAGATATAATCCGCTGCAATATCAACCTTTAAGGTCCAAGACGCATTGATATAGCCAATGATCATCGCCATATTCGGAACATCACTGACCATCACCCCTTGATAGAGCATATGCTGAGAAGTATCCATTGGCTTACCATCGATCGTACCTTTCACTCCACCCAGGATTTGAATTTCCAAGCCTGTCGCTGAAATCACGATATCTGCTTCAAGGTGTTTTCCTGATTTCAGCTGAATACCATTGGCAGTGAACTTTTCAATTTGATCTGTTTCTACATTGGCATGGCCTTCACGTAATGCCTTGAATAAATCACCATCTGGCACCACACATAAACGTTGATCCCAAGGATTATAGCTTGGCGTAAAGTGTTTCATATCCACTTTACCTTTCAACTGCAACTCAATACCTTTCAACAATAAGCGACGCACTGTTTTCGGATATTTCTGTGCCAATGCATAGATACCACGTTGCATACCAATATTACGTGCGCGGGTAAATTTATAGGCCGTTTCTTCAGACATAAATTTACGGGTTTTTTCATAAATAAAGTCAATTGAAGGAATTGTCGCAATATACGAAGGTGAACGCTGTAACATGGTGACATGTCCTGCTCCACCTTTCACCATAGAAGGTACGAGGGTAATTGCAGTTGCACCACTACCAATAATCACCACTTTCTTGCCTGTGTAATCTAAATTCTCTGGCCAATGTTGTGGATGGATCAATTGACCTTTAAAGTCTTCTTGTTTTGGAAATTTCGGTGCATAACCTTGGTCATAGTTATAGTAACCCGTACAACCCATCACAAAGTTTGCTGACCAAGTTTGCTTCTTCTTGTTACTGTCTTCAATTTCAACAGCCCATTTTTTCTTTGCAGAATCGTAGTTTGCAGAAAGGACACGATGACCAAAATGAATTTTATCTTTTAACTGATTTTCGCTGATCACATCACTTAAATAGCCCTTGATCTCAGCACCACTCGCCAATACTTTGTCTTTTGCCCATGGTTTAAAATTAAAACCAAAAGTTGACATATCTGAATCAGAACGAATACCAGGGTAACGGAATAAATCCCAAGTCCCACCAAAGCTATCACGACGTTCTAAGATTTCGAATTTACGTTGCGGACAGTTCTTAGATAGATGCACAGCTAACCCAATCCCAGAGATACCTGCACCAATAATTAATACATCAACTTGCTTTTCCATTTTTTTTATACCCTGTATAAACCATGACTTTATTAAAGCACAAATTTGACAATACGCAATGTCAAGTTTGGTCATTCATCGGTTTTTTCATATCACTTCGGGACATTTTAAAGAAATTGATGGGTAAAAAATCCTGAGTTTTTTGATCAGATCTCTTTAAACAAAGAGATGAATGAAAGGGCGAAATTTGTCGCGATGGACAAGTTAGCAATTTGAAAGAATAGATCCAACAACTGGTCAGCTGCAAATAAATGCTAGGGCAAGAAAAGCTTCATTAACAGCTCATCCGTATATTCTGTGTTATTTTTTAATGCTTTTGACTCTACCCCATAAGTTTGAAAACCTCGTTTTTGGTAGAAATCAATAGCTGGCTGATTATCATCAGCGACAACGAGTAAAATTTGTTCGACATAGTCTTTGCTATATTCAATGACCGCATCCAGCAATTTACTTGCTATCCCTTGCCTTTGAAATTCAGGTTCAATAAATACACTGGATAAATGAGCTTTATGACAAAGCTTTACTCCAATCTCTCGTGTCAAAGTCGCTAAACCGATAATGCTATTGTTGTGATAAACACCAAAGATGGTTGAATTTGATAAGCAGCTTTCAAAAAACGTCAGTGGTTTTAGCACTTCTACAGCATAAGAAGAACCAAACATTGCTGGGGCTTTTGCTAATGCTGAAAGTCTGATTACTCTAAAATCATTCAGCTCATTGACACTTAGAATTTTAATCTCAACATCAAACATATTGGTCTATTTTAATTTTTTATAGTAACACGGCTTAATTTAGCACATTAGCCTGATCCACAAACGACAATTGATCAGCGAATCATGCTTTAAAAGTCTTCTATTTCAAATGCTGATTAAAACCAGACAATAAAAAAGACCGGTTATTACACCGGTCTTTTTTGGAACAACTGACTGTTCTACACGTAGAAGTATTATTTTACTTCACGGTCAACGAGTTCAACGTAAGCCATCGGTGCAGCATCACCTGCACGGAAGCCCGCTTTAAGAACACGAAGATAACCGCCGTTACGTTCTTTGTAACGAGGGCCAAGAACGGTAAATAATTTACCAACAGTTGCTGCAGAACGAGTACGAGCAAACGCTAAACGACGGTTTGCTACTGTATCGTTTTTAGCTAAAGTGATTAAAGGCTCAGCAACGCGGCGAAGTTCTTTCGCTTTAGGTAAAGTTGTTTTAATTAACTCGTGCTCTACTAAAGCATTTGTTAAATTTTGGAACAACGCCTTACGATGGCTGCTTGTACGGCCTAATTTCACACCACTATTACGATGACGCATGGTGATAGTCCTACTTAATTAACGGCTACGATAGGCAAAACGGTCATCCATACGGAGACTAGCTGGTGGCCAGTTCTCTAAACGCATGCCGAGTTGTAAACCTTTCGATGCCAAAACATCTTTGATCTCTGTTAACGATTTTTTACCTAAGTTAGGAGTTTTTAACAACTCAACTTCAGTACGTTGAACAAGATCACCAATGTAGTAAATATTTTCTGCCTTCAAACAGTTAGCAGAACGAACAGTAAGCTCGAGATCATCTACTGGACGAAGCAAGATCGGGTCAACTTCTTCGCGAGGTTCTTGAGCAACTGGAGTTTGATCTTTCTGAAGATCAACAAAAATTGCAATTTGTTGTTGCAAGATTGTTGCCGCTTTGCGGATTGCTTCTTCTGGATCAACAGTTCCATTAGTCTCAAGATCGATCACTAACTTATCAAGATCGGTACGTTGTTCAACACGAGCATTTTCTACTGTGTATGAAACACGCTTGATTGGGCTATAAGAAGCATCTAACTGTAAACGACCTACTGGACGTGTTTCACCTTCAGGGAAACGTGAGTCAGATGTTTCATAACCACGACCTTGAGCAACTTTCAGGCGCATTTTCAATGAACCTGTAGAACTCAAAGTACCGATTAAATGATCAGGGTTAACCACTTCAACATTATGAGGTAAACGAAGGTCAGCTGCAGTTACATCACCCGCCCCTTGTTTCTCTAATGTCAAATATGCTTCATTTTGATCGAACAGCTTAATAGACAATCCTTTTAGGTTCAGCAAGAGCTCGACGATGTCCTGCTGCAAGCCTTCTAAAGTACTGTACTCGTGCTCGACACCTTCTATTTCTACTTCAACCACAGCAGCGCCAGGTAAAGAAGACAATAGAATGCGACGTAAAGCATTACCTAGAGTATGACCAAAGCCACGCTCTAAAGGTTCCAGAATCACTTTTGCCGAGGTCCCGCTCACCGCTTCGACCTTGATCGCTTGCGGAGTTAGAAACTCGTTTGCAGTACGCGTCATTTATTGCTACCTCAAGGATTATTTAGAATACAATTCTACAATCAAGCTTTCGTTGATTTCAGCAGGTAAATCAGAACGATCTGGCGCAGCTTTAAACGTACCTTCTAACTTAGAATGGTCAATTTCCATCCAAGCAGGGATACCACGTTGAGCAGCTAATTCAATTGCGTTTTTAATACGTAATTGTTGTTTAGCGCCTTCGTGTACTGCAATTACATCACCAGCTTTAACTTGGATAGATGCAATGTTAACACGACGACCGTTCAAAGTGATGCTACGGTGAGATACTAACTGACGAGCTTCTGCACGTGTAGAACCAAAACCCATGCGATAAACAACGTTATCAAGACGGCTTTCAAGCAATTTCAACAAGTTTTCACCTGTTGCGCCTTTCACACGAGCAGCTTCTTTGTAGTAGTTACTAAATTGACGCTCTAACACACCGTACATACGACGTACTTTTTGTTTTTCACGTAATTGTAGTGAGTACTCTGATTGTTTGCTACCACGAGCTCCGCCATGTTGGCCAGGAGCTTTAGCATGTTTTTTAGTCTTAACGTCAAACGGTTTAACGCCAGATTTTAATTGCAGGTCTGTCCCTTCGCGGCGAGAGAGTTTGCATTTTGGACCAATATAACGAGCCATGAATGTTTCTCCTTACACGCGACGTTTTTTAGGTGGACGGCAACCGTTGTGCGGAATTGGAGTCACATCGGTAATGCTGTTAATTTTATAACCCACTGCACCTAATGCACGAACCGCAGATTCACGACCAGGACCAGGACCTTTTACAAGGACGTCCAAGTTTTTCAAACCGTAATCTAAAGCAGCTTTACCAGCAACTTCAGCAGCTACCTGAGCAGCAAACGGTGTTGATTTACGTGATCCACGGAAGCCTTGTCCACCTGAGGTAGCCCAAGCCAATGCATTACCTTGACGATCGGTAATCGTAACAATGGTGTTATTAAAAGAAGCGTGAATGTGTGCGACACCTTCAGAGACGGTACGAGTGACCTTCTTGCGTGCGCGAGTATCTTTAGCCATCTTTTAGCTTCCAGAAATCTTATTTCTTAATCGGTTTGCGCGGACCTTTACGGGTACGTGCGTTAGTTTTGGTGCGTTGTCCGCGAACAGGCAAGCTGCGACGATGACGAAGACCGCGGTAGCAGCCTAAATCCATTAAACGTTTAATGTTCATGGAAATTTCGCGACGTAAATCACCTTCGGTCGGAACCTTAGCAACTTCTGCACGAATCGCATCAAGCTGAGCATCATCTAATTCACGGATTTTAGTAGTTTCAGTGATACCTACAGCAGCCAAGATGTTCTTAGCAGTGTGGCGACCTACACCAAAAATATACGTGAGAGAGATAACAGCATGCTTGTTATCCGGAATGTTTACACCGGCAATACGAGCCATTCAATTTTCTCCAAAAAGGCAGTCAAGATAATCAACCGCCCCACAAAAATCTTGAGGGGCGGATAATAACCTAATTAGCCTACTGAAATCAACAGGTCTTAATTAAATTAACCTTGACGCTGCTTATGACGAGGTTCTGCGCTACAAATTACGCGAATAACCCCATTACGACGGATAACTTTACAGCTACCACAAATTTTCTTTACAGAAGCTTGTACTTTCATGATGAAACCTTCTAAGTGCGCTTATCCCTTAGGATGAGCAGTCGTTTTTCTCATTAACGTTTGATTATCATATTGATGCGAAGTAAGGTGCGCTTGGAGTTGCGCCATAAAGTCCATTACCACTACCACTACAATCAGTAAAGATGTTCCACCCAAATGGAATGGAATACCAAACGAACTTTGTAGCACCATAGGCATTAAACATACCACGGTAATGTAGATTGCACCGATGAAGGTCAAACGGTTAAGGATGTGATCTAAATAACGAGCCGTTTGCTCACCTGGACGGATACCAGGTACATATGCCCCGCTACGTTTTAAATTCTCTGAGACTTCTTTCGGGCTAAATACAAGCGCCGTATAGAAATAACAGAAGAAGATAATTAACGCGCCAAAGAGCATTAGATACAACGGCTGTCCAGGCGATAACACCAATGCCAGATCTTGTAGGCTGCGCTTCACAATCCCTGCATTTGGATCAGCACTTCCTAACCATTGTCCCAAGCTCGCTGGAAATAATAACAATGAGCTTGCAAAAATCGCTGGAATAACACCTGCCATGTTAATTTTTAACGGCAAATGTGTTTGCTGTGCAGTAAATACACGACGACCTTGCTGTTTTTGTGCGTAGTTCACTGGAATACGACGTTGTGCTTTTTCAATAAACACAATCGCAGCTAAAACGGCTAATGAGAGTAAACCGAATACAGCTAAACCAATTAAACTACCCTGACCATTCTGTACAGACGTAAACGACTGAATCACAAGATTTGGCAAACCTGCCACGATCCCTGCGAAAATGATCATCGAGATACCATTACCAACACCACGTTCGGTAATTTGCTCGCCCAACCACATCAAGAACATTGTTCCTGCAACTAACGAAGTTACTGCTGGAACGTAGAATGCCAAGCCTGAAGTTAAGGTAATACCTTGACTGATCAAGCCAGCACACATCCCTACGCCTTGCACGAGTGCAAGAAATAAGGTGCCGTAACGCGTATATTGATTGATCTTACGTTTGCCTTGCTCGCCTTCTTTTTTCAAAGCTTCTAGCGAAGGAACGACGGTCGACATTAACTGCACGATAATCGATGCAGAAATGTACGGCATAATCCCTAACGCTAGAATCGACATGCGTTCTAACGCACCACCAGAGAACATGTTAAATAAACCTAAGAAGGTACCTTCATTAGCTTTAAAAAACTGTGCTAGCGCTACGTTATCAATCCCCGGCAACGGAATATGCGCTCCTAGTCGAAAGACCAATAACGCGCCAATCAAGAACATTAATCGACGAATAATTTCACGGTATTTCACATGAAACGGTTGGCCTTTCATCATGTTGACATGACCTGAAGAACTAGGAGTCATAGACACTCGAGATTACTCCTCGACTTTACCGCCAGCAGCTTCAACAGCAGCTTTAGCGCCTTTAGTCAACACAACACCTTTAACAGTGAATGCGCGAGTGATTTCACCAGAAAGAACGATGCGAGCACGAATTTGGTCACGACGAACAACATTCGCAGCTTTTAAAGTTTCAAGGCTAACAACATCACCTTCAACTTTATTGAGCTCAGACAAACGTACTTCAGCAGTTTTCAAAGCGATTTGGCTAGTGAAACCGAATTTAGGCAAACGACGATATAACGCAGTTTGACCGCCTTCAAAGCCTGGACGAGTACCACCACTTTTACGTGAGTTTTGACCTTTGACACCACGGCCACCAGTCTTACCAACGCCAGAACCGATACCACGGCCTAAACGACGGTGTTCACGCTTAGCACCTTCTGCAGGTGCAAGTTCATTTAAACGCAGAGTCATGGCTTATTCCTCTACACTAACCATATAGTAAACTTTGTTGACCATACCACGGTTAGAAGGCGTATCTTGCACTTCTACAGTATGACCAATACGACGCAGACCTAAACCTTGAAGGCAAAGTTTATGATTTTTTAAACGATGCGATGAAGATTTAGTCTGGGTAACTTTAATCGTTTTCATGATTGATTACCCTTGAATTTGTTCTACTGAAAGACCACGTTTCGCAGCGACTTTCTCAGGAGAAGTCATATCACGCAAACCTTTGAAAGTTGCGTTTACTACGTTAGCAGCATTTGTAGAACCATAACATTTAGCAAGTACGTTATGTACACCTGCAGCTTCAAGAACAGCACGCATAGCGCCACCAGCAATTACGCCAGTACCTTCTGAAGCAGGTTGCATGTATACACGGCTTGCGCCATGACGAGCATTCACAGGGTGTTGTAAAGTAGTACCAGCAAGGTCTACAGTGATCATGTTACGACGAGCAGCTTCAAGTGCTTTAGAAATAGCAGCTGGAACTTCACGTGCTTTACCACGACCAAAACCTACACGACCATTACCATCGCCCACAACAGTTAATGCTGTGAAAGAGAAGATACGACCACCTTTAACAACCTTGGCTACACGATCAACGGCAACCAGCTTTTCAACGAGACCTTCGTTTTGTTCAACTTTCGCCATGATTAGAACTCCAAGCCGCCTTCACGAGCAGCATCAGCCAAGGCTTTGATACGACCATGATATTTAAAACCAGAACGGTCAAATGCAACTTTGGTAACACCAGCTGCTTTAGCACGTTCTGCGATCAAAGCACCAACTTTCGTAGCCGCTTCCACGTTACCAGTAGTACCACTACGCAAAGATGCATCTAAAGTTGAAGCTTGCGCTAAAACTTTGCCACCATCTGCTGAAATAACTTGCGCATAGATGTGACGCGGCGTGCGGTTTACACACAAACGAGTCGCACCCAATGCACGAATGTGCAAGCGTGTGCTTTTCGCACGACGCAAACGGGTTTGTTTCTTTTCGTTCATAAGAACCTCGCGCCTTATTTCTTCTTAGCTTCTTTACGAAGAATAACTTCATCCGAATAACGAACACCTTTACCTTTATATGGTTCAGGAGCACGGTATGCACGGATTTCCGCTGCCACTTGACCTAACAACTGCTTGTTTGCTGATTTCAAAATGATTTCAGTAGCAGTTGGAGTTTCCGCTGTTACACCTTCAGGTAAAGCGTAGTCAATCGGGTGTGAGTAACCAAGGTTAAGGTTTACAGAAGTACCCTTAACCGCAGCTTTATAACCAACACCAACAAGCTGTAACTTACGTTCGAAGCCTTCGCTAACACCTTTTACAAGGTTGTTCAATACAGCGCGAGCAGTACCAGCCTGCATCCAAGCGTCTTTCGACTCTTTAGCTGGAGCAAGTTGAAGTTTACCTTCTTCCTGTTTTAGCTCGACCAGCGCATGCAGGTTGAAAGACAATGTACCTTTGCTGCCTTTCACTTCGACCTGCCGGCCGTTCTGAGTAACTGTTACACCGTTAGGTACAGCTACTGGGGCTTTAGCCACACGAGACATGAGGAATCACCTATTAAGAAACAAAAGCAATAACTTCACCACCGATGCCCGCAGCACGTGCAGCGCGATCAGTCATGATGCCTTTGCTTGTAGAAACAATTGCAATACCTAAACCTTGCTTAACGCTAGGAATTTTATCTTTACCGCGATATTGACGTAAACCTGGACGGCTTACGCGCTTAACGGTTTCGATAACAGGCTTGCCTTCGAAATATTTTAAAGTAATTGTCAGAGTAGCTTTTGTCTCTTCTTGAGCAACTGCTACATCTGAAATATAACCTTCTTGTTGAAGTACGTTTGCAATTGCAACTTTCAACTTAGAAGAAGGCATAGAAACAGTTTGTTTCTTCGCCATTTGTGCGTTACGAACACGTGTTAACATGTCGGCAACGGTATCTTGCATACTCATTTAGTCGCTCCTTACCAGCTTGCCTTAACAACGCCTGGTACATCACCCTGCATTACTGTGTCACGTAATTTGTTACGGCTTAAACCGAACTTACGGAAGTAACCATGAGGACGACCAGTTAAACCACAACGGTTACGAAGACGTACTGGAGATGCGTTACGTGGCAATGCCTGTAACTTTAATGTCGCTTCGAAACGTTCTTCGTCACTTGCGTTTACATTTGCAATCGTTGCTTTTAATTCAGCACGTTTTGCAGCGTATTTAGCAACTGTCTTTTCGCGTTTCAATTCGCGATTAATCATACCTTTCTTAGCCATATCGACCTCTTATTTGAACGGGAAGCCGAATGCACGCATAAGCGCACGGCCTTCGTCATCGCTACGAGCAGTTGTCGTAATCGTGATGTCTAAACCACGGATACGATCAATCTTGTCAAAATCGATTTCAGGGAAAACGATTTGCTCTTTTAAACCCATAGAGTAGTTACCACGACCATCAAATGATTTCGCAGAGAAACCACGGAAGTCACGGATACGAGGGATTGCGATCGAGATCAAACGATCCAAGAATTCGTACATTTGGTCGCCGCGTAAAGTAACTTTACAACCAATCGGCCAACCATCACGGATTTTGAAACCAGCGATTGATTTACGAGCAAGGGTCACAACTGGTTTTTGACCAGCAATGAGTTGCATATCAGCAACAGCGCCATCTAATAATTTCTTATCAGTTGCAGCTGCGCCTACACCCATGTTAAGAGTGATTTTTGTGATGCGAGGAATATCCATCACATTCTTAACGCTAAGTTCTTCTTGTAACTTTGCTTTAAGTTCGTCGTTGTAACGTGCTTTAAGTCTGGCCATTGCCTATTCAACCTATTACTTCGCTACCGCCACTGATTCACCATTTGATTTATAAACACGAGTTTTCGCGCCATCAATCACTTGGTAACCAATACGGTCAGCCTTTTGGGTTGTAGCATTAAAAATTGCCACGTTTGAAATATGAAGCGTAGCCTCTTGAGTAACGATGCCGCCTTCAGCGCCAGTTACACGGTTTGGCTTTTGATGCTTCTTCACTAAGTTAAGGCCTTCGACCTTAACTCGATCTTCAGAAACAGACAAAACGATACCTTGTTTGCCTTTTTCTTTACCTGCGATCACAATTACTTGATCGCCTTTTTTAATCTTAGCCATGATTGCCTCTTATAGAACTTCAGGAGCCAATGAAATGATTTTCATGAACTGTTCAGTACGAAGTTCACGAGTCACTGGTCCGAAGATACGAGTCGCAATCGGAGCTTTGTTGTTGTTCAAAATAACAGCTGCGTTATCGTCGAAACGAATAACTGAACCGTCTGGACGACGGATGCCGAATTTTGTACGAACAACTACAGCATTCATCACGTCACCTTTTTTAACACGTGCGCGTGGAATTGCTTCTTTTACAGTAACTTTAATAATATCGCCAACTGAAGCATAACGACGGTGTGAACCACCAAGTACTTTAATACATTGTACGCGGCGTGCACCACTGTTGTCTGCTACGTCGAGCATACTTTCGGTTTGAATCATTGCCCTACTCCAAAACCGAGCATCACCGGTCACAATTTCGAAAGGCTCAAAGAGTACTCGAAATTGTCCGATGATGCAACAAGAACGTCTAATTACTCAGCAGCAGCTTCAACTACTTCCACTAAAGTCCAAGCTTTAGTTTTAGAAATTGGGCGGCTTTCTTTGATGGTTACCAAGTCGCCTAATTTAGCAACATTGTTCTCATCATGAGCGTGTAATTTAGTTGAACGGCGGATTGATTTGCCATACAACGGGTGTTGAACGCGGCGTTCAATAAGCACAACAATAGACTTGTCCATTTTGTCGCTTACGACTTTGCCGGTTAACGTGCGGACTGTTTTTTCACTCATTGTCCGTTCCCCTGTTTTTCGGTAAGGAGTGTCTTAATACGAGCAATTGTCTTACGAGCAATTTGCACTTCATGCGATTTGCCTAATTGACCAGTTGCTTTCGCCATACGAAGACGGAATTGGTTAAGCTGTTGCTCATCAAGCAAAGCTTTCAACTCTTCTACCGACTTTTCACGTAGATCTTTAGTTTTCATTACATCACCGTCCGAGTCACGATAGTGGTTTTAAACGGGAGTTTAGCAGCAGCTAAAGCAAAAGCTTCACGCGCTAACTCATCGCTAACACCTTCAATTTCGTACAGGATCTTACCTGGCTGGATCTGACAAACCCAGTATTCCACGCTACCCTTACCTTTACCCATACGAACTTCTAATGGCTTTTCGGTAATTGGTTTGTCTGGGAATACGCGGATGAAGATTTTACCACCACGTTTGATACGACGGCTAATGGTACGACGTGCAGCTTCAATCTGACGCGCAGTCATACGACCACGTTCAGTTGCTTTAATTGCAATCGAACCAAATGATACTGTACTACCACGATGCGCTAGACCAGTGTTACGGCCTTTGTGCACTTTACGGAATTTGGTACGTTTAGGTTGCAACATGGATTATTCTCCCTTGTCAGCAGCACGGTCACCGCGACGACCACGACGCTCTTGACCTTCACCACGACCACGACCGCGTTTAGCTGGACGCTCTTCAGCAGGAGCAGGGTTCATGACTTGTTTCATGCCACCTAAGATCTCGCCACGGAAAATCCAAACTTTAACACCGATCGTACCGTATGTTGTTTCTGCACGCATAGTAGCATAGTCGATGTCAGCACGAAGTGTATGCAAAGGCACACGACCTTCACGATACCACTCAGTACGAGCGATCTCTGCACCACCTAAACGGCCAGAAACTTCAACTTTGATACCTTTAGCGCCAGCACGCATTGTGTTTTGAACCGCACGCTTCATAGCACGACGGAACATAACACGCTTTTCTAATTGAGAAGCAATTGCTTCAGCAACTAAACGTGCGTCCAAGTCAGGGCGATCAATTTCATTGATGCTAACTTGAGCTGGAACACCCATAATATTGGTGAGTTCGCGCTGTAATTTCTCAATATCTTCGCCTTTTTTACCGATAACGATACCAGGACGAGCAGTGCTAATTGTTACTTTAGCAGCGCCTGTAGGACGTTCGATAAGAATATTGCTGATCATCGCGTTTTTAAGTTTTTTGATTAAAAACTCACGAACTTGAAGATCTTTAAGCAAGTATTCAGCGTATTGTTTCGGACTCGCATACCAGTTAGCGTTATGGCGTTTCACAACACCTAGGCGGATACCGATTGGATGAACCTTCTGACCCATATCAAACCCCTACCTTAACGGTGATGTGACAAGTACGCTTAGTAATACGATCTGCACGGCCTTTAGCACGTGGCATGATACGTTTAAGGCTCATGCCTTCATCAACGTAAATCGTAGTTACTTTAAGGTCATCAACATCTAAGCTGTTGTTGTGTTCAGCATTCGCGATTGCAGATTCAAGTGCTTTTTTAACAAGCACAGCTGCTTTCTTGTTGCTGAAGTTTAAAATGTCTATCGCACGTGCAACCGACTTACCACGGATCAAATCAGCAACTAAACGTGCTTTTTGTGCCGAGATAGCGGCACCGCGTAATTTAGCAGTTACTTCCATCATAGCACCTATTAACGTTTAGACTTCTTATCAACACCGTGACCACGATAGGTACGAGTTGGCGCGAATTCACCCAATTTATGACCAACCATGTGTTCAGTAACAATTACTGGAACGTGGTTACGGCCATTGTGAACAGAAATTGTTAAACCAACAAAGTCTGGAAGGATCATTGAACGACGTGACCATGTTTTGATCGGCTTACGGTTGTTAGCAGCAATCGCAGCTTCAACCTTAGCGAACAAATGCGCGTCGACGAATGGACCTTTTTTTAATGAACGAGGCATTATTCAGATTCCCTTACTTGACGCGACGGTCGCGAATAATCATCTTAGTCGTACGCTTATTGGTACGTGTCTTGTACCCTTTAGCTTTTTGACCCCATGGGCTTACAGGTTGAATACCTTTGCTACGCCCTTCACCACCACCATGCGGGTGATCTACTGGGTTCATCGCCATACCACGAACGGTAGGACGAACACCACGCCAGCGCGCAGCACCAGCTTTACCCAATGAACGAAGGTTGCTTTCTTGGTTAGAAACTTCACCAATTACAGCGCGACATTCAACATGGACTTTACGCATTTCACCAGAACGTAAACGAACGATAGCGTAAGAACCATCACGACCCAATAACTGAACTGAAGTACCAGCAGAACGTGCTAATTGAGCACCTTTACCGATTTTAAGTTCAAGGTTATGAAGGGTAGAACCGATTGGCATGTTGCGAAGTGGCAAGCAGTTACCTGGACGAATTGGAGCATCGTTACCAGATTGAACTTTATCACCAGCGCGTAAGCCTTTAGGTGCAATGATGTAACGACGTTCACCGTCAGCATATTTCAATAAAGCAATATGAGCTGTACGGTTAGGATCGTATTCGATGCGCTCTACAGTCGCTGGAATACCATCTTTATTACGTTTAAAGTCAACAATACGGTAGTTTTGCTTATGACCACCACCCACGTGACGTGTAGTGATGTGACCATTGTTATTACGACCACCAGTACGTTTTTTAGCTTCTACCAACGGTGCATAAGGCGCGCCTTTGTGAAGATGGTCATGAACCACTTTCTCTACAAAGCGACGTCCTGGAGACGTTGGCTTACATTTTTGAATTGGCATAATTCTCGTCCTTATTCCGCTGCGTTTTCAGCGGTATCGCCCAAGTCAGCCATTTCTACATCTTGGCCAGCTTTCAGGGTGACGTATGCTTTTTTCACATCAGAACGACGTCCTAATGTTTTACCAAAGCGTTTTGTTTTACCTTTAGTGATCGTTGTATTGATTTTTACAACTTCAACACCGAAGAGTTGCTCAACTGCTTTTTTGATTTCAAGTTTGTTTGCATTTAATGCAACTTTGAACACTTGAACACCAGCAGTATCACCTAAAACTTGTGCTTTTTCTGAGAATACTGGTCCTAATAGGACTTGATAGATACGTTCGTTGTTCATCCGAGTTCTACCTCAATTTTCTTAGCAGCAGCTACAGACATTACAACTTTATCAAATGCGATCAAGCTAACAGGATCAATAGCAGTAGCATCAACCACATCAACGTGTGGAAGGTTGCGAGCTGCGAGATACAAGTTCTCATCTACAGCATCTGTAATGATCAATGCGCGAGTTGCATTCAAGTCTGTAAGTTTTGCAAGCAAGTCTTTAGTTTTTGGAGCTGCAACAGCAAACTCTTCAACTAATACAAGACGATCTTGGCGAACAAGTTCAGCTAAGATACATTGCATTGCACCGCGATACATCTTACGGTTTACTTTTTGAGACCAATCTTGTGGACGAGCAGCAAAAGTTTTACCACCACCAACCCAGATCGGGCTACGAATAGAACCCGCACGAGCGCGACCAGTACCTTTTTGACGGAATGGCTTTTTACCACCGCCAGAAACATCTGCACGTGATTTGTGAGCACGAGTACCTTGACGACCACCAGCTAAGTAAGCTGTAACAACTTGGTGTACAAGAGCTTCGTTAAATTCACGTCCGAAAGCAACTTCAGACAATTCAACAGCAGAGCCGGAAACAGTTTTTAAATTCACAGTATTTCCCCTCAGGCCTTGATGGTAGGACGTACGATAACGTCACCGCCAGTTGAACCAGGAATAGCACCCTTAACAACTAAAACAGAACGTTCAGCGTCAATAGATACGATTTCAAGACCTTGAACTGTTACGCGTTCGTCACCTAAGTGACCAGCCATTTTCTTGCCTTTGAACACGCGACCAGGAGTCTGGTTTTGACCTGTAGAACCTAATACACGGTGAGATACAGAGTTACCATGAGTAGCATCTTGCGTACGGAAATTCCAACGCTTAACACCACCTTGGAAGCCTTTACCTTTTGATTGACCAGTTACGTCAACAATTTGACCAACTGTGAACAAATCAACACCGATAGAAGCACCAACTTCACGGCCTTCAAGCTCAGCTTCAGTAACACGGAACTCTTTAACTAAACGACCAGCAGCAACACCCGCTTTCGCGAAGTGACCTTTCTGAGCGTTAGTTACGCGCGATTCGCGACGTTCACCAGTAGTTACTTGAATTGCTTGATAACCATCAGTTTCAAGTGTTTTGATTTGCGTAATGCGGTTTGGATCGACTTCGATAACTGTAACAGGTACAGATACACCAGCATCCGTAAAGACGCGAGTCATACCACATTTGCGACCGACTAAACCAATAGCCATGTGCATAAACCTCTAATAAAGCGGCCTAATTAACTTATAAATTAAGCTAATTAACCGAAAGCCTTAACCCAAAGCGATCTGAACATCTACACCAGCAGCAAGATCTAACTTCATCAATGCATCAACAGTTTTATCTGTTGGTTGAACGATGTCGATCAAACGTTTATAAGTGCGGATTTCATACTGGTCACGAGCGTCTTTGTTGACGTGTGGTGAAGTAAGAACGTTGAAGCGTTCGATGCGAGTAGGCATCGGGATTGGACCACACACTTGTGCGCCAGTACGCTTAGCGGTTTCTACGATCTCTTGAGCAGATTGATCAATCAGACGATGATCAAAAGACTTCAAACGGATACGAATTCTCTGGTTAGACATACCAGTAAACTCCAAGCCAAATATATAAAGAATCACCCATGACGCACCTCACCTTTTGGTAAGTGTCAAGGGCAGTGAAAATCACTATGGTCGTGATCGATGCCACGACTGTAATGCGTTGACTACTTTCTTCGTAGTGAACGCCCTCCATTTGAGGGTCGCCCATTATAACGATTGTTTAAGTCTTATGCAATTCTTCTTTTCTTTTTTTAATAAAATTCCTGTTTACTAAGCGCTCACCACATAATCAATTGCCTGATTGAGCAAACGATTTCCTTGTTCAAATTTACTCTTTAAGGTTCTTTTTAATTCGGACATCGGCTGGACGTACTCTCCCTTGAATACTGCCATATCCTCTTCATTTTCAATCAGCAGGGCTAGTGCATGCGGTGTCATTTCAGGATGAAATTGAAATCCTAAAACATTACGTCCAATTTGATACATCTGATTCCGACATACCTTATTCTCAGCCAAACGAATCCCACCTTTCGGGATTTCAAAGGTCTCACTATGCCATTGTAAAATATTTAACTGCTCAGGGATCTGAAAATACTCTTCAGGTACATGCGAAGCACGCCCAACATCCATCCACCCCAACTCCTGATACTGATTGCGACTCACAGCAGCCCCCAAGGCATTGGCAATCAACTGTCCACCTAAACATAGACCAATCGCAGGTTTTCCAGCAGCCAGATAACGGCGTAACCATCTTTTTTCCAGCCTTAACCAAGGATAATTTGCCTCATCATTGACACTCATGGTGCCCCCCATAATGATCAGTAGATCAACCTCATCTACACGTGGTAGGGCTTCTAATTCCAAAGGTAAATCAACAGGCAAGGCAAAAAACTCCGTTGCGGTAATTTTTGCTTTGTGTGCTTTCAAATAATCATAGCAACTGCCAAAACCTTCACCAGCAATATGCTGAAAATAATGTACTCTTAAATGCGACTTCATGCGCTAAAACCTATTATCGTTAGAATGATACTTAGTCTTAGCAAAAATAAAGCCAGTTTTGACCAATGACTTTAATCTGTACCGATTCTGTACAAAAACAGCAAAGCGCTAGCAGCTTTCGCGCTTTTCTCTTAACCTAACTTATTATATTGATTTGATTTTGCCCTATGACAACACACAATAAAGCACAGACCAATCTGATTCATGCACCACGACAAGCCCCTCAATATATTGAAACCATCCAACCTCCCTTATTTCGTGCATCGACGATTATTTTTAAAAGCACAGCGCACCTTTTTGATCGCCATTGGAGCGATGCTTACGATTATAGCTATGGCACGCATGGTACGCCGACCACCTTTACCTTAGGCGATAATATTGCCCAAATTGAAGGCGGCCGTTATTGCCTGCTTGCACCAAGCGGCTTATCTGCGATTAATCTCGTGAATAGTGCACTTTTAAGCTCTGGTGATGAGGTCTGGGTCGCCGATAATATTTATGGTCCCAATCTGGAACACTTAAACAATCTACAAGATCGCTATGGCATTACCGTTAAAATTTATAATCCAATTGATGCCAACAGCTTTCAGCCCACTGAAAAAGCCAAACTGATCTGGCTCGAAGCAGCAGGGTCAGTCACGCTAGAATTCCCTGATCTCAAGAATTTGGTTAAAAAAGCCCAGCAAGCCAACGTACTCACTGCACTGGATAACACCTGGGGTGCTGGCTTGGCGTTTAATGCCTTTGATTTTTCAGATGAACATTTGGCCGTCGACATCACGGTACATGCACTCACCAAATACCCAAGCGGTGGTGGTGATATCCTCATGGGGTCAGTGGTGACCCGCGAGCAAGCCTTACATCACAAATTGTTCCGTATGCATGCGATTCAAGGCATTGCAATTTCAGGTGATGATGCGGCGCAGATTCAACGTAGTTTGGCGCATATGTCTTTACGTTATGAGCAACAAGCACAAAGCGCCCTGACCTTACTCGACTGGCTCAAACAACAACCTCAATTTAACCAAGTTCTGCATCCAAGCGATCCTGATGCAGCAGGTCATTCATTTTGGTCAGAAATTTGTAGCACAGGAAAAAGTGCAGGCTTAGTCAGCGTTATTTTCAAACCTGAATATGATCTCAATACGGTTCGCAAATTCTGCGACAGCCTGAGTCTATTTAAACTGGGATTTAGTTGGGGCGGTCCCGTCAGCTTGGTCATGCTGTATGACCTCAAACAAATGCGTGTACTGGAAAATACACATTTACAACAAGGTTTATTGGTTCGCTTCTGTATAGGACTAGAACATCCAGAAGATTTAATTCAAGATATCCAAAACGGATTAAAACAGCTCGATTGAGATTAAAAACAGGTGAAGAATGAGTACGCCAATCGTTATTGCTAAAAAAACCACAGATACAACACAAGAGATTGTTTTACATTCTAAATTTGCCAACCGACACGGCTTGATTGCCGGTGCAACTGGAACAGGTAAAACCGTCACCCTCAAAGTGATGGCCGAGAGTTTTTCCCGTATTGGTGTACCTGTGTTTCTTGCCGATGCCAAAGGTGATGTTTCCAGTTTGGCCAAAGCTGGTAGCAGTAATCCAAAATTTGATGAGCGCCTGAAAAGCTTACAACTGGATGCGGTTCCTTTTGCCGCATCCCCTGTTATTTTCTGGGATTTATTTGGGCAACAAGGCCACCCGATTCGTACCACCATTTCAGAAATTGGCCCATTATTATTAGCACAAATGCTGAATCTGAATGACACCCAAGAAGGTGTGCTATCCGCGGTGTTTCGTGTTGCCGATGATCAAGGTCTGCTCCTGATTGATTTTAAAGACCTAAAAGCAATGCTGACCTATGTCAGTGAAAATGCAGCCAGTCTCAAGGCTGAATACGGCAATCTTTCTCCTGCCAGTCTGGGTGCAATACAACGTAACTTGCTAGCATTAGGTGATCAAGGTGGCGAACAGTTTTTTGGCGAACCAAGCCTGAATATTCTCGATTTCATCCAAACTGACAGCAATGGTCATGGCTATATCAATATCCTAGCCGCTGATAAGTTGATGAACACACCAAAGCTTTATGCAACCTTCCTGCTCTGGATGATGTCTGAACTATTTGAACAGTTGCCTGAAGTCGGCGATATGGACAAGCCAAAATTGGTATTCTTCTTCGATGAAGCGCATTTACTGTTTGATAATGCTAGTCCCGCTTTACAACAAAAAATTGAGCAAGTGGTCCGTTTGATCCGTTCTAAAGGCGTGGGGATTTATTTCATTACCCAAAACCCTCTGGATTTACCCGAAAGCGTATTAGGGCAATTGGGGAACCGTGTGCAACATGCCTTACGTGCATTTACCCCTAAAGATCAAAAGGCAGTCAAAACCGCAGCAGATACTTTCCGTGCCAATCCTGAGTTTAAAGTCGATCAAGCGATTACCGAACTTGCCGTCGGTGAAGCATTGATTAGTTGCCTAGATGAACAAGGAACGCCACAGATTGTGGAACGTGGTTGGGTAATGCCCCCTTATTCTTCCTTTACCCCAATCACCCCTGAAGAGCGCCAAGTCATTATTGGGCAAAGTATTGTCGCAGGCGTCTATGACCAAGCGGTGGATCGGGACAGTGCCTATGAAATGCTGCAGAAAAAAGTACTGCAACAGTCTCAGCAAAAACAAGCCGATGAGTTAGCCAAACAACAAACAAAAGAACAAGATGCTTTAGCCAAGCAACAAGCCAAAGAGCAAGAACGCTTCGCCCGTGAGCAGCAAAAAGCCGCAGAAAAATCCCAACGTGATCGCGAAAAACTCACCCAAGATATCGTCGGAACCTTTGCCAAAAGCGCAGCACGTAGCTTAGGTGGCAGCACAGGACAGAAAATTGTCCGCGGCTTATTGGGTTCACTCTTCGGGAAATAATAAAAGTATAACGAATTGTAAATTAAGGGATAATCAATTATCCCTTAATTTTTTTATGGCTTTTATTTAAATATGCATTGCAAATACACCTTATAAGATGTATTTTAAATACATCTTATAAACAATCGCCAAGAGAGATCACTTATGACTCCGCAGCAAATTGACCTAGTAAAAGCCACTGTTCCTGTTCTACGTGAAAATGGCGTTGCACTGACTGGATACTTTTATAACCGTATGTTGGGCAATCATCCCGATTTAAAAGAAACCTTTAATATGGGACATCAACGCAGTGGTGCACAGGCGCAGGCCTTAGCAGGTGCTGTGTTGGCTTATGCAGAAAACATTGAAGATCCATCGGTACTTCTACCTGTAGTCGAAATGATTGCACATAAACACGTGAGCTTGAATATTCAATCTCCTGATTACGGCATTGTTGGTGAAAACCTCTTACACTCAATTAGTGAAGTACTCAGCATCTCGATGGAAGACCCTTTAATCGCAGCATGGGCTGCGGCTTATGGTCAATTGGCTGATTTATTCATTAGCACTGAAAAAGCGATTTATGATCAACATCAACAAACACAAGGCAGCTGGTTAGGCTGGCGTAATTTTAAAATTGCCAAAAAAGTCGTGGAAAGCGATGAAATCACCTCGTTCTATTTAGCACCTGTTGATGGCGGCGCATTACCGCACTATGAAGCAGGTCAATACATTTCAGTCCGTGTGTTTGTCCCTGAACTCAACTTAAGACAACCGCGTCAGTACACGCTTTCGACTAGCCCACAGGCAGATTATTTACGTATCTCGGTCAAACGTGAAGATGAAAAAGGTGAACTTGCAGGTGGCTGGGTGTCTAGCACCTTACATGGTTTAGCTGAAGGCTCAGAAATTGAAGTATCTGCACCAACAGGTAATTTCTATCTCATCGATAGCAGCAAGCGCAATGTCTTTATCAGTGGTGGTGTCGGTCTCACCCCAATGATTGCAATGTTGAACCAATTGGTGACTTTAGATATGCCGCAACCCGTGAATTTCATTCATGCTTGTCGTAGCAGCCAAGTGCATGCGATGAAGAAACATATTGAAGAAGTAAAAATCAAATACCCACGTTTGAGTACCTTCACAGCCTATGAATTCCCACATACAGAAGATGTCTTAGGTCAAGATTATGATGCTGCTGGTCGTCTTGATTTAAGCACGATGGATGCAGCCTTATTGCCAAGTAATGCTGACTATTATTTATGTGGTCCAATGCCGTTTATGGCAGCACAACATCAGGCGCTGGTTGCTCGAGGTATTCCTGCTGCCAATATTCACAGCGAAGCCTTTGGTACAGGTGGTGTGAAACTCAGCTAA
Organism: Acinetobacter gyllenbergii; assembly: GCF_001682515.1. Taxonomy (NCBI): domain Bacteria; kingdom Pseudomonadati; phylum Pseudomonadota; class Gammaproteobacteria; order Moraxellales; family Moraxellaceae; genus Acinetobacter; species Acinetobacter gyllenbergii. The sequence goes on along the minus strand of NZ_KV575263.1, from coordinate 430,286 downwards.
TTCACGCTACGTTTTGCACAGGGCTAGTCTATGTTAGACTGGCCCTTTCTATTTTAAGCAATCAATTGAGTGAAATCCCATGCAACTCAATAAATTTACTGATTATGCACTCAGGATTCTGATGTATGTTGCTCGCCCGAGTGATGTACCGTACACGATTGCAGATATCGCCGAAGACTTGCATGTGTCGCAAAATCACTTGGTTAAAGTGGTGCACTTCATGGGTAAACAACACTGGATTGTTACCATTCGTGGTAAAGGCGGTGGTTTGCGCTTAAATCCAGAAGCCAAGAATTTGAAACTCGGCGAAATTGTTCGAACCTTACAAGGTAATCATCAAATTGTTGAGTGCAATACTCCTCCTTGCGTCCTGCGAGCCAACTGCGGACTGAAAGGTATTTTGGATCAAGCACTTGAATGTTTTTATCAAAGCCTAGATCAATATACACTCGGCGAAGTGGTTCAACAGGGTATTATTCCCTCTTCCACACGCTCAAGCATCGACTTTTTAGAGCTTATTCAGAAAGCTTAAAGATCATGTACAGATGAGGATTCGCACGAACGCCTCACATCCTTTATAATGGTCGTTGCTATTCCTATTCAAAAGTAAGCTTCTATGCGTCGTAGTGAAAAATCGAAAGACACCAAAGCCAAACTCGCACCGAAACAAAAAATCAGTTATGAAAAAAAGGCTGACCCTGCAATCACTGAATATGCAGTACAGTCTTTGACATGGTTACGCCAAGCTGAATTTTTGATGAGTGCGCCGAAACTGGCTTTATGCGTAGAAGATACCGGTTATGAAATCGCATTTGCAGGCCGTTCCAATGCAGGTAAGTCAAGTGCAATCAATACATTAACTAATCAAAAGCAATTGGCACGTGCCTCTAAAAAACCTGGTCGTACTCAAATGATCAACTTTTTTAGCTTGGGCAATCCAGATCAACGCTTGGTCGATTTACCAGGTTATGGTTATGCAGCGGTTCCTGAAGCCATGAAAATCGTCTGGCAGAAAGAACTGGAAAACTATTTAATTCATCGTAAGAGTTTACAAGGCTTAGTGCTGTTAATGGATATTCGTCATCCTTTACAACACTTTGACTTGATGATGTTGGAATGGGCACATTCACGCCATTTGTTTGTGCATATCCTGCTCACCAAAGCGGATAAGCTCAATCGTGGCCCAGCCAACAAAGTGTTGCTCGAAGTGAAACAGCAATTGAAGAAGATAAAACTGGATTTCTCGATCCAATTATTCTCTTCACTCAATCGTATTGGCCTAGAGGAACTTGCCAGTGTAATGGCTGGCCGCCTGAACTTCACGCTGGATCAACCCGTTGAATTTGACCTGAGTCAGATCCCAGAAGCCTCAGAAACCGACATCCAAGAATAAAAAGTGCATTTTATGCAACTTGATGCATAAAATAATTTTTAATTGTCCCGAATTGCTAAACACAAACACTAGGTAGTTTTCATATACTGCTTAGTGTTGGTTCATTGCACTATCGATTAGGACTAAACGATGAAATTACTATCATTTGTGAAGAACAAAGTTCTTGGTTCTTCGATTGACTATAAAATCCTCCCACGCAAAGTAAAGTTTGACTGGGAAAATACGCCAGTGGATTGGATTCCAAACCAACCTTTCGCCAGCTATTTTATTAATGAAATTAACAATATTTTACCTGCTGGTGAGTTTTGGTTTTGCCGTTTATATAACAAAGTCCTTCCAAAAATTACCGATGAAAAATTAAAGCAAGACGTTCAAGCCTTTATTCGCCAAGAAGCAATGCATGCCGTTGCACATACCTCTGCCAATAAAGAATATTTGACGCAGCGTAATATTGATATCCAGCGTAATCTCGACATCATGGATTTCTTATTTACCAAGGTCTTGGCTGACAAGCCCTTCGATAAGGAAATTCCGAAAGCACTTGAGCATCAGTGGGATTTATTCCGTCTAGGTGTGATTGCAACTGTTGAACACATGACCTGTGTACTCGGCAAATATGCTCTGTATAACAAGCGTTGGGAAGAACTCGGTGCAGATCCAGAAATGATTGATCTGATTAAATGGCATGGCTCTGAAGAAATTGAACACCGTACCGTTGCATTTGATCTCTATCGTCATTTGGGCGGTGGTTATATCGCACGTTACTACATGAGTGTTGCTGTGATTATTGGTGTGCTTGGCCTTTGGGTCGATGGTGCAGCACATATCATGAGCCAAGATCCTCGTTTTGCCGACAAGAAACCAAGTCTGTTTAAACCATGGATCTGGATCGAATGGTCGAAGATCGCATTAAAAGACGCGAAAATCTTGCCGGGCCCTGCATGGTTGGTTGCACAACAAATTGATTACCTGATGCCGTGGTATGACCCTGTCAAAGAAGGCAACACCCAAGACGCTGTGAATTATCTGAACAATTCACCTGCTGCAAAACGCGCTTTACAGCAAGCCGCTTAACTCTTAAATATAAAAAAAGCAGGAATGATTTCCTGCTTTTTTATTTCATCCAATCAACTGGACTCTGCTTCAGCTTTCTTGGCATAACGATCAACCACCACACTGATCATCATATCGCCTTGTACATTGACCACGGTGCGTACTGTATCGAGCACACGATCAATCGGCAATAAAATTGCAATTGCTTCGGCGGGTAAACCAACTGACTGTAGTACCATGATCATGGTGACCATCCCTGCACTTGGAATCCCTGGTGCACCTAAGGATGCAATCATGGCAGTTAAGCAGACAATCAGCTGTTGAGTCAGACTCAAATCCAAACCCATCAAATTGGCAATAAATAAAGCTGCTGCCGCTTCATAGAGTGCCGTACCATCCATATTCAGCTGCGTACCCAATGGAATAACAAAGCCAGCCGTTTGTGGTCGCACCCCCAAATTTTCCTGTGCACATTTCATACTCAATGGCATAGTGGCAGAACTGGAACTGGTGGCAAATGCCGTAACCAAAGCGGTTCTCGCCCCTCTAAAAAAGGTGATTGGATTCATCCGCCCAAAAATCCACAACAAGGCAGGCAATACCACCACACCATGGAAAATGGTCGTCCCTGTCACCACCGCAGCAAACTCAACCAAACGGCTAAGTACAGATAGATCTTCGGTCGCAATCAACTTTGCCAAGAGTGCAAAAATCCCGATCGGCGCCAGTTTCATGACCCAACCCACTAACATCATCATAATGTCAAAGAATTGCTGACTGATGTTACGCACCAAGGCGAAACGCTCGCCGCCTTTGACCAAAGCCACACCCAGAAATAAGGCAAACACCACCACTGCCAACACATTGCCTTCACTAAAAGCCTTGAATGGATTGATCAATGTATTCTGAATAAAGGTCGTAAAGAAACTTGATGGGGTTAAGGTATCTGGGGTTTGATGGCTATCCATTGCGGCTTGGAATAATTGAATATCCACCCCTTTACCAACTTCAAACAGATGCGCACAGCTAATTCCTAGAATTAAAGCCAAGGTCGTGGTGGTCAAGCAACTTAATGCGGTAATTTTCCAGACCCGACCAAATTGTCCGCCTGCCTGCAAATTAGAAACACCAACCACAATCGAGCTAAAAATCAGTGGGATCAGCAACATTTTCAGCAAACCAATGAAAATGCTACTTAAAATACCTAAGCCATAAAGACTGTAGTCAACAAAGATCGTCTGTGGGTAGGCCAGCAATAAAAAACCAAAGGCCACACCAAGTACAGCTGCAATTAAAATTTGTGTATTTAGATTCATTGTGAAGGGATAAAATTTTAACTTAGCCGTACTATGGCATGCTCATGTGGAAGAATCGAGCAATTTTTTGTCACATCCTTATGATAAAAAAAGCCATCAGAATGATGGCTTTAGGGTTGATTCATTTTTACTGGGTTTCGATTTCTCTGAGCCGAATCAAACCTTCTTGCACCGTACTACACACCAACTGTCCATTTTGCCACATACGACCAAAGTTCAGCCCACGTGAACTGGCACTAATGGTCGCTTCCATATCGTAAAGCATCCACTCATCTGCACGCAGTGGGCGATGAAAATAAATGGTATGGTCAATACTGGCACATTGTAAATTCGGTGAAATCCAAGACAGGCCATGTGGACGCAATGCTGTGGTCATCAAGGTAAAGTCTGAATAGAACGCCACAATTGCCTGATGCAGCGAGATTTCATCCAAATCGGCTGGAATTACATCATGGGTCCGAATGTAATGCGCATAAAACGGCGCTTCTGGCTGCGGCTGAAACGGATTAATTAACTGAGTCGGCCTAATTTCCACATGACGTTCACGCATAAAACTGGCACGCACATTTTCAGGGACAAAATTAATCAGACTTTCTTTTAGTTCATTCTCAGATTTTAATGTGTCTGGCTCAGGGTATTCAGGTTCTTTATGTTGATAATTCAGCCCTTCTTCCGGATTGGCAAAAGAGACCATCGCCGAGAAAATAGTACGACCATGTTGGATCGCCCGAACTTGACGACTGGCAAAACTTTTACCATCTCTTAAAGGATCAACTTCATAAATGATCGGTGCATTCACATCACCGCCATACAAGAAATAAGCATGTAAAGAATGTGCAGGACGATCTGTGGTATATGACGCTGCTCTTAATGCTTGTCCAAGCACTTGCCCACCGAACACTCGCTTGCCTACCAAATTGCGGCTATTGCCTCGGAAAATATGCTCTTCTAACTTTTCCAGAGTCAGCAGTTCTACCAATTCTTGAGTTAACGCATTCATGTAATAGCCTTCCAACATCAATGAGGAGAGATCAACCAATCCATTCAGGGTTGATAATTTTGATTGTGCCACAAATTCAAATGACAATGGTCAGGATAAAATGATTCATCCGTCACGTTAATTGTATTTATACCCGCTAAAAATACGATTTTTAACGATAAAATCTACCAAATACGCTATATTTTGTCAGAAAATAACATATCGTTTCATGTAAGAATATCGCAGAATGTCGGGTTCATCATGACTCGATGTCAGGATTATTATTTAGGAGTTTGTAATGTCCAAGACTGGATTTGGTCAAATGTATCGCCAACTTTCGAGTAAGTTACTTGACCTTGTGGTAACCCCACATGTTCTTGGTGAAGTTCCTACAGAATCCACCACAGCAGAGCCAAATACAACTGAATCAAATAAGTTGGTCTGCTACGTATTACAAAATTATTCACGTAGTAATGCATTGGTAGTGGATGGTGAAACCCGTCGTCTAAATTTAAAACCAGCCCTAGATCCTTTGAGTTTTGGTACATATCAAGAAAAAAACTCGGTTCTGTTTTTACACCACAACGAAAATAATATTTTTAATACCCAGACTTTCCCGCCGCGCCTTTTACAATTGGTTGAAGCGCTTGAACAACAACCTGATGTTGATATTCAACTGGTTCCAGTAACAGTACTCTGGGGCCGCTCACCAGATAAAGAAGATTCTTGGTTCAAATTATTATTCTCAGATACTTGGGCAACACCAGGTACCGTCAAACAATTGATGAATATCGGCTTACATGGTCGTCAGTCTTTTTTAGAATTTCATGAACCACAATCTTTACGTGAGTTGGTAGATTATGCCAAGAGCAATCACCCCAATGTGTCGCCAGCCACCTATATTGCCAGCTCTTTAGATACCTATTTAGACCAGCAACGTGAAGTCGTGCTTGGTCCTGACCTATCAGACCGCCGTAATGTGATGCAATCGGTGGTCAAGTCAGCTGAGGTACAAGATGCCATTCGTCGTGAAAGTATTCAGCATAAAATCAGTATGCTTGAAGCTGAACGCCGCGCCATTGGTTATGTCAATGAAATCGTCTCGGACTACTCAGCTTCAGCAGTCCGTTTTGCCGACATGGCCTTAACCCGATTATGGACGCAACTCTATGACGGCGTAGAAGTACATAATTTCAGTACCGTACGTGAGTTGGCTAAAGATTACGAGATTGTCTACACCCCTTGCCACCGTAGCCATATTGATTACTTATTATTGTCTTATGTGATTTATAAGCGTGGTTTGATGATTCCTTATATCGCTGCGGGTGATAACCTCAATCTACCATTTGTAGGTCAATTATTACGGGGTGGTGGCGCCTTCTTTATTCGCCGTTCTTTCCGTGGCAATGCACTTTACACCTCTGTATTTAAAGAATATTTACATAGCATCCTATCGCGCAACACCCCGATTGAATACTTTATTGAAGGGGGCCGCTCACGTACAGGTCGTTTATTGCCGCCCAAAACAGGGATGTTGGCTATGACCATTCAGGGTCATCTACGCGCCCCAGCCAAACCGATCGTGTTTGTTCCAACCTATATTGGTTATGAACGTCTGATGGAAGGCTCAACCTATGTCGGTGAAATGCAAGGTAAACCGAAAGAAGCCGAGTCGATTTTTGGGATTGTAAAAACCTTACGGAAGATTGAACGTATTTTCGGCAAAGTACACGTGAACTTTGGTGAACCTGTGTTCCTAAATGATATTTTGAAGCAACAAGGTGCTGAAAATATTCAAACCGAGACCGCAAGTACCACTGAGATTTCTAACGTTGTGGCAAGTTCAGCCAATCTGATTCTAGAAAACATCAACCGCGCTGTGGTGATTAACCCAGTGTCCTTGCTTTCCTTGATTTTATTGGCGACCCCAAAACACACCTTAGACGAAGAAATTTGCGCCAAGCAACTGGATATCTATCGCGATTTGGCGACTCAACAACCCTATGACGAACGCACTCAAGTTACGTCATTGTCGGGTAAAGAAATCATTGCTTATGGTCTCAAGCTTAAGTTGATCAAACGTGTACAGCATGTGTTAGGCGATATTATTGCGATTGAAGATAATCAAGCAGTACTGCTGACCTACTTCCGTAACAATATTTTGCATGCCTTTGTATTACCTTCATTGGTGGCTTCGCTAGTTGAGCACAATGGTAAAATTCATAAGGCTGATTTAAGTAACGTGATTCGTACCTTATATCCGTTCTTAAAAGCTGAATTATTCATGAAATGGGAAGCTGCCGAATTGCAAAAGCAAATTGATAGTTATATCAATGCTTTGGTTCAGATTGGTATTATTTTCCAAGATCATGAAGACAACCTGTTCAGCCCAACGCCAAACAGTGAAGAACACCAAAAACTTGTGACCTTGGCGATGCCAGTGAAACAGAGTTTAGAGCGTTACTACATGACCCTTGCACTAATTACTCAACGTGGTTCAGGTAATATTTCAACCAAGCAAGTGGAAGAGTTGAGTCATTTATTGGGGCAACGCCTATCCGTCCTGTATGAATTCAACTCACCTGAGTTCTTCGATAAAGCCTTATTCCAAAGTTTTATTAAAGTCCTGACGCAACAGAATTATATTCGTAACAATGAGCAAGGTTTCATTGAATACGATGATAATTTCAGTGAGATGGCCGCAGGTGCACAGTTGGTCTTAGATGAGACGACGCTACAAATGTTGCAGCATATCACTACATTTAGCGATGAAGAATTGGCTGAAGCATTAGAGGCTATGGCATCTCAACAAGCCAAACGTCGCTTAAAACGCAAGAAAGCTTAAATACAAAAAAAGGCAACTTCGGTTGCCTTTTTTTAATGCGCTAACGACACTCTAAATACTTCGGATCATCCAAGCATCGCAGTCGTTTAATGAGCGATACAAAATACGCATCATAATAACCAGAGTCGACATAACGATTTCGAATCTTTACCACCATCGCGTCGTAGCCCTGTTTTTCATAACCTGAAATATCCGCCCAGTAATAAGCTGGTAAATGGTTTTCCCATTGAATGGCTTGTGCAGCAAGCACATTGCTGTTGCGTACAAACCAAGAGCGTATTTGATGACCGAAGCCTGTTGGGTAAGCTTGTGGCCGAATCACGATATTCATCGCAAAATACGCCATCGGGAAGTTGACGACCTGTGTGTCTGCACCAAATTCCTTTTTCAAGTTATACGGCAATATCCCATAAGCAGGTGCAGCCAAAATATCAATTTTTTTCTGCTTAAAAGATTCCACTGCATTGGAAAAATCAACATAGACGGGTTTAGCACCGACACTTTGCACCAAAGCCTGTTGTGGTGGATTATTTTCTAAAATTCCAATGCTTTTATTCTTTAACTGAGACACTTTATTAATCTGTTGGGTATTCATGATCATATAGGCTGTCCCAATCGGGATCATGCCCAACACTTCATAATCTCCACTCAGCATACGTTTTTCGACATTTGAATTATTCAGCAGTTGTAAAAATGTCCGAGCCACACGATTATTCGGAATCAGTCCAATCCCCCCACTTGTGCCCATAAAACGGTTATAGCGATAGGTATTAAAATTGGATGCCACCAAGCCTGAACATTTACGCTGATCAAAAGCTTGTATCGCCTTCTTTTCATTTTTAAAGGTTTGAAAGCTTAACTGAACTTGATTTTGTTGCGCATACAGACGGATGTCTTGTAAACGACGGCTGATATCACCCTGTGTACTTAAAGGATCAAATACGCACCAAGACTGCTCTACAGCCCAACTTGCGGTTGTAATCAATCCGAATAAGATCATGCAAATTATTTTTCTCATGTATCACCCTTTACGCCTCACAGCAAACCTCGTGCTCAATTTAGGCGGTTCCTTTCAGGAATCTATTGGTATTTATAATTCAAAATACATACCAACTCTTTAAACTTTCTTTACAGTCTAATCGAATTATTTTTCATTACTATGTGCCAATAAAGCGGCAGCATAGTCATTAAAGCAAATCAAATGGTCAAATCGAAATCCAGTATCGGACAATCGGGTGGCATAGATCCGCTTACCTGTCTGTTGTTGTGTCAATAGTTTTAAGGTGGGTAGCTTTAGTTGTTGTTGAAACCAGAGTAGAATTTCGTGCATAGGTAAAGGTATATTATTGCTAACAATATAGCTTGATTCAAGTTTAGCTAAATTAATTAATTCGGCTAAAAATTTTGCTAAATCATCGATATGAATACGATTACTAAAATGCACTGCAGGATAAGTCGATGTTTGCTCAGCCAACTTTTTTAGCCGAGCGATTGAAGTTCCATAGATTCCGGTAGGACGAACAATAATACTTTGCTGCGGATAATTTTTTTGCCACAGCAATTCCATCTCGCGCAGCAGATGTCCTTGCGCATCAGCAGGTCGAATCTCGGTCTCATCATCAATCCGCTCACCTGCATTTTCACCATAGACCCGAGTGGAAGACACCACAACAATACGTTGTACTGGATGTGTTTTTAGTGCATCAACCATTGGTGCGATACTCTCCACATAGGTGTGTTGATAAGCTGCTATGCCACTTTGTGCGGGCGCAAGCAGTACATACACCATATCAATAGGTGGTAAGCGAGTTAAATCAAGTTGGTGAATATCCTGAAGATAATGGGTCGCGTAACAATCTGTTTTTTCACTGCGACTTATTGTGCTAATGTGGTGTCCTTGCTCAAATAAGTGTTTAGCGACACGCTGAGATGTTTTACCATAACCAATAAATAAAATATGCATACACACCTTTGACCAGAGATGACATCAGTTCAGCAATTACAAGGCGTTGGTGCTGCCGCAGCGACCCTCACTAAGCAAATTCAACCTGATTCACTATTAAATTAACATTTCATCACTTTCTCGGAAACAGTAAGCATTTTATTCTGTTCGGCTAAGAGAATGATTTCACCACTTAAAACAAGATGATGATGAATAAACTATTGGGTCTGCTGCTGCTCTGTACTGCACTGACCGCCTGTGCCAAGGAAGCCCCTGCGACTCAGTCTGCCACAAAACCCACCCTCGATGCTGAAACTCAGCGGCAGCTACAGCAACTGTTGGATCAAACCCGCAAAAACATGATTTTTGTTCAGGGCGGCAGTTATATGATGGGAAATTTCACCAAACAGCTGTCCCCTGAAGTGCTGAAAACATTCAGCTTTGACACTTCAGGAGATATCGACCCGCTGCATAAGGTCACTCTGGACAGCTTCAGCATGAGTGCCCATAAAGCCACCTTTGCCGAACTGGACATTTACAGCAAGGTCACTGGCAAGCCTCGGGTTTCCAATTCTGAGGATGTAATGAGATACCGCTTACCGCAGTCAGCAGCAGGCATGACCTGGCAGCAAGCCCAGGACTACTGTCAGTGGCTGGGTACTCAGCTAAAACTGCCAATGGGTCTACCCACCGAAGCCCAGTGGGAATATGTGGCACGTAACCGTGGCCAGAATGTTCTCTATGCCACCGACAATGGTAAATTCGATGAAGCGACTAACATTCCAACATTCGAACGAAGAAGCGTTTTTTCCGCTAAATATCTAACTTCCAGAACGCTGTCCAATCCAGGCCAGTTTAAACCAACACCACTGGGTTTCTATGACCTAATTTCTGAAAACTATGAATGGATGCAGGACTGGTATGACCGCAACTACTATGCACATTCACCAGAACATAACCCTCAGGGCCCGGCCAGCGGCAGCAAGAAGGTCCTGCGCAGTGCTCATGTAGAAGATGAATTCTATTTTAAATATACCTCCAGCTTCAGCATTAACCGTTATGCAAAAGATCCGGTCATTGATCCAGAATCAAAGTCTGATGGTATGACACCAGACTATACCAATTTTAATAACTCTGCCCGCTGTGTGGTTAATTCAACACAGCCGTTAAAATAAATTCACACGCGCCTCAAAAAGGGCTCATTTAGAGCCCTCGTTCAGATTCAACCTGATTCGCTAGTAAATTAACATTTCATCACTTTGCTGCAAATCCTAAGCCCTTTACACTATTGGGCTAAGAGAATGATTTCCGAACTTAAAACAAGATGATGATGAATAAACTATTCGGTTTGCTGCTGCTCTGTACTGCACTGACCGCCTGTGCCAAGGAAGCCCCCGCTACGCAAACTTCTGGTCAGTCTGCCACAAAACCCACCCTCGATGCTGAAACTCAGCAGCAGCTCCAGCAACTGTTGGATCAGACCCGCAAGAATATGATTTTTGTTCAGGGTGGCAGTTATATGATGGGAAATTTCACCAAACAGCTGTCCCCTGAAGTGCTGAAAACATTCAGCTTTGACACCTCTGGGGATATCGACCCACTACATAAGGTCACTCTGGACAGCTTCAGCATGAGTGCCCATAAAGCCACCTTTGCCGAACTGGACATTTACAGCAAGATCACTGGCAAACCTCGGGTTTCCAATTCTGAAAGCCTTAAAGATGACCGCTTACCGCAGTCAGCAGCAGGCATGACCTGGCAGCAAGCCCAGGACTACTGTCAGTGGTTGGGGACTCAGTTGAAACTGCCAATGGGCCTACCCACCGAAGCCCAATGGGAATATGTGGCACGTAACCGTGGCCAGAATGTCCTCTATGCCACGGACAATGGCAAGTTTGAACTCGGCATTAATGCACCCTCATATGAACAACAAAGAGCTTTTGCACGTAACTATAAAACTCCGAGAACCTTGTCCAATCCAGGCCAGTTTAAACCAACACCACTGGGTTTCTATGACCTGATTTCTGAAAACTATGAATGGATGCAGGACTGGTATGACCGCAACTACTATGCACATTCACCAGAACATAACCCTCAGGGCCCGGCCAGCGGCAGCAAGAAGGTCCTGCGCAGTGCCCATGCTCAGGATGACTTCTATTTTAAATATACTTCCAGCTTTAGCATTAACCGTTATGCAGACGATCCTGTCATTGATGCAGAATCAAAGTCTGATGGGATGACACCAGACTATACCAATTTTAATCATTCTGCCCGCTGTGTAGTCAATTCAGCGCAGCCGTTAAAATAAATTCACACGCAGCTAAAAAAGGGCTCATTCAGAGCCCTCATTCAGATTCCATACGGTTTAGACCATCCAGCTATCATCTTTTCCTGAGCGGCCAGAGCCATCCCGTCTGCCATAGTCATCGCCAAACTGCGGTATGTCATTGGCCACTGCCAGATATAGCTGTTCATCACTGTTGGCATAGCCCTGCATCATTTTCACCTGTTTAAATACCGGATCATCCTGATTCAGGGCAATCTGATGCAGTGGCCAGTCCACCACACCTTCCAGTTCCCGACGCGCTTTAATAAAATCCACAATCCATTTATTGGTCGGCCCAGTATAGGGTCTGCCTGTGTTCAGCGCATCCACCACCTGCTGCACATTAAAGGTTTCCATACTGCCGGTTTTCCAGCTCAGACCATAAGCCAAAAAGTTAATAATATGCCGCTCTATTTCACCAGGCGTTTTGCCTACGGTATTACATTTTTCCCCAAGAGCCGTGGTATGCTGAATCACATTACGCCATTCCTCGACCTTGAGTACCGATTTAAAAATATTCACAATCGCGGTCTTACGCTGGTCCATAAAATGCACCCCATCCATATCCACCGCAGGCAGGTCATCTACATGTGCCAAGCGGGTATTCCAGTGACACAAGCTATGTACTAGTATGCCCTTGGCGTTCGGGGTCAGCCGTGCCAACATAGCTAAGTTATTGTTAATATTCTGGGCACATTTGAGTTTCTCTTCTTCCTTTTCTACAGTTTTGAGCCATTGAGCAAATTTTTCCTGCCCATTTTGCATATATCGTGCTGCATCCTTTAACCAGCCGATATCGGTGGTCGCGGCCAGCATGGCCAATACCTGTGACAGCAGCATAAAGGCATTCTCTGCAATATAGGTCAGTAATTTAAACCCAGTCTTCAGCAACTGAAAGTATATAAACCCGGCAAATTCCAATAACTCCGCCGAGTTTACGGTAAAGTCCAGCTTGCCCTTGGCCCCTGCGCCCCAGCACAGATGCGCTGCAACCTTTAACCTGATTTTCCCCTCATGCAAATACACATATAAGTTAAAACCGGCTGCGGCACCAATACTGGCACCGAGGGTAAAGGAGGCTTTGGCCAAGGTACTGTATTTAAAATTAATACCATCCTTTTCCTTTGCATTACTGTCCACATTAAACCATTGTAGCTCAAGTTTAGGCGTTGCAGACACCTGCGCCCCGGCAAAAGCATCCACCGTCACCGAGGCCTGATTACCAACATCGTCTCCCGGCTTTTTATCGGTCACTTCCATACTGGAAATTGCCCCTCTACCGCGTCTTACTGCATTCTGCATGGTTGTGGCAGGGTCATTGCGGATGGCTCTGAGCACCTGCTTACCATCTTCCTGCCCGACTTCCACCGCAACCTGCCCGTTCAGGGCAATATTCGCACCTGCAAAACCATTCAATTCAATACCAGCAATAAAGCGAATCCGGCAGACATCTTCCTGCTCTAAAAACTGCATGCCCCAACCGTATTTTGACGGGAAGAAAAAATTCCAGTCGGCCTGACCTTCAAACAATACAAATTTGGCCGCGGCCTGTGCTTTGGCCTTGCCAGAAATATGTTTTTTTGAAATGCTGAGTGACGCCTCTGCCCCATTGGTCCCGACCAAACGTAACCATTGCGCTTCAACTGTGAGCAGATCATCTTCACCCATAACACTGTACTGATTGGCATATTCTCCGCCAAGCCGTCCCAGCACAGGTAAATACAGGTCATAAATCGCCTTGGACGGCGGTTTTTTTGCCTTAGCCAGTTCCAGATTAAAGTCTTCTGTAAACTTCTTTAAGCTGTCTTTAAATTCCTGTGGCGTTGCTGAAGATATTTTTTCTGCCCCCTGACGCGAAGAAACTGGACCCGTCATTTTTAGCGAGGTTGCAAATTTATTAATCTTTTTCCCCCTGAGGTCTTCCGCCCGTTGCACACTGATATAACGCCTTAACAGATTCGGCTGACCATTGGAACCAGAAGCCTCAATCACAAATACTTCACGGATATCAGCTGGTTTACTAAATTCACCATTCAGCTTTTGCAATGCCTCTTTCTGTGCAATCCCCAACTTCTCTTCAATTTTTTTAATATCTGTGGGATCTTTCGCTTCCAGTTTTAACTTTAACTCTTCCCGAGCACTATAAATCTTACTGATTGAACGCTCAAAATCTTTTGACAGTTTATCAAAAGGCTCAAACACCTCCTGTGGCAGTACATAAATTTCGTTGGTATGTGGACTGATCACAATCGGCAGGATTTCCTTACTCCCTAAGCTGGCTGTATAGGTTTCCTTAGGATGTGTCGATGTGCTGCTGAATGGCAGGGCAAATACGTGATATGTGCCAGGTGAAGAGGTCGCCAGTGGCAAATTCAATGGCGATTTAAATTTCTGTCCAAAATAGTTCACTTCAACATAATTGGATGAGTCTACATATGGAAATCCAGTCATTCCCTTGGCAGTGGTCTTATCTGATAGTATTTTCTTATTGTCTTTGTCATAAATGCTATAACTGACACCAACCAGTGGCTTGTTATGCAACATAATCTGGTAGCCAGTAAATGCCTTTAGTCGGACTTCAATTTTTTTGCTGTGATAACTGTACTTCTTACCGCCTTTCTCTTCAAAGACCACACCTGAAAAGCTGCCGTCTTCGCTATAACTGTATTTCCCCTTTTTGCCGTCACGTGCCTCAATTGTTCGGCCATTAATCTTTAATAAAAAATCCTGATCCTTATCTTCCAGCGTAATTTCAACTGTTTCACCATTGGCTCTGGTTTTATTACTGAAGCGCTGACTGGCGGTTGCCTTACCTGATCCATCTTTCGGCTTTACAGAGATTTCATAGGACAAGTTTGCCAATGGGCTATCCACATTATTTTTAATAACAAAAATAATCCTGAACTTCTGAATAACGTCACTTACACCCCACTGTTTTTTTAGTCGGGCCAAACCCGCAGGATTCTGATCAAAAAATGTCATTATTATTTATCCTTCAATATCCAGCGTAAACCCTTTAACATTCGGGTCATCTATATACACAGAAACTTTTTGTGGACCCTCAGTCTGAATCCTTTGTGTTTTGCCTTGATTATCCGTCACACCTTTTATCACGCTGCCGTCTTCCAGCAGCATCACATATTTTTTATTTGCAATTGGCTGACCAGATAAGTCATTCGCCTTATAAGTCAGATAGCAGGGCGAGGTATTAAACGTTCTTTGCGACATATCTACCTTCGCCCCACCCTTAAAGATATGCTGCCCGGCATTGACTACAAATGGAAAGGGAGTGGTTACAGAAACCCCTGAGCCATTTAGCCTTAATTCCGCACCCTCTGTTTTAAGCACAATCTCTTTCGGACTGGTGATATAAACTGTGTCTTCTGTGGAAATAATCTGTAACTGTTTGCGGGCAATCACATCCAGTACATCATTCTGTGCCACCATCTCCACCTTGCCCTGACCAGCAATGGCGCTGATGCCGCCCTGAGCTGCAAAGGCACTGATTTTCTCACGGGCATGACCAATCAGCGACTTCTGGGTACTTAGGTTAATGCTGTCTCCAGCGGTCTGGCTGATCTGCCCCTGTGCTGAAACATGAATGTCTTCATTGCTGCTTAAAGCGATGCTATTTGGGGAGGTCAGAATCATCAGCGCCTGTTTAAAAGCTTTGGCCTTGCCTTGATCTTGCTGTTCAATTTGTTCCAGAAAAGCTTTCAAATTATCTAGCACCTCCAACGGATCGGTCTGCTGGTTCTTAGCTACCTCACTTAAGGCTTTGGCACTGTTCAGACTGGCATCCAGTTGAGACTTCGCTTCAGCCGCATCCAGATGATGACCCTGTGCCCGTGCCTGTGGATGGCTACTGATCAATAAGCCTTCTCCAGCCCGCACCGCACCCCACTGATCCGTCCTCAGTTCAAAGCCTTCACCCCGTCCTCCGCTTTCCTCGGTTTCCTTTGGATGACTCAGATTCCCCAGATTGAGCTGAGTCGCTGCATGACTGCTTTGCAGTTGTGCTGATATCTGCCCAGGGGTGTCATCCAACCGTAACTGGTTGTATCCTTCAGCACCAATTTCACGGGAACGAATCCCCGACAGCCTACGGGTTTCTGGTAACTGGCCTTTGTTATCAAACTTCGACGGCGAACGCTGCCCTTGATGCAGACGTCCCATTATGAAAGGTCGGTCTGGGTCCCCGCCGAAAAAGTCTATTGCGATCAACTCTCCAACCCGCGGCAGAAAGCGTGCTCCATAGCCTTCACCCGCCCACGGGGTCAGCACATCCACCCACGCTGAGTCAGTATCATTGTCATTAGCGCCCGCACCACCATCATGTGCGTGGTCCTCATCACGGGTAAACAGGAAACGTACCTTGACCCGCCCCCATTCATCTGTGTAAATTTCCTCACCAGTTGGCCCCACCACACGTCCAATCATCGCATGGGTCTGTGGCCGATGTCGTAGTGGATTGTATTCAGGTTGCAATGGGATACTGCGCCGCTGCAAAGTCAGACGATTGCCCTGACGTTGCTCAGTTGCCTCAAGCTGTGGTATCTGCCAGTTACTGCGCATAAGCAACTGATTCAACTGATCACTCAAGTCCTTCGGTAAGTTATTCTGATTAAAGTAATGCTTGCTGGTAATCAGCAGTTCGCAGTCACTCCCAGCACTTTCATTGATTTCTGGATGATCCATCAGCACAAAATAATAGCCCACCTGAGCATTACGGACTGTAGAGTCGGCACTAAAGTTTTTGGCCTCTTGATTGTGATAAGCCTTTAATTGATCATTCAGGCGTTCAATCTGAGCATTGCCAGACGCTGTTGTACCATCCTCAGCGTTTAGATCGCTGATCCAGGCAGGAGAAACACCCCATGCATCCTCAAGCCCGAGTGAGGCTGTATCATACTGACTGGAATGCTGATGCGGACTTAACACTGAGCCTGCGCCTTCTTCCTGTTGCAGTACATCTGCCTGCCAGCGCTGGATATGCACAGCGGTGGATTGTAACCTACGTGCTGAAATCAAAGAAGTAATGCTATCTGCGGCCTGTACCGCACTGCTCTCAGGATGGTAACGAATACTGCGGCGTGGCAGGGATTGATACTGTGAATTATCATCAATCAGCCTGAATCTCTGTGGCTGAAGCGGGTCTCTGAAACCGCTCACATTTGGCTGGACTTCATCAATCAGCCAGTTAATTCCCTCACTTCTCAGCAATCGGGTTAAAAATTCATGATCATTTTCAGAAACCTGCATTATAAATGGGCGTACATCATAATCGCGGCTTAAGCCGCTCTTATCCAGTGTCAGGCTGGCGGCAAACAACGGACTGCGCTGTTGCCACTCCTTAAACAGCACTTCCAGTATCTGCGGAACAGATTTATTTAAGAACACCCGGGAGTTCCTGCGTTTTGACCATAAAGCTGTGGCATCCTGCATGGTTAACTTATAGACGGTCAGTGCACCATCTGAAGCCCCTACGCTGGCAGCGGTAATCAGCCCTGTAGTCCTGAATATTCCCGTGTCCGAGAGTTGGTCTACGGCGACCCGCAGGCCAATGAAATTCTTCAACGCAATGGAATGACTGGTAGACAAACAAATGAGCTCTGCACGACTTTCACCATTTATTTCATGGCTGCCATCGATCCTTTGCAGCAACACCTGTGCACCAATTATTGGATTCGAAAACTGTATATGTAGAGCGCGTTTCTGTGCAGTTAGACCCAGCCGTTCCAAGGCGGTATAAATATTATTCAGCATAGATTATTATTTATTTTCCAATATTAAGATTGACTATACAGTATATTCTGCTGGCATTAGCCTTAAGGATTGTCACCACTTTGTAACATGATTTGTTGTTCCTGCTGGAACTGTTTCAGTAATTGACGCCGATATCTGACCTGATCATAGCTGAGATGGTATTTCTGCTGCAGTTGCCCAATGCTTAAATCCATCAGGTCCTGCTGATGTTCCAAAACCCATTTCCTGCCTTGGTTCCTTACAGGAGGCAGATGGAGCGCCTTCCTTAAGATATTCCGGGTTTTCACAATGTATGCTGTGCTACGGTTCAATTGCTTTGCAATTTCTGTAATGCTCAGATCAGTACTCAGCAATATCTCCTGATGCTGTAAACGCCATGCAGCAAGCTCTTCACGATCACCAGACTGACCCAATAACTGTTGCAACAGCGCTCTATTGCGGGTGACCTGTAGCTGAGTCATATTCAGTTGTACCGCCTTTTCTGCCCTGCTCAAGTCTGGATCAAGCAAAATATGCTGATGATCACACAGCCATTGTCGACGCTGCTGCATTCTCAGTTTTTCCTGCTCAACCAAAGTCGGTAACTGATTTTCCTTGCATATTCGTTGATATGCTTTCTGTGCAATCTGTGGTGAAACATCATAAACCTGCCGTATCTCTTTCAGACTCATCTGCAGCATTGCATGCTTATTTTCCTGATACCACTGTTCACGGACAATATCTGTCTGGCTAGAGCGTGTAGCCTTTTTCCTGATCACACCAGCCGCCTTGACTAGGTATTCTGCATAAGCTGTAACCTGATATTGGGTGAATCCATATTTCTGCTGCAGTTCTGAGAAACTTTCATACAGTATTTCGTCCTGATGTTCGACCAACCATGCCCGATGTTCCTCAGTCCATTTTCGCATTATAGGTAAACACTTCGTTTGAGGCAGCTTATGCTTTTTGCGCAATGAATAACGGATATGTACAACCTGTTTTTCGTTCAGCTGTAGTTTCTGGGCAATCTCTCTAACTGAAAGCACTGGACTGAGCAGCAGGTCCTGATGATCTGACAGCCACTTTTGACGCTCCTTTGCCTTTTCCTGCATCCGTTCATTAATGGTTGGCAGCCCAAGTTCTTTACAAGCCCGTTCGTGAAACCTCCCAGCCACATAATAATCTGATGTTAAAACAACGGCCATAACTTGCTCAAATGTCTGACATCTGGCTATTTTTTCTTTATTTTTATGAAAATTCTGTTCTTTTTCATAATCCGTTATGCGTTTTCTGTTACGCTTTATACCAAACTCACTTCTCAGAATAGCAACACAGGCATTTACTTCGTGCTGTCGTAAACTATATTTTTCAAATAACTCCTGAAAACTGTTATACAGTATGTCTTCCTTGTGCTTCAGCACCCAAGCATAATCATATTTTGTATGTGCTTGCTGGAAACTGAACATATGTCTCATTTTGCTGACTGCTGAACCAGATATACCTAAATCCCGTATCGCATCACTCCGTTTAGTTTTTTCAATAAATTCCACTAATTCCTGAGTAATAATGAAGGACTTAGCACCTCCCTGTCTGTTCGATCCATATAACCATCCACTGTACAGATTAATTCCTGCTGCTGTTTTACGCTCCTCATACACATCCCAGTCTTCACCTTGCCAGTCTTTAATAGTTCTTATCCAATATAATTTGTATTTTCCCATACCTTATAACTTCACTGAATCAATTTAATTCTGTTAAATTTTATCGAGAGGGTCCAGAGAATCCTGAAAGAAATCGAGACCCTTCAACTGAAAATTACGGGCCGCCATTGCTGTTGCAGAAATCCGTTTCCCTGAAAATATGTCACTTTGCAAAATAAACTCTGATAAATTGAATCACTACTGAAACCTTAAACTCATTAGATACATTAATTAATAAAACTAAAAAATTGCGAAGTCATCAAGATAAATCTGGTTACTAAAATTAACCGTTGGATACACCTAGCTCTACTGTGATAACGTGGTTAATCGCACAATTGAACTACCATAAATACCACTTAGGCGAATAATAACGCTCTGTTGTGACTTATTGTGCTAATGTGGTGACCTTGCTCAAATAAGTGTTTAGCGACACGCTGAGATGTTTTACCATAACCAATAAATAAAATATGCATACACACCTTTGAGCAGAGATGACATCAGTTCAGCAATTACAAGGCGTTGGTGCTGCCGCAGCGACCCTTTTAGAAAAGCTTCATATTTTTAGCACGGATGATTTGTTATTCCATCTTCCCCGTGACTATGAAGATCGTAGCACTATTATTCCAATGAATCAGCTGATCGTTGGACGAAGTTACTTGCTTGAAGGTGAAGTCCGTTCCGTCGATTTCCCTCCGGGGAAAAAGAAATCGCTCGCAGCCCTGTTACAAGATGATTTTGGCAAGGTGACCTTACGCTTTTATCATATTTATAAAGGTCTGACTGATCGCATCCAAATGGGACAACGCCTACGGATTTTTGGTGAAGTCCGTGTCGGTGCACGGGGTTTGGAGCTATACCACCCTGAAATTCAAGTGATTCAACAACATACTGCTTTACCGAAAACGCAACTCACTGCGATTTACCCGAGTACCGAAGGTCTGACCCAACCCAAGCTACGTGAATATGTTCGCCAAGCCTTGCAGCATCATAGCGATGACTTAGCTGAATTATTACCAAGCAAATACAGCAATGGATATGAACTAAAACAGGCCCTACATTACATCCATGAACCACCGATTGATGCCAATATGTTGCAACTCAATCAGGGTTCACATCCAGCACAACAACGCTTGATTTTTGAAGAACTGGTTGCTCATCAAATCAGTTTACTCACCCGTCGTGCTTATATTCGGCAAATTGCTGCCCCGCGCTTTAGCAGCAGTAAAGTACTTGCCAAGAAGCTGTTAGAGGGTCTGCCCTTCCAAATGACCAATGCACAAAAACGGGTTTCTAAAGAAATTTTGCAGGATCTTAAACAAGATCAACCGATGTTACGTTTGGTGCAAGGCGATGTCGGTGCAGGTAAAACCCTTGTGGCTGCCGTGGCTGCCTGTCATGCGCTGGAAGCCGATTGGCAAGTGGCGCTTATGGCACCGACTGAGATTCTAGCTGAACAGCATTATTTAAACTTTAAGCGCTGGTTTGAGCCTTTGGATATTCAAGTCGCATGGCTGTCTGGCAAACAAAAAGGCAAAGCCAGAACCCAAGCTGAACAACAGATTAAAGAAGGTCATGCCCAGCTGATCGTGGGCACGCATGCCCTGTTTCAAGATACAGTCGGTTTCTCAAAGCTTGGTTTGGTGATTATTGATGAGCAGCATCGTTTCGGTGTTGATCAACGTCTTGCCTTACGCAATAAAGGTGCGGACCAGTTTACACCACATCAATTGGTCATGACTGCTACACCAATTCCTCGTACACTCGCCATGAGTGCTTATGGGGATTTAGATACCTCGATTATTGACGAACTTCCTCCTGGACGTACCCCGATTCAAACCGTAACCATTCCATTAGAACGGCGTGAACAGGTATTACAACGCATCGCCACAAATTGTCGTGAAGGTAAACAAGCTTATTGGGTCTGTACTTTGGTAGAGCAATCCGAAACGCTGGATGCCCAAGCGGCTGAAGCCACTTATCAAGAAATTAAAGAGCGCTTTCCAGACATCAACATTGGTCTGGTACACGGCAAGATGAAGGCCGATGAAAAGCAAAGTGTCATGCAAGCCTTTAAAGACAATCAGTCTCAGCTGTTAATTGCCACTACGGTGATCGAAGTCGGGGTCGATGTCCCGAATGCGTCGATCATGGTGATTGAAAATGCCGAGCGCTTGGGTCTATCCCAATTGCATCAATTGCGTGGTCGAGTGGGTCGTGGCGCAACCGCCAGTTTTTGTGCCCTACTATATAAAACCCCATTATCGCAGAATGGTCAGGAACGCCTTTCGATTTTACGTGAAAGCAATGATGGCTTTGTGATCGCAGAAAAGGATTTGGAAATTCGCGGGCCAGGAGAATTACTCGGCACCAAACAAACCGGAGATATGGGCTTTCGTGTCGCACGTTTAGAACGCGATGATCATCTGCTGACCCAAGCACATTATGTAGCTGAGCAAATCCTGAAAGAGTATCCACAGCATGCGGATGGACTACTCAAACGCTGGCTACCTGAAGCCCCAAGATATGCCTATGTTTAAACGACTTGGCACATCAGCACAGCAGCTTTTTGATTATTTTACGCCTTGTAATCTCTGTGATATCGGCATGAAACGTCAATTTGGTGTATGCCACAGTTGCTGGCAACAACTGCCGTGGCTAAAGCAAAGTATTGAACGCAACCAACAACAGGTCTTGGTCGCCTGTGATTATGCTTATCCGATTGATCGGATCATTCAACAGTTTAAATATGAGCAAAAACTGCATCATCAAAGAATATTAGATGGCCTACTATTACAACTCAAACTTCCGAAAGTACAGGCAATTGTGCCGATGCCCATCTCAGCTGATCGTCTAGCAGAACGTGGCTTTAATCAGGCTCTTCTACTCGCCAAGGCATTGAGCAAAAGCTTGAATGTCCCCGTCTGGCAACCCGTACAACGCTTGGCTCAGCACTCACAAAAAGGGCTATCCCGTTTAGAACGTCTTGAAAATATTGAGCAACAATTTGTGGTTGCACCACCCAACTCAATACGTTATCGCAAAGTCCTCATTGTCGATGATGTGTTGACCACAGGCAGCTCAATCAGCGCCTTATCCCAAGTCCTTAACCAACTCGGCTGCCAACACATCTATAGTGCATGCGTAGCCGCTGCACAACCACGACAGACTAAGTTACTTGATTTTGCTGACACCACGGAATCACAATCTCTTTAGTTAAAGGCGCCAACACAGTGGCTTGATCATCCAATTCAATCCATTTCATTTCAGCAATTTCAGCAGCAATTTGAGGGGCCTGTTTTAATTCAACCGCATAAACATAACTCACCAGCATATGATCTGGTTCATTGGCTGCAGCCGTTTCAAAACGACCAATGAATTGTTTCAATTCACATTCACAGCCAATTTCCTCCAAAATCTCACGTTGCATCGTGATCTCTGGTGCTTCATTGATTTCGAGCTTTCCGCCGACTTGCATAAAAGCATGCGTATTTTGTTTACGCACTAACAGCAATTGATTTTGTTCATTCAAAATCACAGCAGCCGCCACAGTGATGATTTTCACAAGTTGCTCCTTAAGCTTGAATTTCGGTCGTGGACATCCATTTTGGTGTCACTGGCTGGTAAGCCGAGAATGCCGCCAGAATATCCTCAATCTGCTCTGCAACAATCAGTTTATCGACAAAGCGTTCTTGACTAAAACCACGCTCAACAGAACCTTGCAGCATTTTAAGCAGATCATCATAGAAGCCCACAACATTTAAAAAGGCACACGGTTTCTGATGAATCCCTAATTGGCTCCAGGTCCATTGTTCAAAAATTTCTTCCAGTGTTCCTGCACCACCAGGCAATGCCACAAAGGCATCAGACAGCTCCGCCATTTTGGTTTTACGCTCATGCATATTGTTGACGACATGCAACTCGGTAAGACCTGTATGTGCCAACTCGCGATCAACCAAAGCATGAGGAATTACCCCAATGACGCGACCGCCAGCCTGTATGGCACTATTGGCGACAACCCCCATTAAACCAGAACGGCCACCGCCATAGACCAAAGTTTGGCCTTGTGCAGCAATTGCCTGACCTGTTGCCTCTGCCATTTGCTGATAAATGGGATCATTACCGAGTGAAGAACCACAGAAAACACATATAGAATTCATACAATTAAAACCGTTTTATATAACTGTCATGCTGATAAAGTAGGCTATGTAACAAGATTTTTGAGAAAATAACGTTTAGGCAAGTGTTTTTCGTTTCATCCTTGTCTAAAATACACCCTGCTTTTCGGTAAACGACCGAAAACATTACACCGACTGCGCGAGGAAAAAAGACATGCTTGAAGCCTTTTATGCCACAGAGCGCGGTAGTCTAGAAGATGCAACCATCAACGGAGGTTTCGACCTCCACCCCGAACTGGTCTGGATTGATCTCATCGCCCCCTCCCAAGAAGAACAACAATGGGTTCTAGATGCGTATGACCGAAACTTACCGACCCTAAAGTCGCTTGAAGACATTTCATCATCGGCACGATTTTACCGTGATGATGATGGAATTTTGCATATCAGCACCTATTTTTTAACAAAGAATAAAAACTTTCAAGTCGATGGTGATACTGACGACTCCTTACCGATGCTCGCAATGGTACAAACGGTTGCATTTATTTTGCATAAAGATCGCTTATTTACCATGCGTGGTGAAAAGTTGGTTGCATTCCGTGCATTTCGTGCCCGCGCTCGTCGTAATGACTATGATATGGACTATAAAGACCCAACCTGGATCTTGCTCGGCCTACTTGAAGCGAAACTGGATGAGCTTGCGGATATCTTAGAAGATATCCACAAAGACCTAGAACGATATTCCACAGAAGTCCTGAATAACCACCATCGCGAAAAAATACTCGACTTAGATGACATGATTACACGCCTCGCCCAGCAAGAAGATATGCTAGGAAAGGCACAACTGTGTTTAATTGATTTACGCCGTGTATTGACCTTTTTAGCGCGGCCGCGTGCCTTAGGCAGTCATATTTATGATGCCGACATTCGCGAGTTGAGTGAAGATGTTCGCTCACTGGTCGAACATGATGCCTTCTTATTCCAAAAAGTACGCTTCTTACTGGATACCACCTCTGGATTCATTAATACCGAGCAGAATGACACGATTCGTCGATTCTCGATTTTACCCAGTATGCTTGCACCACCGATGCTAATTGCCAGTATTTATGGGATGAACACCGACGTACTGCCCTTTGCGCACGGTAGCCTCAGTTTTTGGATTGTGATTGGTATTCTGATGGCCTTCCTAGTCCTACCCATGTTTTACTTCCGTTGGAAAAAATGGATCTAGACAAGAAAGGATTATTTCTATTTTTGAATATAATCCTTTCAATCTCAACAGCGTTTGCATGTACACCACACTCCCCCAAAGATGTGTTTATCGCACGTGTCCAATCTATACAAAAGCAGTCTTCTGACACCCAAAATCAATTTGAATTTCAGCATGTTCGCTTTATATTTCAGCATTTTCTCACCAAGTTATTTACACCTAAACCCACCCAATGGCACAGTAATTTCCCTACCAAAACAATAAAAACCAATGATTTAGTGATTGGTCTTGCCTATCCCGCAGATTCTGCCGCCCCCAGCAATTACCAGATCAGCACTCTGGCATTATTAGATTGTGAGAAAAACATCATATCGATCGATCATCCCATTGCCCCCTTTACGGCATGGGATAGACAAGTTAAAAGCTGCAGTAATGCCCCATCTAGCATCAAATTATTGGATGGTTTTTTAGAATATGATCAAAATTATTATCTAGCAAAGTTACATCAAAAATATCCAAGCTGTGAGGCGCTATTTTCTGCTTTTCCCAAAAGTTAAGCATAAAAAAAAGAGAGCCAAAAATAGCTCTCTTTTTCCACGCTGCCAGATCAATCAAATCAATTTCAAATCGTCTTGTAAATGGCACGCTTGGATGATTTTCAGCATCTTCTCAGACACATTTTTAAAATGCAGCCCTTTATTCTCAGGGGTTTGACGCAACCATTGCACCAAAACCGCCAAAGATAAAGTATTACCTTGTTCAAGCTGGGCCAAATCCACAACCAAAGGAAAATTCTTGTGTTGCTGAATATGCTTTAAACCTGCCTGATAGATTTGCTCTGCATTTTCAAAATTAATCGTTTTAGAAACAATTAGTTGCTGATCAATATACTGAATCACACCACCACCTTATTTTTTGCTAACAGCAGCATCTGCATCTGGTTTAAATGTTGCAATCGCTTTATTGATGTCACCACCATTACGTTGAACCGTTGCAGCAAACTGGTTACGGAACTGTAAACCAAGGTCAATACCAGACACATTGATATTACGTACCTTCCATTGATTGCCCTTATCGGTTAACTGGAACGATACTGGAATTTTTTCGCCATTATGCAAGAAGTCTAAAGTCACCACAGGGTTTTTACTGTTGGTCGATTTAAACGGACGCATGGTGTAGCTTTCGTTGGTATATTTCGCGAAAGCGCCGCCATAGTTCTCAATAATAACCGCACGGAAATTCTGTTCAAACTGAGCACGCTGTGCAGCCGTGGTGTACTGATTATTTGCATAAGTACCCAACACAATGCGAGTAAACGCTTGTGAGTCTACATATGGGTCAAGGTTTTGACGAATAATGGTACGAACCAAAGCTGGATTATTCTGTAATTTTGCATTATCTGCTTTTAAACGTGTAATCAAGCCATCAGCCACACGCTTCACAAAATCAGGCGGGGTCTCTGTAGGTGCTGCAAATGCCGCACTTGCAAGCATAGTTGATAATACGCTTGCCGTTAGAGTTTGTTTCAATAATGTATTCACTTCAATCTCCTAACCTGAATTACTCAACAAAAGACGGTTCTGCTTCAGCAGCAGGCTGCGAAGCTGAACTTTCTGTCGCAGTTGAGCTTGATGTGGCTTTGCCAGCACCGCCAGTAATAAACTTACTGATTAAATCTTCTAAATCCATTGTTCCTTGGGTATTTGAAACCACATCACCACGTTTTAAGTAGTTCACACCACCACCGGGTACAACTTTCAAATATTTCTCACCCAAAAGACCATTGGTTGCAACCATAATATAAGCATCTTCATCCAAAGTTGTGATGGAGGTCATGTTTGCAATAAGTTGCTGTTCCATTTCTTTTTGTTTCGCAGCATCTGCCTGTTGATAATCAGCGCTATAACGCAATTCTTCAAGTGCATTCTTTTGCACTTCTTTTAATTGCTCTGGGTTAAAACTCGTCAACTTACCATCCAGATCAAATTTGACTGTTGCTAGACGTGTCACAGGATCAAGCGTAATCGACTCCACACGGCCAATTGTCACACCACTCATGGTCACTTTCGCACGTGCCTTTAAACCATTTACGTTATCAAACTGCGCTGTCATGCTATAGCTATCACGTAAATTAGTACCGACTAAACCACTGACTTTCATCGCAAGAAAAAATAGAGCGATACCGAAGATAATGACAAAAATACCTACGGCCAGCTCACTAGTACGTGATTTCATTAAATCCCTCCGAACATGACCGCAGTCAACACGAAATCAAAACCTAATACACAAAGTGAAGAATATACAACCGTTCTCGTCATTGCGGTCGCAATACCTTCTGGCGTCGGATCACAAGCATAACCTTGATAGACCGCAACCCATGTACAAATTAAAGCAAATACAATGCTTTTGATAATGGTGCCATTAAAAATGTCATGCCAGAACTGTACGCTACTTTGCATACCTCCCCAGAATGAACCTTCATCCGCACCTAAGAAATCAACACCAACCATTTTGCCGCCAATAATACCAATGGTTGCAAAAATCACCGTGAGCATCGGCAAGCTGACAATCCCCGCCCACAAACGAGGTGAGACGATTTGTCTGAGTGGATCAACGCCAATCATTTCCATGCTAGCAAGTTGTTCACTCTGTTTCATCGAACCAATTTCAGCGGTTAATGCTGAACCCGCGCGTCCCGCAAATAACAATGCAGCAACCACAGATGCCAGTTCACGAAGCAATGTCAATGAAATCGCTGTACCTAGCATTGCTTCACTACCGAAGGTCACCAAAATGCTGTACATCTGCAAGCCCAGTACTGCACCAATAAACAAACCTGAAACCGCGATAATCAGCAGGGACATGACCCCGACACGATACATCTGATAAATAAAGCGCTGAAACCCGCCTTTCGATGGCATGGAAAATAAAACTTGTAAGAGCATCAGCGCCGCAGCACCAATCCCCTTTATCCGCTCAATAACGAGTCTACCTAACCAGGCAATCGCATTCATGGACGAACCTCGTTATCTAAATATGCTTGGTGTGTAAATTGATATTCCACAGGTCCTTCTATTGAACCTGTTAAAAATTGGCGTACAAATGGTGAGGCATGATTTTTTAATTGTTCAGGTGAGCCTTCACCCTGAATTTTACCTTCAGCAACTACATAAATATAATCTGCAATCGACAAGGTCTCTGCAACATCATGCGAGACAATAATCGTTGTTAAATCGAGTGCTTCTCTGAGTGAGCGAATGAGACGAGTTAAGACCCCCATAACAATCGGGTCTTGGCCTGCGAAAGGCTCATCATACATAATCAATTCAGGATCAAGAGCAATCGCACGCGCCAAAGCAACACGACGGTTCATACCACCAGACAGCTCAGACGGCATTAACTGTTCAGCACCACGTAAACCCACTGACTCCAGTTTTAAACCCACCAATTCTGCAATGATATGTTCAGGAAGCTGGGTATGTGCACGAATTGGGAAAGCGACATTTTCGTAGGTCGACATATCAGTAAATAAGGCACCACTTTGAAATAACATCCCCATACGCGCACGTGCAGCAAATAATTCGTGGCGAGACATGGTCGCAATGTTTTTACCATCGAGCAGCACTTCGCCCTGATCAGGAATCAATTGCCCGCCGATCAAGCGCAATAAGGTGGTCTTACCTGTACCAGAAGGACCCATAATTGCAGTAATTTGACCACGTCGAATTTTAAGACTGATATCGTCATAAATGACGCGTTCTCCTCGACTAAAGCTCAAGTTTTTAACTTCAATTAAGGCTTCTGTATCGAGAGGAGAGTTGTTATTCATAATGGCATTCATTCCTGCACTTTTTATGCACGCATACTATACACTGAAACATTAAACGCTTGTTTTTATTTTGATAACCGATGTATCAAGATTATTTAATTTATGTAGTTATTCTTTGAAACAGTTTGACTGGTGGTATGTTGGGAATTGGCATTAAAAGAATCAGAGTGATTGGTATCAAACAATGCATACGCAAAAAATAAGCCATTACAGAGCATTAAAATGACAAATAGACACGGCAGCCCTTCACTACACATGAAAGACCAAGTTTGACTCAAAAGACTTTTATTTTGCTTAACCCTATTCATTTCTTATTTAAAATTTGAATTAGTACACATTTTTATAATTTTACATGACTAACACAAAATAAAAAAGCCAGTTTTTCAACTGGCTTCTTGTTTTTATCGGTTTTTAACGATTAAAAATCGTTTTTGCGACGACGGTCGCCACCGAAAGTTTCTTCACGTGAACCGCGTACTGGACGCTCATCGCTACCAAACTTACGCTTTGGACGGTCATCACCACCGAAGCTGCGTTTTGGACGATCATCACCGAAGCTACGCTTTGGACGGTCGCCGAAGCCACCTTCACGTTGTGGACGATCACCGAAATCACGTTTTGGACGGTCACCGAAGCTGCCTTCACGACGTGGTTTGTAGTCTACACGGTTACCCCGGTTGTCATCATTCGAATCAAAACGCGGCTTATCATTGAAACCACCTTCACGACGTGGGCGATCAGAATTGAACTCGCGACGTGGACGGTCTTCACCACCAAAGCTACGCTTTGGACGATCATCAAAACCACCTTCACGGCGTGGACGATCTGAATTGAACTCGCGACGTGGACGGTCTTCGAAACCACCTTCACGGCGTGGACGATCTGAATTAAATTCGCGACGTGGACGGTCTTCGAAACCACCTTCACGGCGTGGACGATCTGAATTAAATTCGCGACGTGGACGATCTTCACCACCAAATGATGGACGTTCACCACGAGGTTTGTCATCGAAGCTACGACGTGGACGATCATCACCGCCTTCACGACGTTTGAAGTTACCTTCGCCTTCAAAACGACGGCCACCGCCGAAACCACCACGACCACGACCGCCGCCATCACGACCACCGCGACCACGACCACCGCCATCACGACCTGAACGCGCAGGAGGTGGAGATGGCTCTAAACCTTCGATTTCAGATACATTCAAACGTGCATCTAAATAATCTTCTAAAGCACGGATTTTACCACGCTCACGGTAAGTCGCTAAAGTTACCGCCTGACCTGTACGGCCAGCACGACCTGTACGACCAATACGGTGTACATAGTCTTCATTTTTCATCGGTAAACCGAAGTTAATGACGTGAGAAATGGTTGGTACGTCTAAACCACGTGCTGCTACGTCAGTTGCAACCAAGATTTTTGCACGACCTTCACGAATGCTACGTAAACGACGGTTACGCACTGTTTGTGGCATTGCACCGTGCAACGCAACAACTGAGTGACCTGCTTCCGCTAATTCTTCAGCAAGCATATCGGTATCTTCTTGCGTGCTTGCGAATACAACAGCTTGATCTACTGATTCGTCAGATAACCAATGTGTAAGTAATTTTTTCTTGTGTTCAAAACCATCCGTCCAATGTAATGTTTGAGTTACATCAGTGTTGGTGCTGTGACCTGTTTCAATCGCAATACGTTGTGGATCATTCATCATGCGCTCAGCAAGACGGATAATACGATCTGCAAAAGTTGCAGAGAACATCAACGTTTGGTTACGGTTAGCAGCTAATTCACCAATTGCTTCTAAATCTTCAGCAAAGCCAAGATCAAGCATACGGTCAGCTTCGTCAACGATTAAAGATTCAACTTTATCAAGTTTTAATTGACGACGGTTTACAAGATCAAGTAAACGACCAGGAGTCGCAACAACTACTTGTGCACCTTTAAGCTGTTGGATTTGTTTACCAAAAGGCATACCACCCATAATTGCAGCAATACGAACACCTTTCATGTGACGTACAAATGCAATCGCGTCTTGGCTAACTTGTTGAGCCAATTCACGTGTAGGAGAGATAACTAAAATTGTTGGCTGGGTAACAGCTTTCATGCGCTCTTTAAATGGCACAAAAGTTTCTTCACCCGCTAACGCGTTTAATGTAGGAAGTAAGAATGCTGCTGTTTTACCAGAACCTGTCTGGCTTGAAACTAATAAATCTTTTCCTTCTAACGCAGCTGGAATCGCTTGTTCTTGCACAGGAGTTGGCGTAGTAAAACCTAAACCTTCTAGGGCTTGTTGTAAGGTTTCGTGCAAAGAAAATTCGGCAAAAGTTTTGCTCATAGAGAGTTTCACCCTTGTGGGTGCTCCATTTTAATAAATACAAAAAATAGACATCGGCAACAAGCGGCAAAGCGACTCAAGCTGAAAATAGATGAAATTCAGCGGCGATCCGAATAACGACGATGTGGACTAAACGCACGCTTGATTACTGCCTCAACCTGAAGAATCGCTAAGCGATTTGGGCGCAAGATGTGGTCCTCTCTATGGACAGCGTGCGCTAATATGAATAGAACTGAATGTTCAGGTAATGAACTGGAATTTAAGTGCGTGGGCGGATTATAGCAGAAAGTTTAAGAAAGTCACGTTTTTTTAGAAAATACTAGGCTTAACGGTCACAAATAAGCTACACACTTCCAGTAATTGTACAATTATTCTTTTTAGCAACAACAGATTACTTTAACTGTGACATGAAAAATAAGAGTCAAAACAATTTTATGCTCATCAAATTATTACTAGGCGTATGGTTCTTAGGATGTCTGAATATTATTTATCATGGACAGCAGCAGAATCCGTCCCCATTTATTCATGGCACAGAATACATTTTTAAGTATCCAATTGAAGGTGTGTTCTTTACCTGCCTTGTTTTTTCAATTTATTTTATTGCCCGTGGCTTCGCATCCGTACTAATGCTGGATAAAACATACCCCCTCCTCACCTATACAATTTGTAGCTTCATCGTAATTGGACAATTATTGATTGCCTTTCTCGGCGCGATGCATGCACCCCCTTATTGGGCTGCTTATTTAATCAATACGGCTTTTCTACTTTTATTTCAGCTTTTTATTGTTCCCGCTCTATTACACAAAAAAAAGAGTAGCGTTTAGCTACTCTTTTTTTAATCTACAAATTATTTTGCAGCATCGCCCCAAGCTGGAACAACTGCTTGCATTAATGGTTTTAACATTTTAAGCGAACATGCAAGCACTTGACCATTGTCAAATGACTCACTCCCACCACGCGCATCAACCACAACACCGCCTGCTTC
Source organism: Acinetobacter gyllenbergii (assembly GCF_001682515.1). Lineage (NCBI taxonomy): Bacteria > Pseudomonadati > Pseudomonadota > Gammaproteobacteria > Moraxellales > Moraxellaceae > Acinetobacter > Acinetobacter gyllenbergii. Next base: position 398,516 of record NZ_KV575263.1, on the reverse strand, counting down.
TTTTACAATCAACTCACCCGCAGCGATATCCCACGGTTTTAAGCCCAACTCAAAGAAACCATCAAAACGACCAGCTGCAACATAAGCTAAATCTAATGCAGCAGAACCACCGCGACGGATTTGTGCGCCTGCTTTAGTTACAGCCAATAATGAAGCGAAATGTTGTTCTGCATAAGAAACAATTTCACCATTACGCTTTGCACGATATGGATGACCGACTGCAAGGAAAGTATTTTCCAAGCTATCTTTTACATTGACACGAATACGGCGTTGATTCATCACTGCACCGCGACCTCGGCTAGCAGAGAATAATTCATCACGGACTGGATCATAAATCACACCGTGTTGAGTCACACCTTTATGTTGTACAGCAATCGAAATACAGAAATGCGGAAAGCCGTTGATAAAGTTTTGCGTACCATCTAAAGGATCAATCACCCAGCACCAATCTGCATCGTGACCTTTACCTTCTTGCATACCAAACTCTTCACCAAGGAAGCTGTGGTTTTTATAACTTTTACGAAGCGTTTCAATTGTCAATTCTTCCAAGTAACGATCAACACGCGTTACTGGACCATCAATGCCTTTTTCTTCAACTTGTAAATCGAGTTTATGACGATTTTGATGAGCCTTTAAAAGCTCTTGACCAACTGTTTGAGCCGCACGCGCAGCCATAACCACCATAGGTTCCATTGAACACCCACTACAAATTTGAAGATTTTGACAAAGAATAATGCATAAAAGCCCCTATATTCTATCAAATATAAGCGCTTTTAGGGGAAAAATGTTGCTAAAAATTATTCTAACTTTTACATCAACTTAGTGATGAGAAAACCAAGCTTGCTCAATTGAAGCCAAGATTCCTTGAGTATCTAAACCACAATCATGCAGCATCTGTTGATGCGTAGCTTGATGTAAGAACGTATCTGGCAAGCCCAGATTCAAAATCGGCTTGAGAATACGTGCTTGGGCCAAAAATTCATTGACGGCACTGCCCGCGCCTGCCATCACCGCATGTTCTTCAACAGTCACAAAAAGTTCAGTCTGTAGTGCTAAGTCACGCAGTATTTGTTCATCCAATGGCTTCACAAAGCGCATATTTACCACACGCACAGCAACCGCATGTTTTTGTGCAAACTGTTCAGCAGCATCGATAGAGGCTGCAACACGACTACCAAAGGCAAGGACACTAATCTGCTGTTCAGCATCCAAATTAAATTCAGCCACGATTTCAGCTTTACCTATTTCCATCGTGGTCATCTGCTGCTGAATTTCAACGCCTGTGCCGACACCACGCGGATAACGTACCGCTGTTGGCCCTTGGTAAAGGTAAGCGGTATGCAACATTTGACGACATTCATTTTCGTCTTTTGGTGCCATGATCACCATATTGGGTACAGTACGCATATAAGCATAATCATATGCACCTGCATGGGTTGGGCCATCTTCACCGACCAGACCTGCACGATCTATTCCAAAAGTAACATCGAGATTTTGCAGTGCCACGTCGTGGATCAGCTGATCATAGCCACGTTGTAAGAAAGTCGAATAAATCGCAACAACTGGTTTTAAACCTTCACATGCCATACCTGCCGCTAAAGTCACCGCATGTTGTTCTGCAATGGCCACATCAAAGAAACGCTCAGGATATTGCTGCGCAAATTTAACCATGCCTGAGCCTTCACACATCGCTGGCGTAATTGCCAATAAGCGTTGGTCTTGTGCTGCTTCATCACACAGCCATTGCCCAAATACGTCTGAATATTTAGGTGGCGCTTTTACCGTTGATGTTTTTGCAGCGGTAGCAACCACTGGTGCAATCTTGGTAATGGCGTGATAGGTAATTGGATCAGCTTCCGCAGGCGCGAAACCTTTACCTTTTTTTGTATAAATATGAACTAAACGTGGGCCTTTCCGTTTTTTCAGCGCATGGAAAACTTGTGCCAGCTGTTGCACGTCATGACCATCAAATGGTCCAAAATAATCAAAACCAATCGCTTTAAATAAATTATCAGCGGCATCAGTCGCAGATTGATGTAAGCGCGAATTATAAGTCCACTTTGGATGTGGCTGAACATAGGCTTCCCCTTGCTCATTCACATTAATCAATTGACCTGTTTCCCAAATCGCCGCCAAATGCTTGGCAAAACCACCGGTACTACAAGAAATGGACATATCGTTGTCATTTAAAACTACGATTAAATCGGCATCATGTGCAACCGCATCATTCATGGCTTCAAAAGCCATGCCCGCAGTCATCGCACCATCACCAACAATCGCCACCACATCACATGGATCTTTTTGATAGCGACGCGCCAAGGCCATACCCAAACCAGCTGAAATTGCAGTTGAGGAATGCCCTACGCCAAAAGTATCGAACGCAGACTCATCACGTGCTGGAAAAGCAGCTAAACCATCCTTACTGCGAATCGTGGTGATCCGCTCACGACGACCTGTTAGTACTTTATGTGGGTAAGCTTGATGGCCGACATCCCAGACTAAACGATCATCAGGCGTGTTAAAACAATAATGCAAGGCAACCGTCAGTTCGATCACCCCTAAATTTGCACCAAAGTGTCCACCGCTTTGTCCTGCTGCATACAAAATATATTGACGTAACTCATCCGCCACTTGTTCGAGTTGGCTTTGTTCGAGCTGACGTAATTGTTGTGGATGGTCAATTCCATCTAACAATGGCGTAACAGGACGTTGAGTTGGAATTTCGGTATACAACATAATGTGGCAAAGCCTTTTTAAGCCTGGCAAATCCGAAGCTGGGTTAAATGGGGGCAATCATACAATTAAATACGATCTACCTTCAATCAGCCACATGAGCAAATGATGCAGTGCTGAACATTTGCATGTCAATCTTAATGACTGGCCCGCAGATTATCCTGAATTATGTCACTGTTTATCAACCATTATTGTGTGCTTTGTATGAAAAAGAAAAACTTATGTGAAAAATCAGAAATTCCAATTCACGCAATCTTCATACATTAGGCTATACTCAGACTGTTTTTATTATCATAGTGAGCTCTCTGTGCCGATTGAATTTATTGCAACATCAAAGCTTCCCACCGCTTTTGGTGACTTCAATATTTCTGTGTTTCAAGACCCTAAAACGGGCGAAGAACATGTGGCGCTTTCCAAAGGTTTAGAAACGGCTCCAGACCAGCCGGTACTCGTGCGTATCCACTCAGAATGCTTGACAGGTGATGCTTTCGCCTCGCTGAAATGTGATTGTGGCCCCCAGCTCCAAGCCACTCAACGCTTAATTAATGAGGCGGGTCAAGGCGTGATTTTGTACTTACGCCAAGAAGGCCGTGGTATCGGTTTGACCAACAAAATCCGTGCTTATGCCTTGCAAGATCAAGGGCATGATACGGTTGATGCGAACCTGTTATTAAACCTACCTGCCGATGCGCGTCGTTATGATATGTGCAGCATTATGCTTGATCATCTTCAAGTTAAAGAAGTGAAATTAATCACCAATAATCCTTTAAAACTAAAAGCATTAACGGATTTAGGCATCAATGTGGTTGATCGTGTCCCATTGACAGTGGGTCGAAACCCATTTAATGAACAGTATTTAAAAACCAAACGTGAGCGTATGGATCATCTCTATAAAAAGGATGACTTCTGAGTTTAGAGTCATCTCGCTCGTTAAAGAGTATTTATTAATATGCAGTTATTCAGTATTTTCTTAGTAACAGGTCTCCTGTTACTAAGTGGCTACACTCAAGCAAATGAGCATAAAATACCCTCTTCAAATATTAAAATTATCAATCAATTACATAAATTTAAGCAGCAAGATCATTTTCTAAGTGATGGCTATCTCTATACAGGCGTTCAAGATAATCACTTGAAAAGAGTATTGAATCAAAAAGTAGCCCACACTGCTGAAGCGTACATCCAGCTTTATCAGCACTCTGATCAACCAAGTAAACAACAGCGACTGAAAATACTTTCTGACGGTATTCATCAAATTGATCCTGATTCACTTGGTACAGATGACAGGGAGCAAGTTGCAGGTACATTTGAACATTTTTTAGATATTACGGGCTTGGAAAGTTCTGAAGGTATTTTAAATACTTGGCTATATAACGAAGAAATTAATCGGCTTATTGAAAAGAGTCGCGCTGCGCAGTCTAAGTAAAAATAGGGTTATCCCCTAGCACCACACCCTAGACCATGCATTTTTCATCTTGACTCAAAAATCCCTTACTTTTCTTATGGAATTGTGTTTTGATATCAATAATTCCTAGATCACTTTAAAAGGATCATCATGCAGCATCCAACTTCAGCTGATATTCAACGTGTTCGTGAGTTTTTACTCGATCTACAGGCACGGATTTGTGCAGGACTAGAGCAACAGGAACGTGCTGGCGGTGGCACCGCTGAGTTTATCATTGATGATTGGCAGCGAACCGAAGGTGGCGGTGGTCGCTCTCGCGTTTTGCAAAATGGTGAAGTGATTGAAAAAGGTGGGGTGATGTTTTCCCACATCAATATCAGCAAGCTACCTGCTTCTGCGACTGAACGTCATCCACAAATTGCAGGCGCGAAAGCACAAGCTTTAGGTGTCTCGTTGGTGATTCACCCGAAAAATCCCAATATCCCAACCTCGCATGCCAATGTTCGCTTATTTGTCGCTGAGCCTGAAGGCCAAGATCCAGTGTGGTGGTTTGGGGGTGGCTTTGACCTAACCCCGTTCTATCCTGACGAGCAAGATGTTCTCAACTGGCATCAAACTGCGTATGACTTATGTCAGCCCTTTGGTGACACGGTTTATGCAGAACATAAGCAATGGTGTGATGATTATTTCTATTTAAAGCATCGTGATGAGCAGCGTGGTGTCGGCGGTTTATTCTTTGATGATTTAAATCAATGGGATTTCGAAACTTGCTTTAAATACATGCAAGCTGTAGGTAATGGCTATTTAGCAGCGATTTTGCCAATTTTTGAAAAGTACCGTGAACAGCCATATACTGAAGCTCAACGTGAGTTCCAGCTGTATCGTCGTGGTCGTTATGTCGAATATAACTTGGTTTATGACCGTGGTACCTTGTTTGGCTTACAAACTGGTGGCCGTATTGAATCGATCTTGGTGAGTTTGCCGAATCTTGCAGGTTGGTCGTATCGCCCTGAGTGGGATGAGAACTCAGCAGAAAAGCGTCTTACCGATTATTATCTAAAACCAAGAGATTGGTTGGGTTTGAATGCTTAACCATCTAAAAGCCAAAGCAACCATCTGCTTTGGCTTTTTTCTTAATCTAAATGCATCCGATACTCAATAATCCCTGGCTTTTCTGCAATCCAGTCATAGAGTTTCTGTGCCGTATGATTCGTTTCCTGTGTATGCCAGTATAAGCGATCACACTGATGTTCCCTCGCTTGTTGCTGCACATATTCGATTAAGCGCTTTCCGATCAACTGCCCCCTTTGTGCTGGTGAAACGAATAAATCTTCTAAATAACAATAGTTATTTTTCGCCCAAGTTGAACGGTGAATGACGTAATGTACAAAACCTAAAAGCTGATCTCCTTGTTTTGCAACCGCACAGTAGACGGGCTCAGTTTGATCAAGGAAACGTTGCCATGTGGTTTGTGTAACGGCGCTAGACAGTTCCACCTTGTAAAAATTCTGATAGGCCAGCCAAAAGGGTAACCACTGTTGATAGTCATCTTGTTGCACAGGAGTCACGTGGATGTCTTGATACTGCATGAAATTTTCCTTAAATTTTATGGTCTTGGAAATGAAGTTAGCAGTGTAGTTTTGATTGTGGATGGTTTATAAGATACAGTTTTGATTTATTTGACAGTACCAGTTTACTCGAAATGAAAAATTCATCTGCTGCCCATTTTCCTCATCTCGTCTTAGCGCAAGGCAACATTAAAGACGCCTTATACACAGCCTTACATACCGCCATTTTAGATGGCAGGCTTCATGCTGGAACAAAACTTCCATCAAGTCGCACATTAGCAGAAATGATGTCTATCTCTCGTAACTCGGTTTTAGCAGCATTAGAGCGCTTATTGGATGAAGGTTATCTCATCACCAAACCAAGTTCTGGAACCTATGTCAGTGCACTCATCCCCGACCAATTCATTCAAGCACAAGCTCAACCTCCTATTAATTCTTCAATAACAGCTCAAAACTTAGATATTAATCAAGATCTGGCCCAACATCTTAAAACTTGGCAATTACAACAAGCATCACAAGAAAAAAGAGTTTTTCATGTAGGAGTCGGATGTGTTGATCTTTTCCCACACCAACTTTGGGAGAAACTGCTGGGCCGAGCTTGGCGGCAGTCATACCACCAATTGGGGCAAACGCATGACCCTCGTGGTTACTTGGCTCTACGACAAGCAATTTGTAACTATGTTCGTTCAACACGCGGCTTGAATTGCACAACACAACAAATTTTGATTGTGAACGGAACCCAACAAGCGATCCATTTAACCGCTTTCGCCTTATTGCAGAAGCAGGATCAGGTCTGCATGGATGAACCTGGTTATGATGCAGCTTTAGCAGTTTTCCAGAGTTTTGGGGCAAAAACACAACCCATTTTAAGTGATGATGAAGGGATGAATATTCCAGACATCGTTCAACATCATGCACAAAGTAAATTGATTTATACAACACCCTCACATCATTTTCCATTAGGCGGTACATTGAGTTTAAAACGCCGCTTAATGCTGTTGGAATGGGCTACGCAACAGCAAAAATGGATTTTTGAAGATGACTATAATAGTGAGTTTCGTTACGGCTCTCGTGCTATTCAAGCCTTACAAGGATTAGATCATCAGCAACGTGTGATTTACTCAGGAACATTTTCTAAAATGATGTTCCCTGAGTTTCGCTTAGGCTTTATGGTGATACCAGAGGCATTAGTCGAACTATTTAGTCTTGCAAAGAAGCAAATCGACAGCCAATGTTCTTGTTTAGAACAAGTTGCTTTAAGCCTTTTTATCCAAGAAGGCCATTACGCAAGGCATGTCCGCAAAATACGTAAAGCATGTTATGAGCGTCAACAGGTATTAATTCGCGCGATCCAAACCTATCTCGCAGATATTTTAACAATTCAAGTAACTGACTCAGGAATACATTTACTCTGTTGGTTAAATCCAGATTGGACGGAACAAGAGTTTATTGCTTACTGCTTAAAGGTTGATTTGGCGGTTCAACCCCTTTCTCGATATTGCCAAACCGACGATTCCCCAAGCGCAGTCTTATTTGGTTATGCGGCACATCAACCTGATGAAATTTGGCGCAATATCCAAAAGCTGGCTGAAGCCATCAAAGTATCCATGATCTGATTGCGATCAAATCAATAACTTTATACACTTCAGCTATTTTCTTCAGTTGATCATCGCACAATGACCAAACAATTTGCTGTAATTGGAAATCCGATTGAACAATCCCGCTCACCTGAGCTCCACCATGCATTCGCAGCAAAAACTAGGGTCGATCTACACTATAAAAAAATCCTTGCGCCCTTAGATGGTTTTGAAAGCACAGCAAAGGCTTTTTTTGCCCAGAATGGTGTAGGGATGAATGTCACCGTACCGTTTAAAGAGCAAGCTTTTGCGTTATGTGATCAACTGACTGAACGTGCCAAGATCGCCAAAGCCGTCAATACACTCTGGATGCAGGACGGCAAACTGTATGGTGATAATACTGATGGCCAAGGCTTGGTTGCGGCAATTCAGGCATTGGATTGGAACTTAGAAAATAGCCGTATTTTAATTTTAGGCGCAGGTGGCGCAACCCGCGGTGTGATCTACCCTTTGGTACAAGCAGGTGCACAACAGATTGTGATTGCCAACCGTACCCTTGCCCGCGCTGAACAACTCGTTGACGATTTAAAGGACGCAGTCCCGCAAGCTGAGCTGAAAGCGATTGGCTTAGATCAATTGACAGGTGAATTTGATCTTGTGATTAATGCAACATCCGCAAGTTTAACTGGGGATACGCTACAACTGCCTGAAAGCTTAGTGTTTCATCATGCTTATGAAATGGCCTATGGCAAACCCTCAAGCTTTCTAGATCAGGCCAAACAACGCCAGATCCCCTCTACTGATGGTTTTGGCATGTTAGTGGGTCAAGCGATTGAAGCATTTTCGATCTGGAATGGGGTAAAACCTGAACTCAAAGACTTTTTATAATTATCCAAATACAAAATAAAAAACCTGCATTTTGCAGGTTTTTTATTGAGGATAAAGAAATTATTTAACGGTCAGCATCTTCTGATAGACCTCTTTAAAAATCTCATAATCAATAAATTCGTTATGCTCGATTTTTAAAGACTGAATCGACTTCCCAGACAATTTATTCTTACGCGCATCCACATACACTTGCCCTAAGATATTTGCGGTCTGTCCAAGTAAGACTTTTTCCTCACTTGAAGCGCCGTTCTCTTGTTCGAACTGGATTTGATATTGCTTGGCAAATAACTGCTGTGGTTGCTTATATTGCGCTTGTAGCTTTTTCCACGCTTGACGACCTGTATCGCCATGCACGGCATCCAGTACAATACGATTTACCGCTTGCCCCAATGTATCATCAAACTGGTCTTCGTTTTCAAGATGATGCTTCTTCTGTAAGGCTTCTATGCTTTGTAGCGCTTTCCCTTTTGGATTATAAACCTCTTCATTGGCATACCAGTATGCATATACAGTGGCAATTTCTTGCAACTCTTGACTTGAATAACGCTGTACAATTTGTGGTGCATTTTCTGTCAATTTTGCAATGAATACTGCTTTATAGGTTTGGTCATAAGCATGCGTTGCATCATAGCGTTGTTCCGCAATTACTTTGAGTTGATCTTCTAAAGACATGGTATATGGTTCTGCTGAACGTTCTTGAACCCCTGCTTGACCTAATTTCTCAGAGAAACTGTTCACTGCTTGTTCTAGCATCGAGCCTTTACTTGCTTCTGACCAACTCTTCGCACGTTTCAATTGTGCCTGATCAATTGGGGTGGCTTTGCCATAATTTGAAATCAACATATCGGCTTTGACACTAAAACGTGACTTCAACTCAGATAGGCCATAGTTTAAATCATAGTCTAATTTAACCGCACGCCCTTGGGCATCCAAACCAATATCCATAGTAAATGGATTTCGTTTCTCAACTGGTGGCAATGCTTTTGCAATATCCGCTTGATGCTTGATCCAAAGTGCCTTAAATGCCTGATCATCAATAAATTGATTTTGATCATAGGCAGCAAACTGTTTTTCGACCGCTTGTAATTTAGTGATATAACTCAAGAAACCAGATTCAGCTTGCGTACCAAAGACATCAATGTCATACATACTTTGGCAATACTGTGCATCGCCATATGTGGTTTTTGCTGTATTTTGCAGAGCTGTACATTGCTCCTCAGTTAAACCCGCCTGTTCGTCTTTGGATACTTCTGAATCATCGGATACTTCAGCATATTCAGATGCTTCTGGATCATCAGCCGCTGCTGCAACTGCTCGCGCCGCTGCGGCTAACGCCGTATCTTCCTCGGCCTTATCCATATCTACTGCTTCAGCATCATATTCAGTTTCCTCATCCTCCACACCAAAGTGTTTATTCACCAAGCGATACAATTCTTGGCTGACCACACTGGCATCATCCGCTGAATTTTTCTTATCCAATAATGAAGCGGTTTTTTCTGATTTACTTGCAGCATCAACTTCATTGGCAATCAGTTTCTCAAGATTCTCTTCCTTAATGTTGAGAACATTTTGCATGAAGTATTTTTCATTGACCTTGCTATACAAATTGGCTTGTAAAATCAGTTCTTCAATTGAACTTTTTAAACGAATTTTCTCGACCACACCTGCTGCTTGATCAGCAGAAGAAACCGATAAGGCTTGAAGGTTATTTTGATCTGCAAGACGATAATAGACGGCGCCAGAAGCTTTCGTATATTCAGCAAATTTTTTGTAATCCACGTGCTTGAACATATCCTGATATTTAGAAAAATCTAAATAAGCCAGATTATTCTGACTGTCTTTATTGACCAAATACGGCATCAGGGCAAAATAGTTGATATAAAATTTATAATTATTCAGATCAACAACCATCGGTATTTTAGCTTGTACCAGCAAAGTTGGCTTTTCATAACGCGCTGTCAGGTTAAATGAGCCCATTTTCTGGCGATAATGCACTGAACCATCATATTCAAACTGCATGTCATTGAGGACATTGGCCATGATTTGGGTAAACTTATCTACCTTGGTCTGACCATTGCTTTTTTGTTCTTGTGCCAAGGCCACATACAACGCTTGTTTTTGTTTTGCGTTTAAATTGACCTTCTGATCTCGTAAATATTGATCGACTTTTTGTTTCAATGCCGTATCCAGAACAGCATTTTCTGCTTTTGTATTGCTATGCTGTTGACTCGGTTCAACATGAATATTAAATTTTCCGCGATAATCATAGCTCGGATATTCGTACATCGCATTCATACTATTGATGGCTTTCTGTTCCAGATTGGTCGAAGCTGTATTGGTTTTAATGACATGTTGTGAACATGCAGAAAGACTCAGACCCATTAAGCATAAAGTTAAATATTTTATACGCATAGCTTTACCAAACACCTTTATATCATTATATTTTCAATTCTAAAATTGAGTAATTTTCACATTTCATATCCGTTTTGACACCAACAGAAATGTGGTTTTTCTAAGAACTTATCTTCAAGGAAATTCGCTTTTCTGACATTCTTTTCCCAAGTGATTATCAATGTATTTTTATCACCATTGTGAATAATCAAAGTATCGAAACAGATAATCCAAAATGATTCAAATACAGGATTAAGATTATGCCAGCTTATAAAGCCCCGCTCCGTGATATTCGTTTCTTAATGAACGAAATGTTAGATTATCCAGCACATTACCAAACTTTGACAAGTGGTCAAAATGCGGATGCTGAAACAGTTGATATGATTCTTGAAGGTGCAGCAGATTATTGCGAAAACGTACTTTCACCATTGAATCAATCTGGTGATGAAGAAGGCTGTACGTTTAACAACGGCGAAGTCACTACACCAAAAGGTTTTAAAGAAGCATACGACCAATTCGTTATGGGTGGTTGGCAAGGTCTTTCTTATCCAGAAGAGTTTGGCGGTCAAGGCTTGCCAATGTCTTTAAACCTGATCAAATCTGAAATGATGGGAACGGCGAACTGGTCATTCACCATGTACCCAGGTTTGAGCACAGGCTGTATGAACACGATCATGCAGTTCGGTACAGATGAGCAAAAAAATACCTATATGCCTAAATTGGTTGAAGGAACTTGGTCTGGCACAATGTGCTTAACTGAACCGCAATGTGGTACCGACTTAGGTCAAGTTAAAACTAAAGCAGAACCTACTGCTGATGGCACCTACAAAATCTCTGGTACTAAAATCTTCATTTCTGCAGGTGAGCATGATTTAACCGAGAACATCATCCACATCGTATTAGCTCGCCTTCCAGATGCACCAGCAGGTACACGTGGTATTTCGCTGTTCATCGTACCTAAATTCATCCCAACCGCGGATGGCGGCGTAGGTGAGCGTAATACTGTTTCTTGTGGTTCAATCGAACACAAGATGGGGATCAAAGCCTCTGCTACTGCAGTATTGAACTTTGACAATGCAACGGGTTACTTGATCGGCGAAATCAACAAAGGTTTACATGCAATGTTTACCTTTATGAACACTGCCCGTATCGGTACAGCAGTTCAAGGTATTGCGCACGCTGAACTTTCATTCCAAGGTGCTTTACCATATGCAAAAGACCGTATGTCTATGCGTGCCCTTTCTGGTAAGAAAGAGCCTGAGCGTGTAGGTGATGCGATCATTCACCACGCTGACGTTCGCCGTATGTTATTGACGCAAAAAGCGATTGCTGAAGGCGGTCGTTCGATGATCTATCATGCTGCTAAACTTGCAGACAAAATGACAGATGCATTGGTCAATGGCGATCAAGCAGCGTATGAAGCTTATGATGACAAACTTGGTTTTTATACCCCGATCTTAAAAGGTTTCTTGACTGAGCTTGGCTTAGAAGCAGCCAACCACGGTATGCAAGTCTACGGCGGCCATGGCTATATCCGTGAATGGGGTATGGAGCAAATCGCACGTGATGCACGTATCTCTACCTTGTATGAAGGCACGACGGGTATCCAAGCACTTGACTTGATTGGCCGTAAAGTGCTGTTAAGCTCAAAAGGTAAAGTGGTTCGTGACTACACTGCTGAAATCTTGAAGTTCTGTGCAACTCACGCACGTAACAAGTATCTCCGTCGTTTTGCTTGGGACTTAACTAAGCTTTGCGCACAATGGAATACCTTAACCGTTCGTATCATGCTTGCTGCACGTAAAGATCGTGACATCGTTTCTTCAGCTTCAGTTGATTTCTTGATGTTCTCTGGTTATGTCATGATGGCTTATTTCTGGGCGCAACAAGCAGTGGTGGCTTCTGAGAAATTAGAAGCAGGTAACGGTAGCGAAACCCCAGAATTCTATAAAGCAAAAATCAAAGTTGCAGATTTCTACTTCGACCGCCTATTACCACGTGCACAAGGCCATGCGGAATCAATGGTGACAACCTCTCGCACTTTGACTTCACTTGCACCTGAACATTTCAGCTTCGATTACTAATCGGAACTAAAATAAAAAAGAGCGCTGAATGCGCTCTTTTTTATTTTGAATATAGGTGATTTAATCTACTTTCTTAAATATATAGGCCTGTTCTGGGAATGGATATTCTTTAAAGAACTTACGGTTACGTCCATTATCGCCATTCCATATCTTGTCCAGATCCATCACCAAGTCCTGATTTGGACTGACTTGATAATACAAATTGACATCCGCAGCATCACAACGAATCATAATTTCATTCAGTTCTTTATGCACATGCCACTGGACCTGCTTACAGGTTTGCTCAATCTTGGCAATATTACGCGATGGGTCTGAACCAAGTCGGCTAAAACTGGTATTGGTCCAAAATACGGAGCCATCCGCCATTAAATTCAGAATATATTCCGCTTCTTTCTCATTATTGACGCAGCCCGCAAAGGCATCACTACAAGGAATACGTGCATGATAACGGCCCGCATAGACCAAATCGGCTTCTGAAGGCTTACTCAAATTATGTTTACGGTCCGCAGAGTATGGCAATGTTGCTTGACCAGCCACTTGGGTCAATGACAAGCCTTGTGTATCAGAGGCAACGGGTTCCTGTTCATCGGTCAGCACTACACTTGCATTACGACTCGATTGCATCTGGGCTTGTTGTTGCTTCATTGGCTCGGGATGATGGCTATCACAAGCACTCAAACCAAGACTCAATAGAACTCCTACACTCACATACTGTAAGAATAACCTGAACTGCATATTCATAAATCTCTAACATCAATATCGTTATCGCGTGCGTTTCACAAACAGACCCCGAACCTCGGAAAATATAGGGATCATTGCCATGTTCGTCTATTCCCCAAATGGGTAATAGCCAATGCGATAGGACTGAAATAGCAAATTGACAAAGCAGTATGCTTTAATTCGGTGCATTTTAGGCGATGCTGTTGGTTTTTCCATCAAAGATTTACACAACTTAACTAATTTCCCATCTGTTTAAACTTTAAAAAATTCAGTCCGACCCTATTTCTTAATTAACAGCATCCTAAACTGAAATAATTTAATTTTTTACTGCTGTTTCATCAATTTAAGGAGACAAACTCGATGGCCAACTCTGGTTTATATCGCTCAAACCAACAAAGCATGATCGCTGGTGTGATGGGCGGTATTGCGGAACGGTTTGGTTGGAACGCAAATTTATTACGCCTGATCTTTGTTGTGATCTCACTCATGAGTGCAGCCTTCCCGGGTATCTTGGTCTATTTGATTTTATGGTTGGTGATTCCAAAACAACAGCAAGCCCGTGTTGATCATGTGCAAGGTTATAACCAACCTGTAAAAACGATTTATGAAGACCAAAGCATAAAACGTTAATTCTCTTTTACCTTTTTGGTCGCTACGGTTGAAATTACCCCTAATCCAACCGTAGCTTTTTTTTTAGCTAAAATTTAGGCTTGACGATTCAGTTGTTGTTGCAAGGCTGCAATCATATCCGCACGGCTGATTATCCCAATCAAGCGTTGCTCTTCAACCACGGGAATATAGTTAAACGACTTTTCGACAAAGTAAGGCACCAAATCCTGAATCGGCTGCGTAGGACTGACCGTCACGACTGTATGGCTCATGATTTGTCGCACATAATGCTGCCAAGAGTTGCGTGGATCTGTTGCACCCTTAAACCACTCCACCACTTCATATAAGGCCAAAGTCCCAACCAAATGATCATCGGCATTCACGACTGGCAAACTCATTAAATTCACCGCCTTAAACTTATCTAAGGCCTGATGAATGTCATCATGCTCATGTAGCTTAATCACATCACGACTCATAATATCCTGACAAACGAATGTATTCACCAAGCGTTCATTGGCATGCGATTGCGCTTCCAGAATAATTTTTTCTAAATCGTACTGGCTAATATCCAACAGCTCCGTGTGATGCTCTAAGGCATATTCAATATCTTTGGGTTGAATCGAAACTTTCTGGGTCGGTGTCGGATCTTTAGAACGCTCATTCACATGGGCGGTGAGTGGATAATGTCGTCCAATCAAACGATTAAAGAACACCGCAAATACGAGTAATAAAATAGAGTTCAATAACACTGGATATAAGATGAAATGAAAGCCCAATCGATGCACCGCATCCCCACCTAATACTGCGGTAATCGCAACCGCACCACTTGGTGGATGTAAGGAGTCCGTTGTCATCATCAGGAAGATCGCCAAACCGACAGCAACGCTAAAAGCACCAGTTAAGTCGGGTAGATATTGCGTACAAACCACACCAATAAACCCAGCCAAGGTATTTCCGACAATCACATTCCATGGTTGTGCCAAAGGACTATTGGGTACTGCAAATAACAGTACCGAAGATGCGCCCATCGGTGCGATATACCATGCATTCATCCCACCCAGCACATACCAGCTGATCAGTGATGAAATCGCCAAGCCGCATAATGCACCAAGCGCGGAAAGCCCCCTCTCTTTTAAAGGTAGAACTTTATAGTTGGGTTTTAGAAAATTTAGCCAGTCTGATCGGGTCAAGCTCACAATGCACCTTGCTGGAATCGTGTTGTTTTATTCGATGCAGCAGTATACGCCTACTCAAGCTTAAGATGTATTTAAATTACAGTTTTAAATAATGACTAAAACGATTAAATAAGGAAGCTGATCAATTTAAATATTCTTTTAGCTGTTCCAATCGCTCAGCATATTTTTGCATCGGACAAAATTCATACATTGGTGAACCGATATAGGCACCCGCATTACGACATTCCTGATCCACAAAATTTTTCCAGAGTTGCTGCGATTTCATAATGTCATTATAACGTTCAGGCTGCTTATACTCCTGACTCTGTTTTTTAATTCGATCCAATAATTGTACAATCTGCTTGGTATATAAGGTTTTAGTTCTGGTACTACAGATTTCCACCACTGCATTGTTGATATTACCCAATTTTAGCTCTTGAATGGTTTCGTCAACACATTGGCTATAAGGATCTATGGTTTTATCCTGTGCTTTGGCAAAAGCATGAGCACTCAAACAGGTCATTATCAGTAATGCGACTTTAAACATTAATTTTGTCATTGATTGGCTCTTTTGTTTTTTGTCATCTTTTCAAATCATAATCAAAAATTACGCTGATGCTGATTTTTTTATTCTTCCACATACGGCTGGTCATGGTTGTGAAGCAATCTATTTTGCAAGGATCCAACTAGGCTAAACATATTTTTCATTCAGATAACGCCAATAACGTTTCGGCAGATATTGCACATGCAATTTAATATTTTGCCGTTCTTTAATATTGATACTCTGAAAATAATCTTTCCAAAGCTGATCATATAAGATCTCTTGTTCATCCAACTCTAACTGAAAACTTTGGCTACCGCCCTTTTGCAGATTGCAATCAATCTTATCAGCATCCATAAAGACCTCATGAATCTGCTTGAGGTCGTAATAAAGACCATAGTTACGCTGCTCATCATAAATCAGCCAGCGCTGATCCTGATAACGGCGTCTAAAATGCGGTTGAATCAAAGGCAGTACATTAAAATCGGGACGAACTAAGCTCAAAAACAGCCCATCCGTGGTTTTCTTAAACCGTACAAAAGCCTCCATCCGATGCTTTTCACGGCCAACTTTTTTGGTCCATTGAGAAATCGCCAGCACACTTGGATGTAAATAATCTTTTTCAATCGAATAGGACTGCTGAAACACATAGATGCAATAATTAAAGAGATGCTGATAAGCCTCCAGTGACTCAGACAAGGAGGCAAAATAAATCTGCTTTAGCGCAGCTGGAGAAAGCTTCTGTTGTAAAGCAGACCAAACCCGTTGGGCATGTGGCTCATGATTGGCGACATCAACAACATCGGAAAATAAACCATGTTGTGTCTCACCCAATAAACACAGTTGTACCTCAAATTCTTTAAACTGAAAAGCGCGAAATACACAACTCAATAACCCCAACATTGAGCCATCAAAACAATAATTGAGTTTCTGATTCAACATCATTAAAACCCCAAACTCAACTGTGGAGAAAGTGGCTTAATATATTTGGATGTGCCTTGGGTCAAAATTTGCTGACGAATAAAACCAGAAGAAAGTTCCTTCTGGAAACGTGGACTGTCTTCACAACGAATAAAATATTGTGCACGTGAATAGGCCACACCCAATTGCTTTAATAGGTCGATGTGGATTTTGCCAAAACGACGCGCCTGTACAATTTTCTTAGCGGATTTCACCCCGATACCCGGCACGCGTAAAATCATCAGGTAATCAGCTCGATTTAAATCCACCGGAAACTGTTCAGGATGCCGCAAGGCCCAACTGAGTTTTGGGTCAACGTCCAAATCCAAATGTGGGAATCGTTCATTGACGATTTCATTGACCTGAAAGCCATAAAAACGCATCAACCAATCGCTCTGATAAAGTCGATTTTCGCGTAGCAAAGGCGGTGCAGAGCCAACCGCAGGTAGATAGTTATTCTCGGTATTAATCGGGATATAGCCTGAAAAATAGACCCGTTTCAATTTAAATTCTTTGTAGTGCCGATCTGCCATAAACAGCACATCTTGATCCGTTTCCTGATGTGCACCCACCACCATTTGTGTAGTCTGGCCTGCAGGGACATATTTCGGCACATGCTTAATAATTTGACGTTCATCTTTAAGTTGAATCAAACGATCCCGAACCAGCCCCAAATCCTTTTGTACTTCTTGATGTGACTTTTCAGGAGCAAAGGCTTTTAATCCTACTTCTGTAGGCATTTCTAAATTAATACTCATGCGATCAGCATACAGGCCCGCTTCATGAATCAATTCAGGGGAAGCACCTGGAATGGTTTTAAGATGAATATAGCCATTAAAGTTTTCTTCCAAGCGGAGTTTCTTCACCACTTGCAGCATACGTTCCATGGTATGGTCGGCGGACTTGAAAATGCCTGAACTGAGAAATAGCCCTTCGATATAGTTACGGCGATAGAAATTAATGGTCAGGTCAACCACTTCCTGTACCGTAAATGCCGCCCGTTTGACATCATTGGAACGACGTGACACACAATAGGCACAATCAAAAATACAAACATTGCTGAACAGGATTTTCAACAAAGAAACACAGCGTCCATCTTCGGTATAGCTATGACAAATTCCTGCTCGACTGGCGTCGCCTAAACCTTTGTCTTTATTTTTACGGTCACTGCCACTGGAGGAACAGGACACATCATATTTGGCAGCGTCCGCTAAAATTTGTAGCTTTTCACGAATGCGATCAGACATTTCAAACGACCCAAGGAGAACAGAGAATATCGTTTAAAAATTAGCATTTCAAAGTTGTGAAATTAAGTCCCCAAGAGATGCAATACGTCATGAGCTGACGTATAGTTGTGGGTCGAGGACTTGTTATAAGCAAAAATTAAGACGATTCAATGCAATAGCTTGATTAACTCTACAACCTAAATATAAACAATTGAAATAAATAAAGATTAAAATACCATGAACCCCATACTTCAAAAACTTGCACAACCATTCACTCAAAAACTGATTGTCAGCAAAGCACAAATTTGGCGCTGTTTGATCCAAACACCCTTCTATGCAGGTGTTCCCATCTATTTTATATTTGTCGCTTTTTTTGCGCCTGATCATTACTTTTCCACAGAAATATTCAAAGTATTGTATGAGATATTCTTGGTTGTCCTGTACATTGCCTTGATCTATTTCATTCTGGTTTTTCTTCCAAGCTATTTTGTGCAACTGTTGCTACAAAAATACCAATTGCTGAATTTCTTTTCGATTATGGCTTATGCCCTTTTATTTACTTTTGTTATCCCGAGCTTGATCATTATTTTAAACACAGCCCAAATCAATATTATCCCATTCAGATTCTTTGTTATTCTCTGTTTTTTCTCTCTTACATTTGCCGTGACCAATTGGATCCTATTAGTCAGAACAGCAAATAAATCTAAAAGCTGTTCAAAGCTGAAATTCCCCAACTAGCCTTTGCCACTCCTCTACAAAATCCTTATACTTAAGCACAATTTTTGTTTGATTCCAGTGGATGCACCATGAGTCGTGCTATATCGCATATTGATACCTTTCAGGGCTTAATTCTTGCCCTACAAAACTATTGGGCGGAGCAAGGCTGCGTCGTATTACAACCATATGATATGGAAATGGGCGCAGGTACTTTCCACACTGCGACCTTCTTACGTGCATTGGGGCCAGAAACTTGGAACGCGGCTTATGTTCAACCATCACGTCGTCCGAAAGACGGTCGTTATGGGGAGAATCCGAACCGTTTACAACACTACTACCAGTTCCAAGTGGTACTTAAGCCAAACCCAGACAATATTCAACAGCTTTATCTTGATTCACTAAAAGCCATCGGGATTGATACCCTAACTCACGACATTCGTTTCGTAGAAGATAACTGGGAATCTCCAACACTTGGCGCATGGGGCTTAGGTTGGGAAGTTTGGTTAAATGGTATGGAAGTGACTCAGTTCACTTACTTCCAGCAAGTCGGTGGTATTGAATGTTACCCAGTGACAGGTGAAATCACTTACGGCTTAGAACGTCTGGCAATGTACCTTCAAGGTGTAGACTCAGTTTACGATCTGGTTTGGACCAAAGGTCAATTCGGTACCGTAACCTATGGTGATGTATTCCATCAAAATGAAGTTGAGCAATCAACCTATAACTTCGAATACGCGCCAGTCGACAAGATGTTTGAATTATTCGACTTCTATGAAGCTGAAGCCTCTCGTTTAATCGAAGCTGAATTGCCACTTCCTGCTTATGAGCAAGTGATCAAGGCATCGCATTGCTTTAACTTGTTGGATGCGCGCGGTGCAATTTCGGTAACTGAACGTCAACGTTATATTTTACGTGTTCGTACTTTGGCGCGTTCAATTGCACAAAGTTATGTGGCTGCCCGTGCCAAACTTGGTTTCCCGATGGCAGAACCACATTTGCGTGATGAAGTATTGGCTCAACTTAAAGCACAAGTTGAAGCAGAAGCTTCATTAAAAGCAAAAGACTAAAGTTATCTGTCTGATGCAAAATCCGCACTCTATTGTCCATTATGGTATTGACGATCAGCAACAAAGCATTGCCAACGCTGTTCAAAATGGTCAATGGGTGAGTGCTGCCAACAATACCAAGTGGTCTGAGCTGATCACATTCATGCAAAACGATGACTGGGGTCCTAGTTATCGTTATTGCTGGATCAGCAATAAATTTATCAGCAATTGGGATGTTGAATGGTTTGGTCATTTACCCTATCCATTTGCAGGGGTGTTATGGCTAGACTTAAGTACTTTAGAGCATCAGGTGGAAAAGCCTTGGGGACATAAGAAAATCATTGACCACTCGGCTCGATTTAAAAATTTATTGATAAAGATTGGTTTAGAGTTTGAACAACGTGAAGATGTCATTCGAATTTGGGGATACCTGCCCAAAGATGAAACAGATTTTCCACCCCAAACCAACTTTGTACAACCACACCATATTTTTTCGGATACATGGAAATGACACATACCGTACTATTTGAATTGGGTTGTGAAGAACTTCCACCCAAAAGCTTAAAAACCTTACGTGATGCACTTAAAGCAGAAACTGAAAAAGGCTTAAAAGAGGCTGGCTTAAATTTCGCCTCTATCGAAGCCTATGCTGCGCCACGTCGTTTAGCATTGAAAATTGTTGATATCGATGCTGCTCAGGCAGATACACAAAAACGTTTTGATGGCCCTGCTGTGCAAGCGGCTTATGATGCTGAAGGCAAACCGACCAAAGCACTTGAAGGCTTTATGCGTGGTCAAGGCATTACGGTTGATCAGCTTTCGACGTTCCAAGCAGGTAAAGTTGAAAAAGTTTGCTTCTTGAAAGATGTCAAAGGTCAAAGTCTTGATGTTTTACTACCACAAATTTTACAGACTGCATTGGATAACTTACCAATCGCAAAACGTATGCGTTCAGCGGCAAGCCGTACTGAATTCGTACGCCCAGTAAAATGGGTCGTGTTACTGAAAGATGATCAAGTGGTTGAAGCAACCATTCAAGATCATACAGCAGGTAATGTGACTTATGGTCATCGTTTCCATGCACCTGAAGCCGTGACTTTGATGCATGCAAATGACTATTTAGCAACTCTAGAACAAGCCTATGTGGTTGCGAACTTCGAAAAGCGTCAAGCAACCATTCAAGCACAAGTGAAGACATTGGCAGATGAAGTCAATGCGACTGCTATTGTGCCAGCAGACTTGCTTGATGAAGTCACCAGTCTGGTTGAATGGCCTGTAGCTTTACGTGCAACTTTCGAAGAACGTTATTTAGCGGTTCCACAAGAAGCCTTGATTACCACCATGCAGGATAACCAAAAGTATTTCTGCTTAATCAACGCCGAAGGTAAATTACAGCCTTACTTCATTACCATTTCAAATATTGAGTCGAAAGATCCGATTCAAATTATTGAAGGGAATGAGAAAGTTGTACGTCCTCGTTTGTCTGATGCGGAATTCTTCTTCTTACAAGACCAAAAGCAACCGCTTGCGTCTCGTAAAGAAAAATTAGCCAATATGGTGTTCCAAGCACAATTGGGTACGCTGTGGGATAAATCACAACGTATTGCGAAACTGGCTGTGGCATTATCTCCAATGACGGGTGCCAATGTTGCTGATGCTGAGAAAGCAGCATTACTTGCTAAATGTGACTTAACTTCTGAACTCGTGGGTGAATTCCCAGAACTTCAAGGGATTGCAGGTACTTACTATGCACGCCTTGAAGGTGAGAATAATGAAGTTGCCGAAGCGTTAGGTGAGCAGTATTTACCGAAATTTGCTGGTGATGTATTACCGCAAACCAAAACAGGTACTACTATTGCCCTTGCGGATCGTTTAGATACATTGGTCGGTATTTTCGGTATTGGTCAAGCGCCAACAGGTTCAAAAGATCCATTTGCATTACGTCGTTCTGCAATCGGTATCTTGCGTTTAATCATCGAAAATGAACTTGATGTGACCATTGAAGAGTTGGTGAACTTTGCCTTACAAGGTTATGGCGACATCATTAAAGATCACGATAAAACCCGTGCGGATGCGGTTGCATTCCTTGAAGGTCGTTACCGTGCCAAATATGAAGACCAAGGCGTTGCGGTTGATGTAATTCAAGCGGTACAAGCACTTGCACCAAAATCGCCACTTGATTTTGACAAGCGTGTAACTGCGGTCAACCATTTCCGTACATTGCCTGAAGCGGCAGCATTGGCCGCAGCCAATAAACGTGTTGCCAATATTCTTGCCAAAGAAGCGACACCGGAAGGTGCTGTGGTTGAAGCCAATCTGGTTGAAGCTGCTGAAAAAGCACTTTATGCAGAATTGTCTGCACTCACGCCTGTGGTTCAGCCTTTGCTTGCTGCGCGTAACTACACAGAAGCCTTGTCTAAGCTGGCTGCGCTTCGTGCACCAATTGATGCCTTCTTTGAAGGCGTGATGGTGATGGCAGATGATGTAGAGTTAAAAGCCAACCGTTTACGTTTACTTGCTCAATTACGTGATTTATTCACGGCAATTGCAGATGTAAGTGTATTGCAAGGCTAAACCTGTATTTATTTGAAATTATTAAAAAAACCTGCTAAAAATAGCAGGTTTTTTTATTTACACTTTTTATAAGACTATAACGACATGAAAAAATACACTTTATTGCTCTCTACTCTTTTAGCGATTGGACAAAGTGCTTGTTCTTTAAATCCTAGTTCTAGGGCCCAGCCAGAGATAGAAAACCATCAAAATATACAGAATCCTATCGCGATTGGCATGGCTCGAAGTGAATTTATTACCAAAGTGATTACACCAAGCTCAAGTAAATTAATCGGTGATCAACGAATTGATACTTTTATATTCTATAAAAGAGAGAACAGCGCTAAGATCTACGGACAAGCTTTATATAATGGTTTAGTCGCAAGTACATTGCCCTTTGATGCATTAATAGAAAAGGTATCAATCCCAGACTCAGCGTTTAGAGGAGACAAAGCAATTATTCAAGTGATCTATGACTCATCTGATCGCGTGGAAAAAGTTGTAAGAATCCAATAAATCAACTTGAAAATGAGTACTGTCTCAATTTGCTCAACCTCGTTCATCAATGAATGCATTCATTCAAAGTGCCATCGTGCTGACGCAGCTAAGTGTATGTAAGGTTAAGCTGATATTTGCAGCTATTCAACAAACCTGCTAGTAATAGCAGTTTTTTAATAAACATTGATTAATAAAAATGATGCTACCTAAAAATTATTATCGTATCGATATCATTCTGACCGTTATACATGCCGCTTTACTCTTAATCAGTTGGACAAGCTACACAGTATTTCCATTTATTCGAACCAAACCCGATATGAGTGGCCTGTTTTTTATGATCATTTCAATTTTGGGTGGAATGATTGCACTAATTCTTTTGGCAGTTGTCTTACCTCGTTTAGATCAATCTGTCAGTCAACTAGCACTCAAGAAATTTTTATTTGCCTTACTCTACTGGATCAGCAGCAGCAGCATTTTTATTTTATTTGGCAATACGCTATTGCTCTTTAATCAACCACTCCCTTGTATCCTTATTTTCTCATTTATCTTTTTAGGCTCAATCTATTTATCCGTCATACGACTCGCACATATACGCAAACAAGATTACTTGATTTTTTTAGGCATTTTTGGCTTTTTATTTCTCTTCTTTTTCTGCATAAGTTTTAGTTAAAGGTTACTTACCGTATCAATTTCATATCATCCCAACTCTTTTCTTCGAACCAACGATAAGATATAAAATCTCGATTGCGACAATATCGCGGAAAGGACAAAAAGATGATCAAAAAAGTACCCGCACTCTGTTTAGCGACTGCACTGATTGCATCGTCTTCGCTCTGGGCAGCAGATCCAACTAGCACCACAAGCAATGCTTCTAATGCTGTGCCTGAAAAAGCGATGCCCTATGGCGACAATCCAAGCTTAGGACGGGTCTTGTTGTATAAAACAGGTAAAGGCATGCAGAATTTAGGCGATTCAATCCAAGGTGCATCTGATAACACCTCACAAAAGATCAGTGAAAGATGGCAAGACACCAAGAAATATACGGAAGAACAATCTGAAGTTGTTCAAGCGCAAACTGAAAAAGCCAAGCAATACACAGCTAAGAAATGGCAAGACACTAAAGATGCAGTGGTTGGCACCAATGAAGGCAATGTTCCGATTGAACGTGCTGGACTGAGCCAACCGTCAAGTAACTAAACCCAAGAACCTCTACCATGTAGAGGTTTTTTATGGCGGCCGATTCATTAGAATAAAGATTTTTTCGGGCTATAAAATATCAGTTATATACAGCGGATTTGTTATAGTGATTTGAAACATAGGTTTTAAATTTACAGTGTACGCTCAAAACATTTATTGAACTTCACGAGTTTTGCCGACAGACTCAATCGTATAAATTCATCGGACTGGAATTTTGCACATGACGCAACAAAAATTTAAAACCATTCTATTTTCCTGCATCAGTGCAATCAGCTTCACTGCTTGCTCAACATTATCCACACCCAACAATGGCACACAAACATTACAACAAGTGAAGAATATTGGCGCCACGCCTTCAACTGAAGGCAATACTGCAAAACTGAGCAAACAAGGTCAACACTGCAACATTGAATTTACGGGCTATTTTGATGGTGGTCAGGCCGTTGAGCAGTGGGTGTTTAACCAAAATGGTTTAATTTCAGCAAGCTCTACCACCCAACACTATCAAGATAAAACGCTTGCTCAGCCCACAACCGCAACTGCTTTTGATGTGCAAGATGCGACTGTTCAAGCCAACTTTCAAAAACTGCAAAGTAACTTTAGTGCGGATAAACTAACACAATGTCATTAAGCCAATAAAGAACGCGTTGTATCTATCTCTAGTTGCAACGCGTCATGGCTTTTAAACTATTTTTGGATCGATCTTTCAACTATAAAATCATCTTAATTCGAACTGAGTCCGCTGGTTGCAGCCAGTAAATCAATGCGTGGGAACACCAAACCTGTACGCGTATCGGTAATCGGCTTACCTGTCACTCTTAAACGATTTACGGTTTGATCGATAGTCTCTGATGGTGTCACAGCATTGGCGCGTAATAATGCGATTGCCCCTGCCACATGAGGCGCTGCCTGTGAAGTTCCGCCCTGAGTTTCACCGCCTGCAGTAATCATTGCCCCAGGTGCCAGTAAAGTCACTAATGAGCCACCATTACTAAAGCAGGTCACTTTATCGGCAGCTGTGGTTGGATCAGAGCATTTCAATGGATTGCCCCAAGACACCCCACCAATATTACTATCGTACACCGCACCTACTCGTACTGCACCTTTCACACAGGCCGGTGAAGAAATCCCATCAGCAAAAGCATCGTTGCCTGAAGCCACCACAGGCACAACACCTGCCGCACGTGCGTTGGCAAATGCCGTGCTGTAACTGCTATTGTTACATTCCGAGGTGTATTTCACCCCAGGCACACCCAAGCTTAGATTAATGGCTTTGATGTTATAAGTTGGTGCATTATTTACCGCCCAGTTAATGCCTGCCAGAATGTCGCTGTCATAAGCGGTACTTGCCCATTGCCCTTGTGATCGGACTTTTCTAAACGCATCAATCCCAATAATTTTGGTTTTAGACGCAACTTTGGCAACAATCCCAGACACATTACTGCCATGCCCATCATCATCCAGAGTATTGTCATCTGGTGCACTATCAAAGGCATAGACCACGCGACAAGTTGAAGCTGGGGTATTGACTGCGGTACAACCAAAGTCAGCATGTTTATAATTCACCCCAGTATCAATCACCACCACGCTTGAGCCTTCTCCAGTAAAACCATTTGTGAGCGCTTGTGGCTGGTTAATTAAAGGAAGACTTTCCATGGTGGTGGTTACATTTTTACGGTTTGGATAAACACCTTTGACATTTGGATCATTCAAGACCTGTGCCAGCGTCTCCCGATTCTGAATACGATAGAGACCTAAAGGTAGGCCATTAAATTCTCGCAAGGTTTGAAAGCCTGCCGCTTTGCTAAATTTATTTTTAAACTGACTTTTAGCATCTGCAATCAGGCTACGTTTTTCTCGCCCTAAAGTGGTGCTCGTTGCACTGCTATCGTATTCAATCAGTAGATCATTTGAATCATTGTCGACTAAGGCATCAATATTAATTTTGCCATTCGACACTTTATTTAATGCTGCGGTGCTGAGTCGTTGTTTGAGTTGGACAGCATCGAGTGCCGCAGCTGAGGTTGTGGTGGTATAAAAAGCACACAGGCTTAAAAGTAGTAAGGTTTTATTGTTCACTATTGATCTCCATCGTTCTTGGATAAAGAACGGTTCTTAATATCTGTTTTTCTTGGATAAAAGAAGCCCAGACGATTTAAAGTTTTTTAATTTCATTGGCTGGATCAGTTTCAGGATCAATCGGTTGTATCGAAGGATCACTTTTAGTGTCATAAAATTGGTTGTTTTCTTGCGTTTTATCCAATTTTTTTAACATATGCGATGTGGTATGTTCTGTGGTTTTCACCTCCTCTTGATGTAATACAGTTGAAATACCGCCTGAAGGTTCAGGATGGATTTGATATACCGCAGTATCATCGGTTGAGCTGTTCGGTTCTGCAGGTTCAAAATAGAAGACCACCACGCCCAGCGCGATCAATACCAGCAGAAATGCTGCAATCTGTTTCATTCATATTCTCCAGTGCGTTATTTACTGGCCATTACTTGGTTTTCAATTCTTTTTCTATAAATAATGCGAATACAAGTTAAGATTCACTTTAAATTTCACCTATTTTTTTAAATAAAATACGATAGGAGTCATCGTACTATCAAAAAGACAGTGATGTTTTGGTTCAGGCTTGTGCTTTAAAAAGTATCCTTAATGCACAAAGAATGATCTTGATGGGATAAATAAATTGCATTAAAAAAGTGCAATATTTATTCCATATAAATATACCAAGCAATAAAAATGCCATTTTTTTAATCTTTTTAAAAGCGCTTTAAATCAATTTATATATTCTTAATTTTCATATTCATTGCGATAAAATATAACCCGTAAAATAGTCAAACTGTTATCCACCAACTCTTTTAAAACTGAATTTTTACAGTTATTTATATTTATTAAAAAACTATACTTTTCATGTTCTTATAAAAATAACGATTCTCCACAATTTATCTCCAGATTGTTTTTAAGCTGTAATCTGGTTGTAACGTTTGATGAAAATCACACATTTCTGATTTTTTGCTCGCTATGATGCAGTTGCGTTAATGAAGTACCCCAATACGGTACATCGCTTAAGGAAATCGCAATGAAAAAAATGATCAAAACAGCTATCGTGACAACTTCTATCCTTGCTTCTGCTTCAGTTTTCGCGCAGAACGTAGGCGCAAATGCCAGTGGCTCAGCTCAAGTCAATGTACAATCTGGTGGCCTGCTTAAAGGTGTCACAGGTGCAGTGAAAGGCACAGCACAAGGCGTCGGTCAAGTGGCTCAAGGTGTTGGTCATACTGCACATAATGTCGGTCATACCGCGCTAAATACTGGCGTTGCAGCAACTCAAAAAACCGTAAGCACAGCAACACAGGTGGGTTCACAGGTCGCAAATAAAACGGGTGAAGCGGTAAAAACCACAACCCATTATGCAGTAGACAAAGCTGTTGATGGTAAGGAATTAGCTGCGGAGACCACAGCCAACGTGAAACAGCGCATTGCAGACAAGAAAACCGCAACTCAATCTAAGTCCTTAAATTTAGGTGCTGAAACCAATGCTCAGGCACAAGTGAATGGTAAAACTTCAGCCGTGAATGCACAAACCGGCTTAAATGCAGATAAAAAGAGTCTTCAAACGGGTGCAAATGTGGGCGTGAAAGTATTAGGCGTGAATGCCAACGTCAATACCAATGCCAAAATTGGTACCAACTAATTTAAATCTGATCTAAAAAAGCCCTTTGAATATTCAAAGGGCTTTTTTTATTGAAATAAGGTCATTCAACATAATTGCAGTTTGGTCTGTTCATCTGCATTATTTTCGATGAAATGCGTCAAACCTTGTGCATCACAACATAGGCTCAGTTGTTTATAGCTCAGGCTATAAAAATCGGCATAGTGTTTAAACACCAACGGCGATTGATCCAGTGCAAAGGGCTCACCTTCTTTGACCAGTTTATGAATACCACGATCATTCATCGTGAGGAAGTAGTATTCATCATTCAATCTCAGCTTGACCAAGCTATTGGCCGTCAGATTTAAAGGCAATAGATAGGCGGAATTGGCCACAATAATCTCAGTGCTATAGCACTCTAATTTCAAGCTTGCCAAATTAAAGACCAAAAACTGATTCTGTGCATTGACCACATTGGCAGCTTGAGTCTCGGTATGTTGCACAAAATGCAGATGTACGCCGAGCTTATGTAAATTCTGTTCAGTGCCTTGTTTGAGATTAAACAGCTGCTGTACCAGTTTTTGTTTAAGTACCGCATCAAAATAACGCTCATCTAAGGCAATGTCGTTCTGTTGCAGAATTTTTAATAAAGCCTGATGATGACGCGGCAACAAAGCATCCAACACATGTCGATAGTAGAACTTGCTTTGCTTTTTAACCTCTCGAACCCGCTGATAGAAATAAGTGATTTCAAATGGTTTAACCACAAAATCATTCAGCAACTGAGAACTTGCCAACACCGAAAGTGCTTCATGGCCTGTAAATGGCAAATGAATCACATGCATGTTAGGCAGTAAAGGCTGGATCTTTAGAAAGTGCTCTTTATCTTCTGCATAGTATGGATCATAGACGATGATGTATTCACGCGATGAATCCACCTCATCTGCCTGAATCTGCATAGCTTGATGGATAGATGCATCAAAGAATTCGGCGTAACGGCGATCTTCAACCACATCAGGATCAATCGAGAATTGTGGTACAAAAGCCACAATCTTTTGCATATTCAATAGATTTGAATACTTGATTGCTGCGTAGCCACCCATAGAGCCGCCATAGCCAACAATGCCTTTAAATTGCTGCAAAATCGGTTGAATCTGCTGCTGCATCTGCAACATACTACTTTTCGGAAACCATGATTTTTGCTTCGGCATAATGCCGATCACATTGTATTGATATTTTATTAAGGATTTTTCAGCATTAATTGACATGCCTTTAGCGCGACTAATCAAATCGCCAAACGAAATCACTAAAGTGTCACTTGAACCTTTTAAAAAAATAACGCGAATATGCTCATCTTCAAATATTATTTGCTTATCCATGCTCACACTGAAAAGTTGATCCTAGGTCTGTAGCAAAAAGTCACCAAATGATGGCTTTGCCAAACCATAATTGCGGAGTATCTTATTTTATAGAGATAAGACAGATTAAAAAGCGCAAAAAATGACACAATCCTTACATCCTGCTGCTCAAAAAGGCTTTAGTTTAGGGGCTGAACTGTACCAGCAAGTTCGCCCCAGTTACCCGCAAGAAATAGCAGTTTGGCTGCAAGATCGTCTCCAAATAGGAGAAAATTCCACTGTTGTTGACCTCGGTGCTGGGACTGGCAAATTCTTACCCTACTTGATTCAGACACAGGCGAAAGTGATTGCGGTCGAGCCTGTCACGGAAATGTTACAGCAGCTTCAACAAGCTTATCCGACTATCGATTGTCGACAGGCATTCAGTAGCGAATTACCATTCGCCGATGCATCAATTGATGCCATTCTCTGTGCGCAATCGTTCCATTGGTTTGCCAATATTGAAACCCTAACAGAAATGCATCGTGTGCTGAGTTCCACAGGGCGTCTTGGTTTAATCTGGAATCAGCGCGATACCTCGGTCGATTGGGTCAAAGCCTTGGCCGATGAAATTGCACCTTTAGAAGGTGATACCCCTCGTTATCACAGTGAGTTATGGAAACAAGTGTTCGAGGAGCAAAGCTTATTTAAACTGGATGGATTAACCACCTTTCAACAGGCTCATCAGGGTACGGTCGAACAGGTGGTGAGTAAACGCTTGTTATCTACTAGTTTTATTGCCGCGATGCCTTCAACAGAGCAACAACAGTTAAAAGCAAAGTTTGAACAAATTGTATTTGATTTTACGGGCTTAACTGCGCAAGATCAGATGAGTTTCCCCTATACCACTTTCGCCTACCATTTTCAGAAAATATCCAACTAATTCTTGAACGAGCTCTGCTATGCCTAACTTAAAAACCACATTTGCCATCACCTGTGTACTCAGTTCAGCGCTGATGCTCAGTGCGTGTAATAAGGACAAAGAGCCAACTGCAAAGCAACAACAGCAAAGTAGCACAAATAGTGATGCAATTGGTCAACTCAATCAAACCCCGATCAAGCAATTCCCTGCCACAGCAGATGATGGGCATGATATTGCGGTATTGGACGACTATGATCGACGTTTTACCGACATGAGCGATAGTATGGAAATGGAATTGGCCAAGATGAAAGAAGCCAATAGCCTCACGCCTGAATTCGAGCAGCAACGTCAAAAAGATAATGTCAACTCAGCGTTGAAGATGCTCAAAGAGCTAGAACTCAAAACTGAACAGGGCCGCTATATTCAAGGTTTGCTTTATGATTATTGGGAATATCAAGCCCAAGTCTTGGAACACGCCAATACCGCTCAAACGACAGATGCGAATCAGCAGGTCAATCAGTTGAATGAATATCTACACGCGCAAAGCCAGTTGCATCACTGGAGAAATGCGCAAACAGCTGAAAACAAAATGCAAGCTGAGTAACTGAAATAAATAAAAAAAGGGGGCATCAGCCCCTTTTTTTATTTCACATTCATTGTTAGATATTCTGCTTCTCAATCCAGTGAATGGAACTCACACGAAATAACTCACATGCGCCATCACCCACTCCACCTGGGGTTAAAGAAGATTTCCACACCAAGTCCTTATCGCGAATTTCAACCAACTCACCTTTGAGTTGAACCAAGTCACCGCGTTTCACTTGCTTGATTTGTTTGGCAATCTCTGGATTGGCAGGAATAATGTGCATATTGGACACCAGTTTGATCGCTTGATCGGGTGGCACAGGCAGTGTATTCATTTTCCAATTCAAATAACGATCATATTGACGTACATCAATCGTTCGAGCGATTGCAGGATCAGTAAATGCTCCCAAACTCACCGCATAGTCGATCGGAGAAAATTTGGCTTGCTCATCGTCATGATAAACTTTTGAACCAAGAATACGGAAATTACCATCAAAAGGTTTTAATACCGAAATCGATTGATATTCCACAACTGGCGCTAAGCCATTGGCAATATTATATTCTGCCTGACCCGTTGATGCATGTGTTTGCCCAATTGCAGCCACCATGCATAAACTCATCCATAGACGTTTTTTCATGGCTCGATTATCCTCGAAAATATTAGAAAAGCCTTTCTGTTGATAGTATGCTGAGATGGTGAAAAAAAGTGCTTTTTTTGGTAACAATCAAACTTACTTTAGTCATATTTTTGTGCTGTTAGTGAAGTATCCTCTTTATTAAAACCAACGAATGGATCTCTATGATTTACCAATTTTACCAACGCCATATCTTTCCTCATTTGCTCAATCAGGTCATGCAAACCGCTAGCTTGATGGATCGACGTCGTGAATTACTGCTGCCGATTGAAGGTGAAGTGCTCGAAATTGGTTTTGGTACAGGGCTCAATATTCCGTTTTATGGCAATGTTGATTCAGTGTACGCCTTAGAGCCCAATCCTGATATTTATCAATTGGCCGTTGAACGGGTACAACATGCACCTTTCTTTATTAAACATGTGCAATCCAGTGCAGAAAAACTCCCCTTTGCCGACGCTTCTTTAGATCATATTGTATCGACTTGGACACTGTGTAGCATTGCTGATCTTGAACAGGCCTTAGCCGAAATACATCGGGTACTCAAACCAACAGGTACCTTCCATTTGGTTGAACATGTCAAGCATCCGAACTCGGCAAAAATACAGTCTTTGCAGACGCTACTAACCCCAATTCAGAAACGGATAGCCGATGGCTGCCACTTAAATCGGGATATTGAACGCCAGCTCTTACAAGCCAAATTTAAATTGATCGAAAAGCAATATTTTGATGCAGAAGGAATCCCATCTGTGGCGCAAACAATGCTGTTGGCACGCGTACAAAAATTAGAAACGCCTCATTGATCTTCAAAATCAATTCGCAAGGTTTCAAAACGAATACGCCCTTCAGTGACCGCTTGAGCAATCGCCTGCTGCCCTTTGCTTAAGCGTGCGCCACCGCTTTTAATATCCAGTAAAATCACTTCAATATCTTCGGCTGTACCATCGCCATCTCGAAAGTCGGTATAACCATCAAAAACCACGTAATCGACAGGATCACCTAAAAATTTAGCATCACTGGGTAAATAACGAAACTCTGGTAGGATCGGTGCAAACTGCTCCGCCATTTTGCCTTTCAATACCGCACGGCTGGTATTAACACTACGCTTCTGCGCATCGAGTAAAGCTTGCTTATGTTCCAGCTCCAATTCAGCAATATATTTCTCATACTCCGCCTGAATCCGCCCATTACGAGTGCTGGATAAAATAATCGTGGTGATCACGACACCAATACAACCACCAATCAGCATCGCTAACCAAACCGACATAGTCACTTTCCTTTGCTTGAATGCAGCTATTTAACTGCAACATGAAACTTTTGTCATGTGTAACACACTTGACCGAAAAAGATGCTAAGGTATAAACGAATACGAGAGCCTAGTTAATAAATCTAATTTCATGAAAACCATATTAATCGCAAATCAAAAAGGTGGCTGTGGCAAGACCATGACAGCTATTACACTCGCTGCAGCATTATCGCAAAAAGGATATAAGGTTGCGCTAGCAGATGCTGACAACCAAAAATCGTCTTTGCAATGGCTCAAGCAACGTCCTGAAACGGTCACGGGCATTCAGAGTCTAGATTGGCGACATGAAAAATCGATTGGTGAAGCACCCAAGAATTTAGATTATTTGATTATTGATGCCCCTGGTGCGCTCTCAGGCGAACATGCCGAGCAATTGGTCAGCGAAGCACATGCCATTGTAACGCCATTACAGCCATCATTCTTTGATATCGACAGTACTCGCCGCTTCTTAAAACATTTACAAGACATTAAGCGTATTCGTAAAGGCAAGGTACAAATCTTGTTGATTGCCAATCGTGTCAAACCGAACAGTGCCAGTTCCAAAGATATTCAAGACTTCTTTAGCAAGATTGAGCAAGATCCTGTGGCGTGGATTTCTGAGCGTAGTGCCTACGGTACATTGGCTATGCAAGGGCTGAGTGTGTTTGATAAAACCCAAAAAAACTTTGTTAGCATCCAAAGCCAATGGCAGCCTGTTTTAAACCAGTTGGTCGATGATCCCAGCGAGTGGTTCTAAGACTTTGCAAAGAAACGTAATCTTTTGATATCAAATCTTAAAATGGGGAAATGAAAATTTCCCTCGCCTACTTTTTCAGTTAAGATGGTTTTATTCAATTTCTAGCACTTGAGAAATACTATCGTGCAACAATACGCTCCCATATTACAACGCGTTTTGCTGTTTGGACTATTTTTTGTCCTGCTCTTTTTGGGATTCAGTATTCTCAAATACTTTATTGTCCCTGTCCTTTGGGCCGCAATTATTGCCTATATGACTTGGCCCTTATATCTATGGGTACAACGTCGTTTCTTTGGTGAAAATCGACCGACACTGAATGCCACCCTGATGATTAGCTTGGTCATTATCGTGATTGGTGTGCCATTTATCTGTGCAATCTTTATGTTGCAGCTTGAAGGTCGTAATTTATATTTTAATTTACAGCGACAACTGTTTTCAGGTCATGTTCAAGTTCCTGAATTTATCAAAAATCTACCGATTATTGGCAAAGACATCAGTCGTACCGTCAATGAACTGAGTAGTGATCCAAACAGTATCACCAAGAATATTGCTGAATGGATTCAAAGCCATTTGAGTTATGGCCGTTTTGTCCTGAGTGAAATTAGCCGTAATTTGGTCAAACTCACATTTGCCCTCATGACCTTGTTCTTCTTCTACCGTGATGGACAAATGATCTTGGCACAAGTGAGTCGTGCCTTGGAAATGGTGATTGGTCCACGCGTGCATCATTATTTAGATACCATTTCAGAAACAACCCGTGCTGTCGTATACGGCGTTGGTTTAACTGCAGTTGCACAAGCTCTATTGGCCGGCCTTAGCTATTTTGTCGCAGGCGTTCCAAATCCAATGCTGTTGACCATGGTCACCTTTATCTTGGCGCTGATTCCTTTTGGAACACCTGTTTCATATCTTGGGGTAGGCCTGTGGTTATTTGCTCAGGGACAAACCATGGAAGCCATTGGCGTTGTGGTTTGGGGTGTAGTGATTGTGAGTAGCTCGGACAATGTGATTCGCCCATTGGTGATTTCAGGCGCGACCCAGATTCCATTTATCTTGATCATGTTCGGGGTATTAGGTGGTATTGCCAGCTTTGGGCTGGTCGGCCTATTTATTGGCCCAGTGATTTTAGCCATCCTGTTAGCGATTTGGCGTGAATGGCTGCATGAAAATGTCGAAGAGCCTGTTGCAGCGTTGGAAGCTCCTCCCGAAACTAAATAGGTATATTTCGTTTAATTTTTTGTCATGAATTGATTAATGTTGCTTGCGAGATATCCCTGACTTTGTTTGAATCGTCAAATAAAGATAATTTATAAGGATATCTTCGCAATGACGTCAATGCTTCAAAAAATTTCTCTGCTCGGCTGTTTGAGTTTAAGTATCGCAGCCTGCTCTTCGGTTTCTCTCGACAACAATGCGGCTAAGATTCAGACCAAAGCCAGCAAAAGCGATCAAAAGCAATTGATCCAAGTCTATCAAGTCGATGCCAATGGGGTTGGTGCTTCCATCGGAACGGTTGCTTTTCAACAAACACCAAAGGGTTTATTAATCACCCCTGCACTTTGGAAACTTTCTCCTGGCGAACATGGTTTCCACATCCATGAAAACCCATCCTGTGAAGCGGCGCTTAAAGATGGAAAAATGGGCGCCGCCTTGGCAGCAGGCAGCCACTTAAACCCTGAAAAGGTTGCATATCATGGTACGCCAGAAACTGGACATTTAGGTGACCTTCCTGTGTTGGTTGTAAATGAAAAAGGTTTTGCAACCACACCTGTGATTGCACCACGTTTAAAACTGGCTGATATCCAGAACCGTGCCATTATGATTCATGTCGGCGGAGACAATTATTCGGATACACCAAAACCATTAGGCGGCGGTGGTGACCGTATTGCCTGCGGTGTGATTAAGTAATTTCAATACTGTGGGTATCTTCCGAGTTATCCACAGTTACACTGCTTTTAGCCATTTTTATTTCTTATCCAATCTTACAAGAACAAAATACAACTGAGCATGAATTTTGCATCTTATCTATTATTTGAAAGATCAAGCAAATATTGATGTTCAAAAATAGTGCCGCTTGTTGGCTGACAATGCTTTCCTTTGGGACATTTATTTGTATGATGAAACCAGAACATATTCAAGAATAAGAATCGTGAAAAATTTATCTATCCTGTTCAATCGCTTTCGCTCCAACTCGATTCTGCTTTATTGCCTACAAATCCTGATTGTGCTTTGCGGTACAACACTCGGTTTACATTATTTCGGATTTGGACAGCTGATTGTGCCTGTAACTTTAGGGGCAATTGCGACCGCACTGACCGACTTTGATGATCGTCTCAGCATTCGTTTACGCAATCTGATCTATGTCTGCGCGCTGTTCTTTACGGTCAGTACTATTTTAGAGTTTCTCGCCCCCTATAAATTTTGGTTTATTGTCTATCTCAGCCTCTCGAGTGCGGCCTTAGTCATGATGGGTGCGCTTGGGCAACGCTATGCCACCATTTCCTTTGGCACGATTTTACTCTCGATCTATACCATGTTCGGTCTAGGTGAATATCCACACTGGTATCAGCAGCCTAGTTATTTTGTATTGGGTGCCTTGTGGTATGGGCTAACTTCAATCTTATTTTTTGTGATTCGCCCAACCCTGCCACTACAAGAAAAGATCTCAGCTATTTTTCAGGAGCTTGCTGAATTACTGCAAGCCAAATCACGTTTATTCGACCCAGATAATATTGATAATGTCGAAACACTACTATTCGAACTTTCTCAAAAAAACAGCCAAGTGGTCACTAGTCTGAATCAAGCCAAAAACTCCTTACTGACGCGCTTAAAAGCGTCTCGGGTGAACAACACCAGTATTTATTGGCTGAACTTATATTATTTTGCTCAAGATATGCATGAACAAGTCACCTCCAGCTATCTGCATTATGAAAAAATTCATCAAAATTTTAGCCGCAGTGATTTGATTTTTCGTATTCAAAAAAATATGCAGCTACAAGCCTTGGCCTGTCATGATTTAAGCCAAGCAATCTTGCAGCATCAGAGCTATCAACCGCGTGAATCTGCCAGTAAAGCTTTAGGCAATTTAGAATTATCAATGCGTGACTGGGTGCAACAACATCCCAACAATCTCGAAGTTAAAAATCTGGAACTGATCTTCAATAATTTAAAAAGTGTGCATGAGCAGTTTACCCAACTGCAACTCAATCAGAATATTGAACAACGCGCTCCACAACAACATCATGACCATCTCAATTTGCTTGATGATGATATTCAGGGTGCGCAGGATCTACTTTTAAAAATCAAACAGCAACTCAGTCCGCAATCGGCACTATTCCGTCATGCCGTCCGTTTGGCTGTGATCTTTGCCGTTGGCTATGCTATTTCCTTATTACCATTTGCGCAAAATGGCTATTGGATTTTACTCACCAGTTTATTTGTCTGCCAGATTACCTATTTTGCCACCAAAAGCCGTCTCAAGCTCAGAACCATCGGCACTTTACTCGGAGTGTTATTAGGTATCCCCATTCTTTATTTTGTCCCCAGTATTGAGGGGCAACTACTCCTCACTGTGATTTGTGGGGTGTTATTTTTCTATTTAAGACAAAAAAAATATGCACTCGCCACGGTGATGGCCACCTTAATGGTGTTAATGATTTTTAATTTAAAAGGGGC
The DNA here is from genome assembly GCF_001682515.1 of Acinetobacter gyllenbergii. Classification (NCBI taxonomy): domain Bacteria; kingdom Pseudomonadati; phylum Pseudomonadota; class Gammaproteobacteria; order Moraxellales; family Moraxellaceae; genus Acinetobacter; species Acinetobacter gyllenbergii. The sequence goes on along the minus strand of NZ_KV575263.1, from coordinate 361,779 downwards.
AGGTTTTAGTATTATTCTGCCACGCATGATTGACACTTTTATTGGCTGTGCCATTGCATGGCTCGCAGTCAATTTCATTTGGCCCGATTGGAATTTCCGCAATATCTCCAGCAACATCAAGAAAAATAATCAAACCACCTTTGATTATTTTCATGTGGTGGTACAGCAATATCATCAAGGGCGTGAACTCGATCTGGAATACCGAACCACTCGACGTGCCGCACATAATGCCCAGATTGAGCTGTCTAATATGATCTCAAGTCTGAGTACCGAACCTCAGCCCAACCAAGAACTCATTCAACATGCGTTTCGCTATTTGGTCTATAGCCATAGCCAACTCAGCTATGTCTCAGCCTTGGGGCATCAACGGGAAAAAATCGAAGATCAGACATTATTAGCATTGCTAGATAAAATTGAGGAGCTACTTAAGCAAAGCTTGATTGAACAAGTGCCCGTTCCACAACATCAGGTAGAGCACTTGCTTAAAGAAATTGAAGCATTGAATCTGCAAGAACAGATCTCTGAAAAGCATCCCTTGTTGTTAAAACAAATGAGTCTGCTGCTAGAAACGTTGACCGAATTAGTATCGTTAAAAAATAAACTGCTCAGCTTAGAAATTAAGTGAGCAGTCAATGGAAGCCAAAATTAATTCAACCCGTCTTGCTGACGTGCCAGCATATGCTGTTTCAAAGCTTGGCGTGGAGAGCTAAACCAGAATACGATCAAAACCAGACTGGCTAAAGCAAAGGCCCAGATATGGAAATGGGTATACAGTACTCGAACCAATTCAATCACGACAAAATAACTGACCATCATCAACATCGAGACTGCTGCTGCGACTGTTCCTTTTGAGACTTCAGATGACATTAAGGCAAAGCGATACATCACCGAGAAGCTAATTCCCTCACCCAAGCTCACTAAAGTCATGCCAATCAAGAGACAAGGCACCAGATAAGTCTGCCAAATCACACCCAACACCAAGAAGACCGTACCCAATAACATAATTGGCAAACCAAACAGAATGGTTTGACCGAGAGGGAAACGATCAATGATCTTGATCAGGATGATATTGCCGGCAATCAAGCCAAAGAACACAGGGAACTGTGCCAAGCCATATTGCACACTGCTCAATTTCAGCTCATCCACCAAAATAATCGGTGATAAGGCAATCCATAACATCAACGGCATCCCCACCATCGGTAAGGCAATGCTTAAGCCCAAGAAACGGCGGTTGCTCAATACTTTTTTAAAGTCATCAAAGATATAACTAAAAGGCTGCTTCGGTTGTTTACGACTTTCTTGGGGCGCTGGCATAAATTTCTTTAAACCAAACCAACTCAAGAAAGATACCGCAGCAATGGCGACAAAGCCCCAATGCCATGACACATAATCAATCAGAAATGCACCCAATACAGGGCCCAGTAAAGGTGCCAATAAGGAGATATTCGCCATCAGTGCCATGACTTTGATCGCGTCGCGCTCTTCAAAGGTTTCTTGAATCGCAGCATAACCCACCGCAGAAATGACGCTCAGACCCATACCCTGCAAGAAACGCAGTGTCAGGAACTGTTCAATATTATGGGTCAGTAATATCAGCAAACAGCACAGCGTAAAAAATGCCACACCAGCCAAGAGCACTTTTTTACGCCCGAGACGGTCTGAAAGCGGTCCCAACAGCCAGGCAACACTGGCACCGCCCAATAGATAGAATGACATTGACGAGGGTGCCCACGTTGCACTGACCGCAAATTGTTCTGTAATCGACAACATCGCAGGCTGAATCAAGTCATTACCGATATAAACTGAAAATTCGAATAGCACTAAAGCTAAAGGAAACATGAGCGTTATACGGTTTAACGTCATGTTCTGATTATTCGTCATCATGTTTTATTCACAAAAATAACCAACTCGTGTTCGTCCCATTTTTCAAAATGAAAAAGGGATCATCACCACAAGATTTTATGGCTTAGATTTAAATTAAATTTTGATTTCATGCTGTGAGAAAGCATGTGATAAATGTGAAAACACCGTATTCACTGGGTGTATATAAGAAAAAAAATTTATTACGTGAGATTGGTAAATATTTTACCGTTTGGCTAAATTGCCACGCGCAACTGTAGCACTTTTTCAAAATGACCGCAATTTAAACAATCCATCACACCAATTCAGCAATGTGCATAACCGAAAAGTTATCCACAATTTTGCTGAACTTTTATCCACTGTTTAATAATGCACAAAATTATGGGCATAACTCAAATTGGAAAGTTTCGGTATTCTCTCCTCTAGCACATTGATAACTTTGCTTCTTATTGACGACTTTCCAAGTATTCTGGTCGCGTTTTAATTGATACTCAGTACGCACCGCAATCACAGAATCATCCAACTGTGCTTGCTCCACTGTCACTTGTGCATCGGTTGGATTTTCCGCACGATTGAATTGCTGATCGATTTTTAAATTACTGTCTTCATGAAACAGATTGGGTTGATCCGATAAAATCACATGCATCACTGTACTCTTTTGCACTTCTGCTTGCTGTTGCGAGGATGCAATCGGCTGATTACATGCAGTGAGGAATAAAGCAGATCCCAAGATTATCGCAATTTTATGCATTTTGTACCTATCCAATCCATTTAGCTCATTTATGCTACTATGCAAAACTGAATGGCCACGCAACAAAATGTATGTGGCGTGCATTAAATTTGTTGTCATCATTCAAGATTATGATCATAACAAATGATTAAAAAAACACAGTTTATAACATCAAAATCACCTTAGTTTGGACATGCCGATATGTCAGATTTAGCAAAGAAATTAACGATTATTTTAATCCTTGGGAGCACCGCCTTAGGTTGCTCGAAAAAACAGGAAGACCCTGCCAGTGAAGCTGCAATGGCAACTGAAACTGCCGCTGCAGACAGTCAAGCAGTGCAAGACAATGCAGTCCAAAATCCAGAGCAATTAGTCAGCAATCAACAAAGTGCTTTGGAACAGAATCGTCAATTGGTCAAAAGCGCACAATTGCAATTTGAAGTGAAGGATGTGTTAAAAACTACATCAGCACTAGAGCAGCAGTTATTGCAATACAATGGTTATATCGAAGAGAAGCAGATTAATTATCAAGTCAGTGACCGCTCTGAACGTGATCGTATTGATGGCAGTGTCGACATCTATGAAAAGATTACCCCCACGGTGCAACTCACGGTTCGTATTCCCAATGCACAAGTCACCAGCTTCTTAAATAATTTACTGCCACTCATGCTGAACTTTAATACCCAAAGCTATGAAGCGAAGCGTTATGAGTTAAAATTGCTCGAAGAAAAACTCAATACCGCCAATCAAAGTAACAGCGGATCCAATGCGGTGAACAATCAGCTACAGCAACTGACCAATTTAGAAGTCAAAGACCGTTTGGCTTATAGCACCATTCGACTGGAATTCTTCCAGCAATCACAAGTGCGTAAATCCCATGATCTGAATATCAATCGTATTGCCACCTTAGACAGTGATCCGCTATTCAGTCGAATTTTGGAAGCGATTAAAGTGGGCTTATATGGCTTTAGAGAAACCATCATTTGGCTTGTGATGCTGTGGCCGCTGTATTTGGCAATTGCCATTTTATGGGGAGCTCGTCGTTGGTATAAAGCTAAAAAATCTAAAATCGAATAGTTCAATTATTGACTTTTGATCAATAGTCTTTTGCTCATTTATGCATTTTTACTCATGAATAGATTTTCTAAAATGCGTTCCAGTTTTTAGAGATTTATTTTTGAGTAATCGTATGAGCAATATTTTAATTATTAATGGTGCCAAACAATTTGCACATTCGAATGGTGAGTTGAACGACACCCTGACCGAGTTTTCTCAAGCACATCTAAGCACCTTAGGTCATCAGGTACAAGTGACTCGTACCGACAGTGACTATGATATTCAAGCCGAAATTGCCAAATATCTATGGGCAGATGTGGTGATTTACCAAATGCCAGGTTGGTGGATGGGCGCACCATGGACCATGAAAAAATACATCGATGATATCTTCACGATTGGCCATGGTTCACTGTATGCCAGCGATGGCCGTAGCCGTTCAGATGCATCGAAAAAGTATGGTTCGGGTGGCCTAATCCAAGGTAAAAAATATATGTTGTCTTTAACTTGGAATGCACCAATCGAAGCCTTTACCGATCCAGACCAGTTCTTCCACGGCGTTGGTGTGGATGGCGTTTATTTACCTTTCCATAAAGCCAATCAATTCTTGGGTATGGACTCACTACCAACATTTATTGTGAATGATGTCATTAAGGCGCCAAACGTACCAAGTTATATCGAAGCGTATAAAACCCATTTAGATCAGTTGTTTGCCACAAGCTCCATTAAGTGAGAAAATATCATGCTAACCATTATTGCTGAAATTTATACGCATGCAGGTGTTGAACATCGCCAAGCCGTTTTAGATGCTTTTCAAAAAATCATTCCAACGGTACAGGCAGAAGACGGCTGTCATGGCTATGAACCCTTGATTGATCATCTTCCAGCAATAGACATGCAGGCAACGAATGAGAATACGATTATCATGTTAGAGAAATGGCAGAGTACCGCTCATTTAGCAGCGCATATGCAAACTGCCCATATGCAGCAACACTTTGAAGCCACTAAAGAGCATGTTACGGATGTAAAAATCCGTATTCTAAACAGCGTGATTTAACAAATAGAACCATTAACCGAAGTTCGACATATTGAATATTTAAGTCGAACTTAGGTAATGGGTAAATGAATCATTTTATTGATAATAATGCTGTTTTAAATGACGGCTATAATCCGTTAAATAAGCTTCCAAACTAGCACGTCGATCTGTCTTCTGCATCGACTTTTCCGCCAACTGCTCGATCTTATGTTCCAATAAATTAAGAATCGTAGCTTGTTCTGCCTCAGGTAGTTGTACCTTTTCTTTCTGCTGCTTTTTAATTTCCAGATAATCTTCTGCCCAATGCCGTAATGGATCATTCGCATTCACTTGCGCAAATAGATCGGTGATCAGTAATTCAGGCATCTGTTCTTGGGTTACCAACTCAGCCGACATCAAACCACGAATCGAATAAAAGACTTTCTTATAGGTAAAGTTATCTGCGCTTTGCATCACTTTCATCCCACCTTTTGCCAGTGATAAATAGTGGTGATACAACGCGCTATAGTCGATTCGCTCTAGTAATCCATCACGAAAACCCTGCCACTCAGGAAAGGCATTAAAATACACAATATGTGCTCTGACCCACTCCAAAACAGTGGGGTTACTTTTTGCCAATAACCCAAACATTTTATCCAAGTCATAAGAAACAAAGTCAAAGTCTCCGTCCATGACCTCAATCAAATCACGATATTTTTTATAATCAAAATATTGGTCTTTGCTGGGTAGATGAAAACCGCGTACATCGTAGTCACTGTCAGGACTGGCCATGCCCCATAAACGGCTGCCACTTTCGATATAAAATAAGGGGATGTCTTGACGTTGTTGAAACAGTTTTTCAATTTCGTAATGGATATTCATTGCAATGGCTTCATTATTTAAAAATTTATACTTGTGAGAGACAATACTCTTTTTGACTGTACTCATTAATTTGATTTTAAAAAGATCACCAACTGATAAAATCAAGCTCTCTTCAATATAACAAATAGGATCATGCATGCAACTGACTTATGCGGGACAGGTTTTCTTGGTGGTGGTTGCGATCTTATGTATCTGGTCTTTTGTGCTGACAAAGTTTTGGCTGAAACGTTTAGCCAAAAATCGTGACAGCAGTAAATTTGAATTTGCTTATTTATTTGTTGTGGTGTTTAGCATCAGTTCTTTATTTTTTCCTTTTACTTATTGGGTGTCGCAAGCGGTATATGGCTTGGCAACCAAACCGAGCTATGATGCAACCATCGTGAGCTATAGCTCTGAATGGGTCGATACCGAACGTACAGATTCCAACGGGCGTAAATATAAGACCAAAACTTTAATGCATACCGCACAAGTACAATTCAAAGATGATCAAAACAGAACATTGATCTTGGATAACTCAGTTCGTTCAGGCGATGTGCCCGTGGTCGGAGATCATATTCAAGTGGTTTATGAGGCAGGTGATCATTCTGCTCAGGAAAAGAGTTGGCGCACAGGTCTACTGTTTGCCGCTACCCTATTTATGCTGTTTATTATGGGCTATATTTTGGTCATGATTATTGCCTATGCTTTGAATCGAAATATGACGCCTTACAAAGCCTTTGCTAAGGTCTTAATTTTTAGAATTACCCTTCCACTCGGCACAATGGCGATGTTTGGGATGCTGTCTTATTCGGTTTTTGCTTATTTCTTTTTGGGAGATCCACAGAATCTACCTGTCTGGGCAGTTGCAATTTGTGGCTTCTTTGCGCTCTGCCTTTTACCGCTGATTTACCATATTTTAACAGGTTGGAAAGCGTATAAAAAATAAAAAAACGAATATCATCCAAATAAAGGAATGGAAAAAGGGCAATAGATCACTCCTAACCTAAACATAGGTGGGTTATGAGCTGTAGAATATAAATGGCTAATTTAAAACAATCTTTTTACTTCTTATATTATAGATAAAAGTAGTAGTAAATTTATTGGAGTCGATACCTACTCCTATGTCACTATTATTCTTAATAAAAAAACTAGATATATCTGAATAAGCAACCCTTTTTTTATTCTCAATTAGGCTTTGCAGTGTCATATCAGCACAGTAATCAGGTAGAGATTTTTTTACGGATAGACAAGGTGAAATAAAACTATTTATACTCTTTAGTACATCATACTTAGAATTTTTTTTATCTTTAAGATATTCTGAAAGACTTAGCTCCTTTTTATTAGAGAGACTCAGTGTGTAATATTTATTAAAGTATCTTTCTGTTGAGTTGCTGATGTTATAATCAATTGAAAAACTTAATATTTTCTCATTCTGAAATAGCTTTTCAAAACTAATTTCTGTAGGGTACTGCTCATCTTCTCTATCAAAATTGATTGCAATAAATTTAGAAATAGAATTATTAATCTCTTTAAATTGTTTTCCTTTTATTGATGGATATGAACCACTTAATTGAAGATTATGGCTTGGCATAATATGGTTGCTAATTAACTCATTATTTGTTTTTGTATGCCCTATGGTTATGTATGAAAAAAACATAAATATTAAACTGAATACTTTAAACTTCATGCTGCTTTCCAAAAAATAGTATGGCCTGCTGTTACTTTGGCAGTTAGTGATTTGCTTACGTTACTACCCGTGTTGTATTCATAGTTTTACAAATATCAATAGGAGTCTCTCTGATAGTTTCTCGGACACAGCAGAACGTACTAGGAACTTCTAAATATTGGAAAATTCGTCCAAATGAAAGAATTCGTCCAAATGAAAGATAGCCAATTAGAAATAGAGTAACCCCAACCTAAACAAGATTGAGACATGAGTTTTGGAATGTAGCCCCAAAGTTAAGAAAAATTGGGGGGAAATAGAGAATTTACTTTAAAGTTGAGCAAGGAACATCAAATATTCTTTTATCTTGATGGGATAATAAACTTTCCCATTTTTGTTGTTTTTTACTAAGCCAACCATAGAATTCTGTATAAACATCCCCTTTTAAGTTCAATGCATCTTTATATTTATCTGAAAGTAAGAATTTCCCCATTACACATAGGGAATTAATTTGGGTAATCTCAATATCTTTTTCGAAGTCATCATTTTCACCAGAATCATTTAAAAGCCTTTTAAAAAACATTGCTTTGGATATTGAGGAATCATAAATACTTTTTGTTAAGTCAGATGGTTGTTGTTGTAATGCTTTCGCATAAACAACACTATCAAAACCAATTAAAATAGGAGGTAATGGTATTTGCAATGCAAGTTGTTCTTTTGGAGGTGTTTTATTACTACAACCACTAGAAAGTAATAAAAGACATATGAGTATAATTTTTTTAGCAGCTAACATATTACTTGAACCTGTATCAGTATCTGAGGGTGTAAATAATTGATTTAAAAATCACTCGCAAACCTCTACAAAATTCTTAGCAGTCTTATCTTTACTATCACGCAGTTTGATAATTTTTTGTCTTTCATTATAAAGATTATGAACATCATTTAAGGTTTCATCTTTAAGGTCTTTTTTGTATTTCCCTTCAATATTGTTTACATAGTTTTCCATGAATACTGTCATCCAACACACAGTGTTAAGATCTCCATAGTCATAACCATTTTTCTCCAAACCATCAATCCAATCAGGGTACTCTTCGTTTAAAAGACTTCGAGCCGTTTCTAACTTAACATATGTATTGTTAAACAAGGAGTTTTTCAATGCTGGCTCAGTGTTTACGTTTTTATTGGCTTCAATAAGCAATCTATAATTGTCTGTTGCATAATTTTTTAAATCTACTTTCACATAATTATCAATATCTTCTTTATCTGTCGATGCCTTACATGAAGTTAAAAAGATACAGGAAAGTACCAATATTGGTAGTAAAGTAATTTTCATAGTGAGAAGCGATTTTTAGGGGTGTGTATAGATAACTCTGAATATATTGAGATACTGTTGCTCTATCATATGGGCGACCAAAGACATTTTGATACATGTATTCGTTGATTCCATATGGTCCATTGTTAGTAAAGGTAGCCAAAGCATTGGCTGTCAACACTGGTTTACTGGCATTGGATAGTGCTATATCTATAACTTCACCAAAATTCTTTTTAGCAATTGCCATACGAGCAGTAAAACTATTTTTTGCTAGCTCTGAAATAAACTTTTCCCTTCATTGGTTGCATGTTTACTTTAATGTTAAACATTTTAATTGATCTAAATAATCCTTACTTCCGCTGAGTTTTTCAAGATAAATAGACTGCAATGATAAAGCTTTATTCATATCTTCTTGGAGACTTTGTGGAAATTTTTTCATATCGGTTGTATTAGAATATTTTTTAAAAAACTTATTAAAAATACAAAGCCCATCGATTCCTCCAATATCAATATCCTTATTGTTTTTAACTTCGTTTTCAAAATTTTCATTATTCATCTCATAACTGCCAAACAAAGAATCAGTTTTATTTACAGCATAAATGAGTAGTTCATTATTAATCACTGATTTTTTATCAGCATTTTCATAAGCTGAAATATACAATCTTCTAGATTTTTTAATATCATCACTAATAGCTATTGATCTTGCTTTTAGAATTTCACCAATAAGTTTTTCACTTTCTTCTTTGTTTGTATTTGCATGGCTACATCCGAAAAGAGCAAAAATTAAAAAAGATATGCATAAACATTTCATTAATTATTCCAGTTGTTGAACTTAAAATTTTTCATATTCTTCGGATTTTGAAACGTGATAACCATATTCTATTCGACACAGTTCATAGACCTTGTCTATTCCATTTTTTACCACAGCCACAAACAATCTCATAATTAAAGCGAATATAACCTACATAAAGGAATGGAAAACAGAAATTGACACTCCCAACCTAAACATAGGCAGATTATGAGCTAGAGGATATAAATGGCTAATTTAAAACAATTCTCTTACTTTTTACATTATAGATAAAAGTAGTGGTAAATTTGTTGGAGTCGATACCAATTCCTATATCGCTATTATCTTTAATAAAAAAGCTAGATATATCTGAATAAGTAACCTTTGTATTGTTCTCAATTAGACTTTGTAGCGTCATATCGGAGCAGTAATCAAGGGGAGGTTCCTTTATGGAAAGACATGGGGAAATAAAATTATTTATGCTCTTCAATACATCATACTTAGAAATTTTTTTATCTTTAAGATACTCTGAAAGACTTAGCTCCTTTTTATTGGAGAGGCTCAATGTGTAATACTTGTTAAAGTATCTTTCTGTTGAGTTACTGATATTATAGTTAATTGAAAAGCTTAATATTTCCTCACTCTGAAATAACTTTTCAAAACTAATTTCTGTAGGGTATCCCTCATCTTCTCTATCAAAATTAGTTGTAATAAATTTAAAAATAGAATTATTAATCTCTTTAAATTGACTTCCATTTATTGATGGATATGAACCACTTAATTGAAGATTATGCTTTGGAATAATATTATTACCAATTAAGTAATTATTTGTTTTTGCATGTCCTATAGTTATGTATGAAAAACACATAAATATTAAACTGAATATTTTCAACTTCATGCTGCTTTCCAAAAAATAGTATGGCCTGCTGTTACTTTGGCAGTTAGTGATTTGCTAACGTTGCTACCCGTATTGTATTCAAAATTACCAGTCGTCCAGTTTGTATTATCTTTAAAAACTTTTGCAGGAATTTCATAGAAAATACCACTATATTTAACTCGTCCTTTAGGATATTCCTTCAATGAGCCGACTAGGAATTCATCATATATCGCTTTAGAGATTGTGATTTTCTTATATTCTCTAAACTTAGCATGTGGCTTATTTGTATTATCTTTATATTTATACGGACTTTCTAACCCCCATGCTAAGAAATCTGTTCCATCCCAATGTGTTGCACCATCTGTAGGATCTTCCTCTCCTAGACAAACTTTTAAAACCCCCTTACGAGCAAGTCCGTACTTAGGATCTTCCACTTTCCCATTGTTGGGTTTATCTGGTAAAGGGGTCTTTGTTCCAGCCGGCATCGTAGAATAGCCTGACATTAATAATGAATGTAAATCCTTTTTTACTTGTTTTGCGTAATTGTTAGCAGTGAAAGCAATAAATATACATTCTAAGGTCGCTGTTCCAGATTCATGTGAAACAACCCTTGAGCATTCTTGGAATTTTTTATGAGTAATATTTACATATTGAGGGGATATAAAATCGCTATCTGATTTCTTTCCATTACAGGCATATACATTTTCAAGATTACCTTTTCCATTGGAAATTTTTCCTTCATATAACCCAGTATTTATATTGTAGTAATAACCATTCAAAAGCTCATTTTTGCTATCAGTTAAATTGTTATTGAAACTTTGTTGATAGCTAGTAGGTTGAAAAAGAGGGGAAGCTGAACCTAAACTAGAACTGCCACTTTCCCCCACAACATGAGATTGTTTCGGTAAAATTTTAGCACCACAAGTAAGCTGATCACCGACATAAGCAACAGCTTTTCCATCAAGAATAATATGATCATGACTTTTAATAATCTTTGACCAACATTTACATTTAGGGCAAAAATGGCCATCCCCTGCTACCAAAAATAAGTTACCCATTTGAGAGGTTCTCATTTGGGTTGCAGGAATGATACCACCATGATTTGTCATCGAGTTATGAATTGCAAAGCCTACAGCCATGATTGTCTCCTAAGAAATTTAGTCATGACTGAGAAAACCTTGAGGGATTTCTTGATCAGCATACAAACGATACTCAAATACTGATTGTAGGCTTTCAATGATTTCATCACCATTTTCTAAACGGCTACCAACAAGTGCAATGTCATATCCTTCAATTGATCCTGCTTCGCCAGCACCCGAAATAATTTTAGAAGTTGTTCCATCCTTATAAATGGCTTCATCACCAACAACAGCAATAAGATGACCTTGTACTTTAATTTTTTGGTTCATCGTCGCTCTAATTAATCCACCATTTTTTGTTTTAGAGCCATGTGTCGCAGCAAAGAACTTTTTATGCTTCTGTTTATTCATAAACTCTTGTTCAGCAGCAATACGTTCATGAATTTCCTCTATAGATAAATTGGATACTTCATCTTCAGAAAAATGTTTTTTAGGATTCACTTATATATCCTCATTCTTATTTAATTGAATAATGAATACTAAATACATTATTTCTTTTTATTTATTCAATAAAAATCATATATAACACCTATAATTGGCATTTAATGTCAACAAATAATGAAAATGAAGTTTATATATTTACATTTTGTATTATAAGAAGAAACACACAACATTAGTTTTTTATTTACGGAAAATAAAAAAGCGTATCTTTCGATACGCTTTTAACAGAACTTCTTTTATCTCATCAAGCATTAAAGATCAAATAATTTGCCTGGGTTCATAATCCCATTCGGGTCAAACGCCAATTTCAATGCTTTCATATATTCAATTTCTTCAGGCGAACGTGAATATTCCAAATATGGCTTCTTAGTCATACCGACACCATGCTCGGCAGAGATCGAACCATCATATTTTTTCACGGTCTCAAACACGTATTTATTTACCACCTGACACTTGGCAAAGAACTCATCTTTGGTCAGATTTTCAGGTTTGAGAATATTTAAGTGCAAGTTACCGTCACCAATATGACCAAACCAACAGATTTCAAAGTCAGGATAATTATCTTGAACAATGGCATCAATCTCACGGATAAATGCAGGCACATGGGTAATTAATACTGAAATGTCGTTTTTATATGGAATAAACGGCGCGATTGATTCAGAAATATCTTCGCGTAAACGCCATAAGCTTTCCACTTGATCAAGGCTCTGGCTCATCACACCATCAAGCACCCAACCTTGTTCCATACAATGCTCAAAAATCTGCATTGCCTTGTCGACAATCGGCTCATACGGTGCTTCAAACTCAAGCAATACATAGAATGGGCATTGCGTTTCGAATGGGCGTTGTACATGACCACGATCAAGTACTTTTTGCATCGCAAGCTCACCAAAGAACTCAAATGCAGTTAAGTCGATATCTTTCTGGAACGCATGCAATACAGGCATTACCGCATCAAAATCAGGCACCCCTAGAACCAAAACTTGTAGGTTCTGTGGCTGACGCTCAAGTTTGATTTCAGCTTCGGTCACGAGACCCAATGTCCCTTCACCACCAATAAACAAATGCTGTAACGAATAACCCGTCGCATTCTTAATCATGCCTTTGTTTAAACGCAGTACGTCACCTTTGCCCGTCACCACCGTCAGACCAAGCACCCAATTACGGGTCATACCATACTTGATCACTTTAATCCCGCCCGCATTGGTGCCGATGTTACCGCCAATCTGACTTGAACCTGCTGAAGCAAAATCTACTGGATAATACATGCCCTGTTGTTCGGCATAATTCTGTAATTGCTCAGTCACCACACCTGCTTGAACACGGACCATACGATCTGCGGGGAAGAACTCAAGAATCTGGTTCATCTTGTCAAAGCTAATTACGATCTCACCATTGGCAGCCACTGCACCTGCTGAAAGGCCAGTACGGCCACCTGATGGGGTAATTGCGACATTAAATTGATTGGCAAGTTTGACAATGGCCTGAACTTGTTCAGTGCTTGAAGGGAAAACGATGACTGATGGGTTCGGATCAAAATGTTTAGTGTGATCTCGTCCCCAATTTTCCAAACTGTCGGCATCGGTTTTAATTCGGTTTTCACCCACAATTGCCGTTAATTGGGTCAATAACTCAGGTGTTAAAGCGACTGAAGCATTCATCGTTTACAGGCCTAGCAAGAAGTAAAGATAGAGCATTTGAATAACAACATAATATTTTTCAATATCTTAAAATGCAGTATTCAACATATAGAAACTCGGCAGAACAGCGCAAACCTGATGTTTTCAGATTTGACTATCAGATCTCTGCATTTTACATAGAAGCAGGCACGGGATAAAGCTTAGGATAAAGATACTGTAATAACAAAATGTGTATAACCAATAAAATTCAGCTTCAACTGAAAAATTATCAATAATTCTGCTGTGGGAATTTTAAACCAAATATTTATATCTCAAAGCTCTATGCTATAGTACTGCAACTAAATTTTGGCCTTTGTAGCGGAGCCGTAATGAGCCAACATCTATCACTACCTAAAGACAAAATCCGTTTCCTTCTGTTAGAAGGTGTGCATCAAAATGCCATCGATACCTTAAATGCAGCGGGTTATACCAACATCGATTATCACAAAACTGCGCTTGAAGGCGACGCTTTGAAAGAAGCGGTTAAAGACGCGCACTTCATCGGTATTCGTTCCCGTACACAATTGACTGAAGAAATCTTTGCAGCTGCGAACAAACTGATCGCAGTCGGTTGCTTCTGTATTGGTACCAACCAAGTCGATTTAAAAGCGGCGATGTCTCGTGGTATCCCTGTATTCAACGCACCGTATTCAAATACACGTTCGGTTGCAGAATTGGTTCTTGCTGAAACCATTTTGTTGCTTCGTCGTGTACCTGAAAAATCGAAAGATACACATGCGGGCGGTTGGAATAAAGCTGCGGTGGGTTCATTTGAAACTCGTGGTAAGACTCTAGGTATCGTCGGTTACGGCTCGATTGGTTCACAACTTTCTGTATTAGCAGAAAGCTTAGGTATGAAAGTCATCTATTTTGATGCTGTGACTAAATTACCATTGGGTAATGCACGTCAAGTGGGCTCTTTAGATGAACTTTTAGAAACGGCAGATGTGGTAACGCTACACGTTCCAGATGTTCCGTCTACGCGTAACTTCTTCAAAAAAGAACAATTCGCGAAAATGAAAAAAGGCTCAATCTTCTTGAACGCAGCACGTGGTACCTGTGTGGTGATCGAAGATTTAGCAGATGCAATCAAATCAGGTCACATCGCGGGTGCTGCGGTTGACGTATTCCCGAAAGAACCAAAAGCCAATGGTGAAGAGTTCCTATCTCCACTTCGCGGTTTAGACAACGTGATTTTAACCCCACACGTGGGTGGTTCGACCATGGAAGCGCAAGCAAACATCGGTTTAGAAGTGGCTGAAAAATTCGTTGCTTATTCAGACAAAGGGATGACCCTTTCTGCGGTGAACTTCCCAGAAATCGCATTACCACTTTCTGATGGTCAACACCGTTTGCTTCACATCCACAAAAACGTGCCGGGTGTGTTATCGAAGATCAACACATTGTTCGCTGAACAAGGCATCAACATTTCTGGTCAGTCATTAATGACCAAAGGTGATATCGGTTACTTGGTGATGGATGTTGACGCATCTGCATCTCAAGAAGCGCTTGATACCTTGAACCATGTTGAAGGTACGATCCGCGTTCGCGTATTGTTCTAAGCAATATTTAGAATAATGTCGAAAAAGCCACAGTTGATGCTGTGGCTTTTTTATGGGCATTTGAATTATTATGTGAATATTATACTGAATGTTAAAAAAATAAGATGTCTAGCCCTGTACTGAAAACACCACTGCATGCTTTATTGCTGTTAATGATTGCCATGTTGTGTGTACAAGGTAGTGGTTCTTTGGCCAAAATTCTGTTTCAAAGCTTTCCTGTATTGACCGTCTCCGCCATGCGCCTATTTTTTGGTGCCATCATTCTGGCGGTGATTTTTAAAATCTGGACCATCAACTTCAAAGTGGTACGCTGGAAAGCCATTGTGACTTATGGGGTTGCGCTTGCAGGGATGAATGCGCTGTTCTATTTATCACTAGAACGCTTACCTTTAGGCTTGGCAGTAGCCTTTGAATTTATCGGCCCCTTGAGTGTGGCACTGTATCATGCTCGACAAAAATACGACTTTATTTGGGTCGGCTGTGCCATTTTAGGCTTAATCTTGCTGTTTCCTTTGCAACAGGCACAACAAGGTCTCGACATGGTCGGTGTATTTTTTGCGGTCAGTGCGGGTGCATGTTGGGCGTTGTATATTATTGCAGGGCAAAAGCCTTCGGGCATTTCTGGCAATCATACTGTTTGCTTAGGCATGTCAATTGGTATGTTCTGCCTACTGCCTTTCGCCCTATTTTCAGGGGCGATTGATCGAGTCTTTGAACTGCCTAATTTATATTATTTTATCGGGCTTGCGATTTTAGCCAGTGCTCTACCTTTTACCCTAGAAATGATTGCGCTACGCAGTTTAACTCCGCTCAGTTTCGGGACCTTGATGAGTTTGGAACCTGCGGTGGCTGCCCTCTCAGGTTTTATCTTCCTCGGTGAAATGTTGCTTTGGAATCAATGGCTCGCATTGGGCACGATTATTATTGCCTCAATTGGCTGTACCTTTACCACGCAACAAGCGCGACAGCAAAAAGAGGCCAAATAAAAGATGTTCTCTCAAAATCAGAAAAGTGCTCTCGCTTATCGTGGAGATCTTAGATGAAAAATCTCCAATTGGTTGCTGTGCTGTACATGGTATTGTCCATGCTGTCCTATCAGATCAGTGCATCCTTTGCCAAGCAATTGATTGCCACACTTGATCCTTTGACCGTGACGATTTTAAGGCTCTGTTTTGCCACTATTCTAGTCGCAATCATGTTCCGCTCATGGAAAATCATTGCCAAATTGAAAGAGCTGAAATGGCGCGACTTACTCTGTTATAGCGCAGCCTTGGGTTGTATGAATATTCTGTTCTATACCTCTTTAGGCAAGTTACCTCAAGGCATTGCAGTAGGTTTAGAGTTTATTGGCCCATTGGGTTTGGCCCTGCTCTCGATTAAACAGCGCAGTGATTATATTTGGGTGGCCTTTGCGATTTTAGGCATTGCTTTGATGGTACCGTGGCACGATGCTCAAGCACAGCATTTTTCCTATATCGGTGCGGCATGTGCGCTGGGCGCAGGATTCTTCTGGGCCTTGTATATTTATTATGGACATCGTGTAGTACAGCAAAATATTGGCATGCATGCGCTAACTATTGCTATTGGTTTATCCGCACTGACCCTCCTGCCCTTCGGGCTATGGAATAATGCGCCTGTACTGCTAGACACTCAATATTGGGGCAAAGCACTGGTGATTGCCCTAATGGCAACTGCGATTCCTTATGCTCTGGATTTAATGGCACTCAAACGTCTGACCAAGCTCAGCTATGGCACACTTTCCAGCCTTGCACCGGCATTAGCGGCATTAGCAGGTTTGGTGCTGCTCCATGAGCGCATTAGCTTAATTCAATGGGTGGCTTTGGCCTGTATTATGGTGGCTTCGATTGGCGTTACCTTACGCGGTGGAAAAGCTTAGTGAGATCTAAGCCTCTATCCCGTAATAATTTGATAGCCCAAACGACAGATCAAAATACTCACCAGGATCAAGAATAAAATACGGATAAAGCCACTGCCATATTTTAAAGCCAAACGCACACCCAATAATGAACCCGCAATATTGGCAACGGCCATCATCAAGCCCAATGCAAACAGTACATGACCAGTTGGAATAAAGAAACTGAGTGCCGCCAGATTGGTCATGAAATTGCCAATTTTCGACAAGGCTGAAGCATGTAAAAAATCGACTTGCAAAAAGCGAATAAAAAAGAAAATAAAGAAACTGCCGGTACCTGGGCCAAAAATACCATCATAAAAACCAATCGCTAAGCTACCCATTGCAGCCAGTAGCAGTAACTTTGGCGTGATTTTTTGATCGACATGGACTTGCCCAAACTGCTTTTTAGCGAAGGTATAAATCGCAATCACAATCAGCATAATCAAGACAATCGGTCTTAAGATATGCGTCGGCACCAATGACACACAGGCCGCCCCAATAAAAGAGCTAATAAAGGCAAATAATGCAATCACACCGAGTAATGGCCATTGCAATTTGACCCGACGCACAAATGAAAATGCAGCCGAACCTGTACCACAAATCGAAGCTAATTTATTGGTCCCAAATAAGGTCGCAGGGGCTGTTTGTGGTAATGCCCCCATCAAGGCTGGAATCTGAATCAAACCACCACCACCGACAGCGGCGTCAATGGTTCCCGCACAAAACGCAAAGAACACTAGTGTTAGAATCAGTTCCCATTCCATTGACTATACCCTTATAGATTTAACAAGCGTTTTGGTACCAGACGTTTTTTATCGGTGATTTCAGCCAAACCTAGGCAACGTTCACCATCAAAAACCAAGACTTCTGCTGCGGCTTCATGCTCGATATTACTTTCCTGACCGTTACCAAAGTACTTTTCCCGTCCTTCTGGCAATTGCACACGAGGAAAATGCTCAACAGGTGCATAGACAGGAAGTAATAGTGCATCACGTTGTTCTTGAGTCAGGCTTTCGAGATATTCAATGGTATAACTTGGATTAATCTCAAAATGTCCTGTTTGGGTACGGTGCAATTGGGTTAAATGCCCACCACAGCCCAAAGCCTCGCCAATATCTTCACCTAATACACGGATATAAGTGCCTTTTGAACAGGTCACATCCAATGTCAGACTATCTTCAGTAAAGCCAAGCAAGCTTAAGTTATAAATGGTCACTGGACGTGCTTCACGCTCAATTTCCATGCCTTGACGTGCCAATTCATAGAGTGGACGACCTTCGCGTTTTAACGCTGAATACATCGGCGGTACTTGCTGAATATCACCACGGAATTGTTCAAGTATTTGTTCAATTCGTTCTTGCGTCAATGCGGGCACTTCTCGCTGTTGCAGAATTTCACCTTCAACATCACCGGTTGCTGTGGTTTGCCCTAATTTGACCGTAGTTTGATAACGTTTGCTTGAATCCAATAAATAATGTGAAAACTTAGTCGCTTCACCTAAGCAAATCGGTAGTAGACCAGTCGCTAATGGATCGAGCGCTCCAGTATGTCCTGCTTTTTGAGCATTGAACAGACGGCGCACTTTTTGTAATGCAGAATTAGAACTTAAACCCAAAGGTTTATTTAATAGGAAAACACCGCTCAAATGACGATAAGAACTTTTTTTCATAAAAGAAAAATCAAAGCATAAAGACCTATTTTAGCAAAACTAGGTCGAAGATTTAAAAAAGGAATGGCTTTTAAGCACACGCAGACATAAAAAAATGCGCCGAGGGCGCATTTTTCTGCTTTACAACAAAGTTAAAATTAACCTTGTTTACGAGCTGGTAACTTTTCACGAATACGTGCAGCTTTACCAGACAACTCGCGTAGGTAGTAAAGTTTAGCACGACGAACGTCACCACGACGTTTCACTTCGATCTTAGCAACGATTGGAGAGTGAGTTTGGAAAACACGCTCAACACCAACACCGCTAGAGATTTTACGAACTGTGAAAGCAGAGTTTAAACCACGGTTTTTCTTCGCGATTACAACACCTTCAAATGCTTGAAGACGCTCACGGTCACCCTCTTTTACTTTAACTTGAACGATAACTGTATCGCCCGGTGCAAAAGCAGGGATGTCTGATTTTAACTGTGCATTTTCAACAGCTTGAACTAAAGGATGTTTACCACTCATGTGGAATCTCCAATATGTGCGGGAGAGAAGAGGTCTCTAACACCGCTGGGAATAGAGGCTAAAGCGCATATCTCCCGTTTAACTTTCCCCTTAAGACCAACGTCTTAAAGAGCCTATTTTTAACTTAAACATTGTTTAAGTAGAACTCGAAGCAAAGCTTCTCGTTGGGTGCGAAGATCAACTGATATCAGTTTAACCTTTCGAATTTTTTAACCATTTAATTTGCTGCTTACTCAACTCTACTTTTTCCACCAATTCTGGTCGACGCTCTAAAGTTCGTTGATAACGCTGCAAAAAACGCCATTTTTCAATATTGACATGATGTCCTGATTTAAGTACCTCAGGCACATCCAACCCTTCAAAATGGTCAGGCTTGGTATATTGTGGACAATCCAGCAGACCGTCCACAAAAGAATCTTGGATCGCAGATTGCTCGTCAGACATGACATTGGGCAATCGACGAATAATACTGTCAAGCAACACCATCGCTGGCAGTTCACCACCCGATAAGACGTAATCCCCAATTGACCATTCTTGATCAACATAATGCTGGATTAAACGTTCATCGACGCCTTCATAACGCCCACACAATACAATCAAACCATCATAATCAACGAATTGCTGTACTGCCTGTTCATTCAAAGTCTTGCCTTGTGGTGACATATACACCACTGGGGCCTGAACACAGCCTGCTTGTGTTGCAAGTTGTTTGGCATGGTTAATTGCTTTTGCCAATGGCTCGGCCATCATCACCATACCCGGGCCACCACCGAAAGGACGTTCATCCACTCGTTTGTAGTTGCCCTCAGCAAAATCTCGTGGGTTAATGCAAGTCACTTGCACGATGTCACGCTTTGCTGCACGCCCGCTAATCCCGTGCGCTGTAATCGCTGTAAACATTTCAGGAAACAATGTGATGACTGCAAAAAACACCGCAGACTCCTCTATTTTCCTGCTGCGCTACACTCCTCGAAAGGATTAGTAGTCTACGCCCCAATTGACGTAAATACGACCAGCTTCAAGATCAACGCGTTGTACCACATCTTTATGCCAAGGAATCATTCGCTCTTCAGCATCAATACTGTCAGGGGTCGCTTTCACAACCATGACATCATTAGCACCTGTTTCAAACAGTTCGTAGATTTGACCGAGATTAACTTCTTGTTCATCCTCTCCAAGACCTAACACGGTTAAGCCTTTAAGATCAGACCAGTAGTACTCGTCTACATCTGCTTTAGGAAGCTGAGATTTGGCAATCCAGATATTCGCGCCAACTAAGTTTTCTGCACCAGTACGATCATTCACGTCCTTTAGTGCAACAACCAAGCCTTTGCCATGTGGTTTCCAACGTTTTACATCTATAGTTTGCCAACCTGCCTTGGTTTCAATGTACCAAGGAAGGTAGTCAAACATATTGCTCATGGGTTCAGTATTTGAATACACCCAGAGCCACCCATTCAATCCATAAGCTGAACGTAACTGTCCAATCTGAATACGATCTTCTGGCACATTCTGTGTCGATGTCATGGGCTACCTACTACACTTAAGCAGTAGTTGCAGCTTTCTTAGCTTGAGCAGCTAAAGAAGCAACGCGATCTGAAGGTTGAGCACCTTGAGCAACCCAGTGAGCAAAACGGTCAGCGTCTAAACGAATTTTTTCAGCTTTACCTTGTGCAGTTGGGTTAAAGAAACCAATACGCTCGATGAAACGACCATCACGTGCATTGCGGCTATCAGTTACAATGATTTGATAGAATGGACGTTTTTTTGCACCACCGCGCGCTAAACGAATAACAACCATGAGAACAACCTTATAATTTTTACGGATTATCCCTGCCACCGACCATCGGCAACACTTCAAACCCCTTTCATAGAGGGCGATATTCTACGTTATATTTACCCTGAAAGAAAGATTAAATTTCAGCTTATCCACAGCTCTGAATTTAATTTATAAAATCAATGACCTTACCCGTCTTCGCTAGTATTGCCGCAAATTGATGCAATAATATTAGCGGCAGTTTTGATCAGCACCACTGATTAATAAAGAAGCTACGAGAACAAACTCATCTTGGTTACAACAAAAAGGATGTCATAAACAGATGGCCTGTTTAGGTCACGTTCAACATAAAGTAACCCTCATTAAAATACCGACTTGGTTTTGCAATTAGCGTATTGTTCTGCTTGCTGACGTGGGATCACAGCTTAGATCGGTGCGATCCCACAACAATTACCGCTTAATCAACCTAGATATCGCGTGTTTATTCACTGTCTTCGTACCATTTAAGCGGTACCAGATGTCGACGCATTTGATTGACCGACATTACACCATTTCCGATTTTGTCTTTAGCACTTGTATTTAACAGTTGACGTACCAGTCCATTATCCTTTGTCGCAACACCAGACCCCACCATACTATCGACAATCCCATGACCTGCACCAAAGCTCATGATGGTATTTTCATTAATGTTTTGCTCACAAACACCAAATGGCAAACAATAACGTTGAACCGTTGTCAGCCCTTTGGCTTGGACACTACAGCCCTTACCCAAGGTGTCATTTGGATTATAAACACTCGCGTATAAACTTTTGTTCATTACCACCATTTCACCAAGAACTTTACTTCCTCGACTATCTTGAATGAGCCCTTCTTTACCGTCCTTGACCTCAAGCCCAGCAACGTTAACCGCCAAAGTTGACCAACCAGATGACATAGAGGCTTTGACCTCTGCCAGCGTTTTCCCTTTAATCTGATCTGCTTTGGCCATATTTTTCAGATCAGACAGCACAATTTTAGCGCTATTATTTTGATTTATCGTAAAATTAGGCTTAACGACATCTTGGTCAAATAAATTATAAATCCGACTTGAAGACGTTCTATCACTCCACGGCAAGCTACGATTCCCTGATGCAATACTCACGACGGCTATAGGTTGCTCATAGCCATATACACTAAAACTAGGAGCTTCATAGAAACGATCCGCTGTATTTGAAAATAATAGGCTATACCCGCCCATATTCACTTGATTGGAAGTCTCTTTTTTTCCTAAATTTGCATCAAAATCAATACGCCAAACTTGCCCACCTAAATCACCGAAATACAAATGATCCGTCAGGCTATCACCATCACGATCTGCAACGGCAATACGACTCACGACACTATATTTCATATTATCAATTTTCAAACCATTTTGAGCTGGTACTGCTTTGGCGCTTGCCCACCACAACAAATCACCATTGTCAGCATCAAACATATAGACACCAGCACCTTTGGCAAAGCTTGGACTATAATCCGTTTTTTCATAGCCCATATCATAACCACCACCGACAAGCATGACGCGTTTACGAAGACCATTCCATTTGACATAAGTAATGGTCGGTTTTGACCAACTTTGCCCCATATAACTCAATGGTGAGGCATTATCTGCATTGTCAGGATCAATATGAAATTTGAGTTTAGGCGCATCTAAATCGACTAAATCCAAAGCATAGTAACTCCGCCCGCCCATTCTTAAACCGCCATATGCGATCTGCTGACCTTTCGCAATGATCTGACCATTACTTTTAATCGTTCCAACGGTTGCAATAACGTTGCGACTAATACTTCCACTACTTCCTGGCTCTATTCCATATGCATATTCACTGTATACGGTCCATGCACCATCTACACCATATGGCATCTGCTCTCTCACCCCTTTGCGCGTATGCATAAATGCCTCACGCTGCAAGCCTTTATAATATATTCGGGTTGGGTCTTTTGAATCTTCCAGCATCTCATTTGGAACAAAAGCAAATTTTTCCTGACCTGTTTTTGCATCCACAACATGTAAAACACCTTGTGTGGTTCCAAACAACACATAATCACTTCTTTTTTGAATGCTCTGATCTGCATTGAGGGTTGCTTCTTGGGTGAGCTTCACTGGAATCGAATGTAAATTCATTCCTATTTGCCAGTTCTTAAAGTTGATCTCGGTTAGATCTGCTGCAGTTGCATTCTGTGCAATTTGATAGCCTAAAAGGTTCATCAAATAATAACCTTTAGGATCTTTCAGGCTATTATTCAGTACACAGCGTTTTGCATTACTACTATCTAGATAATGATTATCAATGCTTTGTAGCTGGTCTGTCGCGATAAACTGATAACTATCACCTGTTTTTTGACAGCCGCGATTAATATACAGTTTGCGAGCTTTGCCCCGCAAAAAACCTAGAACCCCTCCTTGATGCCAGTCCTTAACATCATAAGACGGTGAATTGCTATCCCATGCATCCTTTAACTTATTGATTGCGTTATCTGATTCAACATAATATTTTTTAAAATTACCAAACCAACTCGCTTTATATGTGGGTTCAAATAGGCTTGTATACACACTATTTTCCATACGATACGGCGTCAGTGGATCCGCCGGTAAAGCTTGTAAACCAATTGGATCTCCATCTACTACACCTAGATTGTCATGGAAGTTTTTAATACTTGCTGAAATATTGGCACTATTTGCAGAGTTATACCAACCACCACCACCGACTACCCCCCAACGCGCCATATTTTTAATGTCTTCTGGACTTGGCGGAAACAAACTATTCAGTAAGCTTTTTACCCCATTTCCAAGAGGACCTATTGCCAAAGTATCCAATAAACTTTTTACCGTTTTAGGAACAAACCCAGTCAATAGTTGATCTTCTGACACCGTCGTATTGTTAATCAGATCTAGACCACTGGTATCCTGCTCATTCATACGTCCATTAATTTGACTGGGTAATTGTAAAAATGAACGATCCATTCCAATCACGGCCGTTGTAATTGGGTTACTGGGCAATTTCCGAATATCTCTTGCATACGCTCCTATACATTGCCACGTAGCAAAGTCACTATCTCCTTTCTGTGTTTTTTTCAGTTCCGTAGAATTACATCTAAAATCCCATTCACGAATATCCCCATTTTTATAAGTAATCGAAATCGCTTGTTTTTGATCTAAAGAGCGCCCCATCATACGTTCAATTGCTTTTTCAACTCCACCAATCTTGGTTTGGCTATTGGGTTGCAATAATGCATCGGTAATCGTTGGTGAAATATTGGGAACTCCTCCTGCAATAACGATTAGACCATTGGCATCACACTCAGGACTTTCAGAAGGTGTTTTATAAAATTTATTATTATTTTGAGTTAAAACATTGGCTGTATTCTGATGCTTCAAACTGTTGCTAAAACCACTATATTCTGCATCCTGCTCAGCAACGAATCCGTAATAGAGGTCCTTCTCACCAATTTCAGCGAGACTACCAACAATATTACCGACCGCTCCTAACAATCCTCCATCACCTAATAAGTTGCCGACCAGATCGCCCTCCACTTTGACCAGCTGCTTGATCTCTTCAGTGTCCCAGTTCCAGTTCCAGCCTCCCCCAAACAATTTAAACTCTCTTTTTTGCCATTTGTTTGTTAAACAGTTTCCCTTAGCATCCCAGTCTTGACATCGATACTGTTGCTCTCCAATTTTAATCCCCAAGAGACTCAACGTAGTCGTTCGCATATACAACTGTCGAGCACCTGTTCCTTTGGTGGTCGTCCCTAATAGATAAGCTCCAGTTTCCGCATAACTGCTTGCCAACGGGCTATTGCCCCCCAATCCAAGAACACTTAATAACTTATTTAATTCACTATTGGTTTTCTCAAACTCTAATAATGAGCTCGCTGCGCCAAGCGGATTCGCCAAGATATTTAATACTTTACTTAAAACATCACTCAGTACAGCCCCAATCAGTTTCGGAATATTCTGAGCCAATAAATTTCCTACACTAAACTCACCTTGGGAAGCCATCTTCGGACTCGAAATATAATCGATCAAATGTTCACGATGCGTTTTTTCTGTTCCGTTTACGATATATTTTGTGCTTAACAGTTTTGGCTCACTGACAATCGCACCGGCCCGATCATTTTGAGTATGATCATCAGGAGAAACGGACAATCCGACAGCTGTGCTATCAGGAATACGCTCTATTCCCAACGCATCATTTCCTTTAAGGACATCAAGCAACGCCATACGAACGCGAGAACTCTTATCATAACAACGATAAAGACCAACCGCAGACTTGCCTGTCACGGGTTTTAATAAATCTAGGTTCATTTGTAAGTCACAGGTCTGCTCGATATATTCTTTTGCAGATAAACCTGTTGCACCTAACAGTGGCTTTAAAAGCCCATCTAAAGTGTCAACCACCAAATCTGTGGTTACGACCGTACAATATTGCCGAGGAAATGGATACTGATCCGACAGCTGCTCTGTGGTCACTTTTAACAACGGGTCTAAACTACCACCAAGTGCTTGTTGTAAAACATTCTTATCTACTGCACCCAAAATATTAGTGACAATATTACTGACATCAGTCTCTCCAGCAACTTTAATCCCTAAGTCCAAACCACCTTTACCAAGAACATTGGTAACGCCGCCTCCAACACACAAGGGATAATCTTTCACTAAATCTAATAAACCGGCCCCTCCCATGCTACGAGACTGATCGACCATCAACATAATCCGTTTTTTATTGCCATCAGCAGGTTGATACACTTCTATGTCACTTGCAGAAGCAACCGAAGACAACACTAAGGAGCTAGACAATACCGAACAACATGCCAACAAGCTTTTTATTTTAAGTTCTGTGCTAGACTGATTTTTTATTCGGGTTTTCATTTTATTATTATTCATGACAATTTTTCCTTTATGAAGCTGAAGGTTCAAAGTCAGACAAGAAGCGGTATTCCGCGACCTGAGTGTTATATAAAACTTTATTCTTTTTTAAACATGAAATAAGACCTTGTTGCCCCACTGGTGGTTTAATACTGAGGTTGAGACATCCCTTCGTGCTATCAAATAAATCATCCGTATCGGCAAGTCCTTTCATGACAGAAGTTACATAGACTTGTAATCTTAGACTTTGTTCAGTTTTAGCACTCACAACATCAGTACCGCGAGCCATATCTGAAAAAGGCTGAGCATCCGTATCTGCTCGTTTAATATGTACCTGTGTGATCACAGCTTTACGACCAGCAGTATCATTCTTATCATCGGTACATGGCCCACCACCTGTTGCCATTTTTTGACGAAATGCAGTCGTGTTTTGCCAATATAGCCAACTGGTATTGGATAAATGAAAGGGCTGATCACCTCTAAAGCACAAAATCAGTTCTTTATCGTAATTATCTGCATTTCTAAAAAAACTGACGATTCCACTCGCTGCTGTAATATCAGTGCTGTTTTCTGGATTCTGCAATGCCAGCAAAGCAGCATCAGAGCTTTGTAGTAATAATGTTTGAATCTGATTATTGGTGACTAACTTTAAAGAGCTTACACTTTGCCGAATAGCCAATGTTCCAATCACGGTAATAATCAGAAGCAGCATTAATACAACGACCAATGTTGAACCTTGTTGATATTTGCTCATGATTCCACTCCCTCATTAATCCATCCCATGGCATTCCGCAATGAAATCGTTTGTTCAACAACTTGACGCAAATGAGTATTTTGATATTGAGTATCGAGCTTAATTTTTTCCTTTCCAAACATGGTAAAATCCGCCTTATTCTTCTCTACAACAAGGTCGGGTAAACCTGTACTACTTTCGGACTGTACCAGTACACCGATTTGAATTGCATGGACATGCGGAAGAATGGGCTGGACGACACCATCTATATTTTTTTGGTATTTCTTTTCTGTTTGATCTAAGTTGACGTAATCTTTTATATCGCTATAAACCAATGTGCTATTCACATTATTTAAATCACCATCCATATACCCAATACGCACTTTAAAATAGTCAACATTCGGCAAAATAACCTGACTTGTTTCCCAAGCTAGAGCAAGCTTATTTGTCCCCGTTATTTTATCCAATTGAGCTTGGGTATACTGAGCAGCTTGGCAGCGCAACGACTGTCGCGAATCGGTTGAAGTCGAAGCCACAAAATAGCGTTGAATCACAAAGGTATTTTTTTCAACATCCTGACCTGAGCAATCAACGGTTGCTTGGGGTACTTGATAACGAATAATCAGCTGATTATTTTTCTTGCCAACGACATTGGCTGTACCCAAATCCGCAAGTTGATTACTCTCAAAACATGCAGGGTTACAATTTAAATTAATTTTTTCGCCAATATTATCTGGCGTCATAATAATTCCAGCATAACCAATTTTATTATTTAATGCAGGCACGGGTGCACTCAGGTTGGCCTTACGGATATCGTTAATAATAAAATTCAGCCCGAGACTTGCATTATCCTGTATATCCGCCATCGCTTTTTGTAGCTTATAGCTGGTGAGACCCGCAATAAACAACTGAGTTGCTGCAGCAACGATCAACAACCCTAGGGCCAAAGAAATAATCAACTCAATCAATGTAAAGCCAGCACTATGATTCGCATGTGGCCGAGTATGAAGGCGCTGCTCAGCTTCGGTAATATGAAACTTCATCAACGCATCATCATGGCTTTCTGAAAACTGAGAATTGATCTGAAGGTCTGTATTCATTAATACGCCTCCAAAAATAAACAATGGGAGTTTGGAACATAAGTGCCATTTTCAATGCACTGTGTTAAATCCGTTTTCCCATCCTTGACCAATAGCGTTGTATTCCAAGCGACATAAATACATTGGCGGCTCTTCCCTGATGGGCACTGATCGACAACCAAATTCATCCCATAGTCTTTTGCCTGACTTTGAATCTCGAGAACATCCTGCTTTGCAATTTTGGCGACGCTGTGCTCACTCACAACTAAAGGCTGATAATATCTCTTTAATGTCGCCTCTGGATTTGCCCGCATTCGTTCCGCCAAATCACGAGCAATGGTCAGTGCTAGAACTTGCTGCCGAGCTTCGGCACTTGCATCTATTGCTTTGAGCTGGAGGCCAATAAAACCCAAAATACCAATAGCCAATAACACAAGCGCCACAAGCACCTCAACTAAACCCACACCGTGTTGTATATTTTTCATGTGCAAGCCCCTTTTTTTATTATTGTGTCCCCAACAATGCCGACTTGAATGCAATACACAAAGCCATCTTTAGATAACTCAAAGTTCTTCGATGTTTTCACTCCGCCATTTTGATTAAATAACAAGCTTGTCGCTGACGTATTCACTACGCTTACACCATGCGCTAAATGCACCCAGAAAATCCGATCTGCATCAGTCTCTGGAATGGAGAGCGCTGCCGAACAGCTTTGTTTCGATAAAGAGTCTAAACAAAGACCTGTCGTATCACGCAGTAATACCGCTTGGCTTCTTGCTTCAGAGACTTTGATTTTTATGGTATTTGAGACTGATTCTATTTTTTTTTGCGTATACAATGCGGTAAAAGAAGGAGCTGCTAAGGTTGCAACAATAGCCAATACAGCAACCGTAACAATTAACTCTATCATCGTAAATCCACTGTGTGGATCAGTGAAAGGTGATCTCGTCTTAATAAATCCTTCACCCAAAAAATGGGAAGAATGAAACTTTAAACAATGGCCTCTTTTCATCTAGACCTCCTCTCTACACATCTTATTGTTTTCGTTTTTTTGGTTAACATTATTATGTTTAATTATCACTTTTTGCCAAAAGTGATTAAAAATCTATTGTTCACAGACAAATGGTAGAGAATGTCAGATAACCGAAACTGTTTCAGACTTTTGATAATATTTTTTTACATTTAGTGATAAACATCACAATAAATATTAAATTATAAATGTGTTGTTTTAGTCGCATAAAAAAAGCAAAGATCAGGATCTTTGCTTACAAGTCAATCAAAATACCTTTATTCTCGTCAGTTTAGCTCCATTTATTCTTACTAAAGTCACATGCCGTTTGGCCTTTCTCCCAATACCGCTGTCCTAAATGATTTAAACAAATAATACCATCCTGTTTTTGCCGACCAGCAGAATCAGGTGTCGCAATAAGTGTCCATTCACCAGCCGTTACATTTGCAAGCTCTAGGCTATACAATTTCGTACCCGTCTGCGGAATAGCACCATTATGATTAAAATCAGCCAAGGTCACAGCCGCATTATTTTTCAGCAAATTGGAATTTAGTGCTTTATAGCGTTGCAACTTACTGGCTACATCCAACATTTCACTTTGTGCTGCTGTACGGTTTGTTTTGATAATATAGTTATTGTATCCAGGATAGGCGATGGCTGCTAATATCCCAATAATGACCACAACAATCATTACCTCAATCAGGGTAAAACCCATATGATTACCAATCTTCACCACCACCTCCACATGGGGTTGTTCCCGATAAGTTACTCGCTGTTAAGTCATCCTTAGCCAATTTCATTTTGGTTTTACATTTCATCCCATTGCTCATCATCAAAAAGCTATAGTTACCTGTTTGCAGAGGGTTACAAGATGGGCAACTTCCCGGATGATTAATTTCAGAATTAGCTTCTGCCAATATAACCCAACCCACTCCCATCGCAGCAGGATCATTTAATGCCTTGGATGGATCTATCGCATCACGTACATAGACATTATAGGTAATATCCGCACCCGTTTTACCTTCAGGTAACACCGAACCAGCAACTGTAAAATTTGCATAGCTAAAATTACGGCTTCTGTGCTTTTCCAACAGTGTCGCTAAACGCTGTATCTCTTGTTCCGCTTGTGAAGCAACACCTCGACGAGCGAAAGCTTTATAACTGGGTATAACGATTGCAGCCAAAATCGCAACAATAATGACCACAACCATCACTTCTATCAGAGTAAAACCTAAATTCTTTTTCATCTTGTCTTATCCCATCATCGCTCGTACCAACGTTGAGACACAAATTGCGTTTTCCCAGTATATTTTTTGATATTACCACTGGTTGGCAAATTCAAGACCATATTCCTAGTCTGGTTGATCCCACCAAAACTAATACCGATATTGCCTTTACCCAAGAAAATATCATCGGGGCGATCTTCGACAACAGCGCCAGAGCTTCCTGTTTTCGTACACTGTCCATATGGCAGACAAAATTGTGAAACTTTACTTTCACCTCGTACACCACCAGCACAATCAACACCTTCGATATCTTTTGCAGCGTCAAAAACACTCACATAAAGATCATTATCAATCGCAACATGATCATTTAAAATACGTTTTTTTGACCCAAGCGAATAATACCACCCGCCATTGGCTAAGGTCGTTTCAGTATTACCGTTAACATTATTAACCAGATTTCGACCTGTTGTTCCATTCACCTTCACATCATAGGTATACAGCTCATTATTGAGTAAAATCGGTAAGTTACGACGTGTCACATCTTTATCATAGATCACATAGACAGCATCTTTATCATTATTTTTTGCTGACATTGGATAGCTAAAATTACCTGAACCAATCGTGATCGCAGCAAAAAGACCATTGTTTGAGTTATGAATTGTAAATGTTGGAGTACTATAAAAGCGTGGTGCATCGGTTCCAGACATATCTAAAAGGCGGACTGCACGTGTGGCAAAGTTATCACCACCTGTCTTCCCAGCATTGGTTGAGCTACTTAAATCAATACGCCAGACTTGTCCACCTAAATCACCAAAATATAAATGATCAGCAATACCATCACTGTTACGATCTACTGTCTTAATACTACTGACAACACTGCGATTCAGATCTTTATTATATGTTTTATTTGTTGAGTTTGATCCAGCGTTTGCACTGGCCCACCAAAGTAAATCACCATTATCTGCATCAAACATATAAACGCCAGCACCTTGATCTGTACCGCTTGGTGAATAATTGATATCTGCTTCATATCTAGGATCATAGCCACCTCCCACAAACATCACCAGTTTACGTTGCCCCTGCCAATTTACCCATGCAATCGTTGGTTTCGACCAACTTTGTCCCATACACCCTAAGGGATTGCTTGTGCTACAACTCCCAGTTGGATTAATACGGAATTTCAGTTTTGGGGTACCGCCAGTTGAAGTGACATCAGAAAGGTCTAGAGCATAGTAACTTTTACCTCCCATCCTTAAGCCACCATATACCCATTGTTTCCCACCTTTTACAGTCACAACAGGTGCCTTTGGTATAGAACTAGATTTGGTTACATACTCCGTATAAGCCGTCCATTGACCATCTATACCATATTGTAAATTTGCAGCTTGATTATCTTGTGACAAGAATCCTTTGGCCTGATTTTCAACCATTTCATTTGGAACAAAAGTAAAGACCTCTTTACCACCATTACCATCGGTAGCGTCTTTTCCTGCTGTGACTACATGTAAAACACCCTGAGTTGTTCCAAACAAAACCAAATCATCTCTGTTGGTGTAGGTCAGCACATCCTTTTCAAAGGCAGTCGTACCTTCTTGAGTCAACAATATCGGTCGAGAATGCATAACCGCACCCATTAGCCAATCCCGTTTAGGTTGTTGCTGAATCACTTGCTCTAGTTCTGACTGGAATGTTGCTTCTTTCGGATAGAGATCAAGGTTATAAGCTAAATCTTTTGCAATGGGATAGCCAAATAATGAAAGTAGATATCCTCTTTTTGGATCTTGTTTATACAATTTCTGGCTGGAAGAAATAAAGTCTGCTCTTCCTACTTGAATCAGATTACCAGAGTTAATACTGATGATATCGTTTTGACTATTATCAGTTGCATTTTGTCGTAGTGCTCGATCGGTAAAAATTCGTCTTTCATTGGGTGTTTGGGCCGTGTTATAGCCTAACAACATCCGACTTAATGCCCCACCCACCTTGACTTCAAGACTTTGTTTAACTCCGTTTTCTTCTTTTTCAATCCATTTCTTGACTGACGTATCTGCCCAATAATCATTAATATCGTCTTTTAATAAGCCACTACTATTGGCAACCGCACTAGAATCACGATCATACAGCACCCCTTCAGCCACTTTAAATTTTTTCAAGTTTCCGAGCCAGGTAACAACACCTGTATTACCAATCGCATTGGGTTTGGGGTCAAACTGAGGGAAATACCCCCACGGTTGAATATTCTGCGTATCCAGTGCATCGACAGGAATCGTAACGGAACCTGTTGTAACAGGCGGAATATACTTGCCTAATTTGTGAATGAAGGCATTAACACTGTCAACAACAGCTTTATCGTTTGAACCCGAATAATAGCCACCACCACCAAGATCACCCCAAGCTTTTGCAGCTGTAACATCATTTTTATAAGAGCCTGTTGTTTCACCCAATGTGCTACCAAAACCAACAACGGCGGTTAAAATATTTACACCTTGTGGATTATTAACAGGATTACCGTTCGCGTCAATCGTTCCACTTTTAAGCCGCTTGGTTAAACCTGCTATACATTGCCAGTTTTTTGTTGAAACTTCATCCATAGCGGTTCTTATACAATTACCACGGCTATTCCATTGAACACAAACTTCTCTATCATTATAAAAATATCCTGATGATGGATTTAAATCCGTTGCAGAACATGTATAGCTGGTATCGTCCAGTGCTGATTGCATAGCACTTTCGGCTGAAGATGTGCGAAGGTTATATTCAGGAACACCATCCGTCAGAAAATAAATCCCCTGTGTATTACACTGTTTTGATCGATCAATCTGAGTCGGGTTGTTATACTTATCAGCATCTCGAATATTGCCTATTACAGACTCATTAAAACCACTTCCCGACTGCCCCTTCGTCGTCCGCCCTAATAAATAAGCTGCAACTTCAGCGTATGCAAATGCTGTAGGTGTACCACCATCAGCACTGAGACTATTGACTTCTCGCAACATTTTTTTACGATGGGTTTCGTAAGCCGCGCCTGTATACACCGTGTTCTTAGAGAATGATGCTGTAGCCTCTTGTTTAATTGTTTCAGTTGTTGTTGTACTCTTACCATTTCTAGTGAGCGTATTTTCTTCCCTTGTATTAGTAGAAACTGTTTCATTTCTTGACACTAAATCACTTTCAGTTGTTTTAGAGTCCGAACTGACATTCGTCTGATTTGAATAAGTAATATTTCCTGTTTGAGTAACAGGAATTGTACCAACAAAATCCTCAGCCTGTTTTGTTGTCGCAACCCAACCATTCGCCTTGCAAGTATAATTAGTATTCCAATCAACACATTCCTGCGCAATAGTGCTTCCTGCTATTTCACTCCCAGCACCTCCCCAATTAGGGTTGCTCCAACTCGACCAAGTCCCATTCGAACTTTTATTTGACCAATTAGGTTCCGTCCAATCAGACCAATTACCACACCAAATAAAACACGAGCGAGTTCTCACTCTTACACGCTCTTGCCATGTTAAATCTGTTTTGCTTCTTGAAATCGTTCTTTGTACAGGCTGCGTCACCTGCTGAACTGTTCTAAACACCTCTCGATTTCCAGCCAGTTGTACAGGCTCACCCAATGGTTTTGCCTCTAACTTGATCCGTCCTGTATTGGAATTAAATGTAGATAAGCCAACGATCAGCTTATCCTCAAGTGGTGCTATGCCTTTACTACTATCTCCTTGTAATAAAGTCGTCATCCCATCCTTTAAACTTTGTATGCGATTTTCTTTATAGTTATTTGAGTCAGGCTTCATACTTCCTGATACATCCAGCATAAACATAAGCGTGGTTTCTGAAGTCTGTGGTGCCTTATATAACTCGACATCACTGGCCTGTGTGCTAACTGCCACACTCGTCACCGTGGTTATCGCAGCAGCCTGGCAAGCAACAACCAATTTTTTTAGTTTCATCATTTTCATTGCCTTATCCCCATTTAACTGCTTTTTGTGGCATAACTAACCACGGCATAGTCCATCACTTGCTGACTATATGGCACACCGAGCTGATCAAAACAGTCGGTTACAGATTCTGTTCCATCATTCTGTGTCGATTTTTCATTGGTATAATTACTAAAACATTTGTTGACATCACTCTTCAGTGAACTCCAACTATTACTGCCTGTCGTTGCATTTGGAATAATCGTTGTCACCACGATACGCACAGGCTGTACACCATCAAGCTGTACCGTTGTCGTATCAGTACCTGTTGGGAAAAATTTAAATGGAACATCACTATTGATACTACTTTTTTTCACAGCAACCTGCGAAATCATGATATCTCGGCTACTACTAAAATCATTTGAGTCATACTTACAAAAGCCAGCTGTTCCAATTTCATTATTCTTAATATTTTTTTTCCCCTCACTATCAGCTTCCCATGACACAATACTGGCATTCTGTAAACTAAACATTTCTTTTTGAGTCTTTGGTCGATAACAGAACACCAACTCTTTATTTAAAAAACTATCTGATTTGACCATTCCCAACATCCCCAAAGAACTTAAATTTCTTTGCAGAATTTCTTTAGTTTTACTGTCTTGCTCAAGGGCAAAAAAGACAGCATCAGCGGTTTGTTGCATCAGGTTTCTGGCCTGACTATTGGTTGCAATGTGTAAACCTAAAATACTTTGCTTCACAGCAAAAGTTCCGATAACTGTGACGACCAGCAAAACAAATAATACGGTAATCAGTGTCGCACCCTGTTGATTAATCTTACGCATTACAAGCTCTCCATTAATCCATAACCATTACGTAGTGCAACTGTTTGACTAACCACTTCTCGTACATATTTTTGCTTGGTTGCATTGGTCGTTAATTCAACTTTTTTATCCAATACTTGAAACGCTGTAGGTACAGTTTGATTTGCTGGAATTGCCTCCACTCCTCGCATGAGTATGCCTATTTGAATCGACATAATACGCCCTCGGGCTTGGCCATCCTTCACCAACTTGCCATTCCCCATATAATCGCTAATTGGCATATATTTATATTCATCCCGAACATTATCTTTAACGCCCAATAACACATGGAAATAATCAACACGGCGAATAATGACCTGTCCTTGACCACCAAAACCTTCAATTTTTGTCGGTAAACTTGCAGTAGGAACCATGGTTTTATAGCGTCCAGCATCACAGGCAAGTGCCAAGTCATCGCCATCTTTTCTTAAAAAGTAACGTTGAACAATAAAGACCCCTTCATTAATGTCAGTTTGACTAATGCCATTACCTTCACAATCCATTGCACCCGCAATAACCGCCTTGTATTGAATGACCAACTGATCACTTTTCTCGCTTTTTACATTACTTGCACCCAAGGCACTGGCTGTGAGCAGTTCAACTTTAGTGGTGTCATTGTCATTCAGATTGAAAGGGAGATTTGCTGATTGTGTCTTCTGCTCTTCTTCAGTCAAAGCTTCGTAGCTTTTTAGCCCCGTCAACACCACACCACTATATAAGTTACGATCATTTAAAATAGCGAGGTTGGCATCTAAATTGGCAATACGAATATCTTTCGTAATATAGTTCAAGCCAAAATTCCCATTGTCTTGGAGTTCAGCTAATGTTTTCTGTAAGTTATAATTAATCGTACCCGCTATAAAAGTCTGAAAGCCTGCTGCAACAATTATGAGCCCTAAGACCAATGCCACCATCAGCTCAATCAGCGTCATACCTTTTTGCTTTTTCATTTTAATATGCCTCCAAGACGACGCATTTAGAGTCTGAACGATAGGTGCCTCCCGTTGTACAATCCTTAGTATCCGAGCCATCTTTAGGGTTGGTCTCATCCCAAGCAACAAAGATACAGTAACGATCCCGCTGAGTGCTTCCTGCACATTGGTTTACACCCACTTTCATTCCCATTTGATAGGCTTTAAACAGCGCTTGATTTGCATCTTCAGTCGCAAAGTTTTCACTATTGCACGCCACTGCGGTTCCAAAACATTTTGAATAACTATAACTACTTAAATTTTGTTTACCTTCAAATGCTTTAACATAGGCTTTATAACTTTCTTTCTTGCCATCTTTTTCTACTTCGATATTTTTCGTCAAACCTTCCTGATTTGCTCGAATTCGCTCAGCAATATCTTTTGCCAACGCCATCCCTTGAATACGTTTTGATGCTTCTATTGAAGAATCTAGTGCTCTTACTTGTAACAAAGAAAAACCCAATACCCCAATTGCCAACAACAAAAGGCTTACCAGTACTTCAACCAATCCCACCCCTTTTTGGTATTGTTGCATCATGAGCATTCCTTATCTTGTTTGCTTTCTTTGCTGACGGTGACTTTGCCAAAAGGCGTAATCTCGATATAATTTTTAATATTATTATTCGATAGGGTAATTTCGATTCCCAATAACTCGACCCTTTCACGCGTATCAGCCCCATTTTGGTCTTTATCCCCCCGAGAAAGTTGAGCATTGCCATCT
Organism: Acinetobacter gyllenbergii; assembly: GCF_001682515.1. NCBI lineage: Bacteria > Pseudomonadati > Pseudomonadota > Gammaproteobacteria > Moraxellales > Moraxellaceae > Acinetobacter > Acinetobacter gyllenbergii. The sequence continues at coordinate 325,511 of NZ_KV575263.1, read as the reverse complement.
TGCGAAAAGGCCAATTGATCCACTCCTGCAACGACAGTCCCTACCCACTTTTCGCTTGTACAAGCCAATCTTTTAAAAACCATCGTTTCATTTTCATCAACGGCCCAATATAAATCGGTTGGGCTGACAGTCCCTGTTTGATTTAAATGTACTGTGATGGTTTTACGATGTAACAGTGCGTCATAGCGTGCCTGTATCAAAGTCTTTTCAAAGTCCTTACTTGAGAAGTCGACTTGCTGCCGGTCTTGAAAGTTCTTAAAACTAGGTGCAGCAATCATTGTAACAATTGCCATTACAGCAACTGCGACCATCAGCTCAATTAAGGTGAATCCCCGAGTTTTCCCCATTTCCCCAGCACCTAATGATTAAAATTCACTACTCTATATTAAATTTTATTTTTACAGAACCAATACAAAGCAGATAAGCACCCAAAAAAAACGGATGGAGTGTCATCCATCCGTTTCTAGTTCACATTTTTCTAATAAAATTAGGCTTGTATCACTTGGATACGCAACTCTTTTGGTAGGCTAAAGGTAATGTTTTCCTCACGCCCTTGTAGCTCTTTGGGGGGTGTTGCACCCCAATCTTGTAAACGCTGAATGACTTGTTTAATTAAAATCTCAGGCGCTGATGCACCTGCTGTGACACCAATTTTACTGTCCTGTTTAAACCAAGCTTTTTCAAGTTGATCTGCATTATCGACCAAATAAGCAGACTTGCCCATACGCTCAGCCAATTCACGCAAACGATTTGAATTTGATGAATTCGGAGAGCCAACCACAAGAACCACATCACATTGCTCAGCCAAATCACGTACCGCATCTTGACGGTTTTGTGTGGCATAGCAAATATCATCTTTACGCGGCCCCTGAATCAGAGGAAATTTTGTTCGTAAAGCATCAATCACTTTAGCGGTATCATCAATTGAAAGTGTGGTTTGAGTGACAAATGCGACTTTTTCAGGATGCTTGACCATGAGCGCTTCGACATCTTGCTCATCTTCAACCAGATAAATCTCACCACCTCGAGACTTATCATATTGCCCCATGGTGCCTTCAACTTCTGGATGACCTTCATGTCCAATCAGAATCGCTTCAGTCCCTTCGCGTGCATATTTGGTCACTTCGATATGCACCTTGGTGACCAATGGACAGGTTGCATCGAAAACTTTTAAACCACGACGATCTGCTTCTTGCTGTACCGCTTTAGATACGCCGTGCGCACTAAAGATCACAATCGAATCATCAGGCACTTGATCCAACTCATCTACAAAAACAGCACCACGCTGGCGTAAGTCATCAACCACAAATTTGTTGTGTACCACTTCATGGCGTACATAAATCGGTGGGTTAAAACATTCCAGTGCCCGATTGACGATTGCTATAGCACGGTCAACACCAGCACAAAAGCCTCGTGGATTGGCCAACACGATTTCCATAACATCCTCTCTCATCATCTGAATTTTTACACCAAACTATTTCGTTTAATGGCACGCTACACTACAATAGCCAAGATATTTTATCATATTCAGGAAAAATATCATGTCGGGTCTCTTGTTTGTCGTTTCTGCAGCTTCAGGAACAGGCAAAACATCTTTGGTCAAAGCCCTACTCGATCGAGTCAGCAACTTACACGTTTCTGTCTCACATACTACACGTGGTCAACGACCTGGCGAACTCGATGGTGTTCACTATCATTTTACCAGCAAAGAAAGCTTTTTAGCACAAGTGGATGAAGGCGGTTTTATCGAATACGCTGAAGTCTTCGGTAATTATTACGGCACCTCTCAAGCCAAAGTTAAAGAACAACTGCAACAGGGTCATGATGTTTTACTCGAAATTGATTGGCAAGGTGCTGAACAGGTTCGTCGACTTTTTCCTGAATCAAAACAAATCTTTATTCTCCCTCCAACACAGTATGACTTAAGACAGCGCCTGTCTAATCGCGGTACAGATTCTGTCGATGTGATTGAGCATCGCTTAAGTTGTGCAGTCGAAGATATGCGTCATTTTGCCAGTTTTGACTATGTCATTATTAATGATGATTTCAATAAAGCCGTGCATGACTTGGAAGCAATTATTACTGCAAACCGTTTAGTGACCTTACAACAAAGCGCTCGCCATCAACAATTAATCGAAAACTTGATTACCCTTAATCGCGAATGACTTGAGTCTAACAGAAAAGCCTTTTATACTACTCAGTCTTTTCAAATGTAATGTTCAAACGAGACAACTTATGGCACGTGTAACCGTTGAAGATTGTTTAGACCATGTAGATAACCGCTTCGAGTTGGTACTGGTGGCGAGTAAACGTGCACGTCAATTGGCACGTCAAGGCATGGAACCAACTGTAGAGTGGGACAATGACAAACCAACCGTAGTTGCATTACGCGAAATTGCGATTGGCCATGTCACCAAAGAAATTTTAAAACAACGCGATCAAGACTACCAAACATCAAATCTTGATATGGTATTGTCTACAAATTCATTGAACTTAGAAGGTTTCACTTTCTAAATCGAATTTGTTATGCGAAAAGCCCATTGTGAATACTTTGGGCTTTTTTCTTTCTTGCAAAATTCAGCGCATATTGATAAAAGCAATATCCGTCATTGAAAAAATTTACGAGTTTTTCTAATGAACAAATTGACAAGTTTGTCAATTTGCTTTTCATTAGAAGATAAGCGTAATGTTTGTGAATACTTGCGCTAGGAATGAGTCTTCAATGCGATCCCATAGATTAAGCACATGAAGATTGTACTGAATCACAAAAGCATTCATGCAATAGATCGTTAAAGTATCAACAGACAGATGATTACTGAATTCAAGTTATAAAAGGTGTTATATGCCAGGCGAAGAAGTCAGCCAAGCGAAGCAGCAGCTCAAAGCAATTATTGAAGCCTATCTCAAAGATAGTGACGTTCAACGTGTGCTTGCTGCCTGTGATTTTGCTGATCTAGCGCATAGCGGTATTACACGTAAAAGTGGTGAGCCCTATGTATTGCATCCGATAGCAGTCAGTTGCATTTTGGCACACATGCGTCTTGATGCTGAAACGTTGATGGCTGCACTTTTACATGATGTGATTGAAGATACTGAATTTACCAAAGATGAAATTGGGCAGAAATATGGTGTCGTCGTCGCCGAACTGGTCGATGGCGTCACCAAGCTCAGCCATTCCAGCGATAAAGAATATAACAAAGCTGCATCATTTCGAAAAATTCTGCAAGCGACTCTACAAGACCCTCGTGTCATTATTATTAAACTGGCTGACCGTTATCACAACATGACCACCTTGGGCGCGTTGCGTCCAGATAAGCGTGCACGCATTGCCCAAGAAACCCTCGATATTTTTGTGCCAATGGCGCGTCTGGTCGGTATGAACGAGATGGCGGATAACCTTGAACATTTATGTTATCAAAATCTTGATTTAGACATGTTTAATGATGTGCAAACCGCATTATTGGAAACCAAACCAAAACGTTGTGAATACCAAGCGGTTTGGGAGCAAAAACTTTCTGAACTGCTAAAAGCCTATGACCTCAAGGGTCGAATTAAAAAGAAAAACAACAATATCGAATTACTGCGTCATTTTATTAAAAATGAAATCGACTTAAATGAACTTAGCCACAGCCATGCCTTTGAAATTATTTTACAAAGCATTGCTGACTGCGACCGTCTGGTTGACGCGCTAAAAGACAATTTCCAAGTTTTGCAATATCGCGATCATATTCGCCGTCCTTTACCCGGCGGCAACCAATCGCTCATGATCCAGTTGAAAGGTGAGAAAACCACACTTTCATTGACCATCCAAACCGAATTGATGCGTAAAGCAGCCCGTTTTGGTGTTGTCCTTGGTGAAAATGCACCGCAAGCCTGTCGCTCAGCGATTCAGGCGTCTATGCAGAACTTGAATACCTTAATTGATAGTGGCTGTGCGAAAACCACCTTTAGTGATCTACTCGATTATTTGCACCAAGAAAAAATTTGGGTCTATACCCCACACGGACAATTGCATGAATTACCGCAAGGTGCCACGGTGGTTGATTTCGCCTATTCAGCCAGCCTGTTCTTGGGTAACCATGCGGTAGGTGCCAAAGTCGATGGTGAAATTCGACCATTATCCACCCCACTACATAGCGGCCAAGTGGTTGAGATCATTACCGATGTGTTGGCAACACCAAATCCAGATTGGCTCAGCTTCATCAATACGCAAAAAGCACGTCGGGCATTACAGAATATTCTGAGAGAACAAGACATCGATGAGCAACGCTTAGTCGGACAACAAGCCTTAAATCGTGCCTTAAAACTGTTTCAGCGCTCAATCAATGATCTTTCTCCAACCGATTGGATCAATGTGCTGGAATGGCGACATTTAAGTAGTAAAGACACCTTATTTGAACAGATTGCAGTCGGTGACCTATTACCACAGCTGGTTGCCAACCATTTATTTGCACAAGACTATCATTCACAGCACCAAGATGCTTCCGATCGTTTAATCGTCGGAACAGAAGGCGTTGATGTCAAATATGCGCATTGCTGTAACCCAGTATTGGGGGATCCAATTCAAGGACATTTGTCGCGACGTGGCCTGATTGTGCACCGTTCCCGTTGTCGGAACTTATTACACGAACAGCATCTGCATCCTGAAAACATCATGCCGCTACATTGGCAATCTGAAGAAATTGATGATGTTCGTTTTAGTGCCTATCTATGCATCCATATGGCCATGAACGATGAACAAATTTCTGATTTGATCTACCAATGCCGTAAAGCCAAAACCGGCGTAGAGATGGTGCACTCGCAAGACCAAAAAACCTACGTGAATATCGTGGTCAGCAACCGAAATCAAATTGCTCAAATCATTCGAGATCTGCGTATGCACTTTGGCTTCCCACGTATTGAACGCTTAAATATGCCGATCGTTCAGCCTGAAGTTGCAAAATTAGCCACCGCCAGCTCAATCTAAGCACTGTTCCCATTCAGCGTTCTCGCTGTTTATAGACATAAAAGTGCAAACAAAAACCTTCTTCATGGCGACTACACAGTATTCAGCTCTTTCGTCGCTATGGTTTTGTGTTAAAGTCACATGGATTTAAGATAGAAAAACGACATAGGAGAGCTAAATGTCACGCCAAGTTATTCATACTGAACACGCCCCTGCTGCTATCGGAACCTATTCTCAAGCAATTTTGGTTGGCAACACGCTCTATCTTTCTGGCCAGATTGGTTTAGATCCGTACAGTATGGAACTTGTAGAAGGCATTGAAGCTCAGATTCGTCGCGTATTTGATAACTTAAAAGCGGTTTGTACTGCTGCAGGTGGTAGTCTGGCAGACATCGCGAAATTGAATATTTTCCTAACTGATCTCTCCCACTTCCAATTGGTCAATCAGATCATGGGAGAATACTTTGCTCAACCTTATCCTGCGCGTGCAGCATTGGGTGTTGCCAGCTTACCGAAAGGTGCCTTAGTTGAAATGGATGGGATTGTGATCATTCCATAAGCATTTTTTTAAATTTATATTTATCAAAAAGATATAAATCATCAAAAATATCGCCGATTGGGCGGTATTTTTTTATTCAAATTCCCAATAAGAATATACTCATTGTTAGAATGAAATTCATTGACAAACGATAATAATTATCAATAATATCAATTATCGCATTTATATTTGTGGCTCACTCCCATGTATGTTTGTTTATGTCGTGGAATTACAGATCAAGATATCAAAGACGCCGTTGCAAATGGCGCCGAGAGCTATCGTGAAATCCGTGACCTACTCGATCTAGGAACATGTTGTGGTCGTTGTGCTCCTGAAGCCCGTGCTATTATCAGCGACGAACTTGCTGAAATCGCTGCGCGTATTTCTATAGCTGCCTGATTTATCTTCAAAATTATTCCTCCAATTCAACTCGTGTTTTACGACTCCACCGCTTCCTGTAGAACCTAAAAAGTTCCTCATTTAAGCGGTTTTTTTATAAAAATCATAACCATATCAGGATGTTTTTGATTGTGATTTTCATTTGCCGTTCTATAAATTACTCGCCAGACGATTCTTTGTTGATTAAAATAGAATAAATTGCCTTAGCAACTAGGGCATCACTTGGTGTTTTTGGAGTAAGTGCAATGAAAGGCAATCGCGAAGTTATCAATCAGCTCAATCAAGTGCTGTACCACCATTTAACTGCGATCAACCAATATTTCTTACATTCTCGTATGTTTAATGATTGGGGAATTGAACAATTAGGTTCAGCTGAATACAAAGAATCTATTCGCCAAATGAAACATGCAGATAAAGTGATTGAGCGCATTTTATTCTTAGAAGGCTTACCGAACCTACAACACTTAGGCAAGCTCTATATCGGCCAACATACTGAAGAAGTTCTGAATTGCGATATCCGCAAGGTCAAAGAAAACATTGAAGCCCTCAAGCAAGCCGTTGAACTTGCAGAAGTAGAACAGGATTATGTGACCCGTGATTTGGTTCAAGAAATTCTAGAGAAAGAAGAAGAGTATTGGGATTGGCTCGACACCCAACTAGATCTGGTTGAGAATGTAGGGATCGAGAATTATATTCAAAGCCAAATCTAATTAAAATCATGCTTCAATCTCAAATATAATTTGGATTGAATAAAAAAAAGCCCTATACAGGGCTTTTTTTTAGACTGCTCGTTTATTCATTTCAACCACTTCTGGCAAGCTGAGTGTTTGCTTATACAACTGCCGTAAAATGAAAAGTTGCTGTTCCGCTTCTTCAAACTTGTGATTATACGCAAGCAACTGTGCATACTTCTTCAAGTTATAAGGCGTTGCCTTATTTTTAACTAAGGCATCAATCTGCTTCAAATCGCTGTCTGCCATTCGTGTTTGCGGTTTTAGAGCAATCCAATCAAGCCGTTGTTGAAATTGAGTCAATAATAGAATTTTAGAACTTCCGAATATCTCTACTGTTGGTTGCTGGTTTTTAAAGACTAAACGGCTATTTTCTTGAAAAAGCTTATAGTCACGCCAAATCAGCACTAAAACAACCAATGCGATCAACCAGATCAAGCGAATGATATTTTTATTTAGCGTCACCGCTTTGAGCTTAGGTGTTTGTGCTTGAACTAAACCTAAGAGAAACCCCATTGGCAGTAGGAAATACGCATAACGTTGCGGAAACTCCAGCATGGCATGAATCAGAATTGCAGCAACCATCATGATTGCAATCACGGAAGTGCAGTCCTTGGCATTTCGATCTAACCAAAAAAACCACAGGGCCATATAAGCAATAAGCAACAGTCCAATAGGCAAACCATTCCACACCAAGATATCGAGCAGCACATTATGTGCACTGATCACCCATTCATGTGAGGGATGCAAGTTGAAAATACTGATTTGCGCAACACTGGTTTGATTCCAGCCATAACCAAACCACGGCTGCTCTTTCAACGCCAGCAACATTTGCGTCCAGATATCAAAACGCAAATAGCCAGAACTGGCACGTTCAGCCAAACTACTGGTTTGAATCAACTCTGAATTTGAAAAGGTTTCAATAAGATTGGTCAGCTGTGGTAAGCCCCAAGCCGCAATCACAAAAAAACCCACACACCAGATCCAAAGCTGAGCAAAGCTAAAGCGAGGTTGCTGCTTGTACTGCTTATACATCCAATAGAATAAGATAAATACGCACACCACCCATGACGTTCGAGACTGAGTTAAAGCCACCGTAAATAGAATCAATAAACTCGCTGGTAGTAACCAATATGAGGCCATAACTCTTTTTTCATAGAGATATAATGCGCCCATCAACCCCATAATCAAAAAGGTTGCCAAATGATTTGGCTGACCAAAGTTTGCATAAGGCCGATCTCCTTTGAGTTGCATGATGCCATTAATGGTGCCACCTAGGCCACACCACTGCACAATCGCCATGACACTACAAACTATCGCGATACCCAATAAGAGTTTAGAAAACTCCTGCATGAGAGATTCACGTTGATCTGTCTGCAAAGAAAGATTGTAGCCAAGTACAATCATCAGCCAAAAAGCAAAAATATAGATGCTGCTTAGGAGTGCTGTGCTAAAGTCATTCACTAATCCAAAGCCCCATTGCAGCATTGGAACAACAATAATCGGCGCAATTAAAAGCTGTGCTCTTGGCACTACAATATTTTTATTTAAATAAATCGCCAGTAATACCCATCCAGCCCCAAATGCAGCGAGCTCACCAGAGAAAGTCACCCAAGGATAGACATGAAATGGAGAAAGCCAAGCAAAAGCTATCAAAATGCTGGCGAGGAAAAGGCAGAGATATCGCATACGTTGTACATGGAAAAAAGGCTTGGTGAATTATATCGCCAAGCCTTCTGCTACAAACTAAATATAAGATAAAAACTACAATTTACTTCCAAGGACGCAAATCAACAATTTTAACCACTTCACCTTTTTCTTTATTTATGAGCACTACCATATCTTGAACAGGCGCTGAAAGCCCCATCCAAGCATCTGCTTCTGGATATTGACGCAAAGTATTGGCTACCGTTTGCTTGTCGTTGTACTGCTCCAGAATAGACACTGGCGAGCTGTTCATTTGCAAACGCATTTTCGCATTTGTTAAATCAGTATAATAAGCTGGGTAACGCGTAATCGTGCTATTGCGTTCTTGAGCAGCTGAATCAAGTAAGCGCTTTTGCTGCCGCCCCGTAGCATTGGATTGAATTGCGACAATTGTTGGATGTAACCATGATGGTTGTTGGAATTTAGCCTCGGCTTGCTGCAAGTATTTTGGTTCAATATCACTATTTTTGACCACCACAAAACTCAAGCTATTGTAAACGATCCAAGCTGGACGGCCTTGGCCAATGGTATATAGGCCATAGCCCAAAGCTGCAAATTGTAAAACAATGACCGTTGTCAAATCCAGTTTTAAGCTTTTTTTTCCCTCTTTGTAAACCAACAAACCGAGCAAAGGGCCAACAATCACATCAATCACCAACAGCATGACAAAGAGATGGGTGACCCCAACCGCTGCGGCTAAGGGTGTAGGATACCAAAAGCAAAAAACAATCAGGCTTGCACATAATGCAATCAGGATCGAAACTGATATATGCCCCAAAAAAAATTTAATGCGTTTAGACATTGTATATTCCACAACAATTTAAAATTATCATTAATGGATTTCGCATAAGGCTTTCCCATTAATATCACAAGTAATGATACCGCCTGTGCCACTTATGGCCGTCGCCGTCAGCTCCGTCGCAGAAAAATCATCTGGCGCGGTATAGTTACAATGTTTCAGTGAACTCGCAGCAGGTAAATTATCAATATCCCCATGTTCAGAAATTTTTTCCGAAACAAATAACGAAGAATAAAACTTCATCTCAGACAGGCAAGCACCATCATTGGCCTTTTTGGTGTAACTTTGATAAGCAGGAATTGCGATGGCACTTAATACCCCAATAATTGCAACCACAATCATTAACTCAATCAGTGTAAAACCCTTGTGTTTACGCATTTTATCGTACTCCTTGTTTTCATCAGGAGATGCAGGAAACATACCAATAAAAAATAACAAACAATAACAATGATTTATAAAATAATATTCATAAAAATTTTGTCAGTTAATTCCCTTTCTTCACACTTGTTGTCTAAGAATCTCACTTATAATAAAAAAGGCACCGTAGTGCCTTTTTTATTGCCATATACAAATTATGGAGATGCTGCTTCGATAGTACATGATGCATTTCCATTAACATCACATTTAATGTCCCCACCAGTACCCTTAGGAGCCGTCGCTGTAATTTCTGTTGCCGCTAAATTATCAGGCAATTCGACTGTACAGTGTTTTAAATCAGCCGCTGTTACTGTGATATTGGCAATATTACCATTTTCAGCAATTTTTTCTGCTACATATAATGAAGCATATGACTTCATTTCAGATAGACATGATGCATCATTTGCTTTTTTGGTATAGCTTTGATACGCAGGAATCGCAATTGCCGCCAAAATACCAATAATCGCTACAACGATCATCAATTCGATAAGAGTAAAACCCTTTTGCATTGATTTCATAACATTTCTCCAATGAGTATTTTTTTATAAGCTTTTTTCAGCTATTTAGTAATTAGCATGTTTTATGCCAGTCCTTAGCTTAGCTAATTTTAACTTAAAAAAACAGGGACTTAAAAGAAATTCATCCTGTACAAAAGAAGATCAAATCAGACATTTTCAGAAAAAAAATGACAATTAACGTCATCTTTACTGCTTAATTATTCATTTTTTTTGCTAACGAATTTGACTACTTTCTACTTGTATGCAAATTGAGCGACTCAATTCACAAAAAAAATATTTTTAATTATTTTATTTTTTCTCACCGTTTATCGGAAGCTGGCTGCAAAGACCATGGAAGTGACTGCCGAACAAGCACAGACAGAACATTCTGCACAATAGTGGATTTCATTAAAAATCTCAAGCGCTATTTCTACTCGAAACACTCAACGCTATTTTAGTTTAAGATAATTGGCTCATTCGGCAATTCATTCTGATCATTTGGTTCGGTTTTCACATAATACTGGTCTAGAACTTGTCCAATTTCCGCAACACCATTATTCACGGCCTGTAGATAGTTCTTTTGAGCCAAGAGCAGCACGATGCTTTGACAAATTCCATTCCAAGTTTCAGTTGGCGTGGCATTTTTTAAACCACGATCAATCACAATCTCGACTTTACGCTCGCATAGATTGAGATAGAGCAATACACCACTATTCAACTCGGTGTCCCAAACACCCAATTCAGCAAACAGTTGTTGCGCGCGTAAACGAGTATTTTGGTGATAGGCCTGCGAGCAAGGGATATGCCCTTCAATCACCACCTGAATCTCTCCCACATGGCCCTTTTCCGCCTGCTGGACGGCTTTGGCAATCTCTGATCGATCTTGCTTACTAAAATAGCGATGTGCAGAAGAGACGTAGAGAAAGTGCTTAAACCAGCGCTTTAAACTCGGTTGCACCTGCTCATCCAGTTTCGGCTGAGTAATAATCTGTGTTGTATCTGTCTTGGTTACCATGAGCCTGATGCTCCTCCCCCGCCAAAGCTACCGCCACCGCCGCTATAACCACCGCCGCTGCCGCCACCGAATCCTCCACCTCCGCCGCCGCGACCACCACCCGATAGAAAAGCTTGGAAAATAAGTTGCGCCAATGAGGTAATCAATAAAAAGAAGATTCCGACACCAAGCAATAAGCTCATGACCAGACCTGCACCATTGACGAGACCAGCAACGGTTGCAGCCACGGCAGCGGTGGAAGCACTCAAACGATTACCGACAATAAACGAACCGACCACACCCGCAATCAAGATAAACAGCGCCATAGTCAAGGTATTGTCTTTGGCCTGCTGTGCTTGGATTGCTTGTTCATGCCGATCTTTCAATTCTTGTGCGGCTTGCTGTGCAATTTCAGGGTCTAAATTGACGATACGGCTAATTTCATCTAAACCTGCTGCAATCCCTTGAGCATATTGCCCCTGTTTAAAATAGGGGGTAATTTGATTGCGGATAATTCGACTCAGCACCACATCAGGCAATACGCCTTCCAGACCATAACCTGTCAAGATTTGGATATTACGGTCATTGACCGCAATTGCCATCAACAAACCATTATCGCGTTTGGCTGAGCCCAATTGCCACTTTTCACCTGCACGCAAGGCAAAATCAAAAATGGCTTCTTGCCCAGTGGTCGGTACGATAATCACCCCGATTTGCGCTTTGCCTTGCTGATACAGACCCAAAATTTTCTGGTTGAGCTGCTGCATTTCAGCAGCACTCAAGACTTTGGCCTGATCAATCACAGGTTGGTTTAAGGTCGGCAAACCACGAATGGATTCACCTTCGGCCATATCATTGGCCACTTGCGCTAAAGCTGGTGTTTCTGACTCTTGAGGCGTTGTCGATGAGGTATTTGCTTTTTGCTGTTGTTGAATAATCTTACCCGCAACAATCACATCGCTTTGATCGGTTGCAGTTGCGACTTCAGCCCAAACCGTATGCTGGAAAAGCAGTGTCGCAAAAACGATGCTTAAAACAGGTAAAATCTTCAGTTTTAAGTGCTGCTTAAACAGGTTCAACATACGGCAACTCCTCACAGTTCAGAACAATTTCACAGATTAATTAAATGAAACTGTCGGTGCTTGCTGTGCAGATTGTTCCGCCTTGAAGTTTTCTTTGGTTTTCATGCCAATCACTTTAGCCGTCATTACTTGCGGGAACTGACGTACATAAGCGTTATAATCTTGAACCGTGGTGATATAGCGGTTACGGGCAACTGCGATACGGTTTTCAGTGCCCTCAAGCTGTGCCTGTAAATCACGGAACTGCTCATTGGCTTTCAGGTCAGGATAGTTTTCTGACACGGCAATCAAACGTGATAAAGCACCCGTCAATTGGCTTTGCGCCTGTTGGTATTTCTCGAATAATGCGGGATCTTCTAGCACCTCTTTATCGACTTTTAAACCTGCCACATTAGAACGTGCCTGAGTGACTTCGACCAACACTTGCTCTTCATGTTTGGCATAGCCTTTCACCACATTGACTAAATTCGGTACCAAATCGGCACGGCGTTGATATTGGTTCTGCACTTCAGACCAAGACGCATTCACGGCTTCATCTTTGACCTGCAAAGTGTTATAGCCACAACCAGTAAATAACAAGGTACTTGCCAATACGGTTGCCAGTGCAGTTTGTTTGATGATTTTCATAAAAATTTATCCTCAAGTTTTTCTTTATATTTTTGCGATAATTCATTGTAATGGGATTTTTTGTCAGCTGTGTAACATTTATTAAAGTTGATTTATGGGTCTTTAAATAAAAAAGGCATTCCCCAAGCAAGCTTGAAGTAATGCCGCGCTAAGCACAAACGTTGTGATTTGAATTGAAATTAGCTATAAATTTTAGATGCAGTTTCCTCTTGAAAGCTTGCCATCCCATATTCATCGGCCATACGCGCTTTCCAGTAATTCACCAATGCGCTGTAATCATGTTTGGCAGGATGAAAATCCGCTTGATAATACGATAAATACTCGGGTATCAACTGCAGTAGCATTTTACTGAGTAAATACATACCAAATAGATTGCCACCGAGTTTCGGCAAGCTCTTCCATTTATCTTGCCAGATCAAACGCGTAGTCGCATAAAAAGTCAAACTGGCAAAGCCTGTCGTGACACTGCGCATCAGTAAACGGCGAATACGGTCATCACCGTAGACATCTTGGTAAACATCAAAAGCCACCGAACGATGCTCGATTTCTTCAATCGCATGCCAGACCCACAGTTTCATGGCATCATCATCCAAGGTACTGAGGATTTCAGGATGCTTGAGAATATAACCGCCTAACATCGCAGTAAAATGCTCAAAGGCACAGGTCAAAGCCAGTTGTAGTTTCGGATGAATATTACGCAGTGCATCATCGCGCTTGGCTAACCATGCCTGAAAACGATCAAGATTATAATCCTCACGTCGCCAAGCATCATTAAACTCCGTATGCGCTTTGGAATGCATCGCCTCCTGCCCAATAAAAGCCGCAATCTGCGCTTGTAATTGTGGGTCTTGCACTTTATCTCGGACATTACGCACACTATTGACAAAATACTGCTCTCCAATCGGGAAAGTTGAAGACAGTGCTGTGAGTAAATGTGACATTACTGGGGAATTGGCAAAATAATGACGTTTGATTTTGTTCGGATTAAATTGCAAACGTCGTACTGTAATGCCCAAGGCTTTGGGGCGATTTAAATAAGTTTTCTCTACCTTCGCATTTGCAAGAGCCATCTCGATTGCCTGCATCATTTTCTAGACTGTGTTCGAGTATTACGCTGTAAAAAATCCATGCACAGGGCAAAAAAGCTTACAAAACTTGCCAAAACTACCAAAATGATGACTGGTCTAGGTCGATGAGATCGGTGCGATACATTCTTGTTTAATTTTTCTTAAGCTCCACATCGCTGCAAGAAATAGTCCGCCCATGATCGCCACCACCACATGGAATGCCAATAGCTGCGCCTGTGCCATCGAATAATGCAAGCTTATCACTGCCCATTTGATCATAAACGCAGTCAGTGTACCCAATACAGCAATGCCAAAAGTCAGTCCAAGTTGTCTGAGCATATTTAAAATTGCCGCAGCAAAGCTAGCATCTGCCTGCGATACCGCATGTAAGCTCAAAGTACTGGAACTGGGTACAATCAATCCAATGCCTGCTCCCATCAGGCCGCTTAAGCCCATAAACAACAGATAAGAAGAATTGCTCTGGAAACTGATCATTGCGATCAAGGCGATTCCAGAAATGAATAACCCTATTCTGAGTAAGGGCAATGCACCATAACTTTGCTGTAACCGACCAAAGCAAATAGAAACCAGCGCCTGCATCAGAAATTGTGGGGCGATCAACCAACCGGCTTGAGCCGCGCTTAAATGAACCTGTTCCTGATAAAACAAGGCAAAGACAAATAAGGAGCTATAGCCTGCAAACCCCAATAGAAAAGAGATCAGATTAAAACGTAAAAAAATGCGGTTATGGAATAAATGACGTGGAATCAGCGGATGCGAAGCATGTTTTTGATGTCGAATAAAAATCAGCGTAAACACCACCGAAAGCAGGAAACTAAAAACAATCAGATAACCCATATGCGCTTGCTGAACCATGATAATACTATAGGTCAAGGTGGCAATCGCAGTCACGCTATAGATCAGCCCCAAATAATCAAAACTGATTTTTTGCTGATATTGATCGGCGACAATACCTTTCCAGCCCAAAAATAAGGCCAATAACCCAACTGGCAGATTCAACCAGAAAATACTTTGCCAGCCCAAATAATGCACCATCAGGCCACCCATTAGTGGCCCAACAATCAAGGCAAAGGCACTGAATGAACTCCAGTTGCCAATTTCCCGTGCTTTGCGATTGGCTTGGGTAAAATGATGTACGATGATCGCCAAAGTCAATGGAATCAACATCGCACCTGCGATGCCCTGAATCACTCGCCCAATAATCAATATGCCAAAATCCGGTGCTGCGGCACAAATCACCGAGCCTAAAATAAAGATCCCGACACCGACTAACCATAAGCGTTTACGCCCCAACCATTGGCTTAACGCCCCCACTGCCAACATCAAACTCGACATACTCAACGCATAGCTATCAATCACCCACTGTAAATCGGCGAGATGACTATTGAACTGTGTCTGGATTGCAGTTAAAGCCAGATTGACACTGCTTAAATCCACCAAGCAGAGAAAGGTACTGGTATACAGTGCCGCAATTAACAACCAATCATTGAGTTTCGATGTCATTATTTTATCCACTCAGCAAAAAATCAAAAATGAGAATTATTATCATTAATAGCATAGCAAGGTATTGACTGCTTGTTAAAGTTTTTATTTTCTTAGTCCATAAGAACACATACCAGCAGCCATCGACAAAATAAAAAAGCCCAAGCACGAGGCTTGGGCTTTTGAATAACTTAAATATGCAAAATAGGTTTATACACCAAGATAATCCAAGATGCCTTCAGCAGCTTGACGACCTTCCCAGATCGCGGTGACCACCAAGTCAGAACCACGAACCATATCTCCACCTGCGAAGATTTTTGGATTCGAAGTCTGGAATTTAAATTCTTGCTGTTCAGCCGCAACCACACGACCTGAACCATCTAAACTCACATTCGCACCACCGAACCAGTCTGCTGGGCTTGGACGGAAACCAAATGCCAATAATACGGCATCTGCTGGTAGAATTTCTTCAGAACCCGGAATTGGTTCAGGGCTACGACGGCCACGGCTGTCAGGCTCACCCATTTGTGTCGTTACCACCTTAACGCCTGTGACTTTACCATTCTCGCCCACAATCTCGATTGGCTGACGGTTGAACAGGAATTTTACACCCTCTTCATAGGCATTCTTCACTTCACGTGCAGAACCTGGCATGTTGCTTTCATCACGGCGATAAGCACAAGTTACATCATGCGCACCTTGACGTAATGAAGTACGGTTACAGTCCATGGCCGTATCACCACCACCTAGAACGATCACCTTTTTACCATCGACACTGATGTATTCGCTTGGATCTTTTTCCCAACCTTGGCAACGGTTCACGTTGGCAATCAAGAAATCTAAGGCATCGTAAACACCGTCAAGATCTTCACCAGGGAAACCACCTTTCATATAGGTATAAGTGCCCATGCCCATAAACACGGCATCGTATTCCGCAAGCAATTGCTCAATGGTCACATCCACACCAATTTCAGTATTTAAACGGAATTCAATGCCCATCCCCGTGAAAATCTCACGGCGACGTTTCATCACATCTTTTTCCATTTTAAATTCTGGAATACCAAATGTGAGTAGACCACCAATTTCAGGACGCTTGTCAAATACAACTGGTTTAACCCCACCACGCGCCAAAATATCCGCACAGCCTAAACCTGCAGGACCTGCACCAATGATCGCCACTTTCTTATTGGTCCATTTGACGCCTGACATGTCTGGACGCCAGCCCAAAGCGAAAGCAGTATCATTGATATATTTTTCAGCATTACCAATCGTGACTGCACCAAAACCATCGTTTAAAGTACATGCACCTTCACAAAGTCGGTCTTGTGGGCAAACACGACCACAGACTTCTGGCAAGGTATTGGTTTGATGGCACAGTTCAGCTGCTTGGAAAATCTGACCTTCTGCAATGAGCTTTAGCCAGTTTGGAATGTAGTTATGAACTGGACATTTCCACTCACAATACGGGTTACCACACCCTAAACAACGGTGGGTCTGGTTTGCAGCCACTTCCGCGGTAAAAGGTTTATAAATTTCCACAAACTCTGCCTTGCGGACAGTAATATCTTTTTTCTCTGGATCTTGGCGTGCTACATCCAGAAATTGAAAGTCATTATTAAGGCGCTCTGCCATGTCTCTCTCCGTGGGTAGGCGCAGTGATGTCCTTCACCGCTGCACCTGCCTATGTCTTTGCAGTCGTGGAATTATTGTGGGTCAGCTTGGGTTGTTTTCAAAAGCGTTTGCAAATTAGCAGCTTTCGGTTTTACAAGCCAGAACTTACGACTATAGAAGTCGAACTCATTACGGATTTTGTAGGCCCAAGCACTACCTGTCTCTTGGATATGCTCATCCAGAATACGTAATAAATTCTCTTTATGATCTTCCATCGCCTCAGTAGAAATACGATTCAGATCAATCAGCTCATGGTTGTAATAATCCACAAAGTCATTATCAAGGTCGAGAACATAGGCGAAACCACCTGTCATCCCTGCACCAAAGTTATGACCGACTTTACCCAATACCGTCACTACACCACCTGTCATATATTCACAACAGTGGTCGCCAGCACCTTCAATCACCGCAAATGCACCTGAGTTACGAACTGCGAAACGCTCGCCTGCAGTACCAGCTGCAAAGACTTTACCGCCCGTTGCACCATATAAACAGGTGTTACCAATGATTGCTGTGTTTTGAGTTTGGAATGGTGAACCTTTTGGTGGGAAGATCGATACGCGACCACCCGCCATCCCTTTACCGACATAGTCGTTGGCATCACCTTCTAGTTTGATATGCAAACCACCTGCGTTCCAAACCCCAAGCGACTGACCTGCAGTCCCGACAAGGTTCATCACCACTGGGCTGCTTTCCATCCCCAAGTTGCCATAGCGACGCGCAATCTCACCAGAGATACGGGCACCAATCGAACGGTCACAGTTACCTACTGTGAAGTTGAATGAACCACCTTGACCTGCTTCAATCGCTGGCAACATTTCAGCCACCATTTTCTCAGCCAAGACACCTTTATCAAATGGTGCATTGCCTTGAACTTGGCAATATTGTGCCTTACCTTCTGCAGAAGGATGCGATGTCAATAACGCACTGAGATCAAGATGTGCATGTTTCTCTGTTTCACCCGGTAAAACTTCGAGTAAGTCAACACGGCCAATCAAATCTTTCAGTGATGCAACACCCAATGCGGCTAACCATTCACGCGTTTCTTCTGCAATAAACTTGAAGAAGTTGATTAGCATTTGTGGCTCGCCAATATAATGCTCTTGACGTAAATGATCTTGTTGTGTTGCTACACCGGTCGCACAGTTGTTTAAGTGACAGATACGCAGGTATTTACAACCTAATGCAATCATTGGCGTTGAACCGAAACCAAAGCTTTCAGCACCTAAAATCGCAGCTTTGATCACGTCTAGACCGGTTTTCAAACCACCATCGGTTTGTACACGCACCTTGCCACGCAAGTCATTCACACGTAATGCTTGATGCGCTTCACTGAGACCCAACTCCCATGGCGAACCCGCATGGTGAATCGATGACAATGGTGATGCAGCTGTACCACCGTCATAACCCGAAATGGTAATAAAGTCGGCATAGGCTTTTGCCACACCCGCAGCAATCGTACCAACGCCCGGCTCAGATACCAGTTTTACTGAAACCATCGCTTGAGGGTTGACTTGTTTCAAGTCAAAAATCAATTGTGATAAATCTTCAATCGAATAAATATCATGGTGCGGTGGTGGCGAAATCAACGTTACACCTGGCACTGAGTAACGTAAACGCGCAATTAAGCCATTCACTTTACCGCCTGGTAACTGACCACCTTCACCTGGTTTTGCACCCTGCGCCACTTTAATCTGCAATACTTCTGCAGAGGTTAAGTATGCAGGGGTAACACCGAAACGACCTGATGCAATCTGTTTGATCTTCGAGTTACGGATGGTGCCATAACGCGCTGGATCTTCACCGCCCTCACCTGAGTTTGAACGACCACCAATGGTGTTCATGGCAATGGCAATGGCTTCATGTGCTTCTGGTGACAATGCACCTAAAGACATGCCCGCAGAGTCAAAGCGTGGCAGAATCTCTTCAATCGTTTCAACCTGATCTAAAGCAATCGAATCCGTAGTTTTCAACTTAAATAAGTCACGAATCGTTGCAACAGGACGGTTATTCACCAGCTCTGCATATTCTTTAAAGTCTTGGTATTGACCTGAACGCACCGCTTTATGCAGTGAGTTAATCACGTCTGGGTTAAACGCGTGATACTCTTTACCAAATACGAATTTAAGCAAACCACCTTGATCAATCGGCTTACGATGTTGCCAAGCCGTGGTCGCCAATTTTTTCTGGTCATTTTCAAGGTCAGCAAAAGTCGCACCTTGGATACGGCTAGGTACACCAAGGAAACATTTATCGACCACTTCAGATGATAGACCCACCGCCTCAAACAATTGACCGCCACGATAAGAAGCAACCGTCGAGATTCCCATCTTAGAAAGAACTTTGAGTAAGCCTTTCTCAATCCCTTTACGGAAGTTGGCTTGTGCATGGATTGGGTCACCCAAAAGTTCGCCTTTCGCAACCAAGTCATTGATCACGTCATAAGCCAAGTATGGATATACCGCAGTTGCACCAAAACCTAACAAGACTGCAAATTGGTGTGGATCACGAGCAAAACCTGTTTCAACTAAAATGTTTGCATCGGTACGCAAACCAGTTTTAATTAAATGATGGTGCACAGCGCCTGTTGCCAATGCAGAGTTTGCAGGTAAGAAACCTTCACGCAGGTTCTTATCGGTGAGCACAATCAGTGTTTTACCATCACGAACCGCTTGTGCAGCTTCTTCACAAATCCGCGCAATCGCTGCTTGTAAACCTTCAGCTTCTGCATAGTTCAGATCGATATCAACAACGCCATAACCTTCACGTTCTTTTTCAACGTCACGAAGCTGCTGCATTTTCGAATTTGACAATACAGGGCTTGAAATGATGATCCGATCCGCATGTTCTGGGCCTTGCTCAAACACGTTCTGTTCACGCCCCAAACAGGTTTCCAATGACATGACGATTGATTCACGTAATGGGTCGATTGGTGGGTTAGTCACTTGCGCAAACTGTTGACGGAAGTAATCAGACACGTGACGCACTTGACGAGACAATACCGCCATTGGCGTATCATCACCCATTGAACCGACTGCTTCTTGGCCACTTTCTGCGATTGGACGTAACAATTGGTCGCGCTCTTCAAATGTCACCATAAACATTTTTTGAGCTGCTTTTAATGCATCACCCGTTAAACCTTGGTCAAGCAACTGCTCTTCAAGCTGAGGATTAGCTTGTAAACGGATGGCATGATCACGTAACCATTCACGGTATGGACGCATATTTTTCAGATGATTACTGACATCTTTGGTATCCAGCACTTTGCCAGT
This sequence comes from Acinetobacter gyllenbergii, assembly GCF_001682515.1. Taxonomy (NCBI): domain Bacteria; kingdom Pseudomonadati; phylum Pseudomonadota; class Gammaproteobacteria; order Moraxellales; family Moraxellaceae; genus Acinetobacter; species Acinetobacter gyllenbergii. Next base: position 305,262 of record NZ_KV575263.1, on the reverse strand, counting down.
CAAAGTATCAATCACTAAAATTTGACCTGGACCCACACGACCTTTAGACACCACATCTTCAGGTTCATAACCCCATACACCAATTTCTGATGCAAGTGTGATGTAATCATTCTTGGTGATCACCCAACGTGCTGGACGTAAACCATTACGGTCAAGCATACAGATCGCATGACGACCATCTTGAATGACCAGACCCGCTGGACCATCCCAGGCTTCCATATGCTTCGAGTTAAACTCATAGAATGCACGTAAGTCAGCGTCTAAAGTCTCAACGTTTTGCCATGCTGGCGGAACCAACATACGGAGTGCACGGAACAGGTCCATACCACCACCCACCAAGATTTCAAGCATGTTATCTAAGCTTGAAGAATCCGAGCCAGTACGGTTCACAATTGGATTTAACTCCGTTAAACCTGGTAGTAATGGATTTTCGAATTTTGGTGTACGTGCCAAAGCCCAGTTACGGTTTGCGGTAATAGTATTAATTTCACCATTGTGTGCAAGGTAACGGAAAGGCTGTGCCAACGGCCAACGCGGTAAGGTATTGGTCGAGAAACGTTGGTGGAATACCACAATATGTGAGGTTAAACGTGCATCCGCCAAATCGGTATAGAAGTCAGCAATTGCCGCTGGCATCATCAAACCTTTATAGCTGATTACCGTTGTCGCCAACGTAGTCACATAGAAAAGCGGATCATTTTGTAATTGTTGTTCTGCACGACGACGAGCCAAGAAGAGCTTACGGTTAAACTCAACTTCAGTTAAACCCATCGGGCAGTTCACGAGAATTTGTTCAAATGCAGGTAAGGATTGTAGTGCAATCTCACCCAAGGCATCATTATTTGTAGGTACAACACGCCATGCTGCAACAGTTAAACCTTCAGCAGCAATTTCTTTATTTAAAATATTTTTGGCATTTTGCGCTAAAGCAGGATCGATGTTTAGGAATACAGTTCCTGCAGCAAAAATTTCAGTCAGGTTACTGCCTAATTTCTGTGCTTCTTCACGGAAAAATTGTTTCGGCATCGCCAATAACAATCCGCAACCATCTCCTGTCTTACCATCCGCGGCAATACCACCACGGTGCGTCATGCAACTTAAACTGTGAATCGCAGTTTCGACCAGATGATGGCTTGAGTCACCCTTCATATGGGCAATCAGACCAAAACCACAGTTATCCTTAAACTCGTCAGGCTGATATAAACCTTGAGCGGGAGCTACAGTATTAGGCGATGGCATGTGCATAGCGTACCCTTCTTTCAACATGGCTCTTTCGAGCAACAAACAATCAATTCATTTTCTGCGATATTGCCGATTAACTCATACAAAGTTCAATGCTTCGCGAAAACATTTTTCATGGCGAATTTGCAATATACGTCTTTCCTTTACAAGATTGCACCCTATAAAGTGTTTTCAGTTATTACACCTTCACCTAGGTTTGTAAAGCACAAAAACTTTCCATTTCACCCAATTAATGAACTGTTTAGCACAAAACAGGGCAATGAGCAGACAAATTAGCACCACAAAAAAGCAAAAAACATGCCATATAGGCATGTTTTTACTAAATCATTAAAAAAGTTAAAATAACATCAAGATACAAGGAAGAGGGAGCTCATTTTTGCGCACAAAAATGCACCAAAAACTATCATCATGCTATAAAAAGAATCATTAACGCACATTAATGGTGCAATTTTAATTAAAAGGATCACTCACTTCACGCTTAGAAGCATCTGAATTTTCTTTTATTTTTTCAGCAGTTGCAGGTGGTTTCGGTGCAGATTGGGTTTGTTTTACGTTCACCACATTACCCTGCGCATCACGCTGTGTGACGGTGGTTTTTACTGTGCTCGATGTATCTGTGCTACGTGCGTTGCTTGAGGCAGATGTTGTTCCAATCAATAAACTTTCATCCACGCGTGGCAATGCAGCAGGTCTTAATTGCACAGCATAGAGCTGATTGGTTGCCGACTTCATTTCATCAGAACCCAAATCATTGACCAAGGCAGCATAACTAGATAGCTGGTGGGCTGTAGGTTGAATTGATTCAGGTAAGGCCAAATTCAATTGCGCAAATTGACGGCTTGCATCTTCGGCACTGCTAAACACACCATAAGCAAGTACATATTGCTCAACCTGATCTTCACCACTCAAGCGAAAATACACAAACTTTCTACGGTCTTCACGGTTTAACAAAAAGTTTTTAACAATTGCCTCATCTGAACTACGGAAAATTTCCATGGTCCATTGGCGCTGATTTTCTTTAATAAATTTGGTGCCACGGAATTCAGGCGCATGCTCATTGGAAACCACGACACGCGTGGTCAAATCCAGAGGCTTAACTTCATCTGAAAGCGCGCCTAAATGCGTAGTCGCTGCAACTTTTTCAGGTTGAATCTGAATCTGAGCCTGAGTTTCTTTTTCAGCTGGCTGTTGTTCTTTCACGAGCGCCTTACTATCCGTCACGCCCCAGAATATCAATGCAGCAATTAAACACGCCACAGCAAAAACGAGCCAGCTATATTGTTGAATATTTTGCCAAATTGATCGTGATACAGCCATGCTTTTCCCAAATGATTAATTATGCAGATTGATTTGCAAGAATAGATTGTTTCATCAGCTCAATATCAAAGTCTTTGGTAATCACCGCTTGCCCTAATTTTTTCAATAAAACCAAGCGTAATTGACCATTTAAGACTTTTTTATCGTGCGACATATAAGCCAAGAATTCATCTAATGGAATTTTCGGACATGATATCGGTAAATGAGCACGGTGAATGATATTTTTTGTACGTTGCAGATCTTCAGCAGTGATCCAGCCTAAACGCTGCGACAAATCTGCAGCCATGACCATGCCAGTTGCTACCGCCTCACCATGTAACCAGGTGCCATAGCCTAGATAGGATTCAATCGCATGCCCAAAAGTATGCCCAAGATTGAGCAACGCACGCTCACCCTGTTCTTTTTCATCATTGGCCACGATACGTGCTTTATGCGCACATGAACGAAAAACGGCTTCAGCCAGTAAGTTTGCATCACGCCCAACCAAGGCATCTATGTTTTGCTCTAACCAAACCAGAAAATCGACATCACCAAGTAAGGCATATTTAATCACTTCCGCCAAACCTGCAGACAATTCACGATCAGGCAAAGTATCCAATTGCGCCATATCGGCAAGCACCACTTGCGGTTGCTGGAAAGCCCCCAACATATTTTTACCTAAGGGGTGATTAATCCCCGTCTTGCCACCAACACTGGAATCGACTTGCGACAATAAAGTAGTAGGTACCTGCACAAAGTTTACGCCACGCTGGAAACAGGCTGATGCAAAACCTGCCATATCCCCAATCACGCCGCCACCCAAAGCCAGTACGGTACAATCACGGTTAAAACCCGCTTCTAATAAAGCATCAAAAATTAAATTCAGGTGCTGAATATCTTTATATTTTTCACCATCTGGCAAGATGCACTGTGCAACCTGTTTTTCCAACTGGGTTAAAGCATTGAGATAATGTTGTAGGTAGAGTGGCGCAACCGTTGTATTGGACACCAACATGACTTGTCTGCCATGTAAATAGGGCTCAAGTAAGGTTTTAGGATCTAAATGACTGCCAATAAAGATTGGATAACGACGATCACCTAACTCAACATGTAACGTTTGCATAAACTTAGACCAACCAGAAACGACTTAAACTTGTTTAGATAAAATAACGTGCAAAATACGTTGCGCTAAATCCCGTGCCGCACCTTGATTTGTTTCAATAATATAGTGCGCAACCTCACGATACAAAGGATCGCGGATCGCCAAGAGATCACGTAATTTTTGCTCTGGATTTTCGACTTGTAATAATGGGCGATTTTTATCACGGTAGGTTCGCTGTAGTTGTAGTTCTACAGGTGTATAAAGATAAACAACGATGCCACGTTGTTTTAGAAATTCTCGATTTTTCGGTTGAGTAACAGCACCACCACCCGTCGCCAGTACCAATAATGGACGAGAGGTTAAGTCATTTAAAACATTGGTTTCACGTAAACGAAATCCGACTTCACCTTCTTTTTCAAAAATCCACGGAATGGTCGCACCTGTTTTACGTTCAATTTCATGATCACTATCAATAAAATCTCGACCTAACAATTCTGCTAAATGTCGGCCAACTGTTGTTTTTCCTGCCCCCATCGGCCCTACCAAATAAACATTTGGTAGGGTTTCAAACGCTTTGCTTGGCAACGCGCCACCTATATTCATTGCAATTATTGAAAATATATTAATGATTTCTGGTCAAAGTGTCATTAACAATTCTCGGTGTCACAAAAATAAGCAGTTCACTTTTATTTTCAGTTTTTAGATCTCTTCGGAATAATCTCCCTAGATAAGGAATGTCTCCCAAGAATGGCACTTTGGTTTGGGCATTACGATTCGATTGCTCAAAAATCCCGCCTAAAACAACAGTTTCACCATTATCAACCAATACATTGGTATCAATTGCATTCTTATTCAGGATCAGTTGTCCATTTGGTGCGGGTTGTCCAATCGAGTCATTTGAGATATTTAATCTCATTTGCACTTTCCCTTCAGGTGTAATACTTGGCGTAACATCCAAACTCAGTAATACATCTTTGAATGCGGTACTGGTCGTCTGGTTACCCGCGGTTCCTGTGACTGTTTGATATGGAACTTGTGTCCCTGACATGACTTTTGCTGGTTGCTTGTCGGCTGTCATGACTTTCGGTGTTGAAATGACTTCACCATAACCATCCGCCTGCACTGCAGACAGCTCTAAATCCAGCATAAAATCAGACAAACTAATTAAACCAAACGCAATACGGCTAGCACCGGCGGTCGTCGCACCTAAATCCACATTCAGGTTATCTGGGCGTTCAATTTCATACTTCCAGCCCCCTGTATCATCATTTTTTTCTGGCTTGCGTAAATTCCATAAGGTTGTATCACTCCCCCCAACCAACAGATCATTATTGTTGGTAATTCCTTGTGATAAAATCCCCCACTTCACCCCCATCTCTTTCGTAAAGTCAGTGCTGGCACGTACAATACGCGCTTCAACCATCACTTGTTTAACGGGTACGTCGAGTAAATCCACCATTTTCCGGATCTGGTCAATTTTTTGTGAAGTATCATTCAAGATTAAAGTATTGGTTCGAGGGTCAATCGATATGGTACCTCGTGGGCTTAATAAGCCGCCCTCTAAGGTATCATTGCTCAACATTGATCCTGAGTTATTACCCGAGTTATTACTATTACCATTGCTACCGTTATTGTTAACATTTTTGCCTTGAGTAATCAGCTTCTCAATATCTACGGCTTTTGCATAACTTAACTGGATATATTCTGTTTGCAGAGGAGCAAGTTTCACACTCTGTGCAATTGCTTTCGCCTCTTCCTCTTCTGCTTTAATCAGCTCAGAAACAGGTGCAATCCAAATCACATTACCATTACGGCGCTTATCCAAATTTTTGGTTTTTAATACAATATCAAGAGCTTGATCCCATGGCACATCTTTAAGGCGCAGGGTAATATTCCCTTGTACCGTATCTGCTGCCACCATATTGATGCCAGTAAAATCAGCCAAGAGCTGCAATACACGACGCACTTCAATATCTTGGAAATCTAATGAGATTTTATTGCCCGTATAAGTATGCGCCTTCGCTTTTGCAGGAGATTTATCTTCAGGACGTTTTAAACTAATGGTCAGCTTGTTTTCTGCTTGATAGGCCATATATTCATAGCTACCCGCAGACTGAATGGTAATCACCCCATTGCCTTTATCATTATATGCATCAATACTGGCAACTGGTGTTGCAAAATCATTGGTATTTAAACGACGCGCTAAATGAGTCGGAATTTTGTTCCCCATCGTACGTACGACAATCTTACTGCCTTGTTGTTGCACATCGACTGGGGTATTACTGCCCAACAAATCAATCACGACCAGACCTTCACCTTGATTTCCTCTTTGGAAACCAATATTGGAAACGCCTTGTTGTATCTGACGTGAACTAACTGATGGTGCATTCACGCTAGTCGGTTTCGCTGAATTAATTTTCAATACAAAAGTATTGCCTTCAACTCGCGTCGTAAACGCACCCGCCTCTTTTAAATTCACAATCACACGAGAACGTTGATCATCTGACGCAACCTCAATCGAGCTGGCCTCTGCTGTTGAAACAGGAATTGAGTTTTGCTTTAAACTCTGCTGAGCCTTATCAAAATCCAAAATCAAACGAGACGGCTGCTCAAGTTGGTACGCTTGTGGTTGTGGCGGAAGACCATTAAACATCACACGAATTTCCGTGCCCTGATCAGCCAAACTCATCGGTACAATATTGGTCATACTCACTTGCGCCGATGCAACTTGCATCACCGCAATTGCAACAGCACCCATAGAAAATTGACGGAATGCATGATTCATGGTCTTCGCTTCCCCAAATAAAGAATCTTTAAACTGTTTTTTCATTGTTATTCCCTTAATCTTACGGCGCTGGTCCAATTAAAACGAGTGTACGAGGTCTTTCGACATAGCCCTCTCGGCCATCGGGTACAATCTCCACCAAATCGATTTGAGTCGGGTTAATTTTAATAATACGACCTTGGTTCATCCCCAAATAACTTCCCACTTGCACCCGTTCAATTTGACCATCTGGTGTCTGAAGCAGAGCAATCGTATCACTACGTTTCCCCCTCATGCTGCCTTTCATGTTCAATGACTCTAATGCATACGCCTCTAAAGGCTGTGGCTGGCGATTAAAATTTGGATAAACCCGCTTCCCTGCCATAATCTTCAATTCAGCTGCCAAAGAACTTGGCATGAAAGGACTTTTTAACTGATGTGCTGCGTAATTAAACAAAGGCACAGGGCTAAATACGGGTGCTGGTTCAATCGGCAAAGGTGGTTGATTACGGATTTCCGCCATTTTTTGACTGACCGCATCAATCCGGGAATCACACCCAACCAAGCCCAACCCAAGCAGAAAACTCAGAAGCAATTTATAATTATTCATTTACTATTTTCCTCCTGAGACAGGTGGATTATCTTTCGGTGCTTTTGATTCATTTACATGCTCATCAACACCGATATAACGATAGGTTTTTGCTTTAACGGTATAGTTCACTACAGGAATGTCAGATTTTTTCTGCGTATCTTCTTTTGCTTCAACCGTAAAGTCATGCAAGGTCACAATACGTGGCAAAGCGGCAATGCCCGTGACAAATGCACCAAAGGCATGATAATCACCTGTGGCATCAATACTGATTGGCTGCTCAATAAAGAACTCTTGCTTCACTTCACTTTCTAGACGGATGTTTTTAAATTTCAATCCAGAATTCACACCGGTTAAGTTGATATCCTCAACCAAACTCGGAATTTCTGTTTCTTTAGGCAGCTGTTCTAACTGCTGATTAAAATTCGCTTCCATCTCTTGCAGTTGTGCTTGGTATTGTTGCAAATTACGTAATTTTGAATCTTTCTCTCTAAACTCATTGAGTAAGCTCTGCTCTTTGGCTTGCTCATTCGCGATGGATTCAAGTTGAGACTTGATCACTACAAAATAACCTAATGCAACAACCGCCAAGAACACAAAAATCCAGCAGGTAATTTTGACCGATAGTGGCCAACTACCATAATTGTTCATATCCAACGTATTAAACTGTTGGAAAAACTGTTCAACCGTCATTTTCTTTTTCTTGATCGCAACGGTATCTTGATTTAAATCATCAGCTTTATCTAACTTCATTTTGCCACCCCGACTACCCCTGATGCGGCTGCTTCTGATGTTGGTGCAGCTTCCGCAACTGTCCCGATCTCACCCAGATCTACAGTGACCACAAAACTGCCATAATTTTCCTCAACACGAGGCACCAACGACGTTGCTGTTTTGTCTTTATTTTTGTTTTCATCCACGGCAAGGAAGGAGTTCATAAAGGCATTTCGATACCAAGGCGAAGCCTCTAGATTACGTAACAGTTCAGCCACGGTATTCGGGCTTTCTGCCTTTCCTTCAATCGTGAATTTATCCCCTGTACGACTAAATTTGGTTAAGTACATTGTCGGCGGCGTGACTCGAACCAATTCATCCACCAAGCGCACGGTAATTGGACGTTGTCCTTGTAAGCCTTGGATCAGTTTCATCCGCTCAATAATGGCGTTACGGCGTTCCTGCAAACCATCCAGTGCTTTGAGTTGCGTATCTAAGTTTTGATTGGTACTCACAATCAATTGATTGGCTTGTTCTTGGTCATTGAGTTTATGATCAAAGTACATCCATCCAAAAAATACCGAAGCAATGCCTAATGCAGCGACCCCAACGCAAAATGCGACAAACTGTTTCTTTCGTTGTTCTCTTAGCTCATCACGCCAAGGGAGTAAGTTAATCTTTGCCATTAATCAAAACTCCTCAATGCCAAACCACATGCCACCATTAAAGAGGAAGCATCGTTTTCAATTTTTTTAATATCAATTTGGGGAGAAAAACCCATTTGTAGGAATGGATTGGCAATGGTGACGCGATAACCGAGTTTTTGTTGTAATAACTTGGCAAGGCCTGGAATATTGGCATTCCCGCCCGCCAACAAAATATGGTCAATTTCATTGAATTGTGAAGATGAAAAGAAGAACTGGAGCGAACGTGCCGCCTGTTGAACCACAGCATCCAAGAAAGGCTCAAGGACTTCGGTGTCGTAATCATCTGGCAAGGTGCGCTCTTTCTTAGCACGCCCAGCTTCTTCAAAAGAAAGACCGTAGCGAGTCTGCACATCTTGAGTCAGTTGACGACCACCAAAGACCTGCTCACGGGTATAAATGATTTTGCCTTTTTGCATCACCGACAAAGTGGTCATGGTATGACCAATATCTAAGATCCCAACCGTATTGGCACCCATTGGCAAGGTATCAGCAAATACACTGAATGCGCGCTCCATCGCATAGCTTTCCACTTCAGCAATTTTTGCAGTTAGGCCAGCCAGCTCTAGAACCTCGACACGTGTATCGACATTCTCAGTTCGCGTTGCAACTAAGAGGACATTGACCCGATTTGGATTCGCTAAACGATCAGGTAAAACTTCAAAATCAAGACTGACTTCATCTAATGGGAACGGAATGTATTGCTCAGCATCCATGCGGATTTGAACTTCACGTTCTTCATCCGTCATGTCGGCATCCATCTCGATAATCTTGTTAATGACCATGGATGTCGGCACAGCAACTGCAACATTGGTGGCATGAGGATTGGCAAGGTTGACCACCCTCTCAAGTGCATCACCTACCGCCTCTGGATTCAGTATGCTTTTTTCCACGACACTGCTTTCAGGCAATGGCATCACCGCATAACTTTCAACCCAATATCTACCGTTCTTTACAGAGAGCTCCAATAACTTAACAGTTGTCGAACTAATATCGACACCCACTAACCCCTTATTTGGTTTACGATATAACCTGAGCACAGTACTTTCCTATTTATTTTTTTATCCCCAAAAATACAACACACTAATTTTGTTTTGGTCTTTAATTGCTACGGATACAATAACTCATCTAACAATCCGCAAGTCTAAAGGATATACTGACCACAATTAGTTTGCCATTCGCTCTTATTAAAACTTACTTATTATGAAAAAGCTATCCAGTTCTGGTATTGTTCGCCCATTTTTTTTGATCATTATTATTATCTTAGTCTCACTTCCAATGGGATTTTATGGCATGTATCTCTATCTTGCACCTTCACTGCCAGATATGAGTTCACTCAAAAAAGCGCCTTTACTAAAACCATTGCAAGTCTATACGACAGATGATCAGTTAATTGCGGAATATGGCGGGAAATTATCCATTCCTGTTAAATATGAACAGATCCCTCCTTCTTTTATCCACGCCTTTCTGGCAGCGGAAGACTCATCCTTTTTTGAGCACAATGGGATTAGTTTTAAAGGGCTTGGGCGAGCACTGACTGAATCTGTTACAGGGTCTGATGTCCAAACTGGGGGCTCGACCATTACCATGCAGGTAGCGAAAAACTATTATTTAAGTCCAGACCGAACACTTCGACGCAAACTAACAGAAGTGTTTCTGGCACGTAAAATCGAGCAAAACTTAACAAAACAGGAAATTCTGACCGCTTACGTCAATAAAATTTTCTTAGGTAAAAATGCCTATGGAATTGCAGCTGCCGCACGTGTCTATTACAACAAAAATATTAATGAACTTAGCACTGCACAAATGGCGATGATTGCAGGTCTACCTAAGGCACCATCAAAATACAATCCTGTCGTAAATCCTGAACGCGCCCTTGAACGCCGTAACTGGATTTTAGGTCGTATGCTACAACTCGGCTACATTAACCAAAATCAATATCAACAAGCGGTCGCAGAACCGATCAATTTGAATATGGTTGATCGCTCAGTGAGCAATGTATTCCCTTATGTGGGTGAAATGGTTCGCTCAGAATTGGTCGAACATTTTGGTGAACAGGCGGTTGACTCAGGCTACAAGGTTTACACGACTATTGATAGCAAACGTCAACGTTATGCTGAACAAGCGATTCAAAATGGTCTAGAGGCTTATGACCGTCGTCATGGCTGGCGTGGCCCTGAAGCACACGATAAACCATTGAAGCAATTTATGGCTTATGCCAACACCTACCCTGCGCAAGTGGTCAAGGTCAATAACAACTCTTTTGATGCCTTGATGCAAGATGGCTCAACAGTGACCGTGAATTGGTCTGGTATGTCTTGGGTTCGTCCTTATCGCAACGCCAATAGTGTCGGTGGTGCACCATCGAATGCCTCACAGATTGTCAAAGTCAAAGACATTATTCGCCTGCGTCCAAACGAAGGTAAAACCGTTTGGTCTTTGGTTCAAGTGCCGAAAGTTCAAGGACAACTGATTGCCATTAATCCCAATGACGGTGCAATCGAAGCTGTTGTCGGAGGCTATAACTTTTATCAATCGAAGTTTAACCGTGCTATACAAGGTTGGAGACAACCAGGTTCCACCATTAAGCCTTTTGTCTATGCATTGGCTTTAGAGCGTGGCATGACCCCTTATAGCATGGTCAATGACAGTCCTATTACCATTGGGAAGTGGTCTCCAAGAAACTCAGATGGTCGTTATCTGGGCATGATTCCTTTACGTCGTGCCTTATATTTATCTCGAAATACCGTTTCTGTACGTTTATTACAAAATGTTGGCATTGAGCGTACTCGTCAATTGTTTATGGATTTTGGTCTACAAGACGATCAAATTCCACGTAACTATACCATTGCCCTTGGTACACCACAGGTATTACCAATTCAAATGGCAACAGGCTATGCCACTTTTGCCAATGGCGGTTACCGTATTCAGCCACACTTCATTAAGCGTATTGAAGATGCAGCTGGTAAGGTTATTTACGAAGCGAAACCTGACTACGCCTGTATCCCATGTATTAGTAGCGCCAATGCAGATCCAAAACAACAAGCAGCTGATAAAGATCAATCCAAGGACCAAGTCACCGATGTGACCAATCAAAGCTTAGATGAGTCCACTGCTGCTTCCGAAGCACAAATGCTCACAGCGGATACGGCACCAACTACCAAAACCAACAGTGATTACCGTCAAGCCCAACGCATCTTAAAATCGAGCTCTGCCTATGACATGGCCAACATTTTGCGTGATGTGATCCAGCACGGTACAGGTCGAGCAGCACTTAAAATTGGTCGTGATGATTTAGGGGGCAAAACAGGGACAACCAATGATGCCAAAGATGCATGGTTCGCTGGCTTTAATGGCAAGTTGGTCGCGATTGCTTGGGTTGGTTTTGACCAACCGCGTACACTCGGTCGCCGCGAATACGGTGGCGTTGCCGCACTTCCAATCTGGACCAACTTTATGGGGAACTCATTAAAAGATACCCCATCTGCATGGGTGCGTTTGGATAAAGAAGCAAAAGATCCGATCTCTCGTGATAAATTGCAGATTCAGCAAAGCGAAGATAAAAAAGAATATCGTGCTTCTCCACCACTGGCTCGTCCACTGTATCGTCCAGCGCCACCAGCGCCAACACGTTCAGTACAAAATGATTTTTCAGACTTACCTGGAACAAGCTCATCAACTGACGAACAACCAATTGTGCCTGCTAAAAAGCAACCACCAGCAATGGGCTCGAATTCATCAAACCCAGCACCTCCACCGAAAGAAAAGGATGGGATTGAGCATTTGATCAATCAAATCCAGTAAATAAAAAAGAAGCCATCAAATTGATGGCTTCTTTCTTTTCTGAAACAAATAAATTTGAAAGGCTGCAGTCGCTGTAAAGCCCTGTACCTGCGCTAAGGCGTTACGGCGCTCAGGATTGGCTTTGTAGGCATATGGCGTCATCGCAATTAAGTTCTTTAATGCTTGCTGATCCAATTGCATGGGTGCTTCAACGATCTGTGCTTGCATTAACTCAAACTGAGCATCCAACTGCTGCACAAACTTCTCTGGCTCATGTAAATTAACTTGCTCAAATAAGGCTTCACGCAAATCATAGAGATGTTTTGGTGCAGGGGTCACCACAATTAAATAACCATCATCACGCAATACTCTTACGATTTCATCTTGCGGTATTGGACTAAATAAACTGGTACAAAGATCCAGTACATGATCCCGAACTGGCAATGTTGCCCCCGTTCCCACCACCCAAGTTACCTTGTCATTTAACTTCGCTGCACGTTGTACCGCTGTTTTAGCAATATCGACCCCAATACATTGCTGGGTATAAGCTTGCATAGCACTGGTGTAATAACCTTCACCACAACCAATATCCAAGACAGCCTTGGGCTGCAATTGTTGTAACAATGCCACAACTGCGTGTTGTAAGGGTTGATAAAAACCTGCCTGCAAAAACTCACGACGTGCCAATACCGACTCTGGCGTGTCTCCTGGGCTTTTACTATGCTTATGCTGGACCACATGCAAATTGACATAGCCCTGTTTGGCTACATCATAATGATGCCCTTTTTCACACTGCCAAGAATTCGCAACCAAATTCAATGATTGGCGACAAACAGGACACATCAACAAACTCATCTATTTTCTCCAAACATAAAAAAAGCTGGTGATCACCAGCTTCTTTTTGAATCTTGGTTTAACGTAATTTTAGCGTCATTAAGCCCAATACCACGAGGAAAATAGTAATGATCCAGAAACGAATCACGACTTGGGTTTCCTTCCAACCTTGCTTTTCATAATGATGATGCAAAGGGGCCATCAAGAATACGCGCTTATTGCGCATCCGCAATGAACCGATCTGCAAGAACACCGAAACCGCTTCCATCACAAACACACCGCCCATAATGGCAAATACGATTTCCTGACGAACCATCACCGCAATCGTACCAAGCATTGCACCAAGCGCCAAGGCACCGACATCACCCATAAAGACTTGGGCTGGGTGCGCATTGTACCAAAGGAAAGCCAAACCCGCACCGACCATAGCTGAACAGATCACTACCAGTTCAGAGGTATATTTAACATAAGGAATATGCAAATAATTGGCAAAACGGATATCACCAGATAAATAAGCAAATACCCCTAAACCTGCGGCCACCATCACAATCGGCATAATCGCTAAGCCATCCAGACCATCGGTCAAATTGACCGCATTAGATGCGCCATTAATCACCAGATAGGTGAATCCAATAAATGCCAAACCTAATGGGATCGCGGAAAGTGGAATAGAGAGATTTTTAAAGAATGGAATCAACAAATCCAGCATATTCGCGGTATGAACCATGCTATCTTGCTGTTTTGCAATGACATATAGTGCAATACCTGCACCAAGCGAAGCCACTGAGGTCCAGAAAAATTTCTTACGTGCAGGCAAACCCGCATTGTCTTTATAACGAACTTTAATCCAGTCATCCGCCCAACCCACAGCACCGAACACCACCATGACGCCCAGCACAATCCAGACATAAGGATTGGATAAATCCGCCCACAATAGCGTACTGATTCCAATAGAAAGCAGGATTAAAATCCCACCCATGGTTGGGGTCCCCATTTTCTTGGCATGGTTTTCAGGCGCAAAAGAGCTGACCGCCTGACCATATTTTAATGCTTGTAATTTACGAATCATGACAGGGCCTAGCACCAGTCCGATCGTCAAGGCCGTCAGCAAACTCAATAAAGAGCGTAATGTTAAATAACGAACAACTTGAAACGAACTGTTATAGTCCGCCAATTGTTCAAATAACCATAACAACATTTAAATTTTCTCCATCAAGTCAGCCATCAACGTTTCCATATGGGTATAACGAGACCCTTTGAAGAGGAAACTCATTGACTGGGGTTGATGTGTTTGGACTAAATTAATTAAAAACGGTAATGCTTCTGTTTGAGAGGCAAAGGCATGTAACTTTGCTGCATTGGCTGAGCCCTGTTGTGCAGCGGTTGCAAACTCCCCGACCACAACCAATTGATCCAGCGGCAACATTGCTAAATCGTGCCCTAAATCATGATGTTCTTGCCAACTGCTGTCACCGAGTTCCCCAATATCTCCCATCACCATGACTTTTAAGCCTTGCTGCTGCAACAAAACCTGTGCTGCTGCACGCATCGAAGTTGGATTGGCATTATAGGTATCATCAATAAATAAATGATTTTGGTGTTGAATAAAGTTCAACCGACCTTTCGCCCCTTGCGCTTGCTCCAGACCTTGTACAATATCATCCAGTGCAATACCAAGCGCGAGTGCAAAAGCAGTCGCTGCAGCGGCATTCTGGACATTATGCGCGCCTGCAAATGGCAAATTCACTGCACGCATCCCCTGTGGTGTATGCAAATTAAATTGCGCCGATTGAGGATGCAGCTGAACTTCGGTTGCAAATACATCACCACCTTCCCCAAAACTCAAGCTTGAATGTGCTTGTGCATTTTGGCGAATGGTCTCACTAAAATCATCCTGCGCAGGGACGATTGCAATCCCTTCAGGCAAAATATGCACATAGATTTCTGATTTAGCGCGGCAAATGCCCTCGCGTCCACCAAACTCACCCAGATGTGCGGTACCAATATTCAAAATGCCTGCCACATGCGGCTGCACCAAATTCGAGGTGTAATCAATTTCACCTTGATGACTCGCGCCCAACTCCATCACAGCATATTGATGCTCAGGACGTAGCTCAAGCAACATCATCGGCACGCCCAAATCATTATTCAGGTTGCCACGGGTAATTAAGGTCGGTGCCAAACCAGATAAAATACTGCCCAACATTTCTTTGGTGGTGGTTTTGCCACTACTACCTGTCAAAGCAATCACTTTGAGCTGTGAATTCTGTTGACGGCGATAAGCACCGAGCTGCCCCAACGCCAGACGGGTATCTTTTACGATCAACTGTGCAATATCTGCATCAACAGGATGTTCGACAATGGCAATTTGACAACCTTGCTTCGCAACTTGCGCGACAAAAGTATGCGCATCAAAACGCTCACCTTTTAAGGCGAGAAAAGCATCACCAGCTTCGGCATGACGTGAGTCGGTTAAAATACGTTTAATTTCACCTTGTGGAATATTGTGCTGAAACCACTCGCCTTGGGTCGCTTGTTGTAATTGTTCTGCGGTCCAAGCTTGTAATGGAACGGTACTGGTCGTTGAAGTATGCATATGCTTTATTTACCTTTTAAGCTTATTGCGCAGAATATGCTGAATCGACAGAATGTGGCTGTGCAGCAATCGCAGACTGCACCTCAACCACATCATCAAACCAGTGACGAACCCCATCAATCTCTTGATAGTTTTCATGTCCCTTACCTGCAATCACCACAATATCACCCGCTTGAGCTTGTGCGACCACAAATTTAATCGCTTCACGACGATCATGGATTTCATGCATCACATGTTCTGCAAAGTGAATCCCTTGTTTCATGTCTGCAAAAATCTGTTCAGGATTTTCAGTGCGTGGATTGTCTGAGGTGAGAATCACAGGATTCGCATGATCTAGTGCAGCCTGTGTCATCAATGGACGCTTGCCACGATCCCGGTCGCCACCACAACCAAATACCGCCCAAAGCTGACCCGTGACATGACGCTTTAATGTCGTTAATACCTGAATCAAGGCATCAGGGGTATGTGCATAATCCACCACAAATAAACGCTCTGCATCCTGAATCACCTGCATACGCCCCGGCGCACCTTGGAGCTGCGGTACAAACTGGACTAAATCTGCCAAGCTAAAACCGGCATACTCTGCCGCAATCAGGCTGGCCAATAAATTCTCAACATTAAACTGCCCAAGTAATGGACTTTGCACCACATAGTGACCTGTCGGAGCAATCAACGTAAAACTTGCTCCACTCAAACGATATTGCAAATCCGCAATATAATAATCCGCTGTCGTCTGAGTCAAAGAATAAGTCAGAATTTTAGGTTGTGCTGGATTGGCTTTCGCAGCATTCAACATCAGATGTGCATATGCATCATCAAGATTTATGACCACAGCCTTTAAAGTTGTGAATTTGAATAACAAAGCTTTAGCTTCGGCATACGCCTCCAAAGTCCCGTGATAATCCAAATGATCACGGCTTAAATTGCTATACACCGCGATTTCAAGTTCACAGCCATTCAGGCGGCCTTGCTCCAAACCATGAGAGCTGGCTTCCAATGCCACAAAGCTTGCCCCCTGTTTAGCATAATCATGCAGGGCGAGTTGTAATTGTAAAGCATCCAAAGTGGTATGTGTTGATGGGGTTAAATTCGGCAAAATCCCATTACCCGTGGTGCCCATGACTGCGCAACCCTTGCCTTGTGAACTCACCAACTCTGCTATTAGACGTGAAATCGTGGTTTTACCATTGGTTCCTGTGACTGCAATTCCACGCAATGTGGTTACAGGATCAACCGCTTGCAAATATTGCTTTTGCCACTCACCCATCAAATAGCGCACATCTGGACAAACCCACTCATTCGCAAAACCTAAAGCAGTCTCGCTAATGATCGCCAATGCACCTGCATCCAAAGCATTTTGTGCAAATTGGCGGGTTTTTTCAGGTTGGCTATAACTACTCAGTGCAATAAAAATCTGCCCTTGTTCAACCTTGCGACTGTCTAGACAAAAGCCTTGAAAAGGCTGTGTATACCAAGCCGCATCGATGTTGATCGGATGTATCTGTTGAAAACGAATCGACATAATCTACCTACGGATTGGATTTTATAGAAGTATCAAGGGGCTTATCTAAAGGTACGTTCAGTAAACGTAAGGACTCTTGCATAATACGTGCAAATACGGGTGCTGCCACCAAACCACCGTAGTAGCGACCTTGTGGATTTTCAACCACCACAATCATGGCTAAACGAGGATCACTGATCGGCGCAACCCCTGCAAATAAAGCACGATATTCGCTGTTTGAATAGCCTTTACGGTCGGCACGTAATTTATGTGCCGTCCCTGTTTTACCGCCGACACGATAACCGGGGATTACCGCTTGTTTCGCGGTTCCGCCTGGCATGGTTACTTGTTCAAGCATGGTCAGTACTTGATCCGCAATTTTAGGGGCTAAGACTTGCGTACCTTCAGGGGCTTTGTCTAACTTACGCAAGCTCAAGGGCATTTGCACACCATGATTCGCCAACATGGCATAACCTTGTGCGACCTGCAAAATGGTCGCATTCAAGCCATAACCATAGGCCATGGTCCCTAATTGAGACGGATTCAGCTTATCGCCTGAATAGAGTAAACCTGCACTTTCACCCGGGAATTTAACCGCCGAACGATGCCCAAAGCCCGCACGTCTAAAGAAAGACGGTACCGTATCTTTAGGTAAAGAGAGTGCAATCTTGGCCGAACCGACGTTCGAAGATTTAATAATCACGCCAGAAACTGTTAAGGCACCATAGTTATGCGTATCACGAATGGTATGCCAACCTAAACGCATTGAACCTGGTGACGTGTTAACGATGGTATTTGGGGTATATTTACCACTTTCCAACGCCGCAGCCACGGTAAAAGGTTTCATGGTTGAGCCTGGCTCAAACATATCAATCGCGCCACGGTTACGCATCGCATCTTTGTTGCTAAGACCATTTTTATCATTCGGGTTATACGATGGCCAACTGGTCATCGCCAAAATTTCACCCGTTTTGACATCCACCGCAATCGCCGTTGCTGAGCGGGCATTATTGGCCACACCTGCCGCAGTCAATTCACGGTACATAATATATTGCAAACGCGAGTCGATACTCAGGGTGACATTTTCACCCGACTCGACTTCTTTAATGACTTCAGAAACTTTGAGGCGGTTGCCCTTTTTATCCCGAATAATTTTTTGCTCGCCATCAACACCTGACAACTGTTTATTCAGCTGCATTTCCAAACCTTCAATCCCCACCCCTTCACTATTGGTCAACCCAATAATCTGAGCATTCGGTTGTGGCTGCGGATAGTAGCGCTTATAGCTTTTCTCTGCATAAACACCTTGGAAATTACGCTTAGTGATCAAGTCCGCTTGTTGCGGTGGAATTTCTTTTTGTAAGACCAAATAGCGTGAGCGTGGACGCGCCTGCATTTGTTTTTTCAAATCTGCACGATCAACCCCAACAGCATCTGCCAACTCATCAAGATTCAAGTTTTTATCAGGCAATTGGCGTTTTAATTTACGGTTATTCGGATCTTTTTTCAGCTCCGCGGTAATTTCATCAAATTGCTGTTTCGTGTCCCAATAATCTCTCGGGTCAATCACAATTTTCATGATCGGCGTACTAATCGCCAAAGGTACGCCGTGACGATCACTGATCACGCCACGCATCGCCTCCAATCGCTCCGTCCGCAGAATATTGGCATTGGCTTTATTTTGCAGAAAGTCTTTATTGACCACCTGCACATAGAAAGCACGCGCAATCAGCACCACAAAGCACAGCAGCACAGTGCCCCAAAGCAAGTAAAATCGCCACATATCTAAAGTAAGGGTCGGTCTTTCAGAAATGGACTGCTGTTTTTTTCGTATTGGTTTGCTTCGCTTATCTGCCATACAGCATGCCTTATTTATCTTGCTTTGAAGTCATAGGTAAAGAAATCACAACCGTCTGTGTCGCTGGTGGTGAGAACATACGGAGTTGCGTCACTGCGCGTGAACCGATCTGGGCGGTTGCCCCAAAGGTTTGCTGCTCAATCAATAAACGCCCCCATTCTGCGTTTAAATCATCTCGTTCACGCATATATGCACTCAAGTCACGATAATCATGACGATATTCAAATACCTGAAATACCACCATCATTGCACTGGTGAACACCAGTGCAACGAGTACAGCATAAACAGCAACCTTTTTCAGTCCCTTTCTGCTACTTGATATCACGTCATCATCATTGTTGTTGTTCATTCTCAGCCTTTTTGCTCTAAACGCTCTGCCACACGTAGCCACGCACTACGTGAACGAGGATTTGCTTTTACTTCTGCTTCACTCGCACGAATACGAGAGACTTTCTTTAAACGTCGAGTATCCACCTGTGCTTGAGGCATGCCCCAACCCGAATCTTCAGGTAAGCTCGATTCTTTTTGGATAAACTGCTTAATTAAACGATCTTCCAAAGAATGAAAGCTAATCACGGCCAATTGCCCCGTTGCTTTTAACAAACTGACAGCTTGCGGTAAAAAGCTCTCGATATCATCAAGTTCTTTGTTAATGGCAATACGAATCGCTTGGAAGGTTCGTGTGGCAGGATGCTTATGCTTTTCCCACTTTGGATGTGCTGTTTTGACCACCTCTGCCAGTTGTGCCGTTGTGGTCATTTCCCCTGCCAGTTTAATCGCTTTGGCAATACGGCGGCTATAACGTTCTTCACCATATTGGTAAATAATATTTGCGAGTTTTTCTTCTTCAATTTCAAGTAACCATTGTGCAGCTGTTGGGCCTTGCGAATTGTCCATACGCATATCCAGTGGCCCGTTTTGCATAAAGCTAAAACCACGTTCTGCCTGATCGAGTTGTGGTGATGAAACCCCAAGATCAGCCATGATCCCATCCACTTCAGTAATACCAATGTTGGCAAGTTCTGTTTGAATATCGGCAAAACTGGCATGAATGATTTTAAAGCGCGAGTCTTCTTGTTCTAATTGTGCTGCAACTTCAAGAGCTTGTGGATCTTTATCAAAGGCATAGACACGTGCATTGGCATCTAATTTAGACAGTAATAGCTGGGTGTGTCCGCCACGACCAAAGGTCGCATCAACAAAAATACCAGTATCGCGACCTGCCAATACGCCATCAACGGTTTCATGAAGTAAGACAGAAATATGCGACATAAGAAAAGAATCAACAGCTGAAAATGTAACTGCACATTATCACCTTGTTTTATGCCAGTACCAAACGACTTTTTGTAGAGAATTCTTAACTTTTCATAGATAAAACCGTTTTCTTATCATTTTTCAGTCAATAAAAAAGCAAATACAGTTGGTATTTGCTTTTTCAATTTTTGCAATATGTTGAGTACGGATCTGGTTTATGGTTTTTCCGCATAAATCTGATCAAATATCGCACCATTTACAAAATGGGTTTTTTGCGCCTTTGCCCACCCACCAAACACGTCATTAATTTTGAACAATTGAATCTTTGGAAATTGTTGTGCATATTTTGCCGCAACTTGAGGATTACGCGGGCGGAAATAATATTTCGCAGCCAAATCCTGCCCTAATGGTGAATAAAGGAAATTCAAGTAACCACGCGCTAGCTGACGGTTGCCATTTTTATCGACGGTTTTATCAACAATCGCAACTGAAGGCTCTGCCAAAATCGAAATTGATGGATACACAATTTCATACTTATCTTTACCTAAGCCTTGAGTTGCCAATAAAGCCTCATTTTCCCAAGACAACAGCACATCACCAATACCTCGCTCAGCAAAAGTGGTTAAGGAGCCGCGCGCACCTGAATCCAAGACTTTGACATTTTGATAGAGCTTTTTCACCAATTCACGGGCTTTCGCATCGTTACCACCCGGTTGTTTAAGTGCATAACCCCATGCCGCCAAATAAATCCAGCGTGGCGCTCCACCTGTTTTCGGGTTCGGGGTAATGATTTCAACACCTGGCTTGGTCAAGTCATTCCAATCACGAATATTCTTTGGGTTGCCTTTACGCACCAAAAACACCACTGTTGAAGTGTATGGTGCTGAGTTGTCTTTAAATTGTTTTTGCCAGTCTTTACGAATTAAACCTGCATTGGCAATTTCATCAATATCATTGGCCAAGGCCAAGGTCACCACATCCGCTTGCAAGCCATCGATGACTGAACGGGCTTGTTTACCCGAACCACCATGCGACTGCTTGAAATCAACCTCTTGCCCTGTTCTTTTTTTCCAGTACTGACCAAATGCCTGATTATATTCTTGATAAAATTCACGTGTCGGATCATAAGACACGTTTAAAAAAGTGGTTGCCGCTTGCGCCACACTATTTAGACCCAGCGCCAGCAATGCCGCTGCAATAACTGTTTTCATTTATTCTTTCTCATTTCGCCCCGTTTGTCACCACTATATTTCTTTAAAAATAATTTACAATCATATAGTTATATCAATTAATTTATTACTATTCTGTTTTTAAGATATAGCCACAGCCTGTATTTCCTGCATTAAAAAAATACTCAAGCAGTTATTTTTATGTCAAAATGAGAAAAATTATCATTCTCCACTTTTTCTACACATTTGCTTGCTAAATTCCACTTGTATACAAAGTAGTCGTTTTGCTATAAATACATGGCAGCATGTGTCAAATTTTAATATTTTTGTAAAAAGTGTGACGTAGTTATACTTTTTTATTAAGATTTATGTTTAAATCGTATTATTAAAGCAATACTATAGTTGTTTGGTTAGTCTTGTAGACTCAAAATCATGAAGGGGATGTGAGCAATGCGAGCATTAAAATTGAAAAAAGCACTGAGCCTAAGCATATTTCTAGCAGCGTCTGTTCAAATGGGACATGCAGCGGCAATTAAAGAAACGAATAACATAAAAACCATTGATAAATCTTCTTCGAGCCTGATCGTAAAAGCGCTTGATCAGCAAAAACGTAATACCAGCATGTTGCCATCGACAGATGATGAATTAAAAATGCTGAATACAATTCGTACCACACCGACACAAACCTTCTTTGCCAGCCAACATGAACGTTTTTCCCGTTTCGTTCAAACTATATTCCAACCGCATACCTCTTAAATTTTAAATATGTGCCCCTTCACATATTTAAATCAAGCCTAGTCATGCCGTGACTAGGCTTTTTCGTTATAATCATTTCAATTTAAATTTAAGCTCCGATCATTTATGAAAGTTCGTACCCGTATTGCGCCGTCTCCTACTGGTTTTCCACACGTAGGCACAGCTTATATTGCGTTATTTAATCTATGTTTTGCCAAGCAGCACGGCGGTGAGTTTATTTTACGTATTGAAGATACGGATCAACTTCGCTCAACACCTGAATCTGAAAAAATGATTTTAGATTCTTTACGCTGGTTGGGTTTGAATTGGTCAGAAGGTCCAGATGTAGGTGGTCCACATGCCCCTTATCGCCAATCTGAACGTATGGGAATTTATAAACAGTACGCTTTGGAATTGGTTGAAAAAGGTCATGCTTTCTATTGTTTTGCAACCGCAGAAGAACTTGACCAAATGCGTGCTGAACAACAAGCGCGTGGTGAAACACCGAAATACGACGGTCGTGGATTAAAACTCTCACAAGAAGAAGTACAACGCCGTCTCGCTGCTGCTGAACCGCATGTGATTCGTATGAAAGTGCCTGAAGAAGGGATTTGCAAAATCAATGACCTACTGCGTGGTGAAGTGGAAATCCCTTGGGCACAAGTGGATATGCAAGTGCTGCTCAAAACGGATGGTTTACCGACCTATCACCTTGCCAATGTGGTCGATGACCACTTAATGGAAATCACCCATGTCTTGCGTGGCGAAGAGTGGTTACCCTCTGCACCGAAGCATCAATTGCTGTATCAATATTTCGGTTGGGACATGCCAACGCTGTGTCACATGCCATTGTTGCGTAACCCAGACAAATCGAAACTGTCTAAACGTAAAAACCCAACCTCAATCAATTACTATCGTGATATCGGTGTTTTACCAGAAGCCTTGTTGAACTATCTCGGTCGTATGGGCTGGTCAATGCCTGATGAGCGTGAAGTATTCACCCTAGAAGACATGATCCAAAACTTTGATGTACAACGTGTTTCTCTGGGTGGACCAATCTTTGACGTTGAAAAACTCAACTGGCTCAATGGTCAGTGGATCAAAGGATTGACACCTGGACAGCTTTTAGATCGTTTATTGGCATGGAAAAGTGATCGCAAAACCCTTGAAGATATTGCTGCTGCGATTCAACCGCGTATCAATTTACTTTCTGAAGCCGTGAATTGGGCAGGTTTTTACTTCAACCATATGCCACAAATCAGCAAAGAACAGTTTGAAAGCAAAAAATTGACCGAAGAGCAAGTGCGCCAGAGCCTACAATTTGCGATTTGGCGTTTAGAAAGTCAGTTTAGTTGGAATAATGACACGGTTAGCCAAACCTTGATGGACTTGGCTAATCAAATGGAAATCAAATTACGTGATTTCATGCCAGCCTTCTTTATTGCGATTGCAGGTTCAACCAGTTCAACGCCTGTGATGCAAGCGATGGTCACTCTCGGCCCTGATTTGACTTTTGCACGTTTACGTCATGCCCTAGAACTTGTGGGTGGACCAAGCAAGAAAGAGCTGAAAGTTTGGGAAAAGCTAAATGAATCACTAAAATTGCCGAAAAATGATGCAAATAGTGAGACTTAATCCAGTTTAGTGATTGACGTGTGAGCGCATTCCCCCTAATATTGCGCTCACACATTCTGGGGTCATAGCTCAGTTGGTAGAGCGCTACAATGGCATTGTAGAGGTCAGCAGTTCGATCCTGCTTGGCTCCACCAGATTCTCGAAATCACAACACGTGACCGAGATGAAGTTAGACTTTTAGTCATTTGTGTGTTGCCTCATCTGTCCCTATCGTCTAGAGGCCTAGGACATCGCCCTTTCACGGCGGTAACCGGGGTTCGAATCCCCGTAGGGACGCCATATTCTTATCTAATAATTATATTTTTCTCACAATCTTTCTCAATCAGATTGCACATTTTCGAATTTTCCATAAAATAGCCGCTTCTCTATGCTTGGACAAATTGTCGTATGCAATCTTCCAACTCGAATACGCATTCAGAATCAAAAACATTAAAACGTGCCATGAGCACTCGCCATTTAGTTATGCTTTCTTTAGGCGGTGCAATCGGTACAGGTTTATTTTTAGGTTCTGGTGAAGTTATCGCTCAAACTGGCCCTGTGGGCGCAATTATCGCCTATGTGTTAGGTGGTTTAATTGCCTATATGGTCATGCTCTGCTTAGGTGAGCTTGCTGTACACATGCCTGTTGCTGGATCTTTTGGTGCATACGCTCAAAAATATATTGGTCCAGGCACAGGTTATATGATTTCTTGGGTCTATTGGCTCACGTGGACGGCAACCCTCGGCACAGAATTTACCGCTGCGGCATTGCTGATGCAGGAATGGTTTCCACATATTTCGATGTGGATTTGGACCATTATCTTTGCAGTCACCATTTTAGGACTCAACCTCACTTCAACCCGAATGTTTGCCGAATCCGAATTCTGGCTGGCACTGGTTAAAGTCGTGACCGTGATTGCCTTTATCATTTTAGGTTTGTTGGCAATTTTCGGTTTGATTTCATTCAATGGTTATGAGTCAGCACCGTTATTCCATAACTTGACCGCACACGGCTGGTTCCCGCAAGGGCTAATCCCCATCTTTACCACCATGCTGATTGTGAATTTTGCCTTTTCAGGTACAGAGTTAATTGGTGTGGCTGCAGGTGAAACCAAAGATCCAGCTGAAAATGTGCCAAAGGCCATCAATGCCGCAATCTGGCGTTTATTGATTTTCTTTGTGGGGACCATCATTGTGATCAGCGCCCTACTGCCATTCCAAGTCGCTGGCTTAGGGGGAGAAGGGGTAAGTAGCAGTCCTTTCGTCACGGTATTTAACTACATTGGTATTCCTTATGCCGATGATATTATCCGTTTCGTGATTATTACCGCACTCCTGTCTGCTGCCAATTCAGGTCTCTATGCGGCATCACGCATGATGTGGTCTTTGTCAGATCAACGCCAGCTCCCAAGTGTTTTCTCACGCTTATCAAAAAGTGGTACACCGATTATTGCATTGGTCGTGACCATGTTTGGCGCGATTCCAGGTCTGTTATCAGAGCATTTTGCGCCTGAGACGATTTTTAAGAACTTATTGGGCGTTGCGGCATTTACCATGGTCATCGTGTGGATGAGTATTTGCTGGAGTCAATTTAACTTCAGACGCCAATGGTATAAAGCGGGTCATACAGCAAAAGATTTAAAATTTGCTGCTCCCCTTTATCCGATTGTACCGATCTTAGGCTTTATCTTCTGTTTTATTACAGGTTTAAGTATGGCAGCAGACCCTGAAATGCAAGCGGGCTTTATTGGCTGCTTATTATTTATCGCAGCTTGCTATTTAAGCCATTACGTTTTTTATCGTCATCGTAAATAAGCAATACGCAAAAAAATGCAGCTTAGACTGCATTTTTTTATGTCTGTTAAAACCCCCATTTTCTCGGTATTTTTTGCTTAACTGCTTATTTTTGATTATTTATTCCGCAACATGTTTTATTTTTAGACACTTATCCGCTTTTTTTAGATTTTCTTGAGAAAAGTGTTTGACACCCTATCTAATTCACCCTAATATACGCCCACCTCTGAAACGTCCCTATCGTCTAGAGGCCTAGGACATCGCCCTTTCACGGCGGTAACCGGGGTTCGAATCCCCGTAGGGACGCCACTAAATTCGAGGAAAAGCAAAGACAAAATCTTTGCCGAGAATTTAGGCCTAGCGATCAATATGTTTTACATACGACGCTCAGGTAAATTTCCTCAGATATGTCCCTATCGTCTAGAGGCCTAGGACATCGCCCTTTCACGGCGGTAACCGGGGTTCGAATCCCCGTAGGGACGCCAAATTCAAATCTACTGTAATCCACGGTAGTACACAAACCCTTGAATTCATTAAGTTCAAGGGTTTTTTGTTGTCTATAGCTATTCACAATATTTCCCCCAAATCTACGATTCTAAGCGGTATATTTAACGGTATATCTTAATACCGTTACGATACCGTTAAGGGGAAACAGTCATGTCGAGAGCAATAAATAGACTAACAGCCTTGAAAGTAAAAAATTTAAAATTTGATGAATCTACCAGTAATAAGTATACCGATGGTGATGGTTTATATTTACAGATCAATAAAAACGGTAGCAAATATTGGCGTATGGATTACACCAATCCAATTACTAAAAAGCGCAATACACTTGCTCTAGGCGTTTATCCAACGATTGCATTAGAACAAGCTAGAAAGCGTCGTGATGAAGTAAAGCTACAACTTGCAGAAGGTAAAGACCCAGCCAGCGAAAGAGATAGCAAACGAGAACAAGCTAAATTAAGCATGGTTAATGCGTTTAAGCTTATTGCTCAAGATTGGCTTGAACTAAGAGAAAAAGAAGGCAAAAAAGATAGTGAAGTTATACGACGTTTAAACAAAGATGTTTTACCTTTTATAGGAGATATGCCCATATCTCAAATTTCACTTGAGATTATTGAAAGTGAGGTAACAAACCGTATTGTAGAGCGTGGTGCGCTTGAATTAGCCCGTAAGGTTCTCATTTCAGTTAAGCAGATACTTGAGTACGCTAGACGTAAAAAGCTCATATTGATCAATCCAGCACATGACGTGATACTCCCCAAACCCATTAGTGGAAACTTTGCAGCAATTACAGAACCTACTGCCCTTTCAGAACTCATCAAAACCGTATGGGATGAGACTGATACTCGAATGACATTCGTTACCCGATGTGCAGTCAAAATATCTTTATTTATTTTTTCACGCCCAACTGAAATTAGAACAATAAAATGGTCTGACTATAACAAGAAGGATGGAACACTCAACATTTACCCTTTAAAGCAAGATGCAAGCAAGCCTAAAAGCTATTTGATTATTCCCTTACCAACACAAGCTATTGAACTTTTAGAACAACTCAGCTCACATACTGGACACCGTGAATACATATTCTCAAGTAATCGAGGTGAAGAGCCATTCATTAGTGAAAGTACAGTGAATGAAGCAATTAAACGTATTGGATTTAAAGGTGAACAAACTGCTCATGGCTTTCGCGCTACAGCAAGAACGATACTTGAGGAAGAACTTGATATTGAACCTGTTTGGATTGAAAGACAGCTTGCACACAGAGTGAGAGATGCTAACGGAGAATCCTATAATCGCACTAAGCATGTGAAAAACAGAAAAGCTATGCTACAGATATGGGCTGATTATCTAACCCAAACATTACTTGAATAGATGGTGATAACTGTAATCAAAAAATATCCACTTTCAACTATCATTCATCGTTACGAACAACAGAAATATAAATAGAGTGACTTAAAAACAGAGTAACGCTGAATGATAGTATCCAACCGACTGCATGATATTAGGTACACAATGAAAGTAACAGAGGGCGTGGAGTATGGTTATCCATGAATACGATTTAAGCCTGAAGTGGATACTCGACCATAAATAACTCCCCCTTAAAACGGAGTATATGAGGGTATGGGGGCAAAAATCAGGTATCTCCCGTGTTCATTACTCATACACTTAGGCTATATCATACTAGGGCTTTAACCCAAAAAATATATCATACTCTATATTACTCTCATTTCACTTTAGAGCAATTTAAAAATAATGGCATGAATGATATATGAAACATTACTAAATGGCTGTATGAAGCTTATAGTACTCACAACATGCATATTAGTTACCACTCTTAGTTGATTACAAAAATTCTATCAATTTGACATCCCCACGCTACTAATATATATTAAATATTAATAAAAATAACTCCCTATGATTTCACATCTTCTATTATTCCAACATCATTATCTTAAAATACCCCATACCTCAGTTATTATAAAAACTCATTCAACACTATAAAAACCCCACCATATATGATTTTTATAGTAGTACAGCTATGACGTGTATTATATAGATATATATACTTATATCTATTCCTTCTACACCTCATCACCTTACCAACAAACTAATAATTAAGAGAAATGAAAAATGATTAATCCAAAATACTTATTAAAAACCACAACATTTAAAGGCTATGAAGTAAATCCATATTACTCACTAAGAAAGAGTTCATTAGAAACCATACACTCTTCAATGCTTTGGTCTTTAAAGAACATATCAAAGCCTAGAGCAATGCACATCACTATAGGACTTACAGATAAAGATACTTTTAGTATTGAGAAATTTAACCGTCGTCTAAAATCTAACTTTAAAGATGAAGGCTTAGTACACCTCTATAGCTTCGAACTATCAGAGAATGACAACCATCACCTACATTGCATGTTCATCTACAATGCTGAAGCACATCGTAGCTACTACACTGTTTATAAGATGATACATGAGTGTGCTATGTTGGATGGAGTAAGAAAAGAAGTAGTAGCAATAGAACGGAAAAGCTGAAGAAGTCAGATGGACTATTGCTTATCAAGAAGGTAAGAACTTTCCTGTACATTACCTCAGAACAGAAGAACAATTCATTGATGCAATGTACAGATATAGTTATCTAGCTAAGGTTGATGACAAAGAAGGCATAAGACATAAAGGTTTTGGAGTCATTAAAGTTTCAACTAAATCAAGATAAAATGGTTATTTGATTGCTTATAGTACTTATGCACTCTCTATAATTAGAAGGTGTATGCCTTATAAATCCATCTTTATTTTTTTTGTAATTTTATCCACATCATCATTAAGTTTTGTCAGATACTTTTGTGACATAAAACTAGGAATTTCTATACCATCAAGAAATAAAGTTTCATCATAAACATATCTTAATTGTACAAATCTTATTTTAAAAATATAGTTATCCATTAATTCAGAATATTTCTTCTTATTTAAATAAGCTATTAACACACCCTTAGTAAAGGCAATATAATATCATTAAGTTTAAAACAAATTTTAAAATATTCATCACTTACAGATTTAAAAGGATCATCCGTATAACCTGACACCAAATATAATGCTGTTATTTTTCTATCTAGCTCATCAAAAACTACTGTTAGGTTATCAACTTCTCTTTTAAACTCCTCTCTTCTAATGTTTAGTAGATCTTGAAAATTAACATCCTTATAAATCTTATGAAGTATCGTATAATTATTATTCAATTTCAATCTCATAATTGATCTATGCAACGCAGAAAATGAAGATCGTACTTCTATCAGTAAATCTAATGACTTCTCATGATGGGCTTGAGCTTTCCAATCAGTAAATAATATAATTGCTGCATAAGGAGCTAAGATACTCATTACTATTGAAAATACATCCTTTACGAAAGAAATATTTATGCTATTTCTCTCCCACACATAGGCAACTCCACAAATAGTAATACTTACAATCATGCAGATGACAAATGCTACTAAAATTTTATTGATTAGCTCTTTTTTCATAAAATAAAACTTGCTACAAGGATGCCCATTTGAATCTATGAGATCACACATTGAATTAGTATTGATATATCATTTTACGAATATAAAAACATAAAATCCAATAATTTAACTAATTTTCAAAACCTTATACCAAAACCACATCTTTACATTAAAGTTCAATGCCATTCATATATCGTATATCAGTAGTATTTTTTTAGTAAATACCTGCCTTCTTATCGGAAATAATCAAGCACTATTTTCAATGTACTAAACTTATTAGTTACATATAAACTATTTTTTAGTTTGATTTATTTTTGTTATTCTTATGCCGAAAATTAAAACAGGAACCATAATGACAAACCCTATTTTTCTACAAGACCTTCCTATTGAGCAATTAGAAAAGCTTTCAGAAAATGATATCCAACAGATTTCAAATGCTGAACAACTCTACTGGAACAACAAACCTCATACGATCTACTATGTAGCTGTACATGGGGCAAAATCCCAAAATGGTGGCTTAGTCAATACATCTTCTAATACAGTAAAACTTAGCGGGTTACCTATTGCTCGTGTCGGTGATGAAGTCATTTATGCAGATGGTACAATCTCCAAAATTACTTCTGGTGCTGGCACAGCATGTATTGTTGATGGATCACCAGTTGCTTTAGTTGGTAGTCACATAGAAAATGGAGATGTGATTATTGAAAGCCCAAATACTACTATTGCTATTAGAATTTACAAGGATCAACCAATACCTGAAAACTTTTTAAATCATGAATAATTTTTAAGAGCTGCTTAGAATGAAAGGTTTCGCTATTCATAATGCACCAACTAATCATGGTGGTATCATTCCAGCCACTCAAATGCAAAGTTCACAAATGGGAAACTTATTTGTGCGTGCTGGAGATGGGCATTTTTGTCCTAAATGCAAATGCTGGTCGACAGTCATTAAAAGCCATGATCATGTGATTTTTGATGGCAAGCCCGTGGCGTATGTCGGGGATAAATTGACATGTGGAGCGACTATTCAACCACAACAGTCCCATGTTGTAGGAGAAAGTGGTAGTTCTTATAGCCAATCATCAAATAATACAAATACTTCTAATTTTGCCCCCACTCTTCAATATGGTCAGAGATTCTTATTGCAAGATGAGGTAACAGGAGAACCTTTGAGTAATGTATGTTACGAAATTGAGAAAGGTGGAAATATTATTCATGGGAAAACGGATGCAAATGGCTTTACAGATTTAATTACTAGCGAGAATAAGGAAGAAATCCAGATTCATATAATATATGAGGAGCATGACCATGACTGATATTTTTAAAAATAAGTATGAAATTGATACTCGTGAAAAAATATTTTCAATGAGTGAAACCTTAGAGGAAATAAAAAAGAATGGGCCAGTGCCAACAAAAACAATAAATATTGTGGCAAGAAGAAGACTAACTGACAGAGAAATTATAATGTGTAAATCAGTCTTTAAAGATTCTATTGACTATAAAAAAATTTGGATCGTTATGGGAGGTTTCGTACAGAGTTTATCTGGTAACGCTATCACCCCTTTTGGATATTTTATTACACTACCAAGGCAGGATTATATAAAAATTAAGGACTTTACAGAAGCACGACCTGAACTAAAACACTGGTTTATGCATGAAGTTACACATGTCTGGCAGAATGTATTAGGCTTTCAAGGTATGAGTAAAGTAAAACGTGTTTGCCGTGGTGAATATTTTAAAACCGTTAAATCTCCTGATGCGAGTAGCGGTGAAGATATATCACCATATGCAACAGATTTAAGAGGTAGAGACTTATATAAAAAATTTAATGAATTTAACTATGAACAACAGGGCCGTATTATAGAGCTTTATTTTGATGCTAAGTTTTTAAAATACTCAGATCCCCACAGACCACATCATCGGCTTAGCCTTAAATTAGAACCTTATGTCTTATTTACTTTAAAGGAGTTTTTAGAAAATCCTAATGACAAATCACTATTGCCGTGGGGTTAAAAAAAATCTATGAAATTACTATATTTACTACTTTTTATTAGTAGTACTGTTAATGCATCTCCAAACTCAAAATTATATGTAAAAATTAAAGATAATGATGTATGTGTATTTACAAAAGTAGACTATGACAAAGCATATGAGAATCAGACCTTAATTTATATGGGGAAAGTAGATGGAATTAACGCCTTTCATTCTTCATATTCAAAAACTTATTTGAATCTTAAAATGCCTATTACAGAAGAAAACTGTATTAAAATTAAATCTTCTGAATTTAAAGAGCCTCTTACATATGATGTTGTCCTTGAAACAGGCCGATCATATGCTCAAAGCATTTGCGTAAGTAGGACCAGTGAAGGTAAAACTATATTATTAGAAGCTAAAGCAGATCTAGAGAAAGGTATATATTGTGGCACTAACCAATATGATTACTCTAGCAATAGCCTTTGGACTAAATTTAAAAATCTCTATTATTGGTTAGTTAGCTTATTTTAGATCTTTAAAATTCAAAGTACTTTCCATTAAATTACTTTATTTATATGGTTAAGTAGGATCACCGCTTTGCTGCACATACAAAAGCAATGGCGATAACACAGTATTGTAGAATCATCAAAGGTGGGAAGAAAACATGGGTTAAAGTCCATAAACAGGCTAAAGGAGCAACTATCCATCTCCCACCTGATCCAGAAGCAACAATGATACTAAAGATGAGGACTTGATAAAAAAGAACTCCTCCACCAATAATAAAAAGAGTAAAAACTGCAAACATCTACTAGCCTTATATTCATATTTACTGAAGTTAGTTGAATTGATGGAACCCATTTAATTCCATCAACCATTCTTATAATTGGAATTATGGATTTTCATTTACTACAAATAATGCTGCTTTTTCTTTACCTTCAAATTCAGCATTATCTAAATAAGGATATTCTTCATTTTGAGCTTCACTCAAATTTCCATAATCCACATAAGTATTTTCTTTTAGTACTTTCCTTAGATTTTTAATAGTAGTATCAAAAACAACTATTGTATCACCAGCATAGCCACATCTATCTTCACCGCTAATATTACATACACCACGTTTTATCCCAATAACATCTAAACCAAAAAGTTTTACCCCTTTCACCTTCCATGTAAAAAATTCGTCAGTCTTCTTAGCTGGTGTATAAAAACGTATCCCTCGTCCTAACCAATAGTCGATGTTTCTACGTGTAAAATTCTCTATTGATTTATAAGGTATAGGGACATAACCATTATTATTAAATGTAGAAAAGTGGCTTACATAGCCATTGTAATTTGATGACTCTGAAAAACTATTTGGTTTTTCAGATACTAATGCATAGGTGTTTCCATCGAATTGATACGTTTTTCGAATATTGTAAGGAACAACTTTTGAGGAGTTACTGTGTGATTTTCTTGTATAATTTTCACCCTCATAAAAGACTTCTAAATCATATACACCTTTATTTTCACTATTCTTATTTAGATGATAGAATGAATTAAAAATATATTTAGGAGTAATATCACCCCAACTTTCAGCAGAAAATACAATTTCATCATTTAAGTTTATATTTTTAATTTTTTTATCTTCTTCATCTATCAAAATAATATTAGGAATATGTGCTTCATCACCTCCTCCACCATATGGAAGATCTATAATAAATCCTTTAAATTTATTCCCCATATCTAGAGGTTCAGTATCCATAATATTTTTATAGGTTTGAGCAAATATCTCTCTCATTCCATTCCCCAACCCATCTTTTTCAGTCTGTGCTATAAGTTCATACTCCTCCTCAGACTTTTTAAATAAAAATAAATCTAGAGAACTCGACTGGTCAGAAAGATCAGAAATCGTAGCATCTTGATGTGAAAAAGCGACTAAATAGCGCTCTTCACCATTACTTTTATAAGTTTTAATACCTTTGTACTGGTATGCCGAAAGCACATCATCTAAATAAGCAATAAACTTAAACTCGCTGTTCTTTGCTTTATTGAAATTTTCTAACTCTTCTTTATTCTTTATGCTATTTTTATCGACAGGTTTATATAAAATATTAAATAAAGCTTGAGCATCATTCAAATTCTTAACTCGAACTTTATTATTTTCATGCTCAAAAGTGGTAGGAGCTGTTTGAGTCACAACGCCTGTAGCAGCTTGTGGACTTTTTCCAGCATACAATTGATAAGTGTATATAGATACGCCTAGCGTACAGGCAACAATGCCTAAAGTTATTTTATTAAATTTCACTATGAAGTCCCTTCGTTATTTATGGTGGCAGAACGAGAAAGGGTTAGCAGACTAGTAATAACTCAAACTAGCACACCCGAAGGTGTCCCTCTCCCGTCCTACCGCAACGGGAAAGGGACGAGTAGTCACCACACAAGGCTATTCCTCAGAAGAAAAAGCTCTGATGCGGGAGTCATTAAACGGTCTGCTAAAACCGACTGACAATGTGGTCAGCGAACTGATAATAATTGCGAATGATTGTAAACGTCAATAGTTTATTTTATGAAGTAAAAACTAATTATTCTATATGAGTATTTTTAGTTTAAATTTATGAATGACCTTTCAAATATTTCTTTAGCATACTTATCATGATCATATGTACTTTCCACACAAAAAGGTTCGCTCTTGGTCTCCTCCATATTTGATAATAATTTACTCCCTGACCAACCCAAAACTATTGATCTAATATCATTAGAGAGATCATTCCATTTAATATTTATTTTTCCAAAAGAAATAAATAAATTTGCTTCATTGTTTTTAAGAAGTGCTTTTTTAAATTCTTTATCTTCTTCTGGAAATGGTTCCGTATTAAGTTTCAAGTATTCATAATGTTTATCCACTAATTCCTCAAATTCAATTACATTATTTTTTCCCTTATTTGAACAAATAAAATCTATTTCCTTGGTCTTTTCCAATAAAGTTTCTAATTTTTTCAATTCAAAAATTAATTGTATATTTGAACTAGATATCTCATTTTTATACTTTTCACTATCATTAATTACTGTAGATATATGAATAGGTTTAAAATAATCTTTTGCAGCAACATCTACTCTATCTAGTTGATCTAATACTCTAACAATAATTGCTTCTTGTTGATTAATAATGTGTTGCTTTTTCCAACCATCATACGCTGCAACTGCTAATATAGGAGTTAAGACCGTTGCAATAAGAGTAATAATAGAGTTAAACCACTTAAAAGGAGGTATGGTTCCACATTTAACCCTATAAAACATAGATCCAAAAATCAAAATAATAGCTATTAAAATAAAATAAGCAAAAAAACATATAAAAAACTATACACTATTCAACCTTAGAAGACATTAAATTTAAAAAATAAAAATATACTTAATTATGAATAATGTTCTCTTAGCAAATTATACACTTCTTTTGATGTATGAGTTTTTACTAACAAGCTTTTCAAATCATTATTAATCTCTACAGACTCAAACAATTTATAGTACTTCATAAACCACACTTTATCTCTCCTATAGTCCCAACTAATTTCATTTTTATTATCATCTATATATCTATGTATCAATGAATTAAAAGCAAAATCATTGAATGTCTTCACAGAATTCAAGCAAATAAAACTTGCTTCTTGTAAGAAGCTTAAGTTTAAAATAATCGGTTTTTCAAAAAATGATTTATGCTTATCTATACCTAATTTAATAGCATTCTTCGAACCCAACAAACCTGCCCGATGTACAATACAATGTCTTAGATGACATAGTTGCTCAAACATTTCTAAACACTGTATTAGTTCACGCTGCTCTGGTTTTTGCTTATTAATACCAATATTAATATAAGTATTCACAGTGTTCTTAATATTCTCATATGATATAAACGAACATCCTTCTAGTAGAGCTTCTGGTAACAAATCTATATTGTGATGCAATGCCGCAGCATATGTCAGTTGTTCTTCCATAGAAGAGTTATAGGACCTTTCATCAATCAAAATAACTTTCCGTATAACTCTACGGTAATAAGATTCCACATTAGATACTAGACCCAGTAAAAAAAGGTTATAAATATCTATATCATCAATATTAGATGGATCGATTAAATGATCTCTTTCCAATGCACCTAATTTTATTAAGTAATATTTATTTTTCTTAATAAAAATATCAATAGGTGATACTGAGTTTTCTACTGAGTTGCTTCCAAATAAACTTGTTGTATCTAAAGCAGCTGCACGTGTATCACCGTTAATTTTTAAATAAGGCGGAGAAGGTCTTTTAGCCATTAGTACAAAAACTCCTCCATTCCTTTAGTAGCTTCTTCTATAATCCTCATTGCTCTTTTTTCTCCTACTCCTTTTGCTTTACGCAACTCCTGAGAGGGATTAGTAGATGAAATTATATCTTCAACGGTTTCAATACGTGTTTCTTCAATTATTTTTCTCTTTAACCATGCCGACAAAGGTAGATCATTAACCTTTCTTGAAATTAGCTCTTCAAAAGTAGACTTATTTATAAGCTCCGATCCACAATGCATGCAAAATTTTTGATCTATATCACTTCTAGGATTTCCACATTTCCCACATTTAGGTAAATCCAATTTTAGATTAGCTAATTGATCATTTTCTATAAATTCTGCTAAAGAATTTTTTCTTAATGGGTGCTTTTCTTTTGGATAACTAAGTAATTCAGAAAAATTAAAAATCGCACCTGCGCGACCAGTTTGATATGCCCCTTCTTTAATTAAAATAGTAAAGTGTGGTATGAATCGATCATATACACGTGGTTTTCCTGAAGAGCTAGAACCGTGTTTCACTTCAGCTACTCTAGCTAAAAGCCCTGTTTCTTCTAGCAATCGAATAATAATCAATAAATCTTTTGCTAATTTACTATCTTTTTCATAATCTTGAAGTATACCTAGATATATTTGCTGTTTATTTTCAGATAAAGATTTTTTATTCTCAGCCACCATTGAATATATAATTTTTAAAAAGACATCATAACCTATTTGAACATAATTTTTATATTGTGGTTGTTTCGTTGCCAGTGTTTTAAACTCTTGAAGTATAATATCCGCCTGATCACCAATTACACTATTAAGTTTATTTTGGATACTACTACCTGTGCTATTATTATATTGATTGACTAAGTTTATAAAAGCTCTTGGCACACCAAAAGCAGCGTACATAAAACATTTTTTTAAGTCATCCTTTAGCTCAGATGAATAACGTTTATTATAAATATCTTCAAATAGTTTCTCATATTCACTATCTGTAATTGAAGGCCAACAAGAAATACTTTCTGCATCTTGTCCCACATGGAATCTAGGGCCAAATTCTGTATTAGGGTACACAGAAGCTTTAGGGGATACTTTTGCAGATTTCAATGCTCTAAAAATATCAAAAAATTCAATCATATAGTCTTTTGTTAAAACTAATGCAGCATCATCACAAAGCAGAATAGAATGCTTTCTTCCGCTTTCATATAAAACTTTTTCTATATAGTCAGACACCATTTGAACTGAGATCTTTTCCAAGAGATCATTTTGCCAATCTCTTATTTGCTGCTTCTCAATCTGGTCACAAAATAATTTAATATCGTCCCATTTGATATCATATAAATTATCTTCTATCGCTAGTCCTATAGCTTCAATTGCTTCTTTTACACCCAATAAAACTTTAGACAAAACCCAACAATGGAAATATTGAATCGCAATGGTAGACTTATTCTTGAGAGGTTCAAGTCGTAAATACTTTGAAAAACTTACATAAATTGGTAAGGGTTTCGTTGAGTTTACTAAAGATTGCTTATAAGCAATCTTCATATGATGTGTTTTACCAACGCCTCTAGGGCCAACAATCAGCTTTGCTCCCCTAGCCAATAATTTATTAACAACATTTTGATAGAATTTTGTCTCTGCTGTTATTCTTTCTAGCTCTTCGAGCGTCATATGATCCGCTCTGTACTCTAATTCGTCTTCAACAGTCATTACATATCCTCAGAAAATGCTGGTACCATGGCTTGCATTTAGCTATCATTCTACCCTAGATGTATGAGCTTAATTGGGTTATGAACAAAAAAATTGCGTTAGGACAATTTTATACGCCACCTTCTATTGCAAGACCAATGATAGAAATGGCTATAAGTTTACTGAATCCAACTCCTAAAAATGCAATTGAATTAGCCGCTGGTCAAGGTGATTTAATTATTCCGCTTAATGAAATTGTTCCAAGTTGTCAAATAACGGCTGTTGATCTTGATTTTGATAATACTGAATTTCTTAAAAAAAATTTTAATCATTTAAAAATTCATTGTCATGACTCAACTCAATCTCTTTCCTTTTTGAAGAATGAAAAGTTCGATTTAGCACTTGGTAATCCACCTTTTTTATCTAAAGTGGAGCTAAATGATTCACTCAAATGCCTTTTGAAAGATTATTTAGATTTAGATTTTAAAAAGGAAAAATTTATAAGAGCTGAATTAATATTCATCTGTCAATACTTATCTCTACTTTCTAAAAATGGAATATTAGCAATTATTCTACCAGAATCTCTAATCTCAGGTCAGCGGTTCGTAAAATTTAGAGATGCTATTTTAAAAAAATGGAAAATTGAAAGAATTATTGAAATTACAGGAAAACCATTTTCTTTCACTGAAGCTAAAACACATATTTTATTCATTCGTAAAATTGAAAAAGCAAACAGAAATATTCCAGTTAGTAGAATTACAGAATATGGAGAAATAATTCATCTAAAAGCTATTCCTAGCCATATTCTTAAAGATAGAATGGACTTTTCTTACTTAGAGCAATTTCATTCAAACTCAAAATTGAAGCGTTTAGGAGATGTTGCAGTTATTCAACGTGGGAAAAAAACTCACCAAGATTTAGTGAAACAAGGCTTACCTTATTTGCACACAACAAATATTTCTTCAGTTTCAAAGCCATCCATGGAAAAAGATAAAGAATATTCTAAAAACTTAGAAATTCTAGTCTGTCGAGTTGGTACTCGCGTTATGGGGAAATCCACAATTTATGAAGGTGAGCCAATAGAAATATCAGATTGTTTATACAAAATACAATTTCAGGATAAATCCCTTGGTTTATTTTTTTATGAATATATAAATTCTGAGATTGGGCAAAAGAAATTAAAATCATTAGCTCGTGGTGTCTGCTCACGTTATATTACTAAGAGTGACTTACAAGACTTTATGTTTTAATTTAGCAATGTATCAAGCCTAAATAAATCATAAAAATTATTTTATAAATTTTCAAAAAATAAAAAAAGTAGCCTATAAAAGCTAATGCTGTTTACTTAAAGATTGAATTCAATTAAATGACCTCAGAAAATCCAATTAAGCATTCTTAATCGGATTTCTTTGTCTACTCAACAGGGCTTTGTTGCACAAAGTTTTTCTTAAAGGCTTCTTCAGCAATATAATTTCCAAATGAAGAAGCCTGCACTTAAAATCTACCTTACAACCAACTGGTCCTCGTACAACCAAGCTCTAATTAAGCGAGGAAATATTTCAGTTTGGTTCGATCCTCAGACTAAATGGTATGCTCAGCCACAAGCTAAGCATGGAAGAAATCAAACTTATTC
Source organism: Acinetobacter gyllenbergii (assembly GCF_001682515.1). NCBI lineage: Bacteria > Pseudomonadati > Pseudomonadota > Gammaproteobacteria > Moraxellales > Moraxellaceae > Acinetobacter > Acinetobacter gyllenbergii. The sequence goes on along the minus strand of NZ_KV575263.1, from coordinate 266,131 downwards.
TGATACAGCAATTCAGTGCTGTTGATGATCAAATCTACCTTTCGACTTTCTTTGCGTATGGTCACAGGCTTTGTGCCAAGCCTAATTCAACTCAGTTGGTTAAGTTGGACAGCACCAGATTATTCCACATTTTGCAGTCGACAAAAGCAGATTGATATTGCGATTAGCTATCAAAAAAGTCATGAAGGATTACATCTATTGATAGATTCAACTGGCCTTAAGTTCTTAGGCGAAGGTGAATGGAAACGCAAGAAACATCAGCCTGAATATCGTCAGCAATGGCGTAAACTGCATATTGGTATAGATGCTAAAACCTTGCAAATACGAGCTGTACAGCTCACAACAAATAATGTCAGTGATTCACAAGTCTTGGATAATCTGCTGAATCGAATCCCATCTGATGAACACATTGATTTTGTCTATACGGATGGAGCATATGACACGAAACTGTGCATACAAGTGATTTCAGATCGTCATGCACATGCCGTAATTCCTCCAAAAAAAAATGCAAGACCATGGAAAGATAAGAAATTGGGATCTTTAGAGAGAAATGAATTATTGAAAACAGTCAAACGCCTAGGAAGAAGGCTTTGGAAAAAGTGGTCTGGTTATCATCGAAGTAGTTTGGTCGAAACCAAGATGCATTGCATCAAGTTATTAGGCGATAAACTCAGTGCAAGGAGTTTTGACAGTCAGGTCAATGAAATCCATGCACGTATAGCCGTATTAAATAAATTTACAGAATTAGGCTGACCTCATACCCAAGTTGTCACTTAAATACTTGCGCATGAGGATTAGCTTCGCTACAACTCCTTGCCAAGAGTGGTGTATCCCATACAAGACAGCGTCTTAAGGAGCTAAAAGGGATATGTAATTTATTTTTTTGGAACGAAAGAAAGCGAGACCTAGTAGGCCCCGCGTAGTAAGGCAATCAAGGACACGTATCCTTTATATCAGAGCACCGATGTACTTGAGTGAACAACATTAGCCTATAAAGGCTGCTTCTCTTTGAGTAAGTGGATTATTCCCTCATAAATTCGATGCTCAGTTGGTGTCAGATTAATCGAATCCAATGTTGTAAATAGATAACCACTACTACCATCAACATTTTTATCGACCACTGGCACACCAGTTTCAGCATTAAATGCCCGCGTAATAAGTCGAGATGTAATTGGCACTCCAGCAAGCTTAAGCTTTTCCTGAAACCGTTCCAATTCGATAGAGCGGATACCTCTTCGTAGATCATCAGATGTTACTAGATAATCTCCACAGGCTTTGACAAATACTTTAGTAGGTACGTTCCCCCATGTAGTTTTATCTTTCACATCAAATGCTACAAGCTCATCAGGAATATGCTTTTCACGTGGGATAGGATACTCAACCTTAGTAAAATCAATACTTGCAATTTCCAAAATTTTATCTTTCACCAAACCAGACTGAAACATAAAGTTTGTGACATCGTTGTAAACATCTTCACCTAATAAGATAGAAATTTTTAGTAAGTCCTCCCACACATCACCTAAACGATCATCAATATACTCAATTAAAGGCACATTTAATGTTTGAATGAACTCTAAAATTTCATCGTAATAATCTTTGATCACTTCATCCATTGCATGTGAAAGGCTGACTAAATCCGCTGTTTCGACATATTTGTACTTCTTGAGATTTACCCCATTAGGCACTTTCTGCATTTCAATGACAATACAACGTGAGACTGTTGCTACTTCTAGCTTTTCAACAATATTGATTCCTGAAACACATTTAAAACCAAAGACACTTTTAGAGGCTTTAGCACGAGCAGTAACTGGTCCATCTCGCTCAAAACCGCTATTAAAGTACTCTGTAAAGTCTTTGACATTTTTCAGTACATCTACTTCATCAGCAAATACAGGGTGACCTCTTGATGATGAAGTCATCCGTACTAATCCAGCAGGAGTAGCATTAGCCACACGTTCATTAGCATTAACACCATTCACCCAAGCTAGAAACATTTGAAGTGTACTCTTGCCATATCCTGGTCCTGAAGCATTGATCATCAAGATAGGAGCAAAATACAAATCTTTAGCGTTAATTTCATCGTAAAGGGATAAAAATCGAGTTAAGACAGACCAGCAAAAGAGCACTGAAAAAGTTTGTTCTGTCAAAAACAAGAATTCTCCTCCTCGCACCTTAAATAAATGGTGAAGCCCTCGCAATTCTTTTTGGATAACCCTTGGTTGAGGAATATCTTGTTCAGCATTTTTTACAATTTCAGTTGTATCGCCAATACAAGTAAGGATGTCAACTTGATTTTCCCCTCCTGCAATGGCTAGATCATTTGTTTTACAATCTTCTTTCGCACCTCCTTTATCCACAATGCTAAGATGTAATGCTGATTGACTCTCAATTTGATCAGATTCTGAATGAACAGAACTGCAATTCTGCTCATCAGGTGAATGGGCTATCTTTTGATAGCCTTTTTCATTATTGAACTCTTCCATCGTCATACTCCCGTACCTCCATATTGGTTCAACCAACTGTGAATGACCTCACAGCGCCAACGAGTCAGTGTATAAATTTTCACTGGTACAGGAAAACGACCATCTTTAGCCCATTTCCAAACGGTTGAACGTTTGATAGGTAGATGTGGAAGCATATCGTTTAGGCTGATATAGCCTGTTTTAGGTAGCATAGCAGTAGTCGAATCCTCCACTACGCTATCATTTTGTCGAACACTAGCTTGCATTCAAAAGTCCTCTGTAGCTGCCGTTATTGGCCGAGGACTTCATCTTCTATGATTAGATCAATGTTATCTACGTTGATCCTGATTGCAAAACAACCAAATGTAAGGATCAAGGTTCAACCTATGTATTTGCTTATATCTTCCTCAAAAATTTCATCCAAAATACTTTTACCTTGATCTAAGTTCACACCATTTATTATTAACCGCCAATTGTTCGCAAAATTTTTGTCAAGAAATTGCAATGATTCATCATTCTTAAGATAGTCTTTAACTGCTTTTTTCAAACCTGCGACGCCATCATCTTGCCGAGGTTTATCTACAATTTTGTCCCTTAATCGAATATAACGAATAGCAGTAGGAACAATCATCTTAAACAGATCTTTACCACTATATGATTTGTTTCTCTTGTTATCCTCTAACTGTATTTCAATTTCTTTGTAATTTTCAATAAGTTGACCAATATCCTCTTTCAAAAACTTACAGTCTTCGACTTTTAGCTCTTGGTTGGGCGAATCTGTATAAATCGTATAAATCTCATCATTATTCAATTCTTTTTTACAAGACCTTATTTTTTTAGAAAGCTTCTGTTTATGATCTAAGAGAGTAACAACTGAATCACGTGTAAGATCATCAATTACATATATGTCATTAATACAGAGCTTTTTCGATGTCCCACTTTTCAATAACTCCACTACGAAATATTCTGCACCTGTAATAGATATGTATCCTTCGAAATTAACATAACCATCAAGGGTGAGTTTTTCTGTACTTATAGAAATATCCTCCCATTCCTCTATTGAACAAGTTTTCAGTTTTTTGCTATCAAATAATCGAGCGTACTCAAGTAAACTTATGGTCATTTGAGTTTCAAGATATCCAGACCAATGAAATTTTGGCTCTAGTGAATTTTGTATGATCAAATCAGCAAACTCAGATTTTGAGATTCTCAAATACTCAATACAATCATTGATACCTAAGTACTTATCTTTTTCACTGTTTGGCAATATTTCAGCTTTCGATTCAACATCATTCATTTTTATTCCAAGATTTTTAGAGATAAGCTGTTTAAGATTACAAAAGATAACATTCCTGTTACAATCAAAATCCTAGAAAAAGGGATAATTTTTAAAGTGAATCCCAACCATACTAAAAATTACAGCTCGTTTTTTTGACGGTATATATAACGGTATCAAATACATTTAAAATATTTTATTTTTATTAAAATCAATTCACTAACAACCCAATAAGGATTCCCGTAGGGACGCCAAATTCTGAAAAAGCCACTGCATTGACAGTGGCTTTTTTATTGCCTATTCAGTTCCAATCCCGACCTGAACTTCTAGTCGTCCAGACTGTACCCGTAGGCCACGGATCTCGAATTGATCAACCAGTTGTTGTACCAATTCACGGCTTTCTTGCAAGATATTTAACCCTGGTAAAATACTAAAATCGGTCAGGTTTAATAACTTATCTACCATCCACGAACGGTTATTAATGAAATCAATAAAGCCCGCTTCTTCCAAGTCGATATACCATAAGCGATGCCCTTCTTTTTGAATACCAGGCACATCACGAATCAGATGATTGATTAAGAATGGAATCGGCAAAGAATTAATTAACTCGAAGCTCACATTCCCAACACGACGTGCCGCCCAATTAGTTAAAGTGCCGCCATGACGAATTTGTAGATCAAGATGTTCATCGACTTGGCGCAAACGTAAATACTTTTCCTGCCCAATACGACACTCTAAGACATTAAATTCGAGTGAAAGACGATACAGAAAACGCCGATAGTGCCCATCCAGTTCGATATGGAAGCGGTCATTACCACACTCAATTTTAATATCGTCAATTTCGCTACGATCCATGCGTTTGCGAATCTGATTATTCAGCAACATCTCAGGTAAATATAAGGTCAGACTGCTTTTTCCCAAAGAAGCTCTGGCCATGGCTAAAGCAACCTGACGTGCCGCTTCACTGGTCTCCGAAACCATATCACGTACAGTATTGCGCACCCCTTCGACACCGCGTTTGGTGTGATGCGTGACATGATCCAAGGCATCTAGTGCTGCATCTGCCACCCCCGCAATATTACGTGAAGTATCGCTGGCAAATTCCACCGCATCCTGTGCATGCTGCAATGTTTTATTAATCAGTCGACGTGATAATGATGGTTTCTCAGCAGAGACTTCCGCATCCGCTGGCATAATATCAAACATCGCCTTTTTATCATCTTGTCGATTCAAGATGCTCTCCCTCTTCCCTTTCTTACCAGCTCATTTCTTATGAGCATCAATCTGCTTTCTGAACTTATTAGATGTTTTTCTGTAGATTAGCATGCTCTGCACTGCGATTTGCGTCTTTTTGTTGCATCGCTTCAAATTATTTGCTACTTCAGAGCAACATCACTTTTACATACAATTCTATGGCTCATCAGCTTCACTAGGTATTGATCGATCTTCAGCACTCAGCGTCTGCATCTGACTCAAACGCAGCGCTTTATAGTGTGCTAATGCTGATTCAAGCTGCTGTACTTTCTCTTGTCCAATACCAAAATTAGGGAGTTCATGTAATGCCACCCATGCGGCTTGCATCTGCTCAAACTCACTGCCTTTAACCAGTTTTAGCGCCATCCAATCAGCGAGATCCTGCACGCGTTTTTGCATTTCAAACTGCAAGGCAAATAATCCACTGCTTAAGGCCGATACATCCAATAATCTTAATCCATTCCGCACTTGCTCAAACTGCTGGCTTTGTTGTTGCAAATATGCAGCTAAAACCTCTTGATTGAACCAGACGGCAAAAGCAATCATATCCTGAACAACCACATCACGTTGCGCATAGAGTGCATTCCGTTCAGGATGCTGTTTATTCAAACGGATATCACCTAAATATGCCATCAAGCCTTGTTGCAAGATGATCTGAATATGGCCCAGATCAAAATCATAGTTTGACTTCGATTCAATTGGAGTCAGTTGAGTAAGTAACACCTCATACTGAACAGGTTGCTGTAATAAGCACAAAATCTCTGCATTCTGTTGGATGGCTTGCCATAAACAAGTCAGCGGTAGATCAACTTGCTCTGTACTGCTCGTACCCTGTTCCAGAAAACGCTGCCATGCGGTTTGCATCGTGTTCTGTTGAACTAAACTTGTGAGTACACGCTGTGCTGTTAAAAGCTGTGGTGCAGTTGCAATCACGTCCCGACTATAAGGAATATGCGATGGCTTAGCGCCAAAAATGCCATTTAAGGATTTCCCCAGCGAATTTAGACCACGTCCCATATCTGCCAATAAATTGGTATTTGAAGCTCGTGTCCGCAGTATCGACTCGGGTAACAACAAACTGACCGCACGCTGTAATCGCTGGGCCTGATTTTTCTGGTCAATCGGTTTCAGATGATGGAGCAACAGATGCAGCGCATATTCAACATCACTCAGCTGCGACAGATATTCAGGCTGATTGCGACTCAACAGACAATCAATATAAGCATAAAAAGCAGTTTCATTGCGTTGCGGTGATTGTTGTGCCGCCCATTCATAGTATTCAATTGCTTGGCTATATTGTGCAGCCCCTGCGTAGGCTTTGGCCAGTGCAATCGCATGTTGCACACTTGGATAATGTCGTTGGAAATAATGCAAAAGGTCAATTTTCGGTTGTTGATCGAGACAGCGATCCAACTGACGTAGATAGCCATTGATATGTTGTTGATTCGGCTGAGTCTCAATAAAATTCAGACGATAAACCAAACACTGCTCATACCATGCATATTTACGCGCATGCGACTCATAAGCACTCAGTAGCTCACCTTCAATCAACTCAATTAATTGGCTGGCATAGAGCAGGTCTTCATCATTCTCATGCCTGAATTGCCATTGCTTGGGTAAAGTCACCTTAAATAAACGCAGCAGGAAATGTGCACTGAGATCAGGACTTTGCATCGTCACCAACATCAACTTATCTTGGCTGGAGAGATGTTCTTTGCCCTTCTGAATGCGAGATAAACGCAATTTTAGAATTTTGGTGCTTAACATGCGTTTCCTTTCGCATTATTCAACCCACTCATGTTGCAACTTAGCAGACTGCCCCGAGTTTTGCGAATGGCTTTAGACGAGCTGTCGCAAGGTTTTTAGGCAAATCTAAACGTCGGCTTGGGGGACAGGATAAACAATAAAATAAGTAAATTTATGTATTTGAAAGGCTCAAGATTTTTGCTTTTGCATAATTTTCGCTAAAATAGTCAAAACAGAATAGGAATCCTTTATGCAATACCGTTGCCCTAAATGTCAAAGCGTGAAAATTATGCCTGCCAGTCAGGGTGCTAACAGCCCTCGTCCGAATGTACCTAAAAGTTTAGTGCTTCTGGTTCCTGCCATTTTTATTTTATTAATTTTGGTCTTGATTAGTGTTGCAATGTGGATTTTTGGTAATGGTGCGGGTCAAGGTCTGCAAATTGCAACCGTTGTGGTGTTTGCAATCTGTGTGATTGCAGGTGTTCTGTTCTGGCGTGATCTACCTGATTTTAAAATTTCAATGCAAGCCTTTATGCAGGCACAAAAACATTGGAAATGCCGTGACTGCAATAACGAATGGCAGAATTAATTATTATTCCAAAGCAAATCTTCACATCAGCTTAATGCTGATGTGAAGGATCTTGTTCAGCTTTCTCATCATGTTGATGAGTATGCTGACAATTCATTTCTTCATCATCTTCAATTTGCAAGGTCACCTCAGCAATGCCATGCTCATGCGATAACATTTCAATCGCAGCACGGTGCAATTGATTACGATCAACCTTCGGTGCAAACAGATGCACAGTCAAATGAATATTCTTCGAGGTAATTGCCCAGACCTTTAACTGATGGATACTCTCAACACCATCTAATCCGAGTAAATCATTGCGCAGCTTTTCAATATCCACTTCTTCTGGAACACCTTCCAGCAAGATATTGATACTTTGCTTGAGCAGAATCCATGTTCTCGGCAATACCCAGAAACCAATCGCAACCGCAAGAATAGTATCAACCCAATACCAATTGGTGAAATAGATCACCACAGCGCCCACGATGACGGCCACTGAACCGAGTGCATCACTCAACACTTCTAAGTATGCACCTTTCATATTCAGGCTTTCAGCAGCACTGGACATTAACAGCTTCATGGAAATGAGATTAATAATCAGACCCAAGCTCGCCACAATCAGCATGCCAACACTCTGAATTTCAGGTGGCTGAGTGAAACGTTGGTAGGCTTCATACAAAATATACATGGCCACAAAAAACAGCATCGAGGCATTAAATAAGGCGGCTAGAATTTCAAAACGCTGATAACCAAAAGTCCGTTTGTTATCTGCTGGACGTTTGGCAATTTTAATCGCCACTAAAGCAATCGCCAATGCAGCAGCATCGGTAAACATATGCGCTGCATCAGACAGTAACGCTAAACTCTGGGTGATTAAACCCGCAACCACTTCGACCACTAAGAAGGTTGAAGTCAGTATCAGCGCAATGGTGAGTTTTTTGATATTACCTTCAGTGACCGCTGCATGACTATGGTCATGCCCTTGATGTCCACCCATGTTGGACTCCTTATCATCATTAAATAAGACCTGTTGCAGTCTTAAAGTCAGCCAAAGCGAATATCGCTTTGGCTGGTTCAGATTCTTCTTAATAAAGTGCTTCATTAAGAAGATAGCATAAACAGATTAAATTGCACTTTCCTGACGTTTGCTTTGTTTCGCTTCATTCATCCAACGATACACCACTGGCAAAATCAGCAAGGTCAGTAAGGTGGATGAAATAATCCCGCCAATCACCACAGTGGCCAGTGGGCGCTGTACTTCTGCCCCTGTACCCGTGGCAATCGCCATTGGGATAAAGCCGAGCGATGCGACAAAAGCGGTCATTAAGACAGGGCGCAAACGTAATACCGCACCATGCCATGTGGCGTAATGGATATCATATTGCTCTCGCAATTCTTTAATGAAGCTCAGCATCACCAGACCATTCAGCACTGCAACACCAGAGAGCGCAATAAAACCGACACCTGCTGACATCGACAATGGAATATCGCGTAACCACAGCGCTACCAAACCGCCTGATAGGGCAAATGGCACGCCACTAAACACCAGCAAGCTTTCTTTAAAGTTATTAAACACCGCCATCAACAGAATGAAGATCATCAGCAATGCCAATGGCACCACAATCTGCATTCTGGCTTTTGCCGAGGCCAGATTTTCAAACTGACCGCCATAACCGAGCCAATAACCACTTGGTAATTTTTGCTGAGATAATTTCTGCTGCATCTCCCCCACAAATGAACCTAAATCACGGTCGCGTACGTTGGTGGTGACCACAACACGGCGCTTGCCATTTTCACGACTGACTTGTGCCAAGCCTAAAATATTCTCCACTTTTGCCACATCTTGCAGTTTAATCAAACCACCATTTGGCAGTTGAATTGGCAGCATGGCCAATTGCTGCGGCGTACGCATCACATCATCCAAACGCACCACAAAATCAAAACGACGGTCACCTTGCAAAATCTGTCCAACACTTTGTCCACCAATACTGGCAGCGACCAAGTCCTGAATGGATTTCACTGATAAACCGTATTGAGCCGCCAAAGCATGATCGATATCCACATTGAGTAAAGGTAAGCCATCGGTCTGCTCGACTTTGACTTCACTTGCACCCGTGATGGTTCTCAGGGTTTGAGCAACTTTTTCAGCCTCTTGGTTCAGAACCTGCATATCGTCACCAAAGATCTTGACCCCAATATCACTACGGACACCTGAAATCAGTTCGTTAAAACGCAATTCAATCGGTTGTGAAAACTCACTATTGTTGCCTGGGATTTTCTCTACATAGGCCAACATTCGAGTCCGAAGTTCATCGATGGTTTCCGACTTATCTGGCCATTGATCACGCGGTTTTAATAACACCACGGCATCTGAAATATTGGGTGGCATCACATCTGTTGCCACTTCGGCTGTACCCGTACGTGCAAAGATTGCTTTGATTTCAGGGAACTCTGCTAACAATTGTTTTTCAACACTTTCCTGAATTTTCAGTGACTCTTCAATTCCGGTACTTGGAGCACGCATTAACTGTAAAGCAAAGTCGCCTTCACTCAGTTGTGGCGCAAACTCACTACCGACACGCGAACCAATCGCAGCCGTTAAGACCAGAATGGTAATTGCACCGGCCACGACCACATAACGGAATGCATAAGCTTTATCCAGTAGGCTTTCATAACTGCTTTTTAACGTCGCCATCCAGCGACTTTCTTTCTCTTTGACCTCACCAGTAACAAATAGCGCCACTGCTGCTGGAACGAAAGTCACCGATAAAATAATGGCACCGATTAAGGCCAAGACCACCGTCATCGCCATTGGATGGAACATTTTCGCTTCCACACCCGCTAAGGCAAAGATAGGCAAATACACCACCATAATGATGATTTGACCAAAAATCAGTGGACGTCGTGCTTGCTTGGCCGCCAAGAAGACTTCGGTAAAACGTTCTGAACGGGTCAGGAGTCGACCTTTATGGTGCTGTGCCTCTGCCAGCCGTCGGATACAGTTTTCGACAATCACGACCGCACCATCGACGATAATCCCGAAGTCCAATGCCCCTAAACTCATCAGGTTGGCACTGATTTTCTGCTCCGCCATACCAGTTAAAGTGAACAACATGGATAAGGGAATAATACAGGCGGTAATCAATGCCGCACGGAAGTTCCCTAAGAATACAAACAGGATCACAATCACCAAGATTGCGCCTTCAATCAGGTTCTTCGCCACCGTTTTAATGGCTTTGTCGACCAAATTACTACGGTTATATACCGTTTCGACCACCACCCCTTCAGGCAATGAACGTTTGATTTCCTGCATTTTGCTGTCGAGTGCTTGAGCGATGGATTTACTGTTCTCACCCATCATCATCATGGCAATACCCAGTACGGTTTCTTCACCGTTATAGGTGGCACCGCCTGTTCTCAGATCATGTCCAATCGAAACCGTTGCAACGTCGGCAACACGGATTGGCAAACCATTCTTGGTGCTGACCGTGACATTCTCAATATCTTGTACAGTTTTCAACATCCCCGGAATACGCACCGTAAGTTGCTGACCATTTTCTTCAATAAAACCCGCACCGCGGTTTTCATTATTTTCAGTGAGTACGGTTTGTAAATCGGTTAACGGAATTTGCAGTTGTTGCAAACGTTTCAGATCAGGAGAAACCACGTAGGTCTTGTTATAACCGCCAATGGTATTGATTTCTGCAACACCTGGCACACGTTGTAATTGAGGACGAACAATCCAGTCCTGAATTTCACGTAGGTCCATGGCCTGATAAGGCGTACCATCTGCTTTTTTGGCATTCGGTTCAGCCTTGATCACCCATTGATAGATCTCGCCTAGACCAGTTGAAATCGGTGACATTTGTGGATCAATATCATCAGGCAAGGCACTCTTGGCTTCCTGTAAGCGCTGGTTAATCAACTGACGCGCCCAGTAGATATCAGTCCCATCTTTAAAAATCACCGTGACTTGCGATAAGCCATAACGGGAGATCGAGCGGGTTTGCTCCAAATTTGGAATACCCGACATGGCATTTTCAATCGGATAGGTAATCCGTTGTTCAACTTCAGGCGCGGTGAATCCACCCGCTTGGCTGTTAATTTGTACCTGTACGTTGGTAATGTCAGGCACTGCATCAATCGACAATTTTTGGTAGCTATAAATCCCGACCCCGATCCATGCCACTACAAACAGCATGACCCAAATCGCATTGCGGATTGAAAACTGAATAATCCGATCAAACAGACCTTCCGCGGGAGGAAGCTGCAACTTATCGTTAGTGTCCATGCTCAGCCTCTCCCTTCTCGATCTCAGATTTCAAAAGGAAACTACCTTGACTGACATATTGTTGCTTTTCAGTCAGACCCGATTGGATTTCAACCCATAACCCATCACTTGAGTAATTACCCAGTTGTACTGGCGTTGGCGTGAAATGCATTTGGTCTTTTTCTTGCTTAGCAACAAAAACTGTGGCTTTGCCCTCGATCTGCTGAATCGCCGCTTTGGCAACACGGAGTACAGGCTTCTTGTCCGTGCCATCTAATAGTACATTCACCATCAAATTCGGTCGTAATTCTTTGGCTGGGGTTAACACTTTGGCACGTACCTGTAAACGACCCGTTTGTGTATCTGCTGCTGTGGTTAAAGTCTGGATTTGTGCTTTAAAGCTATTATTGGTTTGCAACGACTTAAACTCGATCTGTTGATCGGGTTGGACATTGATGTTATTCACACTTGGTAAAATAAATTCAATCCAAAGTTGATCTAGCTGATCAATCACAAATAACTGCTTATCTGCCGTAATTTGCTCACCCACCACAATATCTTTCAGACTCACCACACCGCTTAAAGGCGCGGTCAAAACATAGCGGCCCTGACTACCATTGGATGCACCCAAGGCAGATAAACGGCTACGCGCAGCTTGTACCTGAATCTGCGCCTGACGATAGGCATTGTAAGCACGTTGATAATCCTGACGTGCAGAAACCCCTTGCTCCCAAAGTTGCTTTTCACGTTGATAATCTTGCTGAGCGAGGGTTAACGCTTCCTGAGCAATACTTAAATTGGCTTGCTGATCCACCAAATCAGGAATAAATAGCGTGGCTAACACTTGCCCCTTCTTGACTTGTTGACCGAGTACCGCATTGACACTTTCCACACGTCCAGCAAAGGTCGCTGAAACATGCGCTTGCTGATCGGTATTGGTGACCAACTTGGCAGGATAGGCGAATTGCTGTCCGACTTCGCCCACACCGACCTGAGCCAGTTTAACCCCGTATTCAGTCATCTGTTTTGGACTAAGATTTAAACTGCCTTCCTCACTTTCCTCAGCATGCCCTGCTTCACCCTCAGCATGCCCTGACTCACCTTCGCCATGGCTATCAGCCGTAGCAGCATCACTACTGGTTTTGTTCTTGCCTGTGAAAAATAATAATGCGCTGAGGACTAAGCCAACAGCAACAACCAGAATGACCCAAAACCACTGCTTTTTAGATTTATTTGTCGACATTATTCTGCTCCTACTACAGCGGGAAGGCTATTGGTATCTTTCCAAAGGGTTTGATTAATCTGATTTAATGCGTCACTTGAGCTCACCATGCTCGGCTCAATGCCCAGTGCTAAACTCTCTGCATCAATTTGTTTTTGCCAAGCACTCTTGAGTAACTGCACTTTATTTAAACGTTGATCTTGCAATTGCATGGTGGCTTGCTGCACATCGGTAATGGCATATTTACCAACTTTGAAACCAAGCAGCATTTTCTCTTGTACCGTTTCGGACAGTGGAATTTGTCGTTGATTGACTAAATCGAACTGCTGTTTTAACCCTGCTAACTCTGCCGTTAAGGTCTGAATCGCATTCAAGTTTTGCTGTTTGTAAAACTGTTGCTGCTTGACCAATAAATCTTGTTTGGCATTGGCAATTCGCAATGAATACTGTTGACGATTAAAAATATTCAAAGGGATATCGATGCCCACCCTGAACTTGTTATCGGTCGAATTGGTTTCGGCGCTTTTACTTTGCACCATGCCTAAATTCACGGTTGGATTCGGTCGATTAGATACTTTTAAATAATCGATATTGGCTTTTTGACGCACGATATCGAGTTGAATAGCACGCTCAAATAAGTTGTTCTGCAAATAATCTTGCAAATCTTTTTGTTGTGGCCAGACATTGCTTGCCTGAGTAGAGAAGCGATTATCGGTACTGCCCCACAGATTTGCCAACTGACGCTTTGCCGTGGCTAAAGCCAGCTCGGTCTGCTGAAATAAACGCTGATTTTCAATATGCGCCATCAAAGTACGATCTAAATCGACTTGCGCAATACTGCCCGCTTTGAGTCTTAAACGTGTCGCGTCTAAAGTGGCTTGACTGGTTTTTAACTGCGCCTGAACCACATCATGTTCCAGCTCTAACACAACTACCTGCGACCACAGATATTTCACTGCCAACTCAAGTTGCGCATTGTATAGCTCTTGGTTGAGACCGACCTGAGAGGCTTGTACATTGGCAAGCTTCACCGCAGCACGGCGTTCCCCAAAAATATCAAGCTTCTGCGAAACACCAAACTCCAATTCCTTGTCTTTACCTGACCTGAAATCAGTTTGCTGAATCGAGATACTTGGATTCGCCCATAAACCCGCCTGTTTGACATTGGCCTCAGCAATTCCTTGCTGTGTTTGCCACACCCCCGTGCCAGCCTGATATCGTTTCACATCCTGCAAGATTTGCTCAAAATTCACATTGCGTTGTGCAGCCTGAGTTACAGGCTGCTGATTGGCATCCAGTAAAGATTCTGCGGCAATGGATGGACTCAAAATAGCAGTGCTCAAGGCAAGTGCCAAGACTGACCACGGCAATGACAATTGAGTAGGATTTTTTCGCGTACGCTGCTCAACCGCATGGATACGCTGATTTAAACTAGAAGACATATAAAGCCCCGCAAAGTAATAAGATTGCGGTGGGCTATTTTTCGGCTACCCCACCTATAGCGGGGTCAATACAGGGGGCGGATTGAGTCCTGTGAGATGTGGTGACTGGTAGGAATTAGACCAGTAATATTTTTGTTCTATGTCTTGGCTATGCAACATCGGTTCATTCACACGTTGCTGAACTTCAGCCACCACCACATGAAAACAAGATGGCAGATGATCATGATGATCTTGCAAACTTAAAGGCATCGGTAAATCTGCTGCCACTTTATCAAATGCTGCACGATGTTCCGCTATTGGTTTCTTTTCAGAAGCATGATGCCCAAAATGATTCAAACTACTGTACTCACTGACCGTTTCATGCGCACAAAAAGCTGCCGCCACATTCCAGAAACTTTGGAACATGAACAAACTCAGCAAGACGGTCACGAAAACAGTTGAGCGTTGCAACAGCACACCCTTACAGTAAATTGCACAAAGGCACTATAGCAGGCTATGCCAATGTAATAAAATTACAAAACAATTTTCAGTGAGGTTCTCACTGATTTAAAACGTTTTTTGATTTTGATTCATGACAATAATGTTCTCTTTTACGGGTATCTTATGTATAAAACCTTCTCCCTTCTGGTCTTAGCCATTGCTTTAAGTGGATGCGCAACCACGCTACTTTCCACAGCCCTGCCCAATGAAAGTACTCAGGTTCAAACCACCACACTAAAAACCGATCAAATTCTGGCGCTGGGACAAGCCATTCATAATGAGAAAAACCAAGGGTTGGTCTTTATAGGCCAAGATTTTAACTATTTAATGACTGATGGTAGCACCGAACTCCTCAAACTTTTACATGCCATTCCAACGGAACAACGCAGTTTAACCAGCCCTTCACCCTTGGTGTTGACCATGGATGACCCAAATCATTTTCACGGCGTATTACAAATTCGCTACCACACCCGTATGGTGGATCTCAATCCAAAGCAAAAAGAATTATTAAAATCTCTAGGTTTTAGACAAAATTTTGATTTGATTCAAAATCAAGAAACTGCGCCATATCCTTATATGAATGTGTTTTTTAAAGGACAACTCTATCAAGCGCTTGATCAACAAAAAATCCAACAGAAATTGGCACACCCCTATCCAATTACCCTACAACAAGAAACCACCATCACCACCAAACATCCAGTCAAACGAGCAACCCGCATGGTACTCTACCCTTTAGCGATGGTCTTCGATGTGGTCACTGTTACACCACTCCTAATGTGGTCTGATTTACGGGGTGACTTTAATAAATAGATTCATCTTTAAAGCAGACGAGCACTCTGGAATAGTTAACTTTGTAAATCATCATTTAATCTTTATTCATTCTTATTACATAGCGCCTTGGTTATTTAAATCGCCCCGAAAAGGCCAAACGATATGAATAGAATAGAGGTTAAATACCTAAATTCATTTAAAATCTGATATACAAATAAAATCTTTACATAAATTACATTTAAATCTGATTTTATCTATAAATAAATCAACACAAGCTAATAAAAAAGATTTATATTCAAATCACAATAAAGAAAAAGCTTAAATGAAAGGAGACGGCTATGAACATCAATATCGTAAAACAACAATTGCGCTCATGTTTCCTGAGTTTTAGGAATAATGACCTTCTTTCTGAATCAAAACAAGAAATTAGTAAAGCTCAATTTTTTGAAAATTTGGCTATTAATGAACATATTAAAGAGGATCATTACACCATTTCCTCAAATGACCGCAATGCTGTTTGGTATTTTCTACGTGCAGCCCTACGTGGTAATGCAGACGCAGCCTTTAAACTAGGCGAGAGCTATTTACATGGCGAGTTTGGTTTAGATAAAAATTATGGTAAAGCACAATATTGGCTAGAACGCGCAGCCCATTTAGGACATCCTGAAGCCAAAGGCTATTTATATAGCGCCTTTAGTGAATTAGCGTTTTCATAAGCATAAAAAAACCAGCTCGAAAGCTGGTTTTTTTATATCAGGACTTAACCTGTAATTTTTTTGTACTTGGTACGTTTTTGAGCCGCATCATCACCTAGACGTGATTGGCGGTAAGCTTCGTATTCTGCATAGTTACCTGTGTAGAATTCTGGCTGTTCGTTCTCAAAAGACAAAATGTGCGTTGCAATACGATCCAGGAACCAACGGTCATGCGATACCACCATGACCGTACCTGGGAAGACAAGAATTGCATCTTCAAGTGCACGCAAAGTCTCGATATCCAAGTCGTTCGATGGCTCATCCAGCAAGATCACGTTTGCACCCAACTGTAAGATCTTGGCAAGCTGTAAGCGGTTACGCTCACCACCAGACAATTCACCTACACGTTTTTGCTGATCTTGGCCTTTAAAGTTAAAGCGACCAATATAAGCACGTGATGCAATTTCGTAATCACCAATTTTTAAGATATCCAAACCACCAGAAACTTCTTCCCAAACGGTTTTATTGTTATCTAAGGTGTCACGGATCTGACCGACGTAAGCCACTTTAACTGATTCACCCAACGTCACCGTACCTGTATCTGGTTGTTGTTCGCCAGTCATCATACGGAATAACGTGGTTTTACCTGCACCGTTTGGCCCTACGATACCAACAATCGCTGTAGGCGGTACAGTAAACGTTAAGTTTTCGTAAAGTAAGCGACCATCAAATGATTTGCTGATGCCTTCAACTTCTACAACTTTATTTCCTAGGCGTGGACCAGGTGGAATGTAGATTTCAGAGGTTTCATTACGCTGTTGGAACTCACGAGAGTTAAGCTCTTCAAAACGCTCCATACGCGCTTTGTTTTTCTTTTGCTGACCTTTGGCATTTGAACGAACCCATTCAAGTTCTTTTTTCAATGCTTTGGCAAAAGATTCTTCTTGTTTGTTCTCTTGCTCTAGGCGGGCATTCTTTTGTTCCAACCAAGAAGAATAGTTACCTTGATAAGGAATCCCCATGCCACGGTCAAGTTCAAGAATCCACTCAGCCACGTTATCCAAGAAATAACGGTCATGCGTAATCGCAACGATCGTACCCGGGAAATCTTTCAAGAAACGCTCTAACCAAGACACTGATTCAGCATCTAAATGGTTCGTTGGTTCATCAAGAAGTAACATGTCTGGCTTAGACAGCAATAAACGGCACAATGCAACACGGCGACGTTCACCACCTGAAAGCAATGATACATCCGCATCCCAAGCTGGGAGGTTCAATGCATCAGCAGCAATTTCAAGCTGGTTATTCAGGTTGTGTGCATCCCATGCATGGATGATTGATTCTAATTTTTCTTGCTCTTTCGCAAGTGCATCAAAATCTGCATCTGGTTCAGCATATTCAGCAAAAACTTGATCAAGGCGCTCTAAAGCATCCAGTGCTTCGCGTACACCATCTTCAACGTTACCACGAACGTCTTTGCTTGGATCAAGTGGCGGCTCTTGTTCTAAATAGCCGATTTTGATTCCTGGTTGTGCACGAGCTTCACCTGAGAAATCTTTATCTACGCCAGCCATAATACGGAGTAAGGTTGACTTACCTGCACCGTTCAAACCAAGCACACCAATTTTTGCGCCTGGGAAAAATGATAAAGAGATGTCTTTTAAGATTTCGCGCTTCGGCGGAACCATTTTCGACACTCGGTTCATCGTATAAATATATTGGGCCACGCAGGACTCCTCAATTGAAAAACCAATACATCGCAAATAAGCGAATAAAATAATCGGGCGTATTATACGCTGAAAACCCAATTGACTTGAAGTTATGTTGGGATTTGTTTGCCTCGAACAAAGGAATTTCTTTTTCAAGACATTACAAGCTTGAATGATTTCACTTTTCCTAAAACCGCGAC
Organism: Acinetobacter gyllenbergii; assembly: GCF_001682515.1. NCBI lineage: Bacteria > Pseudomonadati > Pseudomonadota > Gammaproteobacteria > Moraxellales > Moraxellaceae > Acinetobacter > Acinetobacter gyllenbergii. The sequence goes on along the minus strand of NZ_KV575263.1, from coordinate 248,036 downwards.
CAGAGCGAAAGCATGATCTATATCAACAAAAATGCTATGCAGCGCAAAAAATATGCACCATTTTGAATAAAATATGCGCTAGACTCGATCAGTATTTAACTCACGTAGATGATGTAATCATGACCTATAAAGATGAAACTTTAGCCATTCATGCGGGATATTCACCAGAAGCAACCACCAAAGCCGTGGCGGTACCCATTTACCAAACCACGTCTTATGCCTTTGATAATACCCAACATGGTGCAGACTTATTTGACCTCAAAGTGCAAGGTAATATCTATACACGGATCATGAACCCGACCACAGCCGTACTTGAACAACGTATTGCGGCACTTGAAGGTGGAATTGGTGCATTGGCTTTAGCCTCTGGTATGGCTGCAATCACTTACGCGATTCAAACCATTGCTGAAGCGGGCGACAATATTGCCTCAGTTTCGACCTTATATGGCGGAACGTATAATCTGTTTGCTCACACTTTACCAAAGCAAGGCATTGAAGTGCGTTTCTTTGATTATCAAAATCCAGAAGCACTGCGTCAGATTATTGATGACAAAACCAAATTGGTGTTTGTTGAATCCATTGGTAATCCGCTTGGCAATATTATCGATTTAGAAGTGATCGCCAAAATTGCGCATGAATATGGTGTGCCTGTGATCGTGGATAATACCGTAGCAACCCCTGCACTGCTGAAACCTTTTGAATTTGGTGCCGACATTGTGATTCACTCACTCACCAAGTATATCGGCGGACATGGCAATAGCATCGGTGGCGTGATTGTCGACAGCGGCAAGTTTCCTTGGGGCAAATATCCTGAACGCTTTAAAGCGTTAAATACACCTGACCCAAGCTATCATGGCGTGAATTATGTCGAAGTATTGGGTGAAGCCGCTTTTATTGCGCGTGCGCGCGTGGTGCCATTACGTAATACTGGTGCAGCAATTAGTCCATTAAGCGTATTCTTGATCCTACAAGGACTGGAAACCTTGAATCTGCGAATGGAGCGTCATACCGAAAATGCCATCAAAATTGCTGAATATTTAAAACAACATGCAAAAGTAAAATGGGTCAATTACGCAGGTCTATCTGATCATCCACAGCATCATTTGGCACAAAAATATGTGAAAGGTAAACCTTCTGCCATCCTTTCTTTTGGTGTTCAGGACGGTTTAGCCGGCGGAACACGGTTTATTGATGCATTACAGCTATTTACCCGTTTAGTAAATATTGGGGATGCCAAAAGTTTGGCTTGTCACCCTGCCACCACCACACACCGCCAACTCAATGCCGAAGAGCTGAAATCAGCAGGCGTCAGTGAAGACTTAGTGCGCTTGTCGATTGGCATTGAGCATGTCGATGACTTAATTGCGGACCTTGAACAGGCCCTTGCACACGTTTAATTTAAATGAAATCAATAAGCCCCTCTTTAGGGGCTTATTTTTTGTGCAAAAGCTAAAAAATATAATTGCTTTTTCAACTATTACAAGATCTTGTTTTAGAGCTTTTACTCTAAAAAAGACATTATTTTTCAAATATTTACACTGGACAAACAAAAAATATCGGTTAATATTACACCAAAATAAAGTGCAGTGTTTAATCGTAATAAGAAGGCATTGCAAACAACAGCGTGATTAATGTAGGACACTTACATGAATGCAAAACTCAAAAAACTTTTTCAGCAAAAAGTCGACGGTAAAACGATCATTGTCACTGGTGCGTCAAGTGGTATTGGTTTAACGGTTTCAAAATACCTCGCACAAGCAGGTGCTCATGTGCTCTTGCTTGCTCGTACCAAGGAGAAGTTAGATGAGGTAAAAGCAGAGATCGAAGCGGAAGGTGGAACAGCCTCTGTTTTCCCATGCGATCTCAACGATATGGAATCAATCGATGCGGTTTCAAAAGAAATCTTAGCGGCGGTTGATCACATTGATATTCTTGTAAATAATGCAGGACGTTCAATTCGTCGTGCGGTACATGAGTCGGTTGATCGTTTCCATGACTTCGAACGTACCATGCAGTTAAATTACTTTGGTGCAGTACGTTTAGTCTTGAATGTTTTACCACACATGATGCAGCGCAAAGACGGGCAAATTATTAACATCAGCTCGATTGGTGTACTTGCCAATGCAACGCGCTTCTCAGCTTATGTGGCCTCTAAAGCTGCGTTGGATGCATTTAGCCGCTGTTTGTCTGCTGAGGTTCATTCACACAAGATTGCGATTACCTCTATTTATATGCCTTTGGTCCGTACGCCAATGATCGCGCCGACCAAGATTTATAAATATGTACCAACACTTTCTCCTGAAGAAGCGGCAGACCTAATTGCTTATGCAATCGTGAAGCGTCCGAAAAAGATTGCGACGAACTTAGGTCGTCTTGCTTCGATTACTTATGCCATTGCACCAGACATCAACAATATTTTAATGTCGATTGGTTTCAACTTGTTCCCAAGCTCTACCGCCTCTGTCGGTGAACAAGAGAAGTTGAATCTGATTCAACGTGCTTATGCGCGTTTGTTCCCAGGTGAACACTGGTAATCTTGTAGATTCAGAAAAGCAGCCCATCTTTTGATGGGCTGCTTTTTTATTTGAAATCGGTTCTAGCTGGTTTGATTGATCCAGTCAGTGCTTTTCCGAATCGCTGCATCAAGATCGCCCATTGAGATCTGCCAGCGCTGTTGAAATTGCGTCAATCGTTCTCGATCCAACTGTTCTGTTCTTAGAAAGCTCAGCATTTCCGTAGACATTTCTAATTTTTTCGCCAACCATTGCCATTTTAAAATAAACCTCAATACAGCAAGTGGCACATGTCGTGTAGGCGCTTTGACCTGCAATTGATCTGCAATCATACGGGTTAGTTGATGCAAAGCCAGATTGTCTTCACTCATAACCAACATTGCTTGATTCGACAAAGCCATATCAGCAGAAGCACTGACCATTATCCGACATAGGTCATCGACACGCACTAAAGGTAGATAGTGCTGAGCCGTTGCAGGGATTGCACTCATTTTTCTCCGTTTGAGCACATCAATCATTTGCGCGATCGGTTGATTGATTGGAATTTCACCAGATTCCTCATCGCCAACAACTGTTGCAGGATGAATAATAGTCCAATCGACTGATAGCTGTTGTGCCTGTTGTATCCATGCAAAATGCGCTTCTATTTTCGATGCCTCATAAGCACCTAAATGTTGGTATACAGCTGGCCAGTCGGTATTGTCCGGCTGCTCAAGGCAGACTCCCGCTTGCTGTAAATGACTTAAAATCGTCAACATATAACCCGAAACGTGCACAGCGCGTTTTAAATCACACCGCCGATGCACACAATCTAATAAATTCAATGCACCTTCAACATTGACTGCCCGTGCTTGCTGCAAACTCAGGTTCCATGCAAATAATGCACTGCTATTATATAAAGTGTTGACGGACTTTAATTTTTCCCAATCCCCACTGCTAATAGCTAAATTAGCTTGTGTTACATCTGCTTGAATAAACGTCAGTTGATTCAAGGCAACACCCTTTTGACTGAGCCAATCACTGAGCATTACTTGTTGTTTCGCTTGATTCCGAACCAAGGCAAAGACCGCGTGGCCCTGCCTCAAGAGTTCTAAAATTAAATAACGACCAATAAATCCCGTTGCACCTGCAACCAATGCGACTGGTTGATCTGGCTGTGTTTTTAAGTTGTTATGCTCCATCTGATACGCCCTTTTTAATGAATGTAGGCAGAGGCTAAAGGATGGAGTACACTCAATGGTCAAGTGATTTATGCACCACTTTTTTATAAAATAATAAAGGATACCGACCATGTTGATTGGACAATTAGCAAAACAGGCCGATCTGAGCCGAGACACCATTCGCTTTTATGAAAAAATGCAGTTGATCCAATCCATCACCTGTAATAATGGCTATAAAGATTACCCAGAACAGACGCTGCAACAATTGCAATTGATTCGTACTGCCAAAAATCTAGGTTTTGCCTTGAGTGAGATTAAGCAGATTTTAGCAATGACAGCACAGGATGAAATTCCCGCACCACAAGTCCAAACCATCCTCCAAGAAAAGCTCAACATGATCGATGAAAAAATTGCACAGCTTCATCAAATCAGAACAATGCTGAACAAGCTCACGCAAGGAGAAGCATGTCCATTAAGAGCAGACTGCCCTATTCCAGTATTCAATTAATTACTTTGAAAACAGGCATAAATCGCAACAACTGCTCATGTGTATAAACTAAAACTTATCCACAGCTTTGCTGCATTAATCATCAGTATCGTCTGTTGATTTCTCCTCTAGCATATTTTCTGGATTACATCTTTTCAGTGTCATTGCAACACTCATCTTCCAATACATGCACTCCATGTCTTGAATTAAAATAAAAGAGGAAAATCCCACAAATGCCTTCATTACAATCTATTGACACAACACGAGATGACTCACTCAATAAAATTGTCTCTTAATAGAACTCAATTAATTGCTTTTAATCATATTAAATTCTCAACATTGACTATTTTGACATGCTTTATCTGTCAAAGGGTTAGCAAAAAATAAGGGGTTTTCTCCCAATCTAAAAATGCATTCATAAAAAACATACAAAATAGTGTCATTTTCATGCTTCTTTAGCGGTATATAACATTCTGTAAAGATTCAGTTACAGAATCTTGCTTGGTTGAAAAGGAACATATATGAGTCAGACATATAGCAAGGAAGAAAAAAGAAGTCGCATCAAAGGTATTGTGGGTGCGGCATCAGGGAATTTAGTTGAGTGGTTTGATTTCTATATTTATGCTGTGTTTGCTGCCTATTTTACGCATGCATTAACTGCCCCAGATATGGAACCAACCACGAAAGCCATTTATGTGTGGGGTGTATTTGGTGCCAGCTTTTTCATGCGCCCAATCGGTAGTTGGCTATTCGGGCGTATTGCTGACCGTCAGGGCCGTAAGCAATCGATGGTCATTTCGATTTGCTTAATGGCACTCAGTTCATTCCTCTTTGCTGCCTTACCCACTTATGATCAAGTCGGCATGTGGGCACCCTTTTTACTGCTCATGGTACGTTTACTACAAGGTCTTTCCGTTGGTGGTGAATATGGTGCCGTTGCCACCTACATGAGTGAACTGGGTCTAAAAGGACAACGAGGCTTCTTTGCCTCCTTCCAATACGTCACCTTATCAGGCGGGCAACTACTTGCCAGTTTACTTGGGGTGATCTTGCTGGGCTTTATGAGCGAACAACAACTGAATGATGGTGGATGGCGTATTCCATTTGTGATCGGTGGTGTTGCTGCATTATTGTCTTTACTCGCACGTAGTCGTTTAGAAGAAACTTTGTCACATGAAGATGCTGAGCGTGAAGAATCAGGCAGCTTAATTGCCTTACTGAAGCAGCACTGGAAAACCTTCTTATTGGTGGTGGGCTATACCTCAGCAGGTTCACTCACCTTCTATGTAGTGACCGTTTATTCAAAAACCTATCTCACCAACATCGGTATGGATGGTAAAACCGTTGGCTTTATCATGACCACGGCGCTATTTGTCTTTATGCTGGCACAACCGTTGTTCGGTATGCTTTCCGATCGGATTGGTCGTCGTGCGTCCATGTTGGCATTCAGTTTACTCAGCGCCATCTTTATTTATCCTGTCATGGTCACAGGCATGCGTAGCTTTGCTGACTCCCCTGTCATCATCACCCTGTTACTGATCTTCTTGATGATGTTGCTGAGCTTCTATACCTCGATCAGTGGTCTAGTTAAAGCTGAAATGTTCCCACCGCATGTCCGTGCTTTAGGTGTCGGCTTTTCTTATGCTGTGGGTAATGCCTTATTTGGGGGTTCCGCGCCATCGGTAGCGTTATTATTTAAAGATGCAGGCATTGAAAATACCTTCTTCGTATACGTCATTATCATGCTGTTAATCTGTTTCATGTGTAGTTGGGCCTTACCGAAAAAGCCTGAATATCTGGAACATGACCACTAAATAAATTGTGTCCTAAATCTAAACCACTTTTGTAAAAGCAAAGGTGGTTTTTTTATTTTGAGCGTTATTGCAAATAAGGATTGAAGTGCACCAACTGCTTAAGTCCACTCTGTACCAGCATGGCGGTACGGGAGCGAGGACGCTGCTGTGCTTCTTGTTGAATAAATTCAATCATACTTTGGCTGAAATCCAGACGGGGATATTGCTGCTGTAATTGCTGTCTAAACTGTTTAGAAAACTCAAAACCTCGACTGCCGATCACATCACAACTGGCCGCTTGTTGCAGCAAATGCGCTTCTACTCCCTGATCGAGTCCAACATAAGGATTCATATGCAGACTGATCACATCAAACAGTTGATCTGCACGAGGCAATTGCCACCCCTGTTCAAGCGACCAATCTCTTGCCGCATAAGCGCCTTGACCAGCAAAGCAGCGGCACTGTGCATGATGCTGATAATGTTGTTCTGTCATGCCTAAATCATGCAATAAACAGGAAACCGCTAATAATTCATCATCTGGTTTTAAATGCTGCATTTGGGCAAATGCTGTGGCATAGCACCATGTTCTGAGACAATGATTCTGTAAAGTCTGCGAACTGCAATCCTGCATTTTCTCCAAGGCCTGTCGCACATCTGAACTGTCTGGCAGGCTCAGATCATCCACCTCAAGTTCATGCTGCGTAGCAGGTTTATCCCGATAAGCCAAACTGTACATTTTGATGCTTTGCTTAAGTACAGGTAAAAGACTATCGCTCAAGAGTGCCATACGATCTTTTAAGGATAAATCCCCCGAAGTCTGCGCCATCCAAGCTTGTCGACCAATTTGCATTTTTATTCAACCTCAAAATTAGAGTAATTACTCTAATTTATCTTTTACTGCAAAAAAACACAGAAGTCAAAATCAAGTCACGTCCTTCGGACTGTTCTCGGTACAGCATTTTTAGAAAGATGGTGATTAAATCTACCGCGCTCATCTTCAGATATCACTCCAAAATCTGGCTACTTTGTCGGCAATTCATTATTTCGCTCTGACCTATTTTCCGAAAAAATTAAACAGAATGTTCATTTATTAGTCTAATCGTTTAGTTTTTCTTCTTAAATTTAAGAACAAATTAAGTTTTTATGCATAATGGTCGGCGCTTTATTTTTTATTTTTGGTGTATTTTTAACACTTTTTTTATGGCAAGAGGTTACAACTTTAGGGAGTAAATAATGCTGACGCTGATAGGTATTCTAATTATTGTGACAATTGTTGCGCTACTGATGTCTGGTAAAACCAGTCCAATTGTTGCAATGTCGATTGTTCCTCTTATTGGCGCGCTCATTGCTGGTTTTTCGATTAGCGAGATTTCTGGTTTCTTTGAAGCCGGTCTAGCCAAAGTGACCAAAGTGGCGACCATGTTTTTATTCGCCATTTTGTTTTTTAGCATTTTAAAAGAATTACATGTCTTTGACCCCATGATTAAACGCATGGTGCAAATGACCCGTGGCAATGTCGTGATCGTTGCCGTGATGACCACCCTGATTGCTGCGATTGTACATTTAGATGGATCAGGCGCTGCCACTTTTTTAATTATTATTCCAGCCTTATTACCACTTTACCGTAAATTGGGTATGAGTCCCTATCTGATGCTATTACTGATGGCAGGCAGTATGGGCGTAATGAATATGGTGCCATGGGGCGGACCTTTGGGACGTGCTTCAGCCGCAACAGGTTTAGATGCTGCCACACTCTGGCATAGTCTGATTCCCGTTCAAGTGGTGGGTGTTGCAGGGATGATGGTATTTGCCGTATTCATGGGATTACGTGAGAAAAAACGTATTCTCGCGGCCCAAGCCCTTGGCACTACACCATTTGAACAAGACTGTATGGCCAAAGATCTGGCAGAAGACCTGCAAGAAGATGCCAAACCAAAAAATCTATGGTTTAACTTGGGGCTAATCGTTGCTGCCATTGTATGTTTGGCTTTTGGTCTGTTCTCTGCCCCTTACGTATTTATGATTGCCCTTGCCTTGGTCTTGATCGTCAATTTCCCACAGCCGAAAACACAGATTGAAGTGATTGGTCGTCATGCACCGCAAGCATTGAGCATGGTTGCCATTATTTTTGCGGCAGGTGCTTTCCTTGGGATCTTGTCTGAATCTGGTATGCTGCAATCGATTGCTTTGGACCTCATTAAAATTCTGCCAAGTACATGGATTGCGAGTCTGCACATTCTGGTCGGAATTTTGGGTGTCCCGATGGACATCTTTACCAGTACGGATGCCTATTACTTTGCCTTACTACCCATTGTGCAGGAAGTCACTGCCACAGCTGGGGTCAATGCAGATTCGGTGGTATATGCCATGGCGATTGGCAACAATGCAGGTACCTTTGTCAGCCCATTCTCACCTGCAACTTGGCTTGCAGTCGGACTGACTGGCACCGACATGGGGCGCCATCTACGCTATTCGTTTGGCTGGATCTGGTTATTCAGCTTCTTTACCTTAGGGGCTGGTTTCTTGCTGGGCCTCTACTGATCTTTAAAATAGGAAAAAGCATACTCAGGTATGCTTTTTTTATTGACTATTTGCTTTGCCCACATACATGAGGTCTTTCCCTTCCCATTACAATTTGGTTTTTAATAGCCTATCTAACCAGTCAACAAAGTCCTGAAAATATTGGGGACGGTACTGACGATCTGTCAGTAAAAGACTCACAGCTAATTGCAAACATGGTGTATCGGTAAATAAACGTTGTAACCGTCCTTGCTCAACATAAGGCGCTGCATCAAATTCAGGAATCTGAATGATACCAAGACCTGCTAAACCTGCCTGAATATAGGCCTCAGTATTCTCAACCAATAAACGATACGGCATTTTAATCCGATGCGCTTGGAATTCCAGCTCACTCCATTCCCGATAATGTTTGGCCACATGATAATCCACCGCAAAATGCTGTTGTAATTGATCAAACTGTGTCGGTTCTCCAAATTCAGCCAGATAATGGGGCGCCACTACTGTCCAGATTTCGGTCTGGCAAATCGGTCGAATGAGTAGATATTCATCCTGCACCTGCCCAACACGCACGACACAATCCAATTGTTGTTCAATCAAATTAGAAAAATCATCACTGCCATTGATCAATACTTTGACCTTGGGATAGCGTTGATAAAAGGAGGATAAATGTGGAATCAGAACTTGAGTCGCTAAGCGTTTTGGCAGACCAATACTGATCTTGCCTTCTTGACTGCGTACTTGGCTTTTAAAACGATTGAGTTCTTTAAGCTGAGTAACCAAGCGCGTGGCTTCCTGGTAAAACAAGCTGCCCTCATGAGTTAAAGCCACTTTACGTGTAGTGCGATAAAACAATAATACTTCATATTCTTTTTCAAGCATTTGGATCGCATAAGTGACATTGGAACGTGGTAGCCCCAATTGCAATGCAGCTTGGGCAAAAGATTGTTTCTCTGCGACCAAGCAAAAGATTCTTAAACGATCGATCTTGTCCATTTTATTGTTCAACTTTTTTGTACAATCAATTCAATACTAACAACTATTTCAAACAAATAAATTCCACTAGGATGATTTTTATGCCAAACAACTCAAGGGAAATCCCATGTCACAGCATAATCTCAATGGAAAAACCGTATTGATCACGGGTGGTGCAAAAAACTTAGGTGGTCTAATTTCACGTAAATTTGCAGAACAAGGCGCAAATCTACTCATTCATTACAATAGTGCTGCCACGCAAGCCGATGCTGAACAAACCTTAAAGGATGTACAGGCACTCGGAGCAAAAGCGATCTTGGTACAAGCCGATTTATCCGATATTCAAAATATCGAGCAACTGTTTCTCACTGCCAAAGAAAACTTTGGTGGTGTCGATATTGCGATTAACACGGTAGGCCGTGTCCTGAAAAAACCCTATTTAGACACCACCGAACAAGAGTTCGATGGTATGAATGACATCAACAATAAAATTGCCTATTTCTTTATTCAATCAGCAGGTCGTCATCTGAATGACAATGGCAAGATCTGCACCATCGTAACCAGTTTACTTGCAGCGTATACGGGACTTTATTCAACCTATGAAGGCTTAAAAGCACCCGTCGAACATTATACCCGTGCCGCATCTAAAGAATTTGGTGAACGTGGTATTTCGGTCACTGCCGTTGCACCAGGCCCAATGGATACCCCATTTTTCTACGGTCAGGAGGCACCTGAAGCGGTGGCCTATCATAAATCAGCATCTGCTTTAGGTGGCTTAACCAAAATCGAAGATATTGAACCTTTGGTTCGCTTCTTGGTAACTGATGGTTGGTGGATTACAGGGCAAACCATTTTTGCCAATGGCGGTTATACCACCCGTTAATATTTGATACCTCATCAACTTGGGATACAACGGCTTATCCCGAGTTGACTAATTTAATCCATAAACCAAAGCATAAAAACAAAGCAAACTCAAAATAATGGTCAGCAAGGTATGTTTGACCTTATATGCAATCACAATGGTTAAAATCGTGGCCAAAAAATACGGATTCAATAAAGTCGAACGAAATGCACCATGTTCATCCATAAACACAATCGGCGTTGCAATCGCTGTAAGCAAACATGGTGCAGAATACTGTAAGGATTGTTGAAACCATTTCGGTAAGCGCAACGGAATATTCGGTTCTAGCAAAATATAGCGATTCATAAACACCACCACAGCCAGAATAATCAAAAGGAACCACGTCATGCCACACGCTCCCGCAGATTCTGCAAACAAGTGGCGGTTAACATACCGATCACCCCTGCCAAAATGGCGGCACTTTTAATGCCTAGACTTAAAAAAACCAGCGTGAGCAGCACGGAAACCAATACCCCAACGAGCGTATTTAAGTTCTTAATAAAAGGAATCACAATCGCAATAAAAGTTGCAACAATGGAAAAGTCCAAATGATACTGATCGAGATTCGGTACTGAAGAGGCAAGTAATATCCCACACACACTAAACAAGACCCAACACAGATAAAAACAACTGCCCGCACCCAATAAATAATAAATATAGTGCTGCTGCTTTTTAATGCTCACTGCAAATAATTCATCCGTGAGCAAGAAACCCAACATCAGCCGATGTTTGAGAGGTTGCTTGGAAATATCTTCACGTAAATACAGTGCATATAAATAATGCTGCGTGGTAATCAAGAAGACTGAAATAATAATGGTCAGTGCTGGCGTACCTGCCATCACCAAGCCCAAGGTCATCAACTGTGCGGCACCAGCAAAGACTAAGGCTGACATAGCAATCGCCTGCCCAGTGCTCAACCCAGCTTGCACAGCCATAGAACCCGCCAATAATCCCCACGGTAATACAGCGAAACAGAGCGGCAGTATTTTGACGACCCCATTGAGAAATGCCCGCGATATGCTCATTGGCGTATCATCGGTTATGGCTTCGCTTAACATCGACATCACAATTTTTCATACAAGATTGGCTCACTATGCCAAACTTTACTCAGCCTGAATTGTACAAAATTGCTATTTTATTTGAGATAAGCCACATAGCCGCCTGGGGTAATCCCAAAAGTCTGACGAAAATGTCGACTGAAATGGCTCTGATCCGAAAAACCACATTGTTGCGACACTTCAGATAACAGCAGCCCCTGTCTTAACAATTTTTGTGATTTTTGCAGTCGTGCTTGCACCAGCCATGCATGCGGTGAAAGCCCCACATGTTTTTTAAATTGACGTAAAAAATGCCATTGGCTGAAATTGGCCATTGCTGCAAGTTCAGCCAAGGAAAACTCTTGCTCTGGCATACTCGCCATCAGCTCCTTGATATTAAGGATACGTTGTTTGGCATTACTCAGATCGGCAATCTGCGGTTTCACCTGACTGTATTTCGAGACCAGCCAAGCAATGGTCGACAGAAACAAGGTCTGTTTTAATAAGGTATTATTGGGTTGTTCCAATAAATCGAATAACAGACGGAATTGCTGTGCCAACCCTTCATCATGCAATACCGCCTCTCTAAACCAGGGTGCTGTCCCATGTACGGTGGTCAAATCACGGGTCAATTCATAAAAGACTTCAGGAGTTGGGTACATAGCACGATAACGCCAACCTGTTTCGACTGCCGCAGAACCGGTATGTACTTCATCGGCATTGACCAAAATAATATCGCCTTGTGGTGCAACATGGTTGCCCCCTGTGCGATAGAAGCGTTGCGCCCCTTCTTCAATCACGCCAATGCAAAATCCTTCATGAACATGTCGTGAAAATTCCTGCTGATAATAACTTGCTTTTAGCATTTCCAAACCACCCAGCTCTGCTAGGTGTAAGTAATCGACTTGCTCACGAGGTCTACGCGACATCACGACCTCCTTTGAAGTTTTTGCATTGTGTCAGATTAACGCGATTCAGAGAGATGTATAGAACAAAATTGCTATTTGTTCAAAACAAAGATGAATCTTAGTTGTGCAGTCAAAATAGATGAATAAGCTTTTATTCAACCATTTAAATGATTAATTAAAATAAAGAATATTTTTTATCTACTCTGATGCAAAGAAAATAAAAAAGATAATCATCTAGACATATTTAATTTTTATTTAAAATCTTTTAAAATCCGCACATAATTTATGCAATAAATTGTAATAAAACCAAAAGCAAAAAAATTGAGAGAACACTATGTTAAATCCACTGCACCCTAAAAAATTAATCCCTTTAAGTTATGCAATCGCACTCAGTCTTTCTGTATTAGGAACCACCACAATTCCAAGTTATGTACATGCATCGGCATCTACGGAAGAAACTGCAGCCAATAATACGACCACTCAAAATGCTGCAGAAAACCCAATGGCAACATTAGATTGGCATTTAGGGCCGAAAAAAGAAAATGTCGCCAATGTGGCAACTTTAAATACCCTCAAAGATGAAGGATTTTTAGACCCAAAGAATGCTGATAAATTTCTAGAACTCACGGGAAATTTAACCACAGGCACGACCAATATTTTAGTCGCTCCAGATGATTCATGGTGGGCAACCTTTGATTTTGATCCCTCGGGCTATGTTAAAGATGATGAGAAAATCGATGCTGATGCCCTATTAAAACAACTCAAAGAGTCTGATGAACCATCTAATGAAGAACGCGCACGTTTAGGTTATCCAAAATTGTATACCGTTGGCTGGGCCGTTCCGCCACATTATGACAATCAAACCAAACGTTTAGAGTGGGCACTTAAAATCCGTGATGAAGAAAATAATGAAGCCATTAACTATACCATTCGTATTTTAGGGCGTACTGGCGTCACCAGTGCAACCCTAGTATCTGACGAAGAACATTTAACTCAGAATATTAATGCATTTAAAACCAGTTTAAAGGGCTTTGATTATAATTTTGGTGAGAAATACGCAGAATACCGTGAAGGCGATAAAGTCGCTGAATACGGCCTAGCTGCCTTAATTGCAGGGGGCGCAGCAGTCGTTGCAACCAAAAAGGGTTTCTGGGCTGCGATTGCCGCATTCTTCGCAGCAGCATGGAAATTCATTGCTGTAGGTGTGATTGCCGTAGGCGGGTGGCTTCGCTCCCTATTTAATAAAAATAAGTCATAAATGTCGTTATCCTTCGACATACTGATCATACTAGGCATAGTCGGGTTCTATATTTATGACTCGGCTCATCTCTATTTTTATAATGAATTTAATATTCAAAAAGGGTTGGGCTCTACCTTTAAATCGCAATTGATTTCCAGACAACTAAATGTCTTCCGTAAATATTTATTTATTCCAAACCTATGCTTGTCTCATCAACTACTTTTTAAATGTGCATGGAAAATCAAAGATCCTGACCCCACGATTCACCACCATGATATTATCCATCTCAAAAATATCAGCCAAACCCTAAAACCTCTGCAATGGCTTAATATTTTGGTCTTTGTGCTGACCTTAGTGGTTTTACCCTTTTTAATTGTATTTAAAGCAGGCTATCTTGCTGTTGCAATCATCTTAGTCATTATTTATAGCTTAAATCTTATTTCAATCTTATTTGTGATCGTCAAAAGGAAAAAACTCCAGCTTTCTTGGCTTAAAATCATGCAGCTGTTATTAGATGCATTCCTCTGCCCACCTTTTGCATTAAATCTATTACGAAAAATTAGTTTAAATTATCAGGCTAAAACGGATGGTATTTTACTGGCCGCTCAAATACTCGATCCACAACAATATCAACGCCTATTGGAGAACATTTTGCTGGATATCCAAGCCTTAAAAATGGCTTCTACTGAGCAGAACATCGCTCAGCTCGAATTAAGAGAGCAACAACTCCTTACTTTAAAAATAGCAATTGAGTCTAAATAGCGGCCCCCAAAGGAGGCGATTAAAACCTTGATCAGTTTAATGACATTGGAATATCCATACGTCTGATGGCTTGACCATATTTAAGCCCTGCGTCTTTTTCCATGCGATAACAGACTTTGACATTATCATAGGCATCTCGATAAGCATAGACACTGCCCTGAATACACAATTGCGGCTGTTTAAGTGAAAATTGAATCAAGGCAGGCTGACCATTTAATCCACCTTTCTCATCTTTAAAGCCTAAGATTTCATCACGTAATGGAAACACAACCCCAGTTTCAGTATCAATCACCACATAACGAATCGCTTGAGCCGATCCGACATTGAGCAAAATTTTTGTTGCATCATAGTTTGGCAATTGTTTTGCCAATGCCGCTTTATATTGAGCAATACTCTGTTTGGAGCAAAAGTCAAAATCATCATAATCAAAACGACAATCTGCTGTTGCGCTATAAGGAACTTTCGCCAGCGCAGCAAAACTTAAACTTGAAATCGCCAATAGAAACAGTATTTTTTTCATTCTTTCATCCTTGATCTTTTTATGGGTATTGTCATCTCTAAGCTCAAAAATCTAGATTATATGACTTAAAATAAAAGCCTCCGAAGAGGCTTTTATTTAATTTCTCAATTACTTAGAACCTTTAATCCCAGCTTGTAATAACAACGCACCTAAACCACCAATTTTTTGCTCTTGTGGTTTTTCAGATTTTGGTTTGTGATGTTGCGGACGTTTATCACCATCTTTACGTGGTGGACGTTGACCTTGAGGTTTACGCTCAGAACGTTCGGCACGATCTTGTTGTGGACGTTGTTGAGAACGTGCCGCTTTGGCTGGCGCAGAACCTTCTGCACGCATACTCAAATTCACACGATTTCGCTCTACATCCACTTGCATCACACGCACTTGTACGATTTGGCCTGGTTTCACCACTTTATGTGGATCAGACACAAATTCATTAGCAAGTTCAGAAATATGTACTAAACCATCTTGGTGTACACCCACATCGACGAAGGCACCAAAGTTGGTCACATTGGTCACAACACCTTCAAGCTGCATGCCTTCGGTGAGTTGAGCAACCTCAGTAATGTCTTCACGGAATTTTGCAGTGCGGAACTCAGGACGTGGATCACGACCTGGCTTTTCCAATTCAGCGAGCACGTCTTGAATGGTGGGTAGACCAAATTTATCGTCCACAAATTCATCGGCTTTGACTTGGCGAATAATTTCGGTGTTGCCGATAATGTCTTTTACTGTTGTCGCTTTTGCTGCAACAATTTTTTCTACCAAACCATAACTTTCTGGGTGAACAGCAGAAGCATCTAATGGCTCTGAACCATTTTGTACACGCAAGAAGCCCGCAGACTGTTCAAAAGTACGCTCGCCTAAACGTGGCACTTTTTTCAATGATTGACGGTTGTCGAAACGACCATTTTCTTTACGGTATTCCACAATTTGCTGTGCAATCGACTTATTCAGACCCGCAATATAGGCCAAGATCGCTGGTGACGCTGTATTTACATCAACACCCACCGCGTTCACACAGTCTTCCACCACGGCATCCAGTGTTTTTGCTAAGCCCGTTTGGTTGACGTCGTGTTGATATTGACCTACACCAATCGATTTTGGATCGATTTTCACCAGTTCAGCCAATGGATCTTGTAAACGGCGTGCAATTGATACTGCACCACGAATTGAGACATCAAGTTCAGGAAGCTCTTGTGAAGCCAATTCACTTGCCGAGTAAACTGATGCACCTGCTTCACTGACAGTAATACGGGTCAGTTTTAAGTCAGTATTTTCTGCCATCATTTCAGCAACAACCGCTTCTGTTTCACGGCTTGCTGTTCCGTTGCCAATCGCAATAAGTTCCACGTGGAACTCCCGGCATAAACGCGCAAGTTCAGCAATCGAGCCTGCTTTGTCTTCTTTCGGTGCAAATGGATAAATGGTGCTATGTGCCAATACATCACCTGCATCACTGACCACAGCAAGCTTCACACCGGTACGGATACCAGGGTCAACCCCTAATGTGGTACGGCTGCCTGCAGGTGCAGAAAGCAATAAATGACGTAGATTTTCAGCAAATACATCCATTGCTTCAGCTTCAGCAGCCAAACGCTTGTCTGTTAATAATGAATGTTCGATCTGCGGACGAATCTTGCCTAACCAGAACAATTTAGCCGTTTGCTTTAAATAATCCTGACGGCTTTGTGGTTGAATTTGTTCAAGATTGTATTCTGTCTCAATACGAGCTAAGGGCGCATCATCTTCGCCATCTACTTTCAAGCCCAATACATTTTCTTGACGACCACGTAGCATCGCCAATAAACGATGTGATGGTACCTTATTGAGATTTTCAGAAAACTCAAAATAATCACGGAACTTTTTGCCAACTTCTTTTTTCTCATCAGAAGCAACCGCACTTTTCAATACGGCAGTTTTAGCAAAAGTTTGTTTTAATTCAGTGGTTAATCCGATATTTTGTGCCCAGTCATCAATCAAGATATGCTGAATCGCATCCAGCTGGCTTTCTACATCTGGGTAGTCTTCATGACTAAAGCCCGCTAAAGCTTCAGTTGGGTCCACTTGATCTGCAATAATTTTTTCAGCAACAACCCCGAGGCCTGCTTCTTTTGCTTTAAATGATTTGCTGGTCCGTTTTGGACGGTATGGCGCGTAAATTTCTTCTAATGCATTCTTGGTGTCTGCTGCATTAACGCGTGCTAATAAATCATCGCTTAATTTATCTTGTTCTTGTAAAGATTGGATCACCTTCTCACGACGCTCGTATAAATCACGTAAATAAGTTAAACGTGTATCGAGTTGACGTAATTGCGTATCGTCTAAGCCTTGCGTGACTTCTTTACGGTAACGTGCAATAAAAGGAACGCTAGCACCTTCATCAATTAAACGAATAGCAGCTTCTACTTGGTTTGGACGTACGGCAAGTTCATTTGCCAACTGCTGAACTAAGTCAGTCATCGTGATTGATTCCACAAGGGTTAAGTCTAAAAGCACTGATTATAAAGTTCATGGCTATAAAATCCACCATTGTTTTTTTGAATATTGTGAGAGTAGTTTATGCAAATCTCGAAATGTTTCTAAAATACCAAGATTTTTTCGCCTAAATATTGAAAAATAGATTGATTGTCATCATTTTGCCTGTATATATTTGGTATCTATCTCTTGATTTTATTGGCAATATTTGTTGCTTTATAACATAGCCAAAACTGTGCAATGAATCGTATACTCAAAGTTGTATTGATATTTCACAATCGCATTGCATAAAGACGATGACAATAAACGATAAAGGAGCACATCATGAGTTTAGTTGTACCTGCCGAATCGACGGAAACTGTGCACCATGAGACAGACCGAGTCGAACGCATCTTAGTGGTCGATGACGATGTGCGCTTGCGTACGCTATTACAACGCTTTTTGGAAGACAAAGGCTTTGTGGTAAAAACTGCCCATGATGCAACCCAAATGGACCGTTTACTGCAACGCGAACTGTTCTCGCTTATCGTGCTTGATTTTATGCTTCCAGTTGAAGACGGTTTAAGCATTTGCCGTCGTCTACGTCAATCCAATATTGATACACCAATTATCATGTTGACTGCACGTGGTAGTGACTCTGACCGTATTGCGGGTCTGGAAGCGGGTGCCGATGACTATTTACCAAAACCATTTAACCCAAATGAATTACTGGCGCGTATTCGCGCAGTATTACGTCGTCAAGTACGTGAAGTGCCAGGCGCTCCAAGTCAGCAAGTGGAAGTGGTCAGCTTTGGTCCATGGTCTTTAGATCTTTCTACCCGCACCTTAACCCGTGAAGGTCAAGTCGTTACTTTAACGACAGGTGAATTTGCCGTATTAAAAGCACTGGTTCAACATCCACGTGAACCATTAACACGAGACAAGCTAATGAATTTAGCACGTGGACGTGAATGGGGTGCAATGGAACGTTCGATTGATGTACAAGTCTCTCGTTTGCGCCGTTTAATTGAGGATAACCCTGCCCGTGCCCGCTATATCCAAACGGTATGGGGTGTGGGCTACGTTTTTGTTCCAGATGGCGCTGAATAAGCTTAGGAAATAAAACGTTGAAACTTGAACCAATTGATCCACAAGAGTTTACGGACTTTTCGACTTATTCAGAAAGGCCTAGAACCAAATGGGAACGTTTTTTAGATAAAATTAAACCGCGTTCCGCCGCTATGCGCACCACCATTCTGGTGCTGTTCATGGTGTTCTTTAGCCTGTTTATGTCCTTGTGGTTCTTTTGGCGAACACTTTATCTACCTGAATTACAACAACATGCCCGCTATCTCGCGATTGAATTAGAACTGGTCAACAATCCAGATATCCGTATTCTACATCGCGATAGTGAAGTCGATGTCGATACATGGTTAAAAAATCGTATTGGCATCGAATATGTAACCGATCCAAAAGAATTTCCTAAAGTCGAAGATAAATTCTTAGCGGAACTGTTTACCAATCAGATTGAATCCAAACTGGCCAAAGAACTGGGCGTAGAAAACGTCACAGTTTATTTTAAATTTAAACCAATCCCACGAATTTGGATTCAAACACCCGAAATGAACGGGAACTGGGTCAGAGAACCATTAAAAACCTATACCAACTATAGCGTCGAACTGATCGCGGGATGGTTATTTGGTGTTCCTATCGTATCCTCCATCATTATTTTAATTTTGGTTCGACAAATGAATCGACCTTTGCGTCGTTTACAAAATACAGCCAACAATTATAGTAAAACAGGTAAAGCCCCGTATCTTGATACCAATCACGGGCCACTTGAAATTCGACAAGTGAATCAGGCCTTTAATCACATGGTGTATACGCTTGAGCAAACCGAACGTGATCGTCAGATTATGCTGGCAGGGATTTCACACGACTTACGTACACCTCTGACCCGTATCCGTCTGACCGCAGAAATGCTGCCAGATGAGTTTTTCCGTGAAGGACTGATCTACGATGTCGATGATATGGATGCAATTCTGAATCAGTTCATTTCCTATATGCGGGATGGTTCGGATGAAGAACTCACAGAAACCAACCTGAATACCCTGCTACAAGAACTGGTGGTGCAATTCAAACCACTGGATATCCGCTTTCAGGCACAAGAGCTCCCTATCATTGCTGCTCGTAGTTTGTCCTTAAAACGCCTGATTGCCAATTTAATTAACAATGCCAAACGCTATGGTGCAGAACCGATTGAATTGTCTGCTAGTCATGTCGACGAGCACATCTTAATTACGGTTGCCGATCATGGTGAAGGGATTCCTCCCGATCAAGTGGAAGAGTTAATGCAACCTTTCGTGCGTGGTAATTCAGCGCGAACAATTCAAGGCAGTGGTTTAGGTCTGGCGATTGTGAAACGGATTGTCGATATTCACCAGGGACAGATTAGCATTCGTAACCGTGAGCAAGGCGGCTTGGAAGTGGTGATTTCCCTACCCATTTCCACAACACCAAGTGACGAACCCCAAAATAATGCCATCGACAAAATCAAACAGACGCTAACAGGGCATTTTTAAAATTGCCTAATGAGCATCCATGCACAGTCTAGTCATAACTCTTCGACTAAAGTCTTCAGTCCCAGCAATACCGGATTGAGGGCTTGAGTTCGATTTTATACGGATTCAAACCAAACCATTGCCCTGTTCTGAAGTTTCTTTCCTGTATAAATTCAAGCAAATATCACACAGAAAATAAGCAACCGAAAAGCAGATGAATAAAGCGTATGCAGCTGTATTAGACCTTAGCCTTATTTCAATTCACTTTTCATGTTTTAGCGCTAAAATCCATAGCCAATGAAAAGCAATATTGAGAATGGATGATGTCTTTAAGTCGTATTCGTCTTGCAGCACTGCATGACAAAGTGATGAGTGCAGAGCAGGCAGCTCAGTTTATTAAAAATGATATGACGGTTGGCATGAGCGGTTTTACCCGTGCTGGCGAAGCCAAAGCTGTTCCACAAGCATTGGTTGAGCAAGCCAAAAAAAATCCGTTAAAAATCACATTAATTACCGGTGCGAGCCTCGGCAACGACTTAGACAAACAATTGACAGAAGCAGGTGTGCTTGCACGTCGTATGCCATTCCAAGTCGACAATACCTTACGTCGTGCCATCAACAATGGCGAAGTGATGTTTATCGACCAGCATTTGTCTGAAACCGTTGAGCAAATGCGTAACCAGCAACTAAAACGTCCTGATGTTGCGGTGATTGAAGCGGTTGCCATTACCGAGGATGGTCATATCGTACCAACCACCTCTGTCGGTAACTCTGCCAGCTTTGCGATTTTTGCAGAAAAAGTCATTGTTGAAATCAATACATCTTTGAGTGAAAACTTTGAAGGTTTACACGATATCTATATTCCGACTTATCGCCCTACCCGTACGCCATTGCCTTTGACACAAGTGGATGACCGTATTGGTTCAACCGCGATTCCAATTGATCCTGCAAAAATCGTAGGGATCGTCTTCAATGACACGGCAGATTCACCATCAACGGTGACTGCACCAGATGCTGAGACTCAAGGCATTGCCAACCACTTGATCAAATTCTTTGAACAGGAAGTGGCTGCAGGTCGTTTAGCGAAAAACTTAGGCCCATTACAGGCAGGCATTGGTTCAATTGCGAATGCTGTTTTAACAGGACTTAAAGATTCGAATTTTGAAGACTTGGTCATGTACTCGGAAGTGCTACAAGACTGTACTTTTGAG
Organism: Acinetobacter gyllenbergii; assembly: GCF_001682515.1. Lineage (NCBI taxonomy): Bacteria > Pseudomonadati > Pseudomonadota > Gammaproteobacteria > Moraxellales > Moraxellaceae > Acinetobacter > Acinetobacter gyllenbergii. The sequence goes on along the minus strand of NZ_KV575263.1, from coordinate 226,994 downwards.
TTGATTGATGCCGGCAAGATGAAGTTTGCTTCTGGTAGCTCAATCACCTTATCAGCACAATGTGGCGAGCGTGTATTTGGCAATCTTGAGCATTACAAAGACAAATTGGTACTGCGCCCACAAGAGATTTCAAACCACCCAGAACTCGTGCGTCGTTTAGGTATTATCGGGATTAACACTGCGCTTGAGTTTGATATCTACGGTAACGTCAATTCGACCCATGTATGTGGGACCAAAATGATGAATGGTATCGGCGGTTCAGGTGACTTTGCCCGTAATGCACACCTTGCGATCTTCGTAACCAAATCCATTGCCAAAGGTGGTGATATTTCGTCAATCGTGCCAATGGTTAGCCATGTCGACCATAACGAACATGATGTCGACATCTTGGTCACAGAAGTTGGTTTGGCTGATCTTCGTGGTTTAGCGCCACGTGAACGTGCCCGCGTCATTATCGACAACTGTGTACATCCACTTTATCAAGGTGCGCTCAACGATTACTTTGACCGTGCTTGTGCACGTGGTGGCCATACCCCGCACATTCTTCGTGAAGCCTTGTCTTGGCATGCCAACTTTGAAGAAACAGGTCATATGTTAGCGCCAGCAGCTGTGGCCAAATCTGCTTAACGCTCGGCTCCCATCCAAATAAAAAGCATGTTCCGACATGCTTTTTTTATTCTTCCTATTCTGATGCAGCTAAGCGCCCCACTCTGAGCAAAATTGGAAAAGTGACTCCAATGGATTGCTGTTGTTGTAAAAGGCCCTGTAAGCTCAGCAATGGGCTCTTATGCTGTTGATCTTGGTAATGCTTCACCGCAGACCAAGTATTTAAATAATCCCACAATTGCGGCCCTGTCCAGCTTAACTTAATCTGAAATTGCGGCATGCTGATTTCCTCAAAAGGAAATGGGATCGTTTGATAAAGCTCATCAATATAACGTCGTTCCGCATCCCAAAAGCCCTTTAAAGTATGATGATAGAGCTGATCGATTCGCTGATTTAGATCTGTACCATCCAACTGGATTAAGCCATAACCAATCACCGCAAAAATACCGTCTGCTTTCAGCGTTCGCCTCACTTCTGCATAGAATTTTTCAAAATCAAACCAGTGAATCGCCTGGGCAACGGTAATTAAATCAAAATACTGATCTGGAAATATGGAGTGCTCTGCGGCTTGTTGTAAATACTGTACATTGGCGAAGACTGGAGCCTGATCTAATTGATTTTGACTGAGGTCCGTTGCAACCACTTGCTGAAAATAGGGAGCGATCAGTTGAGTTAGCTGTCCCGAACCTGCCCCGCAATCCCATGCGCAAGCAAAACCATTCAGTTGCTTGACCAAGCTATGGATCAACGAGTGTGGATAGGTCGGCCGTGCTTGTTGATAAAGTTTACTGTGTGCCGAAAATAAATCCTTCATCTGGGTTTATTCTTCAATTTTTCTACTTGTCATCAATATAACAAAATATTGAAGCAATAAAAAAAGCCCCAAACTTTCGTTTGAGGCTTTTTGAATATGGTGGCGAGACCCAGGATCGAACTGGGGACACACGGATTTTCAATCCGTTGCTCTACCTACTGAGCTATCACGCCGATGGGGTGTATTAAGCCGTATCTCAGCTGAATAGTCAATAATTATCATGAGCTTTTGATTTGAATGCACATTTTTCACGCAATCAATTTTAAGGCAAAAAAAATCCCTGATGGGATCAGGGATTGAAAATACAAATTTATGGTGGCGAGACCCAGGATCGAACTGGGGACACACGGATTTTCAATCCGTTGCTCTACCTACTGAGCTATCACGCCAAAGTGGGCGTATTAAACAATGTTTGTCTAAGCCCGTCAAGCAAATTTGTGGTTTTTTCTCTTAAACGCTTAATTTTACTACAAAGCAGTCACCTAGAACTTAGATTTTGCCAAGATGTGATAAACAGCGATGGATGGCCCCACAACCCGGTTCAAACTGTTTAACCCCTTGTTCTTCTTCCATACGGCACACCTCTTCAACCAAGCGTTCAGCGACCCCACGCCCACGATTGGCTGGGTGTACCACAATATATTCCAAAACACGGCTTTCACCTTGTCCTGTCGCCCAAATTGCACCTATAATTTTGGTGTTAAATTCAGCAGTATAAACTGTGGTATATTGCTGTAGATTTTGTTCAAGTTGTTCCATTGCATCTTGCCCATCGCCAAACTCTGGGCTGGTATCGTAAAGTCGCTCTAGCTGAGTACGAATTCCTAGATTATCCAGAGAACTGTAAGCATGTACGGTAATAGGCATTGATTAACCCTCCTGAGCAAACTATGATGCTGTCACTTTTTCGTCACAGCGAAACTATTGGTTTTTAATTCAATCATTTTTGACGTTTTTTGAGGAACGTGTCCATGACGCAACGTATCAGTGAAGTGGTAAGAAATACCAACGAAACAAAAATTCGAGTTCGTCTCAATCTCGATGGTACTGGTCAAGGCACACTCAACACTGGAGTTCCATTTTTAGACCATATGATTGATCAAATCAAGCGCCATGGTCTATTTGATATCGACATTCATTGCGATGGTGACCTAGAAATTGATGACCATCACACGGTCGAAGACTGTGGAATCACCTTGGGACAAGCCTTTGCGCAAGCACTCGGTGATAAAAAAGGCTTACGTCGTTATGGGCATTTTTATGCGCCATTAGATGAAGCACTGTCTCGTGTTGTGGTTGATCTGTCTGGTCGTCCGGGCCTGTTTATGGATATTCCATATACACGTGCTCGCATCGGAACCTTTGATGTCGATTTATTTTCAGAGTTCTTCCAAGGTTTTGTCAATCATTCGCTGATGACACTGCATATTGATAACCTGAAAGGCAAAAATAGTCACCACCAGATTGAAAGTGTGTTTAAAGCTTTAGCACGCGCATTACGTATGGCCTGTGAAATTGACCCACGTGCAGAAAACACCATCGCTTCAACCAAAGGTAGTTTGTAATGACCCGTATTGCTTTACTTGATTATGGCATGGGCAATCTACACTCTGCGGCGAAAGCGCTAGAGCATGTCGGTGCAACAGTTGATGTCACCAATGACCCGAAACTGATTGCCAAAGCTGATAAAATTGTTTTCCCAGGTGTAGGGGCGATGCGTGACTGCATGCAAGGTATGCATGAAGCTGGGATTGATGAGGTGGTCCGTCAGGCTGCATTCAATAAGCCTGTGCTGGCAATTTGTGTTGGTATGCAAGCCCTCTTACAAAGTTCGGAAGAAAATGGCGGTGTGGCTGCATTGGGTATTTTTGATGGTGTAGTGAAACACTTTCCTGAAATTCCTCATTTAAAAGTACCGCACATGGGTTGGAATCAAGTACATCAACTTGATCCAAGTCATCCCATGTGGAATAACATTGAGCAAGATGCACGTTTCTATTTTGTGCACAGCTATTATGTTGAACCAAAAGATTCAGCAGTCACTGCGGCAACGTGTGATTATGGCGTAAATTTCTGTACCGCAATTCATAAAGACAATTTGTTTGCAACTCAGTTCCATCCTGAAAAAAGTCATACCGCTGGTTTACAGTTGTTAAAGAACTTTGTGGAATGGAATATTTAAGCAGCCGTCGATGCAGATCAAGTTTCACGTTATGACTTGATCTGCAACTGATAAAATAAATTAAGCTTTAATTTAGAAAATTTTTCTTTATTATTCTAATGCATACATTTTTCAAATTTTACAACACCCATAAAAACACTTAGATAGGAATAACAATGACTTCATCAACTCAAACCGTGGATCACCCACTGAGCCCCAAAGGTCGCTTTGGCCGACTATCCTATGCTGCTTGGACATTTTTAAGTAGTATTATTTTCTTTATTATTTTCTTCGCACTTGCCCTGTCATCAGGACTATTTACAGCAGGTAGTCCGCAAGAACCTAACTTTCCAATCTTCCTCATTCTCGTAGTGGCAATTGTATATATTGGGTTTATTTATCTATCTTTTATTTTTACAATCCGTCGCTTACATGATCGAAATCAAAGTGGCTGGTTATCCCTGCTCATGATTGTGCCTTTAGCAAATTTATTTCTTATGATTTATCTATTTTGTGCTAAAGGAACAGATGGAGAAAATAACTTTGGTTTGGCGCGAATAACATCTGATTGGGAAAAAGTTTTAGGCTGGATTTATATCATTATCATCCCGCTTGCTTTTATTTTCGGTATTTTGGCAGCAATTTCGATACCTGCTTATCAAGACTATGTACAAAGAAGCCAGCACATTCAAATGGAACAGCAGAATTAAGGCTTACTCGTAAAAAAAGCCAAGTGTTGTGACTTGGCTTTTTTATTTCAATAAAACCCTTTAAGCTCAATCAAACGCTTTGAGCTTTTAATGCAAATGGATACGCCTCAACACACTCCTCCTTTAAGCAAAGAATACATTCGCGCCTTGCCTGCATTTCAGAATCCAAGCACAGATCGTATCTTGGTGATTCAAACACCTGCACAGTGCAAGGCCATTCAAGCGGAACTCGCATCTATTCAAGTTTTTGGTTTCGACACCGAATCTAAACCGACCTTCAAAGTCGGCGAGCAATCGACTGGTCCTCACCTGATCCAGCTGGCAACACCAAACCAAGCTTATCTGTTCCAAATCAGTGCTGAAATTTTAGCCTTCCTCAAACCAATCCTTGAAAATGAACAACAACTCAAAGTTGGCTTTGGATTAAAAAATGATACCCATATCTTCCGTCGCAAAGGTATTCAGTGTAATGCAATGATTGACCTATCCAAGAGCTTTACAAGTTTTGGTTATCGTAGCCAAGTCGGAATTCAAACAGCAATCGCGCTGCTTTTTCAGCGTTATTTTGCCAAAAGTAAAAAAATCAGTACTTCAAACTGGTCTGTTCAACATCTCAGCCCACAACAAATCAATTATGCCGCAGCAGATGCCTATGCCGCACTGCTTTGCTTCGAGCAACTGTATCAGCAACAATTACTCACAACCCAATTATTGCAACAAATCAGCAGAATACTGGAAGGTTCAGCAGACAAGGCTTAGCGATTGACCAATATTTTGCTAAGATGTAGCCAATTTAAACTCTATGATGATGCAAGGAGCGAAAGCATGCTAATCATCCCAGCAATTGACCTGAAAGATGGTAAATGTGTCCGTTTAAAACAAGGACGTATGGAAGACGATACCGTTTTCTCTGAAGACCCTGTGGCAACTGCACAACATTGGGTGGATGAAGGCGCACGTCGTTTACATTTAGTCGATTTAAATGGTGCTTTCGCAGGTACGCCAATTCATAAACCCGTGGTTGAAGCCATTGCGCGCGCACAACCTGAACTTCCAATTCAAATTGGGGGTGGTATTCGTTCACTTGAAACCATCGAGCACTATTTGGAAGCGGGCGTTTCTTTCGTGATTATTGGCACCAAAGCCGTGAAAGAGCCTGAATTTGTTGAAGAAGCATGCAAACGCTTCGCGGGTCATATCATTGTGGGGATTGATGCGATCAATGGCATGGTTGCGACTGATGGTTGGGCCAATGTGACTGATGTAAAAGCGACTGACCTTGCTAAACGTTTTGCTGATGCTGGCGTATCGAGTATTGTGTATACCGATATTGCGCGTGATGGCATGATGCAAGGTGTAAACGTTGAACAAACCGTGAACTTGGCCAACTATTCTGGTCTGCCTGTGATTGCTTCTGGCGGTGTCACCAATTTGGACGATGTACGTAACCTCAAAGACAAAAAAGGGATTTTGGGTGCGATTACAGGTCGTGCTATCTATGAAGGTACTTTAAGTCTTCGTGAAGCACAATTATTGCTAGACCAGCAATCACTCTAATCGTTTCAGGCTCTAGTTATTGTAACAATCGCTAGAGCTTTATCCCCTTGGGTGCTATGCTAGCACCAGTTCAAATAAAGCCCTCTCTGCTCACATGATGCTTACGCCACCTTAAGTTTTACATGCCCTATGTATTAACTCATCACTGTCTAGTGATGTGGTGTAGTCGTGTGTCTGTATATCACATCACTAGCCTTTAAAAATTCCTAAAAAATAGGCTATTTCTATGTTTTCCAATATTCGAGCGCAATGGTTCTCCAATATCCGTGCGGATATTTTGGCTGGACTGGTTGTCGGTTTAGCACTGATCCCAGAAGCCATCGCCTTCTCTATTATTGCAGGGGTCGACCCCAAAGTCGGTTTATATGCTTCATTCTGTATTGCCGTGGTGATTGCTTTTGTTGGTGGTCGCCCTGCCATGATTTCAGCCGCAACAGGTGCAATGGCCTTGGTCATGGCCAGTTTGGTCAAAGAGCATGGTTTACAATATCTGCTGGCTGCCACCTTGCTCACAGGGGTATTGCAAATTATCGCGGGCTATCTAAAGCTGGCGAAACTGATGCGTTTCGTATCCAAATCTGTGGTGATTGGATTCGTCAATGCACTGGCAATTTTGATCTTTATGGCGCAACTGCCTGAATTGATCAATGTCACATGGCAGGTTTATGCCTTGGTACTGTTAGGCCTCATCATTATCTATGCATTTCCGCTACTTCCGAAAATCGGAACATTATTACCCTCGCCATTGGTCTGTATCATTACAGTAACTTTGCTCGCCATCTATTTTGGCATTGATATTCGTACGGTGGGAGATATGGGTTCATTACCCGATACACTTCCCGTCTTCTTAATTCCAGATATCCCCCTTAACGTTGAAACCCTAAAAATCATCTTTCCCTATGCTGTTGCTTTAGCTGCAGTCGGTTTGCTTGAGTCCATGATGACGGCGACGATTATTGATGAAATGACCGATACACCAAGCGATAAATTCCAAGAATGTAAGGGTCAAGGTATTGCCAATATCGCTTCTGGCTTTATGGGTGGCATGGCAGGCTGTGCCATGATTGGGCAATCGATGATTAACGTCAAATCAGGCGGATTGACCCGTTTATCGACCTTCTCGGCAGGAATATTCCTCCTCATCTTAGTGGTATTTATCAGCGACTGGTTAAAGGTGATACCTATGGCCGCTTTGGTTGCTGTGATGATCATGGTCTCGATCAGTACCTTTGAATGGAAATCTATTCGCAGTTTTAGCAAGAATCCGATCAGCAGTAATATCGTAATGCTTGCAACCGTGGTTGTGGTGGTTGCGACTCATAATTTAGCCTTGGGCGTACTCACAGGCGTATTACTGTCGGCTTTATTCCTTGCCAATAAATTAGAACAGGACATTCGAGTTGAGCGATATTTTGAAAATCAGGCACGCGTTTATGATCTAAAAGGTCAGATTTTCTTTAGCTCTTCAGAAAAATTTATGCAAAGTTTTGATTTCAATGAAGATGTAAAAGAAGTCATTATTGATTTAAGCCATTCGCATATTTGGGATGTCACTTCAGTGGCCATGATCGACAGTGTGGTGCATAAATTCCAGCGTAAAGGCGTGCATGTCATGGTACGAGGTTTGAATGAGGCCAGCTCGATCATGATTGATAAGTATGGAACGCATCAACGCTCAAGCTAAGTTGGCATAAATAGCCACAAATGCTAAACGTGCTTAAGCAATCAAACTTAAGCACGTTTTGAGTATTAATAAATCACGTTTCGGATAAAGCGAACGGTGCTACTTCCTTGATTGAGATAACGATAATTGACAGAACTCTCAAATAAAATCGATTCGCCTGCCTGAAGTACTCGATTTTCCTGTTCAAACGAAAGCGTTAATTCTCCCTCTAAGACATAAATCAATTCTTGCCAGCCTTTTTGATCCGCTTCCGCCTGATACACCTCTCCAACTGCTAAAGTCCAGTTCCATAATTCCACCTGCGCATGCGTAGGTACAGCTGCGAGCAAAGTTGCCCGACTTTCAGGAAACTGCCCTTGCCAAGCCAAGCTATTCACAATTGCAGATTCATTTAAGTCCGACGCACTGACCAATCTTTTAAAGTCCACGGCCAAAGCTGTTGCAATCGCATCCAACTTGGCCAAACTAATATTGACTTGCCCAGTTTCTAAGGCTGCAATGGTACGGCGACTAACGCCAGCTTGATCTGCCAACTCCTGCTGACTCAATTGACGTTCCGTTCGGAAAAGGCGGATATTTTGTCCGACATACTCCAATACCACCTCTGAATGACTCATCGACAATCACAACAAATAAAAATATGAGCAATATATTGCACAATAGTATAAAGCAATGCAATATGTGCAGTATATTGCACTATATCTACCTGGAGCGATGTCTTGACTGCTTTATCGCAATCACCTAAAGCCGCACAATTTGCACTTATTGTGATTACCATGATTTGGGGTGGCACCTTTTTAGCGGTGCAATATGCACTGAACTTTAGTACGCCAATGTTTTTCGTGGGTTGTCGTTTTGCCGTTGCGACCTTGGCGATTTTCTTGATTTCAATGAAATCGATGCGTGGTCTAACCTTCAAAGAGACCATGGCAGGCACAGCGATAGGCGTTCTGATTGCCATTGGTTATGGCACGCAAACCATTGGACTCCAAACGATTCTGAGCAGTGAATCTGCTTTTCTAACCGCGCTTTATGTCCCTCTCGTCCCCATTTTGATGTGGGTGATCTTCCAAAAAAGACCATCTTTGATGACATGGGTCGGCACAGCGTTGGCCTTTATAGGATTGATCTTTTTAACGGGTAATGGTTTTTCAAATATTAGCTTCAGTTATGGCCAAGTACTTACCTTGATCTGTGCTTTTGCTGTTGCTTTAGAAATTATCCTGATTGGTTATTTTGCTGGGAAAGTTAATTTGAGACGGGTCACCGTGATTCAATTGGCGGTCGCATCATTACTCTCTTTTGCCAGTATGCCCATGGTTGGCGAACACAGCATTCCCAATTTCTCATGGGGCTTGTTGATTATTGCTGTGGCTTTAGGTCTGGCCAGCGCTTTGATTCAGTTTGTGATGAACTGGGCACAACGCATGGTGGACCCAACCCGTGCTGCGATTATATATGCTGGTGAACCAGTATGGGCGGGTGTAATCGGTCGTATTGCAGGAGAACGCTTAACTTTATTGGCCTTATTGGGTGGCTTATTGGTTGTGCTTGGTATTCTCGTTAGCGAACTAAAATTTAAATTTTTTGCGAAGAAACAACTGCCAGAAAATAAATAAATATAGAAACGTGCACAACTGGTTTTATAGAAAAAAAAACTGTTGTGCACTGGGCCTCCTAAGCAGGGATTTGTTTTTGCTCCGCAGCAACAGGGCTCTTGCCAATCTGCCAGACATAAGGCAATGGCGCCTGATTCACTTCCCAATCACCAATCACTTTCTGTTTATAGACTAATGGATTGTGTGAGGCGACCACACGGGCATTGCGCCAAAAACGGTCTAATTGCTTGTCAGTACTACTGGCCGATGCCCCCAAGGCATTAAACAATTCGGTACTCAAATTCAAGACCAACTCCGCAATCACCACTTGCCCCTGTGCTGATACTAATTCAGCACGCTCATTAGCCTCCAGTTCAGCCTGTTCATCATTCTGAAAATGTTGTAAATACGCAGCATCTAGGGCTTCAGCAGTACCCAGTGCAATCGTTTGCGCCGCATAAGCCTGTGCAGACGCTTTGCCAATCACTTGTAGGATTTGAGCATCGTCACGTACCAGGCTGGCATTGCCATGACTATAGATTCGGGTTCGCTGGCGCACTTCCTGCTTAAAAGTTTCTACTGCACTTTGTGCAATACCCGCCAGAGTGGCTAGATGAACCACTTGATAAAAGGCTGTTTGATATTTAAAGCGGTGTTCAAAAACCAAAATATGATCTCGGGCAATCTCCACATTGCTTAAGCTCAGTGTGCCGCTGCCCGTGGTTTTTTGCCCAAAGCCATCCCAATCATCCACAACATCAATGCCTTCTGCTTGCGTGGACACCGCAGCAATCACATGCTGATTGGTAGTTTCATCCAAAGCGAAGAGATCAATCCAGTCAGCGAATATCGTACCTGTGGAATAATACTTCTGACCATTCACACGGAGTTTTCCATCTGGTGCTGCCGTGACACGGGTCGCCACATCACCGATTTCAACTTGACCAATTTCCGTCCATGCATTACCCACAATCTCTCCACGGACAAAGCGTTCGAACCATAAGGTCTGAGGTTCCGTTTTTTGGGCATTTAAACGGTCTTCGACAAAAGCAAAATGCCCCCGTAAGGCCTGAACCACATTGGAATCTGCCTGAGCAAGCTCAATCAACAACTGAAACAATTGCTTTTGTGAAACACCATCACCGCCAAAAGCGACTGGCACTCGTACCGCACCAAAGCCTGCCTGTTTTAACCATTGAATCGGTTCATAGGGCAATGCTCGGTTTTTTTCCCGTGCTAAAGCACCTTCTGCAATGCGTTGGAAAATCGGACGGAACTTCGCCGCCACCTGTTCATAATGTGCACCCAAGGCAAGATTTTGATTGCTTTGACTTGTCATAATAACGCCCTCTTAGCTCCACGCATGACGTGGCAGTGCCACACCATTCAGATAATAATTACCCACCAGATTGAACTTCCAACGCACAGGATCATGTAGGGTATGGGTTCGTGCATTACGCCAATGCCGATCCAGATTCAACTCCGATAGGGTTGAACGCGTACCCGACAACTCAAATAATTTATTGGCCGCCAACAATGCAATTTCCGTGGTCAGCACTTTCGATTCAGCCGTGAGTAAGGTCGCCTCAGCGACAGTGTCTTCAGTCGGATTGGCCAAAACACGATCAATCGCCTCACCTGCCAAAGCTAAAACCGCCTCGGCTGCACGCTGTTTAATTTTCAGTTCGCCAATATTACTAATGGTATAGGGGTCTTGGCTGGCAAACTCCAAACCGGAGTCAATCCAAGGACGGGCATGCTCACGCACATAACGGATAGTTTCCTCAATGGCCCCACGTGCAATCCCAGCATCAACAGCGGATTGAATAATTTGTGAAATTGCACCTGCTGCGGTTGGGCGTTCAAATGCCTGATGAATCGGAACAACGTATTTCAAATCGACTCGGACTTGATCGAGCTGTACGCTGCCACTGGCTGTAGTGCGCTGACCAAAACTGCTCCAGTCATTTACAATGGTCAAACCTGGGCTATGTTGAGGTACCAGTGCGGCAAATACTTTACCATCGTCACTCACAGCAACCACTGGAATCCAATGTGCCAATAATGCGCCTGTGGCAAAAAATTTCTGACCACTAATCACCGCATAATCATCATGAAATTCAATTTTGGTGGTCAAATCTGCGACGGTTTTCGAGTTTTTTTCAGAGAATGCATTGCCTAAACGCTTGCCTTGCAGCACTTGATCGAAGAAGAACTGCTGCTGCTCAAGTGAAGCATCTAAGCGGATATGTTCTAAAAAGGCCCAATGATTTTGGGCAATTTGCCCTAAAGATGAATCTGCACTGGAAATGATGGTCACCACCTCAGCTAGAGTTTTATAACTCACCCCTGCCCCCCCGAACTGTTTCGGAATATTAATTCCCCACAGACCCGAGGCAGAATATTGCTGGATTTCTTGCAAGGGTAACTTACGCTCATGATCACGCTTTGCAGCCTCTTTGGCAAAAGCAGCCGCTACGCGATGCGCCACAGCAATGGCTTCTTGATCTGAAGCAATCACATGTGCTGGTGCATTATTCAGATAAAAATCTTGTGGAATACTCTGTGCATCTTCCAGTTTTATTTCTATTTTTGAGGTCATTATAAATACTCACTTTCTCAACTCCAAAATAAACTAGCATTATTTTTATTGCCTATTTATAAATTAAATATAGAAACTAATCGTTTTATTTTAAATAACCCAAAAATCATCGCTTAATAATTAAAAACCATTTAAAATCAAAAGAAAAACTCAAAATAACGACACCATACGTCAATACACCGCACTCAAGTAAAAATTAAATAATATTTTGAATTCAATCAAAAATAACCATTCAAACCACAATCCAAAACCCCGTTAAATACATTTGTGATAAAGATTTATTTTTTTATGATTAATCAATACGAGCATTATTCATTAATATCAACAAAAACGATTGATATACGATAGAGCGATATGACCAAGAAAATTAGATTTAATGCCTTTGAAATGAACTGTATTGCGCATCAATCGCCAGGCTTATGGCGTCATCCACTAGATCGCTCGACTGAATATAAAGACCTCGAATATTGGACCGATTTAGCCAAGATTTTAGAGCGTGGCAAGTTTGATGGGGTATTTATTGCCGATGTTTTAGGCATTTATGATGTTTACCATCAATCCGCAGAACATGCGCTCACAGGTGCCGTGCAAGTTCCCGTCAACGATCCCTTGCAAATCGTACCAGCTATGGCGGCAGTGACCGAACATCTAGGTTTCGGTCTCACTACCTCGATTTCTTTTGAACATCCCTACCCTTTTGCACGGCGTATGAGTACTTTGGATCATTTGACCAAAGGCCGTATCGGTTGGAACATCGTCACCTCATACTTGGAAAGTGGCTCAAAAAACTTAGGTCTTAAAACTCAAGTCAGCCATGATCAACGTTATGACATCGCCGATGAATATCTCGAAGTGCTTTACAAACTCTGGGAAGGTTCTTGGGAACAAGATGCAGTGCTGCGTGATAAAGAACGAGGGATTTTTGCGGATCATCGCAAAGTCCATCCGATCAATCATCAAGGTCAGTATTTCAGTGTTCCGGGTATTCATATTTGTGAACCATCACCACAACGTACCCCTGTACTCTATCAAGCAGGTGCATCCAGTCGCGGACAATTATTTGCCAGCCAAAATGCAGAATGTGTGTTTATTTCGGCACCGACCAAAGCAGCCGTGAAAAAGCTGGTCCAAGGTATTCGTTCCAAACTGATTGAACAAGGCAAAGACCCCCATTCGATTTTGATCTACACCATGCTGTCCATCGTAGTGGATGAAAGCGATGCCAAGGCCCAAGCAAAATTTAAAGACTATCAAAGCTACGCCAGCTATCACGGCGGCTTAACTTTAGCATCAGGCTGGTCTGGCGTTGATTTTTCACAATTTCATGCCGAAGACAAAGTGGAATATATTCATACCGATGCGATTCAATCCATGCTCGACTCTTATGTCAAAGCAGATCCAAATCGGATCTGGACCATTGAAGAGATTGCGAAATTTACCAGTATTGGCGGCAATGGCCCAATCTTGGTGGGTGCTGCTGCCACTGTGGCTGATCAACTCCAAGCATGGACCGAAGAAACCGATATTGACGGCTTTAACTTGGCCTATATTTTGGCGCATCAGACTTTTGAGGATGTGGTGGAGTATTTGGTGCCTGAGTTACAACAACGCGGTGTCTATGCAACTGAATATACCAAAGGGACATTACGAGAGAAGCTATTTGGGCAAGGCCCTTTGCTGACCGAACCGCATCGCGGGGCAAACTATCGCTATCATTCAGCAGCGAAAATCAACAACACGATAGAACTCGCTTAGTGCGCTACACGACCCAAGCGAGTGCTGATCAATGTTAGTCTTGATACATCGGTTTATTGTCATTTAAAGCAATTAAGCCACGGATGGCACGATACACGATCCACACCCATGCCCCAAAAATCACCGCAAAGGCAAAAGTGGTTGCAGAAATCGCAACACCTGCAAAGGCCGTCCCGTTATCACCAGTAAAAAACAAGAATGAGAACGGAATAAAGGCAATAATATTCCACGCCAAATACCACCAGAAGGTGCGGATTTGCCAAGTAAAGTGACTTTCAAAAATCGAGCCTTTTACATCACTGCGTTTGACATAGTTGATGATCAAGGCAATGATTGCCAATAGACCACCAGTAAAAATCGCAATGATATAAAGTACATATAACACCAAAGTTAAAGTACGGTTTGGGTCTTGATCAACGGAATAATTCATTTTTATTTATCTCCAGAAACAAAGCTCCCCGATCAATAAAACACATTGAGTGGAGAAATTAACCAACATATCAATAATATATGGAAGACTATGGTACAGAAATAAATCTTACCAAACGGTTGTTTTTGTGTTTTATGTCTCAGTTTTTGCTGGGCAAGCCAACCACCGCACCATCCACCCAAAGCGTCCACAATATGTAAAGTCTGTTCTGGGATGCGTCGATTGCCCAATTGTGCCGCCTCTTTATCTTGCGCGTAAAGCCAATAGCTCAGCACATTCATCAAGCTCACGAACAGAAAAGTGTAAGGTGGCAATAATTTGCTCAAACTTGCAATCACCATGAATACAATATAAATCACAATACCAATCTGCATCGCAGACCAACGTTTCGACGGCTTAGGCTGACTCGGACGAGCACGATGCTCAATCACCTGCGATGCTTTCAAATACGTCGCCTGTTGAGCGCGATAACGACCGCGCTCATCCAGAATCACCATATATTCCAAGGCACAGCCGACCAAGGGTCTTGGCCCAGTGCGAGCAAAGTCTTTAATATGAATAAAAACACGCTCTTTTGTGGTGTCATTGGGTTGGATAAAGCCATAACCCTTATCATCAAACCATTCAACTAAACGACCTTGATCTCGCATGTCTGTTTCCTAAGCTGTGATTCGTTGTAGACGGTCTTGTAACATCATGCGCATTTCCAGCGGATCTTTTTGCAAAATATCATCCCCAGTACGCCCTTGCTCAGCATTTTTCTGCGCCACTTGTAAACGCATACTCCAGAAACGGCACGCCGCCATTGCCAAGAAAATGTTTAAACAAGCCAACTCATCTGCAGTCAGTAGACGAACGCTTTGATATGCTGCAAGAAAGGCATCGGCCTTGGCTTGATCTAAATGTGCTTGAGGATAAGCAGTACAAAAGTCATTGATACTGATCGCAATATCAAACAACCATTCATCTTGATTCAATTCATAAAAATCAAGAATACCTTGTAGTTGATCGCCTTCAAACAAGGTGTTATCTCTGAATAAATCTGAATGAATAAAGCCCGTCGGACGATCTGGATGCTGCTGGGTAATTGCCGCAAACTGCTGGAACACCTGTGCCAATAGCGCCTGATCTTGCGCATTCATTTCTGGTTTAAGTTGCTCAGCGACATCTGACCAATATTGATGATTACGGTTGAAATCACGTTCTAAAGGAAAGCCTTGTAAGGCCAAATGCAATTTTGCCTGTGCTTGGGCAATCGCCTGAATTTGGATAATGCTGGCGTCTTCAGGATGCTCACCCATCAAGCGCGGTGCAATTTGCGCAGGCTTATCAGCAATAGTATGAATGGCCTGCCCACTATGCTTTAAAGGCACTGCCACAGGCACACCTGCCTCACCCAAACAATCCAGTACAGGTACCAGTTCACCTGCACCTTCAGCATCTAATTCTTCAAAAACCGTCAAAACATAGTGTTTCTGTGATTGATCCACCAAAAAATAATTGGTGTTTTGAATACCGCCTTGGATTGGAATCAGGTCAATCACCGCTAAACCATAAGGCTCAGCAAAGGCTTGAACTTCTTCTAAACTCAACGGGGTATAAACCGACATGGAAAACCTGCAAAAAATAGCTGTGAAGTTTGATAGAATACCTGTTCCCTCCATGAAGGTGTAGCACCCCTTTCTTTATTGGCGATTTTTTGGAAAATTTTATGCTCGCAAAACGTATTATCCCTTGCTTAGATGTTGATAATGGTCGAGTCGTCAAAGGCGTTCAATTCCTTGATATTCGTGACGCAGGCGACCCTGTTGAAGTGGCGCGTCGTTATAACGAACAAGGTGCCGATGAAATTACCTTTTTAGATATTACTGCTACCCATCATGGACGCGACACCACTTACCGTACTGTAGAACGTATGGCAGAAAGCGTTTTTGTCCCCCTAACTGTCGGTGGTGGGGTTCGTAAAGTTGAAGATATTCGTTTATTGTTGAATGCAGGTGCGGACAAAGTCAGTATCAACTCAGCTGCGGTCTTTACCCCTGAGTTTGTCCAAGAAGCCTCACAACGCTTTGGCGCACAATGTATCGTGGTCGCGATTGATGCCAAAAAAACGGGAGAAAACAAGTGGGAAATTTTTACCCACGGTGGTCGTAAGCCAACAGGCATCGATGCGATTGAATGGGCGGTGAAAATGGCCGACTTCGGTGCAGGTGAATTGTTAATTACCAGTATGGATGCCGATGGTACTAAAGCAGGTTATGACATTGCCTTGATGCGTCAAATTAATGATCGCGTCAATATCCCGACCATTGCTTCGGGTGGTGTCGGTAATTTACAACATTTGGCCGATGGTATCTTAAAAGGTGGTGCAGATGCAGTACTGGCTGCTTCTATTTTCCACTTTGGTCAACACACCATTCCAGAGGCAAAACAATATCTTGCCGCACAAGGCATTGAGATGCGTCTCTAACTCTTTACGATAAAAAAACCTCTCGCAGAAGAGGTTTTTTTATTTAAAAATAGCGATATATGGACAAAAAAATACCTTGCTGAGCAAGGTATGGAAACTGCGTTATACAACGCTAGAGGGTAAGCATCATCTCGTTATTTTGAACAAATTCTGAGCACTTAAAATGCTTGAGCTAAATTAGCGAGAAAATACACAAAGATATTGACATTAAAAACCAATTTTATTGACAATTCACGACAAAACCTCAGGCTTGATGTCATGATTTGTCAATAAAAAGCTTACTCCCCAACATCTATTCAGTTTAAGCCACCGATTCTTGTTTTGCTTCTGCCTCGGTTGGCTTTGCAGGCGATGCCACCAATTTGGGTTTCTGCTCGACCCACTTCACCGGGAATACCGCTTCCACCGCTTGAGTCAGTGCTTTAGACAATGCGGCTGGCAATGGAATACCTAAAGGATTGGCTTCTTTGAGATCCGTAGAAGAGACCACTCGGGTACCCATCACATAATCAAACCACGGACGCGTTACACACCAGTTGGCATCTTGGTTGGAATTCATATGGTGATCATAATGCCAAGGAATGGTTCGTTTTGCCCAATCAGGCTCTAAATGTGCACGACGATGCACATAATAATAGTTACCCGCACTATATAGTGCCGCTAAAGACATGCCTTTTGAGATTGGGTAAAACGCCACACTGGCAACGCCAGCCACCACAGCCAATGACATGATTTCGTTGCGGGTACGCCAATGCTCCACGCCCTCAACATAGCAATCATCTGAAAACTCCTGCTTACGTACTTCACGGTGATGTGCCCAATGCGACTCCATGCTTTTCGGTACAGGGCTATAACGTGGCTGACCCGAACGATGTACCCCATGCAAAATATATTTATGCGCAAACCATTCAAATGCATTGGCAACCGCTAAACCTGCAATAAAACCCTTAATCATGGTTTTCTCCAAATGTTTCCTTATTTTTATTCAAGATATAAATTTTTGTAGGCGAAGTATTGACGATACGATATATTTATATTGACAAAACACGACAAGATCAGAGGTGGACAGGATGTCTCAACTCAAGAACTATACTGGCTCAGTTTTTGGCGGTTTGGGGCATTTATTAAAAGCCTACTGCGAGGCAAAAAACATTGAAATTCCTGAACAATTACAAAAAATTCAAAATCAGGAACGCTTTGATTATGTGATTTGGCGTGACTTACTTGAAGACCTGAATCAACGCCATCCCAAAATTGGTTTAGGCTTAGAAATCGCAGAATATGTACAACCCAAACATTTGGGGATCATTGCCTATCTGGCCCTGTCCTGTGAAAATCTTGGTGAAGCTTTGGCGCGTTATCATGATTTTCATCGCTTAATTTATGATGGCAGCCCGCTGGTGGTCGAGTTTAGTCAACCTTATGGCTCTATCCGCTGGGAAGCACCTGAACCACATCCGACCCAATTGACCGATGAAATCGCGATTGCCTTGATGGTGCAGTTTCTTAAACTGTTTATGTCGGGTGACACCATTCATCTGCATGAAGTGCATTTCGTCAATGCTGCACCTAAAAATATCAGCATTTATGAGCAGTATTTCCATTGTAAAGTCCGTTTTGAACAGCCTAAAACCCAACTCCTGATCCCTGTCAGTGAAGCTTTTAAACCTCTGCGAACAGGTGATCATACGCTGCAACAGTTGTTGTTACAGCAAGCCCACGCCTTGCTGGATCAATTACCCAATTCGACCCAACTCGATCAACGGCTACAACATGCCATTTTGACTGGTCTACAAAAGAACCAATATCAGATCGATTTTATCGCCGAGAAACTGGGTCTTTCCGTGCGTCAATTACAGCGCCATTTACAACAACAAGACACCACGTTTCAAGAACGGGTACAGCAGGTTCGTTTTATGCTAGCGACCGAATATTTAAAAGACCCTCATCTGAGTTTGCAAGAAATTGCGCTACTGCTCTGTTATTCTGAACAAAGTGCTTTTCAACGGGCTTTTAAGATTTGGACGGGGCAAACCCCGCAACAGTGGCGAAACAACAACATAACTTACAATTCGTAATAAAAACACTCATGAACTAACGGTTTCGCAACTGATCGTTTTTTTCACTCGTTTTATATAAGAGCCTATATACCTATGTGAATTGGTTCACAATTTTTTCACGAGGGTTAAACATATCCATAATAAATTTTGGATGCTTGTTTTTTTATTTTTTATAACTGATGTGGTGATAACAATGAACAAATATTTAGCAGAATTTCTCGGGACCTTTTGGCTTGTTTTTGGTGGTTGTGGTAGTGCTGTACTTGCAGCTGCATACCCAGAACTTGGCATTGGTTTTTTAGGCGTTGCACTTGCGTTTGGTTTAACCGTATTAACTGGCGCTTATGCGTTTGGTCATATTTCGGGTGGTCACTTTAACCCTGCTGTCAGTGTCGGTTTATGGGTCGGTGGACGTTTTGATTCAAAAGACTTAGTTCCTTATATCGTGTCTCAAGTGATTGGTGGTGCGCTTGCAGCATTCGTACTCTACATTATTGTCCAAGGTCAAGCTGGCTTTGCTGGTACAGGCGGCTTCGCAACTAATGGCTATGGCGAACTTTCTCCAAACCATTTCTCAGTTGCTTCAGCGTTCTTGATTGAAGTGGTTTTAACTGCGTTCTTCTTGATTGTGATCATGGGCGCGACAGATCGTCGCGCGCCTGCGGGCTTTGCACCAATCGCAATTGGTTTAGCTTTAACGTTAATCCACTTGATCAGTATTCCAGTCACCAATACCTCAGTAAACCCTGCTCGTAGTACTGCGGTTGCGTTATTTGCGGAAACAGCAGCAATCAGCCAACTTTGGTTATTCTGGGTTGCGCCAATCATCGGTGCCATCATTGGTGCAGTGATCTATAAAGTGGTGGGTAGCGAGAAAAACTAAAGCTCACCTTGCATAAAAAAACAGCCTGCAACGGCTGTTTTTTTATTTATAGGAATGGATTTTCAATATCCTGCTCAGGTTTTCGTTCAATCTGCTCAGGCAAATCACCCTTCTCCAATGCCGCAACCACATCATTGATAAAGCTTTGCAATGCCTTTGCGGTTTTAAGGCCTGATTGATCTTTGGTAATCTGCAAATTGCCATATAAACTCACGCAATCGACCTGATTTTCCAAGGTCAGATCATAAATTGCTGAAGACTCATCACCCTGTTCAAAAGGCTTAAACATCGTTTCCCTCTCATTGTTGTTATCTATACCACAACATGGGCCAAGCAGACTGACTTTGCAAGCCGTACTTATCGCAAGATTTGTAAGAAATACTGCACCAAAGCATTCACCAATTGATTGATCAAGGCTTGCTTGGTCTCTTCATCAATTTGCGGGAATTTACTTTCAGTGGCATTGGTCGGTTGTGAACTAAACTCACGTTGCTGAGCTTGAATCGCATCGGTTTTAGCATCTTCAGCACATTGACTCTGACCATCCCAATGCAAATAGCTAATGTCTTTATTCGGCTTCACTTGCTGCGCAGAAACAGGCAGCTGATAGACGTTACGTTTCTGCTGCTCGGTCAACTGTGGAAATAAATTAATGCCCAGTTTCTCTTCCAAATAGCAAACACTGACCACTTTGACCTGCTGAGAATTATTATTCGGTGCATAATACGCCCCTATAATCCCTTGCTTGGGTAAATACACCGCTTTATAAACCGCAGTCGGGACAATCACGCCACTGCCAATGGTTTTCAGGCGTTTACCTTCAAATACGGGACCTGTCAGCACATAGGCGTCTTTATGCTGTTTGGTCACCATCGAGCGTACCGCTTCTTCTAATTTACGCCACACTTCCTGATTATTCTTCGGCGCTTGTGGCACCATATTGGCCAAAGAAAAGCTGTCATACTGTGCCGCCGTATTATTCATATCACCATTCGGTGCCATATGACCACGGTCATAGCCAGAACCACGATAGTCTGACAATAAAGCACGATGAGCGGGCTTTACTCGTGTTTCCTCGTGGAAATTATCTTCCCGTTTAATTTTGACGCTTAAGCGTTCTGGGGTCAGATATTCTGCTGTCCATAATGGGGTCTTGGAAATACCTGAATACATCACATTAAAATCATTAAAACACAGTGCATAACTGTCTTTTTTCAGACTGTCTTTGCTGAGTAAAGGCGGAACATCACGATAAAACTGTTTTAAACATCCCGTATTACTCGATTGAAATGGGATGAACTTGGAAATTTTTTCACTGCCAAATGCGATCGCAAAACTCCCTGTTGCGACCAGTGCCAACATCATTTTTCCAACATTTTGGCTCAAAAAAGCAAATGGGCTTTTACTCTTTCGGGTTGGTTTCTTTGCCATAACTACATCAAAATCAATATGAACGCGCAGCTTAGCAACTCAAAAGCCCTGTGTATATTGAGTTTCAGCCCAGAGCGACATTTTATGTCGCAAATCTGTACACTCAGGCAACAGACAATAAAAAAGGCACTCGAAAGTGCCTTTTTCTATTGTGTTATTAAATTTCGATCTGACTGCCCAACTCCACCACACGGTTGGTTGGAATCTGATAGAAGTCACTAACAGGACTGGTATTGCGCTGCATCGAGATAAATAACTTTTCACGCCACGGCGACATGCCATCGCCCACGGTATGTACAATACGATCACGTGAAATAAAGAAGCTCATTTGCATCATATCGAATTCAAAACCAAGCTCCTTATAAGCTTGTTCTAATGCATTCGGTACATTCGGCTGATCTTTAAAGCCATAATAAATATAGATACGATAAAAATGCTCATCCAGTTTTTCAACTTTTAAGCGATCTTCATCTGCCACATAGGGAATATCTTGGGTATAGACCGTGACCATGACATTACGCTCATGCAGCACTTTATTGTGCTTGATGTTGTGTAACATCGCATGCGGCACAATGTTTGGGGTTCCTGTTAAGAAAATCGCTTCACCTGGCACAAAATGGGTTTCTTTGCTCATGCCAATGCTCTTGATAAACAGTTCAATCGGCAAGGCATTGGTTTCCATACGGGTATAGACGATTTCGCGACCACGTTTCCACGTCATTAAAATGGTATACACCACCACACCAATCAAGATCGGCACCCAACCGCCCGACAAGATTTTTAATGAGGTTGAACCAACAAAAATTAAGTCAATGATCAGGAATGGTACCGCAAATAAAGCCACTTTCCACAATGGCCAACGCCATACGCCATAGGCCAAAGTCGAAATTAGAATGGTTCCGCAGAGCATGGTCATGGTCACCGCAACACCATAAGCACTGGCCAACTCGGCACTGCTTTCAAACAGTAGAATCAGGATCACCACCGAGATAAACAACACCCAGTTAATGAATGGCAAATAGATCTGCCCTTGTTCCACATCCGAGGTATGGTGCACGGTTAAGCGTGGTAAATAACGTAATTGAATGGCTTGATTGGCCATCGAAAATACACCTGTGATCACCGCTTGAGATGCAATCACGGCTGCTGCCGTCGCCAAGCCAATCATCGGGAATAAAGCCCAATCAGGAACCAGCAAATAGAACGGGTTTTCAATAGCTTTAGCATCACGTAATAGTAATGCGCCTTGTCCTGCATAGTTTAAAAGTAAGCATGGCAGTACCACCAAGAACCACGCCAATTTAATCGGCAAGCGTCCAAAATGTCCCATATCGGCATACAGCGCCTCACCGCCAGTCATGGTCAGAATCACGGCACCCATGGTGATAAAGGCAACTGTCGGTTGATCAAAGACAAAATGGAATGCCCAATACGGATTGACCATCATCAATACATACGGGGTCTGGATAATGCTCCAGAGACCAATCAGACCAATCGAAGCAAACCATAACAGCGTAATTGGGCCAAAGAATTTCCCCATGGTGGCAGTACCATGCCGCTGCACCATAAATAATGCCGTGAGAATACCCAAAGCAATCGGAACCAGCCAGCGATCTAAAGCAGGTGTCACCAGACTCAAACCTTCAATCGCAGACAGGACTGAAATTGCTGGGGTAATGATCCCGTCACCAAAAAACAGTGATGCCCCGATAAAGCCCAATGCAATCAGAAAGATTTTATTTTTATTGCTAAAAACGGAGGAGCGCAGATTCAGTGCGAGCAGTGACATGATCCCGCCTTCGCCATTGTTGTCCGCACGCATGATCATTGAAACATACTTAAAACTGATGGTCAGGTTCATACACCAGAAGATCAGAGAAAGAATACCAAGAATACTCGCTTCACTGATATCAACATGTCCTGTGACAAAGCATTGCCGTATTGCATAGAGCGGACTGGTCCCAATATCTCCAAATACCACCCCTAATGCTGCCAGCGTCACCGCGGGCAATGCGGCTTTTTTTGCAGTACTTTGCATATGATGTTGTCTTCAAAATAGAACGTTATATGGCGCAATATTATCACTAGCCAAAAAGTTTTTCTGCAAATCTGTTCGACTACAACTTGGCAGCGTGCATTTTTTTGGGTACTATCGCACACCTTGGTGAGGTGTCCGAGTGGCTGAAGGAGCACGCCTGGAAAGTGTGTATACGTTTGCGCGTATCGAGGGTTCGAATCCCTCTCTCACCGCCAGAATTTTTTATTCATAAAATCCATACATCAATAACTGCATATATAAATGATTATTAAAACTTTTTGATTGTATTTAATATGGCTTCATACAGCTGAATTGATTCTGTTTCATTCATACTTACTGTCTGGATATTATTTCGATCATAACCAGTATCGATCTCCAATTGAATAAGAGGATCTGTTGCTAATCTTGGTGTACCTAAATACTCCCATGTCGCCAACACACCATCTCTTTCAATTATTGGCGTTTTAATAACCCATTCAAATCCCTCTAATCTATCTCCCGAAATTTGAGCTTTAGCCCCTTTACGAATAGTTTTGATATTTGTCTTTGCCAAGAAACCTTCTTTTTTAAGGTTATAGTTCGTCCGAGTGATTAAATCAGAAGTAGCGCGAGCAAGGGCTTCCGTTTCTAAAAAGATTCGGAGGGAAGGATATTGCTTCAATTCGAGTCCAAACGAATGAACACTATTTCTGTAAGGATCACCAGAGTCCGTAATAAAACCGTTATTGATACAAACTCCTGCTTGCTTTGGCAGATTGGTATTATTTCTAAATGAAATATGATTCACTAAATTATTTAGAGCCTCATCACTTAGATCCTTGTATTTTAGTGAATATGTTCCTGTGATTGAAAAAAGTGTTCCTCGATCTAAAACCCAGGCAAACACATCATTTGCTCCACGACTATCTTTCCCATATTTTGCTTTAAATATCTTTATAATTTTATTTCCATTTTTTATTTCTGCTTTATCTTCAATGACTTTCATATTTTTATTAGAATACTTTTTTAACTGTTCAGCATAAGCATTTCTTAGGGCCTCATCACTAGCGTTCAATTCACTTTTAATCGTAAAAGAGTTGTATTTATCCATGCCACCAATCAGTAATGACTCTTTTGGAATTTTAAAAGTATATCGCCCTAAACACCAGCTTTGCATCTGTTCTACTTTGAACATTGACTGTTCATCTTGTGAATTATCAGCATAAGAACAACCTGAACTTAACAGTAGAATGCTCAATTTGATAAAAATTAATGGATACTTCAAATTCATATCGATTACAGCCTTCACGGTCATCATTGAGTTTATAAAATTAATAACATCTGAATATCAATTCGCTACCCCGCACATGAAAACAGTAACCCAGCAACACCTAACAGAGTAACCATAAGAATAATCATATCGTTTGTCTCTGACTTATTTTTTTTGCTTTTCATTCTGCACAAAGCTGATATACCAGCACCGATTAAAAATACGATACTAATGAGCATAACAATAGCTACCATTATTCCATGGCTAATATTTGCAGCACTCAACATAACTTTTCAAATCCTCTCAAAATAAATTAATTTAACCCCTAGCGAACACCCATAATTTAATATTAAAAACCAACCCTATATATAATGATCATTGATGTTTTTATAACTCGCCTGACCATCAAGTTTGGTCATTTTTGGAAATCACTTTAAATTATTAAACTCCCCAGATATCTCGAATTAAAGTTTGGCATCCACTCAGAAAAATGATAACCAACACACAAGCTATTTTCATAAAATCTGTCTTTTTCATGATTTAAATCCTTTATTTACACACGAATCAACATTTCTAACTCATTATTTCGATCAAAAATTTTAAATACAATGAGCTGCTTATTCTCATTAAATTGAAAATAGTAAAAATATAGCCAAATAAATTAGGCTGCATCCCAATAAGTCATAACAAATATGTCTAACAGCCTTCCATTGTACAAATGAAGGGATAAACTGACCACCCATTCCTTTTCGTAGTATGCCAGTCAGTCCTGTTTCTTACGTACCACTCCACAATGATCTGCTTCGAGCAGTCAAGTATTTAGGAAGGTCAATATGGAAAAATTGTCAGGCAAACCTAGAAGGAATTTACCAAATTAGGCAGACCTCATAGCCAAGTTATGTCTTAAATTTGAGTTGCTTGGGGAAGTATTAACTTTTAAATCTTCGTGCAACAAAGTCCCTTAAAAATAAAATCCAACAAGGTTAAATTAATTTAAACATCCTATATTTTTAACTAAAAATATATCGAACATATTGCATCTATGCTACTTTTTGTTAACTCTATTGTTCTAAGGCTTTATTTCACTTATAGTATTAAAATCAATACAGGAAGTATATGCTATGAATAAAACAATTTTAATCAAATTATTTTTTATTTCTATACCCTTTTTTATTACAGGATGCCAATCCTTTTTTGAAAGTTTCTATCGAGTTTAAGTTAGCAAAATACTCGTATTTAGAAATTTTATCTAAATTAGACCAAGTAAGATACTTACTCGATCTAATTTAAATTTTTAAAATCTAACAGTCTTTCTTAATGGAATCGACTATATTCGCAATACAATATATTGTATTTAGTTGAACATGTGCATTATCGTAGCTACCAGAATGCTCATAACCATTAATCACAAATGTCTCTTTTGGATTTCTTGTACTCGCCCGCACATCCTGTCCCGATTGATAACAAACAGTACCATCACCTTGGGAGGTTGGTTTTAAATCTAAATAAAATGTGGCTTTATTGGTTTTTGAAATATTTGATTTTTCATCTAATAAAATTTCTCTAACACCATCCTCTTTATATGCATTTGCATTTAAGTTATGTGTTTTAGAACCATCTATTACTAAATTCATCTCATCTTCTAGCAGATTGGTTTCATCGCTCTCTGTTGCATTGCTTCGATCTTTAATATTTGGTAGTCCAACCAAATTTTTCTTACCATACAAGCTCATTAGCTCAATCAGCTCAGCTTCTGAACGAATATTGAGCACTTCTTTACAACGCCAAACCACTTGCCCAAACGATTGATGCTCTGTATCTGACCCATAATGCGCATAGGTATTGGGATGATATGAATCTTTAATATGGTCATGTAATTTTACAACTATTTCAATGTTCTTTGCATAAATATCAAAAGTGCTTTCATATCCTTTTTCATTGGCTTCTTGTTTTAACAATCCAGCAGGGTCAATAAAGTCAGGATTCATCATTGCCCACCAACTGTCTTTCCTTTGATAGATTTCAGTATATGGGTCAGCTGTTTGCGGTAATGATGCAGTAATTTCACCCGCGGGTGTTTTGGCTTTAATTAACATCCAAGCTTTTGGATTTTGAGGAAAATCCACAGCATTGGAAAAATTGGCAAATGGCAATAGCTCTAAACCACCAGGCGCACTGGCTAAGGTTGCAGTAAGCCGCTCAGATGTATCTCCAAACATAAACTTGGTCGCCCAAGCCTTAATACTGTTCACGAATCCAGTTGATGCTTTCCAACCATCCCAACCCACTGTAAGTCGTTGATACACAGCTGGCGCACCACTCGCAGGCATAACACCATGCACTACGCCTGCAATTTTATCTTTAACCTTGTCATTTTGAATTAAGGCACGAGTGACCAATCCCCCCATGGAATGGGTCACCACAATAAACTTCTTAAATTTAGCTGTCGGATATTCTCTTTTGATTTGTGCCATAACCTCATTATTCATTCGATCAGCAACTTTGTCCGCAGAATTCATATTGGTATCCAGCCAATTATAACCACAAGCAAATACAGGGAAAACATAATCGGCTAGTTCTTCATGCTGTTCTAAACTAAGTAATTCAACCACTTTGCTACTTGACCAGTTTTTGAGTATTTTTTTAGTTTCCTTATTGCCTGGTTGGACGATTTTCTCCCATTCAGTTGTACCGTTAAATTTATCTTTCTGTTGCTCTTTTAGGGGCTTAAAGGGATTGTTGAGCTGGCTTTCTAAATAAATTAACACTTTGGCATAGCCAATCGGAATCACTGACCCCCAACCCCGTGCTCTGGCAATTTCTTCAGTGATATGCGGCGCTTTCTTTTTATTTATTTTAATATCCCCATCATAACCAACCTCAGTTGTTTTTGGGTTTAAATCAATTTGTCGTTCCTTTGCATCTCTTTTACTGTATTCAATTAAAGTCGAAATGCCAGGATACCAAACTCTCTTTTTATTGCTATCCTTGATATTAGATCCCATAATCCCTGGAATAAAAATAATTGGCACCACATATTTGACTGGTGCTGGGATTTCACATTCGGTATTAACACTATTGGGGGTGGTCTGTGAAACGTAGGAAGTTTTTCCAGACTGATGAAGGGTTTCATACGCCTCATGGTTATGTACATTATTTGACATTATTATTCTCAGAATTTACGAATGGTTTTTAAAATAGACTCATATAGTTTTAACGCTTCACCCTGCGCTAAACTACTGGTCTGATTTCCAAATGATGAATATGAGGTATCTACCTCTAGCCCAATTAAGGGGTCTTTATTATTACGTGCTGTGCCCGTATGTTCCCATAAGGCACTCAGGCCATTCCGACCTTTCATTTTCTCGACCGAAATCCATTCTTGCCCATTTAAATGAGTTGTATTTTTTTCACCTTTTCGAATATTGTCTTTATTTATTTGACGCTGACTTTGTCCTGCTTGGCTTAACTTACTTTCAATCCTTGGAATAAGGGCTGCTGTTTCTCTTGAGTTGGTCTCACTATCAAAACGTAATACGACACTCGGATAATCTTTAAAATCAAAACCCATTTTTTGTTTACTGTGTCTAAATTTTTGATCATTATCTTTGATAAAACCTTGATAAATACATTGACCATTTTCTGTGGGGATTTCATGTTCTGGACGATAGCGTAAATTTTTAACGAGATGCTGTATAGCCTCATTACTTTTTTCGGTCCACTCAGGTAGATCACTATGCCCACCTTCTATTAAAAACAGAGTCTTTTTATCGAGTACAAAACCAAAAACATCAAATGGAACAATTTTTTTGTCTGCTAATTTTCCTTTCATAATTTTAGTAATTCGGCCTTCAACTTTTTGCTCTTGGAAATCATCGAAGATTTTACTTCTGCCCTCGGAGTATTCTTTACTTACTTTTTGAATAGCCGCATCAAAATCTTGACGTGTCGCATTTTCTTTGACTTTAATAATAAATGAGTCGTATTGATCATAGCGATTTAAAGGATTGGCCTCAGCAGGAATCTCCACGGTATAGCGACCAACGCAATAGGTTTTTGTTTTTTCTAAATTTATCATATTATTTCCAGTATTTTCTATGTTCGATTTTGCAGATATACAGCCAGCACTGAATACACATGCAGTTAATAATAGAGAAGCATATATTTTATTCATCAACATATCCTAATAGTGTAATTACAGCCTGAGCTATTACATTGCTAAGTGCCTCTAGCAACTCGGTTTTAAATGATCCTATTACGTTTATTGACATAGTTATTCTCAGAATTTACGAATGGTTTTTAAAATAGTCTCATATAGTTTTAACGCTTCACCCTGCGCTAAACTATTAGTTTCATTACCAGAAGGTGAGTGCGCCGTATCCACTTCAAAACTAATCAATGGGTCTTGGTTGTTATTAGCACTGCCTGTATGTTCCCATAAGGCACTTAGACCATTAGGGCCTTTGATTTTTTCAACCGAAATCCACTCTTGCCCATTTAAATAGCTCGTATTTTTTTCACCTTTCCTAATATTGTTTTTGTCAATTTGACGCTGACTTTGTCCAACTTCTTTTAATCTTTTCTCTATCCTTGGAATCATAGCCAATACATTTTCATCATTACTTTCTGCCTCAAAACGCAATACTACCGTTGGGTAATCTTTAAATCTGAAGCCAAGTTTTTGAATACTATAACGGTACTGTTTCGTTTCATCTTTAATAAATCCCTTATAAATACATTGTCCTACTTCTTTTGGAATCTCTTGTTCATTGCGATAGCGTAAATTCTTAACTAAATTCTGAACGGCTTCATTACTTTTTTTGGTTCTTTCAGGAGAGTCACTATGCCCACCTTCAATTAAAAACAAAGTATTTTTATCCCACACAAAAGCAGCTACATCATAAGGGAGTATTTTTTTATCAGCTAACTTTCCTTTAAAAATTTTCGTTATTCGACCTTCAATTTTTTGCTCTTGTGGGTCTTCAAAAATCTTTCGATTCCCTTTTGAATAGTCACTTCTCCATTTCTGGACAGCCGTATCAAAATCTTGACGTGTCGCATTATCGACAACTTTAATATTAAATGAATCAAACTTATCATATCGAGGTAAAGGATTCGCCTCAGCAGGAATCTCTACGGTATAACGCCCAATGCAATAACTTTTGGTTGTTTCTAAATCCATCCTGTTATTTGCATTATTTTTAATTTCTGCTTTTGTAGATGCACAGCCAGTACTGAATACATATGTAGTTAATAATAAAGAGGCATATATTTTATTCATCAATATATCCTAATAGTGTAATTACAGCCCGAGCCATTACATTGCTAAGTCCTTCTAGCAACTCGGTTTTAAATAATCCTATTGCATTTATCGACATAGTTATTCTCAGAATTTACGAATGGTTTTTAAAATAGACTCATATAGTTTTAACGCTTCACCCTGCGCTAAACTACTGGTCTGATTTCCAAATGATGAATATGAAGTATCTACCTCTAGCCCAATTAAGGGGTCTTTATTATTACGTGCTGTACCCGTATGTTCCCATAAGGCACTCAGGCCATTCCGACCTTTCATTTTCTCGACCGAAATCCATTCTTGCCCATTTAAATGAGTTGTATTTTTTTCACCTTTTCGAATATTGTCTTTATTTATTTGACGCTGACTTTGTCCTGCTTGGCTTAACTTACTTTCAATCCTTGGAATAAGGGCTGCTGTTTCTCTTGAGTTGGTCTCACTATCAAAACGTAATACGACACTCGGATAATCTTTAAAATCAAAACCCATTTTTTGTTTACTGTGTCTAAATTTTTGATCATTATCTTTGATAAAACCTTGATAAATACATTGACCATTTTCTGTGGGGATTTCATGTTCTGGACGATAGCGTAAGTTTTTAACAAGATGCTGTATAGCTTCATTACTTTTTTCGGTCCACTCAGGTAGATCACTATGCCCACCTTCTATTAAAAACAGAGTCTTTTTATCGAGCACAAAACCAAAAACATCAAATGGATCACCTTTATCTTTTGATGTTTTACCTTTAATTATTTTAGTCAAATGCCCCTCAATTTCTTGTTCTTGGAAGTCATCCGTAAGAGACCAATCACCCGTAGAGTATTCTTTTCTTACTTTTTGAACCGCTTCATCAAAATCTTGACGTGTCGCATTTTCTTTGACTTTAATCATAAATGAGTCGTATTGGTCATAACGATTCAAAGGATTGACCTCAGCAGGAATCTCTACGGTATACCGCCCAATGCAATAGCTTTTGGTTGCTTCTAAATCCATCCTGGCATTTGCATTATTTTTAATTTCTGCTTTTGTAGATACACAGCCAGTACTGAATACATATGTAGTTAAGAATAGACAGGCATATATTTTATTCATCAATATATCCTAATAATGTGATCACGGCTTTCGTCATTGAAAGTGAGGTAACTTTTTCAGTTTTACCCTCTGAATCGGTCACTCCCTCAATTGTTTTTCCATCTTCTGTCTTAATTCGATATTTCATATTTGGCATCGCTTTGCCAGCTTTGTTTCGTAAAACAAAGAGCTCATCATAATCCATCTGTAATTTTGGCATGGCTGCGAGATCAGTACTTAATGTGCTACCAGACATCACCTGTACTTGCCCAGCTTTAAGGCTAATTTTACCAGGACAAACGATATCGATATTGCCACCTTCAATTTTGATATAACCACCACCAGAAGCGATTAATATGCCTTTACCACTTTCAACCTTAACGAAATCATTAATTGCATAGACATGCATTAACTCTTGTGAGGCTATTTTCATTGAATCCGCTTGTGCTTCAATTTCAATGGGGCCTTGTCCAGCTTTAATTTTAATACCTGCTGCTTTCGCAAATAGAGAAATTTTATCTAAGACATTCGCCAGAAATCCTCGCCCTGAAAAAATCTGTACATTCCGTTCAGAACTTAGATCTATATTTTCTTTAGCTTGTGCAACAATCCCTTTATCCGCATCTAGAATGATTGAATCTTTAGCATCAATCGCAATATACGGCGTAGAATCAGACTCATTCCACTGAGGAAGTTCAGTTTTTAAGGACTCTTGAAATTCTAATTCAGGTTCCGTGGTTTGATGCCCTTTAGCTGCCTCTTTTATTGCTGAATTAGTCGCTAAGAATTTCTCAATATTTTGTTGTAAATGAGGTCGATCCAGTTGGTTTCCACTCGCATTAGATGCACTTTCAGTCGTAATTAATATCCCTTTAGGTGCACGTATTCCTCCCCAATCATCCGTCCGTAACTCAAAACCTTCGCCACGACCTTCACTTTCAGGCTTGTCTTTAGGATGACTTAAATTGCCTAGGTTCAGTTGGGTTGCACCATGACTACTGTGTAACTGGGCACTGATTTGTCCTGTGGTATCGTCAAACCTCAATTGGTTATAGCCTTCGCCACCGACCTCTTTGGAACGAATGCCACTGAGTTTTTTGGTATCGGGAAGCTGGCCTTTAAGATCAAATTTAGTCGGTGAACGCTGTGCTTCATGGATGCGACCAGTCACAAAGGGACGGTCAATGTTGCCATCAAAGAAGTCAATCACCACGATCTCATCTTTACGTGGTAAGAAGCGCGCACCATAACCTTCACCCGCCCAAGGGGTGAGCACATCCACCCATGCCGAATCCGTATCACTGTCATTTGAACCTGCACCACCATCATGCGCATGATCTTCTGTACGGGTAAATAGAAAACGGACCTTGATCCGCCCCCATTCGTCGACATGGATTTCTTCACCATCACTCACCACTTTAGCACGTTGGACATGTGCGGTCGGACGGTGAGTCAATGGATCATATTCAGGCACAATAGCAATCGTTCGACGTACCAGCATCAATTCATTGGCTTGGCGTTCTTGTTCACTGTCTTTACTGATCGCCCAATGACTGAGACTTAATAGTTTTTCAACTTGCTCTTTAATCTCTTTAGGAAGGTTATTCTGGTTATAAAAATGCTTGCTTAGGATTAAGAACGCTTTATCTTCTGGGTGATTTTTTTCAAGTTCAGGGTGCTCATTTAACAGAAACCAATAGCCAACCTGTGTATCCCGCACACTACTATGCGCAGTAAAATATTTTGCTTGTAAGGCCTGATATTGGTTCAGCTGTTTATTGAGTTTATCTAACTGACTGTTTCCTGAAGCTGTGGCCTGATCTTCTCCTTTTAGATCAGCAATCCAAGCTGGTGAAATACTCCATGCTTGTTCCAGACTTAAACTTTCATTATCTCGCTGAGCACTGTGCTGATGTGAACTGATCACTGAACCACTGGCATCTTCTTGGCTTAAACTGTCCGCCTGCCAGCGCTGCACATGAATCGCGGTGGGTTGCAATTGGCGTTGTGCAATAAAGCTGGTAATACTATCAGCCTGCTCTGTGGCATGAGAGCGATGATAGCGAATGCTTCGACGTTCAAGCGCCTTAAATTGTGCATTATCATCAATTAAACGTAATTTTTGTGGCTCGATACTTTGGCTATTACTTGAAACAATATAATTCGATTCATCAATTAAAAAGTTAATCGACTCTTCGCGTAAAATTCTGGTTAAATAGGCATAATCACTTTCATTCGATTGCATTGAGAAAGGACGAATATCGTAGTTTTTGCTTAAACCGCTGCTATCTAGTTTCAGGCTGGCCGCAAATAAAGGGCTTTTGCTTTGCCATTCCTTAAAAATGATTTCACAAATCTCCACCGCACTTTTATTCATAAATACACGGCTGTTGCGTCTTTTATGCCATAAGCTGGTGGCATCCTGTAACGTCAGTCGATAAAGACTCAATGCGCCATCGCTTTGCCCTTGGCTTGCGCCTGTAATAATCCCCGTGGTTCTAAACAGTTGGCCTGAATCTGTCACTTGATCTACAGCAACTTGGCATCCAATAAATTGTTTGAGTTCAATATAGGGATTGGTCGATAAACAGATCAGTTCTACAGATAATCCATCATTAATGCCATGATAACCCTCTAGGCGTTGCAGCATGATTTGAGTATTTAGAGCTGCATTTGAAAACCGCATACTCATCGCACGTTTTTGAGTACCAACGCCTAGTTTATCTAAGACGCTAAAGATATTATTTAACATTATTATTGCCTTATTCTTGATCAATGAAAGCTACCAGAATGACCTGTCTGATTCAATTATGAACTGTTTTCATTTTGTGTCATTTCAAATAAAAGTCTTCGATAACCTTGAACAACATAGCGACCCAACTGATATTTTTCTTGTATTTTCACAATACTGAATTGCTCCAAATCCTGTTGGTGTTGTTTTACCCAAGCTCTCTTTTGATCCTCAATCGTAATATTTAGAAATTTTCTTAAAATCATACGATTTTTAATAATATATTTTTCACTCCGTTTTAATTTTTTTGCAATTTCAGTCACACTCAAATGTAAGTCTAATAAAATCTCCTGATTTTCTAAACGCCATGCCTGCACTTGATCCTTATGTTTTGGACGTCCTAAACGCTGTCTTAATTCATCTTTCTTCCGAAAAATTTGTTCAAGGCTCAGACCAAGCTTTTTAACTAAATCAGCATTACTCAGCTCAGGATTAAGGAGGTCTTCTTGATGTAACGCGAACCAAGCCTCTTTTTGCGCCTTAATTTTTGGAATATCAAGGATTTCTCTTAATCTTGCTTTTGCTCTTAAAATTTCTCCTGGCATTTTTTGGAATTGATCCGCTAAGACAGCAACCGTTTTTCCTGAGTTTAATAATTCCTCCTGATGATCCAATAGCCATTGCCGCTTTTCTTGCTTATCATTTTGAAATTTTTCAGAAAAACTGAATTCATCTAGCGCTTGCCGAATACGGTTATAAAATTTTTTAGCGATGAATACACTCACATCAAATTTTTCTACGATTTCTTGAACAGTTAAGCCTTTCAGCTGTTGTTTATTGGCTTGAAACCATTGTTCTTGAATCACCTCAGCTTGTTTTTTTCGAAGTCTCTTACGCACAGGAATATCGACAAGTTCAGCCAACCAGATTTTATGTTGATAAACTTGAGGTCGCGTTAGCCCATATTTAGCTTTTAATGTGTCTAAACTGTCATACAACAGTTCATCTTGATGCGCCAAAAGCCATCGATCATTTCGATAGATAAAATTTCTTTGAATACCCAATAATCGCCTGAATTTACCGACCATACTTAAAGACAGTTCAAGCTTATTTGCAGCTTCAAAAACTTTGTATTCCTTTACGAAATCAGCAACTTCTGGCGTTAAAATCACTGAAAATCCTGGCCCAACTCCCTCATCTTTAGCGCTCAGTCCATAAGGCCAGCCACGATAAACCATAATACCTACATGTGTTTTTCGCTCCTCATAGACATCCCAGTACTCCCCCTCCCAATCCTTAACGGTTTTAATTTTAAAATGTTTATATTTTCCCATTATTTTATTTCACTGTTCATAATCCAATATAAAGCCGTATCCATCAGGCTTCTTAATATGCTTGATACTAACTAATCTTTATTTTAAAGATCAACAATCAACCTAATATGGATATTAAACTGACCTATTATGTGTATTGTTTTAAATAATTTTTTTGGCATTCTTTTATTTGAAAAACGTAGAAAAATATGAATTCATCAAATTCAGTATAAAGGAAATTATGAAATGCAAATTTATGGAAGAGATACATTATCTACAGAAGAAATTTGGCAACTCTATCAGTTTATTATTCAAGCACCAGAATTATGGCGCCCTGAAACATTTAAAGAAGCTGCAAAGAAATGTGGTCTAAGTCGAGTTGCTGCTCGCAAAGGTTATTTCAGTTTTACAGGCAAAAAAATATTAAAGGGCAAGCTCATATTATCAATAACTTTGTCGAGGAGATCCGTTTTTTCATTGTGAATGAACCCAGAAATTTAACAGAAGAACTTTATAAAAAAGATCGCCATAAAGTTAAAAAGCTTGCTGCTGAATATTCAACCAAATTTAAGCAACAACTGGGAGAACCAAGAGTATCAAGCAATAATGATATTTTCGAATATAACGATCACCGCCTTAGAGTATTACCGAACAACCAAATTTGGGTGGTCATTTCTAAGCTTTCAATCCTTAAACAATTGCCAAATGACTGGTGGGCCGAGAAATAGAAAAATCATTTTCTCATCTGATACCCGCGCTTATCCATTTTTTGCTACTCTATTTGTTTTACTTTCTAGCTTTCACTATGCTCAGTTTATTTGTTTACGGCACATTAGGACCCAACCGCCCCAATGCCCATATCATGGAAAATATTGGTGGTACGTGGGCAGATGCACATGTATTTGGCACACTCAAACAACAAGGTTGGGGAGCTGAACTCGGCTTTCCGGGCATTGTGCTTGATCAAACAGATCAAAAGGTGTCTGGATTTGTGTTCTTCTCAGACAATCTAGAACAACACTGGCAAGCACTGGATGAATTCGAGGGTGCAGGCTATCAACGTGTCCCTGTTAAAGCACACTTAAGTACAGGTGAAGTGATTGATTCTTTTGTCTATGCACTCAATAGCTAAGCTGAAATTGGCGAAAATTCGACAATCCAATTAAATTTATCTGATTGCTCATTTTTTCGCTTGTTTTTTTAATTAGATTCTGTAGAATTCTCGCCACGTTGCCGGCATAGCTCAGTTGGTAGAGCAACTGACTTGTAATCAGTAGGTCCACAGTTCGAATCCGTGTGCCGGCACCATTTCTCGCTTTATTCTTGTTTCTTCCCCATCATTTTTTCAAAATGCGAAATATTCGGATTTAATAAATCCCATTCATTTGCATGACTCACAAAACATTCTGCTTGTGGTTGATACAAATTAGGATCATCCAGCGTTCCTGCACGGATTGAAATCATTTCGGGTACGAGTTCGGGTAGGCCAAACATTTGTGAGCCACAATTAGGGCAAAATGCACGGCGAATCGGCTTGCCTGATAAACCCAAAGATTCAAAATATTTTAATTCACCTTCAATTTTCAGTTCGGATTGATGAAAGAAGGCAATCGGCGCATAAGCACTGCCTGTAGCTTTCTGACAATCACGACAATGACAATTAAAACGATAACGTGGTGCAACCTCGGCCTGATAGCTCACTGCCCCACACAGGCATGAACCTTTATATTGATTTGGCATCTTGTTCTCACTTTTTTACTGCGCTGATTTGAATATAACGTACTAATTCATCTTGGTAGAGTTTTCGGCACAACTTGGCAGTCATGTTTATTTTGAGTTGGGCCAAATCAAAGGCAGATTTTTCATTTTTTTGTGTTTCGATATATTCAGCAAAACCATTCAATACAGGTTCGGAAAAATCCTGAATTTGAATTTCACCAAAACCATGCCGCGCTAAAGTCTGCGCAAGCTGCTGCTGATCCATCAATTGTTGCCAATTCACATCGGCACTTTTTAATAGATAGCGATATTTTTGTTTTTGTAGAGTAGAACACTGTAGCCAATTATCCGACCACATTAGCGTGTGAAATGCGATGCGACCTTTTGAATTCAAAACTGGAGATGTGGATTCAAGAAATGAATTCAAATCACTGTGATAAGCCGCATCTATACACAGCACCACATCAAATGAATTCAAAAGTCCGAGTGTTTTTAAATTCAAAAAAGATCCACAATGAATTTGAACCTGCGGTAATTGTTTTTGAATTCGTTTGACGCATTCGGGCTGTAACTCAACAGCACTAAGTTGTTGAATGTGATAATGCTGGAGCCAATGCAACAGACTGGCACCTTGTCCACAACCCAGATCTAAAACACGATCTGTAGATTTCAGTTGAATGGATTGTGCAATTTGATCAGCCAGACTTTGGCAGGCTTGTGGATAACTCTCATGTTGGCTTTGCCAAAAACCTAAATTACTCCAAGCAAGCCATGAATCATCACCAAGTCGTTTGGCATCAATCGCATATTTATGCCCAATGACTTTTTCGATCAACGCTTGCTTGAAGGTGGTCATGCTTAATAACCGAGTTCAGGCGCAACTTTAACTTTTGGTTTTAATCCAACAAAAGGTACGGCTGCACCTAAGATTTCAGAAATATGCATCGCTGATGTCACAGCAGATTCTAAAATTGGCAAGCCATCACATGACCATGAACCGCAATAAAACACTTTACGGTTTAAATCTAAATGACGTTGTTGAATTTGTTTATTCAAAGCCACGGTTTCCGAATCAACCACTGCGCGAGTGAGTTTGACTTTGGAAATCACTTTCTTTGGATCGATATCAATCACCGGACACCACGTCTGGAACACGGCATTTTTACCCACCAAGCTGGGTTCAATCGCATTAATCCACACGGTAAATTGCTGACGGGTAAATTTACGATCCATCATATAGCTCAATACCGCCCAATCTTTACGGCGTTGCGGCATCACAATTGGATCGGTGTGAATCACCAAATCACCCTGCTCAAAGCGGAATTTTTTCAGCAAGGCAATATCCTCAGCAAATTGTGGTTGCTTGAGAAAATCTTCAATTACTGGGGTTGGCGTCGCAATCACCACACGGTCAAATAATTGGCTTTCACCCTGTGCATTTTCCACCAAAACTTTTTCGCCCCGCTCTTCAACTTTTTGAACAGGCGAACCACTATGAATTTCAATGCCTTCAATCAAGCGATTGACCAGTGCAGGTGTTCCACCTTTCATTCGCAATAAGGCTTCACCTTCGGTCAACTGACGAATAAATTCCAATAAAGGTTTGGCTGGCCATTCTCCAATGGTTTTAGGATGGCAAGTACAAATGGTATACAGCACAGGCATCACCGTACCATGCCAAAACACTTCCTCAATATGATATTGATTCATGAATTCAGCTAGTGTGATGTCCTGATTCTCTGATTTAAAGAATTGATGTACCGCAGTTTTCAGTTGCAACATGCCTTTGACCAAGCGCCAACCATATTGCTGAATGCCTTTGCGGTTATTAATAATCGGGAAATTGCCGATACGGCTACGTGAAGTGGTGAGCCATGTATCGGTTTTATCTTCAAACAACCAACTGCAAGCCATAAAGGTACGGACAGGGAAAGTTTCGATACCTAAATAGCTGGCTAAACTTAAAGTATTTTGCCAAAGCTTTGGATTCATTACACGTAGCGGGGCATCAATAATGCCACCATCAAAATCAATACTATGACTATCCATGCCTCGCCCTGCGAGTGCTTCGAATATCGTTACCTTATGCCCTGCATCATGTAGGATTCTGGCTGAGGCAAGTCCTGCCATTCCACTGCCAATAATTGCAATATCCAAAATTATGTCCCATCAGTTGATGATTTTTCTTGATTATGACTGATAGTTAAGCGAAACACGGTATTAAAAAATACCAGATTCAGGGCTTCTGCCAGACTTTTGTCGTAATATCGTTGTTGATTTTTTGTTACATTTCATCACAAATTGCATTTCTATCTTAACATAATGAAAAAATTAAATTTATTACATTTTAGGCCACAAAAATATACAGAACATTCTATATTTTTTCATTTTCAGCACTTTACCGACTTCCCATTGCCCTAATTCAGTGCTATGTTTATTGAACAACAACGAGAATAAAGTCACATAACAAGCTGAATAATTATAAGTGACATAATATTAAAAAAATCAATAGAGGACCCTTACAGCGAAAGCCTATCACTCTAACGGAGTGATAGGCTTTCTTATATATGCAACTAATTTAGCTCAGCATTTAAGCTTCCATCGAACCAAATTTACCGCTATTGAAATCACGAACCGCATCCATGATTTCCGCTTTGCTGTTCATGACAAACGGCCCATAACCTTCAATCGGTTCATTCAGTGGCTGGCCTGTCAAGATCAGGAATTTACTGTCTTGTTCGGCCTTGATGCTAAAGTCAATTTCTTCACGGCTCAGTACCACCAAACTCGGTGCTTCTATGCTTTGGTTCTCATTTAAGATCACCTGACCAGAAAGCAAAACCAACAATGTGGTATGACCTTCAGTCGCATAAAAAGTATGTTCCTGATCTTTTACAATCATGCCATCCCAAACATTGACTGGGCTAAAAGTGGTTGCTGCACCAGCGGTGTCTTGATATTGACCTGCAATCACCCGCATTTCGCTACCCGCATCATCCAATTTAATGTGCTGAATTTGATCGGCTTCAATGGCTTGGTATTTTGCTGGCGTCATTTTCGAATGCGCTGGCAAATTAACCCACAACTGAACCATTTCAAACAAACCACCTTGATGGGCAAACTCAGGCGAATGAAACTCTTGATGCAAAATCCCACCACCTGCGGTCATCCACTGCACATCACCTGCTTTGATGGTTCCACCACCGCCACTCGAATCTTTATGGGTGACCTCACCTTGATAGGCAATGGTTACCGTTTCAAAGCCACGATGCGGATGCGAACCCACACCATGCTGAGCTGTGGTTGGATCAAATTGATACGGTGCAGCATAGTCCAAGAGTAGAAATGGACTAATGCTTTGACCTAAACGGTCATAAGAAAACAAGTTATAGACTGGAAAACCATCACCAACCCAGTGCATGTGTTTGTTTTGATACACACCAAGAATTCTTTTCATTCGCTTTCTCCTATAAGGTAGAAACTCTGTTCTTGAGGTCTATTTTACGCCTCCTCACACCGTGCTTATAGCCTCAGAATGACAACACATTATTCTACATATAGGACAATTTAAAATTAAAAACTGTATTGAACCCTAAACACTATCAATCATCCTATTTTTGATATTGTTTATCTCATTTTTTACGCTTCATCTACATGAAAAACTTAACTAGCATAATTTCAAGCACGACGGAAACTCACTGTCTTTTCCGTGTTCTTTTCTACAAAAACATGAGGATACAACCATGACTAAAGACTATATTCGCCTAGACAAAGACAACGCAGCCGTACTTTTGGTCGACCATCAAGCGGGGCTACTTTCATTGGTTCGGGATATTGATCCAGACAAATTTAAAAACAATGTCTTGGCATTGGCTGATGCTGCAAAATACTTCAACCTGCCGACAATTCTCACCACCAGCTTTGAAAATGGCCCAAATGGTCCATTGGTGCCAGAGCTGAAAGAACTGTTTCCCGATGCCCCTTATATCGCTCGTCCAGGCCAAATTAATGCCTGGGACAATGAAGACTTTGTCAAAGCAGTGAAAGCCACAGGTAAAAAACAATTGATTATCGCGGGTGTAGTGACTGAGGTCTGCGTGGCTTTCCCTGCTCTGTCTGCACTGGCAGAA
Organism: Acinetobacter gyllenbergii; assembly: GCF_001682515.1. Taxonomy (NCBI): domain Bacteria; kingdom Pseudomonadati; phylum Pseudomonadota; class Gammaproteobacteria; order Moraxellales; family Moraxellaceae; genus Acinetobacter; species Acinetobacter gyllenbergii. Next base: position 186,686 of record NZ_KV575263.1, on the reverse strand, counting down.
GACTTTGAGGTATTTGTGATTACCGATGCTTCAGGAACATTCAATGCATTAACCCGTGATGCGGCGTGGGATCGTATGTCACAAGCAGGTGCGCAATTGATGACTTGGTTTGGGATGGCCTGTGAACTGCACCGTGACTGGCGCAATGACATCGAAGGCTTAGGTGCTTTATTCTCAAATCACATTCCTGATTATCGTAACTTGATGACCAGTTATTTCACCAATAGCTCAGAAAAATAAATAAAGCCCTCGGAAGATGAGAAGAGTTAATGCTATTCTCATCTTTTGTTATTTCGGATTCGCTTTGCCTTGATCAACTCATTTGATGACTTTCATTATTTCTATTTGGTGGTAAAACACGGCGGATTTAGTGCGGCCAGCGAAGCTGAGAATATCAGCAAATCTAAGCTTAGCCGTCGCATCATTGAACTTGAACATAAATTTAATGTCAGCCTGATCCAACGCACCACCCGTCATTTTAAAGTCACGGATTTAGGTCAAGAGTTTTATGAAGAATGCTGCAAAGTGATTGCTCAAGTCGAATGTGCCGAGAATGTCTTGCTCAAACAGAAAAATGAACCACAAGGCATGGTCAAAATCAGTTGCCCGCCGTTAATGATGCATTTCCAGATTCGGAAATTACTCAATCAGTTTTTAAAAGCCTATCCCAAAGTTGAAATCTCTTTAGAATTGACCAGCCGCCGTGTCGATGTGCTGCATGATGATATTGATATCGCGATCCGCACCAGTTTTGAACCGAATCAAGATTCCAGTTTAATTGTTCGCGATGTGATTCGTACTGAACATTGTTTGGTGGCTGCACCCGAGTTACTGCAAGACAGAACCATTCAACATTATTCAGAATTACAGCACTATCCAAGCGTAGCCCTAGGCATTCAAAAACATCAATATTATTGGCATTTATGTCATATCCACAGTGACGAAACTGTAGATATACCTTATCAACCACGAGTCAAAAGCAATGATTTGGCTGGGGTCTATTATGCGGTTCATGATGGTTTAGGTATTGCGGATTTACCTTATCTCACGGTGCAAGCCGATATTCAAAAAGGTAAACTGATTCACCTATTACCCGAATGGAAGTCCAATCGAGGTACCGTACAGCTGGTCTATGCCTCACGCAAAGGCCAACGTTTGGTGGTGGAAAAGCTGATTGAGACCCTGATGGAGGGCCTGAGAGAATTGGCAAAAACTGACAGTGGTTATTCTTTATAGTGCAGTATTAGTAAAGCACTGAATTGTGTTGTTTCAGTTCTGCAAATTTCTGTACCAGAAAATCAATCAATAATTTCATCGATGGCAATAATCCTCGTCTAGAGGTATAGACCAAATGAATCAGCTCAGGTTTAGGCTGCCATTGGGGTAATACATGAATCAAACGCCCTTGTTTAATGTCTTCAGCTACCATCAATTCTGGTAATTTTGCCACGCCCAAGCCTTGCAGCGTGGCTTCTCTAAGTGCAGTCAAATCCGTGGTGGTCAGTCGTGGATGACATTGGACTTTGAGTTCTTGCTGATCTTGAGAGAATAACTGCCAAGCATATTCAGGCGCAAAGGACTCCATCATCAACACAGGGAACTGCGTCAGTTGTTGTGGCTCATGGATTGAATAAAACTGATGTAACAGGTCTGGACTGGCAACAATCAATTGTCGTGCCAAGGCCAGTTCTCGCACAATCAATTCACTGTCGGCTAAGGGTAAAGGACGAATTCGTATCGCCAAATCAAAACGCTCATTGATTAAATCAACGCGGCGATTGGTGGCTTCGACATGCAGACTGATTTTGGGATATCGCTGCAAAAACTCATTCAGCATTGGACTAATATTGATATGCAATAAATTGGTCGGGCAAGACAGCTTGATCAATCCACGCGGTTCAGCGGTTAAAAATTCAATCGCTTCTTCGGCAGCTTCCGCTTCAATCAACATGGCCTTGCAATGCTGATAATAAATTTTACCCACCTCGGTAATCGACACCTGTCGGGTTGTTCGATTGATCAGCTTCACCCCAAGTCGATCTTCCAATTCGGCAATACGCCGGCTCAGTAAAGACTTGGTCACCATCAATTCTTGGCTGGCTGCTGAAAAACCACCGCAATCAATCACTTTCACAAAGAAATATAAGTCATTTAAATCTTTCATGTTATTTGCTCGACCCACCAATAATGACAACAATTGTTCTTTTGGCATGACAATATATCCTATATTAGATATTTTTCAGCCATCGTCATGCCTATATCATCAATTATACCCCCTAAGACAAGATGAGGATACAACAATGACAATGCCTGCAAACTTCAATGGTCAAGCACCTGTTATCGATGTCAATGATGCCGTGATACTTTTGATTGACCACCAAAGTGGTTTATTCCAAACCGTCGGCGATATGCCAATGCCTGAATTACGTCAACGCGCTGCAGCACTTGCCAAGATTGCCAGTTTGGCCAACATTCCTGTAATTACCACCGCTTCCGTACCACAAGGCCCCAATGGTCCATTAATTCCAGAAATCCATGCCAATGCCCCTCATGCCCAATATGTGGCACGTAAAGGTGAGATCAATGCATGGCACAACCAAGACTTTGTCAATGCAGTTAAAGCAACGGGTCGAAACACCCTGATTATTGCAGGAACCATTACCAGCGTGTGTATGGCTTTTCCAGCGATCAGTGCTGTTGCCGAAGGCTATAAAGTCTTTGCCGTGATTGATGCTTCTGGAACCTATAGCAAAATGGCAGAAGAAATTACCCTAGCTCGTGTGGTGCAAGCCGGTGTGGTGCCGATGGATACCGCAGCTGTGGCTTCTGAGATTCAACGCACGTGGAATCGTGATGATGCATTAGAATGGGCACAGGTTTATACCCAGATTTTCCCGGCTTATCAGCTTCTGATTGAAAGTTACAGCAAAGCTCAAGAAGTGGTGACTAACCACGAAACCTTGGACTCTGCGCGATAAAATCAACACCAAAAAAAAGGCATAGAACTGAGTTCTATGCCTTTTTTCATGCTGAACGCGAAGCGTTAAAACGGTAAATCGTCATCTAAATCCGCTGGCGCTGCCGCAGCAGGTTGAGGTGCTGCTTTTGGTGTATTAAAACCATTGCCTGCTTGTGGGCTACCTGCATAATTACCTTGCTGGTTGCCGCCATTAAAGCCGCCACCTTGGCCATAACCACCTTGGTTGTTGTTATTGTTATAGCCTGTATTTTGGTAACCACCGCCTTGGTTATTATTGTTGTTAAAACGAGGTTGGTTAAAGTCGCCACCGCTCTGCTCGCCTTGTTGACGGCTATCCAACATCTGCATTTGATCGCCACGAATTTCAGTGCTGTAACGCTCTTGACCATTTTGGTCTGTCCATTGACGGGTACGCAATGAACCTTCGATATACACTTTTGACCCTTTACGGAGATACTGTTGTGCAATTTCACCTAAACGGTTGTGCAACACGATACGGTGCCATTCTGTTTGCTCTTTACGCTCACCCGTACTTTTATCCATCCACGATTCACTGGTTGCAATCGAGAATTGAGTTAATGATCCACCATTTGGAAAAGTTTTAGTTTCTGGATCTTTACCTAAAGTACCTACTAAAATAACTTTATTCACACCACGCATTAGCTGTCTTCATCCTATATATTTCTATGTTTTACTTTATAAGAGTTATGATTAAATGGCTACCTCTTTGCCAATCAAGTGCGTTAAATCTTGTCGCCCAGCATCATCAATGCACTGTTTATCGACTTTAATATACGCAACTTGCTGTTCTGGCATCACCACGACTTCTTCAATACCACGAATCGCCAACAGTTTTGAAGTCCATTCATCTGTTTGTATTGCTTGAGGTAAAGGCAACACAATAGAAGACAAATATCTCGGCTGAGCCAGACCAAAACTAATTAGCAGCCATATTATAGCAATCCCCGTCAGCACACTCCACCCGAGCGCAGTATTCTGTAACATCAAAAGCTGACCACCCAAGGTTCCGCCAAAAAACGCTCCCAAAAACTGGCTGCTGGCATTGACGCCCATGGCAGTGGCTTTGGATTGGATCGGAGCTGCTTTGGATAACCAAGAGGGTAATAATGCTTCCATCACGTTAAATGCAATAAAGAATAAACCCAGTCCTGCCAACAATACATATTTAGACTCATAGCCAAAGATCAGAATCAGTAAACCACCAATAATCCCAGCAATGGCAGTGAGAAAAATGCCGCGCATTTTGCGATATTTTTCCGCAATGATAATGCTTGGGAAGGCAAAAAACAGGCTGATCACTAACAGAGGTAAATAGACTAAACCATGCTTTGCCAATGGAATTTGCGCGTACTCAATCAACTGTGAAGGCACATAAATAAACATGGCCGTCAGCAATAAATGTAGTGCAAACACCGACACATGCAAACGGTTCAACTCACCCATTTGGATGACTTGCTTGAGCTGATTCAAATAGCCTTGCTGATAATTTCGGTGGTGTCGCGTAACTTTAGGCACCAATAGCAACATCGAAATCGCAGCCAACCCCATAATGGTGGTGACAAAGAATAGACCTGATATACCGACCAAACTGGTCAGCCATGGCCCCAAACTAAAAGCAACAACGAAGGATAAGCCAATACTCATGCCCATCGCCGCCATAGCTTTGGTCCGTTGTTCTTCACGGGTGACATCGGCCAGTAATGCCATCACCACAGCCGAAACCGCACCTGCACCTGCAATCGCACGGCCAATAATCACCCCATAAATGGTGTCGGATAGACCCGCAATGGCACCGCCAATGGCAAATAACAATAAGCCGAGCACCACCAAAGGCTTCCGGCTGAAGCGATCGGCCAAGAGGCTAAATGGAATTTGTAAAATTGCTTGGGTTAAGCCATAGACCCCCACCGCGAGACCGATTAAGGCAGGTGTGGCATATTGATAGGATTGTCCTGCAACTGAAAATACAGGAATAATCATGAACAAGCCCAACATGCGTAAGGCAAAAATGCTACTTAAGGCAAAGGTTGAACGGCGTTCTAAAGCATTCATTATTGATAAGACACTATAACTGGCTCAGCGAATTATAAGCCATTCGCCTACAAAGGTTGTACGTAGATTATGAAAAACACAATCTTTCTGCAGAGAAAAAAATAAAGGAGCGATATTCGCTCCTTTATTTACACTAACTGATCAAGCTGAAAACAAGCTTAAGAAGCTTGCTGTTCTCGCTTGCTATACTGAATCGAAGCCAACACCGCCCACACAATAAAGGCCACCCCGATCAAACCCGTGACTACTTCAGGTACATGCAAGCCCGTACCACTTGCGATCATGATGAATGCCAGTGCACCAATCGCATAATGTGCGCCATGCTCTAAGTAGATATACGCATCCAAAGTGCCCTTTTCGACCAGATAAATGGTCATTGAACGGACAAAGATCGCACCAATCGCTAGACCGAGCATAATGATCACCACATCACTGGTAATCGCAAAGGCACCGATCACGCCATCAAAACTGAAGGATGCATCTAGCACTTCGAGGTAGAGGAAGCCACCAAAACCAGCTTTTACCACACCCGAAGCTGCGCCACTTGAATCATGGCCAATGGCATTGCCATTTTCATCAATCTCAGGCTCACCACCCAATAAATGACTCAAGACCTGCACCCCGATGTATACCACGATGCCCCAGATTCCTGCCATAGTCACAGCCAAGCGAGCAGACTCATCGACATTCGCCGCCATAATGATCATCGCGATCAAGGCCAAGAACACCGACATGGCCGGCACGTTGGCCAAATGGGCTAATTTCGCTTCCAACCATTTAAACCAATGGGTTTCTTTACCATCGTCAAAGAAGAAGTTTAAGAACACCATCAATAAGAAGGTCCCACCAAAAGCTGAAATTTCAGCATGATGCGCCATCAAACGCTCTGAATAGGTCTTCGGATCATTCAGGGCCATTTTGGCGACTTCAACCATGCCCATATCGGCAGTTACCGCGACAATCACCACAGGGAAGATTAAACGCATCCCAAATACGGCAATCAGGATACCCACCGTTAAGAAGATCATTTTCCAGAAATGATCCCAACCCCGCAGTACTGAGGCATTCACCACCGCATTGTCGAAAGAAAGAGACACTTCCATCACCGCTAGAATGGCAGTAATGGTCAGTGCTTTTAGCATGGTGGCAACACCCGCTTCAGGGCCATGCGTATAGCCCCAGTAGGCCGAAAGTGCTAAACACACAATCGTAAAAAATATTGAGAAACGGAAATGCTTCATGAGCAGCCTTTTATCCAAATGTAGAGTGATAAAAATGTGCTTATTGTAGGCGAGTTTTGACCCAAAAACAGAAAAGATTGTTGGACTTGTTTGGCAAAAAAAACCATCCCGACCAGACTCTGCTATAGTGCTGAAAAGATTTCTTTTATATGTACTTTCATAGGTTCATTCCATGACGTTTTCTCAAGATGTTTGGCAACGTAATCAAGATTTATATCAAAAAATATTAGCACTACCTTTTAATCAGGAGCTTGCAGCAGGCACACTCGATCGTTCAGCCTTTTGTCATTATGTGATTCAAGATGCGCATTACTTATTGGCCTATGGACGTGCCTTGGCTGTTGCTGCCGCTAAAGCCTATGAAGCTGATGATGTGATTCAATTTTCTGAAGCGGCTAAAATTGCCATTATTGTAGAACGAAGTTTACACAATGATTTTATGCAGGAATTTGATGTCAGCAAAACCGAGTTTGAAAACACACCACTAACACTGGCCTGCCATCATTACACATCTTTCCTGACAGCAACCGCATGGTCGGAAAGCTATCCTGTAATTTTAGCGGCCTTATTGCCATGCTTCTGGATTTATGCCGAAGTAGGTAAAGACATCGTCAGTCAATCGGTTGCCAACAATCCCTATCAAGCATGGATCGATACCTATGCAGGGGAAGAATTTAATACCGCGGTGCGTAATGTGATTGCGACGGTTGATAAAGTCGCTGCACGGTGTGATGAGGATACCTTAGCCAAGATGCATGCGGCTTATCGCATGGGTGCAAAACTGGAATGGTTATTCTGGGACAGTGCCTATCAACAACGTCAATGGTTAGGACTCGATCAAGCCTAAGTATCAGTTTAGTCGTATTTTCTCCAGACATAAAAAAGCCCCAATTAAGGGGCTTAGTCGTATATCGTATCGTCCGATATACTGTATGAGGCTCATCTCAAACTGAGCGCATTAAAACATAAATAGGCTCAAATGCCTATATCAATTTTCGATTAAAAAACATTCACTACTATTAAAGCAATCAATGCAGGCACCGCCTGAATGTAGATAATCTTTTTACTCGCAGTCAGACCCCCATAAATCCCGGCAATCAACACACAGCCTAAAAAGAAGTTGGCAATCGCCGTTGCATAGTCGGCAGGTGCCAGTAATGACCAAAATAAACCTGCGGCAAGGAAACCATTATACAGCCCCTGATTTTGTGCCAATACTTTGGTCAGTTGTGCTTTTTCCAGACTATTGCCAAAGGCCTTTAAACCATAGGGCTTGTCCCACAAAAACATTTCCAGTACCAAGATATAAACGTGCAATACTGCAATTAACCCGATCAATACTTGTCCCAACATGCGATTTTTTCCTTTTTATTGTGTTTGAATTTAATTGGATCAGTCGCAAAACTGACCCCTTATTTTTTACAATGATGGTGTTAACAACACTTTACCCTGACGCGCACCTTGAGTTGCTTTCAACGCGGCAGTATTAATCTGGTCAAAACTGAATACACCTTCAACTGGTAAAATTAGTTTTTTCTGCGTCGCCAATGTAATCAGTTCTACAAACAAAGCCTTTTTACGTTCCACTGGCATTTCTTTATTGACCACACTGGCCCAGAACCCTTTAACCGTGGCTTGTTTAAAAATCAGATCGCCCGATGAGATCTGCATGGTCTCGCCAGTCATACTGCCAAATGAAACCAACAGACTATTTTCACTGAGTAAACTCAACATTTCCCCGCTGGCGCTGCCACCAATTGAATCCACCCCAGCAATTAAGGGCTGATCTGTATGTATGGCTTTGACTTGTTGTTTCCAATCTGGCTGATCCGTCGCCACGATGTGCTGAATCCCCAAAGCCTGCATTTCTGCTATCGCATCAGTACGGCGAACTAAATTAATGACGTGTAGTCCACGCGCTTGGGCAATCATCGCAACGGTTTTACCCACTGCACCATTGGCCGTATTTTGAATCAACCATTGGCCTGCTTGTAGATTAACAAAATCAAGTAGCATCAAGGCACTGATTGGCATGCCGATCAGTTGAGCTGCCGTTTCATTGTCGATTGCATCATTTAACGGAATGATGCTTTGTGCAGGTGCAATAAAATATTCTGCCCAACTGCCATGTACGCCAGCAACCGCAACACGATGTCCTAATTTACTTGCATCAACACCTTCACCTACTGCATCGACGATACCTACCGCTTCGCTGCCACCAATGGCAGGGAGCGTTGGCTTATAGCCATAGCTACCACGTACGGTCCAAACATCATGGTTATGCATAGGAGACATGATGGTTTTAATGCGAACTTCACCTGCTTTAGGTTCAGGCTGTGGCATTTCTGCCAGCTGCAATACCTCTACAGGTTCACCAAAACTGTGATGAATAATACTTTGCATGGTTTATTCCTTAATCGGCTGTAACAGCTGTTGTGTGGTTTCTAAAGCTAAATGTAGCGGTGCTTTGTCTTGCGCTAACTTGGTCATCAGGGCCGCACCCAGCCACAATTGATACAACACCTGAGCGGTTTTAAGTGGGTCAAGATGGGCAGGAATCGAGCCTTGTTGTTGCCCTTCTTGTAATAACAAGGCCACACGTTGCGTCAATCGATGCACACCAAGGTTGAGAATTTGACGCATGTCGTCGGACAAATCAGCAACCTCTGCTGCTAATTTCACAATCAGACAATTCTCTGCCCAGCTGCCATAAACAGGATCATCGATCCATGCCTGCCATAACGCCATCAAACGTGCATGCGCACTTTGTTCGGTATGTTGCCAGAGCTGTTCGACACGGACTTTATAATCCGCCATATATTGTTCGAGCAAAGCACAGCCAAATGCTTCTTTAGAAGCAAAATAATGGTAGAACGACCCTTTCGGGACATCACAGGCTTTGAGAATTTCTTGCAAGCCAACACCGACAAAACCCTTACGTAATACCAATTCAAAGCTGGTATCGAGAATATGTTGTCGCGTGGCTTCACTTTTATTTGATCGTTTCATGCACACACTATAAATCAATATTAGACCAGTCGTCTAGTAAATTATGTATTTTAATAAGTGATCAATTTTTACATGGTAATCTGCGGCATTGAATGCTAAAAATACGAGGCGCATCGCGTGAGATAAATGTGAACCAGTTCATTAACCGTCACAATTTGTCGTTTTAATTATTTTTATACCACTTGAACGATTTTAAATCGCTATCATATACCTGTTTTCATATTCAGCTTATTGAGATGTATTTATGAGTCAAAGTCATATCCGTATTCGAGGCGCACGTACCCATAATTTAAAAAATGTGTCACTCGATATTCCACGTGACAAGTTTGTGGTGATTACGGGACTTTCTGGCTCAGGTAAATCATCCTTGGCCTTTGATACCTTGTATGCCGAAGGTCAACGTCGTTATGTCGAATCACTTTCGGCTTATGCGCGTCAATTCCTGTCACAAATGGAAAAACCAGAAGTCGACTCGATTGAAGGTTTATCCCCTGCAATTGCGATTGAGCAAAAGTCGACCAGCCATAACCCACGTTCAACCGTGGGTACCATTACCGAAATTTATGACTATTTACGTTTGCTCTATGCGCGCGTAGGTACACCCTACTGCCCTGAACATGATTTGCCGATGGTGGCACAAACCATTTCAGAAATGGTCGATGCAGTCAAAAGCCTTGAAGAAGGCACTGCCTTGATGTTGCTTGCGCCTGTGGTGCGCGAGCGTAAAGGCGAATACACCCAACTGTTTGAACAGCTGCAAGGCCAAGGCTTTGTGCGTGCCCGTGTCGATGGTGAAATCATTGATATTGATACTCCACCTGAACTGGACAAAAAGAAAAAACATACCATTGAAGTGGTAGTCGATCGCTTTAAAGTACGTGATGATCTGGGTAACCGTATTGCAGAATCATTTGAGACCGCACTGCGTCTAGGCGGCGATATTGCGGTGTTATCGTGGATGAATGGCGAACATCCTGAACGTGTGTTTTCAGCTAAACACTCCTGCCCTGAGTGTGACCGTGCCGTGGCTGAACTTGAACCACGTCTATTCTCATTCAACAACCCATTCGGCGCTTGCCCTGTCTGCGATGGTTTGGGAACGCGTAGCCATTTCAGTGCTGATAAACTGATTCCGAATCCAGAAGTATCCATTAGCCAAGGGGCGATTCGCGGCTGGGACAGACAGCGTCCGTATTACTACACCATGCTGCAAAAAGTCGCGGATCATTTCAATATTGACCTCGACCAACCGTGGAACACACTGGATAAAGACACGCAGAAAAAGTTCTTACAAGGCTCAGGCAAAGAGAAAATCGATCTGAGTTATATTGATGAACGTGGTCGTAAACACAGTCGTGTGCAAGCCTTTGAAGGGATTTTGCCGCATTTAGAACGTCGCTACCGCGAAACTGAATCGAATTATGTGCGTGATGATCTGGCGCAATATCTGTCGAATGCGGCTTGTGATGCTTGCGGCGGTTCACGTCTGAATGAAATCTCTCGCCATGTGCGGGTCAAAGACAAGACCATTGCCCAAATCACCAAAATGTCGATTGGCGATGCTGAACACTATTATCAAGACCTGAACCTTGAAGGGGCCAAGGGTGAAATCGCCGATAAAATCTTTAAAGAGATTCGTGAACGCTTACACTTCTTAGTTAGTGTTGGCCTGAATTACCTCAGCTTGGCACGTTCAGCTGAAACCCTTTCAGGCGGTGAAGCGCAACGTATCCGTTTAGCCTCACAGATCGGTGCAGGTTTAATGGGCGTGATGTATGTACTGGATGAACCGTCAATTGGTCTACATCAACGTGATAATGATCGTCTACTGCAAACCCTGATTCGTTTACGTGATCTCGGCAATACCGTGTTGGTGGTTGAGCATGATGAAGATGCAATTCGTGCGGCTGACCATATTATTGATATCGGTCCAGGTGCGGGGATTCATGGCGGTGCGGTGATTGCTGAAGGCACTTATGATGAATTGGCCAATCATGCGGACTCGCTCACAGGCCAATACCTGTCAGGCAAGCTCAAAATTGAAGTACCGAAACAACGTACCGTCTCACCGCGTCCAGATGAAGTTATCAAATTGTCTGGCGCTAGCGGGCATAACTTGCAGAATGTTGACCTGACCATCCCATTGGGCATCATGACCTGTGTCACAGGAGTTTCAGGTTCAGGGAAATCAACGCTGATTAACCGTACCTTATTGCCTTTAGCTGCGACTCAACTCAATGGTGCGACTACCCTGACTGCGGAAAAATTTGATTCAATCGATGGTTTACAGCATTTAGATAAAGTGGTCGATATTGACCAAAGTCCAATTGGTCGTACCCCTCGTTCAAATCCAGCAACTTATACGGGTTTATTCACACCGATTCGTGAGTTATTCGCACAAACCCCTGAAGCCAAAGCCCGTGGTTATAGTGCAGGTCGTTTCTCGTTTAACGTGAAAGGTGGCCGTTGTGAAGCCTGTGAAGGCGATGGCATGATCAAGGTCGCGATGCACTTCTTGCCTGATATGTATGTGCCATGTGATGCCTGCCATGGCAAGCGTTATAACCGTGAAACTTTAGAAGTCGGTTATAAAGGCAAAAACATTTCTGATGTACTGGAAATGACGGTAGAAGATGCAGCTGAATTCTTTAGCGCCATTCCGGTGATTCATCGTCGTTTAGATACCTTAACCCAAGTCGGACTCGGCTATATTCGCTTAGGGCAAGCCGCAACCACGCTTTCTGGTGGTGAAGCACAACGGGTCAAACTGGCACGTGAGTTGGCAAAACGCGATACAGGTCGAACCTTATATATCTTGGATGAACCGACCACAGGTCTGCATTTCCACGATATTGCCAAGTTACTCGACATTTTGTATGAGCTCCGCAATAAGGGCAATACCATCGTGGTGATTGAGCATAATCTGGATGTGATCAAAACTGCCGATTGGGTGATTGATCTTGGCCCTGAAGGTGGTTCGGGTGGTGGTCAGATTATTGCTGAAGGGACACCAGAACACGTGGCGCAAGTTGAAATTTCACATACTGGTCGTTTCTTAAAACCAATGTTGAAATAATATTCCCATTCAATAAATGTTAATGTTCTCAAGCAGGATGACGTATTGCAATTTCATCCTGCTTTTCATTTTTTATGAAAGGTGCTTGAATAAATCCAGCCTCTGTTCCCATCAAGTCTCTACGATATTCTTCCCTTTCGCTTTTGCCTTGAGCAAGGACTGATCCGCTTTTTCCAACAGCTCCAACCAACTTTTGGCGCCAATCGCCACACCGATACTGACCGAAACATGAAGCGACGCCGCTACATTCGGCACGACAATCGTTTCTTTTAAAATAGCCGCGCGGATACTTTCTGCAACCACTTTGGCAGCGCCCATCTGGATATTTTCAATCACCACCAAGAACTCATCACCGCCATAACGCACAATTAAATCCGAGGCCCGCACATTATGTTTTAGTTGATCAGCAATCATGCTAATCACCTGATCCCCGACAATATGCCCATACTGGTCATTCACGAACTTAAAATTATCAATATCAATTGCAATCACGCAGGTCTGTGACAAAGATTCAGGTTTGGATTCCAACATTTGAATATATTCATCCAAAGCCAAGCGATTGGCGACTCCGGTTAACACATCGGTATTCGCAATTTGTTTAAGTTGCAGTTCCATTTGATCACGCTGTGTCAACATGACTTTGAGTTTATCAATCGCCTCAAACAAGGAGAAAAATTCGCCTTTCCGCTTGTTTTCCGCAGGCAGCTCATCAGACGTTCCCGAAAGGCGTAAAATCATATTACGCGCATGAATTAATGGACTAAACACCCTTCGCTTGGCGTAGATCATGGTAAAAATAGCGATCAATAAAGATAGGCTAGAAATAATTAAAGTAAAAATAAACTGCCGCTTTGCGAATTTATTTTCATTCACTGCAACTTGGATGCTGTAATCCAGAATATAGTTTTGCAAATCCATTACCGTGGTAAATTTCCCCACCATTCGTTCTGTCAGCTCCGTACCCGACAGAAAATACGCCTGGTTATTCTTGCTTTCATCAAGCAGCTTCGCCACGATCGGCAAGCCTTTATCTAAAAATTCGGTTTTCACACGGCGATATAAACGCACATATTCAGGCGTCTTTGACTGTTCCGGCTGAATCGTGTCAATTAATTCCCAGAGATAAATGGCTTGATGTTGAGTCTGTAACGAGCGCGCTCGGTTCTCATCTGAAATTTTCTCATCAAAGGTCACAGGCGCCATAATATTAGATGCCACCCGCCCTGCCTGATCACGCATATCCGTGAGCACCAGAATTGCCGTAAAGTAATTCGACATCTTGCTATTCTTGCTGTTGGAACGTACCAATAACCACGTTAAAAAATCACGGCTTTCATCCCAGACACTAAACATCGATAAAATTGCATGATCATACTGTTTCGATGTTCGCTCAGCATGGGGTGTATTGGCATAGGCATCAACAATACCGCGCGCTTTGGATAATTTAACTTTTAAATCTGTTTCCAATTCATAGGCAATTAGCCTAAAACCGTTTTGCTTTAAGATCGCAATGGTGTCATCAATTTCTGCATCAACAATTTTACGGTACTCGAATAACTCCTTTTGATTTTCTAACAGCACCTCAGGCTGACTCGACATCAATTTATTGGCAGGAGCTCGTTCTCTGGAAATTTTATTGGATGTTTTGACTAAGGCGCGCAGACAGGTAATTTCTGTGAGGGTCTGGTCAGATTTTATATATTCTTGGTAACTATTGATAATTAAAGGAATGGAAAGATAAAAAATCGAAAAGATAATGACAATCATGCAGAAAAAGAGGCGACGGCTAATTTGCTCAGATCGTAATTTCGAGCTTTTTAATTTACGCCCCATTCACACACCTTGCACTTTTCAAGAACGATCTCAATTGATTTTTAAACAGAGATTAATTTTACCCGAATTCTAAATCGCACTACCACGCTTAAACCGAGGTTTTTGGTTACATTAATTGCGATGCAATGGATTAAATCATTATTTTAAGATCAATGTTATTTGTTAAAACCAAAAGTGAGAATGATTTTTATTTAAATTAAATTAACTAAGTAATTTATCTTATTAAAATAAATTTTTTGAAATCCAACCCAATTCGCCATATCCTCCTGTCAGTTAGAGCAGTTTTTTCTGAATTACCTTATCTAAGATGATCTTAGAATTAATACTCATAATGCCTTTAATCTTATTCAATTTATTAATAATGAATTGTGAAAACGCATTCAGGTCTTTGGTTGCGACATGCAGCACATAGTTGGACTCACCTGTAATCACATAAGCATTGACAACTTCTTCAAAGCCATCAATCTGCTTTAAGAAAAAATTATGATCAGTTTCAGTAAGTTGAATTAATTTTATTTCAACAATTGCCTCAATTTTAATACCCAGTTTTTCATAATTGAGCTTGGCTTGGTACTTCTCGATAATGCCATTGCTTTCCAAAAGCTTGACTCGTCGATGACAGGCGGAGGGGGAAAGATTCACCAGATCGGCCAATTCCTGATTACTCAGGCGTGCATCATTTTGCAAGAAATTTAGAATTTTCAGATCAATCGCATCAATATTCATATTCGGAAATTATTCTAATAATTTAAATATTATTGAAATCATATCCTAATTTTCAATTTTATCTACTGATTTTATCGGATAAAAAACAAAAATTGCAGTGATAAAATTTAACAGTGAAATTCAATGAATAAAGGGATGAAATTCAATATGGTGACACATGAACAATGTCTGTATTGGGATAAACAAGACGAGCTCGGCACATTTAAAAATCAATTTTCCTTGCCTAACAATGTGATTTATCTAGACGGTAACTCTTTAGGTGCAAGACCGAAGCAATCTTTAAATTATGCGCAGCATATTATTCAACAAGAATGGGGTGAAGATCTCATTAACAGTTGGAATAAAGCAGATTGGTGGGGCTTACCGACCCGTTTAGGCGATAAAGTCGGGCAACTGATCGGGGCCAATGCTGGCGAAACTGTGATTTCTGATTCGACCACCTTAAATTTATTCAAGGTATTATCGGCCGCAGTTAAAATTCAGGCTGAAAAATATCCACAGCGAAAAATTATTGTCGCGGAAAAAGACGCTTTCCCCACCGATATTTATATTATCGAAGGCTTCATTGACTTGATCAATCAAGGCTATCAGGTCGAATTGATTGAGGGTGTGGCAGGTTTAAGCGAAATTTTAACGACTGATGTCGCTGTTGTGGTGCTGTCTCATGTCAATTATCGCACTGGTTATTTCTATGATATGGCCGCAATTAATCAGCAAATCCATGCCCATAATGCCTTAATCATCTGGGATTTATGTCACTCTGTTGGCGCTGTACCCATCGACCTCAATCAAACTCACAGTGATTTTGCCATTGGCTGTACCTATAAATATCTCAACGGTGGTCCAGGCTCACCTGCGCTGCTCTGGGTCAACCCTAAACATCGGGATCAGTTCTGGCAACCACTTTCTGGCTGGTGGGGACATCAAAAGCCTTTCGCCATGGCTCAGCATTATCAGCCAGCCAACAATATTCGCCGTTATCTGTGTGGCACTCAGCCGATTATTTCCATGAGCCTGATCGAATGTGGGGTGGATATTTTCCTGCAAGCCAACATGCAGAAAATTCGTGAGAAATCGCTTAAATTGACTGACCTATTTATTGCGCTGGTTGATCAAGAATGTGCTGAGTATGGTTTCGAGCTGATCACCCCAATAGCGCATCAATATCGCGGCAGCCATGTCAGCTATCAACATCCGCATGGCTATGAAATTATTCAGGCACTGATTGCCCGTGGCGTAATCGGAGACTATCGTGAACCTGAAGTCTTACGCTTTGGTATCACCCCACTGTATCTTGGATTTGAAGATATCTGGCATGCGGTGCAACATCTCAAAGCCATCATGCAGCATCAAGAATGGAACAATGAAAGCTACCTGGTACGGGGGGAAGTGACCTAAGTCGTCACTTTCGGATTGAGCTGATGGCTAGGAGAGGCCAATGAATAATTTTGATAAGATTCAAGCACGTGAAGCAGGATTACATAAAAAATTATCCGCTAAACAGATGGCAATGATTGCCATTGGTGGTGCGATTGGAACTGGGCTGTTTATGGGGAGCAAATTTGCGATTAGCTTTGCTGGCCCTGCTGTCATTTTGAGTTATGCCATTGGTGGGCTGATTGCCTTTGCGCTAATGGCATGTCTCGCCGAAATGACAGTGCAACACCCGACTTCAGGCTCATTTGGGGCCTATGCTGAACATTATATCAGCCCCTTGGCGGGTTTCTTGGTACGCTACAGTTATTGGGCCTGTATCGTACTGGCGGTTGGAACAGAGATCACCGCCGTCGCAGACTATATGAAAATGTGGTTTCCCGATCTGCCCGCATGGATCTGGATCGTGTTTTTTTCAGGTACTCTGCTTGCAGTGAATGCTTATAGCGTCAAAGCATTTGGACTGGTGGAATACTGGTTTTCCACCATTAAAATCTTTGCCATTATCGTGTTTATTCTGTTAGCAATCGGCATTTTGACTCAAAACTCTCAGCAAAGTCATCATGTGCTGACTAATCTGACTGGACACGGTGGCTTCTTTCCCAATGGATTCAGTGGCGTCTGGATTGGGGTGATTATTTCTATTTTCAGTTATTTAAGTATTGAAATGATTGCTGTCGCTGCAGGTGAAGCATCGAACCCAGAAAAAGCGGTCAAATACGCCTTTAAAAGTACCGCACTGCGTCTGATTTTATTCTATTTACTGTCCCTGTCTTTAATCGTAGCACTGGTTCCATGGACAGAACTGATTGGCAAAGATGCCAGTAGTCCCTTTGTGACCGTGATGAAAATTGTCGGGATTCCATATGCTGATAGCATTCTCAATTTCATCGTAATTGTCGCCGCCCTCTCTGCCATGAATAGCATGCTGTACATTGCAACCCGAATGTTATTTAGCTTGTCACGGGCAGGCGATGCACCTCAAATTTTCGGTAAAATCCGCCCCAATGGCGTGCCCATCAATGCGCTGTTTTTATCCGCCATGGGGATTGCTGTTGCCAGCGTGGTGTATACCATCAATCCTGAATCAGCTTTCCCCATCATGATTGCCTTATCCATGTTCGGCGCATTATTTACTTGGGGCAGCATCTTTGTGACCCATATCTGCTTTAGACGGCATATGGCGAAAAATGGTATTGGATTAAAATACAAAATTCCAGCAAGTCAGTTCATTTCACTGTTTGGTTTATTCAGTATTCTGAGCATTACCCTCACCACGTGGTTCACTGCCGAATTTAAATCTACGCTACAGTTTGGCATTCCCTTTATTCTGCTGTTAATCGTTTTTTATATGCTAAAACGCAGCTCGGCAAAGCTCGATTTAAGCACAAACACCGAAGCTTCTGAGTAAACACGCCATGAAGCTTTATGATAATTCTCGAACGGTTGCAAATGAGCAAGCTATTCTGATGGAGTTTCAACAGCGTAGTCGGTTGAGCTATCAGCAACACCCCTGTATTCAGAATATTGCTTATGCTGAGACGGTTCGATCCTGCTTAGATCTCTTTCCTTTAGCACAGGCACGCAAAACTGTCGTGTTTGTGCATGGTGGCTATTGGCAATGGTGCAATAAATCCGATTTTGCCTTTATTGCCACTGATGTGCTTGCAAATAATATGCAATGTGTCTTGCTTGAATATGACTTGGCTCCGCAACGCAACATGGGCGAAATCGTCCAGCAAATCCAACAAGCACTTGATTTTATCCAACAACAAGCATGGAGCACTCAAGAGATGATGTTGGTTGGGCATTCTGCGGGGGCTCATTTATCTGCATTAATGCTCACCCATCCTGCTGTAAGTGAAGCCGTTTTATTGAGTGGCATTTATGATCTCGCACCCATTCAGCAGACCCATTTAAATACAGCATTGAATCTTTCTGAACAGGAGATTCGACAATATAGTCCCATCCTACTTGAGACCGCTGTCCAAAAGCCCTATGCCATTTTCTGTGGTGCGCAAGAGCTCGATGAATTGATCAGGCAAAGTCAGTCGTATTTTCATCGAAGGAAAGCCATCGACCCAGACTTTGTCTCCTTCCAGTTACTGGATAACACGCATCATTACAACATCTTAGATGAATATTTTCATCGGAGATTAACCGCTCACCCTTAAATCTATACATGGACGTATGTAAAAATGGTTAAGTTCAAACTTCAATACCATCGGGTTTTTATTGCCCTGAGTTTTGCACTCTGCTCTTCGGCATTTGCACAGATTGAATTGATCAATCAGGATCAGATTTTCACTGCGCAGGACAACTTTAAACTGAGCAGTGCTGGCAGTCTCCGACTGCAAGCCCTGAATTTCGATCAGTATCAGCCATCCAATGCAGCACAGAAATATCGTCGCAATGGCTATAGCTCAACCAGCAGGATCTATCTCAATAGCGACTATAAAATCAATGATGATCTACATTTGATTACGGGTTATCAAAATTTTATTAATCCAGCCAAAATTTTAGATTGGGATGGGCATTATCAAAGCAATGATGAGCGTCTGACCACAGAACAAGCCTATGCGGGAATCTCGAGCCATCGCTATGGCACTTTAAAATATGGAAAAATTTATAGTCTGTATTACGATGTGGTGGGAGCCAAAACCGATCTTTGGGACTACAGCACATTGGCACAACCGCAAACGTGGAGCCCTTTTGCTTATTTCGATGGGACTCAAGCAGCCCGTCAGACTTTAAGATATGAGAAAAAAACAGAAAATATTGATTTTTATGCGGCTTATTTATTTGAAGATCACACCAGTCTGAATCAGCTCCGTTATCAACGCAAATCTGGTCAAGAAGCCGCTGTCGATATTCACTTAAATAAAAACTTAAACTGGGCAATTTCATGGAAACACAACAAAGCTCAGCTGCAATCTGATCATGCAACATCTAAGCTCTCTCAAGATATGCTTGCGTCTGCCCTGTTCTATTTTGATGGGACATGGATGCTCAGTACTGGTGTTGGCTGGTATAAAAATCTATTGCCTAACTTTGATGCACTGGATCAGACCACCGCCCAATCTGTTGAAAACCTGTTAGACACTGAAGCGTATGGGCTTGAATATTATGCAGGCTATCATATCGACCTTGGCCATCATGGCATGCAATACATACAGCCTTATCTGATGGGGAATTATTTAAAATATCGGAGCGGCTACGATTTCTCTCGACGCGATCATGGCATTGGCGTGGCAATCCGTTTCAATCATGGTGTTGGCTTTGACTACGAGCACCTGTATACCCAAGACAGCAACCATACGCCTGACATGCATTTATTTCGCTTACGTTACGAGTGGTAATCACGAAATTTAATTCATTCAATGGGCAAAACGTTTTGAATCTCATTGCACATCAGCAGTGCTCTAAACGTTTTGCCGCTAAACTTCTAGTTTAAATAATATCAATCATATTTCACTTGGGTTCAGCGCAGGTTTTCAATCTTGAACCTACTTTAAAATCGAAAAATTCTATTCCAAACATATAAATTATCAATTTCACAAATCACCTTCCAAAGCACATAATTTAAACATACAGAGATTACAGAATTTTACCCCTAACCCTCTAGGATGTTTTCTCCCCCAAGTTAAACATCCTTTCTCAGCCCAGCTTTCCCCAAAAGCTGGGTCTTTTTTGAGTATTTAAGTGGCTAACAATCCCAACTGTTGCAAGGCTTGATACACAATCGCTTTACGTGCATCTGCATGTTCAGGCTGGCTCATTTGCATATTCAGTGAGAATGCAATGACCTTACCATTTGGCTGTTCAATCCACCCCGTCCACCAACCCACTTGCGGGCTGACATCCATTCCCCAACCGCTTTTGGCATAGATTTTGGTATCCTGGATCTGATCCACCAATAACATCGCTTTGACTTGTTGCTGTGTCGGCTGATCAAAGGGTAATTTCTGTTTTGCTAATGCATAGGCAAAACGAACTTCCTCTACGGGAGTAATTTTTAAGGGACCAACTAACCAGAAATTATCCACTTGCGTCCCAATATTTTTATTACCATAACCTACACGCTTCACTTCACGGGTCATCAGTTCTAAACCAATCCGTCTTGCCAACTCTTGATAAACGGGTACCGCCGATGCCTGCATCGCTTCAGCTAAGGTTAAATCTTTTTCCCAGCTACTAAATGCTCGCTTTTTTCCATCCCATTTAAACACTTCATTTGGTGCAGTCTTATGATGTTGTATCCCGATCAAAGCATTCAACATTTTAAAGGTTGAGGCGGGAATATAACGCTGCTCTGCACGATCAAGCGCATTGCCATAGCTTTGAATTTTCTTGCCGTCATAAATCACCAAAACACCACTGGTTTGAGCGCTCTGGAATAAACTTGAGATCTGCTGCTGATCATTTTTTTCTGTCGTGAGCTGTTGCTTTTGTTGGCTTAAACTTTGACAAGCAGCCATAGGAATTGCAAAAAAGATGGCTGTAAAAAGCGTCAGACATTTTAATTTTTTCGACATGATCATAAAGCTGGAAAAGTAGAATAATCTGTCACTATAAGTGTTTTATCGTCATTGTTCTGTAGTGTTATTTTCATCAATAATGTGTAAAAAACAAATAAAAAAAAGCTCAGCCTTGGGGAAAGCCGAGCTAGTAAAACGATGATGTAAAACATCAAAAAACTCAAAAGAAAATGTTATGAGATATTTAAATGCAAATTAGATATCTCTTGCTATGTATTATGTGAATTAGCTCTCAGAAAGTAAAGTTGATTAAATAGATCGGGTTTATCGTTACAATCGATTTTGTTAATTGATCATTAAAAGTTCGATTTTTATGTGATTTTTAGTTTATATTAACTGAGAATGAATATCATGATTTTGCAAAGTTCATCGCAGAAAAACTCAAAAACCAGATTAAATCTCACACTTTTAGCTGCATGTTTATGACAATAATAAGAATCTTTTGAGCGAAAAAAACGATTAATAAGATCGAATAAACCAATCAAAATAGTGATACATGACATTCTGATTACTTGCTTGATATTGTCAAAAAATAAACTTATCTATTTGTTTGATATGTATTTTATAAATGGTTGACACGATTTATTTTAATCGCTCATTTTTCACACACTAGCTGATCAGCATTTGTTCGTTTATCGGAAGCCCAAATTTATTACATTGACTTCATACTTTGTTACAATACAATGACTCCAACTTTACTCTTTAATTGTTTTAAAGCTGGAAATCATTATGAAAAAACTCGGTTTAGCCACTGCTTTAGTTTTAGCCATGACCGGTGCTCACGCATACCAATTCGAAGTTCAAGGTCAATCTGAATTCATCGAAGCTAAAGACTTAAATGACAAAGACTTTACAGGTGCTGCTCAAGGTACTTACTACTTTAAAAATGTAGATGCATCTAAAGGTCCTTTAGCTGAAGCTGCGTTCTTAAACCAAGCTTCTAATGTATCTGTAGCTTACAGCTTTGCAAAATTAAGCGGTGACGAAGTTGCAACTGTTAAGAACAACTCTTTCGGTGCAAAAGGTGAAGCTTACCTTCCAACACCTTACTTACCAGTATATACAAGCGCTTCTTATAGCCACTCTCAGACTAAGTCTGAAGGCGAAAAAGACAATGGCGACCGTTTTGCATTAGAAGTAGGTACAATGCTTACTCCTAACTTCTTAGTTGCTGTTGGTTATACAAACATCGCTGACCAATTTGCTTTAGACGCAAATAGCGTTCTTTCAAATGGTATTGCTAAATCAGTAGCTCAACCATTAGTTATTGGTGAAGACCAAGATGCGATTACTGCACGTACTAAATACGTAGGTAACATCGACGGTACAAACATGGCTGTAGGTTTTGAAGCTGGTCTTGTTTACGGTGACTTCCAAGCATACGAATTGAAAACTGACGTATATGTAACGCCTAAGTTAAGCGTTGGTGCGTCATATGCAGAAGCTAACTTCAGCTCAAACCCATTAAATGAAGACAACTTCTCTCCAATCAAATCTGCTTGGGGCGCGAATGTCAACTACTTCATCACTCCAGCAATTGCTGTAGGTGCAACATATGTAAACGCGAATGCAGTACATGCAAACGTAGATACACAAACTGTTGGCTTAAACGCGAAGTTCCGTTTCTAATATTGGATTTAGGTTCTATACAGAACATCTAATTCATAGCAAAAAACCAGTTCTTATGAACTGGTTTTTTGTTTTTCGATCTGATTAAGCGAAGACATTCAATCCCTCAGTTTTAAACCTTACATCTTCTTATCTTCAATATTTAAGGCACTAATCGCCAAGACAGCTTGGGTGCGATTTTGTACGCCTAGTTTACGGAAAATCGCAGTCACATGCGCTTTAATCGTCGCTTCTGATACCTCTAACTCATAGGCAATTTGTTTATTCAACAGGCCTTCTGCCACCATCATCAACACACGGAACTGCTGAGGGGTGAGCGATTGTAAACGTTCGGCTAAAGCCGTCTCATCTGCCGCACGCGGATCAAAGCCCGCATGGGTTGGTAAGTTCGGTGGTAACCAGATCTCGCCTTCTAACACCTGCTTAATCGCTTCACCGATATGGCTTGGATGAGAAGATTTTGGAATATAGCCCATTGCACCATGCGCAATCGCACGTTGAATAATTGAAACTTCTTCATGTGCTGAGACCACAATAATCGGAATTGCGGGATATTGTGCGCGCACATACACCAAGGCAGAAAAACCGGATGCACCTGGAAGATTTAAGTCCAGCAACACCAGATCAGGCTCTGAGCCATGCTCTAAACGTGCATAAAACTCATCAACATCAGCTGTTTCCTGAATCTGCGCCTGTGGCAAACTATAACGAACCGCTTGAATCAAAGCATGTCTAAATAAAGGATGGTCGTCTACAATTAAAATATTCATAAGCGCTTAAGCTATCTGCAAGTACGTCACTGTACGATGTTTATTTAAATTCAATCCGCTTAAGCCTATTTTCAATTCAAGGCTAGGTCAAGCACAAGACAGGATTTATTTCCTTTTCGCGCAAAATAAATCAAATATTGATATAACTTCATTAAAATGTTCTGTAAATAAAATAGATTCAAAAATCTTGAATAGAAACAGAAAATTAACCACCTGAAATTTGATATTTATTGTGATTTATCGACATATCTTTAAAAAAGATAAGCTTGCAGCATTTCCTTATTTTACAGCTTGGCCTGCGGTGTAGATAAATAAATAGCAATTCGAAATGATCTTTTAGGCCGTTATTATGTCCAATCGCAATACTCTCACAACTCCTCTCAATATTGTCGCTGTATCAGGTGGTTTAAACAGCCCATCAAAAACTGAAAGTTTGGTTCAGGCGATTCTGGATGAACTTTCAGAAGCGATCGATATCAAAGTCCATTTCGTTAAACTCAGTGAAATCGGGCCATTATTGGGTGGAGCCATTTACCGCAATCAATTGCCACAACGCGTACAAGATGATCTCGCAGCGGTAGAAGCAGCAGATGCACTGATTGTCGGCACCCCAGTTTATCGTGCTTCGTTTACAGGTTTATTTAAACACTTCTTCGATTTTGTTGAACAGACGGCTTTGGTCGATGTACCCGTTTTACTGGCAGCCTCAGGTGGCAGTGACCGTCATGCGCTGGTATTAGAACATCAATTACGCCCTTTATTTAGCTTTTTCCAAGCACAAACCTTACCGATTGGGGTCTATGCCACTGACCGTGACTTTACGCCTGAATATACGGTCAAAAGCGAGCAATTATCAGATCGCGTGACCCTCGCCGTGGCACGTGCCTTACCGATTTTAGAGTGGGCACCAGCCAAAGGCCAACGTGCAGCGGCAATCAAAACCAAAACTGAACAAGCCAATCAAAATCTCGGCATCAATAAACAGATTGAACAGGCAGAGGTACTCCCATCTGCTGCGGTACCGAATCTGGATGCAGCTGAATCTCGCTTACACCCCAAGTCAGCCAAGAATCTTACTCACGTGGCATAAGCATATTGAATGGAGGATACAACGATGACAACAACAGCATCCGCAATTAAATTTGCCTACTGGGTTCCGAATGTGAGTGGCGGTCTCGTTGTAAGCAACATTGAACAACGTACCGACTGGAGCTATGACTATAACGTGCGTCTCGCACAGGCAGCCGAACGCAGTGGCTTTGAATATGCCCTCACCCAAATCCGTTTTACCGCGGGCTATGGCGCAGACAACCAACATGAATCGGTCAGTTTCAGTCATGCCCTCTTGGCAAAAACTGAAAAACTGCGGGTGATTGCCGCTATTCTGCCCGGCCCTTGGAAGCCTGCGTTGGCCGCCAAACAACTGGCCACGATTGACTATCTCACCCAAGGCCGTATCGCCATTAATGTCGTCAGTGGTTGGTTCCGCGGCGAATTTGATGCGATTGGTGAACCTTGGCCTGAACATGATGAACGTTATGTCCGTTCAGAAGAATTTATCCGCACCCTAAAAGGGGTATGGAGCACTGACAATTACAGCTTTGATGGCAAATACTACCAATTTCAGAATTACACGCTTAAACCAAAGCCGCTGCAAAAACCTTATATCGAAGTGTTTCAAGGCGGTAGTTCACGTGCCGCACGTGATATGGCTGCGCGTGTATCGGACTGGTATTTTACCAATGGCAATAGCGTTGAAGAAATCAAAAAGCAGGTTGATGATGTGCGCAGCAAAGCCAAGTTAGCCAATCGACAGGTCAAAATTGGCGTCAATGCTTTTATTATTGCTCGTGATACTGAGGCGGAAGCCAAAGCAGTCCTGAATGAAATCATTGCTCAAGCCAACGTCGAAGCAGTGAATGCCTTCGGTGATGCGACTCGTGAAGCAGGTGCAGCAGCGCCTGAACGTGAGGGAAATTGGGCAAAATCGACCTTTGACGATCTGGTTCAATATAACGACGGTTTTAAAACCAATCTGATTGGCACACCGCAGCAAATTGCGGAACGCATTCTTGCTTTAAAAAATGTCGGGGTAGATCTTGTTCTTTCAGGCTTTCTGCATTTCATTGAGGAGGTGGAATATTTTGGAGAAAAAGTTTTACCGCTGGTCCGTCAACTTGAACAACAACAGGAACATCATCTCGCAGCAAAATCAGCGTAGTTTTCAGCGTTAAATAAAAAGAATAACAAAACAAATGGCAGATACTCCCCCAAGGCTCGGCTTGGGGCTTTTTTATTTTAATGGGTCTCAATTTCACGCATGACGGTTTCAACCGAATAACGGCACCACTGCGACAGCTGTTCAATAAATTCATTTAATTGTGGCGGGTTAAAGTGGCTCACGATCATATAGCAGGCATTGCCAAGAATTTTAAAACACTCATCCACTTGCTCATATTGTTTAACCAAACGCTCAACCTCAATAAAAGCTTGCTGATCATTCATAAACAATTGGATGAATTGTTGATGTTCATACTTTATCGCGATGGTGTAATTTTTGATAATGCCTGCATCCATTAACTGTGCAATACGAGCACCCACTGCCTGCCCAGTACGATGCACGCGCTGTCCAATTTCTTTATGGCTTAAACGTGAGTCTTGCTTCAGCAATTCAATAATTTTTAAGTCGATGGGATCAAGTTCAATATTCATTTTTCATTACGAAAGAAAACCAGCAACAATGCTTTCACCTGAATATAGCCGATTTCTCTGTTTCACCCTATGCTTGTTTTATCTTAATCTTGGAACTAAACATAATGAAACAGGCCCTACTAATTATTGATGTGCAAAATGATTATTTTAAAAATGGCAAAATGGAATTGGTCAATCCAGAGCTTGCTCTGCAATATACCAACCAATTAGAAGATCATTTTATCCAAAACAATTTACCGATTATTTATATTCAACATATTAATCCAGCTTCAGCCAGTTTCTTTCAGGAAAATACCGTCGGTGTTGAATTACATCCACAACTGAAAGTGACCGAGAACTCAATCATTGTTGAAAAACATTTTCCCAATAGCTTTCTAGAAACCAATCTTCAAGCGTTGTTACAGCAGCATCAAGTTGAGCAGTTAGTGATAACTGGCATGATGACCCATGTCTGTATTGATTCGGGTACACGTGCAGCCAAAGAACTCGGCTATCAACCTATTGTGATTGCAGATGCCACTGCAACCCGTGATCTCGAACATGCGGGTAAAACCGTCAAAGCCGCAGATGTGCAAACGGCGTTCTTATCTGCACTGGGTTTCTTCGCCACTGTACAAAACACGGCAGATTTTTTGGCGCACAATTAAATAATACAGATAAAAAAAGAGCGTTCCATCGAACGCTCTTTTCACATTTGCATCGGGTTTATCGGTTTGGATAAACCGTGGCAATCAAATGTTCAACCACAGCAGGTTCAGCCAACGTTGAGGTATCCCCCAAAGTATCCAATTCATTTGCCGCGATCTTTCTTAGGATACGGCGCATGATTTTACCTGAACGGGTTTTGGGTAATGCAGGCGCCCAATGCAGTGCATCTGGGGTGGCCACAGGCCCAAGCACTTTACGCACCCAATTGACCAATTCCTTACGTAGCTCCTCAGACTCAGCCACATCAGCTTGTAAAGTGACAAAAGTACAAATGCCTTGACCCTTAATCTCATGCGGCATGCCGACCACCGCAGCCTCAGCCACGGCCTCATGTGCCACCAATGCACTCTCAATTTCAGCCGTCCCTAGACGATGACCAGATACATTGAGTACATCATCGACACGTCCAGTAATCCAGTAATAGCCATCTGCATCTCGGCGTGCGCCATCACCAGTGAAATAACTGCCTTTAAAGGTCGAGAAATAGGCTTCAATAAAGCGTTCTGGATCGCCCCAAATGGTTCGCATTTGACCTGGCCATGAATCTTTAATCACCAGATTACCTTCGGTTGCACCTTCAAGCTCATTGCCCTCAGCATCGACCAAGGCGGGTTGTACCCCGAAAAATGGACGTGTCGCGGAACCTGGTTTTAAGGCGGTTGCACCCGGCAATGGGGAAATTAAAATACCGCCAGTTTCAGTTTGCCACCATGTATCGACAATTGGACAGCGACCTTCACCCACCACTTCGTGATACCAGTTCCATGCCTCTGGGTTGATCGGTTCACCGACCGAACCCAGTAGGCGTAAACTACTGCGATCACTTTCACGCACATAGGCATCGCCTTCACGCATCATGGCACGAATCGCAGTCGGCGCCGTATATAGAATGGTAATGTTGTGCTTATCAATTACATGACCGATACGTGCCCAAGTTGGGTATTGTGGAATCCCTTCAAACATCACGGTGGTGGTGGCATTACTCAACGGACCGTAAAGTAAATAACTATGCCCTGTAATCCAACCTACATCGGCGGTACACCAATACACATCATCTTCGCGTAGATCAAAGACTTCTCTAAAGGTGGTATTCACATAGACCAGATAACCACCTGTGGTATGCAATACACCTTTCGGTTTACCTGTTGAACCAGAAGTGTACAGAATAAAGAGTGGATCTTCGGCTTTCATTGGTTCTGGTGGACAGTGCTCATCCACTTCCATGATGGCAAGGTGATACCAAATATCACGCTCAGCATTGAACTGAATCGGATTACCTGTACGATGCACCACAATGACATTTTGGACACTATCCGTTCCATCAATTGCTAAAGCAGCATCGACATTTTCTTTGAGTGGCAGTAACTTGCCACCACGCATCCCCGCATCTGCGGTAATCACTAATTTCGCTTGGCTGTCTTCAATACGGCTGGCCAATGAGTCTGGCGAGAAGCCACCAAACACCACACAATGCACTGCACCGATACGTGCGCAGGCCAGCATGGCTATTGCCGCTTCAGGCACCATTGGCATATACAGCACCACACGGTCGCCTTTACCAATACCTTGCTTCTTTAACACATTGGCAAAACGGCAGACTTCATCATGCAGTTCAGAGAATGAGATGATTTTATGACGTGAGGGGTGGTCACCCTCCCAGATAATGGCAGGCTTTAATGGATTATCTTTAAGATGACGATCTAAACAGTTGGCTGAAACATTCAACTCACCATCTGCAAACCATTCGATTTTGAAATTGTCTTGCTGGAAACTGGTATTCTTAACCTGTGTGAATGGCTTGATCCATTCAATCTTGTTGGCTTCTTCTGCCCAAAAAGCATCAGGCTGCTCAATCGAATGCTGGTAACGTTTGAAATAGTCTGCTTCAGAGATTCTGGCCGTTTCTTTGAATTTATCAGGCACTGGGTAGATTTCTTTCATAGCTCACTTCCTTGGTTTTTTATCTTATACCTTAGATGTTCTCATCTATTGCTCGGGTATGCTTTGTTCTCTCTCGCAGTATGGGCACCATTTACAAGCGCAAACAATGCGGCTTTGGTCGTAGAAATGTCAGGACGATGCTGTTGCAACTTTTTAGCTGACATGCTCAACTAAAATAACAAAGCCTGTTGTTTTACAACCCACTTACTTTCAAAAATTTACTCAAAATAATTTAAATTTGAACTGCTTGTCTATGCTTTTTGTTCTTAAAATAAGTGATTATTTTGATCATTGCCAAAAGCTTAAAAGATTTAATAATCAGAAAAATAGGAATACACTATGTTTGATCCCGCAACAACTGTGCAAGTACAGCCCCGCAGTGACCATCCACTCTCGCCAAGCGGCCGTTTCAACCGCCTCAGTTATCTAGGCTGGTATGGTTTACTCAGTGTGACCTGTCTGGCTGCATTTATCTTGATCTTTGCCTTCGCGGGTATTTTTGCAAGCAGCAATGTTGATGCTGCCATATTCAGTGCATTTTCAGGCATGTCTGTCTTTGCCATGATTGCCGTGTGGTTAGGTGCCTTTTATTTGCAAATCGTGTTTTTGATTCGTCGCCTGCATGACTTAAATAAAACAGGCTGGCTCTGTTTGCTGTTATTGGTGCCTGTGATTCAGCTGCTATTTACACTATATGTTCTATTGGCACCAGGTACACCTCATCGCAATGATTATGGTGATATTCGCCCCTCTCGTGCTTGGGAAAAACTACTGGCATGGTTGATGATTTTGGTCACCTTACTGATGATGTCAGGTATCTTCATTTTTGCTTATTATTTTGCCAGTCCAGATCTCTGGGAAGCCCCAACACAGATCATTCAAAATAGCACCGAATATTTTTAAGCGACCGCATTTAGCGAATTGATTTAATCATGAGCGGAAGCAAATATTGAATTTCACATGCGTATTGAGCATAAATTCATTATGATTGCTCCCCTCATTTACTCCTCCTTTGCGAAATAGAGATCTTGCTGTGGCAAACGAACAAACAACATTGACTGAAGTGGCGAAAGATACGGGCGCGCTGATTCATCAAGCAAGCACCAAGACCACTGAAACGGTATTGGCCCATACCGAAAAGTATCACGATGCCTATACCACCATTGATAAAATCATGGATAGCTTTTGGGAGCGCATTCCCTATATCGGGATTGCGATTACTGTTTTCATTATTTTTTGGCTGCTCACCAAGTTGTTTAAACTCTTTATTCGCAAGACTTTAGAAAATCGCAGCTATACCCGTCAAAATCTAGTTCTCGTCCTCAATCGTGTCGGTAGTACCTTTATTATCTTCTTTGGCTTCTTGATTGCGTTGGTGATTGCCATTCCAGGCTTTACCCCGAGTCAATTGATTGGTGCTTTGGGGATTGGTTCAGTTGCGATTGGTTTTGCCTTCAAAGATATCTTCCAGAACTTATTGTCAGGAATTCTGATTTTGATCAGCGAACCCTTCCGCATTGGCGATGATATTGTGGTGAATGGTTTAGAAGGCAATGTCGAAGATATTCAGATTCGTGCCACCTTCTTACGCTCACCAGATGGCCGCCGTATTGTGATTCCCAATGCCACAGTCTATACCAGTGCTGTCACGGTCAATAATGCTTATCAACGTCGTCGTTGTGAGTTTGTGGTCGGTATTGGCTATGAAGATGACATGCAAAAAGCCAAGAAGATTATTCTGGATATCTTAGACCGTAATCTGAATGTACTGAGTCAACCAGGCTTCTCGGTCAATGTCACCGCACTGGCAGATTTCTCAATTAATTTAACCGTACGCTGGTGGGTCAATACCACTGAAACCAGTACCTCAGCATCTATCAGCGAAATTCAAGAACTGGTGGTGACGGCTTTTGACGAAAAAGGCATTTCAATTCCTTATCCAGTGCAGGAAGTCAAAGTCTATCGGGGTGATCAATCTGAACAGAGCGATGCTTTAGACAAACAAACGTCCTAAAATATTCGACACCGCTGTTTCAGTTCGTAAAATTCGGTTGCCTAAGCTCATTGCTTGGCAGCCGTTTTTAATGAGCAGATCGACCTCATAAGGAATAAATCCTCCTTCTGGACCAATGATCACACTACAAGGCTGTTGAACTGCATACGGCATTGGCTGCTCAGCATAAGGATGCGCCACATAAGCAGGCTGTTCTGCACTCATCAAGGTCGGTAAAACATCTTCAACAAAAGGCTTGAAGCGTTTATAGAGCTGAATGTCTGGTGCAATGGTATCGCCTGCTTGTTCCAAGCCCAAAGTTACATAATCATTCAGTTGCTGTAAAAATGGCGTTTGCCAATAGCTTTTATCCACACGATAACTATGAATCAAGCTAATCCGCTCCACCCCCAAAGTCACTGCATCCATGATGATGCGACGCAATACTTTAGGGCGGGGTAAAGCCAAGATCAGATGGACTGGAAGCTTGGCAGGAACGACTTCTGTTTGAATTGGACGAACCGTAATACCATGTTCGCTGATACAAACAACCTCCGTAAGGTAGCGCTGACCTGCACGAACTCCAACTTTCAGGGTATCACCAACATTGAGCTGTAAGTGCTGGCGTAAATGTTGTAATTGTCTAGCTTGGTTAATCTGCCATGCATCGATTGAGTGACATTGTTCGGTTTCAAGTAAAACAATATTCATGATAATGCTGTTTGCTGTAAATAGTGATCAAGGCACTGAATGTGCTGCTGTAACGAGCCTTTATTTGCCTGTAACACCTGATCAGCCTGTCGAACCAATTGCTGAGTCTGTGCATTACCCCCTAGGCAGGCTAATAACTGCTGCCCCACCTGTGCTGCATCCTCTCCAATCAAAATGCCTTGTTGCGCCACAAACTCATCCACAATCGTTTGAAAATTGAAATGACGCGGACCAATGACGGTTGGCACATTCAAGACCATCGGTTCTAAAATATTATGCCCGCCACCTGGCTCATTCAATGAACCACCAACAAAACAGGCTTGGCTGAGGGCATACCAGAGCCACATTTCCCCCATACTATCAGCCAGAAATACTTGAGTATCCGCTTGAATGGATTGTTGCAAACTACGGCGTTGGGTTTTTAAATTTAAACCCTGACAAACTTGGTACACCTCATCAAAACGTTCTGGATGACGCGGCACCACAATACACAGCAACGCTGGATTTGAATTTAAATGCGGCTGCAATTGTTTGAGTAAACTTTGTTCTTCGGGTGCATGCGTACTGGCTAAAGTGATGATCTGACGATTCGCCAATTGCCACTCTTGTTTGAGTTGCTGTGCTTGCACAACAAAGTGCTCTGGCGCAGCAATATCAAATTTAATATTGCCAACCACCTGACTTTTGACTGGATCAAGACCTAGATCGACATAGCGTTGTTGCGTTGCCACATCTTGGGCCAATAGCCAAGTCAACTGTTGCAGCATCGGTTGAGTTAAACGACGAACCTTGCCATAACCTTTGGCCGATTTTTCGGAAAGGCGTGCATTCAATAAAATACAGGGAATCTGTTGCTGCTGTGCTTCGGCAATTAAATTGGGCCAGATCTCCGTTTCAACCAATGCCAATAGCCGAGGTTGATACAAATTAAAAAAACGTTTTAATAATGCTTTTTGATCGACAGGCAAATACACCGCCTGAAATAAATCCAGATAAGGGTCTTTTAAAAACAGGGATTTTGCCCGAGCTTGCCCCGTCTTGGTGGTATTGGTCACTAAAACGGGATGACCTAATTTTAAATAATGTTCAATTAAAGGCTGTGCCGCGTTGGTTTCACCAACAGAAACAGCATGAAACCAAATTGCCCCTAAATTTTTAGCAGGCTTAAACGGCCCAAAACGCTCGATACATTCCTGCTGAAACAGCGCATCAGTTTCTGCCCGTTGTTTGATTTTCCAACGGTATAAGGGCTTGATAACAGCCAATAGAACGTTATACCAAAACGGTGTTTGCTGTGCTGCTGTGTTCTGCGCCATCCGAGACCATAATTGACAATGTGATTCCCGCTCATTATGCGGAATTTAAAACAAAAACTCATGCAATTTTGGTAAATCACATGAGTCATTTTTTAAAGTTTTAAAGCAGATTAAGCTTCTAACTGTTCAAAGGCCGGATAATCAGTATAACCCTCAGCGCCGTCACCATATAGCGTTTGTGGTTGAAGTGGGTTTAAAGGTAAATCATGTTGTAAACGTTCAAATAAATCAGGGTTCGCGATATATTGTTTACCAAATGAGACTGCATCGGCTTGGCCTGTCGCCAGAATACGTTTCGCAGAATCCGCAGTTAAACCTTCATTGGCAATCCACACCCCTTTAAATTTAGGACGGAGTTTTGGCAATACACTATCTTCAGCTTCATACTCGCGTGTGAAAATAAAACCAATATTGCGTTGATTCAATTGCTCAACCACATAACCAAAAGTTGCCAATGGATTTTCATCGCCCATATCATGCGAATCACCACGCGGTGCAAGATGCACACCGACTCGACCAGCACCCCACACCTCGATAAATGTATCTACAACTTGGAGCAATAAACGCGCACGGTTTTCAATTGCACCGCCATATTCATCATTTCGCTGGTTAGTTGTGCTTTGTAGAAATTGGTCAATCAGATAACCATTGGCTGCGTGCAATTCCACACCATCAAAACCAGCAGCTTTGGCCTGTTCAGCAGCATTTCTATATTGCGCGACAATTTCTTGAATTTCTTCATGCGATAAGGCACGTGGTGTCACAAAAGGACGCTTTGGACGAAGTAAGCTCACTTCACCTGCAGGTTGAATCGCACTGGGTGCCACAGGTGTATCACCATCCAATAAGTCTGGATGTGAAATACGACCGACATGCCACAGCTGAACCACAATTTTTGAACCTTGTGCGTGCACGGCTTCAACAATTTTATGCCATGCCTGTGCTTGTTCTTGCGACCACAAACCTGGTGTATTGGCATAACCTGCTGCTTTTGGGCTAATCACCGTTGCTTCGGTAATAATAAGGCCAGCATTAGCACGTTGTTGATAATATTCCACCATCAAATCGTTTGGAATACGCTGTGCACCACTACGTGCTCTAGTTAAAGGAGCTAAAACCAAGCGGTTTTTAATCGTGAAATCACCTACTTGCAAAGTAGAATTTAGTTCAGCCATGATCGCCTCAACTTACACTTCTTCGATTTAAAGTGCTTGTTTTAAATGTTCGATATATTGCTGAATCAAAGCTTCATTGCGCGTGAAATAAGACCACTGTCCATATTTCTCAACCTTAATCAAACCTGCCTGTTGCAATACAGACAAATGATTCGACATAGTTGATTGTGCAACTTTTCCTAAACGTTCGATGTGCCCTGCACATACACCCCGTTCAAAACTACCACCACATTGCTCAACGGGTAGAAATTGCTCAGGCTCTTTCAGCCATTGCAAAATCTGTCGACGTAATGGATTGGCTAAGGCTTTGCTTATAACATCAATATCCATAGACTCACCACGTTTCTCAAGCGGCAACGCTTTGTTCAGCACCTGAAACCAGTATATCGAAGTTTTTAAATATTAATATCCATTTTTTTCGATATTAATATCATATTTTTTCGATTAACCAGCCGATGCTGAACGAGATTGCCGTTTTAATTGGATTAAAACTTATAAACCTTGCTTCAAACTTGCTTCGATGAACTTATCTAAGTCACCATCTAACACTGCTTTGGTATTGGAATTTTCCACACCAGTACGCAAGTCTTTAATGCGTGAGTCATCGAGAACATATGAACGAATTTGACTACCCCAACCAATATCTGACTTCGAGTCTTCTAAGGCTTGAGCAGCTTCATTACGTTTGCTCATCTCTAATTCATAGAGTTTGGCACGTAATTGCTTCCACGCATGGTCACGGTTAGCATGTTGTGAGCGTTGGTTC
Organism: Acinetobacter gyllenbergii; assembly: GCF_001682515.1. Taxonomy (NCBI): domain Bacteria; kingdom Pseudomonadati; phylum Pseudomonadota; class Gammaproteobacteria; order Moraxellales; family Moraxellaceae; genus Acinetobacter; species Acinetobacter gyllenbergii. Next base: position 152,055 of record NZ_KV575263.1, on the reverse strand, counting down.
TGACAAGCCACTACAATCCCTGTCGGTGCGTGAGTTAAACGTACTGCAGAATCGGTTTTGTTAATGTGCTGACCACCCGCACCCGAAGCACGGTAAGTATCGGTACGAACATCGGATGGATTGATATCAATCTCGATATTGTCATCAATCTCAGGGGAGATAAATACCGCAGAGAATGAAGTATGACGGTTGTTATTACTGTCAAATGGTGACTTACGGACTAAACGATGTACGCCACTTTCAGTACGCAACCAACCATAAGCAAACTCACCATCAACACGGATGGTTGCTGATTTAATTCCAGCCACATCACCGTCTGACACTTCCATCAATTCAGCTTTAAAGCCATGACGTTCGATCCAGCGCAAATACATACGCAATAACATCGACGCCCAATCCTGTGCTTCTGTACCACCTGAACCTGATTGAATTTCAAGGAAGCATGGATTTGGATCCATTGGATTGCTAAACATACGGCGGAATTCAAGATTGCCCAATGCTTCTTCAGCACTATCCAACTCGGCCTGAACATCCAATAATAAACTTTCATCATCTGCTTCAACCGCAAGGTCAAGCATGGCTTTGGCATCATCTAACTGTTCAGCAAGGCGATCAAACACACCAATCGTATTTTCTAAGCTGCCCTTTTCTTTGGCGATGGTTTGAGCACGGTTTTGATCATTCCAAATCGCTGGGTCTTCTAATTCTCTTAAAACTTCTTCTAAACGCTCAACCTTTAGATCGTAGTCAAAGATACCCCCGTAGTGTTTGGCTACGATCAGATAAATCTTTCAATTGAATTAAATACGGATTAATTTCCACGCGTCTGTTCTCACACTATTTTTTCACTTAATCCGTTATTTTAACATAACTGTTTTAGTCGACACAGCCATGTCATTTTTAATACTTTTATTTATTAAAATAAAAATTATAAATAAATTTATTTTATCTTTTAAATATTTCTAAGCCCTGATTTTGCTCGGCCCATTGTGTGAAAATTAGACTAAATATACTAAAACACACAATTCCTCCTAAATTTTAATAAATCAAAACAATGAATTTTTAATGATAAATATCAATAATTTAAAATGTAATTATTACAAGTTAATTACATTTGTACAGTTCGATTACCTTATCAAGATTGACGCTCGCGAAAATTGCTCTAGACTCAAGTTGTAACAAAACATGTATCAGTGTTTAACACTTGGTTTAAATCTTAATGAGGAAACAACCATGAAAAAATTAGCAATTGCATCAGCACTTTTATCTGCAATCGCAGTAACAGGAACTGCTCATGCTTATCAAGCTGAGGTAGGTGGTTCTTATACCTATAAAGACCAAGATCGTTTTGGTGACAGTGATCGTTTCAGTGTAGATGGGAAATATTACTTCAACCCAGTGCAAACACGTAATGCACCGCTTGCTGAAGCAGCTTTCCTTGACCGTGCGAGCAACGTAAAAGCACAGTACGCTTATGAAAAAGATGATGCATTCAAAAACAATCAATATGGTGCAGGTATTGAATACTTTGTTCCTAACAGCGACTTCTATTTAAGCGGTAATATTGGCCGTGAAGAAATCAAACCAAATTCTAAATATGCAACTGATGAAGACAAATTAAAAATCAACCATTATTCAGCTGAAGTGGGTTACTTACCAGCACCAGGTTTATTGGTTGCTGCGGGTGCAAAAACGGTTGACGTGAAAGACGGCGACCGTGAAACCAGCCCGACGCTTCGTGCCAAATATGTCACTCAAGTTGGTCAAAATGACGTGAACTTAGAAGCTTATACTGCTTTTGGTGACAACAAAGAAGTGAAATTAAAAGGTGATTACTTCATCGACAAAACTTTAAGTGTTGGTGTTGATTATCAAAAACTTAAGTATGACGACACAATCGTTAACTCAAATGAATGGGGTATTTCTGCGAAGAAATTCTTCAATCAACAAGTGAGCTTGGAAGGTCGTGTAGGTTTCGGTAACGATAAATCATATATCGATAATGACTACACCTCTTTCGGTCTTCGTGGTGCATACCGCTTCTAAGACCTGAACAGAAGCATATAAGCTAAAAAACGCCCTGAATCATTCAGGGCGTTTTTTATTGCTTTAAATAGTGCTCTTATCCACTTTTAATCCCTACTCTCCCTTTCTTCCCTTATAAGTTTTTCAACTGCTGTCTGCATTTAGCAATTGACGCTTATCCATTTTTGAATACACTACTCAATGTAACAAAATATGTATTATTTTTAATCGGGGGAAATTCTAATGAAAAAATTAAATCTTCTTGCAACACTTGTGAGTGCTTGCTTTGCAGTCAATGCCCATGCTTATCAAACCGAAGTTAACGGTGCATATGAACATATCAATATGGATGACGGTAAAGGTAACAGTGCGGTCATCACGGGTAAATATTATTTTAACCCTGTGCAAACCCGTAATGCGCCTTTGGCAGAAGCTGCTTTCTTAGATAAAGCATCGAATATCGGTGGTGGTTATGCCTATAGTAAACTCAAAGATGACCAAGATTTTGGTGACTTACAATTCAACATTATCGGATTTCAAGGTGAATTTTATGTTCCTAATTCACAATTCTATCTTTCTGGGGCCTTGCACCGTACCAATATCAAAGCAACAATTAATGGTCTAGGTTCTGATTCTGAAAATGGCGATGGCTATAGTCTTGAAGCTGGTTTCTTGCCCATCAATGGATTACTCCTTGCAGTCGGTGTTGCCGATTTATCTGATAGCCTAAATCCAGTGCAAATTGCTCAATATGGCTTTACCAATACCCTTTCAAATGCTGCAATCGTGTCTGGTGAGAATGATGATACTGCTGTTTCTTTACGCGCGAAGTATGTTTCACAAATTGGGGGTTACTATACCAACTTTGAAGCACTCAGTTATATTGGTGATGAAACAACTTATCGTTTAGGTGCCGATCTTTATCTTGATCCAACCCTCAGTGTTGGTATCTCATTTGCAGATTCTACTGCGGATGATTCAGACAGTGTTTTCAGTCTTCGCGCACAAAAATTCTTTACCCCACAATTTGCTTTAGGTGTCGGTTATACCACAACAGATGGCGCTGACTCTTACGGCCTTAACGGTACTGTCCGCTTCTAATCAATCGCATATTACCAATAAAAAAATCCGCTCATCAGAGCGGATTTTTTATTGTTTTAAATAGGCAATTTGCAGTTGTAGACTAGTGCTGCCATTAAAGATATTACGCTCCAAGGTATACACTAAATCGACATAGCCTAGCATTGGATTAAATTCAAAACGATCCATGGCATTAAATGCAATCGCATCAATGGCATGTGACCCAACCGCCAACTTGAGTTTTAAATGTTGCTCCTTGAGCCAACGATAATCAATGACTTTGAAGCGTCCTTCAAACTGCGGTAAAGGAAACTTTTGTCCCCAAGGTCCAAGCTGCTCAATCCAATCCAAGGTTCCTAAATGCAAATCTGACTCATGTAATTCCCCATCAGTCCATAAAGTCGCCGTAAATAAATCATCATCCATCTCAGCAATCGCTTGGGTGAAAGCAGCTTTGAATGCATCAAAATGTTCTTTCTTCAACGTCAGGCCCGCTGCTGCTGCATGGCCGCCAAAATGACTAACCAAATGCGGATTTTGCTCTGCAACTTGCTCAATGGTATCGCGAATATGAATACCATCGATTGAGCGTGCTGAACCTTTAATATGGATACCATCTTCATCGGGTGCAAATACCAGACTTGGACGATGGAATTGCTCTTTTAAGCGCCCAGCCACAATACCAATCACACCTTGATGCCATTGTTCATCAAACATCACCAGTGCAGCAGGTAAATGCTCTGTTTCTAACTGAATATGTTGCAGTGCACTCAGTGCTTGTTGCTTCATTTCAGTTTCAACTTGACGGCGTTCAATATTGAGCTGATTCAATTGCTGCGCAATTGGATAAGCTGTTTGCATATCGGCAGCGAGTAGACACTCAATCCCAATCCGCATACTTTCCATACGACCTGCGGCATTAATACGAGGACCGACGACAAAACCTAAATCCTGTGCGCGCAAGCTCGTAGCATCACGACCCGCGATATCCAATAACGCTAAAATGCCTGCACGACATTGATGTTGCTGAATCCGCTTTAACCCAGCATCAATCAAAATCCGATTGTTATAGTCTAGACTTGCGACATCCGCATAAGTTCCCAAAGCCACTAGATCTAGATACTGGGTGACTTTGCTACTGCTTTTAGCTTGCTGACTGCGGTAACTCGCCAATTTCGCTAGTACATAAAAGGCAACGCCTACCCCTGCCAGTGCTTTACTGGGAAAGTCACAATCTAGCTGATTCGGATTAACCACAGCCTCAGCACTCGGTGTCGGCTTAGTGGTTAAGTGGTGATCGGTAATAATCACCTGCATCCCCAGTGCCTGTGCCGTTTCCACACCGGCATGGCTGGAAATCCCGTTATCGACTGTGATCAAAAGATCAGGCTGATAACTGTGCTTGGCTAATTCAGCAATGGCCGGCGTGAGTCCATAGCCATACTTAAAACGATCAGGCACCAGATACTCAACGCTAGCCCCCATATCTTGCAAGACAAGAACCATTAAAGCAGTACTGGTCGCCCCATCGGCATCGTAATCACCGACAATGACGATCTGTTTTTGCTGATCAATGGCTTGATCAATCAATACAACGGCCTGCTCCAACCCTTTGAGTTCAGGAGAGAGCAAATGTTTGAGTTTCAACTCCAGCTCTTGCTCAGACTGCACACCACGTCTTGCTAAAATTTCGGCAATAAATGCAGGCACGCCCTGAAACTGTTCAGGGCGCGTCAGTAAAGGTCTTTGTTGAATTTGAATCTGGGTCATTTATGGCATCAAGCGTTGTATAGTCCAAAGACCATTTTGTTTTTCATAACTTAAACGGTCGTGTAAGCGATTTGGTCGCCCTTGCCAAAACTCATAGTAATCGGCTTCTAAGCGATATCCACCCCAAAATTCAGGCTTATCCAACTCATCTTGAACTTGGCTTTGCAGCGCTTGAAAACGTTGTTGCAATAACTCACGGCTTTCAATCACCCCACTTTGCGGGGTACTGATATGTGCAGCAATCTGACTATCACGTGGACGCTTATGGTAGTAATCCGTCGATTCTTGTTCAGAAATCTTAACAACTTTGCCACCAATACGGATCTGACGCTCTAGACTTGGCCAGTAAAATAGCAGTTCAGCATAAGGGTTTTCTGCCAAGTCCAACCCTTTTTGACTGTCATAATTGGTATAGAAATCATAACCCGCTGCTGTCGCGCCACGTAATAATACGGTACGCACATGCGGACGACCTTGCTGATTTGCTGTCGCCAACGACATGGCATAAGGCTCATGCAAATGTGCTGCAAGGGCATGATTGAACCAATTCAGAAATTGCGCATGCGGTTCAGCACTGATCTGAGCTTCATGTAATTCACCTTGCTCATAGCTCAAACGTAATTCGCTGAGGTCTTTAATGACATCACTCATGATGGCCCTCCCTTAAGCAGCTTGAGCTTGAGCGCGTACTGCATCGGCCAAATGATTGGCCAAAGCCTCAACTTCTTGCTGCTGATCGCCTTCCACCATGACACGAATCACAGGTTCCGTACCTGATTTACGAATCAATAAACGGCCTCGACCTTTTAGTTGCTGTTCCGCTTTCTCAAATTCTGCAACCAAGGCAGGAATCGAATAAGGGTCAATCATGTGTTGCAGCCGAACATTGACCAACACTTGCGGGAATAACACAAAACCGTCCACTAACTCATGTAAGGCTTTGCCTTGTTCAACCATCACCGTTAACACTTGCAGAGCTGCGATAATGGCATCTCCTGTCGTACTCTTATCCAAAGTCAAAATATGGCCTGAAGGCTCACCACCTGTCACCCAATTCTTTTCTTCCAGGGCTTGTAATACATAGCGGTCACCCACTTTGGCACGGACAAAGCCAACCTCAGCTTTTTGCAAAGCCAACTCAAGCGCCATATTACTCATGACCGTACCTACAACGCCCTCTGGCTTATGTTTTGCCTGAGTTGCAAGGACATACAAAATATGGTCACCATCAATCAATTGACCATTTTTATCCACCATCACCACACGGTCAGCATCACCATCGAAGGCGATACCCACATCGGCTTGATGTTCCAATACCGCTTTCTGTAATTGTTCTGGATGAGTTGAACCGCAGTTTTCGTTGATGTTTAAACCGTCTGGCTCGTTAAACAGTGGAATAACTTTAGCACCGAGCTCACGGAACACTGACGGACCTACGCTATAGGCTGCTCCATTGGCACAATCCACTACGATTTTTAAATTACGTAAGTCAAAATGGTACGGGAAAGTTGATTTACAAAATTCGATATAACGACCATTGGCATCCTTAACACGCACACTCTTTCCTAGATTTGCAGTGTCCTCAATCAGTAACTCTTTTTCCAGTTCCTGATTGATTTGGTCTTGTAGAGAGTCTGGTAATTTTTTACCTTCGCTGGAAAAGAACTTAATGCCATTATCAAAATATGGGTTATGCGATGCAGAAATCACAATCCCAGCATGCGCATGTAGCGCGCGGGTAAGGTGCGCAATCGCAGGAGTGGGTAGTGGCCCCAATAAATGCACATATACACCTGCCGCATTCAAGCCTGCTTGTAACGCAGCTTCTAAAATATAGCCCGATAAGCGCGTGTCTTTCCCCAGCACCACAATCGGCTTATTTTTAGGGCTATTTCTTTTTAATACTTTTCCTGCGGCAAAGCCTAATTTTAGTGCGAACTCAGGAGTAATTGGCAGTTGTCCAAATTTACCGCGAATTCCATCAGTACCAAAATAACTCATCTTCTACTCACTTTCTTATCTTTTATATGGTCTGTAACCATATCTTTCTTCATCTACTTCACTTTACACCAAAACAAAAAAAACCGTCAGTGGCCTGACGGTTTTTCAATCAGCAAAATTACCAAAAATCAACCAACTCGATAGTTTGGTGCTTCCTTAGTAATAGTGACGTCATGAACATGTGATTCCGACATACCTGCTGAAGTAATTTTCACAAATTTTGCATTTTGACGAAGATCTTCAATCACCGATGAACCGGTATAACCCATTGATGAGCGTAGACCACCCATCATTTGGTGAACGATATTCCCCATTGGTCCTTTATATGGAACTCGACCTTCGATGCCTTCTGGGACTAACTTTTCAGCACCCGCTTTAGCATCTTGGAAATAACGGTCTGCAGAACCAGATACACCCGCCATTGCACCCAATGAACCCATGCCACGGTATGCTTTGTAGTAACGGCCTTGGAAGAATTCAACTTCGCCTGGTGCTTCTTCAGTTCCAGCAAGGAGTGAACCCACCATAATCGTGCTCGCACCTGCGCCAATCGCTTTCGCCATATCGCCAGAGAAACGAATACCACCATCTGCAATCAAAGGAATTTGATCTTTCAGTGCATTGGCAACACTATCAATTGCCGAAATTTGCGGCATACCAATACCAGCCACGATACGTGTGGTACAAATCGAACCAGGGCCGATACCGACTTTCACGGCATCTGCGCCTGCATCAAGCAATGCCAATGCTGCATCACCAGTCGCAATGTTGCCACCAATCACTTGCACTTGTGGGTAGTTGGCTTTGACCCAACGTACACGTTCGATTACGCCAGCAGAATGACCATGAGCGGTATCGACCACAATCGCATCAACACCAGCATCGACCAAAGCTTCGACACGGCTTGGTGTTTCAGCACCAGTACCCACTGCAGCACCAACACGTAAACGACCAAGGTCATCTTTACAGCTGTTTGGATAACTTTCAGCTTTACGGAAATCAGTCACCGTAATTAAGCCTTTCAGTTCATGGTTTTCACCAACAACCAATACTTTTTCAATACGGTGTTTTTGCAATAATGCTTGGATATTTTCTTTAGACTCGCCTTCACGTACAGTCACAAGACGATCTTGACCTGTCATGATGTTACTTACAGGCTGTTCAAGATTGGTTTCAAAGCGTGTATCACGACCTGTCACGATTCCAACCACTTTGCCGTCTTTCACAACAGGTACGCCACTAATATTATTGGCCTGAGTGATTGCAATCAATTCACGAACTGTTGTTTCAGGGGTGACCGTAATTGGATCTTTCACCATACCTGCTTCAAATTTTTTCACACGACGGACTTCAGCGGCTTGCGCTGCGATATCCATATTTTTGTGCAAAATACCAATACCACCGTTTTGCGCCATCGCAATTGCCATACGTGACTCAGTCACCGTATCCATTGCAGCAGAAACGAGAGGGATATTAAGTTGAATTCCGCGAGTTAAACGTGTCTTTAAGGAGACATCTTTTGGGAGAACAGTTGAGTAGGCAGGAAGTAATAAGACATCATCGAAGGTTAACGCTTCTTGAACGATGGTCAGCATAACAATCTCACTGGTAATTTCCGTGAGCTATTATAAACAAATTTCGATGTGATTTTCATTTTCTATGATGAAAATAATTTGAATCTACGCTTGAATGACTTTTCACCTAATCGGTTTTCGTCTTGAACCTTAAAACCACAGTCCGTATCTTGGCGCTTCAATATGAGAATTTTCAATAACCTACATTGAAAATTATAAAACTGACTAGTGGGATAACGACTTTGCTATTCCACCAGCCATAAAACGTTATATTTCACTGATCATTGCTTAACTCATTTCAGCTGGCAAACTAAAGACATATTCATTCATTAAGTCCACACCACATTCTAAGGTTTCAATCCAATCTAAGAATTGATTGATCATCTCCTTACCAATAAAAGCGGTCCCATGTTGCGGTACAATCATTTCCAAATCCATTTGTCGCACCATATTCACCCATAAACGAATCACTTTATTGGAACACATATAGCGTTGATGAAAGCCTTTCATCTTTTTAATATGGGCGTCAAAATCAGTAATCGGCAGACTGGCATCCTCAACAATGGAAGCCCCCATATCGCCTGAAAACAGAATTTTGGCAGTTGGATCATAAAACTGAAAATTCCCCACCGAATGCAGAAAATGCGCAGGGACAGCCACAATCGCAGACTCGCCCAAAGGAATAATTTGCCCTGTATCTGACAGTTCAATCAGACGCTCTTCCCAATTCCCTTTCATGCGATCACTCATAAAGGCTGAATTTAAATGAGGTAAAAAGCGCGCCCATAGCTTAGAGGCCACCACTTTGGCATCGGTATACACCAACCAACGCGGCATTGAGGTAATAATGTCAGGGTCTTGATGTGAAGCCATCACATAGTCCAAATTCTTTAATTTGGTATAGCGATTGAGCTCCATGGTTAAAGGCACATAAGTAAGGTCGCCACCTGGATCTAGAACCGCTGCACGCTCATGATCAATAATTAAAAATTGATTGGCCTGAATGCCTTCCCCTTTAACCAAACTGGTAAAACTAATGCATTTATGTGTGCCATTATCAAACAGTATTTGCGATGTTGTCCGCTCAAAACTCATAACTACCCCAGAAAAATTCTTTAAATATGAAATATTTTTAATTCCATAATAAAATAATGGGATTTAGTTCATGTTTCAATCAGATATTGGATTTTTATCCTAATTTATCAGAAAAAACCCATCTCTATTGGATGGGTCTGGATGATCTTAAATTCAAACCATTTAGAAGAAATAATGCTGCACTAGAGTTGAAACACCGACAATCAAGAAAATCGCAGCGCCAATTTTGTGAATCAATGAAATCGGTAATTTATCTGCCAACTTATTACCAATAAATACTGCAGGCGCATTGGCAAGCATCATCCCGAATGTGGTACCCAGCATCACCCAAAACACACTGTCGAAGCGCGCTGCTAAGGCCACTGTTGCAATCTGAGTTTTATCACCAATTTCAGCCAAGAAAAACAGAATGAAGGTTGCACCAAATACCCCAAACTTCTGCCATTTATTGATATTTTCAGTTTCATCACCTAATTCATCTGGTATCAGCATCCAGATTGCCATGCCAATAAAACCAAGTGCCAGAATCCATAATAAAATTTCAGGACTGAGTACGGTGGTAATCCATTGTCCCAATACAGCAGAAATACCATGGTTAATTGTGGTGGCCAGTAAGATGGCTATTAAAATCGGAATCGGTTTACGGAATCGTGCAGCCAGTAACAGGGCAAGCAATTGCGTTTTATCACCCATTTCAGCAATGGCAACAATTGAAGTGGAGATGAGGAATTCATACATAGTGAATGCTCTGGCTAGCAAAATATACCGATGACCTACCGCTCCTGCTAGCCAAAATCAAATAGATTGATGCAGAGTGGTAAATCAAAGGTCTTGCCAACAAAAGCACAGCTGAGAAGCTGTTCTTGGTTCTTTGCTATGATGACCATGTTCGGTTGAACAATTATGTTGATCATCACCTCTTTACTTTGCGTAAAGAGCGGCTACTCCCCAATGAAGTGAATCCATTCTAGCAAACAATAAAATGCTTTTGAATGGTTATGCCCAAAATTTTTGGTAACTCCACAGCAACACCCGTAAAAGACCAAGCAAAAAAGCCAAATAGGCACTTAGCCCCAAAAAACCAAAGCTGCCCCAACCACTCGCTCCGCCCACATCTTGTGCTTGAAACTCCATTGCCATCACAACGGTCGCAAGCAACACTTCAAGCCCCATGACCACATACATCACCCAATCCCATGGAAAATGTAAGAAGCTGACCCACAAGCCCATCGCTACAAAAACAATCAGCAACAAAGGCAGCATCACCCGATAAATCACCAACATCCCCGCTCCCTCTAGCAATGAAAATGTATTCTCAGCTCAACATAACATACATCTATTCATATTTTGTTCAGCCTAAAAACAGAAAACCCCGCTTCTGCGAGGTTTTCCAAGTTCAAAACAATTAGAGCAATAAGCTACGGATGTCTTTTAACAATTTAGTCAACTTATTGGTAAAACGTGCTGCGTCAGCACCATTAATCACACGGTGGTCATAAGACAATGACAACGGCAACATTAAGCGCGGATCAAAGTCTTTACCATTCCACACAGGTTGCATCGTGGCAGGTGAGATACCTAAAATCGCCACTTGCGGCCAGTTGACCAACGGCGTAAATGCGGTACCCCCAATACTGCCTAAGCTGGTAATGGTAAAGTTAGCACCTTGTAGATCTTTCGGTGACAATTTACGATCACGAGCTTTTTGGCTAAGTTCCGCCAATTCAGCTGCAATTTGCTTAATTGATTTCTGGTCCGGATTACGCAGTACTGGAACTGTTAAACCATCTGGTGTTGCAACCGCAATCCCCATATGAATTTCGTTACGCAACAAGACTGACTTCTGATCATCAGCCAAATGGCCAGCAAAGTACGGCTCTTCTTTCAGCAAATGCGCAACCGCCTTAGCAATAAAGGCCAAGATGGTTAAGCTGAGACCCTGCTTTTTAAAGCCATCTTTCAGTTCGCCACGCCATGCTTCGAGTTCAGTAATATCCGCCAAGTCAAACTGCGTCACTTGAGGAATGAAATTGTTCAATGACAATTGCGGTACAGACACTTGCTGTAAACGCGTCATTGTTTTCACTTCACCGCCACCAAATGCACTAAAGTCTGGCAACTTCGGCAAGCCTGAAGCCACTGGAGCGGCTTGCGTTGCAGCAGTCGGTTGTGGTGCAGTCAGACGTGTTTTCACATAAGCAAAGACATCGTCTTTCATCACACGACCATGCTCGCCTGATGCTTTAACCTGCCCAAGAACAACACCTAACTCTCGTGCCAGTTTACGCACGGCTGGACCCGCGTAGACTTTGGCATTGTCTGCTTCTTGCTGTTTAGTCAATTTTTCAGCTTGCGCTGGCGCACTTGGTGCTGCTGTCGCTGCCGCCTGTGGTTTTGCTGGTTCAGCTTGAGTAGCAGGCGTAGTGGCTGGTTGAGCTTTTGGCACTGTTGCTGGTGCAGCAGCCTGACCACTCACCTCAATCGTTGCCAAAGCCACGCCTTGTCGCACTTCTTGATTGGCAGAGACATGAATTGCTTTCACAATCCCTGCAACTGAACTTGGCACTTCAACCGAAGCCTTATCTGACTCAACCACGCATAAGCTTTGTTGGGCTTCGACGCGATCACCAACATTGACCAGAATTTCTGAAACAAGTGCTTTTTCTACACCCAGATCAGGCACTTCAATTTCAACATGACCTGTTGAGGTATTCGTTGCAGCTGGTGCTTCTGTTGTTGCGACTGGCGCTTCTGTTTGAGCAGGTGCTGCTTGCGATTCTGGTGCAGCAGCCGAACTTGCGGTCTTGACCTGAATCAAGACCACGCCTTCCTTAATGCTATCGCCTTCTTTGATTTGGATGGCTTCAACAACACCAGCAACAGAGCTTGGGACTTCTACCGTCGCTTTGTCTGATTCAACCACGACAATACTTTGTTCTGGCTCAATCTGATCACCGACTTTGACCAACACTTCTGCAACCAGCGCTTTTTCCACACCAATATCTGGAACTTTTACATCCACAACCTGGCTTGCTGTCGCTACTGGAGCGGCAGCGGGTTGTGCTTTTGTTTCAGCTTCGACAGGTTTCGCTTCTGCTTTTGGCGCTTCTGCTTTCGGTGCTTCGTTCGCAGGTGCTTCAGCAGCAGACTCAGACTCCAATTCAATCAATGCGACCCCTTCAGTCACTTCATCGCCCTGCTGAACCAGAATACTTTTCACAATACCGGCGGCAGTGCTTGGTACCTCTACCGTTGCCTTATCTGATTCTAAAACCAGAAGGCTATCGTCAACTGCAACATGGTCGCCTACTTTGACTAAGATTTCTGCAACCAGTGCTTTATCTACGCCAATATCAGGTGCTTGGATTTGCATGATTATTTCCCCTCACCTGTTTGCGTTTCATGGTATTCAGCAACAGCCTGAACTTCTGGGTGCGCTTGTGGCGCCCATGCTACTGGACGGTCAGTATCTAACTCAAAATTAGAAATCGCATCTTTCACTAAACGTGCATCCACTTCACCTTCATCTGCTAATTTTTTCAACGTCGCAACCACGATATGCGCAGCATCAACACCAAAGAAACTACGCAAGTTGGCACGTGTATCTGAACGACCGTAACCATCAGTACCTAAGGCAACAAATGGACGACCATCTGGGAGATATGCACGGATTTGTTCGCTATACGCACGCATATGATCTGTCGCAGAAACAACGATACCTTCTGTACCACGTAACTGTTTAGATACCCAAGATTCTTTCACTTCTTCAGTCAGTGGGTGTAGGCGGTTGTATTCTTCACATGCCATGCCATCACGCGACAACTCATTAAAGCTGGTTACACTCCAAACGTTTGAATGGATTTGGTATTCATCACGTAAGATTTTCGCAGCTTTGATCACTTCGCGAAGAATGACACCTGAACCCAATAATTGCACAGTGGCTTTTTCGTCTTTTTCGAACAAGTACATACCACGTTTAATGCCTTCCTCAGCCCCTTCTGGCATTGCAGGATGCTCGTAGTTTTCGTTCATTACGGTTAAGTAATAGAACACTCGCTCTTGGTTCACATACATACGTTGTAAACCATCATGTACGATCACTGCCAATTCATAACCAAAACATGGATCATAAGATACACAGTTTGGAATGGTGTTCGCCAAGATATGTGAATGACCATCTTGGTGCTGTAAACCTTCACCATTCAATGTGGTACGACCAGCAGTTGCACCGAGCAAGAAACCTTGTGCCTGTGCATCACCAGCAGCCCATGCAATGTCACCAATACGTTGGAAACCAAACATTGAGTAGTACATGTACATTGGAATCATCGGCAAGTTATTGGTTGAATAACTGGTTGCCAACGCAGCCCATGCACTCATCGCACCCGCTTCGTTAATGCCTTCTTGCAACATGTGACCATCACTTGCTTCACGGTAATGCATTAACTGTTCTTGGTCTTCTGGGGTATATTTTTGGCCATGAGCGGCATAAATACCCAGCTGACGAAACATCCCTTCTAAACCAAAGGTACGTGCTTCGTCTGGAACGATTGGAACAACGCGGTCTTTAATGGCTTTTTCTTTCAGTAAAGCCGCAATTAAACGCACCATCAGCATCGTGGTCGATTGTTCTTTACCACCTGAACCATTTAATACCGCATCAAATACAGAGAGTTCAGGAATCGCTAAAGTTTCACTCTCACGACGACGTGCAGGTAGGTAACCCCCTAATGCTTCACGACGCGCCTTCATATACTTCATTTCTGGAGAGTTTTCACTTGGACGATAGAATGGGAGCTCTTCTAACTTATCATCTGTAAATGGCAGATTAAAACGGTCACGTACATACTTCAAAGAGTCGATCTGCATTTTTTTGATTTGGTGGGTTTTGTTCACCGCTTCAATTTCTTCAGATAAACCGTAACCTTTAACTGTTTTCGCAAGAATAACGGTAGGTTGACCTTTGGCTTTCATTGCTTCTGCATAGGCAGCAAAAACTTTGTACGGGTCATGACCACCACGGTTAAGATTATCAATATCTTCATCGCTCAAATCTTTGACCAGTTCCGCAGCTTCAGGGTACTTGCCAAAGAATTTCTCACGGGTATATGCACCACCTTTCACTTGATAGCGTTGGTACTCACCATCAACTGTTTCTTCCATGACCGCTTTTAAAGCGCCAGAAGCGTCTTGTGCAAGCAATGGGTCCCAATGACGACCCCAAACCACCTTAATCACACGCCAGCCTGCACCACGGAACAATGATTCAAGCTCTTGGATGATCTTACCATTACCACGTACTGGGCCATCCAGACGCTGTAAGTTACAGTTCACCACCCAAACCAAGTTATCTAATTTTTCACGACCTGCCAGTGAAATTGCACCCGTACTTTCAGGCTCATCCATCTCACCATCGCCTAGATATGCCCAGACTTTACGATCTTCTTCTTTGATCAAGCCACGATTCATCAAATACTTCTGAATGTGCGCTTGGTAAATCGACATAATCGGGCCTAAACCCATTGATACAGTCGGGAACTGCCAGTAATCAGGCATTAAATAGGGATGCGGATAACTTGGAAGACCATTTCCACCCACTTCACGGCGGAAATTATTCAATTGATCTTCAGTTAAACGACCTTCAAGGAATGAGCGCGCATAGATACCAGGCGCACAATGTCCTTGGTAATAAATCATATCACCGCCAAAGTTATCTGAGGCAGCACGGAAGAAATGGTTAAAACCAACATCATAAAGCGTTGCAGACGATGCAAAACTGGCAAGGTGACCACCCAAATCATCACCCGTTTTATTGGCACGCAACACCATTGCCAATGCATTCCAGCGAATCAAGGCACGGATACGACGTTCCATATCCTGATCACCAGGCATCGCTGGTTGTTCTTCAACTGAAATGGTATTGAGGTAAGGGGTATTTAGGCGTTGGATTGGAACATGTTTTGCAATAGCCCGTTGATAAAGTTTTTCTAGTAAGAAAGCAGCACGCTCCGTGCCCATATGTTGTAATACTGAATCAAATGCTTCTTGCCATTCCTGGGTTTCTTGCGCGTCAGAGTCGCCATAAAACGCCATACAATTCACCTTTTCCCTTAAGTTATTTGTCAACCCTATTTTTATCATGTTTTGCGGTGATAGAGGTATTGCCCTAAATGAATGCAAAACGCCTTATTATTTTCTGACAAAATAGTCATTGACCGAAATGAAACAAAAAACATAAAAAATCGCCAATAAAGGCGATTTTTTTGGATATTTATATACAACTGTTAACAAATTACATTAAGGCAACATTGCTAAATAAGTTGATGGATTTTTCCGTTGACCATCTTTCACAACTTCAAAATGTAAATGTGGTCCAGTACAACGACCTGTACAACCGACATTGGCAATATGCTCGCCCGCCCCAACACGGTCACCCGCATTGACCATTAAGCGCGATGCATGTGCATAACGGGTGATATAACCATTGCCATGATCAATTTCAACATACTGACCATAACCTGTACCCCAACCTGACTTAGTCACCACACCAGGGCCTGTCGCATAGATTGGCGTACCTGATGGTGCAGCAAGATCAACACCTGAATGGTGACGGGTTGAACCGAGTAAAGTACGAGTTCCCCAAGATGAGCTAACTCGCCCTTCCTGTAATGGGTGGCTAACCAACCAAGAATAACCTGTATTTGCAGAGAACGAAGAAGGTGCATTGTCTTGAGATGAAATCGCTGAACGACCATATTTCTTCTCGATCGTTGCATTGTTCAATTCAATAGTTTTTTCACGTAATTTAACTGACACATTCGATACGGCTGGCAGATCCATATCAGCAGAATGAGTATAAGAACCTTGAGCCAAGGTTTTTGATAATTGCTCTAAACGGTCATCACCTGTGGCTTGACCAATGTTCTGATAATCTGCAAAAGCAACCGAAGCAGCTGAAGCAGCCAATGAAAATGCGAGTAAAATACGACGCGTATGATGCATAAAAAACCTCTTGAAACCGTCCTTCAAACGTTCCTTTATCATCTGTTCCTTGATAACAGTTGGAGCAAACGCTTAAGATGGACACATTACCTCCGAGGAAGTTCTATGTCTGAGCCTAACAACGTTTTCCAACAGAAAGGACAACACATAAAAACTGGAAACTTAACGTTTCTGACGACGCAAGTCACACAATGGAAACAACTTACGAAAATTATTCAACCCTTACTGCCCCAACCAGAGCAATGGCAGGTTGTTTGTTATCAACATGGCGTTTTGATCATCACTGGTGAAAATCAAGCAATGATTAGTCAACTCAGCTATTTACAAAGCCACTATGTTGCGCAGTTAGCTCAGCTCGAAGGACTCAAGGAATTACGAAAAATTCAAGTTCGGTTAAGAAACAAAACAGTTGCCTCTCGTGAACCCTCTCCCCCAACAAAAACACTAACATCAGAGACCCAAGAGCAATTGCGCAGCGCCGCTGAATATGTGAGCGACCCTAAGCTTAGCCAAGCTTTACTACGTTTGGCAAGCAATAAAAAGTAAACTGCATAGATTAAGTGTTGGAATACACTCTAATTTTGTGTGATGAAAATCTCAGATTCAATTGTTATAATATAACATAGGCAATAAAAGACAATGACTTATGTCACACTCACATAAGGAATTGGACAATCACTCTCGTTATTAAATGTTACAATTTCATAGCTGCTTGGATCGTTTTGAACATTGCGTAATAGCTGGTTGTTCAACGCATGCCCTGATTTGTATCCATCAAACTTGGCAATAATCTGATGTCCAAGTAAATATAAATCACCGACGGCATCTAAAATTTTATGTCGTACAAACTCATCAGCAAAGCGCAAGCCTTCCTCATTGACCACACCGGTATCATCCACGCCAATCGCATTTTCAAGACTCGCACCCAACGCCAGATTATTGGCTTTTAAATAGTCTAAATCTTTCATGAAGCCAAAGGTTCGTGCTTCACTGACTTCATAGACAAAGGTTTCTGTTGAAAAATCGATCGTCGCTGATTGGTATTCTTTGGCAAAGGCAGGATGATCAAAGTCGATGGTAAAGTTCAGCTGGAAGCCTGAATGCGGTGAAAAAATGGCTTTTTTGTCGTCGATTAAAGCCTCTACAGGCTTTAAAATGCGAATGAACTTCTTTGGCGCATCTTGCTCCGCCAGTTCACCTTGCATCAATAAATAAATAAACGGTCCCGCGCTACCATCCATAATCGGTACTTCGGATGCAGACACTTCTACAATCAGGTTATCAATCCCCAAGCCAGCAATCGCACTCATCACATGTTCAATGGTTCCGACCTTAATGTCGTCACGCACCAGATTCGAACACATAAAAGCTTCTTGGATTAACAGCGCATTGGCCGTAATATCCACCGGAGGATTTAAGTCGATACGGCGAAAGACAATACCCCCATCAATATGATGCGGAACAAAATTAATCAGCACCTTTTGACCACTGTGCAGACCAATACCGCTCGCTTTCACCACACGCTTGAGAGTACGTTGTTTCAACATGCCATACCAACTTCATTTGCAAAAACCGATATAACTTAGCATATTTTGCCATTTTAAAAAAATAAAAAAGGGGGCAATTAATTGCCCCCTTTCTCTAAATATATGATTTTATTATTTACGCTGTTGATTTTTCAGATAGTCTTGAATGCTCATTGGCGATGATCGTGGCGTAGAACTTGCCGCAGCGCTCACTGGCGCATCGGTATTTGTACGTTTGCTGATCGCAGGAACATCATCCTCATCAACCGACTGCTGTACAGATTGAGAAGCTGGTGCATGTGAAGTCACCGCACGACGCTTCTGATCAACTTCACTCGCATTACGGGTTAAACCTGTTGCAATGACCGTAACGCGTAATTCATCACGTGCATCCGGATCAAATACTGTGCCGTAGAAGATTTCACCTTCATCCAAATCAACGATTTGATTGACCACATCAGTAATGATTTCAGTTTCACGCAGAGTAATATCATCTCCACCCGTGATGTTAATCAACACACCTTTGGCATTGATAATATTCACATTATCAAGCAATGGGCTACGAATTGCCTGCTCAGCTGCTTGGCGAGCACGATCTTCACCACGGCCTAAACCAGCACCCATCATGGCATAACCACGGGTACTCATCGCTGTTTTCAAGTCAGCAAAGTCAAGGTTAATATGACCACGATTTACCACAAGATCAAAGATACTGCGTACCGCATTCAGCAACACATCATCTGCCTTTTTATAGGCATCTTTCATTGAAATATCACCATATACGCTGAGTAAGCGTTGGTTTGGAATGATGATCAATGAATCCACATGTGCTTCTAAAGCATCAATGCCTTTTTCAGCAGACTTTTGACGACGACGGCCTTCAAAGTTGAATGGCGTAGTCACCACACCTACAGTCAAGATGCCCATTTCTTTGGCAACTTCGGCAACCACTGGTGCAGCACCGGTACCTGTACCACCGCCCATACCGGCAGTGACAAACACCATGTCAGTCCCTTCAAGATGCTGACGAATCACTTCACGACTTTCTTCTGCCGCAATTTGACCCACCTCAGGATTCGCACCAGCACCTAAACCACGTGTACTTTGTTCACCCAATTGAATTTTGAACGGGGCATTCATGCTATCCAAGGCTTGTTTGTCGGTATTTGCACAAACGAACTTTACACCTTGAATGTCAGATTGCGCCATATGCTGCACGGCATTACCACCGCCACCACCAACGCCAAATACTGTGAAACGGGCTTGACCGTTGCCATTGTCTAGTTCATCTTCTATAAATTCAAATGAGGCCATGACCTTTAGATTTCCTAATATTAATGGCAGTTACTTCAGCCCGTTACTGCCCTGATTTTTAAACAACTGATGTTTAGGATGCTGTTCAATAATCGCTAGCTTGTCAAGTACAGTGGCGGATTTAGAACAACTTCCTAACAAATTTTCCCAAAAATAACTACAACTTAAAAGATGGCCTTTAATTTGCTATTTAATGCATTCCAACCATTGGCAACGCGATCAACAAAACTACGATCACTTGCCTCTTCTGGTTCTTCCACCGTATCTTGCAAATCACTTTGGCTAAACATCAACAAACCCGCTGCGGTTGCGTACATAGAACGACGCAAGGCTGCCAAGTGCTGATCATCAGCATAGACCTGTAACGGCGGATTGCCCAAGTGCGCAGAGACACCCAACATACGACGTGCCAGATTCACCATGCCTTCAATTTGACAGGCATCCCCAGTGAGTACCACGCCATGATAGAGACCATGAATTGCACCACTATGCTCTAACTCTTCACGAATGAGGCTAAAGATTTCTTCATAACGTGCAATGATGATTTCTGCAAGCTCAATACGACTGATGGTTTGTGTACCATCAATGCCTTGTACTTGAATCATGTGATCAGGTTTGACTACGCTCATATCCACGCAGCCATGCAAAATCTTGATGCGTTCCGCTTCTTCCGTGGTGGTTTGCAAAACAGCGGCAATATCACGGGTGACATTCTCACCACCACGTGGCAAGGTCCGTGCAAGTGCCAAACGACCATCCAGATACACCGCAATATTGGTAATACCCGCACCAATATCCACTAAGCAAACACCATATTCTTTTTCGTCTTTGAGCAGACTAGCTTCAGCGGTTGCCAAGCAAGACACCACCATTTTCTCCACCCCGATATTGGCCCCTTTCATGGCACGATCAAGGTTTTGCATGGTGCTGATCGGCATCATCATCAACTGATAATGCCCCGTCATGCTATGCGCCGACATATTGACTGGGTTTTGCACCCATTCCGCCGAATCACCCAGCTCAAAGCCCAATGGCACTGCGCTAGCAAGATAATAATCTGGCGACACATGACTGGCTTTGGCCAATTCTAACGCGCGTACCACTTCATTTGTCGTAATAATATGATCGTGGTTGGCAACTGGCGTACGGCCTGAGGCATAAAAACTTTGTAATTCAGTACTTGGAATCGATACCCATGCACTATGAATACGGCATTCAGCCATATCCTCTGCTTCGGATACCGCATTTTTAATCGCCGCAATCACCTTGTCTAAGCTAACAATCTTGCCTTTAACCATACCTCGGTTGCGAGCAGTTGCCATGCCAATGACCTGGATCTTATCCGGCGCATGGATCTTACCAATCAAAACTGTGACTTTATGAGTCCCAATATCAATCGCAACAACTGAGGGAACAGCTTCACTCATTACTTCAATACCATATCTTTAGTGTTGTTTAGGACCACTGCCCTTTATTTTAAGCCACGTATTATGGCTTTGCCTGAATTGCCCCTGCAAGGCTTGTGTCATCAATCGTTACAACTAACTGACCGTTGACAATCTTTGGCGGAGCTGCATTTTTCCACTGAATAGCCAAGCCATTCCGATAACGCAGATCAATTGCCGTGATTTTTGACCATACAGGTTTTAAATCCGTTTGTGCCAAATGGCTTAAACGCTGAAGCTTATTCATGGTCTGATCCTGATCTACAATAATCCGTAGGCCTGAATCAAATTGCATGAACCACGTCATACGCTCGGTTAAATACAATTCTTTTAATCTCAAATTCGCTGGATGAAACAGTTGATTAATTTCATTATAGCGACGCATCATCATTTTGGATTGGCTGGCTGGCCCATGCAGTAGCGGCAAGTTTGGATGTGCTGTTGGCACTGCCTCGCTAAATACATCACCA
This sequence comes from Acinetobacter gyllenbergii, assembly GCF_001682515.1. Taxonomy (NCBI): domain Bacteria; kingdom Pseudomonadati; phylum Pseudomonadota; class Gammaproteobacteria; order Moraxellales; family Moraxellaceae; genus Acinetobacter; species Acinetobacter gyllenbergii. The sequence goes on along the minus strand of NZ_KV575263.1, from coordinate 130,753 downwards.
TTGTCACTGAGCAAACGCCCTGTTCCCCAACGTGCAATCGCATGACGCGGCATCACCCGCACCCGAATTGCATTTGGCCAAGCCCGTGACACCACCACACGATCAACCCATGACACTTTTAATGCTTGATCGCGAATTTGCTCTAAATCTGAAGTGAAGTAGTTATCTTTAATAATCGGATTCAGATATTGAACTAACTGCTGGTTCTCAACATCAGAATTGGTCCCGACCACCTGCAACTGCGCCACTCGAGCATCTGTCATAACTTTATATAAAGCAAACAAACCCAGTGCCAACACCACAAATGCAATCACCAGCAATATCCAACCACCCGCATTCACCATCTTTTGTCGAGGCGAAGGCGGTTTCTCGTGAATCGAGCTAATGGCTGGCCGTGTTTTACGGCGCATCGAAGCAGGTAATTGAGCCATAAATCGTTAAGCCGACTTTGTTAAGGTTTGCTCTAAAATCGCAACGCAGAGCTGATCAAAGTTATAGCCCACTGCTTGCGCCGCTTTTGGCACCAACGAGTGACTGGTCATACCTGGCACTGTATTTACCTCTAATAACCAGAAGTTACCCTGTTCATCCTGCATCGCATCAATACGACCCCAGCCTTCTGCACCGACCGCTTGGAAAGCGCGTAAGCAAAGCGCCTGTAAGCTTTTTTCTTCTGCTTCACTCAGACCGCAAGGAATGCCATATTCCACATCATTGCGTTGATATTTGGCTTCATAGTCGTAGAACGCCACATCTGCGGGTGGCTGTAAACGAATCACCGGTAATGGCTGACCATTTAAGAATGAAATGGTGAATTCACGACCCGTGATCCACTTTTCTGCCATCACCACAGCATCGTGCTGAGTGGCTTTTTCAATCGCAGCAGCAAAATCTTCAGCTTTTTCAACTTTACTCATGCCAACGCTCGAACCCTCATGCACTGGCTTGATAATCACAGGTAAGCCCAATTCTGCAATCACAGGCTCAAGATCCGTGTCTTTGGTAATGATACGGTAGGGTGCAGTTGGCAGATCACTGCCCTGCCAGATTTGCTTGGTTTTGACTTTGTCCATGCCAATCGCAGAACCTTGTACACCCGTACCCGTATATGGCAGGTTTAACCATTCCAATACGCCTTGGATCTGACCGTCTTCACCGCCACGACCATGTAATACGATAAAAGCACGATCATAACCCACCAGTTCAGTCACGCTTCGATCTTGTGGGTCAAATGCTTCTGCCTGTACGCCCGAACGCAATAACGCCTCTAGAACAGCTTGACCGCTGTCCAATGACACAGCGCGCTCAGCCGACTTCCCACCAAACAACACAGCAACTTTGCCGAATTTTGCAGCATTTGACACGTTTATATCCTTAAAACTTTTAATATTCACAAAACAAAATTATTTGGCATACAAGCGATGCTGAGCCAATTCTACCGAAATTGCACCGACGTTACCTGCGCCTTGTGTTAATAACAGGTCATTTGCTTGTAACACTTTTTGTAAAACGTTCGGTAAATTACCATCCACTGGATCAACCAAGATCGGTTCAACTTCGCCACGTAACCGAATACTGCGTGCCAAAGCACGACTGTCAGCACCCACAATCGGCTTTTCACCCGCTGGATAGACTTCCAGTAATAACAATTGATCGACTTGTGATAACACATCGACAAAGTCATCAAAACAATCACGGGTACGGCTAAAACGGTGTGGTTGGAACAACATCACCAAACGACGGTCTGGATGGCTGGCACGCGCGGCTTTAATGGTCGCTTCAACTTCTTTCGGATGGTGACCATAGTCATCCACTAACTTCACCAAGCCTTCGCCCACTTCATATTCACCTTGAACTTGGAAGCGACGACCGACACCACTAAAGCCTTCTAAAGCACGGCAAATCGCACCATCAGAAACACCCTCATCGGTTGCCACACCAATCGCAGCCAATGCATTCAAGACATTATGCAAGCCCGGTTGATTGATGGTGACACGCAATGGCTCACGGTCTTTACGCAATACGGTAAAGTGCGACTGCATGCCTTCTTGTTCAACATCAACCGCACGAATATCGTTGTCTTCATCAAAACCATAGGTCAAGACTGGGCGGCCCACACGCGGTAAAATTTCACGAATATTGGCGTCATCACCACAGACCACAGCCAAGCCGTAGAATGGCAGGTTATGTAGGAACTGAATAAAGGTATCTTTTAACTTATCAAAGCTGCCTTCATAAGTGTCCATATGATCTGCATCAATATTGGTCACGATCGCAGCCATCGGTTGCAAATACAAGAATGAGGCATCTGACTCATCTGCTTCCGCCACGATGAAACGACTTTCACCGAGTGCAGCATTCACACCTGTACTATTCAGCAAACCACCAATCACATAGGTCGGATCAAGGTTTTCTTCTGCCAACATGGTGGTCAACAAACTGGTGGTGGTGGTTTTACCATGCGTACCCGCAACCGCAATCCCGTGGCGGTAACGCATCAATTCACCCAACATTTCCGCACGGCGTACAATCGGAGTCCGCTGTTCAATCGCTGCTTTAATCTCTGGATTTTCAGGATCAATCGCAGTCGACACCACCAATACATTGGCATTTTTAATATTGTCAGCCGAGTGACCAATAAATACTTTAATGCCATTGGCTTCAAGTTGAGCTGTGGTTTTCGACGCTTTAATGTCTGAGCCTGAAATCTTATAACCTTGGTTACTCAATACTTCGGCAATACCGCACATCCCCGCACCACCAATACCAACAAAGTGGATATTTTTAATACGGCGCATTTCTGGCACTTTAATCAGCTTTTTGGCTTGGCTTGGATTTGTAGGAGACATAGATAAACTCGAATTACAATTTTTTAATTAGATCAACCACATGCTGTGTTGCATTCGGTTGTGCTTGTTGACGTGCTTTAACTGCCATTTCAGACAGGAGTTGGCGATTTAATAAGGTTGCTAACAACTCATCCAAAACAGCAGGTGTCATGTCTGCTTGCTGGCAAATCTTGGCAGCACCCGCATTGGCCAAGAATTTCGCATTTGCAGTTTGGTGGTCATCCACCGCAATCGGTAACGGCACAAAGATTGCAGCCAAACCTGCAGTTGCCACTTCGGTTACCGTTAAAGCACCGGCACGACAAATAATCAAATCAGCTTCACTATAAGCCTTGGCCATATCCTGAATAAAAGGTTCAACCTGAATATTCAAACTGGCAGGGGCATCTTGATACAGTGCACGCGTGGCATCTTGCTTGTTTTGACCACATTGATGAAATACCTGCAGCGGCACAGTGACCTTTTTCAAGGCCTCAGGCAAACGCTCATTCAGCGCTTGCGCACCGAGCGAACCACCCACAATCAAAACATTCAATGGCAGTTGTTCTTGTTCGCGGGTTTGATAGCGCCAAGAAGGATTTAAAATCGCAGTGATTTCCGCACGCACAGGATTACCTGTGGTCACGACTTTATCACTGTTTGCAAATGTATTTGGAAAAGCCTGACACACGGTCTTGGCAATACGTGCCAATTGAGTGTTGGTAAAACCTGCAATCGCATTTTGCTCATGGATCAATACAGGAATACCGAGTAAACGTGCAGCCAAGCCGCCTGGGCCTGCCACATAACCACCGAAACCAGCGACTGCATCAATCTTGAGCTGTTTCATATAGCGCATAGCGCTTAAAGTCGCTTTTAAAATTTTAAACGGTGCACTGAGTTTACGGACCAAACCATTGCCGCGCACACCTTGAATATCAATTTGATAAATCGGAATATTTTGATCTTTCAACAACCGATTTTCCATTCCTGTCGGGGTCGCCAACCATGAGACCTGACAGCCTTCTTGTTGCAGTTGTCTAGCAACAGCAAGTGCAGGAAAAACGTGTCCACCTGTACCAGCGGCCATCATCATGACATGTTTAGGTTTGTTTTCTGGGGAATTGGTCACAGTCTAATTCTTCAACTCAAAAAAGAAGGTTATCGTCTATTGTTTTCGGCAGTTATTTTAATCCTAAAGCTTCATTCACGAAAAGCGAATTTCACCTGTTTACAACAGAAAGCTGGGCTTTTTTCGATTCTTTGTTAAAAACAAGGTTCTGCCGATATACAAAAGCCCGTTTGCCTGCCAATTATGCTGACATTCAAACGGGCAATTCGGTCAAAAAGCAACTTTTTAGTTTTGACGACCAGCTTCTAAAACATCAAAAAGATCATCGGCAATTGACGTCCCAAACTGTGCATCAATCTCACGGATACAGGTTGGACTAGTGACGTTAATTTCAGTCACATAGTTGCCAATCACATCCAAACCCACAAAGACCAGCCCTTTTTCACGTAGGAATGGACCGACTTTTGCCGCAATCAATTTATCATTTTCAGTCAGTGGACGGGCCTGGCCTAAACCACCTGCAGCCAAGTTACCTCGCACTTCACCATTTTGTGGAATACGCGCCAAGCAATATGGAATCGGTTCACCATTGACCATCAAGATGCGTTTATCACCTTCCACAATTTCAGGGATATAGCGTTGCGCCATAATTGGACGTGTGCCCATTTCCGTAAGCATTTCCAACGTCGAACCAATGTTCACGCCATCTTGGTATAGGCGGAAAATCCCCATGCCGCCCATGCCATCCAAAGGCTTTACAATCACATCGCCATGTTCTTTGATAAATTCACGAATCAGGCTTTGTTGTGAAGTCACCAAAGTGGGTACTTGAAGCTCTGGGAACTGCGTAGCAAACAATTTTTCATTACAGTCACGTAGCGATTGTGGTTTATTGATAATCCACACCCCTTCACGCTCGGCTTGTTCCAAAATATAGGTGGTATAGACAAAGTTCATGTCGAAGGGTGGATCTTTACGCATCAACACCACATCGTAATCTGCCAACGATTCTTTGCGCTGCTCGCCTAGCTCATAGTAATGGTTATAATCTTCAAAGACTTTCAGCGGTGAGATTAGGCCAAAGGCTTTGCCTTGATCGATATATAAATCGTGCTGTAATGCATAACCCAATTCATGTCCGCGACGGCTGGCCGCCCATAACATTGCCATGGTTGAATCTTTTTTGAGATTCACAGTTTCAATCGGGTCCATCACCACCAGTACACGCATATTCTGACGCTCGTATTTTTAATCTTGGCAAAAAGTATAGCGAAGTTTGCGGTCAATCGTGAAACAAGTTGTATAAATCTTAAAGATTAAAAAATCTATTTTGTTCAATTAATTACAACATATTAAAAATATTCAGCTTTATGATTTAATTTGTTTCGGATGAGGAAATCACCAGTGGATGCATCGTAGACCAGTCATTTCCATCTTCCTCATTTTCTAGGCTATTTATCGCAAAAGCTTTTGAATATCTTTGGCAATTTTTTCAGGTTTGGTGATTGGGGCATAGCGTTTGACCACTTCACCGTTTTGATTGATCAGAAACTTAGTGAAGTTCCATTTAATGCTGCTGCCTAATAGACCTTTGGCTTCAGAAGTAAGGTATTGGTATAAGGGATGTGCGGTTGGGCCATTCACATCGACCTTGGCAAACATCGGGAAAGATACGCCATAGTTACGTTGACAGAAACTGCCAATTTCTTCATTGCTGGATGGATCTTGATTGGCAAATTGGTTACATGGAAAACCCAGAATCACCAGCCCTTGTTGTTGATAGTCCTGATATAGCTTTTCCAAGCCTTCAAATTGTGGCGTTAGACCGCACTGGCTTGCGGTATTCACCACCAATAAAACTTTGCCTTGGTAATCCGCGAGGTTCTTTTGTTCGCCTTCTAATAGTTCAGCCTGAAAATCATAAATCTTGCTCATAGGTGTTCTCTCATCTATCCAATGGTGGAATTGCTCAAAATCATTTGCTGAATCTTTCAGCTTGCTTAATTTAATATTGCACACAATTATCTTGTGCACAAGTTTATTATGCGCAATGTACTTTTAAAGCAATCCAATTTATACTGAATGTTCAACAACCGAGTCGAGGACAGATCATCATGGCTGACGTTTCATTTTTGGATAACCAAGTGTGTTTTGCCATGTATTCCGCGACCAATGCGATGATTCGCCAGTATCGCCCTTTGCTGCAGGAATATGATCTGACCTATCCGCAATTTATTGTATTGCTGGCCTTGTATGAACAGGACAATGTGATGTTGTCTGAGATTGGGCAAAAGACTTTTTTTGATTCTGGAACGCTGACACCGATTATTAAAAAACTCGAAGAGAAGCAGTTTTTAAAGCGTGTTGCGGTCAAAGAAGATGAGCGGATGAAGAAAGTGATCTTGCTGGAAAAGGCACTGGCTGCAAAAGATGAAATTACTCTGATTCCGTTTAAGCTCGCCTGCTCTTTGGGTATGGACCCGAATGATCTGCTGGCGATTCATAACTTATGCCATCGCTTTTTAAAGGGTTTGGAACACTCTAAACTCGAAAGTCTGGAAAATTAAATGCAGCAAGCGATTGTGGGTTTTCATCTCGATGAAGAAGCTCATTGGATAGCTGATCTTGCCTGTGGTCATGGGCAGCATGTGCGCCATGATCCACCGTGGCAAAATCGCCCTTGGGTGTTAAGCGAACAAGGGCGCAGAGAGAAATTAGGGGTAATGTTGGAATGTAAGAAGTGTGGGGATGTACAATTCGGATAAGAGATTTTATGTTAATCAGATGATCGAAACGCCCTATTTATGGGCCATGGGACTGTTCTAAATTTTGTGTAAGTACTTAATTTTCATTTTAATCACACTTAAATCCTGATAACTGTAATTCTTGTTTTAGATTATCAGCACCTTCTGAGGTCATAAAATTTTGGAGATAGTTTGTTGATTCAAAATAAGACTCGTGGACTGTGTTATTTATGATAATGTTGTCAGCGTTTATAACTGCATTTGCCATTGAGCACACTTCTTTTTTCTCTTTATCAGTCAGAACCTTTACATCATTTTCAGCGTTATTCAATATCAATTTGCCACGAACAATGATTTCTAACTGTGGGTAAACTTTTTCTAGCATCTGTAAATATTTCTTTTCATCTGCATAACTTGGATATTCTTTCGCTTGAATTGTACTGATTGCTGAAATAGCAAGTAGGCTCATTAGGATCTTTTTCATTTTATAAGTTTTTGTAAAGCTTCGGATAACTAAGTATAGCATTCTATTGTTGAGCCGTTGAATGAGAATTTAGGCTTATAGTGATACTCATTCATTTTGGTTTTGAACTTCACTTCCATGTCATAGACCTTATCGGTAGGCTTGTACAACAAAGCCAAATTAACATAATACGGCTTATGCAAAACGCTCGAATCTTTTACTTACATATCGATCTCTTAAGTTAATCCGTTCAAGGGTTCAGCGCACTGGAACGGATTTTTTATCACTTTTCACGTTCCACACCTTTTTAATCATTATTCCCAATAATCAATTAGCCAAATTCAATAAGAAGGAAGCCCTCTCTGCTTCCTTTTCTACATCTAACATTTAGATACCGCACTTTTCAAGATAGGTTTATATATACCAAAGCGTATTCTAGAACTATAGGTTTAAGTATTGACCTCAAGCCAACTTGAGCTTTTATAGTCATCTTTTAATCTAAAAATACGGATAGATGGATGGATAACTCAAATAAAACGTTTCTCATATACGGCGTCAGTAAAGGTCTAGGCAAAGCCTTTGTTCAAGCTGTACCAAAACCAACAGATACCATCTATGGCGTCTCTCGCAGCCAACCACAAGAAACTCCAAACTTAAACTGGATTCGTGCTGATCTATCTAAGCCAGAGCAGGCTGTAAACGATGTAAAAACAGCAATTGGACAGCAAAAAATTGATGTACTGATTTACAATGTGGGCATTTGGGAACAACAAGCTTTTAGCGAAAACTATAATTTTGAAGAGGTTTCTGCTGCTGAAATCAACCAAATCATCAATACCAATATCAGCACCTGTATCCTGTCGATTCAATCTCTCATTGAAAATCTCAAACTCTCCGACAACGCCAAAATTATTCTGATTGGCTCAACGTGGGGGGTTGATAATCATAATGGTAAAGAGCTTATTTTCTCCGCAACTAAATTTGCGTTAAGGGGCATTGCGCAATCTCTTCGAGAAATCTTGCGTGAACACTTGATTGGCGTCAGCGTACTGAACTTGGGCTATCTGGCCAGTGAATATGAGATTGATCAACCTACTCAAGATGTTTTAGAACAAACCGAATATTCTCTCATCCCTTTAGCCGATGTGATTCAGGCGATTCATTTTATTCTTTCAACCACTAAGGCAAGCTGTGTTAAAGAAATCCTGATGCCTGCAATGTTGGATCAGAATGTTTAAATTCTGGTCCGCATGACCACAGACCTCATCATCGTTTTATTTCCTATTTTTTATAAAGACACCTCTGTATACTATGCTCTTGAAATAACCGCTTATAAGCTCAACTTTCCAAAACGATTAGATCAACGCAGATGTACAAAATAATTCTAATTCTCTTTTTATGTGGGCTATCTACCGCCTGTATGAATGCAAAATATATTGATGATCCAGATCAATATTTTGATCTTTTGGGTGAAACAACAGAAAGTAAAAATTTTGAGCGATTTGTTCATCAACTCGAACCCAAAGAAATGCCCCAGCTCAGCAATCAATTCTGGAATGACGAATTTCCTAAGCTTGATTTCTATGATCAAAGCTTAATGTTTCCTCAAAATGGCATCGAAATGCTGTTAAAGAATAAAAAAATTGTCTCGATCAAGTTATATCTACCTGATCAAGAGGTTTCATTTGCAAACTATAAAGGGCGAAAATTACCCCTCGGTCTTTTCAGTGATGACACCGAAAAAGAAGTGACGAAAAAACTAAAGACCCACAAAGACACCAATACCAATCCTCATCGGAACGTCAAAGAATTTGAAACTGAAAAAGCCAGTGTTGCGATTGATCAAGCCACTGGAAAAATCATTTACATCGAACTACATGAGCACCCCCTACAAGACTAAAACATTAAGCAATTAATTAAATTGGATAATTTTGAATGAAAAGCACACTTAAATATGTATTTGCCAGTATCGTTTTACTGCAATCGAGTCACAGTTTTGCAGATAAAAAGATCAGTACAGAAGAAAAGGCCGTTTATCAAGATATCGGTGCATTACTATTCGGTCAGTCTAAAGATACTCAAGTCACGTCAACCCCTGATGGTGTTTATATTGAATCTCTATTTTGTCGGAAACAGACGCCTCCTTTCGCAGCATTATTAAAAGGGCGACTCGCCATCAAACAGGATCAGGCCTTAATTTCTCTTTTCCAAAATATGTTCTGCGCACCTGCAGATGCGGATTCGCAAGTGAGCTTAAAAGCTTTTTCAAACCAGATTCAGGATTCACTGCCCTTTAGTTTGGCCCCTTATATGGGGATGCAAGAGTTAGGACACTGGTCCCTCAAGGATTCTATCGTCCTTTCCAATACCCCAGCCAAACAAGTTGAAGTCAATATGTTTGGATTAAACCCTAGACAGGTTTCAAGCTCAGTGGTTTTTTGGCAGGTTGTTTCACCCACACAAGTACGTGTTTGGTTTGGTATGTTTAAAATGGCCCCTTCAGATGCCATTATCTATGAATTTAAATTTAAAGATCAGCACTGGAAACTCACCCATCTTTGGATGAGTACTCGTTTGTAAAATAGAGACGAGATAAAAATTATCTCAGCTGAATAGTCGAATATTTTTTGTGAAAATACCAACTGGGGACGACTAAAAATAATGGTCCGATTCACGTTTATAGAAGCGCTTTTTCTTATTCCTGTTCTATTTTGGCCAATCACTCAAGTTGTATTGGCTATACTACTGGCACTTTGCTATAGCTATCGCCGTTATTCCATAGCTAAATATCTTTTGTTCTTCTTTATCCTACTCACCGTCTTTTTCTCACTCACTGTAATTTTTTTCTTTTGGAACAACTGGATATAAAAAAGAGTATAAAGTGGTCAAAATCTTAAAGCCCACCCGTTATTTCGCAAGCCAACAGCAACTGGACTAAGATCAAAAATCAATCCAACCTGCGCCTTATAATAAAAAAGGAAGCCTCAGCTTCCTTTTCGTTCACATCTAAAGCTTAGATGCCATATTTTTCACGATAGGCCTGCATGTTGGCCAAAGCGTCTCTTTCGCCTTTTGTATCTAAATAATCCATCAAATCTTTCATGGTAATCAATGCATGAACTGGAATTTCGAGTTCTTTTTGTACTTCCTGAATCGCAGAAAGCTCACCTTGACCACGTTCTTGACGATCTAGCGCAACCAATACACCTGCAATTTCAGCACCTGCATTCTTTAAAATGGTCACAACTTCACGAATCGCAGTCCCCGCAGTGATCACATCATCAATGATCCAAACTTTTTGACCTGCAACCGATGCACCCACCAACACACCGCCTTCACCGTGATCTTTGGCTTCTTTACGGTTAAAGCCCCAAGGTACGCTCTTACCATGCACTTGAGACAATGCCACCGCTGTTGCTGCGACAAAAGGAATCCCTTTATACGCTGGACCAAAAATCACACCGACATTGTCGCATTGTACTAGTTTGTCGGCATAGCCTTGCGCTAACAAAGACAGTGCTTCACCATCGTTTAGCAAACCTGCGTTAAAGAAATAAGGACTGACACGGCCTGATTTTAAGGTAAACTCACCAAATTTAAGCACTCCACGTGATAATGCGAGTTCGATAAAAGCTTGCGGATGAAATGACACAGGCGTTGTCATATAAAGTGCTCCAAATTCTTCAATTGAGGTTAAACAGACGTATGATACCAAAGGATAGCTATCCAAGTGATGTAAAAATTCTTCGAGTCGTTTCAATTAACGTAAATGGCTTGCGCTCATCAGTCACCAAAGGCCTGCTCGAATGGTTAGAACAGTCAGGTGCCGATGTGGTATGTATGCAGGAAAGCCGCATCACCCATGAACAATGGACCGATAAATTTAAACCAGAAGGCTGGTATACCCACCTGTTCCCTGCTGAACGCGCAGGCTATGCAGGTACGGCAATTTATAGCCGTCTGCCATTTGTATCGGTCAAAGATGGTTTAGGCTTTGAACTCGCCGATTCCCAAGGCCGTTTTACCACGGCGGAATTTGATTTAGGCTTGTCACAAACTGTTCATATTGCCTCGTTATACTTGCCATCAGGATCAAGCGGTGACGAAGCGCAAGCACGCAAAGACGTGTTTTTACAAGAATACGCCAAAATACTCAAACAGTGGCGAGATGAAAATAAATCAATCATTGTCTGTGGGGATTACAATATCGTGCATAAACGCATCGATATTAAAAACTGGTCAGGCAACCAGAAATCTTCGGGGGTTCTGCCACATGAACGTGCTTGGCTCGATCATATGTATGATGAGTTAGGTTATGTGGATAGCTTCCGCGAAGTTCGCCCTGAAGCAGAATTGTATTCATGGTGGTCAAATCGCGGTCAAGCACGTGCGAAAAATGTTGGGTGGCGTATCGACTACCATGCCTGCTCTCCAGACTGGAAAGCACGCACAACAAATGCATGGGTGTATAAAGAACAATGGTTTAGCGACCATGCACCGGTGATTATCGACTATAAAATACACGAATAAGTGAACACTTGTTCACTTTGATCGCTTCTTTAGCTTACATAACTTGTCGCTTTTGTGTATTTTTATTTCACTTCTAGAACGGCATTATAGCTTCACGGCACAGGGAAGCGGTCAGGATGACCAAAAAGGGATAGGACGCCGTAGGAAGATAAAATAAACTTAGATTAAGTTTATTTGCATGGATGAGACATTGGACGTTGAAATGAGACCCGCATAATCAGGAAGATTATATGCGGGTTTTCTCTTTTCTAAATCTTGGATTTTATTTCTTTAATTTATCTTTATCACTTCTGCTCAAACTACATAATTATTTCTGTTTCATATACATGACCGATCAACATGATAAAAAATTTCAACTGGTACATTCCCCTACTTTTACGTTAGGCTTTGACTCATCTCTTTTATTGTTTTTATGGTTTTTCACATGTTTAAAATTTACGGGATTAAAAATTGTAATTCGATGAAAAAAGCCTTTGATGCATTACAAGCCAACGGTATCAATTACGAATTTCATGATTATAAAAAACAAGGCATTGATGCAGAGACTTTAGCACTCTGGCTAAAAGAGATCGGTGCGGACAAAGTACTGAATAAAAAAGGCACCACATGGCGCAAACTCACTGCCGATGAGCAAACACATGCCACCAGCAATGAACAGAACCTGATTGAAGCCCTAATTGCGCAACCAAGCCTGATTAAGCGTCCTGTACTGCAAACCCCTCAAGGTTTTGTGATTGGCTTTGATGAAGCCACCTATCAAGCTTTATCCGCTTAAACGCTAAAGATGAGCAGAAATAAAAAAACCGAGTATCATGACTCGGTTTTTTTATTATTTAAATTTAGCTTAGTTGGCACGAATCCAAGTTTGGTTACGACCTAAAGCAGCGACACCAATATAGCCACGTAATTTCAGCTTCTTACCACCTTCAATGATTTCAGCTTTCAATTTATAGGTTTTACCATTTTTAGGATCGATAATTGAACCGCCATCGTAATTCACACCACCGACATTTTTCAGACCATTCACAATGGTCACGCCTTTCAGTGGTTTGTTATGATACGTTCCTTCACACTTAGAGCAGGCATTTTCCTGACCTGCCACTAAATACTTTTGAATTGATGCAGTGAGCGTTCCATCCTTTTGCTCCGTGAACTTCACGATCGCCTTTGGCTGTTTTGTTTCATCATCAATGGTCTGCCAAACACTGCCATTCAGCGCATCCGCTGCATTGGCAAAAGTTGTCAAACCGAGCAATCCAAATGCTAAAGCAATTTTCTTCATTTTTGTAATATCCTTAAGGGGTCTTTCAAACTGAAAGTATTGAGAACTTCAATCAATATTGCAATTCTTGATTATGACTATTTGGTATAACCTGAGTAAGGGTGTCATAGCGCACATTTTTTCAGAGATTATCGTCGTGCGTAGCCATCACTTATTTTCAAGAACTTTCTTATTGGTATACTGATCTAACAATATGGAAAAATTATGAAATTTGCTACTGTTTGGAAATATTATTTTACTGAATCTTTACTTAAAGCGACGATTCGGACACCGAGTCAATTTAATTTGGCCCCAAATGCATTACGCCCTTTACTCGATCAATTGTGTCGCCTATTTCCACAAGATCCAACAGTACAAGTTCGCCCGATCCGCTTAGCAGGTGTGCGCGGAGAAGAAATTAAAGCGCAAGCTACCGCAACACAGCTGATCTTCCACATTCATGGTGGTGCCTTTTTCCTCGGCAGTTTAAACACGCATCGCGCCTTAATGACCGATCTTGCTGCACGCACCCAAATGCAAGTGATACATGTTGATTATCCACTTGCACCAGAACACCCTTATCCTGAAGCGATTGATGCGATTTTCGATGTTTATCAAGCGTTATTGGTACAAGGGATTAAACCCAAAGATATTATTATCTCTGGCGACTCTTGCGGTGCTAATCTTGCTTTGGCACTGTGTTTACGTCTCAAACAGCAAACTGAGTTGATGCCAAGTGGCTTGATTCTGATGTCGCCTTATCTCGATCTGACCTTAACCAGTGAGTCGCTACGCTTTAACCAAAAACATGATGCACTCTTGTCTATCGAGGCCTTACAAGCAGGTATCAATCATTATCTCACAGATAACATTCAGGCCGATGACCCACGTGTTTCCCCCTTGTTTGATGACTTAAAAGGGCTTCCACCCACCTTGGTACAAGTCGGCTCTAAAGAAATTCTATTGGATGATTCAAAACGCTTTAGAGAAAAAGCGGAAAAAGCCGATGTCAAAGTCCAGTTCAAGCTGTATACCGGCATGTGGCATAATTTCCAAATGTTTAATGCTTGGTTCCCTGAAGCCAAACAGGCATTGGCCGATATTGCCGATTTTGCCCATGCACTTGATCGTGACTGAACCAAATAAAATCGTGTAAAAAATGGTCAGCTATGGCTGGCCATTGTCACTCTTAATTCCCTTTTGTCATCATAAAATAAAAGTCATTGGATATTTAGATTACAGCTGATTTATCAAAGAATTTTTCCCGTCCTAATTTGCACTAAAAGCCTAGAGTTCGTCTTTTTTCTCATTCTAAAGATGTTATTGTTATTTCAATAATCGTTCTTCAATATTTTGACGACAGATCTACAGTTGCTGGGAATCTCATTGCATAAAAGGATGCATGCCAATGGTGAAGATTCGTTTTAATCGGACAACTGACACAAAAGGATGGGGCTTTAAGCTTTCTTGGGAACATCATATTGTAGTCAATTGGACCATACTTAAAAAAAGTATTTTATTGCTGATACTGGCTGCATTTATGAGCCTATTTTGGATCAGCTGGGACATTTTTGTGCTGACCCACCCCCAATATGCCGAATGGGTGAATCTCGGGATTGTGCGTTCACACTTAATCACCAGTCTGATTACCTTAACGGTGATGCTGCTGCTGATTATTCCTTGTGCGATATTTAAAGATCGGACTTGGGCACAGAATGTGCTCCCGATTCTCAGTGTGCAAATTTTCACAGCGATGCTGTGCCACAAAGGCTATCTCGCAGGCAGTTTTAGCCCAGCCACCATGGTCGGCTATGTCAGTGTTGTCGGTGTGGGTTTGGTTCTATTTGACCGCAGGATGGTCTATTGTGCGCTTATTCCTGCAACATTGGCTTTGCTGCTTTGCAACTATCTAAGCATGATTGGGGTGTTGACCTATGCGCCCCTGTTCAACATGCAACGCTTAAATGAAGTACCAATGCATCCTTTTTGGGTGGGCAGTATGGTGTTTTTCTTATTGCCAATTTTGTTAGCCTGCTTATTTTTATTTGAAATCTTGTTAACGCAATGGCGGACTCGGGAGATGACCATTCAAATTCTCAGTCGTCTTGATCCGCTGACCAATGTGCTCAATCGGCGCAGCATTGGGGGCTATTTGAATAAGTTACACCAACATCCGAACCCGCTGTACTCGATTATCCTGCTTGATCTGGATCATTTTAAAAGCATTAATGATCAGTATGGACACAGCATGGGGGATCAAGTCTTGGTCCAAGTTGCAAAATGCTTGACCAACAATCTACGCGATCAAGACATTATTGGTCGTTTTGGTGGAGAAGAGTTTATTTTATTACTGCCCAGTACCACGACCATACAAGCTCAAAGCATCGCAGAACGCTGCCGTATTGCTATCTCACAACTGCGTTTTATCACCGACTATAAGCAAGAATTTAGCATCAGCGCCAGCTTTGGGATAAGCAGTTCACTCAGTGCCGATGAGCCACATTTGATCATCAGTCAGGCTGATCAAGCTCTGTATGCAGTCAAAGCAGAGGGCCGTAATCAAGTTAAAATCTTTACTGAACTGGCAATAACCTAGACTGATTAGGGCTTTGCCAATCCTCACTGAACCCTTATGCTTTCAAAAATTCTTCTCGATGTTGCCGATAAGGCTCGTCAAAAGGTACAAACATCTGCTCTTGTCTGGCCTCGGCTATCCATTGCTGTACCGATGCCAAAGACAAGATTTTTTGCACATAGGCTTGGCTGGATGCAGACAATGGCAGTTGATAACATTCAAAACGCATTACCACAGGCGCATAGAATGCATCGGCAATACTAAACTCGCCACATAAAAAGCCGTCTTCGCTCGGACGTTCAGACCAGATCTGATCAATTCGAGCCACATCGGCACGTAACTGCGCATGTTCGGCCCAGAGTTGTTTGCCAATATGACCTAGATCCGCTTCTACATTCATGGGGCAGAGATTGCGTAGGCTTTGAAAGCTGCTGTGCATTTCTGCACTAATACAACGTGCTCTAGCCCGTAATGTTTTCTGTTGTGGCCACAACTCTAGCTCAGGGTGCTGTTCAGCAATATATTCACAGATCGCCAGACTATCCCAAACGATGAGATCACCATTCACTAATGCAGGGACTTTCCCCGTTGGATTGAGCTTTAAAATCTCTGTTTTAAATTCACTTTCAGGTTCAAAGCTATCAAACTGAATCACATGCTCCTGAAAGGAAATTCCCGCTTGTGTAAGTAAAATCCATGGGCGCATCGACCAAGTAGAGTAGTTTTTATTGCCGATAAAGAGCTGATACATGATTATGGTTTCCCTTTAAATAAAGCCAGTTGTTGTAATAGTTCTGATTTCTGGAATGCACCAGTCAAGCGCAGCGAGCGAATTTCTTGTTGTTGCTGATCTAAGAATAAGTAAGTCGGTGGCCCTAAAATATCCCACTGTGCCAATAGCGCTTGATGGGAGGCATCATAATGGCTTAGATCCATTTTAATCAGATAATAGCCCGACAATGCCTGCTGTACCTCTGCATCTTTTAAAATACGATGCTCAATCGGCTGACAAGCCACACACCAATCCGCATAGACATCAATCACAATGCCACGGTCTTTGGGTGCATTGGCTAAAATCTGCTGAAATTCATCTGCTGTTTTTGCCACATGCCATTCGGCCAATTGATCTGCCTGAACTGAACTGAGACTTTGAAAATGCTGATATTGATTAAAAGCCAGTGCTGGAATGGCTAAAATCAGTAACAATGCATAGAGCCATTGCAGCTTAGATTTCTGTACAAACAGACGATATGCCGCATAAACGATAAAGGCCAAACCTAGAACTAGGCTGAGAATTTGAATCGCGAGTTCTGGCAATAAAGGGCGAATAAAATAAATGCTCAAGGCCAGCATTAAAAAGGCAAAAATGACTTTGATTTGATTCATCCAGTCACCAGCTTTGGGTAAGGCTTTCGCCCCCAACACACTGGCGAGTAGCAATGGAATCCCCATGCCAAAACCGAGCGTAAACAGCAACAATCCACCTTGCCATTGACTCTGTGTTTGCGAGATAAACAGTAACACCCCCGCCAAAGGTGCGGTCATACATGGCCCAACCAACAGGGCAGAGATCATCCCCATGACACTAGCGCCAACCAAGGTACCGCCTTTTTGATTGGACTGCAGCTGATCCAGTCGATTGACCCAGTTCTGAGGCAGTTTCAACTCGAACAAGCCAAATAAATTGAGGGCAAACACCACAAACAAAAAGCTAAATGCAATCAGTGTCGCGGGTTGTTGTAACCAGCGTTGGAAATTCAATCCTGCTGCTGAAGCAATTAAACCCAATACCGCATAGACCAAAGCCATGCTCACGACAAAAGTCAGTGCAATCGACCAAGCCTTGACACCTTTATTGTCACGTACAATCAAGGAAGTCAAAATCGGCAGCATTGGTAAGGAACACGGCGTAAAGGCCAATAAAATCCCTAAGCCCAGGAACAGTAAAAGACTATAAGCCAAGGAATGCTGTTCCAGCGCACTGGACCATTTTTGGTCTTGCGCCATCACGCCTGAGTTATTTGAATCTGAGGTTTGCGCAGTTGGCTCAGCTTGCGCTTCATTATTGCTTGCTGTTTGGGTATTTAAAGCTTGAGATGAACGTACGACATCTAAAAAGCTTTTTTGGGTATTTGTGCTGACATTCTGAGCACTGACCAAGCCATCCGCATCAGTTTGGAATTCAATATTCTGTGGCGGATAACAAATGCGATCTTTGGCGCAACCTTGCCAAGTGACCCGATAATGTTGCGAGGCTTGAGTTGGAATACTAAATTCGGCTTGTTGATAATAAACTTGGCTATGACCATAGTTCTCATCATACTGCTCGACTGCTTTCGGTAAAGTCAGTGCAACGGGCTGATTACCCTGCTGCACTTCAAACTTATGCTGATAGAGATAATAATTCGGCTGAATTGACCAATGTAAACGTGCCTGATTGGACTGGGTAGATTCAACCGTAAATGCAAAAGCCTGTTCAGGACTCAGCAACTGTGCGGATGAATTTTCTTGGGCGTAAGTCAGAGACCCACATAACAGCAATAAAGTCCCGAGAAAGTAACGCATCAGCGAGAAAGACGTCCCCACCTGAACAGACATTTTCATGATTCTCTCACTACGACCTACCTGAAGCTCTCCCATTCATATAGAAGTGAGTTTAAGCACATTCAGGCGGATTGTTCTTAGAATAAAACCGATACGCCGAAGCCACCGTTATAACTTTTTTGATCGCCATTGAGGTCAACACCGATGCTGGCATCCAATTGCGTGCGATTATTCAAAGCATAAATCAGACCTGTACCAAGACCATATTCATAATCTTGGCTCTCGGCTTTACGGTAAACAAACTCTGAATAACCCGATAATTTACCAGCAATTTTATAGTCAATGGTTGGAATCGCAGTCACAGCCCAGTCACTGTTCTGTGCTTCATAACGCATGGTGATCGACGTACCAATCAGATCGCTAAACTCATACGCAACAGCTGAGGTGAGACTATAGATATCATCATGGTTGGTGAATTCATCATTACCGGTTGCAATAATGGCTTCTGCCAACAATGCCATGGATAAACGATCATCTTTTAAATCAATGGCTTTTTTCAAACCAATGCTGACATCGCCTAGACCATTGGTCTCTTTTTTTGTGCCCGCACGTTTGTATTGCTGCCACACTGGACCTTGCCAACCCAATTGCAATTCGAGGCCATCAGCCAAACCCGTACGCAATAACATGTCACCGTTGAGGGTTAAAGTCTTCTCTTTGACCCCATCGACCTTACCTTCTTGGTAACTCACACTCGGTAAACTTTGTTCCCATGCCAAATGTCCCACAGGGGTAATCCCTGTGCCCATACCCGCACCTGGGCGGTCAAACGAAAAGTCAGCCGCAAAAGCCGTACTTGTGAGCATTGATGCAGCCACTAAGCTCAATGTTTGCAATGTTTGCAATGTTTTCATTCTATTCCTCATTCTATTTCTAATGGCTTCGCTTATGCGCTGAGCTCTTTTGACATTTTTGCACCATGTTGGCGTAGCAATTCCAGTGTTGCACGCTCTTCTGGCAATGATTCTGACCAATCAATCTCATCAAATTCACAATCAAAGAATAACTGGCTGATCGAAGATAAAATGGTGAGACCTTCTTCGTCACGGGTATTTGGATCTACTTTTTCATCAAGTAAACGTTGAACCACAGGTACACAAGCAGAACTTGCTGCATCCCAAAGTGGACCGTAGAATTCTTCTGCATCCCACAAATGTAAATTGGCTTTGGCTTGAATAAGCGCATCTAAAATATCAAGATAGACTTTAAGTTCTTGTTGCTTTTGTTCTTCGCTCAACGGTTTACCTGCTTCGTAAGCTTCACAGATTTTTTCCCACCACGCGAATAAGCCATCACAAATCAAAGAAACAGGTGGGCCTTGTTCAGGATCAATAAAATTTGGGTCGAGTCCTTCAGCAAGTAAAGTTTGCACTTGGTCTAAATCGAGTTGTTGTATGGCTTGCACCAAGGCCTGCTGTTGCTTATTTAACATGACCAATTCTCACAATATTTTTTAATGGGTCTATTATGCCGAATATCCTGACAGGATTTTATAAAAGCATCTAAAAAATCATGTATAAATTTGATACACGCATAAAAAAAGCCCTAAACAGGGCTTTTTTTATGCGTCATTTTTACGCTTCATCATCCACTTTTACGTCGTCATCGACATCAACATATTCTGGTAAACCACCACGATGATGCTCTTTTTTCTCATATAGATGCTCCAAACTACGTTTCAGTTTCTCAATCGCACCATGAATCGAATTATCAATATTGCCTGCTTTATGTGTTACTGCAACAGGTTTCATTCCTGCTGGACGAGCCTCAATCATACAACGTTTGTCATGATCGCCCGTTTTCTCCCCGTTCTCATCACTAATATGAACCGAAAAATGTGTAATACGCTCGCTATAGCGTTGAAATTCTTGTGTAAGTTCTGCACGAACATAACTGATTAAGCGTTCACTACCTTGAATGTTTTTATCTGTACGGATTTCAATATTCATAAATATCTTCCTCTCTTATCTGTGAGACGGTGCTACAAAACTTTCTTATCTGGCACACTTTGAGCATGCAATCATTCAGTGCAGTTGTATATTCTGATTATGTAAATACCTGTTGTCTCCTCGCTTTGCATCTGTTGCTTTTCAGTATGTAAGAAGATCTTCTATACCTCCAATATCTGACTTTCCTTTGAAATATGCAAGCTGATTTTTGACATTTTGATGAAATCTTCAACAAAAAGTTGCTTAACATTCATGCCTTTTTAGACACGTCTATGCATATACAATTCTTTTGTTCATTTGGTCAAATTTGGCTTTATTTTTGCTTAATACCTTGTATCCTTGACACGCCTTTTGGGGGGAGATTTTTTAAATGCAATTGAAGCAACTTGCAGCAACAGGTTTATTGGTATCTACAGCAGCGTTCACTCAAGCAAAGCCAATTTGGCAAGATTTCAGCTTGACTGGTTTGTATGGTGAGAACTACGAAGTTGTTGATGAAAAGCAAACAACCATCACGGTTGAATATGCGGCAAAAGTAAAATATGCCGATGTATTCTTCTTTATGGACCGTATGCGTGGCAGCGATGACCACAAAAGCACCTATTTCGAGCTTTCTCCACGTTTAAGCTTGGGTGAAATTTCAGGTCAAAAACTTGCGTTTGGTCCAATCAAAGATGTGCTGATCTCAACTACTTGGGAAAGCAACAATGATGACTTTTCTAGCTTTGACAACTTCTTGTATGGTGTCGGTTTCGATCTTGCCATTCCATATTTCCAATATGCGAATGTAAACTTCTACCGCGCCAACAACGAAAATACCGCTGATGACTATCAAATGACCATTGCTTATGCTTTGCCATTTAAAGTATCGAACGAAGATTTCTTGGTGGATGGTTTCCTTGACTGGTCGACTGGCGAAAAAGATCACGCCAGCGAACTGAACTGGACCACACAATATAAGTGGAATCTAGGCAAACACATTTCACCAGACACTCGCCTTTATTTAGGTGTTGAGCATTCAGTTTGGAATAACAAATTTGGTATGAAAAACCGTGACGAAAACAACGTCAGCGCTTTGATTAAATACCATTTCTAATCTGATTAGAATGTTAAAAAACAGCAAGGATTCCCTTGCTGTTTTTGTTTGCATCACCGAATATAAATGCGAGTTGATCTTTTGTTCGACCAATGTTGCATCTGTTGTTTTTCCTGATTTGATGACCTTCGCCCATGTCTGTAAATATTGCACTTGCCGCTTCTGCCCTAGCCGCACATTTCCACATTCGTTTTGCCACGGTGGATGACCTCGAACAAATCCTCGCGATCTATAATACAGAGATCCTGAATGGCACAGCGAATTGGAATGATCAGGCGGTTTCCTTAACAGATTATCAGCAACGTTTTCACGGCATGCAGCAACAACAATTTCCCATGATCGTGGTTGAAGACCTAAATAGCCATCAAGTGGCAGGCTATGCCTATTACACTGCATTTCGGACCATCAGCGGCTATCGCCAAAGCATTGAACATTCTGTTTTTGTTGACCCAAGCTACGCTCGCCAAGGACTGGGTAAAGCGCTGATGCAACAGCTCATTCATCTGGCCAAACAGCAAAACATGCATATCATGGTAGCTGCGATTGATAGTGAAAATAAGGGCTCGATTGTGTTACATGAACAGCTTGGCTTTATTCAAACTGGTTATATGCCACAAGTGGGTCAAAAGTTTGGCACATGGCGGGATTTGGTCTGGATGCAACTGCAACTCACAGAATCTCAATAAAAACCTTACTGTTACCCTACTGTCCTACGACTAAATTGTGGCTTAGAATGAAAGCAATACTTGATTTCAAAAATAGCCAAAATGATTAAAACATCTCAACTCAGTCTGTGTATTTCCGTTGCAATCGCTTCAAGCGCGAGCTTTGCCGAAGTTTCTTTTGAACAAGAATTGCAACAAGGTTGTGCCAAAGTAAAGCAATATGCGCAGGCAGGTAAAAAGTTTTACGATCAAAAACAATATCTCAAAGCTGCCAAGCAATTTGAAGACCAAGCTGCATGGACACATTTCTGTCAGGCCAATGCTGATGAAAGTGGCATTCAGGTCAGTGACCGAGACATTGAAATCGCCAACAATAATGTCGGCTTGAGTTATGCCAAATTGGGCAAACCGCAATGGGCCAGAGTCTGGTTTCTCAGAGATAAGGGTTCTAAAACCAGTCAATACAACTTAAAACAGTTGCCCAAGCCAAAACTATCTTCAGACTTACAAGGGACTTATGTCCGCGCCAATGGTTTTGGGCAATGGGATTATCTCAAAGTCAGTAAAAAACAGAATCAATATGCGATTGCATTTGATGGCTATTACTTCGGGCTGCGCGGCTTGATCTATGGCCCGAATATGGGGCAGTTTGAAACGAGTATGCCACTCAAGTCAAAACAAGCCAGCTATCGCTATGAGGACTGTCAAATCAAACTTCAATTCGCCAATGATGCAAAGCTTGGACAAAAAATTGAAGTTGAACAAAACAGTGGTGAGTCCTCATGTGGCTTTGGACACAATGTTCATGCAGGTGGCACGTTCTATAAGGTTGAAGGTTAACAAACCATCAAAAGTCAGCCTCAAATATGATACTCGGAAATGTCATCTACAACCTTCGTGGTATTCGCAAGAGACTGTTTTTGCAATATCATTTGATGTATTGAAAGAAGCGAACAGGTTTTGTAGATGACAATGCCTTTGCCTACTTTGGGCGAAACCAAAGTAGGGCGAACCGCAGGTTTATCCTAAGATTAGATATAAAACAATAAGATTCCACAATGATCACTGTTTAATCAGGCCGTAGGTGGAAAATCTCTTTCGAGTGTTTTAAATCGCCACCAACTCCCGAATCCCCTTTTCAGGCATTTCTACCCCTAGCCCCTGTGCAATCACCTGCCCACGCGCCATCACGGTATACGCATCCGCCAACTCTTCGGCAAAATCATAAAACTGCTCCACCAAAATAATCGCCATTTCACCTTGATCAGCCAACTTACGGATCACCCGCCCAATATCTTTAATAATTGAAGGCTGAATCCCTTCGGTCGGTTCATCCAGAATTAATACGCTTGGCTCTGAAGCCAACGCTCGAGCAATCGCAAGCTGCTGCTGCTGCCCCCCCGATAAATCACCGCCACGGCGGTGCTTCATTTCATCCAGTACAGGAAAGATTTCATATAAATGGCTTGGCACCTTACGTGTCTTAGCCCCTGAGAATTTCGCCATGCCAATTAAAATATTTTCTTCTACCGTTAAAGTCGAAAAGATATCGCGACCTTGCGGCACATAGGCCAAACCTGCTCGCACCCGTTGCTCAGGGGACATTTTGGCGATATCTTTACCATCCAGCAAAATTTGCCCTGACTTAATCGGCAGAATCCCCATCAAGCATTTCAGCAAGGTGGTTTTGCCCACCCCATTACGGCCTAAGACCACACTACATTCACCCACAGGCGCGTTAAAAGACACATCACGCAGAATATGACTGCCACCATAGAATTGATTAATTTGCTTCACTTCTAGCATGTGTCTCTCCTAGCGTCCTAAATATTTTTCAATCACATCTTCATTGGCCTGAACTTCTGCCAATGTACCCTCGGCCAAGATTGCCCCTTGTGCCAGTACCGTGACTTTTTCACTAATGGTGTCAATAAAGCTCATGTCATGTTCAACCACCACAAGGGTGTGATTCTTTTTCAGTTCCAGACACAGTTCAGCGGTGCGTTCAGTTTCAGCATCGGTCATCCCTGCAACAGGCTCATCCAGTAAAATTAATTTTGGTCGTTGCATCAGTAACATACCAATTTCCAACCACTGTTTTTGCCCATGTGACAGCAGACCCGCGGGCTTGTGTACAAACTCCTTTAAACGAATCTGTTCCAAACTTTCATCCAAAGCCAGTTGCGCTTCTGGGTCTAAACGAGAAAAGAAGCTTTTCTTCACCCGTTTATCTCGAGGTGCTGCCAACAGTAGATTTTCCATGACAGTAAAATTTTCAAATACTGTTGGTTTCTGGAATTTTCGACCGATGCCTGCTTCGGCAATTTGCTCGGTACTCATTTTGGCAAGATCATAGTTTTGCCCAAAAAATGCCGTGCCTGTGGTTGGACGGGTTTTACCAGTAATCACATCCATCAGCGTGGTTTTTCCTGCCCCATTCGGTCCAATAATGCAACGCAACTCACCCTCGGCAATGTACAGCGACAGATCATTGAGCGCCCGAAATGAATCAAACCAGACACTGACTTTTTCCAGATATAAAGCAATGCCATGGCTAAAATCCGCACCTTGTGGCTTGGCACGACCATAGCCCTCGCCCAGTTGACCGCCATGTTGAGCTGAGTCTATTAATACATCACTCATTTAATCACGCTCCTTTTTAAAACGGTCAAATAAACCAATCACACCCTTAGGTAAGAACAAGGTCACCACAATGAACAGCGCCCCCAAGATCAATAACCACGCTTCTGGCGCAGCCACAGTGAAGTAGGTTTTTACTGCATTGATTAAACCTGCCCCTAAAATCGGGCCAATCAAAGTGCCACGTCCACCCGCAGCCACCCACACCGCCATTTCGATTGAGTTGACGGGGTTCATTTCACTTGGATTGATGATGCCCGCCTGCGGCACATATAACGCCCCAGCAATACCCGCAATCACCGCCGACAATACCCATGCCGACAGCTTGTACCACAGGGTGCGATAACCGAGATATTGCAAGCGATTTTCACTGTCACGAATTGCACCCAAGACCCGTCCATAAGGACGATTCATCAGTTGGCGCAGACCAAGGAAGCACAACATCAACATCAACGCAGTCACAAAGCATAGCGTTGCGCGCATTGGTGCAGAGGTAATATCAAAACCCAAAATTGTTTTAAAGCCTGTAAAACCATTATTGCCCCCAAAGCCTGTTTCATTACGGAAGAACAGTAACGCTGCAGCAAAGGTCATGGCTTGAGTAATAATCGAGAAATACACGCCTTTGATTTTGGAGCGAAAGGCAAAAAAGCCAAAGATAAATGCGATCAAACCTGGTACAAGAATGACTAAAGCCAAGGCCCAAGCGATATGCTCAGTCCCGATCCAATACCAAGGCAACTCGGTCCAACTGAGGAAGCGCATAAAATCAGGCAGACCGTCACCTGCGGATTGACGTATCAGGTACATGCCAAAGGCATAACCACCCAAGGCAAAATACAAACCATGCCCCAAGCTTAGAATTCCAGCATAGCCCCAGACCAAATCCAATGCCAAAGCCACCAAAGCCAAACACATGATTTTGCCAATCAAGGTAATCCAGTAAGCAGACAGATAAAAGGCCGAGTCAGGAGATAACAGGTGTAGCCAAGGCAACAACAATAGCACGCCGAAACAGACTACAATCGCCACAGCGCTATACGGTTTGTCGGCAAATAAAGAAGTGATTTTCATTGGCTTACTCCACAAAACGGCCTTTGATGGCAAACAAACCTTGTGGACGCTTTTGGATAAACAAAATCACAAGAACCAAGAGAATAATTTTTGCGAGCACTGCGCCTAAGCCAATCTCTAAAACTGTACCGCTAATCCCCAGTCCGAGTGCTGCCAATACCGCACCCCACACTTGACCGACACCACCAACAACAACCACAAGGAAGGCATCAATAATGTAGTTTTGACCGAGATCTGGGCCAACATTCCCCACCTGCGCCAAGGCACAACCTGCCAACCCAGCCAAGCCTGAACCCAGACCAAAGGCCATCATGTCAATTCGCGCAGAACGGATGCCCACTGCACGTGCCATTTGACGATTTTGTGTCACCGCACGCACAAATAAACCAAAACGGGTTTTATTGAGTAAAAACAGCAGCAGTAATAGCACTGCAACAGTAAAGCCAATAATGGCAATTCGGTTATAAGGCAGCATTAAGCTTGGCGTCACCGCGATGCCACCACTCAGCCATGCCACGTTAGAAACCTCGACATTTTGCGCACCAAACACCATACGCACCAATTGCATCAGGATCAGACTCACCCCAAAGGTCGCAAGTAAAGTCTCCAATTGACGGCCATACAACGGACGGATCACGGTGCGTTCAATCAACATGCCCATCAAGGCACTGACCAGAAAAGCCGCAGGAATTGCCGCCAATAGATACCAGTCCACCAGCCCAGCAAAATGGGTTTTAAAAAAGCTTTGAATCACATAGGTGGTATAGGCACCGATCATGATCAGCTCACCATGTGCCATGTTAATCACCCCAAGCAGACCATAGGTAATGGCTAAGCCGAGTGCCGCAAGCAGCAAAATGCTGGCCGTACTCAGACCTGAAAAGACATGGCCTGACCACTCACTGATTTGTAATCGGGTTTTAATTTTATTGTGTGCATCCTGCAACGCTGCCTTCAATGCAGGATTGCTTTGCGGTTGTTCTAAAGTTTGATTGATTAAGGCGAATACATCAGGACGATTTGAATCAGCCAAGACCTTTACTGCTTCAAGCTTGGTAAACGCATCAGCACTGTTAAAATCCAAACGGGCTTTGAGCTGTGCTAAACGTGCTTTGACCTGATCATTTTTTTCATTCAGATAAAGCTGCTTCACCATCGTTACATCGAGTTCAGCCAAATTATTTTCTAAAATATCCACCGCAGCTAAACGTTGTGAAGCATCTGTAGAATTCAGCTTGGCCTTGGCTTGACCAAAATTCAGCGCCTTGCGTAAGGTATTCACCAAAGTCACTTGGGATAAATCCGCAGGCCATTGTTCCAGCGCCTGCTGCTCAGGATAACTGAACAGCTTGTCATCATTTTTTAACAGATAAGTATTGCCTGCGCTATCGGTATACAGCTCATTTTGATCAATATAGGCGACCAGTTGATCCAGTTGTTCAATACTGGCAGGCCATTGATTGAGCATGGCACGACGCGTCGCAAAATCGGACTTCACAAAGGTCTGAATGGCATCTTGAGAAGCTGTAGACGTCACGGTTGTTGCGGATGTGGCTTCTGCCCATACTGGACTAAAAATCATCTGTGCCATGATGCAGAGCAGTGCCAAAACATAGTGTTTCGCCATAGAACTCCCCTTATGATTAACGGTTTTAAATAGATCAAAAAATCAGAATAAAAATACCTGCTGCCAATACAGCACAGCAGGCGAAAAAACTTTATTTCGGGATATACGGACTCCAAGGCTCCGCCTTGATGGTTTGCGGTGTTTTATAGACCACATCAAATTGACCATCAGCACGGAT
This sequence comes from Acinetobacter gyllenbergii, assembly GCF_001682515.1. NCBI lineage: Bacteria > Pseudomonadati > Pseudomonadota > Gammaproteobacteria > Moraxellales > Moraxellaceae > Acinetobacter > Acinetobacter gyllenbergii. Next base: position 103,447 of record NZ_KV575263.1, on the reverse strand, counting down.
TTGCCCAATCATTACGGGTTTATGCAGATGGTGATTGGTTTCATCCATTTTGAGCGTGTAGCCCGATGGTGCAGCAAAGGTCTGACCTGCCATCGCATCACGGACTTTGTCGACCTCTGTCGTGCCTGCTTTTTCAACCGCTTGCTTCCACATATTGATACCGACATAGGTCGCTTCCATCGGATCGTTGGTCACCACTTTGTCTGCATTTGGAAGTTTGTATTCCACTGCATATTGTTTGAATTTATTCACAAACTCAGTGTTCTTCGGATTTTTCACCGACATGAAATAATTCCATGACGCTAAATGACCGACCAATGGTTTGGTATCGATCCCACGTAATTCTTCCTCACCCACCGAGAAGGCCATCACAGGAATATCCGATGCTTTAATGCCTTGATTGCCTAGTTCACGATAGAACGGCACATTGGAGTCGCCATTAATAGTCGAAATTACCGCAGTCTTTTTACCCGCAGAGAACTTCTTAATATTGGAAACAATGGTTTGATAATTGCTGTGACCAAATGGGGTGTACTCTTCCATGATGTCAGCATCCGCTACACCCTTCGACTTCAGGAAGGCACGTAAGATTTTATTGGTGGTTCGTGGATAGACATAATCGGTGCCGAGTAATACAAAACGTTCTGCTTTACCGCCTTCATCCCCCATCAAGTATTCAACCGCTGGAATCGCTTGTTGATTTGGCGCTGCACCGGTGTAGAAGATATTTTTAGATTGTTCTTGGCCTTCATATTGCACGGGATAGAACAACAAGCCATTCAGTTCTTCGACCACAGGTAGAACTGATTTACGCGAAACGGATGTCCAACAACCAAAAATGACTGCGACCTTATCTTGAGTAATCAACTGACGGGCTTTTTCTGCAAACAATGGCCAATCCGATGCAGGGTCAACAATCACAGGTTCTAATTTTTTACCCAGTACCCCACCATTGGCATTGATCTCATTAATGGCCATCAAGGCAGTGTCTTTCAGCGACGTTTCTGAAATCGCCATGGTGCCCGAAAGTGAATGTAGAATCCCGACCTTAATGGTATCGCCGCTGGCTGCGGGCGCAGTTTTGGCTTCTGTTTTGGTTTGTTCTGTTTTTTCTGCTGGTTTTGAACAGCCAACCAGACCGATCCCCATCATGGCTGTCATCAGGATTGACATCGACATCAATTTGTTTTGCATCTTTCTCTCCACCCATCAATATTGTGATTTTTACTGGGTGGAGTTATTCAATTTCTGTGCCAACACAACAAGCTATTGTTTTTAATTAATTTAAATAAAAACGAAGCCTTAATTCTTTCATCTTGTATACAACATTGCATACAAAAAATACGCGATGAACTAAAATGATGCAAATTTGTTCAGCTCGGACATTAAAAGTTCAGCTAAAGAAAAAGCCAAGCTGATGCTTGGCTTTAATCCAACAATGAAACGAAGCGCTTAAACAGTAATATCCGCCAAATTACCCTTTTGTTCTAACCAGTGCTTACGGTCAGCTGAACGCTTTTTCGCCAGCAATTTATCCAATAAACCTGCGGTTAAATGTGCATCATCCAAATCCAACTGCACTAAACGACGGGTGTTCGGGTCCATAGTCGTTTCACGTAACTGACTGGCATTCATCTCGCCCAGACCTTTGAATCGGGTGATCTGTGGATTCTTATTACCTTTGACTTTTTTCAGGATGCTCTCGAGCTCGTCATCATCCAAGGCATAGTACACCTCTTTACCAATATCGATACGATAGAGTGGTGGCATTGCTACGAACAGATGACCTTCCTCAACCAAAGTCGGGAAATGTTTGACGAATAAAGCGCATAATAAAGTGGCGATATGCAGACCATCTGAGTCCGCATCGGCAAGGATACAGATCTTGCCATAACGTAATTCAGACAGATCATCACTGCCCGGATCAACGCCAATGGCGATAGCAATATCATGCACTTCTTGAGAGGCTAAGACCTCGTCCGAAGAGACTTCCCACGTATTCAGGATTTTTCCGCGGATCGGCATAATCGCTTGGAAATTCTTGTCGCGTGCCTGTTTGGCACTGCCGCCTGCAGAATCCCCTTCGACAATAAACAACTCACTGTCTTCACGGGTTAAACCAACACAATCGGCCAATTTACCTGGTAAGGCTGGGCCCGCTACAATCTTTTTACGTTCAACTTTTTTCGCCGCTTTGAGACGACGCCCTGCTTTGGCAATCGCCATTTCAGCCAGTTGTGTCGCAATCTCCGCATGTTGATTCAACCATAAAGCAAACGCATCTTTGGCGATGTTCAGTACAATATTAGAGGCTTCGCGACTGGATAAACGTTCTTTGGTTTGGCCTGAAAATTGAGGCTCTTGGAATTTCAGCGATAGAATAAAGTTTACCCCATCCCAAACATCTTCCGCAGACAGCTTCATATTACGCGGCAACAAATTGCGTAATTCACAAAACTCACGTAAAGCCTCCGTCACACCTGAACGCAGGCCATTGACATGGGTCCCGCCTTGCGCGGTGGGAATCAAGTTGACATAGCTTTCCTGAATCTGCTCGCCGCCTTCCACATTCCAACAAATCGCAAATTCACAGGCTGCGCGGTCTGCTTGTCCACTACTGACAAATGCGGGATCTGGCAAGATGTCCCGATCTTGCAGTTTATCCATTAAATAGTCGACCAGACCATTTTCAAACTGCCATTCGATCTTTTCGTTATTGATTTTATCGTCATAAATGATTTTTAAGCCCGCAGCTAAAACCGCCTTGGCTTTTAAATTATGCTTCAATGCCTTCAAGGCAAATTTGGGACTATCAAAATATTTAGTTTCTGGCCAGAACCGTACTGTTGTGCCTGTCGCACGCTTAGCGACCTTACCTTCTAAAACCGACAAAGGGGCAACGGGTTCACCTTGTTCAAAGGCCATTTGATACAAATTACCTTGACGCTGCACTGCCACTTCAACACGGGTCGATAAGGCATTGACCACCGAAATCCCAACCCCGTGCAAACCACCCGAGAACTGATAATTATCGGTGCTAAATTTACCGCCAGCATGCAGTTTGGTCAGAATAATCTCGATACCACTTTGCCCATATTCTGGATGGATATCGACTGGCATACCGCGTCCATTATCTTCAACCGACAATGAGCCATCTTCATAGACCGTGACACAAATTTGATTGGCATGTCCTGCAAGTGCTTCATCGACTGCATTATCAATCACCTCTTGCGCCAAATGGTTTGGACGTGAGGTATCGGTATACATGCCTGGTCGACGACGAACAGGATCTAAACCAGAAAGAACTTCAAGGGATTGGGCCGTGTATTGTGTCACTTGGTCTGACTTCCTTATTGGATCGCTGCCGATAAAAATTCGAGAATTAAAGGTAATTTTTCTTCAAAATCATCCATTGCATGATTACCATTAGCGTCGGTTAAAATCAATGATGATGGATGAACTGCACTATAATAACGTTGAGCTTGCTGATAATCCAAGACTTCATCGCCTTGTTGCAATAGCACCAGAATTTTATCAGCATGAACGAGTTTCGTGTCAGCAATCGATTGTAATTGCTGCAATTGATCAGCATCAAGTGTCCATGATGCAGTGACTTTGAGCGGGATTTGCTCAATCCCGAATAAATCTTCGAATAACTGCCATGGTTGCATAGCTGGATTAATCAGTACAGCAGGATAACCATATTTTGCGACAAGGTATGTCGCATAAAAGCCGCCCAGACTGCTTCCAACTAAAACCACTTTATCGTTTGGTAAATTTTCGATAAGCTGTGACAGCTGTTGCAGTACTCGATTGGGTGATTGATTTAAATCAGGTAAATGCACCTGTATCGTCTCGTACTGTGCACAATATTGTTGCAGTTGTTGCCCTTTTATCGACATCGGACTACTGCGAAAACCATGTAGATAGATAATTTGCATACGCACCAAAATAGGCAATGGCTTGACATAAAGTGAAATAAATCACATTATTTTGATTAATTGTTAATCAAATAACAATATAAATTACATTTAAGCTCGATATTGTCTGACACAAAAAACGATACTGTACTCCGTTCATCAGTATTCTAAAAAAATTACGTTTGAAAGACATAAGATGTAAGAGTTTGTTGTAGTTTATCTAAATAATATTCAGAAAAATCACTTCAAACCTTCGGTATATATCAAGGATGGGGAAATTAATATGCCAAGTTTAACGCCTCTGCATGAAACCTATTGTAAGTGGGATCGTACCCCCCCAAGTCAGGCAGATGTTTTGGAGGGTTTGGCACAGCTGGTCAGTACCAGTCTCAGTGGCGTACACGAACTGATTCAAGTGGTACAAACCGAAGTATTAAGGACAACGCTCGGTTTAAGTGCACAAAAAGCCAAACAATTACAAAAACACCCACAACTGCAAAAATTTTATCAGTTCTCTTATGTGGCACTGCAAAAATATGGCAGTCATTTTCTAGCGCCTAATTTACGTCGCATTATTGAAAAATTTCCAGTCTTACATGACAAGCCCTTAACCCCAACCCTGCATTTTTTAGTAGGTGCACTGAATGGAATTTTTGGTGATTTCTTTTTAAAGCAGCACAATCCAATGGCTTTGCCGATGGTGCTTTATGATCACTATGGTTCTTTACAGCAAGGCGAGTTAACTGGACGTGTGGTGATTCTTGCACATGGTTTGTGTATGAACCATTTGACTTGGTCTAATCATCGTTATGGCGGGATTGGTGAACGCTTACTTGCACAACGTGATAACAACACCATGTTGTATCTCAACTACAATACTGGGCGTCGAATTTCCGCCAATGGCCGTAGTTTTGCCAATACCCTAGAGGATTTGGTGCAGCGTAATCCACGTATCACCAGTATTGACCTGATAGGCCACAGTATGGGCGGCTTGGTTTCACGTAGTGCCCTGTTTTATGGCAAACAGAATCTGTATCAATGGGTGCATATGGTCGAGAATTTGGTCTGTATCGGTTCGCCTCACCATGGTGCAGTGCTCGAACGCTTTGGTTTTGTCTTGCAGGACAAACTCGGTGGCTTCCCGTTTATCAACTTGCTTGGTCAGTTAGTAAATGTGCGTAGTAACGGCATACTCGATCTGCGTTATGGCAGTGTTCGTGATGATGACTGGGAGCATAATGATGCCCGCATTGGCTTTGCCGATGACAATCGTAAACCCGCTCCGCTACCATCCCATATCAATACCTTCTTGATTGCAGGAACATTAGAGTTTGAGAAGTTACGGAATAAAGCGTTGTCTGTGATTGGGGATTATCTGGTCAGTGTTAAAAGTGCTTTGGGTGAACACCAAAATCCACGTTTCCAACTGAAATTACCTGATACGCATAAAGCGGTTTTCTATGGACTGAATCACTTTGAAATTCAATATCACTCCAGTGTCGCTGAGCAAATTACGCGTTGGTTATATCCTGATGCGGGTGAAAAAGTTGAGGCAGGTGTGCAAACCCATATGATCAATGTCCCTCAGAACTATACCTTTGATGATTTAGAAGGCATTGTTGAGACCTAAACCATAAAAGCTCAGTTAGGTTCTAGCTGAGCTTTTCCGATCAAAAGCTGTAATAGGCTCAATCTGGTTAGGAATAGCTTTACTTCACAAATTCACCTTGGTCATTTAATTTTAGTTTTAGATCTTTTCCATCTTCTTTATATAAAATTTCATACTTCTGATTAATAACAATATTTTGAGATGCATCTAAGGTAATGCTTTTAACCAAGCCAAACTTGTTCACTGTTGTCAGATTTATTTCTGGATTTCCAGCTTCACTTGAAGAAGGAGATGTAATTAATAAAATACCCGTGCTTGTTTCAGGGAAAACAACGGAATCTCCATAGCTTGGGTTAATAAAGTTATAAACTTTAATCAGACGACTGCTATCAATCAAATTGATTGAGCCACAGTTCATTCTTTGTGCCGATAAAATACAGTTAAGATGTGCATTTGAGTTATAAGGAAGTGAAGTGATCAGGAAGCCATTATTTTCTAGTTTTTCAGGAATTGATGAGGCCTTTTTTATTTGGCTTTGATCGGAAATTTCATGTTTTATTTCTGGAGCATTGCTACAGGAACAAGCCAAGAGACTTAGACTAACCAAGCCTAGAATGTAGGTATATTTTCTATAGGATGAAGTCATAATAAATTCCTTTAAAATTAACCACAACGACCATAATATTCACTGAATTTAATCTTTTTCTTGGTTAAGCAATTTACCTGCTTCGGTATGTAATCATCAGGTGTTTCAGCTTTAGGATAAAGTAAATAATCATCTTGAATTAAAACAGGTTCCTTATTCTTTTCTGTTTTAAAGGTTGAATACCTATGTCCGACTTCAGAACGATCTGCACAAGTGCGATATTCCAAGGTAAAGTTATTTTTGCTAACAGCAATATTATCAAATGAGCTATAAATGCATCCATTATAAGAATTATTAAAAATTTGACTGTTCTCATACATTAGTGATTTATCTATGCCACTCAAAATACGTATAGATGTCAACTGATCTTTTTTTCCTAAAATTTCAATTAAATCAATAACACCATCACGATTAACATCCATTCTGTAAGATTGTAAAACTATTGCTTTCGGATTCAAAGAAACGTTTTCTGCAGAATGTGTCGACGCTGTCGCAAAACTTAAACTAACAGTAATTAACAATCCTTTGAGCAAAAGATTAAATTTCATTTTTTCCTCCAGAATAGAACAGTTTTATCATAATAGATTAAAGAAAAATTGGCTTAGCCTCAAAAAACTTAAAATTAGATTCAGAAAGATTCTGTAAAATTAAAATAGTAATTGAGTTATGCTATCTAGAGTTTTTTCCATCATTTCACTTAACTCTATCTCACTTTTTTAAAAAACTTCTATCTTTTAAATTAAATATATAACATTCATTCTCAACATTTATATTATTATCTTGATAGGAAAACGTTGTACCTGACAAACAAACTTGATTGCTAACTTGACTAAACTTAACGATAGAGGGCTCTGATGCAATCTCTTCGAATCTATCATCAACAAAATAACCTACAGACTGCTCTAATGGATATACATTCTTCGTTGCAGGATCCAATACAACAAAATATTTGACTTTCCTAGGTACCCCCTTTCCTGCATCTCTTTCTTTTTCAATTACTAAAGCAATTTTATTTTGAGAAAAATTTACTTTTTTGCTTAATGCATTATTATAAATTTTTAAAAAGTTATCTGAGCAAAAATCAATATATCCTTGCTCAAACTTACACTTAGCAACATTGTCTCGTGTAATTGTATCAACATCAAAATATTGATTATTTTCTTTAGAAAAACAAGAACTTGAAAGAACTAAACCAATAGTAAATATCATTACTGCTTTCAAAAAACTCATTTCATACTTCCTATTAATGATTTTAAAATTTATTAAAAAATATAAAAAAAACACCTCAAAACTATTAGGTTATACCAATACAAAATAAAATTACTCTTGTTTTAAATTTCTCTTTAATAATTTTCCATTTTTATCCTTATAACTTATTACTCCTGAGCTATCAATTGATTAATAATCACCCATTTTCTCTACACTTAGTATAGGTTTTATTTTTATTAAATAAAATTCAGAGCTGGACTCTTCCTCTGTATCTATATATTTTTCAGCAATAGAGTAGAAGCTGTCTTTAAATTCTGGTAGAAATCTAAATGTATTTGCATTTAATGAATTTACTTTTGAGTCATTTAACAAGTCTACTAAACTTGGTGATACTTTTTTTAATTCAGATAAGGAATATGCACGATTATTAGTCTTTTCAAGTTGTTCACATTTTTTAATTGAATTTTTCTCAGCACATTTAGAAAAATAATCCGAAGAAATTGGAAGCTTTATTTTATTTACCAAAAATTTAAAACTAAGATTTTCCTGTTTTTGCACCTGCCTCCCCAAATCAACTCTGGATTTAAAATCAAAACTTCCATTATTATATATATAGCAAGTTCTCACAGCGGCATATGAGTTTCGATACTGATTAAAATCTCCATTTAGGCAAAATAAATTTTTATCCGATGAAAATTCTATAGGTTTAATATTTGACACTACACTCAATGATGCTGGAAATGTATAAACTTTTTTACTTTCCAAATCTATGACTGCTAAATATAAATCATTTCTTTCTTTAAAATTTATTAAAAATTTATTTTTATCAAAATTTGATTTTTTACTTTTTAAAATATTACTATAGTTTCTTAATTTCTCACTGGTACAAAAATCAACCTCATCATAATCAATAGAACAGCCTTTTACATCAATTTCACTAATATCCTTTGCTGCAAATATTTTAGTTGAATATCCTAAAATTGATAAAATTACAAATACATTTAAGCTAATAGAAGTTTTTTTCATTCTTACTATGTCCACTACAGTTCATTTTAACTCATCAATTCAAGGCTTAGTTATTAAAACTTAAATAGAATCACCTAAAAATTTATAACTATATAAGAATAAAGTTATCGTTTCATATAATTCACCTTGTCAACCACAAAAATTAAATTGGTATAATGAAACATAGAATCAGCTGAATACAGACCTTTACACGTTATTTGTGCGGGTTTGTGATATTCAATATTATATTTCACATCTAAATAATTCAACTGAATTTCTTTTATCTTTTTATAATCTTCACCCTCTTCTTTCAAATAAAAATCTTTAGCAGTTGCCAGTAAAACAACATCATAGGAATGTGCTTTATTTTCTTCATCTATGATTTTTTTATTTAGTATATGACCTGTTAAGATTATAAAATTATCACTCGCATATGTCTGTGATAAAAATATGATGTTCGCTACTATGGCAAAAAACAAAGCGTTTATTTTTAGGTTAATCATCACGGCACTCTACTTTTACTAATTTACCGCCCTCTTCCCACTCTATCCAATTTAACACCCTTTTTATAAGTACTATCATAGATAAAAATTTGAGAAATGGGTCACATCGTTTTTTAAGGTCAGCTTTACAGGGTTAATGCGCCATCACTTTGCCCATAACTGGCCTCAGTCACAATCCCCGTGGTGCGAAACAGTTGCCCTGAATCGGTGACCTGATCAACCGCAACCTGAACCCCAATAAACTGTTTGAGGGGAATCTGGGCATTGGTCGACAGGCAGATGAGTTCAGCTTCCAAACCCACATTGAGTTGATGCTGGCCTTGTATGCGTTGTAAAAAAACTTGATTATTCAGCAGTTTATTAGAAAATTGTACGTGGATGGCACGTTTCTGTGCATTTAGCCCTATTTTTTCTAATACATTAAATATATTAAAAAGCATTTTTTATAATCAGATCGTACGGGGAATCGGCTGAACTTTACAAAAAACAGAATGATCTGTCCATAAAAATAGTCTTTAAACAACAAAATGGCACATATTGTTTAGTTATTGAGAAAATAAAACCCGAAATAGGCATTCATATTTCGGGTTTTAAAATCATTTAGAACAACGATTCGCTTATTTTTGTGTAACGCTATAGTTTCTAAATAATTGCCATAAGCAGATCAACAAAATCAAACTGAAATAAGCCAGAGACCAAACAGGTAGAGATTGACCGAGGAAAGTCCAATCTATTGCGGCGCATTCACCTGAACCCGAAAGCACTTCTTGCAGTACGGTTTTCATTGGCAAGGCATCCACCAGATAGTTTAAGCCAGGTCCACAGCTTGGCACCTGATCAGGCGGTAAACTTTGCAGCCAAACATGACGTGCCGCAACACCAACCGACCAACCAATCGATAAGGTCGCTAAGAAGGCATAAAAACGTTTAAATCCGCTTGAAACTGGATTATGAATAAATGCCACAAGCGCAATTATACCCATTCCAATTAAGCCAAGGCGTTGGAAAATACAGAGTGGACAAGGATCCAAACCTTGCACATGTTCTAAATACAACGCAAATGAGATACCAATGATGCTGGTCAGTACCAAAACAGCGCTGACTAGGCGGTAATTCCAACGCATGGGAAATCCTCTAAAATATTAGCGATATTGTGCAAGATATTGTTCAAAACTCATGTCGTTATCTTGTTCAAGTTGCGCCTGTTTTTGCAACGATGTTTGCGCCAATTGTTCAAAATAGTGTTTGCGTTCTTCACTGAGTGGATGCTGGTCATAATGATCAACATGTTGCTGTGCCATGACACTCCCAAAATTCCATGTACCGCCATGCTGCAAGGTGTCTGCAATCACGTGCGCCGAAGGGGTATTTTCGACATGGTCTAGGCGTTGCTGCATCACTTGGATCGCATCTTGATACAGCTGGGTGCCATCCATTTGATCTAGTAGCTTGGCACAGGCTTGAATCGCATTTAAATGGCTTTGCGCCCAATCTTTTAACGAGATCGAACGATCTCCCTCTTCGATCTTGGCATCTGCCGCACGACCACGATTCACCACTTCCGTTTGGTTACGATCAATCTGTTCTTGTTCTTCAGCAAATAGATCTGGACTGTCTTTGAGTAAGCAGTACAAAGCTAAACTTTCAAGGAAGCCTGCCGAAATTTCATCAATCCCAATCGCGCTATACGGATTCACATCCACTGCACGTAATTCGACATAGCCGACACCACGATTTTTTAAGGCTTGTGAAGGCGTTTCACCCGCTTGTGGTACCTGTTTAGGGCGCACCAGACTGTAGTATTCATTTTCAATCTGTAATACATGATCATTGATCTGAATCGCCTCACCCTGCTCATCGTTGAGGCCCAGTGCCGTAAACTCTGGATAGGGGGTATGCACGGCTTTTTGTAAGCCATCCAGATAATCATGCAAGTCGTTATAATGAATGCCAAGCTCTTTTTGTGCTGAGTTTTGATAGCCCAAACGCCCCATTCGTAAAGCGGTTGCTTCAGGTAAATAGAGCGTACCCTTCACTAAGGGTTGTAAATGGTGCTGACGACCGGTCAGGAAGCAACGACACACTGATGGACTTGCGCCCAACATATACATCACCAAAGGAATCAGACGAATAAAATTACGGATCAAACCAAAATAACGATGGCTACGATAATCTTGCAGACTGAGCTGTTTTAATTGTGGGTTGCTTTCATGCTGCTGCAAAACCGCAAACAGTTGTTCTGGAAAGGATAAATTATAGTGTACCCCTGAAATGGTCTGCATACGGCGACCATAACGCACCCCTAAACCGCGGCGATACAGGGTTTTAAAGCGACCAATATTGGAACTGCCATATTGCGCCAGTTTAATATTTTCTTCGTTATCATCCAGCATGCAAGGCATCGACAAAGGCCAAAGTTTTTCACCCTCTTCGAGCTGCTGGTGCACCACACTATGGATATCACTTAACTCAGTTAAGGCTGCCGCAATGGTACTTTGTGGCGTGGTGATAAACTCCATCAACGCTTCTGAATAATCAGTGGTGATATGTGGATGTGTCAGTGCCGAACCTAACGCAATGGGGTGATTTTGTTGTGATAAAAATCCATTGCTTTGCATGCGTAGGCTTTCACGCTCAATCCCACGTAACATCCCCTTTAATAGCGAGGCATCTACCCAAGTTGGTATCACAGAGGAAGTAAGGCTGGGTTGATTCATATTCTATGCTCGCTTATTCAAGATCAGCCGACCACATACATGGTAACGACGTCGTCGATGCTACAGACATGTTCAACATGCCAATCCCTTCGACTCAGCCAATTATAACGACAATTACAATCTAGTCATCTGATTTAGTTTGGCAATTTTTATCACAATCTTGTTACATAAGACACGCAAAAATTGTGATTTTATTGAAAAATAAATCTTCCAATGGATACTCGACCATGCAAGCGCAAGACATTCTTAATTTTTGGTTTGACCCCGAGCATCGTTCACTTTGGTTTGCCAAAAGTGATGATTTTGATGCAAAAATTCGTACGTCCTTTGCAGAGATTCATCATCAGGCCGCTCAGGCGGAGCTGTGGTCTTGGCGTCAAACGCCTGAAGGCCGTTTGGCTGAGATTATTGTCCTCGATCAGTTCTCACGAAATTTATATCGAGATCAGGCACAGGCCTTTGCCTACGACAGCTTGGCACTGACCCTGTCACAAGAAGCAATTAGCTTGCAGCTGGATGCACAACTCAGTCCTGAGCAACGCTCCTTTCTCTATATGCCGTTTATGCATAGCGAATCCAAGCTCATACATGAATTTGCCCTAAAATTGTTTCAACGCTTAGGCAATGAAATTAATTTAAACTTTGAGAAAAAGCATAAAGTAATCATTGATCGTTTTGGACGTTATCCGCATCGCAATGCAATTTTAGGCCGTCACTCAAGTGCGGAAGAACTGGAATTTTTAACTCAACCGAATAGTAGTTTTTAAGTCGATCTCCCTCGACACTGTACACAGGAATGGCATATGAAAGCTTTATTAATATGCACCCCGCTCCTTGTCGCACTGACATTTGCAGGATGTGCAACGGTTCCCTCCAAACCCAGAACCTTTGACCAACTGGGTCAATTCACCGCTTATCCGTTAAATAACAAAACTTACCGCGTTGGTTTCCAAGCGGATAATAATTTGAGTTATGGTACGGCTGAGGAAATTACCTTGCTCAAAGCAGCGCAAACCACGGTCAAAAATGGTTTCCGTTATTTTAGTGTGGTGGATGATCCAAGTAATGCCCGTCATAAAACACCTCGTCAGGCGGTAATTTATCCGACACCATCTTATTATCCATATGGTTATTATCGTCGCCATCCAGCCTTTTGGCCGGATCCCTTCTACGATACCCCACAAGTGGTCAATATTGATCCGATTCAAGTGTCGTATACTATCGAGTGCTTTAAGACACAGCAGCAATCACCAGATGCCTTTGATGCACAGCTGATTTTGCAATCCTTGGGGCCTAAATATGGCTTGAGTCCAACAGGAGAGGTGTTGCAGCCCCCTGCACCACCTCAAAACAAGAAATGAAATTAAAAGGGTGACTCAATGAGTTCAGTCGAAGAAATCCACGTCCCAAGCTTACAACGAAGTAAATACTTCGCCACCATGGCCCTGATTATTGCAGTGGTGTCATGGGTCGCTTTAATGGTCGCGGCGCATTTTCTGCCTGAATATAAATGGCTCATCCATATTTTCATGCTTGGTGCAGAAGCCGGTGTGGTCGGTGGCTTAGCCGATTGGTATGCAGTGACGGTGTTATTCCGTAATCCTTTCGGCAGAATGCCCTTACCCAAACTGTTGCGAGATCATACCGAGATTATCCCGCGCAATAAGGCCCGTATTGCCGAGTCAATGGGGCGCTTTGTACAGGAAAATTTCCTTTCTCCACAGATCGTCGAACGTAGCCTACAAAATGCCGATATCAGTTTGGCTGTGGGTCAATGGCTGGCTAATCCAAAGAACAACCAGCACGTGGTGCAAATGATTCAGCACACGGTGCCGAGAATCTTTGAGTTTGTCAGCCAAGATCAAATTGCACATTTTGTTCAAAATAATAGTGTGCAATGGGTCAGAAGTACCAAGGTCAATAAATTGGCCAGTGAAATGCTGCGTGCCGTACTGGAAAATGATTTTCATCAAGATGTGTTGCAGCGCGGTCTCGATCTGGCGCATGAATGGATGGTGTCTCATCCTGAAGAAGCACGTGATTTATCACGTAAATTATTCCAAGAATTAGGCGTTTGGAAGTTAGCCAAAGGTGCAAGCTGGATCGGCATTGATGTACAGCAGCGTACCATTGATTCTCTGATTGAAAAAGTTGAATCGATGCTGGCCAATCCCGACCATCCTTGGCGTCAGGATATTGAAGCCACCACGCATAACCTGATGCTGGAACTGGCAAAACCTGATAGTGAAGCCAGCCAGCGTCTAAATCGTGGCAAAGATGCGCTGCTCGATAGCCAACAAGTGCTGAACTTTATCAGTGGCGCTGTGGCGATTTTATGTGATGCGATTAAAACTGATTTAATGCAGGAAGATTCAGGCATTGCCACCAATTTACAGGCGGCGATACAGCAACTCGGTGAAAGTCTGATCCAGAATGAAAAAGTGCGTCAGGTACTGAATGAAAAGATGATCGGCTTGGCCACCAATTTCAGTGAGCAATATAGCGACAAGATCATTCGTTACATCAGTGAGCGTATACATGAATGGGATTCTCGTGAAATGATCGCCAAAATTGAAAGTGAAGTTGGCGGTGATTTGCATATGATCCGTGTTAATGGTGTGATCGTTGGTGCCTTTATTGGTTTAGCACTCGGCGTGATTCGTGCCATTGTTGAAAATGTTTTGTAAATAAATCAAATCCTAAAATCCTCTAGCTAAATTTAAATCAGGATTAGCTATCGTGACGGCGGCATGGATGCCGCCCGTAGTGCTGCGGCCTCAAGGATGGGCCGTCAGCACTACAAAGGATTTTTGTTACTTTTCATCCTTGAAAAGTAAAACATGCCCATGCAAATTACATATAATTTCTCACAGCATACGAGGCTGTGCAGAGTCATCGTAAAAAAGAAATTAGAGATTAAAAAGGACATCCGATGTTGCAACTTCAGTCAAAACTCCCAAGCCAAGGCGTTACCATTTTTAGTGTCATGACTGAACTCGCACAACGACTCAATGCCCTGAACTTATCCCAAGGCTTCCCCGATTTCCCTGCGCCACCAGCCCTGCTCGAAGCACTGAGCCAAGCGACACTTTCAGGCTATAACCAATACCCTGCGGGTGACGGGGTACTGGCCTTAAGACAACAACTGGCGACACAATTCTTAGCACGCGATCAACTGCAACTCGATCCTGTCACTGAAATCACCATTACCCCAGGTGCAACCATTGCGATTTTCTGTGCCATTCAAGCCTGTATCCATGCCGGTGACGAAGTGATTATTTTCGACCCAAGTTATGACAGCTATGCCCCTGCGGTTCAGTTGGCAGGTGGAAAATCAATACATATCCATTTAGATGCACCCAGCTTTCAGGTGAATTGGCAAAAGGTCAAAGACAGTATCAATGCCAACACCCGCATGATCATTGTCAACACCCCACACAATCCAACAGGGGCAATTTGGTCAGAACAGGATTGGCGACAGTTAATTGAGCTGATTCAAGATAAAAATATCGTGGTGCTCTCCGATGAAGTCTATGAACACCTGATTTTTGATGGGCAAAAACACCATAGCGCACTGCAATTCCCTGAATTACGTGAACGCAGTTTTGTGATTGGTTCTTTCGGTAAAACCTATCATGTCACAGGCTGGAAAACTGGCTATTGTGTTGCTGCGCCACAACTCATGCGCCTGTTCCGCCAGATTTATCAATTTGCCAATTTCTGTGGCACCACCCCATGCCAGATTGCACTGGCCAACTATATGCAGCAACACCCAGAGCATATTCAAGAATTGCCAAGTTTTTATCAGGCGAAACGTGACTTGTTCAATGCCCAAATTCAAGATTCACGTTTCGACTTCATCCCATCTCAAGGCACCTATTTCCAAAATCTGGATTACAGTGCTATTCGCCCTGATCTTAATGATATCGAAATGTGCCAATTCCTTGCGGAGCAACATAAAATTGTGGCCATTCCAATTTCGGTATTTTATCAGCAGGCACCTGAATCATTACGCTTGATTCGCTTCTGCTTTGCCAAAACCGATCAAACACTGCAACGCGCAGGTGAAATCCTCGTACAATGTTGATCAACAAAAAGAAACTGAACCCTCATCTTCAACACAATTGAGAATGTTATGTTGAAAAAAATACCATCGTTTCAGGATGAAGCGTGAAGGAAATTGAATGACACCACGCCAACCCTTGGTGATGCAACCGAACCTCTGGAAAACCTTTTTTGTGTTTCTGGTGCCGCTGATTGCCACCAATATTTTACAAAACCTGTCAGGAACCATTAATACCATCTTTGTCGGTCAAATGATGGGCGTGAATGCGATTGCTGCTGTATCGGTATTCTTCCCGATCCTGTTCTTTTTACTGGCCTTTGTGATTGGAATTTCTGCAGGCTCCACGGTGCTGATTGGGCAGGCATGGGGTGCGCAGAATCTAGAAAAAGTTCGTGCCGTGATTGGCTCCACGGTCTATATGACCTTGATTGGCGGTAGCATTATTGCGGTTTTAGGTCTGATCTTCGCCAAACATATTTTGGAGTTGCTGGGCACCGATCCCAAAGTGATGCACCTGTCCTTGCCTTATGTGCAATGGATGTTGGTGGGCAGCCCCTTACTGTTCGTCTATATTATTTATACCTCGATCTTGCGGGGTGTCGGTGATAGTGTGACGCCACTGATTGCCCTGAGCCTGACCAGCTTGATTGGTTTGGGGGTGACCCCCGTTTTACTGAAAGGTTATTTTGGTTTCCCTGCTTTGGGGATTGTTGCCCCTGCGATTGCCACCATTATCGGTTATGCCGCTGTGCTAATTTTCTTAGCAATTTATCTGAACTATAAAAATCATCCGCTGAAAATTGATGGTCTATTGCTGCAACATATTCGTCATGATGCAGAGCTGAGTAAATTAATTTTAAAACTCGGCATACCGACTGGGATTCAGATGGTCACCACCTCCTTAGCGGGTCTGGTGATTATTGGCTTGATTAACCATTATGGTGCACATGCCACCGCAGCTTATGGTGCAGTCAATCAGGTACTGAACTACATCCAATTTCCAGCCTTGTCGATTTCAATTGCCGCTTCGATTTTTGCCGCACAAGCGATTGGTGCAGGTAAGCCTGATTTATTGGCCAAGGTCACCCGTACCGCTTTAGGCATGAATTTCTTATTCACGGGTAGTTTGATTGCCTTGGCTTATTTGTTCTCAAAATACTTAATGGCGCTGTTTATTACCGATCACAGTGTGATTGAGCTGGGTCAACAACTGTTATTCATTGTGCTGTGGTCAATTTTATTCTTTGGTGCCAGTGCCATTTTTGCCTCGATCATGCGGGCCAGTGGTGCAGTCAACATTCCGATGATGATTAATATTTTGACCATTGTTCTGATCGAAGTCCCGTGTGCCTATTGGTTTAGCTCACTTTGGGGTTTAACCGGGATTTGGATTGCTTACGCGCTGTCTTTTGTCTGCCTATGCCTGTTCCAAGCGTTCTATTATCAATTCTTTTGGAAAAAGACCAAGATTAAAGTCCTTATTTAACCTGAGTTCGAGGCTGAATATGATACTCGGAAACGTCATCTACAACCTGAGCAAGCCAAAGCGACTAAAGCTTTGGTGAAGCGCAAGATAAACACTGTGCGTAGTTTGTTATTCAAGCATAGCTTTCACCTTGTAGTACGGCAAAGATTATTAATCTTCGCTATTCGCCCCTCAGGTTTTGCTCTTACGGAGCATTCGCTCCTCATACCAAAACAAAAGTAGGGCGAGCCTGAACAAAGTTGAAATATATTTCAACTGAAGTGCAAGACGTAGTGGCTGATCCCAAAATTGGGTGAGAACATAGCAAGATTCCACCAAGCTAATTATTTTTAATAGGTTAGAGAGGACTTCAACCGAACTCAGATTGTTTAATATCTGTTTGTTCTAAAGGATATAAAAAAGCCATTCACAAGAATGGCTTTTTTCATGCTAACAACTTAGATCATCTTAGTTGCAAACGCTGCAATACGTTGATAACCCGTTGGGAATAAACGTTGGAACGAATCTACAATACGCGCATCGGTACCAATCAATAAACGGCGTTTATCTTTCAATACCGCATTTAAAATCTGACGTGCTGCTTCTTCTGGTGGGGTACGTAGGAACTTATCAAACTGCTTGATCGATTTGTTCGGGTCCATACCCAAGCTCTTCAAACTGTCATTCATTTTCGCTGCTTTGGCGATATTGGTACGAATCCCGCCTGGATGTACACAGAGAGAGCTGACACCGCCCTTCTCAATATCCAACTCCTGACGTAATGATTCAGTGAAACCACGTACCGCAAATTTGGTAGCGTTATACGCTGATTGCGTTGGTTGCGAGGTTAAACCAAAGATACTGGAGATGTTGATGATATGACCATCTTTACTTTGTTTGATGAATGGCAGGAATTCTTTGGTGCCATAAACCACACCCCAGAAATTAATGCCGACAATCCATTCTAAATCTTCATAGCTCGCACCTTCGACGGTTGAACCGAGTGCTACGCCTGCGTTGTTGAAGATCATGTTGACCGAACCATGATCTTGCACGGTTTCTTGTGCCCACTGTTTCACCGCATCGCGATTTGAAACATCGAGTACTTTGGTGGTCACTGTTACTGGATACTGCTTCACTAATTCGACAGTCTGTGCCAAGCCCTTTTCATTGATATCACTCAATGACAAATGACAGCCTTGTTTCGCCAACAAAACGGCCAATTGTTGTCCAATCCCAGAACCTGCGCCGGTGATCGCTGCGACTTTATTTTTAAAATTTTTCATTGCCTATCCTTTGTACTGCGAATGATACGCACATATTCGCTTAGCTCATGTGCTGTTTAACCTGTAACCAATATAATTTTGACAATACATGTTGTCAATATAGTACACTCTAGCTTTAAGACAAATGGCAATAACCAACACCCTACATGTCATAATAGGCCTATTTACATTTCATGACTGATGATGTTTAAAAGAGACAAGGCATATTTTCAAAATTTGGTTATGCTAGTCAGCACAACAAGGTTGAAATGCACATATTAGACTTAGACATACGATTTAAAGACTTTTTAGGGAACGGTTTTCTCAATGGCAACTCAAGATCAAACGACACGCAAGAAAAATAATACCGAAGTGAAAGAACGACAATTCAAAGGTCTGTCTTTAACTGAACGCAAAGAAGCACGTCGTGAAAAATTGATTGAAGCAGGTATCGCCACCTACGGCACACAGGGCTTTTTCTCGGTCACGGTCAAAGATGTCTGCAATGAAGCCAAGCTGACTGAACGCTATTTTTATGAATCATTTAAGAAAAGCGAAGAGCTGTTTCAAACCGTATTCTTAAAAATGATTGAGAAAATGCAAACCTGCTTAACCCAAGCTGTTCTGATGGCTGCGCCTGAACCCAAGAATATGGTGACTGCAGGTTTGTCGGCGTTATTGAGCGCAATTAAAGATGACCCTCGTATGGCACGGATTATTTATATTGATGCCATGCTAGTGCAAGACCTACATAATCAAGCCACCATTCAAGAAACGCTAACTCAGTTCGATCGCATCATTCAAGGCTTTGTGATGATTACCATGCCCAATGCCCCACATAGCACTGAAGAAGTCTCGTTGATGGCAACTGGCCTAAATGGTTATGTCACCCATATTATTATTCGTTGGGTCTCTGAAGGCTTTAAACAGCCTTTGGAAGATGTTCTGTCAGCATGCTGTGCTGTCTTTTTGTCTTTTATCGAAACCACCTCGCAAAAAAATTAAAATCGTTTTACAGTTTTGTGACACACAAAGCTGTTAAACTACAGTCTAGTTAAGCAAATGAATTCATTTGCTTTCTTGCTAGGCAAATTGTCATCAATCCGTCACGACTCTGCCCCATACTTGTCACAATTTATTGCTAAATTCGACTTTATTAATTCTTTTGCAATGATATTGTCATAATTAATCTTTGTAATAAGCCTGTCATAACAACAAAACGGTTAAACCGTTACAGATTTTAAGGGTATTGCGCTGTGAAAGATGACTATATTTTAATTGTCGATGATGAGCTACCGATCCGCGAAATGATCCATACCTCATTGGATATGGCAGGCTTCCAATGTTTACAAGCTGAGGATGCTAAACAAGCGCATCAGATCATCGTTGATCAGCGTCCTGCGCTTATTTTGCTGGATTGGATGCTACCGGGTGGTGTGAGTGGTGTAGATTTATGTCGCCGCCTCAAACGTGATGAAAACTTGGCCGAGATTCCAGTAATCATGCTGACTGCCCGTGGCGAAGAAGACCATAAAGTACAAGGTCTAGATGCGGGTGCTGATGATTACATGACCAAACCGTTCTCGACGCGTGAACTGGTATCTCGTATCAAAGCAGTACTGCGTCGTGCCAATGCACTGAGCGGTGAAAAAGTCATTGACGCCAATGGTTTGTTACTGGATCCTGTCAGCCAGCGTGTCAGCTTTGGCAATAGTATTTTAGATATGGGGCCAACCGAATATCGTTTATTGGCCTTCTTCATGACCCATCCTGAGCGCGCCTATACCCGTGCTCAACTCCTAGATCAAGTCTGGGGTGGCAATGTCTATATTGAAGACCGTACCATTGATGTGCATATCCGTCGTTTACGCAAAGTGTTAGAACCTTTTGGTGTCGATCGTTTTGTACAAACCGTTCGTGGCACAGGTTACCGTTTCTCGACACGAGCAGATTTAGCAGTAGGTTAAAAATCCTTTATGTATGAGCCTTACCCCGTCCCTGAGCTGGCACGTGAACACCAACGTTTTCGCTACAGCAGTTTATGGACCTTTGCGAAGCAAGATTTAAGACTGTTACTTTTTTTCTTATTGATTGCAAGCTTAGTTGGATTCGGGGTGGGTTACTTCTGGAGCTGTGTTTTTATTGCCTTCGTGCTGTTTTTTTTCCTACAGCTTCGTTCGCTTTATCTGGTCAATGAATGGATTTCTAATCGTCCTTATGATGTCCCACCCAATCTCAACGGGATTTGGGGCGCTTTGCTGTTCAATGTTTACCGTGCACAACGTCAAGAACGGATTGTTCAAGCAGAGATGGTCGGTTTAATTGATCGGGCACAATCCTCTTTGGTGGCATTGGCCGAAGCAGTGGTTTTAATTGATGATCAACATCAAATCGAATGGTGGAATCCTGCCGCTGAAAAACTATTGGGTATCAGTCCTCTAGACCGTGGTCGCAATTTATTGTCGATTCTGCGCCAACCCAATTTTATTGAATATTTCAACCATAGCGATCAATCTCCTGATGGTATCCGTTTACAGGCACAGATGGATGAAGAACGTTATGTACAAGTCAAACTCACCCGTTTTGGTGGCGAAAGCCGTCTGCTCGTCGCTTATGACACCACACGGGTACATAATCTGGAACAGATGCGTAAAGACTTTGTCGATAATATTTCACATGAGTTACGCACGCCCTTGACGGTGCTTAGTGGCTATATCGAAACCTTTACCGATCAAGATGATATTACTCCGCGCTGGAAGCGGGCTTTTACCCAGATGCAATCTCAGACCAAGCGCATGAATGCTCTGGTGAATGACCTATTGTTGTTATCTAATTTAGAAAATAATAAAAAAGTCGCGAAAAATCAGATTATTGATATGGCCAACCTGATGAACCAGATCTTTGATGATGCACGTGCCTACAATCTCGATTATGGCCATACCTTAAATTTGGATATTGATAGCCATTGCGATCTGATCGGTTCTGATATTGAAATTGCCAGTGCATTCAGCAACTTAATTACCAATGCCATTAAATACACGCCTGCAGGCGGCATCATTACCATTGGCTGGCACGAAGATGGTGACCATGCCTACTTTACCGTTCAGGACAATGGGATCGGAATTAATCCCAAGCATTTACCTCGTTTAACTGAACGTTTCTACCGTGTCGATAGTGCACGTAGCCGTCAGACAGGTGGAACTGGACTTGGACTGGCCATCGTGAAACATGTGTTGATGCAGCACGGCGCACATTTGGAAATTACCTCTAAAGAAAATGAAGGTTCAACCTTTACTGCGGTGTTCCCGAAAGAACGCTTATACCGCATGATTTAAACACGATAGGGAACTGCCAAGTTCCCTAAAACATGCTGTGATCATCCTACCAAAACAATATAATAAACCGTTGTTTCATTTCATTATTTATATTTTTCGACGTATTCCTCATGCTCAATACCTCTTTTATTCGTGCTTGTATTCTCTTACTTGGGCTCAATACGCCTTTGGCGATTCACGCTGCTCCGACAGATCCATTGATTGGGACGTGGAAAGTCGTGGATGAGCGTACAGGTTCCTATCTCTCTGATATCGTAATTCGTAGACATTCAGCCACTGAACAATACAGTGCCGTGATTGTCAAAATGTATCCTTCTGCCAAGGAAGCAGCACCAACCTTATGTACAGCCTGTACGGGCACGTTAAAAAACCAGCAGATGATCGGCATGGAAGTGCTAACCGGTCTAAAGATGTTGAGTCAAAATGAGGAATTTGGACAAGGCGTTTGGCTCAATCCGTACGATGGACAGAAATACAACCTGAATGCGCGTTTAAGCAAAACAGGCAAAATGCTGAGCATCAATGCCAAAAATCCAGCCAATAACAGTTTCCGTAACATGACTTGGATTCGACTTTAATCACTCAATTTTTATGTTAAAAATTAATTGATAAATCATATAAAAAGAGTGCATTTTATGCACTCTTTTTATGAATTCAGCCATAAAACTGTAGACTAAGAGCTGGCTTTGGCACTCAACGTTTTCGGCTCAAGCAAATGGCTAGGCAAGCCAAAAATATGATCAAAAAAGTAATTATAAACAAAGGTATAACATGGAATCAGCACCATCAAACTGAAATCCAGCAAGAAGGCTTTCACCAAACTGATCTGCATCCACCATGCAATGAGCGGAATCAAAATCATCACCAAAACAATTTGAAAGCCAATTGCATGCGCCACACGTCTCCACACTGTGCGCTTTTTGGAGATCTGCTTCTTTTCCCACAGCTCAAATACATAGTTATAAAAAAAATTCACCGTCACTGCGATCACGGCAATCAAGATCGACAATGGCCCTGTATGGCTGATGGTGGTACCCGAAAGTACGGCCAACACCATTGCACAGATAAAAAAGCTAAAAACTTCATAGAAAAACACATAGGTGACTCTTCTCTTGGTTCCTTGCATGACCACACCTTAAAATCAATAATGGGTGGATTTTACGCTCTAAATTTGATAAAAAAAGTCAATCGTTATCAGACTGACTGACAAGTAAATCGCCATGAAACTAAATCGTGAACAGCTTGAACTGATCCTTGAAATTATGGATCGTGGTAATTTTTCCGCTGCAGCGCGCGCCTTAAATCGAGTGCCATCAGCAGTCAGCATGGCGATTGCCAATCTCGAAGCAGAGCTAAATTTAAAATTGTTTGAACGTAGCAAAAATCATCTTGCCCCCACCGAAGTTGCGCTTTCAATCGAACCGCATGCCCGATTAATTCTGACTAAATTAGGTCAGCTCGACCTGCATCTGACTGAACTTTCAACTGGACTCGAGACCAGTCTCTGCATTGGCATTGCTGCGGATGTGAATCAAAAGTTTTTATTGGCGGGGATTGAACAACTGATTCAACGTTATCCCTTGTTAAATATTGATATGGTCAGCGCACCACAACAGGAGCTCAAAACACGACTGCATAATAACGAAATTGATCTGTATATTGCCTATAGTTCATCACAACTCGATAATAATGAACGCTTTCGTTTATTGGGCATGGAACAATTTGTTGCGGCAGTTTCCCCCAAAGATGCACAACAGCTCAAAGCGCAGAATAAAAATGAACTCACCATGCTGTCTGAACTCAGACAAATTATTGTAGCCAGCAAACATTATCCATTACCTGACAGTCGAGTACTGGTCTCAGATTCATGCTGGTATAGCGATAATTTATCTATAGCCATTGATATGGTGGAACAAGGGCTCGGTTGGGGTAATTTTCCGCTTTCCGTAGTGCAAACGCATTTTGCCAAACAACGTCTAGTACGCTTAGCTTTTCTCGATACCACCAATGGACTGGATATGCCGATTCATGCGATTTGGCCAGCTTATAAGCCACTGAGCAAATCCATGCAACTCTTGATTGAACTGTGGGAAAAACAAATCCATCGCGCATAAAAAAAGCCCGACATCCGAGTCGGGCTTTTTCGTATTCCTTTCACTAGATACAACTCCTGTCATATCTCACATCCTGATGCGCAAACTTATCATTCTTGTTTTATGTTTTGGAACTTCCTGTTCCTGATGAGTTCATATTAGGCAATTCGTCTGAGGCTGAAAATGGGACATTGCCTTTAATCGGTGTAAGAAAAAGCGTACACTGCCGAGCTTTCTCACCCTTTAAAAAGTCAGTAAATATATGGAACGGAACACGGAGAACGTATCAATCTCCTAATAAATCAATCGACTGCCCTTTCGTCATCACACCCATATACTGATCATAGCTTTGTGCCAGTAGACAAATCACTACAGCAGCAATTAAAGTCAAAATCTTATTTCTCATTGTCATCGTCAGCGACCTGAATCAAGGATCTATAAAAAAGGTATAAGATTTCTTCCATCTAATCTAATATAGAAAAAACAAGCACTGATCTAATTTTGAGATATGTGGACCTTCAAACAATTTAATTATCTAATCACGATTGTTGAAACTGGGGGCTTTATTGCTGCCTCGGAGAAGCTGTTTATTGCTCAATCGGCCCTAAGCAGACAAATCAAAAATTTAGAAGAAGAAATCGGTTTTGAAATTTTTGATCGATCCGAGAAAAAAATTAGACTCACACCTGCAGGTGAAGCACTGTATAAAAGTCTAAAAACCAATATTGATCATTTAAAAAGTTCCATTGTCAGCGCCCAAAGTATCAGTCGGGGTGAAGGTCGAATCATTAAAATTGCCCATTCCAGTAGTATCGTATTAGATCAAAACAAGCTGGAAATTTTTGAACAGCTCTGTGATACCCATCATATTGATATCGAGATGAATACTTTATCCTCTGAGTTACAACTCGAATATTTATTGAATGGGACGATTGATCTGGGTTTTATCCGCCCCCCGATTTATCATAATTTGAGTGATGTCAATTCGATCAGTTTATATACCGCTCCTTTATACGTCGCTGCCCATATTTCAGATCCATTTTTAAGTGAAAAAGAAAGTATCTCGATCCGTGAATTGGCACCCTTGGATTTTGTTTCTGTGCCACATAAAGCCCGTGGTGGCTTGAGCTATTTGGCCGCCAATTTATGTTTGGTCAATGGCTTTAATCCGAAAAGAACTCGAATTTACTCAAGAAAAAGGTCGCAACTGGAACTGGTCGCCAATGGCTTTGGTATTTGTATTGTGCCTGAAGAATTTAACGTGATTCTCCCCAGCAACGTCAGACTCATTCCAATTCAGGATGAGAACACGCTCAGCGAAGTGAAACTCATCTGGAAAAAGGATGAAGACTCGATCATTGACCGTTGTGCAGCCTCGATTCATGCCTATTACAGTGCCAAGTAAATCAACTAAACAACTGACTGTGTTTCAACTCAAATGAAAAAAGCCCGACATCCGAGTCGGGCTTTTCCGTATTCCTTTCACTAGATACAACTCCTGTCATATCTCACGTCCTGATGCACAAACTTATCATTCTTGTTTTATGTTTTGGAACTTCCTGTTCCTGATGAGTTGATATTAGGCAATTCCACTGAGGCTGAAAATGGGACATTGCCCTGAATTGATGTAAGCAAAAACGTACATGGTTTTTTAGTTCATCAATTAAATGAAAATTTCACCTTCTAGATATAAGCGACATTCGCCTGAAATTTCAATTCGGTCATTTTCAAGTAACTTGCAATACAGTACGCCCCCTCGTTTTGAAGCTTGGTAAGCAACAATATTTTCTTTGTTGATGAATGGCTGCCAAAGCGGTATCAGTGATGTATGTAATGAACCCGTGACAGGATCTTCATCAATTCCCATTGAGGGCGTAAAGTAACGGGAGACAAGGTCAAACTGAGCAAAGCCTTCATCTATAGCATCATTTAATGTGGTAATCGCGACACGTCGCCCACCAAGTTTTTTTATCAGATCAAAATTCGGCTGTTCATTTAAAACGGTTTGGGTATTTGGATAGATCACGATATAGGCCTGTGGATTGATATACACTTCAGTGATTTCTTGAGACAGACTGTCTTTTAAGGCTTGGGGAATCACCTCTAATCGATGAGGAATCTGTACAGGAAAATTCATTTTGATTCGGCCCTTTTCACTGCGAGTAATAAAAAACTCGCCCAAGTTCGCCACATGAAAAACTAACGATTCAATTTCAGGTTGATTTTTAAAAATAATAAAACTGGTCGCTAGCGTGCCATAACCACAAAACTGCACTTCTTTGACGGGTGAAAACCACTTAATTTCATAATTTTGATCATCAATTTTTCTGGCAAAACTGGTCTCTGACAAATTGTTTTCTAATGCAATGTTTTGCATTACATGCTGATCTAACCACTGTTCTAATAACACAACCGCAGCAGGGTTTCCTTTAAATACTTGATCACTAAATGCATCGACTTGGTAAATTTTCATGATTTCTAGCAGCAATAATTTTTAGATAAGATACTCAACTCATGCACCCAATAATGTTTGTTTTTGATGAATAAAATGCGTTACTGCTTCACTTTAAACCCTCAAAAAATCAAAATCTAATTTTGATAAAACCAGACTAATCTTATTTAAACCAAACGGTATCATCTCATTTTAAGCTTTAATTAAAAAAGATATCAGTAATGTCTCTTTCTATACTTATCAGTATGTTTGTTTTCTCATTCACCATGTCCATTTCACCTGGACCAATTAACATTACCATTCTTTCATCCAGCTTAATGTATGGATTTAGAAAAACACTGCCCTTTATCTCAGGTGCAAGCATTGGCTTTAGTTTACTGCTTATATTTTTAGGTTTTGGGATATCTAAAACCATCATGCATTACCCTACATTTTTTATGATCATTGAGGTTTTAGGTAGCTTATTTATTTTCTATCTCGGTCAAAAAATTATCTTTTCAAAAGCAGAAGTTGAAATATCAAACAATATCGTTACTGCTAAATTTATGGATGGATTTCTCTTACAATGGCTCAATCCCAAAGCATGGATTGCCTGCCTCTCTGGTATCTCATTATTTTCTTCACCAGTGAGTTATCATCCCTTGATTCTATTTATCCTCATCTATTTCTTTACTTGCTATATCTGTTTAATCCTTTGGGGCATTTCGGGGCATCATCTCGCCAAAATATTAACCAACTCACACCAGCTCAAAATCCTGAATATTTTAATGGGCGGGTCTTTAATCATTCTATCCATTTATATGCTGATCAAACTCTTTTGGCATTAAATGATTGATACAACCGCTCAAGCAAGGCATAGGCAATCCCATTCATTGGAATATTAGCAGGCCAAACTGCATAAACACGTAACGGCTCTAGTATCCAAGCGGGTAAAACTTTTACGACTTTCCCCTGTTCAAGATCGGCTTGGATTAAATCATCAGGAGGTGCTGCCAGCCCTGCATTTAATTTTACCAGTTCATATGAGGCTTCAACATTATTCACATAAATATAAGGCTGATATGAAATTTCTATTTCTTCTCCTGTATGTTTATGCCGCAATATTCTCTTATTTTTTCTCATACTCAAACCAATCCATTTCATCTGGATCAGATCTTTAGGATGAGTAATAACGTGCTGCTGATTTAAAAACTCAGGGGTTGCAACGATACTTCGGGCTAAAGGAAATAGATAGCGAGCTTTAAATGAACTATCTGGAAGCTCGCCAATTCGAACAGCAATATCCACATTCTCAGCGATCAAATCTGTCCGGCTATCATCACAAGTAATATGTACAGTTAAGTCCTGATACACCTCACAAAATGTTGTGATACATTGCATTAACTCACTATGGATAAAAACCGCAGGAATCGAAATATGCAATTGTGTCTTTCTCAGAATAGAACGTTGCTTAAAATCTGAAATACCTGATTCATAGGTTGCCAACATAACTTGGGCGGTATCTAAAAGTTTTTGCCCATCGTGAGTTAAGGTCATTTTCCGCGTATTTCGATAAAATAAGGCACACTCTAAATTCTTTTCCAATTTGGCCAAATGCAGACTAACCGTTGCGGTAGATAAGCCTAATGCTTTGGCCCCTTTTGAAATTGAACCAAACTCAGCAATTTTCGCAAAAATAATTAAATATCTGATATCTTCAATCATACGTTTCAATCTACAGCAGATAAATGCATAAACAGGAGCAAAATTAATCAGATATCGTCATGTTTCTTTTATAACGCATATAAAAATTGAAACTGGATAATGCTGCTGAAAAAATACAATACAGCATAAAAACAGTCATATTGATCAGTGGTCGATCCAGAAAGTAGTTACTGAATATGGTTGCGAAAGTTAAAATTCCTAAAAATTCAAAAAATGAAAATTGTGGTATTAAAAATTTCATCATTATTTGCCTTTATTTTAAATTATCTGAGATTATTTCAAGTACTACAAAATATATAAGATTTAAACTATAAATAAAAAGCCCCAATTTTGGAGCTTTTTAAAAATTACATCTAAATTAAACCGAATGACCTAAACGCTCACCCATCACCACTGTCGAATTGGCTTTAAACTGTTCTTCCCAAACCATTTTATCTTTTTCAAATAAAACCACAGCGGTTGAACCTAGGTAGAAACGACCTAACTCTGCACCTTTATCCAATTTCATTTGATGATGTTGCAATTCAACTTTGCCAGAGGGTTTCACTTTACCTGTCGCAACCGTTTCAATCCCTGCCACAATCATGGCGCCAACTAAAACCACCGCCATACGACCCAGCTCGGTATCAAACAAACACACCATACGTTCATTACGTGCAAACAAACCCGGTACGTTTTCAGCCGTGGTTTGGTTGACCGAGAACAACTCACCTGGAATATATAAAGTTTCGGTCAATGTGCCCGCCAAAGGCATATGGACGCGATGATAATCTTTTGGCGATAAATACACGGTCGCAAATTGACCATCCTGAAAAGGTTTTGCCAGTTGTGGATCACCAATCAATTTCTCAACAGAAAAGCTTTGACCTTTGGCTTGAAAAATATCACCCGCTTCAATTTTACCGAGCTGTGAAATCGCACCATCGGCTGGACAAACAATGCTATCCACTTGTTCATCGATGCCACGGACACCCTCTTTTAACGCACGGGTAAAAAATTCATTAAATGACTTATATTGCAATGCATTGCTTTGCGCCGCAATGCTCATATCAATGCCATATTTTGCTTTGAAGGCCTGAATCACAGCAGTTTTTACCAAGACATTTTCACTTGCGGCAACCTTACCAACCACACGACTCAGTTGATGTTGTGGCACAAGATTCTGTGCTTTGATAAAGAGTTGTTTTTTTAAATCTGCTGTAAAACTCAAGACGGTGACTCCCCTGAAATAATAGGACTATCGAGGCGATTGCCCCATTCACTCCACGCACCATCGTAAGCTCTCACTTGCCAATTGAGCAATCTTGCCAAAATATACGCCAAGCCAGAACGGTGATGAGACTGACAGTACACCACCACAGGTTGTTGTAAATTAAAGCCTAATTGTTCTAAACGTTGTTGTGTGCGTTCAAGCGGGTGTAATTTTAGATGATTTTCACGGTTTAGGGCAGTACTCCATTCAAAATGCAGTGCATTTGGGATGTGACCGCCGCGTCGCGCAGCGAGGCGTAAGCCTGTATATTCCTCGTTAGTACGGCAATCCCAGAGTTGAATATTTTCTTGTTCAACTTGTTGTAACAATTCATGATATTCGATTCGATGCTGCTGTACCGTATCTAAATCAACCTTGAACAGATCAGCAACGGGTTGGACTGGATCAACTTCAGCTGTGGTCGGTAAACCTGCGCCCAACCAGCCGTGAATACCGCCATTAATCAAACTGGTGCGGTTAAAACCCAAGCAATGTAAATTCCAGATTAAACGTCCAGCCCACGCCCCACCTTCATCGTCATAAACCACGACATGATGCTGAGGTGAAATATTTAACTTCTCAATTAAGGCCTGTAAACCTGCTAACTCAGGCAATACCCCATTGGCTTGTTCTTGTTGTGCAACCAAGTATTTAGGTTGTAAATGAATTGCATGGGGAATATGCAATTGTTCATATACCGAAGCTCGGCTTAAATCGACAATACGAATCAACTCGCTGCCCAAATACGGCACCAGTTGTTCAGGCTCAATCAGTAAACCCAGTTTAAAATCTACGTCAGTCATGGTTATGCTGTTTTATCATCCGCATTGGGGATGATATTAACATAGCCGACTTTTTATCTTTGTCTGATTTTTTGCATTCATTTAGCAGAAAAGTAGATATACCGACTGATGAATATCCATAATGCTTTTGAGGTTTGATATGACCTATCCTATGAAATAGGATACTCGAAAACGTCATCCACAACCTGCGTAATATCTACAAGATATTGTTTCTGCGAAATATAAAATAGTCGAAGGAAATGAACAGGTTTTGTGGATGACAATGGTTTTGCCTACTTTTCCCGAAAGAAAAGTAGGTCGAACCGAAGGTTGAACCTAATATTTAAAAAATGCCCAGTAAGATACCGCCATCACCATCCTCTAAATTTGTTTGCTTAGACACTAACTTCGCTCTCTTCAATATCAAACACCTGACGCAAATACGCCAAGAAGGTATCATTATCAGTCATAGTCTTACCCGGACTATCCGAAATCTTCGCTACCGACTGACGATTACACTCCACCAATTTCAACACAATATTCAACGGCTTCTGCCCCATATCATTGGTCAAATTAGTACCAATCCCGAAGCTTACCTGAAAACGGTCTTTAAAATACTGATGCAATAACCATGCTTTTTCCAAATTCAACCCATCACTAAAGGTCAACATCTTGGTCTTGGTATCAATCTTGAGTTTGCGATAATGTGCATACGCCTTATCACCCCACTCATACGGGTCACCACTGTCGTGGCGTAAACCATCAAACAGCTTGGCAAAATACAAATCAAAATCACGCAGGAAAGCATCCATTCCCACCACATCGGTCAAGGCAATACCCAAATCACCACGATATTCTTGTACCCATGCTTCCAAAGCTGCTTTCTGGAAATTACGTAATCGCACATCAAGCGCTTGAAACGCCTGCAAGAACTCATGTGCCATGGTACCAATCGGACTAATCCCTAATTGCTTGGCCAACAATACATTACTGGTACCACGAAAGACTTTAGGTGCAACAGCCTGAAATGCCTGTACCACATGCTTCTGCCATTCAAAACTATAACGGCGGCGTGTGCCAAAATCAGAGACTAAGAACGGTGGCTCTTTATCTTGTTGTTCTTGGGCATAATGCTGTAATTGCAGCAATTTCTGTTGCAGGCGGCGTTCACCCTCAAGCAATACCTCATCGCTACGAATACGACGGAAATACAATTCATTGACGATAGCTAAGACAAAAATCTCAAACATCATCGCCTGAACCATAGGCCCTTCAATTCGGATATCTAAACGCCCAGCCTCATCAATACTGGCTTGGATAAAACGACGTTTCAGTTGGAACAGTTCCAGATAATCAACAAAATCACTTTTAATAAAACGCAATGAACGCAGGTACTGTAATTCATCTTCTGCAAAACGCAGTTCACACAGCAAATCCAGCTGCTGATTCAAGTCATCCAAAATATCTACTAAAGGATAAACCGTATCTTCTAAATTGCGGCAACGAAATAAATACACACTATGCGTTTGCGGAAACTGATGCAACACCACCTGTAACATGGTGAATTTATATAAGTCGGTATCCAGTAAAGATTGAATAATTGGTGTAGACATGACTGAATTAGGATCTATTCTATTTCAAGCATTAAAGCATACTTTTATCCAGAAATGAGACTGTCTACGACGATGGATATTTTTCTCAAAATCATCTGATTGAACGTCTTTTAAAATTCAATAGTTTAGAGCAATAGCAAAGCTTAATTGGATTGCTCAGCCTGAATCTGCTTTAACTGTTGCTGTTGTCCGAATTGAATTGCAAACTGTTCAGCGCTGAGTTGACCCATTTTTGCGGCATTAACATCACAATCGACCTGACGCAATTGTTTGGCAATGCTCCATTCCGCTTTGACAATCGCCCCCATTAAGGCGGTATGTCCACGCTTGTCTCGAAGACAACGATTGGCGCCTTGTTTAATCAAAACATCAACCGCTTCTTTTTGCCCATAATAGCTCGCCATCATCAGTGCGCTATAACCAGAGTGATCCTGCACATCGATCGGAAAACCATGCTTTAAAAACTCTTGTAAAACCTCAGTATTGCCAACTTTTGCTGCTGAAAAGAACAGCTCAATCACTTCATCTGAACCGTTCACTGCGGTCGAAACTGTGTTCGCATAACTTGAGACGGATAAACTACCGCAGAATAGGCCGATTGCACATAATGTAGCTCGTAAATGAATCATCACAATATCCTAAAATTGAATCAGGAGTGCCTGTAACGCTCGCCCTAGGTGCAGGAAAGGCTATTGAGGTTACAGGACTTTCTGGGGGTAACATTCAGGCACCTGTTACCACATGCTAAAACGACTTATTCGTCTTTCAATTGCGCTGCTTTCGCTTGAGCATTTTTAAGATTGACACCCACAGCCTTGGCAAGACGTGTTCCATAATCTGCATCGGCTTTATAGAAATAAGACACCATGATGGTCTTGGTCTCGATATCTTTGACTTGTCCAAGGTCTGCAGCAAGATTACGAATCAAGTCATTCTTTTCGATTGCAGAATAACTGCGATATAACTCACCTGCCTGTTTAAATGGCTGCTCTTTTTGAATCGCATGCTGCATCACTGTTCCTTGTAAAGGTGTAGCAACTGCACGTGCAATCTCAGTTGAAGGCTTCGGTTCAATCGTACTTGGCTCATAATTGACATGTGACTCAGTTTGTCCCATGTTCATAAAACCTTCTTGGTTGTTGTTATTCACCGCAACCCGAGGACGATTCACTGGAATCTGTTGATGATTGGCACCTAAACGATATAACTGGGTATCCGAATAAGAGAAGATACGACCTTGTAATAAACGGTCTTCTGACGGTTCAATACCTGGAATCAAGTTGCCTGGTGCAAAAGCCGATTGTTCCGTTTCCTGAAAGAAATTCTTCGGCATACGATTCAACGTCAAGGTTCCGACTTTGACTTCAGGCACCGCATCACTTGGCCAAATTTTAGTTGCATCTAATGGATTGAAATCAAATTTATCTAAGTCTTTTGGATCAAGTACCTGAATGTACAAATCCCATTTTGGATAATTACCTGCATTCACATTTTTATACATATCATTGGTTAAATGATTCCAGTCACGACCTTGAACTTCACGTACCTGATCAAGATTCAAGCCTTTCACGCCTTGTTTAGAACGCCAGTTGAACTTAACGTACTTATATTCGCCTTTGTCGTTATAGAGTTTAAAAGCATGCACGCCAAAGCCATCTAGCGTGCGGTAGCTTTCTGGTGTGCCTAAATTTGAATAAACATAGGTCAACATATTGATTGACCAAGGCTGGCTTTTTAAGAAATCAAAAATACGATTCGGATCTTGGACATTGCTGACTGGATCAGGCTTCATGGCATGAACAAAATCAGGGAACTTGATTGCATCACGGATAAAGAATACTGGCAGATTATTGCCGACCAAATCCCAATTGCCTTGCTGAGTATAGAATTTCACGGCAAAACCATGCGGATCACGTGCGGTTTCAGGCGAACCCTTCGGATGGATGACGGTTGAGAAGCGGACAAAAACAGGTGTGGTTGTACCAGTCTTAAACATCGATGCGACAGTTAAATCAGACAAATCTTTTGTTGCGACAAAATCACCATAGACGCCTGTACCACGTGCATGCACCACACGCTCGGGAATACGTTCACGGCCAAAACGTTGTAATTTTTGAATCAGCTGGACATCTTGCAACAAGGTTGCGCCATTGGCACCCGCGGTCATGGAGTTTTGATTGTCACCTACAGGTGCACCATTGTCTTTGGTTAAAGGGGCTGCATACGCAGTGCTCAGCGTTGCTGCCATTATTGTGAATAAAAATGTTCGCTTAAACATACTGTTAAATCCAAAATCTAAATACCTTTCCTGCACGGGGACTATACAAAGATTTAGACAATAGATAAAAAAGATAATTTTAATAAAATAAATCGAAAAATAAGATCAAAGACAATCTAGTGCCTTGATGAGGTCATGCTGAACAAGCAAATCTGTTAGACTGCTGCCCTGATTCAATACCGATCTTCATTTTTATGCGCGCATTAATTCAACGTGTCCTCGAAGCCAAAGTTGTGGTTGAAGGGCAAACCACAGGCGAGATTCAACACGGCTTATTGGTGTTTTTAGGTCTAGGTAAAGACGATACTTTAGAAAAAGGCCAAAAGCTGATTGATAAAATCTTGAAGTATCGTATTTTTGATGATGAACAAGGTAAAATGGGCTGGAATGTCAGCCAAGCCAATGGTGGACTGCTACTGGTCTCTCAATTTACGCTGATGGCGCAAACACAAAAAGGCTTAAGACCAGATTTTGGCCCTGCCATGCCACCTGCAGCAGCCAAAGACCTGTATGAGCAATTGGTCAAGTACGCACAACAACAATTTAACCATGTCCAAACTGGGATTTTTGCCGCAGATATGAAAGTGCATCTGATCAATGACGGTCCAGTGACTTTTAACCTAGAAGTCGAATAAGTCGTGGCAATAAAAAACTCCCCAGTGGGGAGTTTTTTATGTCAGCGTATTTATTTGCCTGTTTTTTCTTTAATAAAGGCACGTGCTTGACGAATTTTTTCTTTGACTGGTTTTGGCACTTTTGGTGGAATCAATTTCGCTGCTTGGTTAAACCACACCAATAAGCTAAAGTCACCTTCCATTTTGATGCTACCATCTTGCATACCCGTCATAAATGCGGTTGGGTCACCTTTCAACAAAGTTTTAACACCTTGCTCGCTTGATGCAAATTGTAAAATAAAGTCTGCTTTTTCTGGGCTACCTGCAACCGTATCAATCTTGCCACGATTCACAAGAATCTGACGAGCAAAGCCTAAATCTGTACCAATCTGAATACGGAATTCACGGTCATGTACCAATTCAATAAACTTTGGGCTGGTACGTGCCAATTGCTTCATACGCAATGCCAAACCTGCCACTAATAAATCCAGCGGATCAGTGCTTACATCAACGATAGGTAACTTAACCACAGGTAAAGAAGAAAGCTTCATGACAATTATGCCTACAGTATTATGATGAAAATTAAGACAACCGTATCCTAGCACAGTTGTAGAGCGGTCTGTAAAAGCTTTGTTGCAAAAAATTAGTACAAAAAAGGCATGCTGAGCATGCCTTTGATGTTGTTCGAATTATTATAATTTATCTGCTAGAACATTGTTGCTGGTCATCCTTATAAACAGGTGTATGTTCAATATACTGGCGATTTGCCAGCTGTTTTTGTGCTTGTTTGTCTTCACGTAAAAGAATAAATGTAACCGTCATCATCGCGAGGCTCAAGGCGGTTAGGTAGCTATAAGCAACGGACATCTCGAACATGGTTTGCACACCAAAGCGCACCACTTCTAATAGTCCCCAGCACAGCATACCTGCCAACATAAAACCTAACCAACGACGATAAGGAGAAAAGAAAACAGCAATAACTGCGACAGCGATTAAGCCAAATCCAACCAACATGGTGAAATTCGCTGCTTCCATAGAAACCTCCGTCTTAAAAAGGGTGATCTGTATCGTGTTCAGACCTCTATCTTGTTCTGTAATCTCTAACAGTACTTCGTGTTGCATTAACGTCTTTATGCATTATGGAGCGTTTTTTTTAGAAAAAAAGAGCCTGAAATTAACCTTACGACACAAGCTGTCGCAATATGCTTTTGTCATTACATTTTTAAAACAGAGAAAAGTCCTGAATGTCCATATAGCATCAATTGCCGCGTGTCATTACAAAAAACTATGCCTCTTTTTTACTGCAAAAAAACTTTTTTCGGAATTTTTTTATCGTTGTTTTTCTATACATTTAGACATAATTATGACGGATAAATGACGTACAAAAATTGAATAGGGCCGCTGAAAAAGCGACCCTATTTTGAAGCATTTTAGCGTCAGCTTAGGCACGATTTAAATCTTTGTCATGCATACCTAATAAGTACAATACGCCATCCAAACCAACACTCGATATGGCTTGATTGGCATTTTGACGAACCAAAGGTTTAGCACGGAATGCAACCCCTAGACCTGCAATTGAAAGCATCGGTAAGTCATTGGCACCATCACCCACGGCCATCGCCTGCTCTAGCGAGATCCCCATTTTTTCTGCCAGTTGACGTAGCAGTTCAGCTTTACGGGCACCATCCACAATTGCACCTTTGACCTCACCAGTAACCACACCATTTTCGACATCTAAAATGTTGGCATGTACTTCATCAATCCCAAGTTTTGCTTGTAAGTACTCAGCAAAGTACTGGAAACCACCTGATAAAATTGCGGTTTTATAACCCAACGCTTTCAGTGTTGAAATGAGACGCTCCGCCCCTTCAGTTACAGTCAAGCGCTCCGCAATCTTTGGCAACACCGAAGCATCTAAGCCTTTTAATAACGCCACACGGGCACGGAAGCTTTGTTGGAAATCAAGCTCTCCCAGCATCGCACGCTCAGTAATTTCAGCCACTTGTGCACCGACGCCTGCTTCTAATGCTAGTTCATCAATGACTTCTTGCTCGATCAAGGTGGAGTCCATATCAAAGCACACTAAGCGACGATTACGGCGATAGGCATTGTCTTCCTGCACCGCAACATCAATATTTAATTCACCAGATAAACTGAGGCAAGCTGCACGCATCGCCTGTGCATCCAGCATCTGTCCACTTAAACCAAACTGAACACAAGCACGGCGTGGGAATGGGCTTTCCGCATCAAGTTCTAAACGTCCTGATAATCGGGTAACCGTTTCAATATTAAAGCCCTGACTTGACACAATTTTTGTCACTGCTTGCAGGTGTGCAGCCGTCAGTTCTGGCGCAAGTGCGGTCACGATATAACGTGTTCGACCGCCTTCACTCACCCATTGATCATATTCTGCGTTGGAGATTGGTTTAAATCGCACAGTTAAGCCAATATCATGTGCTAAAATCAGAATCTCTTTCATTGCTAATGCTGTTGCGGTCTCATTATCCGATGCAACAACGATCCCAAGGGTCAGTTGATTATGGATAACCGCCTGACCGACATCGAGAATTTGCAAAGAATGTACGGATAGTACCTGCATTAATCGAGTAAACTGATTCGGTTGATCTGGTCCTAGAAAGGATATAAGAATGATTTCTCGCATGAATTGACTCGTGGTTGAGCGACAACTATTGTAAGAATCATAACATAACCCATGAATCTATTTGCCTTGGAAGTTTAACTTGAATGCGCCTCGCCAAGGGCTATTTGCTAGCCTACTGATCGTAAGTTTTGCATTGCATACCTTTTTATTGGTGATTGCAACGACACATCAACTCAATGAAAACCGCGCTAGCCAAGGACAACTGATGACCAGTCAGTTAGTGGCAGATAGTCTTGCAGA
Organism: Acinetobacter gyllenbergii; assembly: GCF_001682515.1. Taxonomy (NCBI): domain Bacteria; kingdom Pseudomonadati; phylum Pseudomonadota; class Gammaproteobacteria; order Moraxellales; family Moraxellaceae; genus Acinetobacter; species Acinetobacter gyllenbergii. Next base: position 66,017 of record NZ_KV575263.1, on the reverse strand, counting down.
GTTGGAACCAGCCAATACCGTTTCACTCGCGTTGGTGGCAAATCGTTATGCCACCAATCCAAGTGTTGCCTCTATACGAATCTTGGACGCCAATAAACAAGTGCTTGCAACCAGCGGCATGGCCAAAACTCGCCAAGGCGAAGTTTTTGTTCGAGATGCGCTACAAAACGAAAAGAAAGTGGGTACCGTTGAAATTACCTTAATCCAGCCGAGTATCGGTGAGATTTTACGGACACAATGGTTAGCTATTTTAGTTTCGTTATTTATTCATGGATTAATCTGGCTGGCTTATCGCGCGATTGCGCGTCCAACCCGCAGTGAATACTTGGCACGCATCAATCAAGAAAATCATCTCAAGCATGAGATTCAGCGTTTAACCCAAGCATTGGCCTTGGAAAAGCAAAATACCGTGACCTTGGTCGCTCAAGCACAGCAACAAGCAAAAGCTCAACCAAGCAAAGCACGCGTAGAAAAAAGTCCAATCGAGTCAGCGCAATTGGATGATCAAGCTCTGGCACTCAATATTCAGTTTTATGATCCGAAGCAATTGCTCAGCAGTGTGAATCAGTCTGTTTCTGTCCCATATTTCAAGCTGTGCCAATTGTTCTTAGATAAAAGCATTGCACTCTGTGCCAAGCATTACCAAATTGATCCTACTCAAATTCAAGTGGTTCAGGAATTTAATGCGGAAGGCGCAACTTTGGCAACTAGCTCGGAAAAATCACATGCACTGGAATGCCTGATGATGGTGGGTGCTGTGTTCCAATTATTGGCCGATGTTCTATATAAACGTTATCGTGAAGATAAACGCTTTGCGCTACAAACCCGTGGTGCGGTGGCAAGTGCAGTTGATGCCATGCAACTGGATGCCGTTGAAGCGGCAAAGCGCTTAGCGCAGCATTTACATGCCAAAGAAGCGGCATTGCATTTAAATCACGAGCAACTTAAAAATGTTCAAAACAGTTATGAATTGGTAGCGATGCCAAATCCAAGTAATATCATGACACGCCACGCCTTTATGATTAATGGCATGAATGAAGAATGTGCAACCTTAGCGCAAACGCTGCGCACCGAAATTCTAATGGGTAAAAAAGCCAAGGCATCAACAGAGTTTGAATAAATCGCGGTTCGCACAGGCGAACCAAGTGAGCTAACAGAAGGCTTTGTCTCAAGATAAAGCCTTCTTTTTTTATTGAGCCTGATCAATCTCAACAAGATAAAGCCTCTCGACTTTCTGATTAAATGGCAAATACGACGCCAAATAAAGTATGGCTTGACCAGTTTTTTAACTGGTCTTGTTATTGATAAAGAAGCACAGGCGAAAATTTTTAAAATGCGGTAAACTATGCCAGATTTATCGAATACTAGTGCCTGAAAAGGCAGCATCAAAGGTGAAAGCGAATGCCGCTGAGTCGTGTTGAAGAGCTTGTCGCAGATATTCGTGCAGGCAAAATGGTTATCCTTATGGATGACGAAGATCGTGAAAATGAAGGTGACTTAGTCATCGCTGCAACGCATGTTCGTCCTGAAGATATTAACTTCATGATTACCCATGCACGTGGCTTGGTCTGCCTGACGCTCAGTCGTGATCGTTGTAAGCAACTCAACCTCCCTTTAATGGTTGATCAAAATGGCGCACAGCACGCAACCAACTTCACGCTTTCGATTGAAGCGGCCGAAGGCATCAGTACGGGTATTTCAGCCGCTGAACGTGCACATACCATTCGTACTGCAGTGGCAGCACACGCTAAACCAAGTGATATCGTCCAACCAGGTCATATCTTCCCATTGATGGCACAACCAGGTGGTGTACTACACCGTGCAGGTCATACTGAAGCAGGTTGTGACTTGACCCGTTTAGCTGGTCTAGAGCCGGCTTCTGTGATCTGTGAAATTATCAATGATGACGGTACAATGGCACGTCGTCCTGATTTAGAAGTATTTGCAGAAAAACACGGTTTAAAAATTGGCACCATCGCGGACCTGATCCATTACCGCATGACCAATGAGCAAACGGTTGAACGTTTGTCTCAAGAAAGCATCGAAACCGAATACGGCGCATTTGAACTGTACAAATATCGTGAAATCGGTAATCCAGATATTCATGTGGCATTGGTCAAAGGTGATCCGAAACAGGGTGTGACTACGGTTCGTGTACATGGTTTCAGCCCGATTCGTGATTTATTGAAACTCAATAAAGCCGATGGCTCATCTGCTTGGAATTTAGATCTTGCAATGAAAACCATTGCTGCCAGTGATCGTGGTGTGTTGGTGTGGATTGGTCAGGATCACCTAGAAGATCTAGGCCCTGCACTCAATAGCTTAAACCAACCAAAACCATTGAAATCCAATGCAGCACTTTCTCATCAATATCAAACCATTGGTGTAGGTGCACAGATTTTACGCGATTTAGGTGTTGAGAAAATGAAGCTGTTGAGTTCTCCTCTTCGTTTCAATGCCTTATCTGGTTTTAATTTAGAGGTAGTGGAATACATCACTGCCGATCAAATCACAGCAAAATAATCGAGGTTGCTATGGCAATTCGCCGAATTGAAGGTTTATTACATCTCGCAAGCGAAGGTCGTTATGCGATCTTAGTGGGTCGTTTCAACAGCTTCGTGGTTGAACATTTACTCGAAGGTGCGATCGACACATTGAAACGCCACGGCGTTGCAGAAGAAGCGATCACTGTGATCCATGCACCAGGTGCGTGGGAACTACCGATCGTGGCAAAAAAATTAGCGGCTTCAAATCAATTTGATGCCATCATTGCATTAGGTGCAGTGATCCGTGGTAGCACACCACATTTTGATTTTGTTGCGGGCGAATGTGCAAAAGGTTTAGGTGTAGTTGCACTTGAAAGCACAATGCCTGTGATCAATGGTGTCTTAACCACAGATAGCATTGAACAAGCAATCGAACGTTCTGGTACGAAAGCAGGTAACAAAGGTAGCGAAGCTGCATTGACTGCAATCGAAATGGTTAACTTATTAAAGGCAATTTAAAGCATGTCGCAAACACTTCAGGCCGCTTATGCAGCGAAACGCAAAGCACGTCGTTTTGCTGTACAAGGGATTTATGAATGGCAAATGAGTCATAACCCAGTTCATGAAATTGAAGCACGCACGCGTGTTGAAAATGCCATGCACAAAGTTGACCTTAACTATTACCATGAATTGCTCACTCAAGTGGTTGCTCAACATGAAGCTTTAGATGAGTTACTCATCCCTGTACTTGACCGTGAGTTAAATGCCCTGGATGGCGTAGAACTTGCAACCTTACGACTAGGTGCATATGAACTTCGAGATCATCTCGAAGTTCCGTATCGCGTTGTACTTGATGAAGCGATTGAGCTAGCTAAACACTTTGGTGGTGCCGACAGTCATAAATACATCAATGGTGTATTAGACCGTCTTTCATCAAAGCTACGTGAAGCTGAAAAACAGCAAGCAAAATAATAGGCTTGTGTTAAATGGCTGAGTTTTCAATTATTGAGCATTACTTTAAACGCACATCCAATACCGATGTCAGTTTAGGTATCGGTGATGACTCAGCCATTATTACCCCACCATCTTCACAACAACTGGTGATCTGTGCAGATACATTAGTTGCTGGTCGCCATTTTCCCTTCGACACCGCTGCCCATGCCATTGGCTGGAAAAGCGTCGCAGTCAATTTATCTGACTTGGCGGCTATGGGGGCAAAACCCCACAGTATTTTACTCGCACTGAGCCTTCCCTCAGTTGATCACGACTGGCTGGCTGCATTTAGTCAGGGGCTGTTCGATTGCTGCGATCAGTTTGGTGTTAGCCTGATTGGTGGTGATACCACCCAAAGTACTCAACTCACGATTAGTGTGACTGCGCTAGGCTGGATCGAACATGGTCAGGCCATTACCCGTGCAGGTGCCCAAGTCGGTGACTATATCTGTGTTAGCGGCCAAATCGGTGATGCTGCATTTGGATTACAACACCTTGGTCATGCCTTGCAACAACGTTTGGATTATCCAACCCCACGTTGCCAGCTGGGCCAACAGCTCAAAGGGCTGGCTTCCAGTATGATTGATATCTCGGATGGATTGGCGCAAGACTTAGGCCATATTTTAAAAGCATCCAATGTCGGTGCAAAATTACAGCTTGAGCAACTTCCATTAGATTCATCACTCAAACAACTGGATCTGCAACAGGCTTGGCATTATGCACTTGCAGGGGGCGATGATTACGAATTATGCTTTACAATATCACCGCAAAACTTTAAACAACTATCGCGACAACAATTAGATGTTCCGCTTACAATAATCGGCGAAATTACCCAACAAACTGGATTGTTATTTGAGTATATGGGCAAAACACACCCATTACATGTTCATGGATACCAACACTTTGCATAAGCCTCCCATTCACTTTAACCAAATGACTTGGTTCGACCGTTTCATCGTGTTCTGCGGTGTCGGTTTTGGTTCTGGTTTAGCGCCCAAGGCCCCTGGAACCTTTGGTTCGGCCTTTGCTCTGTTATTTGTTCCACTGTGGCTCTATCTAGGTCTGTCGGCCAGTATTGTCGTGATTGTTTTGATGTCTTTGATAGGCATCTATATCTGTGGGCATACTGCAAAAGTCATCAATGTGCATGACGATGGTCGCATTGTCTGGGATGAATTTGCAGGACAATCAATTACCCTCCTGCCTTTGCTCTATTTACAACAGATGAATTGGCTGTGGGTCATTGTCGGGTTTATCTTATTCCGTATATTTGATGTCTGGAAACCATTCCCCATTAGCTGGGCTGACCAAAAAGTATCTGGCGGCTTAGGGATTATGTTGGATGACATCATTGCTGGCCTTTGGGCAGCACTTTGTATTCTTATTTTTCATTTTTATCTTTTGACTTAAGCCACTATTAGAGTTAGTTATGTCAACAACTGTTATTATTCTTGCAGCAGGGAAAGGAACGCGGATGCGTTCACAATTACCAAAAGTATTACAACCACTTGCAGGTCGTCCTCTGCTCGGTCATGTCATTCAAACTGCAAAAAAACTCAATGCCCAAAACATTATTACCATATATGGGCATGGCGGTGAACTGGTTAAGCAAAGCTTTGCGGCAGAACAGATTGAATGGGTTGAGCAAGCAGAACAACTCGGCACAGGTCATGCAGTACAAATGACCCTCCCTGTTTTGCCTCAAGAAGGTGTTTCACTGATTTTATCAGGCGATGTACCTTGTATTCATGCAAATACGCTACAAAAATTATTGGATGCATCAACTCAAACAGGCATTGGCTTAGTGACGCTCACTGTCGATGATGCAACAGGTTATGGCCGCATTGTCCGCCAAGATGGTAAAATTCAAGCCATTGTTGAACATAAAGATGCCAGCGAAGAACAACGCCAAATTAAAGAATTTAATACGGGCATTTATTGTGTCAGCAATACAAAACTTCACCAGTGGTTGCCGCAACTTTCCAATGAAAATGCGCAAGGTGAATATTACCTCACTGATATTGTCGCGATGGCAATTGCGGATGGCTTAGAAGTTGCCTCAGTTGAACCCGAACTTGCGTTTGAGGTTGAAGGGGTCAATAACCGCTTACAACTTGCGACCTTAGAACGTCAGTTCCAACAACAACAAGCCAAAGAATTGATGCTACAAGGTGTTCACTTAATTGACCCAAATCGTTTTGATTTACGTGGTACCTTAAGCTGTGGACAAGACGTACAGATTGATGTCAATGTCATCATCGAAGGCGACTGTGAACTGGGCGATAATGTCCAACTCGGCGCAGGCTGTATTCTAAAGAATACACGCATTGCGGCAGGCACTAAAGTTCAGGCTTATAGCATTTTTGAGAATGCGATTGTCGGTGAAAATACCCAAATTGGTCCTTTCGCGCGTTTACGTCCAGGTGCCAACCTTGCCAATGATGTGCATATCGGTAACTTTGTAGAAGTGAAGAACTCGAATATGGGTCTAGGCTCAAAAGCCAATCACTTTACTTACTTAGGTGATGCCGATATTGGTGCGGATTGTAATATTGGTGCAGGTACCATTACCTGTAATTATGATGGCGCGAATAAACACCGTACTGTGATTGAAGACAATGTATTCATTGGAACCAATAACTCTTTGGTTGCACCAATCAAAATTGGTCGAGGTGCCACAACAGGTGCAGGATCAACCCTCACTCGAGATGTGGCTGAGCATAGTTTGGCTGTCGAACGATCAAAACAGTTTGAAAAAGCAAATTATCAACGTCCCCAAAAACTGAAAAAATAAGAGGATAAAATTATGTGTGGTATTGTTGGTGGCGTTGCTGAACGTTGTGTAACCGATATTCTGATTGAAGGACTGAAACGTCTGGAATATCGTGGTTATGACTCTGCTGGTTTAGCATTACTCAATAATCAGAAAATCTTGCGTGAACGTCGTGTTGGTAAAGTTGCCAACTTGGCCGAAGCCGTGTCAGAACAACATTTAACGGGTAATGTGGGTATTGCACACACCCGTTGGGCAACTCACGGTAAACCGACAGAAAACAATGCCCACCCGCATGTTTCGGGTGATGTTGCAGTGGTTCATAACGGGATCATTGAAAACTACCAAGAACTCAAAGATGAATTGCAAGCTTTAGGCTATGTGTTTACCTCGCAAACCGATACCGAAGTGGTTGCACATCTTGTTAACGATGCGCTAAAGCAAACAGATAGCCTGCTAGAAGCTGTACAAAAGATTACGCCACGCCTTAAAGGTGCTTATGCGCTTGGGATTGTGCATACGGCGCATCCTGACGAGCTGATTACAGTCCGTGAAGGTTCACCATTGGTGATTGGTGTCGGTATAGGCGAGAACTTTATTAGCTCAGACCAACTGGCTTTATTGCCTGTGACCAACCGCTTCGTTTATCTAGAAGAAGGTGATATTGCGCGCTTAACCCGTAGCAGCATTGAAGTTTTTGTTAATGGCGAGCCTGTACAACGTCCAGTCAAAGAGTTAGATGCCACAGTCAGCAATGCATCTAAGGGTGAATATAAGCACTTCATGCTGAAAGAAATCTATGAGCAACCTGAAGCGATTCAGCAAACCATTTCGCAAGCATTGAACGGCAATAGCTTACGTGATGATTTCCTCAATCATGCCAATGCCGATTTTGACAAGATTCAACAGATTCAAATTATTGCCTGTGGTACCAGCTATCATGCAGGGATGATTGCCAAATATTGGTTTGAACAACTGATTGGTGTGCCTTGCCAAGTTGAGATTGCGAGTGAGTTCCGTTATCGCACCCCAGTGATTGTGGCAAATACACTGTATATCTGTATTTCTCAATCAGGGGAAACTGCGGATACTTTAGCTGCGTTACGTGAAACCCAAAAACGTGCCAAAGCCAATCACATTGACATCACCACCATGACGATTTGTAACGTTGCGACCTCATCAATGGTGCGCGAAACAGATCATCATTTACTGACACTTGCAGGTCCAGAAATTGGGGTGGCTTCAACCAAAGCCTTTACCACCCAGCTGGCAGCATTGATGTTATTGATCTTAAAAATTGGTCAAGTTAAACAAAAGCTGTCTGCCGCACAACTGACTGAAATTACTGAAGCATTGTGGCATTGTCCAAAAGTCATTTTAGATACCTTACAGGGTAATACTGAAATTCTGCGTTTATCAGCACTTTTTGTTGAGAAAAATCACTGCTTATTCTTGGGTCGTGGTACACACTTCCCAATCGCACTAGAAGGCGCATTGAAACTGAAAGAAATTTCATATATTCATGCGGAAGGTTATGCTGCAGGTGAATTGAAGCATGGTCCACTGGCTTTAGTCGATAATGAAATGCCCGTGGTCATCTTAGCACCACAGGATGACATGCTCGATAAACTCAAATCGAACATGGAAGAAGTTCAAGCCCGTGGTGGTGAATTATTCGTCTTTGCAGATGAGAACAGTGGTATTCACGGTAAAGATCGTCAACATGTCGTACATGTTCCAGCGGTAAATGAATGGCTAGCACCGATCGTTTATAGCGTGCCTGTACAACTGCTGTCTTATCATGTTGCAGTGTTACGTGGTACTGATGTCGATCAACCACGTAACCTCGCCAAGAGTGTGACAGTCGAATAATTCGATACGGATTTACAGCGTCGCTTGCACTACGCTGATACAGTAAAAAGCGCCATAAAGAGATTCTTTATGGCGCTTTTTTTTGAATTTCATGATATCAGTCATTTAATGGATTAGATCACATCTAGCGTCTCATGATCGATTGCGTTCTGCGACAGTCAAACCCATCTCAGAGCGTACACTTGCATTAAGCCACATAACGCGTGCTTTTATGATTCAATAACACAATCGAATTAAGAATAATTACACCCAAAATTGAAATCAGAATTAACTTCCAATCGACAAAGAACAATGATGCTAACAAGATTGCGAGATCAATACCTAACTGTACTTTGCCTGCAGGAATCTGAAAGCGCTCCTGCAAATACAACGCCAGTAGATTGATGCCACCTAAGCTTGAACGATGTCTAAACAGGATCAAAAAGCTCACCCCCATCAATACATTAGCAAAAACTGTAGCGTAAATGGGATTCACATCGGAGAGATGAAAAAATTGTGGAATGATTTCAGTAAATCCGGCCAACAATGCAACAGCGATAAAGGTTTTCACCACCAGCGCAATACCCATCTTTTTATAGGCAAAATAGTAGAACGGGATATTGATCAGGAAAAATAATACGCCGAACTTCAGATCAGTAATGTAATGAATCAGCAAAGATAAGCCTGCTGTCCCTCCGGTCATAATGCCTGCCTGCTGCAATAAAGTCATTGCGAAAGACAAGATGAATGTTCCGATCAACATCGCTAATGCATCTTCAATTTTAGAGTGCTGTTCAATCACAGGCATGACTGGACTTACCAGAGATACATTTTGCTCAGTATTCATAACGGTACAACTCAAATAGGAGAACAGCTAAAGGGAGAGACATCTTTCAAAGAAAGACATGGCATATTTGATCATTTTTATTAGAATTTCGCAATTTATTCTTATATTTTTGCCATAAATGCAATTTATATTCAAAATAATCCATTTCGAATAGTCTACGCACTTCGATCAGCTTTACTTTGGCTTTGCCTTAGATGATGTGACAACGAATTCCTTTTTTTATTTAATCGCAATCCCGTTTTCTTTTAATTTTTCCAACACAATTGAAGTATTGAGATTACTGACACCAAAGTTCTTAGAGGACAAAATTCCAATCAGTTTGACCATCTCATCGAGATTTTTAACTGCTACTTTAAGGGCAAAATCATAACTGCCCGTTAATTTATGAATATCTTTCACAGCAGGTTCGTGCATCAAGAATTCAACAAAACGATCATGGGTTGCATCACTATAGTTTTGCAATTTCACTTCAATAATGCCCATGATCGGGGCAGGATCAGCACTCAATGCGATTTGGGCATAATAACCCGTGATAATTTTCTTCTGTTCAAGCTGAACCCGACGACGTGAACATTGCGAGGTCGATAAACCAACCAATTCAGCCAATTCCTGATTGGCCAAGCGTCCATTCATTTGTAAATGATGGATAATTTTTTGATCAAAATCATCAAGTTCAATGGTCATAAAACGCTCAGCTTAGGTTTAAGGCATAATTTAACTGATGCTGTTGCATCAGCTTGAGAAGTTTAACGCCTTTAGATCAATCAGCTCAAGCTTATGCCAAAATTGCCGCAGACTGAATCCGCTGAATCCCCTGTTCTAACATACTTTGCCATGCGCTGTGCAATGAACCATTCAAATCAATCGCTTTACACGCATCTTCAATCACAAAGGTTTTAAAACCCATCTGCGCGGCATCCAAGGCTGTCCATGCCACACAAAAATCAGTGGCAATCCCGACAATATAAACCGTATCAATTTGATGCTCTTGAAGATAGCCCTTTAACCCCGTTGGTGTTTTACGGTCCGCCTCCATAAAGGCTGAATAACTATCAATATTGGCATGAAAGCCTTTGCGGATAATCAATTGTGCCGTTGGAATATCTAAATCAGGGTGAAATTCGGCATCCTGCGTCCCCTGTACACAATGCTTTGGCCACAATACCTGCGTGCCATAAGGTAACTCAATGGTTTCAAAAGGCGCTTTATGTGCATGATTATCAGCGAAAGAAATATGTTGATCAGGATGCCAGTCTTGGGTCAGCACCACCGTTTCAAACTGATGTGCCAATTGATTAATCACCGGGATAATCTGATCGGCATCCGTGACTGCCAAGTTTCCACCTGGGGTAAAGCCATTTTGTACATCGACGACAATTAATGCGCTATGTTTCGAATCTGTCTGCATCTCAATATTCAATCTAGATCGCTTCTTGCTACACCATACGCTGCCGATCGTCGTCTGACTAGCCATCGCCCAACTTTTCATAAGATGAAAATCATTCAGGACAAAGATGAATGAAAGTTTTCAGCTGTTTGACTAAAGCATATTGTTCTTATGCCGCCGATCAGTCATAATTTGCATAATTGTCATTCAATCGAATTCATTATTGAACGACGAATCAAAATACTGCAACCATCCAACATTTCGTTTCAACTAATTCAATCTCGGATGGGAAAATAGGATAGTTTTTTAAAATGACTCAGCTAGCACAGAATATTCAAGGCTCAATTGTCGCACTCGTCACCCCTATGTTTGAAGATGGTCGCGTAGATTGGAAGAGCCTTGAGAAGCTCGTTGAGTGGCACATCCAACAAGGTACACATAGTATTGTTGCTGTTGGCACAACGGGCGAAGCGTCTACATTAAGCATGGAAGAGCACACACAGGTCATCAAAGAAGTGATTCGTGTAGCCAATAAACGCATTCCAATTATTGCGGGTACAGGTGCAAATTCGACTCACGAAGCAATTGAACTGACCAAAGCAGCCAAAGAACTCGGTGCAGATGCTGCATTGCTCGTTACGCCATATTATAATAAACCCACACAAGAAGGCTTATATCAACACTATAAAGCAATTGCTGAGGCCGTTGATATTCCACAAATTCTTTATAATGTCCCAGGTCGCACTGGCGTTGACATGCAAAATGAAACCGTGATTCGTCTTGCTGATGTTAAAAACATTGTTGGGATTAAAGATGCAACAGGCGATGTACCTCGTGGTCAAGCCCTCATCGAAGGTTTAAAAGGTAAAATTGCAGTTTACTCAGGTGATGATGAAACCGCTTGGGAACTGATTTTACTTGGCGCGAAAGGTAATATTTCGGTTACCGCCAATGTTGCACCAAAACAAATGAGCGAAGTTTGTGAAGCAGCCTTAGCTGGCGATCAAGCCAAAGCACAAAGTTTGAATCAACAAATTGCAAATCTACACAATATTTTGTTTTGCGAATCAAACCCAATTCCTGTGAAATGGGCATTGCATGAGATGGGATACATTAGTACAGGTCTACGCCTGCCTTTAACCGCTCTCGCAGAACAATATCGTGAACCGCTCCGCACAGATTTAAAAACTGCGGGCATTATTTAATACGAGCAATTTATGATGCAATTACGTCTTGGTGTTGTCCTTGTCATTTCAGCTTTAAGTTTGGCTGGTTGTGGTCGTTTTGCCCTCAATAATCATTCTTTAGATTATAAAAAAGCGCAAGCGCTTGAACCACTCAAATTCCCTGAGAATGCAACGGTAAGACCATTCACGCCATTGTATCCAGCACCAACGGTTGATCCACTTGCGATTCAACATGCGCCAACATTTGAAAACAAAACTGGCAACCGTTATGCATTACCTCGTCCAGAGTCAATGCAAACTGCAAGCACTAGCACTGAAGCGACAGCAACCAGCTTGGGTCGTCCACAATTGGTGATGGATGGGAATAAAAACCCATTACTGAAAGTGGAAGGTCCAACAGCCACTGCTTGGCAATATGCCTTTGCAACTGTGAGCAGCCTCAACTACAAAGTCATCTCTCAAGCAGATCATGGCTATGAAGCAACAATTAAGGTCGGTGAGCAAAACTACCTGTTGAAGCTTTCTGCGGTTGGCTCAAGCAATACTATTGCCCTCTTCAAACTCGACACGACTTTTGCAGAACCAGCGGTTGCAACTGAAGTGTTAGCCCAGATTTACCAAAATTGGCCAGCCTAGTCGTTTACTAGGCATTTTTTTCAAAAGGTTCCCCCATGTTAAAACAAACCTTGCTCTATACTGGTAAAGCTAAATCTGTATACGAGACAGATAACGCTGATCACCTGATTTTAGTCTTTCGTGATGATGCTTCGGCATTCAATGGCGAAAAAATCGAGCAACTCGATCGTAAGGGCAAGGTCAACAACCGTTTTAACGCCTTCATCATGGACAAATTAGCTGCTGCGGGTATCGAAACGCATTTTGAAAAATTGCTTTCTCCAACTGAAGTGCTGGTTAAAAAACTTCAGATGATTCCAGTTGAATGCGTGATTCGTAACTATGCAGCGGGTTCATTATGCCGTCGTTTAGGTGTTGAAGAAGGTAAGGAATTAACTCCGCCAACATTTGAATTGTTCTTTAAAGATGATGCGCTTGGCGATCCTATGGTGAACGAATCTCAAGCAATTGCTTTAGGTTGGGCGACTGCTGAACAACTTGAAAAAATGAAAGAACTCACTTACCAAGTGAATGATGTGCTCAAAGCATTATTCGATGCAGGTAATATGATTCTGGTTGATTTCAAACTTGAATTCGGTGTGTTCCATGACCGTATCGTATTGGGTGATGAATTCTCTCCAGACGGTTGCCGTTTATGGGATAAAGACACCAAGAAAAAACTAGATAAAGACCGTTTCCGCCAAGGTTTAGGTGGTGTGGTTGAAGCATATGAAGAAGTGGCTGCACGTTTAGGCATTAACTTAGACGATATCTAAGCCTAGCTAAGCTGTTACTTCTAAACAAAAAACCAGTCCAATCGGGCTGGTTTTTTATTCTTTATTCAAAAATAATTAGCTTCGCTTTAAATATCAATATCATATAAATCATTTACTTAAAAAGCATTCCATCAGCTTTGCAACTTTAATTCTAACCTTATGTTTTTATATTGTTTTTGAAAATATTTTGATGCTCCTACCATGTTCACAAATGTTTACAAAACTTGAGTTAGAAGATCAAAATGAATGCTCCCCTTGTAAAAACTTTCCCTTTAAGTCTGAGTAGTAGTCTGATTTTGCTTGCCCTGTATAGCAATGTACATGCCGCTGAGAACACGCCCATAGAGCCCGAACAAGTCAAAACGCTCGCGACCATTGTGGTCACAGGAACGCGGACCAACAATCGTTCACAAACAGAGTCCTTACAGCCAATTGATGTGATTAGTGCCAAAGAACTGACTGAACGCACGGGCTCCAATGAACTCGGGACAGCGCTGTCTCGAATTATTCCTTCAATTAACTTTCCACGCCCAACGGTGGTGGATGGAACCGAGCTGGTCCGTCCTGCCCAATTAAAAGGCCTTGCACCAGATCAGGTGCTGGTTTTAGTCAATGGCAAACGTCGTCACACAGGGGCTTTTATTAATCTCGGCGGTACCATTGGTCGAGGTTCTGCCCCAACTGATTTAAATGCTATTCCCATCTCTGCCATTAGTCGTGTCGAAGTACTCCGCGAAGGTGCATCGGCTCGCTATGGCTCTGATGCGATTGCTGGGGTGATTAATATTATTTTGAAATCCAATCCAAAACATGGTGAAGCTGGGATTAAATACGGGATTTATAACAAAGGAGATGGTGAACAAAAACAATCCTTTGTTTCAGGTGGAACCCAACTGAATCATTATGGCTATGCGATTTTTTCAGGGGAATGGCAGGATAGCCAAGCTACCAATCGCGCCGGTGCTGACCTGCGTGATCCAAAATCAACCACCTATGGACAGCGTACGTTCCGTTTTGGAGATCCAGACTCAGACGAAGTTAAAGCAGCAGTAAATCTGGGTTATGATCTCAGTGATCATGCCGAGCTGTATTCTTTTGCGACCTATAGCCATCGTAATGCCGAGACGGCTGGATTCTATCGTTTAAGTAATGCATCAAATAATATTCCTGCCCTCTATCCAAATGGCTACCTACCCATTATACAAGGACAACTGGATGATTTTGGCGCAGTGGCAGGGATTAAAGGCGATTGGTCAGCATGGCATTATGATGCATCCGTCAATTATGGTTTGAATCGTTATGATGTCGATACCAAAACGATTAATGTCGATCTTTATAAAGATACTGCCACGACACCATTCGGCTTCCAAAATGGCACACTGAAAAATGCTCAAACGGTGGTGAATTTTGATGTTTCTCGAGAGTTTAATCTCGCAGCACTCGCTAGCCCATTGAATGTTGCCTTTGGTACACAGTATTTGAATCAAAAATATCAAATCCAAGCAGGTGATCCAACGTCCTATTATAAAAGTGGCTCTTCAGGGCTTGCAGGTTTTCGATCGGCCGATGCAGGTGAATGGTCAAGAGACAGTTATGCCGCCTATCTTGATTTAGAAGCCAATTTAACTGAAAAATTGTCTGCATCTACAGCCTATCGACATGAATATTATAATGATTTTGGTCACACCGATAATGCTTCATTGTCTTTGCGTTATGCCGTCCATCCCGTGCTTGCGCTACGTGGCAGTGCCTCTACAGGTTTCCGTGCACCGAGCTTAGCGCAACAATATTTTGCTCAAACCTCATCACAACTGGTCAATGGTCAATTGGTTGAGGCTGGCACCTTTCCAACTAGCTCACAAGTGGCCCAATTACTTGGTGCTGAACAGCTAAAACCAGAAAAATCAAAAAACTATAGCGTGGGTATAGTACTGACACCTACAGACCAGTTGTATGTGACCTTGGATGCCTATCAAATCGACATTGATAATCGAATTAGTCTGTCTTCCAATATCAATGCGAGCAGTACTGCCGTTCGTCAATATCTAAATTCAAAAGGAATCACCGACACCAACTTCAGCACCATTCGTTATTTCAACAATGCCAGCGATACCCGCACACGCGGTGTTGACTTAGTGGCAACCTATAAATGGAATGCTTTGCCTTATGGCGAACTGAATACCTCACTGGCCTATAACTACAATAAAAATAAAGTCACTCAGGTGGATGGAAATCCCGCTATCTTAGATGCATTGGGAATCAACCTGACCCGCCTAGACCGTCGAGAACAATACGGTTTATTGGCTGGCAGTACCCCTGAACATAAATTCAGTTTAGCGAATGACTATAAGCTTGGAAATTTCAGTGTGAATACCAATCTCACCCGCTATGGCAGTTTTAAAACCTTTAGTAATTCAGGCGAAGCCAAAGACCAAAAATTCTCAGCCAAATGGTTATTGGATTTAGCCCTGTCTTACCAATATCAAAACTGGAACTTTACTGTTGGTGGCGACAATATTACCGATGTTTATCCTGATAAAGATGTCTATGACATCAACCAACCGACAGGGGGCAGCTTACCCTATAGCCAGTTCTCACCTTTCGGCTTTAATGGTGCGTTTTATTACGGCAAAATCAATTATCGTTGGTAATAATCAAAAACCGAGCCAGATGGCTCGGTTTTTTTAAGTTATGATATTGGCACGATCAGCTCTAAAACCCATAAATAGGTATTCCAATATTAATGAAGCCGCTAAGCCGATCCTGAATATTTTGTAGAAGCATGGGAATTCGATCTATCTTTAGGCTTAAGTTTATAAAATGATGATGAGATATCTTTCAATTTTGTTCTTCTTGATGTCAGGCATAGCTGGATATACCATCGATAAACTTGGACAGGATCTATGCCTTTCTGACTATATCGCGGTTGGTACGGTCACCTACTTTAAAGAGCTACAGGGCGTTTCTGCAAATGATCCGTCCATGCTCAGCATCTGTGGAATACTCTCTATCATCTTTTCATTCATTCTCATTTTAATAAAAAACAAATATTTATATTTAACAGTAATCTTTATCTTATTCATCCTAGAATTTATATTCATAAATATGATGGAAACAGCCTCCTATACAGAAATCATCTACGACTCAATTACGAAATGTTCAAATCTTTCTGTACTTGGGTGGGTGGCCGGCCAACTAATCGGTTTAATCGGAAGTATTTGCTATATCTTTAAAAACAACGAATAAGGTTTATTCGCTTTACAGAAAAAGAAAAACGAGCCATCGGGCTCGTTTTGCTTTTTAGTCACTTGCATTCTGATAAATCAGTTTGCCCTCTTTGTAAGTTGCCAGCACTTTAATGTTTTTAATCTCACGACTCGGGACAGTCAACGGGTTCTGATTCAGAATGACCAAGTCAGCCAATTTACCTTGGCTCAAAGTGCCCTTGGTCTGGTCCTCAAAATACTGATACGCTGCCCAGTCCGTCATCGACTTTAATGCCAGATAAGGGCTTACTCGCTCTTCTGCCCCTAACACATAATTGCTCCGCGTTACTCGGTTCACGGTCGCATCCAGCATCATCATACTGCTCGGGGGTACCACAGGTGCATCATGATGCTCGGTAAAGATCAGATGCTTTTTTAAAGCCGTTGCGGTTGGTGAAATATGGGCAGCTCGGATTTCGCCTAGCGTTTGTTGACGATGCCAATCACCCCAATAAAAGGTATGCAACGAGAAGAAGGACGGAATAATATCTAAGGCTTTGAGCTGATCTAGCTGATCGTCACGGATGGTTTGCGAATGGATCAATACGCTGCGACGGTCGCCTTTACCTTGCTTCGCAGTCGCATCTTTTACCGCCCCAATAAATTGATCAATGGCGGCATCACCATTGGCATGTGCAAGTACCTGCCAACCTTGCTTAAATGCTAAGTTAATATAGTCCTTGACCTGTTGATCATTACTCATCGCAGGATAGCCCTTGTAGGTCTTATCTTTACCTTCAGGTGGGATTAAATATGGTTGAGTCAGCCAAGCAGTTTTCCCTTGAGGTGAGCCATCTAAGCTGATTTTGACCCCACCAATCCGAAAATGCTGATCATACTGATGGCTGCTACCTTGCTTGAGCATATAATCTTGACTGGTGGTGATATCAGGGTAAGAC
The DNA here is from genome assembly GCF_001682515.1 of Acinetobacter gyllenbergii. Taxonomy (NCBI): domain Bacteria; kingdom Pseudomonadati; phylum Pseudomonadota; class Gammaproteobacteria; order Moraxellales; family Moraxellaceae; genus Acinetobacter; species Acinetobacter gyllenbergii. Next base: position 48,937 of record NZ_KV575263.1, on the reverse strand, counting down.
ACCACATCAATCGGCAGACGATTCTGCTGAGCCAAAGCATGCCACATTTCAGTGGTGCCCTGATCAGCCCGTCCTTCCTGTACCGTAGTGAAGCCATTCTTCACATAGGCAGCAATGCCTTTTTCTGCAATCTGAAACATCACCGCAGGGGGAACATCTTTAAAAATTGAGCCAATCGCGGTAAATAAAGCGGATTCTTCCAACACACCATTTGGGATATTTGAATTGGTTTCACGGCGAATCACCCCACCCGCTGGATTCGGAGTATGTTGATTGATCCTCAGTAATTCCAGTGCCTTGTGATTGACCGAGGCCAAATGCCCGGATTGATGTAAAATCATCACGGGTTGGTCTAAAGATACCCGATCTAGATCTGTTGCCGTCGGATGACGCTGCTCATTCAATTGCGCATCATCATAGCCATTACCCAAAATCCAGCCGCCCATGGTTTTAATTACAGCTGGATTCTGAGCTTTCCATTGGTTCAATACATTTACCAACGAGTTGATATCTGAGACCTGACCATCAGGCATGGGGTAGAGATTAGCCACCATTTGATGAAAACCAACCATATTCACATGACTATGCGCATCAATAAAGCTGGGCAATAAGGTTTTATTGTTTAGATCAATCGACTGAACTTTTTTATCCGCCAAGCGTTCAGCCTGCTGTTTTGAGCCCACAAAACGAATTTTTCCATCCTTCACCAATAGAGCTTCTGCATATTCAGGACTATTGCCCGACATGGTTAGAATCGGGCCACCATAAAACAGTTGTTCTGTTGCAGTAACAGGTACAGCCATCGTTGTACAACCCGCAATAGTCAATGAAATAGAAGTGAATAAGGTACAGTGTTTGAGATAAGTACGGTTCATGAATTAAAACCCATATTTTTATTATGTCTTTTTTGATTAAAACTGATTCTGCCTGCAATAGAAAGCATTCACTGATTATTTTTGTAATGTTTGATCAATTTTTTATGGTGCAGCAGCATTACCGAGATGCTGCACCGCTCAGTGGTTAAAACATTTTTGCCAATTTATTCGAGATCTTAATCGCGGCATCATCGACATAACGGCTATAGGGTTGTGCCAAAATAATGCTCAGCAACACGATCAGTAAACTTGCTACTAATCCCGCATTGAGATAGGAAAAACCGCCTTGTACATGTAAAAGATTAAACAATGGAATGCCCAAAGCGTACAACACTGCCAAGTGGATCAGATAAATTGAAAATGAGATTTTGCCTAAAAACACGAACACACGTTGGTCAAACAACTGTGCCAGCCACCTGCCCTTGAGCACCGCATAAACAATGCAAAAACCACCGACAAAGTTAAGGTAGTCGTAAGTTTGTTCACCTAAAAACTGGGTAAACAACTGATAGCTGGCACTACTGTTGTGTGCACCACACAAATATAAGCCCAATATAAACAGCACAACCGAAACGACAGTACTCAGCTCTACAGCATACAGAAACAGTCCCATGCCCAAAATAAAACTGAGTAGGCCCAACAATACGGTTTGCGAGATCATATAAGCGGTCACAATGCTGATGATAAGAAATAGACCACATAGAATTGGCAGCTTGCCATAAAGATAGCAAGCCAGATAAATCACCAGTGACCCAAGCAACTCAATTTGCATGGTCCACAGTACCCAGTTATAACTGGAATCGCCGAATAAGAATGCACCCATACTGCCTTCATACAAAGCGGTACGCAGTTGCGGATGTGGATTGGCAAGCGCTGCTCCCCACTCGGAAACATGCGAGACGTCCACAGGCACAAAACACACCAGATAAGCGATAATACAAGAGACAAAGGCAGGAATAGCCAAGCGCGGGTAACGTTTAATCAAGGAATTTTTCAATTGTGTTGCGGTATTGTGCTTTTTAAAACTGGATAATGTCAGTACAAAGCCACTTAAAACAAAGAATACAAAAACTGCACCTGTACCTGAATAAAAAAAGGCCAACGGTGAGTGATGTAACTGCGCAAAAAAATCATATTGCGGTACCGCACTGATATCAAAATTATGCAGCTGCGGGAAAAAAGTCAGTGAGATATGTGACAACACAACGGCGAGACATGCCAAGCCTCGGATACTTTCCGCAGCATTAATTTTGTTTGTGGTCATGGTGGAGCTTGATCATCCTTGATAAGCGGGATGATGCGACCTTTTATATAGAGTGTCTAGAGGTCACTTACAAAAATACAGTGACTGTCCAGCGCATCAGCAAGACCAAACAAAACCAGACAATGTTTTAGTGTTTTTTCTGCGTTGCTACCCAGCATAGAATTGAACCTAAACACACCATAAATGCACCATACCAAAAAGAAAGGCCTAATGGCGTACTGAGGAGAATTGCCGAAAAAAAGGCAGATAGAACTGGAATAAAATAGGATGCACCGGCCAATAGTGTCACATTGCCATGCAAAATTCCTACATTCCAAGCGGCATAACCAAAGCCCATTGCTGCTGCCGCAAAAAACAATGAAATTGAAGAAGACCAATCAAAATCAAATGTACCACCACCCATCAATGCATATTTAATCCAAAGCACCACCGAGACCAGAATAAAGAATAGGGTGATGCCATTGGTTCCCTGCGCAATTCTCGCTGTGAGCGTACAGTAGGCAGCCCAGAGTAATGTTCCAATAAAGGCAAGCCCATAACTGAATGGATTGTGCTGTATGTTTTGCAGCATACCAGCCAAATCAAAACCCTGCTCGCCACCGAGCACCCAACAGATCCCCAATATTGAAAGGATAAAGCCAGGAATAATCAAGAAATTGGCTTTTTGCTGATTAAAAACAATGGCAGCCACCATGGTAAAGGTCGGCCATAAATAATTAACCATTCCCACTTCAATCGCTTGTCGATTATTACTGCTATAGCCAATCGAAAGCGATAAACAAATTTCATAGGCAACAAATAGAATACTGCCCCAGATCAAATAGGTTTTAGGAAAGCTTTTTAGACTGGTCCAACCGACCGAGAAAAACAGAAAAATTGAGGCCAGTGTATAAATCAGTGCTGCACCACCCACTGCGCCAAAATGGCTACTGACATCCTTAATCAAGGCAACGATCAAACTCCACAGTAAGATCGCAACCAATCCAATCAATGTTGCTTTTTTTGCGTTCATTTTTATACAAATAGAATATTGAGGCCAAAGCAGAATCTATCGATGCGATTCGGGTTCTTGCTTTGGACAATTTTAAAATGATCGGTGAATCAACCGAATTTTTGATTACTGCTGCTGTTGTTCCTGTTGCCAACGGCGCTGCTGCAAACGTTCGCCTTCAACTTCACGCTTATTTAAGGCTCGCTCGTACAGTTTGGTACCGCGCAACTCGGGTGGCAAATAGTCCTGTAGAACAAAATGTTCAGGATAGTTGTGTGGATACAGATAATCCACCCCATAACCTTGCTGCTTCATCAACTTGGTTGGCGCATTGCGTAAGTGCAAAGGTACTGGCAGGTTTGCGGTTTTTTCTGCCAACTCCAAGGCTTTGTTAATCGCCAAATAGGTGCTATTACTTTTCGGGCTAGTAGCCAAATACACGGCACATTGTCCTAGAATAATGCGCGCTTCAGGCATCCCCACGGCTTGGACTGAACGGAAACACTCTCCCGCCAGCAACAAGGCATTTGGATTGGAATTGCCAATATCTTCCGATGCAGCAATCAGCATACGGCGCGCAATAAAGACTGGATCTTCGCCACCTTTCAGCATACGTGCCATCCAGTACAGCGTCGCATCTGGATCACTACCACGAATCGATTTAATAAAAGCCGAAACCAGATCATAATGCTGCTCACCTGATTTGTCATAGCGTGCAATATTTTGCTGCGCGACTTTAACAACGATGGCATTGGTTACAATATTCTCAATGTCAGGCTCAAAGGTACTGGCAATCAGATCAATCAGATTAAGCGCCTTACGTGCATCACCTGCCGCAAATTGAATCAGCGCATCATATTCTTCAATCTGGATAAAACGTTCTTTTAAGAACTTATCCGTTTGAATGGCTTTATTCAATAGGGTTTGAATCGCCTCAGCACTCAGGTTATTCAGGGTATAGACCTGACAACGCGATAACAAGGCACTATTCACTTCAAAAGAAGGATTCTCTGTAGTTGCCCCAATCAAGGTGATTTTGCCTTTCTCAACCGCATTGAGTAAGGCGTCTTGCTGCGATTTATTGAAACGATGAATCTCGTCAATAAATACCACAGGGGTCAACAAGTCCCCACTTTCCGCAATCACCTCACGCAGTTCTTTCACGCCTGTATTGAGTGCAGATAGGCTGATAAAAGGACGATCCACGGCCTGCGCCAATAACAATGCAATCGTGGTTTTCCCTACCCCAGGAGGCCCCCAAAAGATGATCGAAGGCAGGTGCCCTTGATCAATCATCTGACGTAAAGGGGCATTGTCACCCAGCAAATGATCTTGTCCGATAATTTCGGACAAGTCACGAGGACGTAAACGTTCAGGTAAAGGAATATGTGTATCTGACATCATCACTGGCTTTATGATCTTTTACCCTAGTCTATTGTGTCTGGCTCAAATCTACAATTTGAATCTGCACTCACGCGACATTCTATTGCGCGCTGTTGTTCTGAACCAACTGTTGCATCACCCGATAGCTGGCTTTGATCCGCTCTTGATTCGGAAAATTGGTATTAGCCAACATCACAATTCCAATTTTTTGCTGCGGAATAAAGGCCACATAGGCACCAAAACCATTGGTCGCTCCTGTTTTATTAAAGAAGGTCTCAGGTGGTGCAAGCTTCGGTTGTTTAATCGCTGTGATTGCATGACTCTCTAAAGCCATTTTGCTGGAGTTACCCTGTAACAGTGTCTCGAGCGATACGGGATAGGCATACTGCTCCCAACCCAGACCTTGGGTCATTGCCCCGACTTTAAAATAACCCACATGAGTATTTTCAATCGCTTTGCGAAGCGGTTGTTTGAACTGCCGCGGGTTGATTTGTGCATCCAGAAATTTCAGCATATCCGCACTGCTACTTTTCAGCCCATACGCTTCTGCATCAAACATACCTGGTGAAACACGCATGGCTTGATCTGCTTTATATCCCCAAGCGTATTGCGACATATGCTGCTCAGGTACTCGAATAAAACTTTGTGTCATTCCCAATTGCGGCAGCAAAGTTTTTTCAATCAGTTCGCTATACGGTTTTTTCATCGCCAAGGCGGTGACATAGCCCATCAAACCAATACTCGGGTTGGAATATTGACGCGCAGCGCCAACTTTGGTTTTTGCTTGCCAAGTCTGAAAATACTTGATCATATCCTGCTGCTGAACCACTTCATCGGGGAACTGCAACGGAAAACCGCCTGCGTTATAGGTCCCCAGATTCAATATCGTGGCACGATTGACCGCAGTATGTTTCAGTTCCGGAAAATATTTTGCAGGATGATCCGACAAAGACAGTTGTCCTTGTGCCTGTGCATAGCCCGTTAAAGTCGCATTAAAAGTCTTACTCACCGAACCAAGTTCAAACAAAGTATTGTTGCTGACCGCTTGTTGATTTTGCTTAGAGGCCAATCCATAATTCACGAAATAATGTTGACCATTCAGGGTCACAGCAACGGCCATACCCGGAATTTTATATTGTGCTAATAAAGGTTTAAATTGTTGATCAACAATCGTTTTAACCTGTTGCTCAGTCAAATTTCCAGCCCAAAGCGCCGAACTGCAGGACAACAATCCTGTAAGTAAACATAGTTTTTTTAAAGTCATAGAACAGGCTTTCGGTTGATTCATTATGTATATCACTTAGAGTTAAAATTTAATTGGCATGCAGTTTCAGTAGTTTGGCTTGAGGACCATCTTCGATCACCCAGATTGAACCATCTGAGGCTTGATGTAGCCCACGAATTCGTTGTTTCATCTCAAGTCGTTGAACTTCTTGCACAGGTCGAGATTGAATGTCCACCACCACAATGGCTTTAGAGGATAAACCACCAATCAAAGCCTTGTGTTGCCATAAAGGAAACTGCTGAGCGGAATAAATGATCATGCTAGACGGTGAGATCACAGGGGTCCAATCGATTTCAGGAGCTTTAAATTCTGGACGGGTATCATGATCAGGAATCGGCAACCCTGAATAATGGTCGCCATTCGAAACCGTTGGATAGCCATAGTTTTCCCCTCTCACAATACGGTTTAATTCATCGCCACCTTTAGGGCCCATTTCAACCACCCACAATTGCCCTTGCTGGTCGAAAGCCATGCCCAATGGATTACGATGACCGAGTGACCAAATTTCAGCCGTTATACCGCCTTTTTGGTGAAACGGATTGTCTTCCGCAGCAGTTCCATTTGCATTTAAACGCAAAACCTTACCTAAATTACTGTTTAAATCTTGGGCGGGATCAAACTTCTGGCGCTCCCCCGAACTGACCCAAAGTTTGCCATCAGGACCAAACTGCATACGATGACCATAATGGCCTTGCCCTGACACTTTCGGCACTTGTTGCCAGATGGTTTTTAAATCCGTGAGCTTGGGTTGCTTGGGATCAGATAAATCCAGTGTTGCATGTGCAATCTCGGCACCATAACCACCCTGACCTTTGCTGGCATAACTTAAATATAATGCATGATTTTGCTGAAAATCAGGATGCAAAATGACATCACCTAAGCCTCCTTGCCCACCATAACTGACAGTTGGAACGCCACTCACATTGATACTGGATTTGGTTTGGGGATCAAATAATTTTAATTGCCCTTTACGCTCAGTAATCAGCAAACGCTGATCGGGCAAACTCGCAATCGCCCATGGCTCATCAAATTCAGCGACGCTCTCAATCTGATACTTTTGTGCAATGCGCTGGCTTGACGCCTGTTGTGCTGTATTCTGTTCTGGCGTTTTAGAATTGCTGTTATTGGCACCGCAAGCCAGTAAAAATAAAAAGCTACTACACAATACAGGCGTCATTAACCGTTTATTCATTGTATTTCTCCCTCTCTTATTCTCATCTTAGGGAACATCGCCAATAAAAATACTGCAAAAGTGTTGTTTTTATGATCATCATGTCTTATTGATTTGCTAGACGCAATTAACGTATCCAACGCACAACATAATCTTCAATCTGTTCTTCATCGATCTCACTTTCAGAGATACAACGTCCTGCAGCCGACTTTTTTGCCTTGATCACACTTTGCCGTGAACCTGTATTCAGGTAATGCCATGAGGGTAAATTTTTACCTTCATTCAAACGACGGTAGGCGCAACTCGGTGGCAACCACGAAATGGTGCTGAGTCGTTCAGGCGTCAGTTGGATACAATCAGGCACTTGCTGCTGACGGTTGGGATAATCTGAACAACGCGCGGTTTTACAGTCCAGTAATTTGCATGCCACTTTGGTATACGCAACCTCTGCTGTTTCCTCATCTTCCAACTTGATCAAACAACATAAACCACAGCCGTCACACAATGCCTCCCACTCCGCATTGCTGAGCTGATCAAGCGGATAGTGTTTCCAAAAGTTGGGGCGCAGTTCGACGGACATACAGAGCTTTCAATATTTAAAAATGAGCGTCCTATTATAGCATTCATCTTTGCTTTGCTGACTTCAATCTCTTTTAATTGGTTTAACACTTCTTTAAGTATTAAACATTTAAACCACATAAACACCACATTTTGTGCAAAAAACACACGTTATAGTGGATACATAACGAAAAATTAGGAGGACACGACATGTTCCGTTGGGCCATTATTTTTGCAGTCATCGCACTCATTGCCAGTTTATTAGGTTTTGGTGGCGTAGCAGGTTTATCCAAAGATTTCGCTGTCATCTTATTGGTTGTTGCCGTCATCTTAGCAATCGTCGGCTTCTTATCCAGAGGCAAAGTTTAGTTATTTCGACCTACGCAAAACATAAAAGAAGAATCTTAGTATTCTTCTTTTTTTTATTTTGATCATCACTAAAACAAGCGTATTTATTATGTTTTTACGATGCCATCCATTTTCCTTTTTATGTTTTAATCAATGCATTCTAAAAATATAGATCAGGATTAAACAATGAGCTTCCCGATTAACACCCGTGAAATTGGATATACCGCGCCAGATGGTCAACGCCTAATTGGTTATTTCGCTGCACCTGCAATTGATATGCCCGTTGCTGGGGTGATTGTGGCACCTGAATGGTGGGGCCGTAATGAATATACAGAGCAACGTGCCCGTGAACTTGCAGAACATGGTTTTGCTGCGCTCGCGATTGATATGTATGGCGATAAAAAAGTGACCACAGCCGTGCCTCAAGCATCGGAATGGATGAACCAAACCTTTGAACAGCCAGATACCATTGTTGAGCGTGCCCAAGCCGGTCTCGCAACGTTAGCGGCTCAGTCAGAAGTGAATGCCAACAAGCTGGCAGCGATTGGTTTTTGTTATGGTGGCAAAGTGGTGCTAGATTTGGCGCGTTCAGGTGCAAATATCGAAGCAGTTGCTACGTTCCATGCTGTATTGAGTCCGAAAGCTCCCGCTGAAAAAGGTAAAGTCAAAGCCGAAATTTTAGTCCTACATGGCGAACTGGACAGCATGGTGACCTTGGACAATGTGGCCAGCTTCCGTCAAGAAATGCATGATGCTGCTGTGGATCATGAGGTGATTATTTTTGAAGATGCCAAGCATGGTTTTAGTAATCCGCTCGCAGATGAGCGCGCTAAGGCCAACAATGTTGACTTAGGCTATAACGCGGAAGCAGAACGTCAAAGTCTTGACGCGATGTATGAGCTGTTAGATAAACATTTAAAGTGATTTGAAAAGCGATCTCTAAACACCCAATCCATATGGAATTGAGAGAAGATCTCGGTTGTTTAAATCCCAGATGATTGCTACACGTGCAAGGCGACATGGATGTCGCCTGTTTGGCTGCCTTGCTCTGCTTTCAATTGGGCAGTGCAAACTTAACGGAGTCTTGCCAAGTTCTCATCGAATTTCCCACTATGTCTTTGACGACCTACATCTCGTTGATGTTCCAATAGAATTTTAACGCCTAAAAAAACCTATTTCCGCTATACTATGCCTCTGCTTTTTACTGTTCTGATTCATGTCTGATTTCTCATTTTCTGATGCACTACTTACATGGTTCGACCAACACGGTCGTCACGACCTGCCATGGCAAGTGGCCGATGATCCCTACAAAGTTTGGGTTTCAGAAATCATGCTGCAACAGACGCAAGTCAAAACCGTACTGCAATATTTTGATCGTTTTATTGAACGTTTTCCAACGGTCGAAACCTTAGGTCGAGCCAGTTGGGAAGATGTCGCACCTTATTGGGCAGGACTCGGCTATTACGCCCGCGCACGCAACCTGCATAAAGCTGCAGCTATCGTTAGCCAACAAGGAAAATTTCCTGAAACACTCGAACAATGGATTGAGCTACCAGGTATTGGCCGCTCCACCGCAGGTGCGCTCATGTCCCTTGGCTTACGTCAGTACGGTGTGATTATGGATGGCAACGTGAAACGAGTATTGGCTCGTTTTCTTGCGATTGAAGATGACCTATCCAAGCCCCAACATGAACGAGCACTCTGGCAAATTGCTGAAAATCTTTGTCCAGCAGAGCGCAATCATGATTACACCCAAGCAATTATGGACTTGGGCGCAACCGTGTGTACCCCAAAAAAACCACTGTGTTTATACTGCCCGATGCAGCAACACTGCCAAGCCTATCAACAAGGCATGGAACAGGAACTTCCTTTCAAAAAAGCCAAAAAACCTGTTCCCGTCAGAACGGCGGATGTCCTGCTGATTCAGTCAGGTGATGAATGGCTATGGCAGCAACGTGAAGCACATGGCCTTTGGGGTGGACTGTATTGCCTACCCATTATTGAGCATGCAACCGAATTACAACAGATTGAGCAGCACTTTAAACTACAAGCTCAAGTATCATCTTTGCAGATTAGCCATAGCTTTACTCACTTTACTTGGTTGCTACATGAACAGTTGTTCCACGTGGAACACGATCAAAAAGAACAACTCAGTATCGAATTAAATGGCATATGGCTCAGTCCAGAAACCGCGATTGCCAAAGGCATTCCAACAGCCATGAAAAAATTGATCACAGCAAAACAAAAGGCCTAATGCTCGAAATGTTGTAGATCAAACGCAAGGAGTTTGTGTGCGTCATTCGATTTCCTATACGGTTCTAGGTGTGTTGATGATTTTATTATCAGCCTGTGCCACCACCCCAAAGAAACCTACCCCCTTACCCAATGCTCAGGTGAATAAGCTCAAGAGCATGCGTTTAGACAGCCGCCTTCCTGTTCCGGTCAAAGGGGTGAGTCGCAATCAATTACGGGATACTTGGGGCGCGGCACGAAGTCAGGGCCGTAGCCATGAGGGAATCGACATCATGGCAGAGCGTGGTACGAAAGTGTATAGTGCTACCGAAGGCTTAGTTGCTGATTTACGTAATAATAATTTAGGTGGCAAGGTGGTCTGGATCATGGGTCCAGCTGGCACTTGGCACTATTATGCGCATCTGGATGGACATAAACGTGGTCTCAATGTGGGAGACTATGTCCGTAAAGGTGATCTGATCGGTTATGTGGGCAATACGGGTAATGCCCGCTATACCGCTCCGCATTTACACTACGGCATTTATTTAAATGGCAAAGGGCGTGGTGCAGTCAACCCATACCCATATTTACGTTAGGAACACACAATGTCAGAAGCATTGATTGAACGTCTGGTTGAATTTGCAGAGTCTGGAAATCAGCAAAAAATCATCCTGAATGGCACCAGCTATCAGGGTTGGATCATGGAAATTACTGAAGAAGCCTTGCTGATCAGTACCGGTTTTGCCGATAAATCAGGTAAAGACTTTTGGCTTAAATTTGCTGATTTAACCGATGCAGAATTGTATTATTGGGATACTCGCCCAAATGAATGGGTGATATTCAAACTCTAATTCATTCTGTTCTAATAACAACAAGGAGCATCAAATATGACAATTCAACGCTGTGGCTGGTGCTCCGATGATCCGCTCTATATGGCTTACCATGATCAAGAATGGGGCAAGCCACAACACGATGAAACTCACCTATTTGAAATGCTCTGTCTGGAAGGACAGCAAGCAGGTTTATCATGGATCACGGTGCTGAAAAAGCGTGAGCATTATCGCTCACATTTCTTTCAGCATTCCATCGCAGACGTCGCAGCACTCAGCGATGATCAACTCGAACTCAAACTCAGTGATGCAGGTTTAATCCGCCATATTGGTAAGCTCAAAGCCATCCGCGACAATGCCATTGCTTGGCTCAAACTCAAAGATGAAGTTGAAGATGTCCCTGCTTGGCTGTGGAGTTTCGTCGACCATCAAACCGAACATAATGATGTCGTGAATTACCGCGAAGCACCCGCACAAACTGAGCTAAGCCAAAAACTATCCAAAACCTTAAAAAAGCGTGGCTTTAAATTTGTGGGCCCAACCACCTGCTATGCTTTTATGCAGGCGGTGGGTATGGTCAATGACCATGAAAATGATTGCCAATTTAAATAACCAATCATCATCGATTTTCCTTGAATGGGAGTTCCAATGAGCAATAATCAAATTCGCGCTTATGCTGCAATGCAAGCAGGTGAGCAAGTAGTGCCTTACCAATTTGATGCGGGAGACTTAAAAGCCCATCAAGTTGAAGTCAAAGTTGAATATTGTGGTCTGTGCCACTCCGATCTTTCCGTCATTAATAATGAATGGCAATCGTCGGTTTATCCTGCAGTGGCTGGGCATGAGATCATTGGTACCATCATTGCACTGGGATCAGAAGCCAAAGGCCTCAAAGTCGGTCAACGCGTTGGCATTGGCTGGACTGCGGAAACCTGCCAAGCCTGTGATCCCTGTATTGGCGGCAATCAAGTCTTATGTACAGGTGAAAGAAGCGCCACCATCATCGGACATGCCGGTGGCTTTGCTGATAAAGTTCGTGCTGGTTGGCAATGGGTCATTCCCCTTCCAGACGATTTAGATCCCGAAAGTGCTGGCCCACTGCTGTGTGGTGGCATTACGGTCTTTGATCCTTTACTCAAACATAAAATTCAAGCCACCCATCATGTCGGCGTGATCGGTATTGGTGGTCTCGGTCATATTGCGATTAAATTGCTGAAAGCATGGGGCTGTGAAATTACCGCTTTCAGCTCGAACCCAGATAAAACCGAAGAACTCAAGGCCATGGGCGCTGATCATGTGGTCAATAGCCGAGATGCCCAAGCTATCAAGGCGCAACGTGGCAAGTTTGATTTATTACTCAGCACCGTCAATGTGACCTTGAACTGGCAAGCCTATCTGAATACCCTTGCACCACAAGGTCGTCTACATTTCCTTGGCGTGACTTTAGAACCGATCCCTGTCTCTGTCGGTGCAATCATGGGAGGTGCCAAATCTGTCACTTCTTCACCTACGGGTTCACCTCTGGCACTGCGTCAGCTTTTACAATTCGCTGCACGTAAAAACATTGCACCACAGATTGAGCTATTTCCAATGTCACAGCTGAATGAGGCGATTGAACGACTGCATTCAGGCCAAGCACGTTATCGCATCGTACTCAAAGCCGATTTCGATTAATTTAGGCCTTTGCACACCTCATCCGCCAACGGTTGAATCGCTTGGCGGATCTCATCGTAATCTTTTATTCAACTCCGCCCCAGAGAGATTCTCTTCAAAACAATGAAAACGGCCTGTTTCTGCAATCGAGCTGGCCGCTTGAATAAAACCTTTCCATGCCGTCCGTGCCAAAGCACTTCCAACACTGATTCGTCGAACACCTAAAGATGCCAGCGCTGGCACACTCAGTTCACTGTCCCAAGCGATCAGCACATTCACAGGTTTGGGTACCACTGCTTGAACCACTGCAACAATCTGATCTGATGTTTTGATACCAGGTGCATAAAGACAATCAGCACCCGCAGCAGAATAGGCTTTCAGTCGAGTTATGGTATCCTCTAAATCTGGAACACCAATAAAGAAGTTTTCAGCACGTCCGATCAACATCACGTCTTCGCCACTTTCATCAATTGCTTTACGTGCCGCAGCGATCCTCATAGCAGCCTCTTTAATCTCTCGTAATGGCTTGTCCGCATTTCCAGTAGAATCTTCTATGGATATCCCTGCAACCCCTGTTGCAATCGCCATGGTTACGCTTTCAAACACGCCCTCAATGGTCTCTGCAAAACCACTTTCTAAATCGGCATTCACAGGGAGATCAGTTGATTGAACCATAGCGCGAAGATGCGCGAGTACCTCTGCACGTGACAACTGCCCATCTGTCTTGCCGCAAGACCATGCATAACCTGCACTAGTTGTTGCCAAAGCTTGATAACCGAGTTGTTGCAACATTTTGGCACTACCAGCATCCCACGGATTGGGCAACACAAAACAGCCTGACTGATGCAGATCGCGAAATATTTTTCTTTTCTCAGCAATCGTAAGTTGCATTTTTTCTCCCCTCTTTTTTAATTCTGATTGTCGATCAGTGCTTAATACTCTGATGAGCCCATACTAACCCGCGTCCACTGCGCCAATTGCTGAATCGCTTGGCGGATTTCTACTGTTAACGCATGACCTGCATTTAAGCGGATAAAATGCTGATAACGGCGGTCTTCACCAAACACTTCACCAGGCACAATGTTGATCCCCTGCGCTTGCGCCAAATAATACAGTTCCAAACCTGTGATACTGTCAGGAAGCTGCATCCATAAGGCATACCCTCCCTGAGATTGGCTCAGTGCAATCGGAATACCGTGGAAGCACTCTAAAATATACGCTCGATACTGCTCCACTTGCTGCATCAACTTGGGTCTGAGTCGATCTAAATGCTCCCGATAACCACGGCTATAAATAAAGTCTGCTAAACCCAACTGTAACGGCGTATTCACTCCCACGTTATTGGCCAACAACTGCGGACGTAAATGTTGTAATTGCCGCCCTAAACAAAACCATCCCACTCGATAAGCAGTGGATAATGATTTAGAAACCGAACCACACCAGATCACATAACCTTCCTGATCCCAATAACGAATTGGCAAAGGGCGTTCTTTTTGGAAACTGCATTCACCATAAATATCATCTTCCAAAATAAAGCATTGATATTTTTGTGCCAGTTGAGCAATCTGCTGTTTCTGTTCATTGCTCAGACAATAACCCAAAGGATTTTGAAAATTAGCAGTGAGTAAACACAGTTTGGCACTGCCCTGTTGCATGAAAAACTCTAAACGTTCCAGATCAACACCACGATGATCGGCAGGAATTTCGATAATATTACGCTTCAGGCTCGCCAGCATTTGCAACTGACCATTAAAGGTCGGGGTTGGGATCAAAATACTATCGCCTTCTTGGCTGATCTGTTGAATCAACAGAGATAAAGCAGGCATACAGCCATTACTAATAAAAATATCCTCAGTCGCAACATAGATGCCATCTTCACGCCAATGGTCTGACAACGCTTGGCGCAAATGCTGATGACCCTGCTTATTACAATATAAAAAATCTTCGGGCTGACAATGCTTGAGCGCGCGTTGTAGAGAGCGACGCAGCCCATCCACAGGAATCAAATGGGGTGACAATTGAATCGCCCCCAATGGCGTTAAATGATGTTGAATTGAGGCGGTCTGAATCTGGTTTTGCAGATCTAAATTTGAAACTTGCCTCGCCTTAGATTCAAAATGGGGACTGTCAGGCACAGCACTTTGATATTGTCTTGAATTGACAAAATAGCCCGATTTGGCTTTTACATAAATCAACCCTTTGGCTTCCAGTAGCTCGTAACACTGTTGCGCTGTACTCAGGCTGATACTTTGCTGGCGTGCAAATTCCCTTAAAGAACTTAACTTCTGTTGTGGCTGTAACTCATGCTGGTAGATTTTATGCGCCAGCTGTTCTGCTAAACGTTGATATTGGAAGCTCATCTCTGTACTGCTTTTTTATAAATTTCTGTATCTGTATTGGTTTATACAACACCGTTAAGCTATAAAAATCAACAGCCAAAGGATAAGACCATGAAAAATAATATCTTATTTATATTAAGCGTCATTTTATTGACAGGCTGCGATCTGACTGACCAAGCCACCTATCAGCAACAACAAGTGTGCAAATCACTCTCACAGGGCTATCTGCAAATTCAAAACCAGCCGACCTATGAGTTATGGAAAATGGAAAAAAGTGAAGCCCCCGAGCAGACCCGCATCATCAAAATGACCTATAAGAAGCCCAATGAAAATGGTTTGATACTCTCAAGCAACTTTCTGCCAACAGTCGAACTTGAATGCAAGCTACAGCAGCAACATATTGTGGTGTCAGTGATACAGAAAACAGGCCCATCAATTCCGGTGCTGAATGTACAGCTTCAAAATGAAGCTATAGGCAAACCGAGAAGCCCTGACTTAGTTGCTCAGTCAAAAACTCAATAAATAAACGGACCCGTTTCGGCAAGTGCTCTTGTTGATAATAAACAGCATGGATGCTTTGATAAGAATGTTCGATTTGATCTTCAAACAGCGCCTCAAGACGCCCTTCTCGAATGTCCTGCCAGATTTCAAATTCAGACAGTCGAGCAATCCCCTGCCCACGCAAACAGAGCTGTCGCACGGTTTCACCACTTGACGCTCTCACTTTAGGTTGTGCTTGAAAATACTCACCCTCAATTCTAATCGGCCAAGTATTGATATAGGTTGGACGAGTAAAACCAATCACATCATGTTCAGGCAATGCTTGAGACTGTAAAGGCGTGCCCTTGCGTTTTAGATATTCTGGACTGGCAACAATATAGATACGACTTTTACACACCAATTTAGCGTGTAAGCTGGAATCATGTAATTCACCAAAACGAAACGCCACATCGGTTTTATGTTCCAGTAGATCAATCACCAAATCATTGCTATTCAACTCGATTTCAATATTGGGATAACACTGCCGAAACTTGTGTACCAATGGCGTAATCACATGCAGAATAAACGGTGTGGCTGAGTCAATCCGAATCACCCCCGAAGTATCCTGATCTGATTTTTGTAAGGCTTCTTCGGCGGCATTCAAATCACTGAGGATTTTACGAGCATGTTGCAGAAACTGCTGACCTTCTTGGGTAAGTTTTAATTTTCGCGTGGTCCGTTCCAGCAAAGTGACTTCGAGCTTGGATTCTAAACGGCTGAGTGAACGACTGAGCCCAGATGCGGTCTGCCCCAATCGTTCAGCTGCGGCAATAAATGAACCTGTATCGACAATGGTCATAAAAGCAAGCAGTTCTTCTACCGTAGACTTCATTGCCACCCTCTCAATTATTGATATTTAGTCAACTGTATTTTGCAAATTCCTCTATTTTTTAGCAACAATAATCATCGCAAAATAACAGCCATCCACAAAACAGCTCTTTAGAGCATGAAAAAAGATTAGGTGAAAAATATGCGTATCCCTCAATTCGGTTTAGGTACTTTCCGACTTAAAGATCAAGCGGTGATTGATTCTGTTAAAACGGCACTTGATGTCGGCTACCGTGCCATTGATACCGCACAGATTTATGAAAACGAAGCAGCGGTAGGTCAAGCCATTGCTGAAAGTGGTGTTGCTCGTCAAGATTTATTCTTAACCACAAAAATCTGGGTCGACAATTTTGCTGAAGACAAATTCATTCCCAGCTTAAAGGACAGTCTGCAAAAACTACGTACTGATGCTGTCGATCTCACCTTGATCCACTGGCCAGCTCCAGCACTGGGTGTATCCATTCCAAGCGTCATGCAATTGCTTTTAGAAGCGAAACAACAAGGTTTGACCCAGCAAATTGGTGTCTCGAATTTCAATATTGCTTTGACCCAACAAGCAATTGACAGCATTGGTGTCGAGCACATTGCCACCAACCAGATTGAACTTAGTCCTTATTTGCAGAACCGCACCTTGGTCAATTTTTTAGGTGAACAAAATATTGACGTGACTTCATACATGACCTTGGCTTACGGCAAAGTACTGCAAGATCCAACCTTAGTTGAGATCGCTGCACAGCATCAGGCAAGCAGCGCACAAGTCGCTTTGGCTTGGGCCTTACAAAATGGCTTTGCTGTGATTCCCTCATCAACCAAACGTGAAAACCTGATCAGCAACTTAAAAGCGCAAGACTTAACTTTAAGTGCAGAGGAAATGCAGTTGATCGCCCAACTTGAACGCAATGGTCGAGAAGTGAGTCCTGAACCCTTTGCGCCTGAATGGGACAAATAACATGAGCAGCCGCATCAACCTTCCTTTGCTGGCCTTGGCCATTGGTGCATTTGCCATTGGCACAACAGAGTTCTCTCCAATGGGGCTGTTGCCCAATATTGCCAATGATCTTGGGGTATCGATCCCAAGTGCGGGTATGTTGATTACGGGTTATGCACTGGGCGTAATGCTGGGTGCACCGATCATGACCTTATGGTTTGGTGGCTTTGCCCGTCGTAATGCCCTGATTCTACTGATGGCAATCTTCACCCTTGGTAATCTGATCGCAGCCTTTGCACCCAACTATATGAGTTTAATGGGTGCCCGATTAATTACCAGCTTAAACCACGGTGCCTTCTTCGGGATTGGTTCTGTGGTGGCTGCCAGTGTTGTTCCAGCAAATAAACAGGCCAGTGCGGTGGCCACCATGTTTATGGGTCTCACCATCGCCAATATTGGTGGCGTACCACTGGCAACATGGGTAGGACAAAACATTGGCTGGCGCATGTCTTTCCTTGCGATTTCTGCACTCGGTGTCATCACCATGCTGGCACTCTGGAAAGCACTGCCTGTCGGATCTGTCGGTCAAAAACCGAATGTCAAAATGGAACTGAAAGTTCTGACTCGCCTGCCTGTGCTGTTGGCACTCTTAACCACAGTATTTGGTGCTTCCGCAATGTTTACCTTATACACCTACATCGCGCCAAGTCTGGTTGAATTTAGCCATGCTTCACCAACTTTTATCACCCTGATGTTGGTCTTGATCGGGATCGGCTTCTCCATCGGCAACCATTTCGGAGGAAAGTTTGCAGATCTGTCCATTGATAAGACCTTAATTGGTTTCTTGCTGTTACTGATTACATTGATGCTGATTTTCCCAATCCTTGCTCAATCACAACTGGGGGCAGCAATCGGTTTGGTGATCTGGGGTGCTGCTGCCTTTGCCATTGTTCCGCCTTTACAAATGCGCGTGATGTCGGTTGCTCATGAAGCGTCTGGTCTCGCCTCTTCAGTCAATATTGGTGCCTTTAATCTCGGTAATGCCATTGGTGCAGCTGCAGGCGGTGCAGTGTTAAGTCTCGGCTTAAACTATGCCGCTGTTTCCATAATTGGCGCTGTGTTGGCGGGTATCGGTCTGATTTTGGTTTTGATTCAAATCAAACTGGCAACCAAATCCAGTTCGCAATTACAACAATGTCCGCAAGCCTAATGTGTAATAAAAAAGCCTGATTTAATCAGGCTTTTTTATTATTTCAAGACATCGGGCAATTTCGGTTGTGCGTATAAAGGATTATTCACTTCCTTTTTCATTTTCATCAGCATTTGATAAGGTTGCTGTTGCACAAACATATTCACAAAGCTCAATGGAATCGAACCCGCAGGATCTGCATAACCATTGGTCGTGACTTTCACTTTATTATTGGCGAGTTTCTGGAAAGTCCAATCACCTGCGTACTTGGTTAAACGCACCACATCAGGTTGTTCAGGGTAATTATTCTGAATGGCGTTATTTTTAATACTAATGCTGCCATCCGCATTTTTGCTCATTTTACCTTTAATCACCACATCACGGTCTTTTAAAGGAAAAGGAAAATCCAGCACCATATACAGGGTAAATTCACCTTTTTTATCATCCCGAGATAACATTTGCACCTTACCCACATAAGGTACCCATTGTGGAGTACGCTCTACATCAAGGACCACTGCTACGGCGCGTTCTAAAGGCACATCAAAGGTGGTTTCCGCTTTATATTGGATAATCGGATTATTTTCTGTTTGATAAGTCCAAACCTTAATATTGTTCCGATGCAAACTGAGTTTGGCGGTTTCTGATGCTGCAGTCACCGCAAAGCTGCTGAGACTGAGCAGTGTAGCAAGGACGATATGTTTTTTATTCATGTCATGCTCGATTGTTGTAATGAAGGCGAGAGCTTGTTTCACTCCTCTCGGAAAGAAAGCTCAACAAGCTCTTTTATAGTACAAAAAAGGAACGTTTTAAACGTCAATCTCGTTAAAGCCTAAAACATCTTTCATATCATATTTACGTGCTTCACGGCCAACCACCCACGCCGCGGCACGGACTGCACCTGAGGCAAAGTTCATACGGTTGGTGGCTTTGTGTGTCACTTCAACACGCTCACCTTCACCAATAAACATCACCGTATGTTCACCGACGATATCGCCACCACGAATGGTTTCAAAACCAATGGTTTGACGATCACGCGGGCCGGTATAACCTTCACGGCCATACACTGCCACTTCTTTTAAGTTACGACCCAAGGTATCGGCAATCGCCTCGCCCATCATAAATGCGGTACCAGAAGGTGCATCGACTTTATGACGATGGTGCGCTTCAATAATTTCAATATCCACCGTATCGCCAAACACTTTCGCTGCGAGTTCCAATAATTTAATCGACACATTGACGCCGACCGAATAATTAGCAGCATAAACAACTGGGGTCTGGGTTGCGGTTTCATCTAAAAATGCCTTTTGTTCATCCGACATTCCCGTGGTTCCAATCACCATAGCCACACCAGCTTCACGGCATAGCTTTAAATGCTGTTCAGTCGCTACAGGTGCAGTAAAATCAATCACCACATCACAGTCTTTTAAAACCTCACCCAAACTTCCCACAATCTTGACACCGAGGTTGCCGATCCCTGCAAGTTCTCCTGCATCCGCCCCCACCAAGCTGCTTTCAGGACGTTCAACAGCTGCTGCCAGTTGGTAGCCTGCTTGTTGTACCGCTTGAATCAGAATACGCCCCATGCGTCCGCCTGCACCCAAGATTCCAATGCGTGGAGAAGTTGACATAATTTTTCCCAGTCTTTTATTTAAACAATCGAGCTACTATAGCAAAACTCTGTGTTTCTAAAAAAGTTAAAATAAGGCATTTAAGAAAATTGAAATTTAAGGCATAAGATGTCAGTCAAACCTTATGATGCATTTGAAATAGATAGACTGGTTAAATATTATCGAAATATTCCCAATTTCCCCAAGACGTCTCAGGAACTCTATCTAGATGATGCGGCAATGATGGCAGGTCTATATATAGACCCGATCTCCAACTTAGAAGATCGATTTCGTGATATTTTCGTTTTTTCAGAATATAAAAAACCTGTCGATATCAAACAAGCCCAAACGATTGGCGGAGTTGATCAATTTGATATACAGGAAATAGCTTATTTTATCAGCGATATTTTAGTCCATGAAAAATACCATACTGGGCTCTTCGGCTCTATGATTATCAATGGTGTGATTGAAAATATGATCTGTCGTTTAGAAACGCTCTTACAAGATGAAAAAGTACTACATTCCCCACAAAAATCTTGGTGGAAATTTTGGCGTTAATCTGTTGCCGTTTCCCATAAAAAAACCTGCCGCAGCAGGTTTTTTTTATGGGTGTCTAATTAGTCAAATAGACGATCAAAGAATGATTTTTTCTTAGGTGATGCAGCATGGCCATCACCATCAAACGAAGCTTGTAATTCTTTCAATAATTCACGTTGGCGGCTGTTTAAATTCACAGGAGTTTCGACCACGATACGACACAATAGATCACCAACCATGCTGCTACGTACAGGACGAACACCTTTACCACGTAAGCGGAATAATTTACCGGTTTGCGTTCCTTCTGGAATTTTTAAGCTGACACGACCATCAAGGGTCGGGATTTCAATTTCTTTACCCAAAGCCGCATCTGCAATGCTAACAGGCACGTCCATATACAGATCTGCACCATCACGTTGGAAGACTTCGTGTTCACGAACTACGACTTCAACGTATAAATCACCTGCTTGACCATCACGAATCGCTTCACCTTTACCAGTTAAGCGTACGCGGTCGCCATTGTCTACACCAGCAGGAATGGTGACTTCCAGAGTTTGCTGACGATCTGCAACACCTGAACCATGACAGCTGCTACATGGATTTTTGATGATTTTGCCTTGACCACGACAAGTACTACAAGTTTGCTGAACTGAGAAGAAGCCTTGTTGCATGCGCACTTGACCCGCACCATGACAGGTACGACAGGTTTCTACATCATTTGGATTTTTAGATCCTTTACCATCACAGGTTTCACATGGTGCTGGTGCTGTGAACGTAATGGTTTTTTTCACGCCTTTGACCGCTTCTTCAAGCGTCAGTTCCATCACATAACGGAGGTCTGAACCACGGCGTTGACGTTGTTGCTGACGGCCACCGCCACCAAACGCTCCACCAAAAATATCGCCAAACTGACTGAAAATATCTTCTGCGCTAAAACCGCCGAAGCCACCACCTGCACCGCCAAAGCCGCCTTCAAAGGCACTATGTCCAGCGCGGTCATACATGCTGCGCTTTTCTTCATCAGAAAGCACTTCATACGCTTCAGCCGCTTCTTTGAACTTTTCTTCAGCTTCAGCGTTGTCCGGGTTACGGTCTGGATGATACTTCATCGCCAACTTACGATAGGCTTTTTTGATCTCATCATCACTTGCGGTTTTCGAAACGCCTAAAACCTCATAATAATCACGTTTAGCCATGGTTGGCGATGCTCCTCACGGAATTTATTTAAATCTAAAAAACAAATAGGCTCTGCTGACTTTGGTAATAAAAAAGTCAACAGAGCCTTAATAGGGGCTGTACGATAAATTTACAAGGGCTATTGCAATAAAAAAGCCATAAATTTAGAAAACGGCTTTATTTTTAAAGTACTTGGCAATTCCTTTCAGCCAAGCATTCAGTAAAAATAACCAAGCAATTGAACTAAACACCACGCCAGCAACCGTCATTGCGGTCACCCAAAGTACGCTGTTCCAGGCAAAAAAGAACAGGGGGATAAACCATAGCGCTGCGAAGAAAGCCATCAATAAAAATAACAGCACATTACGCATAATCCAGAGTGCATGCGCATGTATCCATACTTCGGCATTATCCACAATCGCAACTTTCTTTGCTAATAGGTATGCAAACACCGCAAACACTATTGTAAATAATGCAAGAAACATGAACACGTAAGAAATCGCCACGTAGCGGCGATGCTGCTCAATATTGTCTTGCCCCATGCTCTATATCACCTCGATTCACTGCATCGTACAAATTTGATCATGCAATGAAATTCAATTATTTTTTGGTCTTAAAATATAGGTGCTACTATATTGAAATTTTCAATGTTTCGCACCTTTATTCACAAAATAATTACGATAGTTGTGTTGTTTTTTTAACCTTAAACCATGCTGCATAAAGTGCAGGCAGGAAAAACAAGGTTAATAAAGTGGCGACAATCAAGCCACCCATAATCGCAACCGCCATCGGACCAAAGAAAATACTGCGTGATAAAGGGATCATGGCCAGTACCGCAGCCAATGCTGTCAACACAATTGGACGGAAACGGCGCATGGTTGCACCAATCACCGCCTCCCACGGCTCATGTCCTGCCAAAATGTCCTGCTCAATTTGATCAATCAAGATCAGCGAGTTACGCATGATCATGCCTGACAAGGCAATGGTGCCCAACATCGCGACGAAACCAAAGGGTTTATTGAACAGCAACAGGAACGCCACTACACCAATCAAGCCTAAGGGTGCGGTGAGCAAGACAATGGTTGCCCGCGACATACTGCGCAACTGAATCATCAATAAAGTCATCACCACCGCCAAGAACAAGGGCATACCCGCATTAACCGAATTTTGCCCCTTTGCCGACTCTTCAACTGTCCCCCCCACTTCCAGTAGATAACCACTTGGCAAGTCTGCACGGAGTGTCTGCATCTGATCAGCCAACTGTTGCACTACAGTTGCAGGTTGTAAGTGGGTACGAATATCAGCACGAACGGTAATGGTCGGCAAACGGTTACGATGCCAAATTAAACCTTCTTCAAAACGCGATTCAATCTTGGCAATCTGCGCCAAAGGCACAGTGGTTCCTTTGCTGGTCGGCACCGCCAAGCTTGCCAACGATGCCACTTCAACGCGTTCCGATTTATCACCACGTAAGCGGATTTCGATCAATTCACGTTTTTCGCGATATTGATTCATCACCGACCCCGTCACGGAGGCATTTAAGAAATTGGCTAAATCGACACTAGAAACACCCATTTGCCGCGCACGGTCTTGGTCAATTTCAATCGCAATGATTTTGCTTGGCTCACCCCAATCCAAATGTACATTGGTGGTATTTGGGTCTTCACTCAGCACTTTGGCCACTTTCTGCGCCCATTGACGTACCGTCCCGAGGTCTTCACCCGAGACACGATACTGCAATGGATAACCCACTGGTGGACCATTTTCCAATAAAGACACCCGAGTACGGACTTGCGGTAATAATTGCTTGATCTGCTTGTCCAAAGAACGGCGGATCTCATCACGATCATCTAGAGACGATGCCAAAACCACAAACTGAGCAAAGCTGGCTTGTGGTAATTGCTGATCGAGCGGCAAATAAAAACGTGGCGAGCCTGTACCCACGTAAGCCACATAGTTGTCAATGCCCTGTTGTTTAGACAGGAACTGCTCCACCTTATGCACTGCTTGTTCCGTCGCCGTCAGTGAAGCCCCTTCTTCCAGTTTTAAATCCACCAGAATTTCAGCCCGATTTGATGGCGGGAAGAACTGTTGTGGCACCAGCTTAAACATGGCCACCGACAGGACAAAGATGCCAACAGTCACCGCAATCACGGTTTTACGATAGGTAATACAGATTTCCACCACACGGCGGAAAGATTGATAAAACTTGGATTGATAAGGGTCATGATGCTGACCATGCGCTTCTACCACAGGTGCAGGTTGCTTGCGCAATCTCGCCCAAAGACGGACATACCATGCTGCTTGTTGCTGTTGTTTAGTAAAATCAGGTAATAGTTTTTCACCTAAATACGGTACAAACAACACGGCTGCAATCCATGACACGATCAATGCAATGGTCACCACTTGGAAAATAGAGCGGGTATATTCACCTGTACCCGATTGCGCGGTGGCGATCGGCAAGAATCCTGCTGCGGTAATCAGCGTTCCCGTTAACATCGGAAAAGCAGTAGTTTGCCAGGCAAAACCTGCCGCTTTCAATCGGCTATAGCCCTGTTCCATTTTAATCGCCATCATTTCCACAGCGATAATGGCATCATCGACCAGCAATCCGAGCGCCAGAATTAACGCCCCCAGTGAAATCTTATGCAGACCCACATCAAACAGATTCATCCCCGCAAAAGTCATGGCCAGTACTAAGGGAATAGACAACGCCACCACCAAGCCGGTGCGGAAACCGAGTGAAAAGAAACTGACCAATAACACGATAATCACCGCTTCGGCCAAGACCTTTAAAAACTCTTGAATACTGCGTTGTACCGCCACAGGCTGATCGGAGACTTTTTGCAGTTTCATGCCCAAAGGCAGGGTTTTCTGTAGACGGTTAAATTCGGTTTCCAAATTTTTACCGAGCGCAATGATGTCGCCACCTTTACGCATCGAAACCGCAATCCCGATCCCGTTCTCCCCCATAAAGCGCATGCGGGGTTGTGCCGGTTCACTAAAGCCACGATATACGTCCGCAACATCGCCCAGTTGAATGGTTTTATCACCCACCAACAATGGCATTTTTTTCAGGTCTTCGACACTATGCAAATGTCCACTGACACGAATTTGAATACGGTCAGTGCCTGTTTCAAAGAATCCAGCACCCGCCATGTCATTTTGTTTTTGAATCGCTTCCTGAATGGCGGTAACAGGTACACCTAATTGCACTGCCTTGGTATTGGACAGTTCAATCCAGATTTTCTGATCTTGCAGACCGACCAGATTAACCTTGTTGACATCCTTGACCCGTTGCAATTGTAGTTGCAAACGGTCGGCATATTCCTTCATCACCGCATAGTCAAAGTCCTTGCCTGTCAGCACATAGATATTGCCAAAGGTGTCCCCAAACTCATCATTGAAAAAAGGCCCTTGTACACCACTCGGCAGTTGCGAGCGGATATCATTGACCTTCTTGCGTACGTTATACCAAACGTCAGGAATAGCACTGGACGGCAAACTGTCTTTGGCCACAAAGGTTACCAGCGACTCACCTGGGCGCGAATAGGCCATGATGCGATCATACTGACCTGTGGTCATCAATTCTTTTTCAATTCGATCCGTGACCAGTGTTGAGACTTCTTTGGCTGTTGCGCCCGGCCAATAGGTCTGTACCACCATCACCTTAAAAGTAAACGGCGGATCTTCACTTTGCGAAAGTTTGGAATAAGACATGATGCCGACGATGCCGAGCAACAGCATAAAATAAAGGATAATGCCCTTATTCTTGAGTGCCCATTCTGAAAGGTTAAATTTCATCTCTAACCTCCCGCTTTTATGGTGACTTCACGATTATCACGATCAACTGGATGAATTTTTTGCTGGTCACGCAGTAAATGAACGCCACCAACCACTACCCAGTCTGTGGCTTTTAAACCAGACACCACGGGTACGCTATCTCGACCATAAGTGCCTAAAGTCACAGGCACTTTGCGTATGCTTTGATTGGCATTCACCACCCAGACATAGGCTTGCTGCTCATTGGCTGTAACACTGGATAAAGGCACGCTCAACACGTTATTGTCCTGTGCCACAAAGAACACCCGTGCGCTTTGCCCGAGTTGAATACTCGATTGCCCTTCCAGTAAAGAAACCTTCACCGTAAAAGTGCGCGATTGATCGGCAGCAGGAGAAACTTCACGTACTTTAGCCGCAAAACGTGCATCAGGTTGCGACCATAAAGTGACCCATACAGGTTGTCCAACCTTGATGGTACTGACTGCTTGCTCAGGTACACCGAACACCACTTCGCGCTCACCATCAATCGCCAATTGATA
The DNA here is from genome assembly GCF_001682515.1 of Acinetobacter gyllenbergii. NCBI lineage: Bacteria > Pseudomonadati > Pseudomonadota > Gammaproteobacteria > Moraxellales > Moraxellaceae > Acinetobacter > Acinetobacter gyllenbergii. Next base: position 22,881 of record NZ_KV575263.1, on the reverse strand, counting down.
AGCGGCTTGCCCTGCGGCAAGCACTTGGCCAATCTCAATTTGGCGCTGGGTAATCACCCCATTTTTATTGGAGATTAACTGGTTATAACCGGTTTGGTTAGATGACACTTCATAGTTCGAGCGTGCTTGTTGCAAACTGGCTTGCGCAGATTCATACTGATTTTTGACTGCATCAAATTGTGAACGACTCACTGCATTGACAGGCAGTAACTGCTGATAACGCTGATATTCTTCCGCCGCAATTTTTGCTGCAGCCTGTGCACTTTGTAACTGCGCCTTAGCTGCATTCATTTGCAATTGCGCATCTTTGACATCCAGTTTCGCCAGCACTTGGCCGACTTTGACCCGATCACCGACATCCACATAACGTTCGGTAATCTGTCCCCCGACACGGAAGGCCAAAGCGGTTTGTTGTCTTGCCTGTACATCCCCTGCATAGCTTTTCTGATCGATATGATTACGACTGGGTTGAGTCACCATGACATAGGGAATTTCCTCAGTCTTTGGCAGCTCTTTCTGACAGGCGCTGAGGAGTACACTACTGACAATGAGTAACCCCAATATGATACGATTGATCTGATTCATCTGTTTGCGCTCTTATTCAAATTGATTTTTAAGGCGTGATCTGAGCATTATCATAGATTGTTTATTTTTTAATTAATATACTCATGGGTACATTAATTAAAAAATAAAGCGATTTTTTTGATTTCTACATTGATTAAAAGAGAACGATAACGTGCACATCAGCAGTGGCCGCCCTAAAGATTTAGAAAAAAGAGCCAAAATTTTACAGGCCGCAAAATCTATTTTTTTAAAATTGGGCTATCACGCCACCAATATGAATCAGATTGCCAAAGAGGCTGGCGTCACCAAACTCACGGTGTACAACCACTTTCAGGACAAAAGCAATCTATTTATGTGCGCCATTGAAGAAAGCTGTGAAGAATCGATTCGAACCAAACAGATTGAACTGACCGCCGATGCTGATTTTAAACAGGCACTGGTGCTCATGTGTCAGCGTGCATTAAGTATTATTTATCTGCCTGAAGCACTGAAATTGGATTGTTTACTGTTTGAACTGGCGGCGGAACAAAGCCCCTTAACCCAACAGTTTTTTGATGCCTCACATAGTCGCATGTGTCATGTCTGGTGTGATTTCTTTGAACAGGCTATCGGCTTTAAATTTATTCAGGCAGATGAACCCATTAAGCAAACCGAGCTGATCATTTCACTCATGTTAGGCATCCGTCATCAACAAGTGTTGCTGGGTTTAGCGCCTGTGCCGACGGCAACTGAAATCGATCAGATGATTCAACAGGCCATCGAGATTTTTTTGCTTAAATATCAACCCATAAATTAGAGAATATTCACATTTTTTTACGTTCTGCTCTTGGAATGTCTCCCAATCGCGCTATAGTCGAGTAAGAACAACAGGAGAATTAGAATGATTCAGCAAATCACTGCTCCACTACGTGAAGATGTCCGTTTACTCGGCAATTTACTTGGAGAGACCTTAAAGCAACATGCTGGGCAAGATTTGTTTAATCAGATTGAACAAATTCGCGCATTAGCCAAAGGTGCACGTGACGGCCAGATCGAAGCAGAAAAACAGCTCGAACAATTGTTTCTCGGTTTAAAAGATGAAGAGATTTTGCCGCTGACCCGCGCATTCTCACATTTTCTTAACTTCGCCAATATTGCTGAACAATATCATGTGGTACGTAGCCGTCGTCAGGCCGAGTTCGATGAGCATGCGCCTAGCCCAAACCCATTGCCACATTTATTTGAAAAATTCAAAACCCAACAGATCAATGCACAACAACTATTTCAACAAATCTGTGACCTCAAAATCGAATTAGTGTTGACAGCGCATCCAACCGAGGTCAGCCGCCGTACCCTGATTCAAAAATATGATGATATTACCGACTGTCTCTCCCAGCTGGATCAACAAAAACTCACACCGAGAGAACGCCAACAGACCATTGCGACCCTGAAGCAATTGGTCAGCTCAGCTTGGCAAACCGATGAGATTCGTCAGCATCGTCCAACGCCTGTCGATGAAGCCAAATGGGGCTTTGCCACCATCGAGCAGTCGCTCTGGAATGCAGTACCGAAATTCGTACGTGAACTGAATGAACTCACACAGCAGCATTGTGAGCATGCCTTGCCTTTGAGCATCGCACCAATTCGTTTTGCCTCTTGGATGGGCGGTGACCGTGATGGCAACCCAAATGTGACCCATCAAGTCACCCAAGAAGTGCTGTGGTTATCACGTTGGCAGGCGGCGGATTTATATCTACGTGATATTGAAAATCTGCGTTGGGAATTATCCATTCAAAGCTGTTCTGAAGAACTGACACAAGCTTTAGGTTATGAACACCCAGAACCCTATCGTGAATATTTGCGTGATACGCGTGAACGTTTAAAAGCCACTCGCTATTGGTTGGGACAACGCTTACAAGGTGCTGAAGCCGATGACAGCAATATCATCAAAAATAAAGATGAACTATTAGCGCCGCTACTGCTTTGCTATCGCTCACTGATTGACAGTAACTTGGCCGAGATCGCCAATGGACAATTGCTAGATTTCATTTATCGTGTCAACTGCTTCGGCATTGAACTGCTCAAACTGGATATTCGTCAAGAATCGGGTCGCCATCGCCAGGCGATTTCAGCGATTACCGAATATCTGGGCCTAGGCAATTTTGAATCATGGACTGAACAAGCCCGTCAAAACTTCCTAATTCAGGAACTGCAAAGCAAACGCCCGTTATTGCCTAAGTTTTTCAATGAACCCGAAGGTAGCCTGATTCAGCATCCTGACGTACTGGAAGTATTTGCCACCATGCGTACCTTGGCGGAACAGCCGACCGAGAGCTTGGGTGCCTATATTATTTCCATGGCAGAATATCCAAGTGATGTACTCGCAGTTTTATTGCTGCAAAAGGAAGCTGGGATTCAACATCCGCTACGCGTCGTGCCTTTATTTGAAACCTTAAAGGATCTGGATGGTGCAGCCAAAACCATGAACACCTTGTTCAATATGCATTGGTATAAGCAACATATTCAAGGCAAACATGAGGTGATGATTGGCTATTCCGACTCTGCCAAAGATGCAGGCTTTATGTCCGCCAACTGGGCGCAATATCGCGCTCAAGAAGAATTGACTGCAATTGCCAAACAACATGGTGTGCAATTGACCTTGTTCCATGGTCGTGGTGGTTCAATCAGCCGCGGTGGTGCACCAACGCAGCAAGCCCTGTTCTCGCAGCCACCAGGTTCAATTTCAGGTGCGATTCGAGTCACTGAACAAGGTGAGATGATTCGCTTCAAATTCGGTCTAGAAGGTATTGCACTGCAAAATCTGGAAATCTATACCGCAGCGACTTTAGAGGCGACCTTATTGCCGCCGCCTGAACCGAAACAACAGTGGCGTGATCTAATGAATCAAATGACGGATTTATCGGTCAAAGTCTATCGTCAGACGGTGCGTGAAAATCCAAACTTTGTCAGCTATCTACGCACGGTTACGCCTGAACTTGAGCTACAAATGCTGCCATTGGGTTCACGACCAGCCAAACGAAAAGTCAGTGGTGGTATTGAGTCACTGCGTGCCATTCCTTGGGTATTTGCATGGACACAAATCCGTTTGATGCTGCCTGCTTGGTTGGGTACAGGCACGGCGATTAATCAGGTGCATGAACAACACCAAAACACCTTGAATGACATGCTGGAACAGTGGCCTTATTTCCAAACCCTGATTGATATGCTGGAAATGGTGTTGTCAAAATCGGATGCCGATATTGCCCTGTATTATGAATCACATCTGACTCAAGATCAGGACTTAAAAGTATTGGGAGTTGAATTACGTCAGCGTCTGCAAAATGCAGTGGATACTCTGTTGCGTCTAAAAGGTGAATCGAAACTGCTCAGTAATAATGAAGTACTGGATCAATCCATGCAGGTACGTAAACCGTATTTATTGCCACTACATTTATTACAAGCAGAGTTGATGAAACGTCGTCGCCTGTATCTGTCTGAACATCAAACCGAACACAGCCCTGTCGATCACGCCTTGATGGTGAGTATTGCAGGGATTGCTGCAGGTCTGCGTAATACTGGTTAAGCCCTAAACTCAGCTTTGCCATCAATAGAAACACTGCCTATTGATGGCAAGACTGGCAAAATATGCCATTTCAATTTAAAAATGAGAAAAAAATCAAAAATTATTTTGAAAATAAGAGCGTTAACTTTTCAAAGCATCAGCATGAAAATAAATAATAAAACCGCTAGCTTATTTTGAAACATATTTTACCAAAAGGTAAAAACAAGAACTCACGATGCCTATTCTGGCAATATTCTCAATGGCTTATAGGTGAAAGCTCGTTTTAAGACAGGGTATCATACGCGCTGATATCACATAATGAGTCTAATTTATGTCAAGTTGGTTTCCAAAATGGCAACCGTATCAGGGGAAGATTGATCATCGACCTGTTGCGACAAATGAATATTTACCGCCCTTACAAAGTGCGGTGCTCGGGGTTCAACACGCATTTGCAATGTTTGGTGCAACGGTTCTGGCACCCTTATTGATGGGCTTTAGCCCAAACCTTGCCATCTTAATGTCAGGGATTTGTACCATTATTTTCTTCCTGATCACAGGTGGACGGGTACCAAGCTATTTAGGTTCAAGCTTTGCCTTTATCGGAGTGGTTGCTGCGGCGACAGGACATATCACCGGCTCTGGGGCCAATCCTAACCTTTCAGTTGCACTTGGCGGCATCGTTGCCTGCGGTATTTTTTATGCCTTGATTGGTTTTGCCGTGATGCTGACGGGCACACGCTGGATTGAAAAACTGATGCCACCCGTCGTGACTGGCGCGATCGTGATGATCATTGGTCTCAACCTTGCACCTGTCACCATTAAAGGGGTTGCGGGTCAACCCTTTGAGATGTGGATGGCGCTCATCACAGTACTGAGTATGGGCATCATTGCCGTCTTTACCAAAGGCTTATTACAACGCTTATTACTGCTGGTTGGCCTACTGATCGCCTATGCGATTTATGCCATTGCCACCAATGTTTTAGGCTATGGCAAACCGATTGATTTCTCCCAAATTGCTGCGGCACCATGGTTCGGTATTCCAAGCTTTTCACATCCAACTTTTGATTTAAATGCGATTCTAATTATTGCTCCTGTGGCTCTGATCTTAGTGGCAGAGAATCTGGGACACATCAAAGCGGTGGGGGCAATGACTGGCGAAAACCTGACCCCGCAATTGGGCAAAGCCTTTGTTGCCGACGGTTTAGCCACCACATTATCAGGCAGTGTCGGTGCACCGGGTATGACCACTTATGGTGAAAACATTGGTGTAATGGCGGTGACCCGCGTGTATTCCACCATTGTGTTCGTGATCGCTGGTGTGTTTGCGATTTTCTTGGGCCTTTCACCTAAATTTGGTGCCGTAATCAGTACCATTCCAACTGCAGTCCTCACAGGTGCTTCGATTGTGGTGTTTGGTTTGATTACCATTGCCGGTGCCAAAATCTGGATCGAAAACAAAGTCGATTTTTCGAATAATAAAAACCTGATTATTGCCTCAGTCACTATTATTTTAGGTGCAGGCAATTTTGAATTGTTATTTGGTAGCTTCAATTTAGGTGGTATCGGCACCGCAACGTTTGCTGCAATTTTCCTGAACCTGTTGTTCAGTTTAAAAGATAAAAACTAGAATGTTCAAAGGCAGCGCAAGCTGCCTTTTTTTATTTTGAAAAGGATGCCACGACTAAATAATACCCCCGTTGGCTCTAATCACTTGAGCATTGATCCAGTTACTGGCATCACTCACGGCAAAATCAAGCACCGCAGCAATATCTTCTACTGTACCTAGACGCTCTAAAGGGGCAGCTTTGGCGAGCTGTGCAATCAATGCCTCACTCTTACCTTCAAAAAACAGTTCGGTTGCGGTCGGACCTGGTGCAATCGCATTGACGGTAATGTTTCTGCCTCTTAATTCTTTGGCAAGGATAACCGTCAAAGCTTCGATGGCTGCTTTAGACGCGGTATAAACGCCATACCCTTCCAGCTTCATACCAATCACACTACTGGACAAATTGATAATTTTTCCACCCTGCTCAAGTCGTTTTGCCGCCTCACGCATGGTATAGAGTGCACCTTTTAAATTAATTGCTAAAACTTTTTCAATCGTTTCATCCTTGAGCGCTTCAATTTTTTCAAGAGACATGATGCCCGCATTGTTAATCAGAATGTCGATACGCCCATAATTTTGGATCACATAATCAAACAGCTGCACAACCTGATCAGATTGACTGATATCCGCTTTAAATGCAGTTGCCGTCCCGCCTGCCGCTTTAATTTTTTCAACCAGCTGATCTGCCTCTAAGGCATTATTTGCATAATTGATCACGATCTGGTGTCCTTGCTGTGCCAATAAATTCGCGGTAAAAGCACCAATCCCTCTCGATGCACCGGTAATCAAAATTACTTTCTTCGGATTGATCGCATTTGCTGGTGTATTCATGTCTAACCTCAATCAAATCAACTTATCACTGGATACGATCTATGATACTGTTCAGTGATAACAAGATAATCCATCAAGTTTCGGCTTCTTTATCCGAATAGAGCGAACAAAAGAATTAAGCCTATGGACAAGTTAAATGCAATGTCGGCATTTGTGCATGTGGTTGAGCAGCGCAGTTTTACCAAAGCAGCACAGATCCTGAATCTACCACGCTCGACCCTGACAGATGCGATTAAACAATTGGAAGCGCAACTCAATACCCGCTTACTGTTCCGGACCACACGACAGGTTAATCTGACTGACGAAGGTCAGCTTTATTATCAACGTTGTAAATTTATTCTGGCTTATATCGACGAATCCGACCATGATTTTCTACATGCAAAACCACAAGGTAGTTTAAAAGTCGAAGTCCACGGCATCTTTGCCGCTCATTTTATTATTCCAAAACTACATGAATTTCTCAGTGAATACCCACAGATTCAAGTACAACTGACCGAAAGTGACCGCTATGTCGATATCATTAAGGAAGGTATTGATTGTGTGATTCGGATTGGGCATTTAAATAATAGTGAATTGGTGGTCAGACCCTTGGGACACATTCAACAAATCACCCTTGCAAGTCCTGCATATCTGAAAAAATACGGTACACCGAACACACTCAGCGATTTAAAACAGCATGTGATGGTGGGCTTCTATTCCAGCGCACGACAAAAACCGCTTCCCTTAGAATTCATCATCAACCAGCAAGTGGAACCTTATGATTTAAGTACATTGATTCAGGTCAATGGAGCGCATACCTACTCAGCAGCGGCAGAACAAGGCTTTGGTCTTATCCAAGTCCCGCGTTATGGGCATGTCAAGCAAATCGAAAATGGCCGACTCTGCCCTGTGTTAAGCCAATACGCTGTGCCTTCTTTACCCGTTTCGTTGCTTTATCCCTCAAAAACACGGGTTTCACCCAGACAACGGGTGTTTATTGAATGGATTGTGCAATTGTTTAAAGATCACCCGTTGGATCAGCATGAATAGATCCCGCTCAGTAGCACTTTGCTGCTGCACTTAAGTCCACTATCTTTATTGAAGCGATGTTTAGTATGATGGCTTTTTTATATTTCAATACGTTGCCACCATGCGTTTTGATTTTTTTGATTTACAGCTCGTTCTGCACATCGTCAACACAGGCAGTCTGACCAAAGGCGCGGAACGCTCTGCGATTTCCTTGCAAGCGGCCAGCGAACGGATGAAAAAGCTTGAACAATATTTCGATACGCCTTTATTCATTCGACACACCACAGGCGTTGAGCTCACCAGTGCAGGCCATGCCTTCGCCGAATATGCACGACGCTTGCTGCGACAAAAAGACCAGCTTGAACAAGAGATGCAACGCTTTCGGCAGCAACAACCCGAATCCATAACCCTATGGTGCAACTCCTCCGCACAAAGTGAATATCTGCCACCGCTGTTACCGCAATATCTGATGCGTCATCCTGACATCAATATCGATCTGCATGAAGCTGAGAGTTCTGAGATTATTGCGGCTCTCGGTAAAGGCATGGCCAAATTAGGCTTAGTTTCCAGCTTTTTTGATATTCGTCCTTTACAAACTCAGGAATTTGCCAGTGATCCCTTGGTGCTGATTTGTCCCGCCTCACATGCTCTCGCCCAACACGCACAGTTGAATTTGGTCGAAGCCTTGAACTACGGCTTTATTGGGTTGATGCCGCATCATTCTTTGCAACAATCCATCGAAACCCAAGCCAAACTGCTGGGCTTTAATATTCAGTACCGTTTGCGCTTACCCAATTTTGCTGCGATTGCCGAGGTGGTGGCAAAAGGTGTTGGTATCGCCATTATGCCTGCCCGCGCTGCACAGCGTTTAGCACCAGATTATCATTTCCACACCGTACAACTCATGGGTGCATGGGCCAATCGGAAACTTTTGTTGGCAACACAGGATTTCAGTCAACTGCCCGAAACTTATCAGCAATTTGCAGATTTTTTATTGCAACATCGCCCTTAGTTCAGCCCCCAATTAATGCGATAGCATATAAGCACCTAATGCGACCAACCCCATAAAAAATAGGCGGCGGAAGCGTTGCTCATTCAATTGATAGCGGATTTTTTTACCCAACCACATGCCAATTAAAGCTGCGACCAACGCCACAACCGATAGACGATAATCGAGGGTGATGCCTGCCATCGGATTATGCTGTAAAAACACGGCGAGACAAATGGTGGACACGGTAAAGGTCAAGCCCAAAGCCTGAACCAGCTCATCCCGCTTTAAATGCAAAGACTGTAAATAAGGCACCACGGGAATAATCACCACACCTGTCGCTACGGTCACCGCCCCACCGATATAACCAACTACGGGTGAGAGCCAACGCTCATATTTGCCCAAATGAGGTAGATTCTTAACGCATAGGCCATAAAGCCCGTACAGTATCAGCATCGTCCCCAAGAGAATTTCACTGCTTTGGCCATGGCTTTGGCTTAACGTGGGTAAAAAACTCCAGATCGATCCAACCACTATACCGACCAGTAAGGACCAGAAACGACGCACAAAGGTCCAGACCCGACCCTCAGCAAACAGCTGCCAGATATTGGTGATCATGGACGGAACGATCAGCAGAGAGGCAGCCTGAAACGGACTCATGGCAATCGTCAGTAGTCCCATCGAAACTGCTGGTAAGCCTAAGCCGATCATGCCTTTAATCATGCCCGCAAAGACAAATACCATCACAATAATTGCTAAAAAAGTCACGCCCGAATCTCCGATATTGCATCGGAGTTATGCTACGAAAAAAAGCGCAGCTTGCCCTATTCTTATTTTTGGAAGTAGGCCTCAGGCAGAGCTTGAGGCGGTTCTATATTTATCTTCCAACACATTGCTGATGATACTTTCAATCATCCAGACTCGATACAAGCTGTTAAAGACATAACTTTGCCCATCAATACGCAATTCTAACACTGGAAAATCAGGCTGATGCTTTTGCTGACACAGTTCATCGTTCTGCTTCAGTAAAGCTTCGACATCCTGCTCAGTGATGTGCTCGATCTCTAAACGCTTTTGCATACGCTGGAAATGGGCTTTAAATGACAGGTCTTTACCATGTGTCCACACCCCTGCAAAAATTTGGTGGATACAATCGACTTGTTGTTCTTCAGGCACACTATAAAACAGTCGTGCCATCTCATAGGTCGCTTCTTTGGTCGGACGGCAGAATGGCGTAAATGCCACTTGGGTTCGCTTGGAGACACGAGTAGCCAAGCTCCAGTCAAACCAATCCCGTCCGTGGTAACTGAGCGGATAGACTTTCAGCTGGATATTATAATAATTGGCCAATTCTTCTTTGATATAGGCCAATAATAACCAGCTCATGGGATCTTCAAGTGCGATGTATAAATCTAGCTCGGGATGCATGGCCTGCACTTCATTGAGTGCCTCACCATCATTAATCAAATGCTCACGCCATTCGATATGATTAATCAGGAAAATTGGATTTCCGGTCAGTAATTTTTGCTGTTTCAGACGACGCGTCAGACGCAGTAAATCGTCAACCGCTTGGTATTTACGTTCACCAAATTCAAAATAGCTGGCAGCAACGGGCACATCTTTAAAAATGCGTTCAGGATAATCTTGCGGGCTTTGGTGCTGACTGGCCATTGCGTATAAGGTACGCAATTTTCCATATTGTTGCTGCCACAGCATATGGAACACGTCTTCCAGTAAATGCAAGAAGTTCTGTTCACGTAAAGGGGTATTTCGAAGAATGGTTTCAGCTTGTTGTAATGCTTCTGCGCTGGGAATTTCTGGAGTGTCATCAAAGCCAAAACGATGCTGCTTGGCCAGAATCTTAGCATCATTTAAACAGTAACTGAGCCATTCCTGCTTGGACATGCCATTCGGAGGCTCTGCGTCCTGCCTCGAAATAATCACTTTTAACGGTTTCAGCTCATCACTCAGGATTTCATTGAGCTGATCCAGTTGTTGTACCGCAAGATAGCTATAAACATCGTCTAGACGTAGGTAAATGCTTAAACCCTGTTCCGTGGGTAACACCGCCTGACGAGAAGGTTTCTGATAGAACCAACTCGATCGGATGGGATCAAACCAACGACGTAACAAAGACATGTCGATCGCCTCTAATGGTCATAAAGTGAAATATGAATCGATTACTCAAACTTGGGTTGGAACAAGTGAGTCAATAAGTATGTTCAGTATCTTATAAAATAACAAAAAAGTCCCCCTTAATTGAAAGAGGGACTGAAAGGGATTACAAAACTCGTACTGCGCCTTTGGCTGCGCTGGTCGAATGCATTGCATAAATCTTCAATGACTTAGACACTTTACGTTTACGCTCTTCGGCAGGATGCCAACCTTTGGCTTCCTGCACGGTACGGCGATGCGCCATAGTCGCATCATCCACATTCAAGTGAATGGTACGGTTTGGAATATCAATTTCAATGGTATCGCCATCTTCAACCAAACCAATCGCACCACCTTCTGCTGCTTCTGGAGACACGTGACCGATCGACAAACCTGACGAACCACCTGAGAAGCGACCATCAGTAATCAAGGCACAGTCCTTACCTAGGCCTTTCGACTTCAGGTAACTGGTTGGATACAACATTTCCTGCATACCCGGTCCACCACGTGGGCCTTCATAGCGAATCACCACGATGTCACCCGCTACGATTTTATGATCCAGAATCGCTTCAACCGCGGCATCTTGGCTTTCAAAAACGCGTGCTGTACCCGTGAATTTAAGAATTGATTCATCCACACCCGCAGTTTTGACGATACAGCCATCTAGAGCGATGTTGCCGTAAAGAACCGCTAAGCCACCGTCTTTAGAGAAGGCATGTTCAGCATTACGAATCACGCCTTTCTCACGGTCACCATCCAAAGTTGAATAATAACGGTTTTGCGAGAATGCCACTTGCGTTGGAATGCCCCCTGGCGATGAACGATAGAATTCATAAACATCCGCATCTTCAGTGCGGATAATATCCCACTTGTCTAATGCATCTTTTAGCGTAGGTTCATGCACGGTTGGGCATGAAGTATTCAATAAGTTGGCACGATCGAGTTCGCCCAAGATTGCCATGATGCCACCTGCACGGTGTACATCTTCCATGTGCACGTCTTGTTTTGCTGGTGCAACTTTTGACAATACTGGTACTTGACGAGACAGGCGGTCGATATCATCCATAGTGAAATCAACTTCTGCTTCATGTGCAGCCGCAAGCAAATGCAATACGGTATTGGTTGAACCACCCATTGCAATATCCAAAGTCATGGCATTTTCAAATGCGGCTTTGGTGGCAATTGAACGTGGCAAGATGCTGTCATCATTCTGTTCATAGTAGCGTTTCGCCAGTTCAACCACTAAACGACCAGCTCTTAAGAACAATTTTTCACGGTTGGCATGGGTTGCCACGATCGAACCATTGCCCGGTAGAGATAAACCTAAGGCTTCAGTTAAGCAGTTCATTGAGTTGGCCGTGAACATGCCTGAACATGAACCACACGTTGGACATGCTGAGCGTTCAAATGCAGCCACTTCTTCATCGGTATAGCTTTCGTCGGCTGCAACCACCATGGCATCAACAAGGTCAATCGCCTTTTCATCACCACGGAATTTAACTTTACCCGCTTCCATTGGCCCACCAGACACGAACACCACTGGGATATTCAAGCGCATTGCCGCCATCAACATTCCCGGAGTGATCTTGTCACAGTTCGAGATACATACCATTGCATCGGCGCAATGAGCATTGACCATGTATTCCACAGAATCGGCAATCAAATCACGTGATGGCAGTGAATACAGCATCCCGTCATGGCCCATGGCAATTCCGTCATCGACGGCAATGGTATTAAATTCTTTTGCCACACCACCAGAAGCTTCAATTTCTCTCGCAACAAGTTGACCTAAATCTTTAAGATGCACGTGACCGGGAACAAATTGGGTAAATGAGTTGACTACCGCAATAATTGGCTTGCCAAAATCTTCATCTTTCATACCGGTCGCACGCCATAAACCGCGCGCGCCCGCCATATTTCTTCCATGTGTTGATGTTTTCGAACGATAATCAGGCATTTTTTATTCCCAACAAGTGTGTGCTCGAGAAAAATAAGACTTTCTCTCTGGCGAAATGATACTGAGCTGTTTGCATCATACTACAAGTTATCGTTTAACAGATGACCAACAGGCCTATCTTTTTTTGCACAAAAGCAATTCAAGCAGTGAATTAGGGGCTCGTGGCTTTTTCGCTTATAATTTGGGGTAAGTTTTATTTGGATTCCATTTGTGAAAATCATTTTTGCTGGTACGCCTGAATTTGCGGCAACCGCATTGGCGGCATTATTAAAAACATCCCACCAGATCATTGCGGTTTATACCCAACCTGACCGTAAATCAGGACGTGGGCAAAAATTAACGCCATCGCCTGTTAAACAATTGGCACTTGAACACGGTTTACCTGTTTATCAACCTTTGAACTTTAAAGCGTCTACCGAAGAAGGTTTGGCCGCTCGACAAGAACTTGCTGCACTTGGCGCAGATGTGATGGTGGTTGCGGCCTACGGCTTGATTTTACCGCAAGCGGTTTTAGATACACCGAAATACGGTTGTTTAAATATCCATGGATCACTGTTACCCCGCTGGCGTGGCGCTGCGCCAATTCAACGTGCCATCGCGACAGGGGATACTGAAACGGGCATCACCATCATGCAAATGGCGGCAGGTTTAGATACGGGCGATATGATGTATAAAACCTACTGCCCAATCACCGCTGAAGACACCTCTGCCAGCTTGCATGACAAATTGGCGCTTCAAGGTGCAGAAGCGATTTGTACCGTGCTTGAATCAGAATCAAGCTTGCAGGATTTTATTGAAAAACGTGAAGTGCAAGATGAGGCGCTGACCGTTTATGCGCACAAATTAGTGAAAGCCGAAGCGCGTATCGATTGGACTGTAAATGCAGTTCAAATTGACCGTAATATTCGTGCTTTTAATCCTTGGCCTGTGTCGTTTTGTGAGCTAGACGGACAAGTGTTACGTGTTTGGGCTGCAAAACTTACGATTACTGAGTTTAGTAACAAAGTCGCAGGTGAAATTGTTACGGTAGACAATCATGGTGTGATGGTGGTTTGTGGGGATGGACGGACGTTACTATTAACTAGCGTGCAATGGCCAGGTGGTAAGGCACTCAATAGTGTACAAATGTTACAAACCCAAAAATTACAAGTGGGGCAAATACTGCTATGAACCAATCATCTGCAAAAAATTTAAATCTGCGTGCGCAGGTGATCAAAACACTTTTGGCGGTTCAAAATGGACAATCTTTGTCTTCCGTTTTGAATCAACATATCAATATCGTTTCTGAACGTGACCGCGGTTTATATCACGAGCTTACTTTAGGTTGTTTGCGCCAATGGTATTCGTTAAAAGCCATTACTTTACCCTTGCTCACAAAACCATTAGACAATGAAGCACTCGAAAGTTGTTTATATCTGGGTTTATATCAAATTTTATGTACGCGTATTCCAGTGCATGCTGCGATTTCAGAAACTGTAAATGCGGCTAAGCAACTCGGTTTCGAGCCAATGAGTGGTTTGGTCAATGCGATTCTGCGTCGTGTTTCACGTGAAACAGATGAATTTCAAACCGCATTGAATCATACCCATGGTTTACCAAGTTGGTTATTCAAACGACTCAAAAAAGATTGGCCTGAGCAAGTAGAGCCGCTATGCCAAGCCTTAAAGCAAGTCGCACCACTGACCCTGCGCGTCAACGAACGCCAAGTCAGTCGTAATGAATATTTAGAGATTTTGGACGAAGAACAGATTGATGCTCGTCCTTGCACACTTTCAGATGTGGGTATTGTTTTGGAACAAACGGGCAATATTACCCATTTACCCGGTTTTGAGGAAGGCGGTTTTTCTGTTCAGGATGAGCATGCACAATTGTGCGCCACGCTTTTACCTAACTTAGATGACCAAGTAGTTGTCGATGCTTGTGCTGCACCAGGGGGTAAAGCTGCACATATCCTTGAGCGCTTTAACCCGAAAAAACTGATTGCACTTGATCATGATGCAAAACGTTTATTACGTGTTTCTGAAAATTTAGAACGTCTTGCTCTAGATCAGAACCTTGTTGAGATTGTGACGGCAGATGCCACTACCTGGCAGGCACAGCAACTGGTCGATTGTATCGTGCTGGACGCACCCTGTTCCGCAACAGGCGTGATTCGTCGCCATCCCGATATTCGCCTATTAAGGCAATCAACCGATATCGCGCAAACCGTGGCGTTACAGCAACAGATTTTGCAGCAAATGTGGCAACAACTTAAAGTTGGCGGGACGTTGCTGTATATCACCTGCTCGATTCTCAAAGCTGAAAATGAGCAGCAAATGGCGGCATTCTTTGCAGAACATGCGGATGCTGAAGAAATCAAAATCGAAGCCGATTGGGGAATTGAACAGACTTATGGTCGTCAATTATTACCGTCTGCGCACTCTGGCGATGGTTTCTATTATTGCCGAATTAAAAAATTGGCCTAATCAAAATAAAAAAGCAGGCTTCAAAGCCTGCTTTTTTATTCATTCTATTTAGAGTGTATGCTGATCTTTAACGTCTTCAAGAACATCATCTAACTCTTCTGGGTTTTTGGTTAAGTGTAGAATAGACAATGCCAATCCACCCCATAAAAACACCATTGAAATCACCATCATTACGATTGCTGAAGTATTCATAGTTGTTCTCCTAGCGATCTTTGATTCGGCTGAGTACAAGTGCAACGACAGCACAGAAAATCACGCTGCCCCATCCAAAGATGCCTTGTAAACTCATGCTATAACTATCGTAACCGTTTTTCACCAAGTTAAATACGGTCATACTTAAAGTGGTTAACAAGATCAACGAAGTGATCACGGTTAGGGTGAAATCCCAACCTTTGCCCAGTTGAACAGTCGAGATACGGTTGACATGGTCACGTAATTCACGCAAGGCAGAACGCTTAAACCACGCAATACTAATAATCGAGATCAATGCACCACCAATAATCCCGATGTTATTGATGAAGTGATCGACGATATCCACTAGTTTAATCGCATTCACACTAGAGAATAAGATCACTGAAACCAGTGCACTACCACCACCAATAATCGTTACAGCTTTGGTACGGCCCCATTTCAACTTGTCCTGCATTGCAGCAATTGGCACTTCCAAAATACTCACCATGGAAGAGATACCCGCCACAAACAGCGAAGAGAAGAATAAGAAACCAAATAAATCTGCACCCGCACCTAAACTTGAAATGATTTTAGGAAATGCGATGAATGCCAAACCGATACCACCACTTACAACATCGTGTACTTCTTTACCTGCCGCATGTGCCATAAAGCCCAACGCAGCGAAAATACCAATACCTGCCAAAATCTCGGTTGATGCATTGGCAAAACCAACGATCAAGCCCGAACCAGTTAAGTTGGTTTTTGGTTTTAAGTAAGAGGCATAAGTCACCATGATTCCGAAGCCAACCGACAACGAGAAGAAGGTGTGGCCGTATGCCGCTAACCAAACTTTATAGTTCATCATCGCTGACCAGTTCGGGGTAAAGAATGCATTTAAGCCTTCTACCGCACCAGGTAAACGTAAGGATTGAATCACCAGAACCGTAAACAATACGAATAACAACGGCATGAAGATCTTATTGGATAATTCAACACCCTTCTTCACTCCGCCATACAAAATGATCAAGGTCAGTGCCCAAATCCCAACAATCGGCCAGAACAAATGACTCACGAATTGTAGATCAAAGCCAGTCGCTTTCGAGGTCTGCAAATAGGTATTGAAGAAGAAGCTTTCTGGATCACTGCCCCATGCCTGACCAATCGAGAAGTAGACATAACTCCCCGCCCACGTCAGTACGCTGGCATAGTACAAACCGATGATAATACAGACACAGACTTGCCACCAACCCAGCGTCTCACCCCCTTTAAATAGCGCACGATACGCCTTTGGAGGTGAATTACGCGCGCGGTGTCCGGTTGCATAATCTAAAAATAAAAGGGGTAAACCAGCGGTAATCAACGCCAGTAAATAAGGGATAAGAAACGCCCCGCCGCCATTTTCATACGCAACATAAGGAAAACGCCAAATGTTACCTAAACCTACAGCTGAACCAACAGCTGCAATAATAAAACCAGATCGTGATGTCCAGTTTTCACGAGAATCTGCCATAAAACACCTAAGTTGTCCTGCTGGCTCTTCCATGCTGTGTTAGGTTTTTATTATCCAACAGACATGAAAAGTGCCATAAAAAATCTTGTTTTGCTTGCATGAAATTTCAACCTTGTGGGTCTCCGTTTACATGGACAAACAAAGCAAAAACCAAACCATCTTCCTTAAAGATTGGGCTTTGTTTTTCTGCTTTTAATAGCCGAACAATACCTGTTTTTATTTCTTTTTACTGTAAATTCTGAAAGAAAAAGTCATCTTTTTTTCAACAACTGATTATTTTTCAACAGACTGTAATTTTGACCTTGCAGTCAACTTATAAAAATCAAGTACATAAAACAATCAAGCGAAGCTAAAACTCCGCTTGGGCCACAATCTTTTTTATTGTTTAATGGCTAATAATCGTTCCTCTTGCATATCCCGAATTGCAGAATGAATTCCCTCTCGACCAAGGCCAGAATCCTTCACCCCGCCATAAGGCATATTATCGACACGGAACGTTGGAACATCGTTAATAATCACACCTCCAACATCTAAATGATCCCATGCGTACAGCATCTTATTCAAATTCTGCGTATATACGCCCGCCTGTAAACCAAAGCGACTTTGGTTAATGGTGGCAATGCCCTGCTCAAACGTCTTAAACTTTTCTAAAATTGCCACAGGACCAAAGGCTTCATCTTTATAGATTTCCAGTTTGGCATCGACATTTTCCAGTAAAGTGGGTTCAAACAACATGCCCTGTAAGTTCCCTCCTATCAATATTTTCGTTCCTTTCTTTTCAGCTTTATCCAGCCATTTTTTCAAACGAATGGCCTCAGCCTCCTTAATCATGGGCCCAACCAATGTGGTTGCTAAAGCGGGGTCATCCACTTTGATTTTTTTCAGTTTGGCGACCAGTTTCTTTTTCACTTCTGCATAAAGATCAGCATGCACTAAAATCCGCTGCACGCTGATACAGACCTGCCCCGCATGCCCATAAGCGGCGCTAAGCAAACGATCTATGAGCGCTTCATCAATCACAGTATCTGCATCAATCAGAACCGCAGCATTACCACCGAGTTCTAAGGTGACTTTCTTGCGGCCTGCACGCGCTTTCATATCCCAACCGACCTGATCCGACCCAGTAAAGCTCAAAAGCTTAAAACGATCATCGGTCACCAAAATATCTGCGGCTTGACGCTCACAAGGTAATACCGACCATGAACCTTTAGGCAGATCAGTTTCAGCTAACACCTTGGCAATCATTAAGGCACTAATCGGCGTTAAACTGGCTGGTTTCAGCACAAACGGACAACCTGCTGCAATCGCGGGTGCAATCTTATGTGCAACGAGGTTGAGAGGAAAATTAAACGGGCTGATTAAAGAAATCGCACCAATCGGTACATGCTTGACCATGCCCCGAAAATGGGCAGCAGCAGGTGTCACTGCCAAAGGCAACATGCGTCCATCATCCAGTTGAGTCACTGCATCCGCGGCCAACTGGAAGGTATTAATCAGGCGTTCAACTTCGGCACTCGCTGCCCCGCGAGGCTTGCCGCCTTCAGCAATCAGAATTTCGATCAGTTCTTCGCGCAGTTCATTAAAACGCTTCACACAATGCAATAAGATCTGTTGTTTTTGAAAAGGTTTTAATGCTGCCATTTCCTGTTCTGCTTTTACCGAAGCAGAAATGGCTTTTTCAAGCACTTTGGCATCAGCCAGAGCAACACGTGCATAGACGGTATTTCGATACTTATCATGTACTTCAAGCCATTGCCCCGTGCTCACCGCTTTTCCCGCGACATACAATGGATAATCCCGCACGTTTGCTGTATCTGTCATTCTTCTTGATCCCGTTATAAAAATTTAAAATTAGACTACTGCATATTTTCCAAGATCACTATATGATTCGCCCATTCGCTGATGAATTCACAACAATTCATTACGGTTTTTGATACTGATTAGGACAATGCAATGAAAATATTAAAAATATCAATGTTTGCTATAGGGACGAGTATTTGTGGTCTGGCACAAGCAGATGTGATTGGCGTAAAAGCAGATGCAAGTTATTGGTTTTATGATGGTAAGGCTCAAGTTCAGCCCCATAATACAACATCTTTATCCAACCAAACTGGCGTAGATAATCTTCTATTGGATCCTTATGCAGACTCTCGGGAGTATGATTTAGACCGTAAAGGCTCTGCTCAAATATCACTTGCAATTGAACATCCAATTCCATTGATTCCAAATGCAAAAATTCGCTATGTGAATTTAAAATCACAAACAGAAAAAGAGCTCGCAGGCCAACCTGTTTATGACCTAAACATCGACCATACTGACTTCATTTTATATTATGAGATTTTGGACACCATCGTAAATGCCGATGTGGGCTTAGGTGCAACCAATCTCAATGGCGATATCAAAACACTGAATGTCAGAAAAACAGATATTGATAAGACTGTTCCTGTGATCTATGGATCAGCAGGGGTCAAGTTGCCATTCACAGGCTTAAGTGCAAAAGCTGAGTTGCTCTATAGCAACATCAATGACACCAAGATCACTGATGCACAAGCTGAATTACAATATAACTTTATTGACAATCTCTTAGTCGATGTTGGCTTAAAAGCAGGCTATCGTATCTTGGATGTCAAATTAGATGATTATGATAAAAATGATGTTAAGTTTAATTTTAAAGGCCCTTATATTGGCTTAGATATGCATTTCTAATGTAATGCGCTCACAAAGAAGCAAGCCCTGAATGATTCAGGGCTTTTTCATTTATAACGTGATCGGAAAAAGTAAAAGCAGCAATAAAATCGTTATTGAACCAATCAAGATATTCATCGGTAAACCCACTTTAATAAAATCACTAAAACGGTAATTACCAGGTCCAAGTACCATCAGATTGGTTTGATAACCTAGTGGGGTCGCAAAACTTGCAGAAGCCCCCATCATAATGGCAAAAACAAAAGGGATTGGATTCAAACCAGCTTGCGTCGTGATTTCTAACACAACTGGTAAGGTTAGCAATGCCGCTGCATTATTAGTAATTACTTCGGTCAGTATAGAGACAAAAAAATAGGTCAAAATTAATAATAAAATCGCCTCACCTGCACTGAAATGTACGATCAACTGTGCCAGTATCTCAGCAACCCCCGTTTTCTCTAAGGCGGCCCCTAAAGCAAAAGAAGCGGCAATGGTTAAAATAACCGTCAGATCAAGACTCTTCTCAGCCTGCTTTACTGTTAAACAGCCTGTCAACAACATCATCCCAGCTGCTAATAATGCAGCATTCAACATACTCAGTATGCCAAAGCCTGCTGCAAAAACTGCTGCGAGTAAAATTCCCCATGACAATAATGCCTTCTCATGTTGAGGCGACTCATGGTCGAGTTCATTGACCAAAAGAAAATCTTTATTATATTTTTGACGCGTTACAAAGGCTGGACGTGCTTCTAACAATAAGGTATCGCCAGCCTGTAATTTAATCTGCCCTAAACCACCCTTTAAGCGCTCACCATTACGTGCAACCGCCAATACCACAGCACCGTAGCGATTACGAAACTTAGAATCACGAATTGCGCTACCAATTGCCTCACAATGCGGAGAAACAACCGCTTCGACTAAACGACGACCCGCATGTGCTTCTTCCAAAGTGGTTTTTTCATCAATACTTGCTGGTGCAACCAAACCATGTATCTTCAAAAGTTCAGTGATCGCTTCAGTATCTCCTGCAAATACTAAGCGATCATTGCCGAATAAAATTTCATCCGAAGACACTGCAGTTAAAATCGTTTGCTGCCGTTCAATTTCAACCAGATAAACGCGTTTTAGATGTCTCAAGCCTGCGGCCGCGACTGATTGCCCAACCAATGGTCCATTTGGACTGACCACGACTTCTAAAGTAAATTCTCGCAGATTTGAAAAAACATTTTGCTCTTGGTAATTGGGCAATAATTTGGGTGCGAACCAATACATGATCAACATGCCAATAATCGCGACAGGTAAACCAAT
Organism: Acinetobacter gyllenbergii; assembly: GCF_001682515.1. Classification (NCBI taxonomy): domain Bacteria; kingdom Pseudomonadati; phylum Pseudomonadota; class Gammaproteobacteria; order Moraxellales; family Moraxellaceae; genus Acinetobacter; species Acinetobacter gyllenbergii. The sequence continues at coordinate 2,093 of NZ_KV575263.1, read as the reverse complement.
CACCGTAATATCGAAAATACCAAAGCCTGCTTGGCCTGTTAGCGCTTGATATTGCCCATTAACCACCAAGTTCGTACTTGTCCCGATCAAGGTAATCGTCCCACCCAAAATCGCGGTATAGCTCAAAGGAATCATTAATTTTGACGGTGCGACCCCAATTTTTTTCGACCAGCTATTTAAGGCTGGAATCATGGTTGCAACAACAGGTGTATTATTTAAAAATGCGCTGAGCGGAGCGATGGGTAAGAAAATTCGCAATAATGCCATGCGTTCAGATTTTGGGGTACCCAATAACTTATTTACAAATAGATCAATTCCTCCTGAATTAGAAATACCCGCCGCAACGACAAACATCGCTGCCACTGTAATCAATCCAGAATTACTAAAACCTGCCAAAGCTTCCTGAGCGGTTAATACACCAAAAACACTTAATATTGTCAAAATTGCCAGCATGACAATATGCGGGGCAATTTTTGAAAAGATGAGTGTAAGTAGCCCCCCAAGTGTTAATCCCAACGACAACCATCCTTCCCAACCCATAGACAGTTTTCCATAAATATACGATTGACTGGAGTCTATATAATTAAAGTTGATATACAAATGTGATTTACTGCTATCTTTAGCTGAAATTATGATAATGCGGTGTGTTTATCGCTAAAATTTCAGAATAGATTTGGAAGCAATGTACGCTAAAACCTACAGCAATCGCAGCAATTGGCGAATATCCCAATACAAACTTTTCACCTATCATACAAAACATAGAGAGACAGGAAGTCTCATTGAGAATAAGAACAGACACAGGACGTGGTCGTTAATAGGATATCAACGACATAAACTGAATATGAAGAAGCCCCGTCAGGATGATGGGGCTTCTTTTTATCTATTCTTTTTTATGCAGGATTTAAAGACTTTTAAGATACGCTACCACTTCGCTATGCTCTGCCATTTCTGCAAGCTGTAATGCGCTATATTCACTTTTATAGGTCACATCCGCCCCCTTGCTCACAAGTAGCTTTACCACCGCCAAATGATCGTTCTCAGCAGCGGCCTGTAATGCACTATAGCCTTCGTCATCGGTCTGGTTTGGGTCTATCCCCTCTGCCAGTAGTTGCTCAACTTGTTCCACATCACCGAGGGATGCCCAATACACCAGCTCAGGCAGATGCAGTTCATCATCTTCAGAGAGTGGAGAGAAAGAATTGAGTTTCATCAGAAATACCTAATTTTTTATTTAAGATAAAGTGTTTTATACTGATCAGCTAGCTCCTTAGCCTTCTTCATTTCTTGGATATTAAAAATTTGAGTAAAATTCTTCAAATTTTTAATTGCCTGATCATTTTCTGTTTCAGCTGAAACACTGATCCATGCGTAAGCTTTATAATAATCTTGTTCAACGCCTAAACCTTGAGCAAATAATAAACCATACTCATTTTGAGAAAAAGAATAGCCAGCTTTTGCTGATTTTTCATACCAAAAAGCAGCTTTAGTATAATCTTGTTTAACAAAGTTCCCTTTGCGAAAAGCATTACCTAAATTAAATTGAGATTGCAAATCTCCTGCATTCGCAGCCTTTTTAGTATATTCAAAACCCTTTTCAGGATTTTTTTGTACTCCAATACCTTCATAATACATAATCGAAAGATTTGCTAAGGAGGGAGCATAACCTTTTTGAGCAGATTGATTAAATAAGTTAAAAGCCTTTTCTACATTCTTTGGGACACCTAAGCCTTGAAAATACAAACTTGCTAAATAGTGTATTGCCTGAACGTTTCCCGTTTTTGCTGATTTTTCAAAACTGTCAAAAGCAACTTTATAATTCTTTTGATAATAAGCTTTTAGACCTGTATCCAACTCATTGATTGCAAAAGCCATACTTGAAACTAATAAGCTAACAACCAATACCAACAAGCCTTTTTTCATATCTACCCCATGTCCCTAGACAAATATAGAGCGATATTAACACAAGCCAATTTATTTATTCTGCCCGCAATAAAAAACACCCCCTCAGCGTTAGCGGAGGGGGTGTTTAGTATTTAAAAGCTGGCGATGACTTACTCTCACATGGCAAGTGCCACACTACCATCAGCGCTAAG